>CAVVIM010000042.1:0-40849 GCA_963748165.1 uncultured Alphaproteobacteria bacterium
GCATAGGGCAGCAGCACGAAACCCACGATCAATGACAGTACGACAATCGCACTGGTGATGCCGACGCCGGCTGCGAACCATGGATTTCTGAAAGTGAAAAGGCGCTCTGCGCTCATCGTGCCACTCCGACAAAGACGGCGGGAACCGCGTTGCCTTTAAGCGCCAGGAGTTGGACGATCGGATAGCCGTAGTTGACGACGGTCAACGCGACCATCAGCGTCAGCCAAAGCGCAAAGCCGTTAAGCGCGACCGGCACGCGCACCGGTTCATGGACCGCAACGCTGAAGCGGTACTCGCCTGGGTCCATTTGCGGGGCTCGATGGCCGCGAAACAATACGGTAAAGAACAAGCCGGCGGAGATCACCAGCAGTAGTCCGCCGAATACCGAGATCGAGACCGACAACGCTTCCGGTGCGATGGCGGGGTTGGCATAGTCGTAGGAGGCCATGCGCCGCGGCATGCCGAGAATGCCGACATAGTGCCAGGGGAAGGTGGTCACGATCATGCCAACGAACCATAGCCACAACTGCGCCTTCATCAGGCGAACGCTATTTAGCGTCCGCCCGGTCAAATGCGGCCAAAGGTCGTAGGCGATGCCAAAATACATGATGACGATGGCGCCGGCGAAGATCAGGTGGAAGTGCCCGGTGATCCACTGCGTATTGTGGATGCTGGCGTCGAGTTGGTAGCTCATGTTGATGAGGCCACCGGCGCCACCGAACCCGAGCATCACGAATGAGAACGTGACCGCCAGCATCATCGGGTTGTCCCAGGGGAGGGCGGCGACCCAGCCGAATGGACCCTTGCCACCACGCAACCGACCGGCAAGCTCGGCAGACGCGCAGATCGTGAAGATCGTGACCAGCGTCGGCAACGCCACCAGCGCCGTAAAGGCCGATTGGATGAACTTGAAGCCGGCGCCTACTTGCGGATCGGCGAACAGATGATGCACACCGATCGGCATGGCGACGACGACGAACAGGATGAAGGCGATGCGGGCCATGGCGTCGCTATACAGACGCCCGCCGATTGCCCGCGGAAAGATGGTGTAATAAGCGATATAGGTCGGCATCAGCCAGAAATAGACGATGGCGTGGAGCGTCCAGGAGAACAATACCCGCGACAGTCCGGCATCGATCGTGGTCTTGAGGCCGAGCGCGACCGGCAGGATCAGGAAAAGCACTTCGATCGCGGCGCCGACGGCGGTCCAACCCCATAGAAGCGCGCCGGCGACGTTGGCGAACATCGCAAGCGGAACGGGCTTGCCGGGATTGTCGCGCTTCCATGCCGCCATGTTGATGGACATCAGCACGACCCAGATCCAGGAGCCGACGACGACGAGCACGACACCGATGTAATAGAACGGGTTGCCAATCATCGGCGGGTAGAAAGTGTAAAGGATCGAGGCGAGGCCGAGCGATACCGGAATCATGGCGGTAACTGCGCCGACCGCAACAAGCGCGAGGCCCGTCCAGGCCCAACGTCGGCCGATCAGCGGCTTCTTCAGCGCGAACTCGGTAATGGCGTAACCAAAGCCCATCGCAATCAGCGTTGGAAACACATACCCCATCGCCGATCCGTGTGCGGTGACCGAGCGATAATAAAGTTCGGAATTGGGGATCCACGGGTTAAGCGGGCTGCGGACGAACATCTGCCATTCGCCGAGCAGCAGCGCGAGGCCGAAAACCACGAAGGCCAACCAGAAATGCGCGAGCACGAGCCGCTTGCTATTCAACACAGGTCAACCTCCGCTTGTCGGCGGCCATCTTGAAGAATGTTGCCTTGTCGATCACCTTTACCTTGGCCCACATGCCTTCATGGCCGACGCCGCAGAACTCCTGACATGGCATTGGATGCTCGCCCGGCACGTCAAATTTTGCCGGCAGTACCGATATGTAGCCGGGCACCAGCATCGAATTGATGTTGGTGTGGTCGATCAGGAAGCCGTGGACGACATCGGCGCTGGTGGCCCTGAAGCTGATGGGTGTGCCGGTCGGCACCAGGATGCATTGCGGCGTAAACGAGAACTGCTGGCCAATCGCGCGGACCGTCACCGAACCGTCGGCTTCGACCGCGCTGCCGAGATTGCTCTCGACGAACTCTCCCGAGATGTGCAGGGTCTGTGGGTTCGCCGTCTCCACCCAGGCCTGCGGCATCGTCGCCTTGTGGATACCGGCGAAGATTGCCATGCCAACCAGGAGCCCCACGATCCCGGCCGACATCACGGTCCATCGTCGCTCAATGCGGGCCGCGACCGCCGCTCCCTCATTGTGTTCCGGCGTCGGCGTCATTGCACCGCTCCCCGCGGCAGGAACACCAGGAAATAAAAGGCAAACCACAGCGCGATGACGATCGCGGTGGCGATGCCCGCGACCACCACCGCGCCACGCGGGCCGGACCGCACGATCTCGTCGATCCTGGCGTTGTCCGCTTCCGGCGACGATGGCGGTTCGTGCGATACAATCATGGCGTCCTCACTGCAGCGGCGCCGAGCGCAACACGTTGGCCTCGCCTGCGGAAACCGCGGCGCCGTGATTGCCCCAGGAAACCCGGATGTAGGTAACGACAGCCGCGACTTCGTCGTCAGAGAGCGATTGGGCGAATGGTGGCATCCCGTGAGGCATCGGATTGCCGGCCGTCCCCGGCGGATAGCCGCCATTGAGGACCATGCGGATCGGATTGACGGACGAAGACATTTCAATCGATTGGTTGCCGGCGAGCGGCGGATAGTGCGGAGGCTTCCCGAGGCCCTTGGCGCCGTGACAGCTCGCGCACTTGTCGGCGTAGATCGTCTGCCCGAGCCGCACCAGCAGGCTGCTTTCCTCGGCCGATGTGGTGGGGCGTGGCGCGTCCGGCAGCGAATGCTCGGCGAGGCTCTTGAGGTAGACGGCCATGGCGCGGGTGTCTGCTTCCGTCATGTATTGCAGGCTGTTGTAGGTGACGTCAGCCATCGGGCCATAGACGGCTCCGCGTTTCGAGATCCCTGTCCGCAGCAGGTCGGAGATGTCCTCGATGCTCCAGTCGCCGAGACCGCCCTCCTTGCTCGAAGTCAGCGACGGTGCATACCAGTTCTGCATCGGAATCAGGCCGCCTTCGAAAGCCGCCGATTCCGAACTGCCGCCGAGCGCGTTGATCGCGGAGTGACACATCGCGCAGTGACCGAGACCCTGCACCAGGTAGGCGCCCCGGTTCCATTGCTCGGACTTTGTCGAATCTGGCTTGTACCCACCTTCGGTGAAGAACAGTGTCCGCCAGCCAATAATCAGCGAACGGTTGTTATAGGGAAATCTCAGATCATTCGGCCTGTTCTGCAGCTTCACAGGCGGCACGGATTGCATGAATGCGAAGATCGCGTCGCTGTCGGCCCGGGTGATCTTGGTGTAGGAGCCGAACGGCATCGCGGGATACAGCAGCCCTCCATCCGGGAAACGCCCGGTGTGTAGCATTGAATAAAACTGGTCCGCGGTCCATTTGCCGATGCCGGTGTCACCGTCGGGCGTGACGTTTGAAGTATAGAGCGTGCCGAAGGGTGTCGGCATCGCGCGGCCGCCCGCGAATGGCTTGCCGCCCGGCGCGGTGTGGCAGGCGACGCAGTCGCCGGCTTGGGCAAGGTATTCTCCGCGCGCGATGATCGACGCTTTGTCGCCGGTCGCGGTCTGGCTCTGTGCCGACGTGGGAAACGCCAACAGCGCGACCGCAGCCAGTGGCCCGATTGCGATCCAAAGCGCGGCTTTCGAGAAATGCGGGCTTAACATGATTGCCCTTCAGTTCGGTTCGCTGCCGCACGACAACGGCATCGGTAGCGACCCCCGCGGTACCGGCATCGGGTTTGGGGACGCCGGGTGAGATGAGAGCCATGCGGCCAACGCCTTGACGTCGTCCTCGGTCAGATGTCCCGCCACGATCT
This sequence comes from uncultured Alphaproteobacteria bacterium, assembly GCA_963748165.1. Lineage (GTDB taxonomy): Bacteria > Pseudomonadota > Alphaproteobacteria > Rhizobiales > Xanthobacteraceae > Bradyrhizobium. Next base: position 3,908 of record CAVVIM010000042.1, read on the forward strand.
GCATGCAGTCCGGAGCGGCCGCGGTGCGCGTGCCGTAGCGCCATGCGCCAAGCTGTGCACTGATGTAGGTAGCGCGGAGGCCGAGCAGGCCTGGGATCGCCGGCTCCATGCCCGTAAAAGACGGTCCGTGGCAGTTGGCGCAGGCCGGAATTTCATGGGTGGGATCGCCCTTCGTCGCCAGCATTTCTCCGCGCGCCAGGACTGCGCCGCTGACAACGGGCGTAGCCGGCGGAGGGAAGGGCGGCTGCTCCGACGCGAAATAGTCCGCCATCGCCTTGAGATAGGCGTCGGGCAAAAATTCCAGAAGGTAGTTCATCGGCGGATATTTCCGGCGCCCCTCTCGGAACGCGAGTAGCTGGTTGTAGAGATAGCCGGCTGGCTTGCCCGCAAGTCTTGGGAAATAGTCGTCGTTGGTGCCTTGACCCCTATCCCCGTGGCAGGAGGCGCAGGCCAACACGCGGGCCGCCATGGTGTCAGGGGCGCGCTCGGCATCCTGCGCTCCAGCGATATTTCCCTGCGCGAAGATCCATGCGACTGAAACGCAAAGCATGAAACGGCCGATCGTCAACGTCAGCCTCCCCATGGAGAACAATTCGAATGCGTCCAATGGATCGCCCTCACGCTGCCGGCAGACCTAACCGAGCGTCAGAGGCCACCGCAGTCGAATACCGTTGGGCGTGCCAAACCACTCTATGCGGGCGACGAAAATAAATGTGGTCAATATTGCACAGTGGTCAAAATTGCTCAGATGACGATTTCCTGCTGCGGCAGCCTCGAATCGTTGCCGGAGCGCGGGAAAGCGGTTGCGCCGGCAGCCGCGAAGTGTACCAATTAGTTCTGCTCCCCTTGAGGGGCTGCCTCTCTGCCCAGAGCCTCCCTGCCCAGAGGTTCGCGCAAAGCCTCTTTTGTAATAGCACTTATTTGTAATGGCACTTATTTTGGACGTCCGCGGCCTGATTGGTTTATGGGGGCGTCCCACCGCGGACCAAACCAGACATGGCAAACAAGGCAAATCAGGCTGCATTCGATCCCAAGGTATTTCTTGCCAAGGTAGGCGAGGGAAAGACGATACTTGAATACCGCAAAGATCAAATAGTCTTCGCTCAGGGCGATCCAGCAGAGACTGTTTTCTATATTCAAAAAGGGCGGGTCAAGGTCGTTGTCATATCGGAGCAAGGCACACAGTCCGGCGCCAGGCGGATTCGATGTCGGGACACCGTATTCCCTGCCGTCAAATTGTCGGGAGTGAGCAGAATTGATCAGCGGCTATGCCATCGAGGAGGTCAGAGTGGCGGAGCCACATGAGCCGGATCCTCAAGGTCGGGAGGGGATTCACTCAAGTAATCCGAACCCTGGCTCTCTAGGCGGTCAAGCGACGAACAAAAGCGACGCCCGCTACTCGAACTGTACTCGGGAGAAGGCCGAGGGCGGTTGCCCCTGGGCTACCAAGAAGGATCATCAATGCGAACCCATCAGATTATGACGAGAAAGGTGATTACGGTTGGTACCGCCACCTCGATTGTTGAAGCCGCCAACATCATGCTCGAGAAACATGTTAGCGGACTTCCGGTGATCGACGAGACGGGCAAGTTGGTCGGTATCGTCTCGCAAGGTGATTTCATCCGCCGCGCGGAGATCGGGAACTCAACGAAAGCGCGGTCGCTGGTTGAAGGTTCTGCTCGGTCCGGGCAAGGCTGCATCCGACTTTGTGCGCGAGCAGGGCCGAAAGGTCGGCGAGATCATGACGCTCGATCCCTTTACCGTGACGGAGGATGCGGCGCTCTCAGACATCGTGCAATTGATGGAACACCACCACGTCAAGCGCCTTCCGGTCGTGCGCGGCGACCAGCTCGTCGGGATCGTGACGCGCTCCAATCTTCTCCAGGCCGTTGCGGAACTTGCGCGCGAGGTCCCGGATCCGACCGCCGACGACGACCACATTCGCAACCATATCATCACATCCATCGAAAAAGCGGACTGGGCACCCTTCGGACTCGGCGTCATCGTGCGTAACGGTAACGTTCATCTCAGCGGAGTGATTACCAACGAGCAATCCCGGCAGGCGGCGATTGTGGCGGCGGAAAATGTCGCTGGCGTCAAGAAAGTGCACGACCATCTTTGCTGGGTCGAACCGACGTCGGGAATGTACCTTAACTCTCAGGAAGACGAGGTGTTGCTGAGGGCGGACTGAATGCTCCCGCTGTTTCGTGCTTGCTCCCGACCGACAGTCGAAACACTGGTCATGCATCCGGACCCGGCGTAACGTCAACGCCAGGCTGGCTACCTGACAGGCCCTTGCCATGCGTTCCTATTCGTCACAATGGCAGCGCCATCTGGTTCTGGAGAACGGCTGGCGGATATTTGTTCGGCCTATCAAGCCGGACGACGAGCCATTCATCCACGACCTTCTGGTACATGTCAGCAAGGAAGACCTGCGGCTTCGCTTCTTTAACTCGACAAAGGAATTCTCGCATTCATTCATCGCCAAGCTGACACAAATCGACGATGCGCGCGCCATGGCATTCATTGCCTTCGATGCAGCAAGTAATGAGGTGCTCGGCGCCGTTTGGCTTTATTGCGATCCGAACCGCGAGACCGGCGAATATGCCATTCTGGTAAGATCCAGCCTTAAGGGCAGGGGCCTCGGCTGGGCCTTGATGCAACTGATCATCGGATATGCTAAATCCGAAGGCCTGAAACAGATGTGCGGTCAGATCTTGCGTGAAAATGCCGTCATGTTGAAGATGTGTCGGGAACTGGGATTCGAAGTCAAGACGGATGCCGATGATAGCGGTCTGTGCGACGTCACGCTGGTGCTCGAAAGCCATTAGCGAGCCAGCGACAGCGCCCATGTGTGGCGAGCGATCTGTTCGTCTTCCTGCGAGGCGAGAACCTTCACCGGGGTACGCGACGCTGCAGGCTCCTGAACAGCGCCGGGGTTGATTCCGGCCCAGGATAGACCCGCGCAGATCGAAGCGCGCACTTCACCATCGTTTTCTCCAATGCCGCCGGTAAAGACAATGAGATCAACGCCGCCGAGAGCGGCGATCATCGCGGCGATCTGTTTGCGCACCGAGTAGCAGAACATATCGATGGCCAATCGCGCACCCGGATTGGACGAGGCGGCGTCATGCAGGTCCCGCATGTCGCCTCCAATACCGGAAATTCCCGTAAGGCCCGATCGGTGATCGATCAGATCCTCCAGAATGGCGGCGTCAAACTTCTTCTCGCGCAACAGATAGACCAGAACGCCGGGATCGAGATCGCCACTGCGGGTGCCCATGATTACCCCGCCGCTGGGCGTCAGTCCCATGCTGGTGTCGATCGACTGGCCGTTCCTGACCGCAGTGATGCTGGCGCCGTTCCCCAGATGAGCAATGATAAGACGCTCCGGGACAGCGGTACCAAGTTGGTGCAGGATCGATTCGCAGGAAAGACCATGAAACCCGTAGCGGTAGATACCTTCCGATCGCAATTTCTGCGGGATAGGAAGCACGCGCGCGACATCGGGCATTCCGGCATGAAATGTCGTGTCGAAGCACGCCGCTTGCGGCAGCCCGGAAAAATGCTCTCGCGCGAACCGGATGACCGACAGCGCGGCCGGTGTATGCAGTGGCGCAAAGGCGGTCGCGGACTCAAGCTGCTGCATCACCAACTCGTCGATCAGGCAATGCTGGCGGAGCTTCGGTCCGCCGTGCACGATGCGATGCCCGATGGCGGCCGGTGCGGGCGTTCTGGAGCCTTCGAAAAGCTTTCCGATACGAATAATCGCGTCTCGTTGGCCAGGAATAGACGCGGCATCGCTCATCGCCGTCCTTCCCTGCGAATCCAGCACGCAAAAATTGCCGCGGGTCTCGCCAATGGACTCTGCCATGCCTGAAAGCAGGGTCTCGGTTCTTGAAGGGCTGACACGATACAGTCCGAATTTCAGCGAGGACGAGCCGCTGTTCAGGGCAAGGGTGATCAACTCCGACTGCGTGCCGGTCACGGCTTCACCGGCGTCGAAAGCGGTCGCTCCGCCCAACGCCAGTCTCGAACTTCCGGCATGTCGTCGCCATGCTCGCCGATGTAGAGCTTGTGACGCTCCATGGACGTCCAGTAACGTTCCTTCGCCTTCTCCACTTGGTCACCATATCTTGGAATGCGTCGAGGGCGAGTTGATAACGGTCGAGGTTGTTCAGCACGACCATGTCGAAGGGTGTCGTGGTGGTGCCTTCGTCCCTGAAGCCGCGCACATGGATATTGTCATGGTTATGCCGTCGATAGGTCTTGATCAGACGATTGAGGTGCACATACAGGAAATTCAGACCGGTCGTAGTTCCCCAGTGACCGAGCAACCGCGGCTTGATGTGTTCGAGCTTGAGCGGCGTTTCCAGCAGCGGGTTGTCTTGCAGATAAATCTGGCCGACCGAGAGGTAATTCGCCGCGCGCCAGTATGCGTGCATTCTCCGAAGCATATCAGACGACAGGGGATCAGCCATCAAGGTCTCCATTTTGGTCGTGGCAACGGGCTAGAGAATGGCCGTTGTCCAGGTGACCAACTCGGTCGCGGCGCCGCCGGAGCCGTCGTTGAAGGCCGCGACGGCGGATCGAGCTTCCAGCGTTCATAGACAGAGACATGCAACGACGTGGCCGTCCTCGGTCAGGAGCCGCGCGATTTCGACGAAAGCATCCGGATTGCTTTTGATCCAAAATCTTCTGACGTCAGAACCCTGGCAATTCACCGCGGTGGTCGTTTCATGCAAACAAGAAAGAGCTTATCAACGCGAAGTACAAACCACCGAAAACCGGGAGCGCGATGGCAGCGAGAACCAAATATCGCCAACGGCTGCCTGCGGGGTATCTGATCATCATTTCTGCGAACCGCTATCCCGAGCGGACCCACTGGCTCAAGCTGGCCACCGTCGATGAGAAGGGGGCTGTGAGGGCGCAGGCGAAACCCACCACCAACATGCTCAAAGTTGTTGCCCAGACCAGATCAATAGACCTTGGGTGCGCACCGGCGGCGACCAAGTCGAATTGTCTGGAGCGGCTTTCGTCCCGATATGTCCGAATACGCATAGCAGCGCTCCTCTTGACCTGTGTTACGGCGCTCAATCCGCTTTTGCAAAAGCCATCTCACCGCGCCCGCACATTCAGAAAGTTCTATGCAGAAACACATTGGGTAACCCAACGGGCGGCCTTATCTTGCGGGCTTCGGTACCTGGCGCCCAGCGGCAATTTTATGAGTGACGGAGTTGTCGTGGCTCTTTGGCTCTAACCAGGCCTCTGTCACGGTGCTTTCGATGACGTGCCGCTGAACCCTTCTGCATCTTGGGCAGGTAAACGTTCGCACGTCATGGCCCGCATGGCTCGGTTCTATCGCCGTGAGCTTCATCGGAGAGCCGCAAGCAGTGCATTGCGGACCCTGGTTCTGTGTGTCGAGCATCTGCTATTCCTTCATCAGGTCGGCGCTCTGAGTTCCCCGGCAAGCCATCCTTCGGCCCTTGAGTTGAAGGGGTCGGATGCAATGACATCTATTTCGACATGATCGCATTTCGGGCATTCGAACAACCGTTGTTCAAAACCGATTGGGCCTGATGAAATGCGCTCTAGAAGCATCCGCGCCTGGCAGCGGGGACAGAAAGGGCGCTCGATGGCGTCCAGCAATTGCTGAGATGAGGTCACAATGCTTCCCTGCATCGGGCGGGAGCGTTTTCGAGCTCTCAGTCACCGAAAACAGCCGAGGACGGAGCGGTGATCAGCAAGTATGCAGCCTTCGCGGACTGCGATACTGGTCAAAATTGCTCAGATTCCAAAAATTGATAACCCAAAAGAAACCGGCCTTAAGGTCGGCTTGTTCCCGTATGGCAGCCCGCGCTTGCGACGGTAGCGAAAGAGGCAGCCTGCTTACCTTCAATTCTTCTATGCGGCTTTCTCAGCGCAACTGCATAAAGTGCACTCAAAGGTCGGTATGGCGACACCGTCCTGTCCCGGGACCAAACCTGCAAACATCATTGGTCCGTGGCATGTCGGACATGGCGGCCGCTCATTTTTGACAAACCCGTGATCAGCAATGAGAGATTTTGGCATGTATTGCTCGCCCAAGACCAGGAGAGCACGACGCTCTCTGTCACCAATGCACTCGGAAATTAGAGCGGTGATACAGGGCAATGCCTCAAGCTCTAACAGGTTCCACACGAGAATTCGTTACCTCGATGTCTGTATTGAAAAAACGCCTTAACCATTGGCGGAGCCCGGTTTGGGCAATCGAAAATTCCAAGTGAATTTCGTTACGATTGGCGCAGCCTCCAAATTCGAGAACCGCGAAACGGAACCACCGCGGCTTGTTGCCGGTCCGATCAGCGGACGCGCCCCGGGATCAGAGTCCTAAGTCCCCGACGACATCCAGCGAACGCCGTTTCATGACGGTTGGTCTTGTGACCGGATCGGTAAGAATTTTCCGACGACGTTATGCTGCCGTTAAGTCCATCCCCGAACAATTTGGTAATCTTAAATAGTTGCGATCTTGCCGCCGCTACCCTGAACTTTCGGAAGCAAGCGCGCGCGACGAGCCAAATGATCGAAATAACGACAAGGCGACAAGCCATACGCCATACCGTGGCGAGAGTCGGCGTGGCTGTGTCCCTGACGTTTTTCTTGACGCTGCTCATGATAGTGACCGAGTTTGGTACCAACCCCAATGCAACCGTGCGGGTTGGCTTGGTCATGACATCAGGAATGATTACTGGTGTTGTTATTGCCGCGCTGCTTGCCGGTAGTTTGACGTATCGCTCTGCCCTTGTGATGCAGGAGTTAAATCTGGCGCGTGCCGAGTTGCTGCGCATTTCCCGTACCGACCAGCTTACCGGCCTGCTAAATAGACGGGCCTTTGACGAAACGGCGATGTCGATCTTAGCGACGGCGAGATTAGCAAAGGCGAATGCTGTCGCCTTCATGTGTGACATCGATCGTTTCAAAGCGATCAATGACCAATTCGGCCACGAATTCGGTGACAAGGTGATCGTCGAGATTGCCGGGGTATTTAAAGCGTTTGCTGAGCAAAACGGTGTCCTGGCAGCGCGGCACGGGGGTGAGGAGTTCGCTGTCTTGATGGTCGACGTAACTGTGGAGCAGGCAATGAAGCACGCCAACGCATTGCGTCTAGCTTGCGCGACCACAGAGATCTCAAACGACGAAATATCAGCCTATGTGACGATAAGTATTGGCCTCACAGTATCACAGAAAATAACCGACCTGTCTCAGATCATGCGTTTCGCCGACCAAGCCCTCTACGCAGCCAAAGATCGCGGCCGTGATCGCGTTGCTCGGGCGGACGTTTCAGAATCGGTCGCCGCCTAACAATTTCCTATGCGGACTCGGCTTTCAAATCCTGCGGCAAAGGTGGCCGCGCTCAATTGGAAAGCGCGACCGGTCGCATTCGAACGAGCCCGACCGCGCACCAAGCGGCGGCCACGGTTCAGGCGCCGCGAGCCGGAACCAAGTCGCGGCCGAACCGGGTGAAGGGGGTTAGGTTCGGCCGCGTCTGGTGGGGTCACCAGGGCCGACGCGGTGCGGGATCAAGTTAAATGTCTGAAAGGATGGAACCGGCGCGGCGGCAGGATGGTGGGCGCGGGATTTTATTTCATTGTCGGCAGGCGAGAGCGAGCCGATGTTGGCCCGTGGTATGATTACCTCGAATCACTGCACGGAGGTCTTCATGGATACCGATGCCAACCGAGGCATGGGACGTTTTCGTTTCGACGACCATGGAATTCCTATCGAAGCACCCGCACCAATCCCCGGACCTGCGCGCCAGACTGACGAAAGCGCGGCTTGAGGCCCTGAGGCGCGACTCACGCCGAACGAGTTCAAGGCTGCGGTTTTCGAAGCGTCGGGGCTCGCCTGGAAACGACCCAAGGCTCGACGCTGGGCCCGAATTTAATTACGCGGATGGGTTGTAGGGTCAGCAAGGACACGGCCGGCCAGCGTGGTTGAGAAGGCTGACCCGACCGTGCCGGGCCATGGGCTAACTTGGATTCCTGTAGAGCGTTGGCGTAGCGTGGCGGAAGGCTGGTTGTATTGAAGACGTGGATGCCCGGGACAGGCCGGGCATGGCGATCTTCGCAGCCAGCCGCTCCATTTCAAATCGGACTCTGAGGAGCGCGCCGGGTTCAATCGGTCGGCGGTGGCGATTTCTGCAGGAGTTCACCCGCGACGTTACGGATGGTCTGGATCAGCGCTTCGGCGGAGGGCGAGAGTTCCGCTCCGGCACGGGTGATGATGCCGATCGTTCCAGCCGTGGTTGGCAGCCGCAGCGGCAGGATCACGATGCGCCCGCGTTCATAATCGTCGAAGGTGACCTGACGCGGCCAGACCGAAATGTAGTCGGCGTCGAGCAGAAGCCGACGATTGGTCAGCAGGGACAGCGACTCGATGGCATGCGCCGGCGGCTCGAGGCCGAGATCATAGAAGGCCCGGTCGACCTGGCCTCGCAGCGTGGTCTCCTCGCGCGGCAGAATCCAGGGATAGCCGGCGAGCTCTTGCAGTGTCAGCGTGGGCTGCTTCGAGAGCGGGTGACCGGTACGAACAACGATGCAGGCTTCATCCCGGATCAGCAACTCCTGCATCAAGCCCTTGCCCTGCCGGTGTTCGGGCAGCCGGCCCACTACCAGGTCAATCTCTCCCACCTTCAGCGCCGGGAGCAGCAGGTCATTGGTTCCCTCGACAATGGCCACGGTCAGGTTCGGCCGCTGCTGGTGCAGCAGGGCGATGGCATTTGGCAGCAGGCGGGCCGATGCCGTCAGAAACGTGCCCACCACGACCCGTCCCCCGGTGCCGTCCTTGAGATCCGTAAGCTCGCTCGCCGCATGTCCGAGCTGTACCAGGATCAGCTTTGCATGTCGCAGCAGCGCGTGACCAAATGGCGTCGCGACGACGCCGCGATTGGCGCGCTCGAACAGCTTGACGCCGAGCACCTGCTCGGCTTCCTTGAGAGTCTTGGTGATGCTCGGTTGCGTCAGGTTCAGAGTTCTGGCGGCGCCCACCAGGCTTCTGGCCTCGCCGACGGCGATGACGGTCCGAAGATGTCTCAGGGTGAGGCGGGTTGCTAGGAAATGCGAGAGCATTGAGCGTCCAGCGAAGAGGCCGGGATGCTTTCAGCCGCCATCAGCGGCCTTCTCTGCCATTCCCATCCTGAATATCACGATAGCAAGAATTCAGTCGCGCAAAGCTGCTCGTTTGCTATTTTTTGTGTGGTACAGGCGCTTCGTCAAACCGGCGGCTGTTCTGTTCAGGTGTAAGCAATTGGCTTGCGATCGACGAGCGTCTCGTCATTCCACGATTGGATCACATGCAACACGTCAGAAGCAATCTGGATGAACGCGTCAAGGATCTGAACCTGGCTCTCGACAACATGCGCCAGGGACTGCTGATGTTCGACGAGTCGGCGCGGGTCGTCGTTTGCAATCAACGCTACATCGAGATGTACGGCCTCTCTCCCGAGGTCGTCAAAGCCGGCAGTACCTTGACCGAGGTAATCCGGCACGGCGCCGAGCGGGGTTCGTTTTCGGGGGACCCCGAGGGTCTGTGCGCAAGCATCTTGAAGCGGATCAGCAGCGGAGCGGTGACGAACATCTGCCTCAATACGGCCGATGGCCGCACCATGAACGTGATCGAACGACCGGTTCCGGGAGGCGGCTGGGTCGTCACGCATGACGATATCAGCGAGAGCCGGCAGGCCGAGGCCCGCATCGCCCACCTCGCCCGACATGATCCCTTGACCGACCTGCCGAACCGGACCCAGTTTCGTCAAAGCCTTGAGCAGGCGCTGGGATGGATCCGGAGGGGCGGGCGGCTTGCCGTGCTGGTGCTTGATCTCGACCATTTCAAAACCATCAACGACACGCTCGGCCATCCCGTCGGCGACGATCTTCTGAAGGCGGTGGCGTCGCGGCTGCAACAATGCGTCGGCGATACCGGAACGGTCGCCCGTTTGGGCGGCGATGAATTCGGCATCGTGCAGATCAGAATAAACGATCCGTCGGAGACGGCCGCGCTGGCGGTGCGTATCCAGCAAGCGGTCGCTGTTGCCTACGAATTCGGCGGTCATCATTTCGTCATCGACACCAGCATCGGCATCGCCCTTTCGCCCGACGAAGGTCTTGATGCCGATCGCCTGCTCAGGAACGCCGAGATTGCCTTGTATGGTGCGAAGGCCGGCGGCCGGGGCAGCTACAAGTTCTTCGAAAAGGCGATGGACGATCGCATGAAACGGCGGCGGGGCCTCGAACTCGATCTGCGGATGGCGCTCGAACAGCAACCAGTTCGAACTGCACTATCAGCCGATCCTCAACCTCGAGACCGATACGATCTGCGGATGCGAGGCGTTGCTGCGCTGGAACCATCCCAGCCGCGGGCTTATTCCGCCGGCCGAATTCATTCCGATGGCGGAGGAGATCGGACTGATTGCCGGGATCGGCGAATGGGTGATGCGCACCGCCTGCGCTGCCGCCGCAGACTGGCCCGACGACATCAGGGTCGCGGTGAACGTCTCTCCCGCGCAGCTCCACACCGACGGCCTGCTCGATGCGGTTCTCGATGCCTTGCACAGCACCGGGCTCGCTCCACACCGGCTGGAGATCGAGATCACCGAAGCGATTCTGATGCGCAACAACGAGACCACGCTCAATACGCTGCACCGGCTGCGCAAGCTCGGGATCCGGATCGCGATGGACGACTTCGGCACCGGCTTCTCCTCACTGAGCTACCTGCGGCGGTTTCCGTTCGACAAGATCAAGATCGATCAATCTTTCGTCCGCGGCCTTTCGGAGACGCCGGAGTTGGGGGCGATCGTCCGTACCGTCGCCAACCTCGCCAGCAGTTTCCGGATGACGACAACGGCCGAAGGCGTCGAGACCGACCTGCAGCGCAGAATTGTGAAGGCTTCCGGGTGTACCGAAATGCAGGGCTATCTGTTCAGTCGGCCCAGAACCGCAGCAGCGATCGTCCAGTTGTTGCACCAGCACTATCCGAAGAAGAGAAAAATTCGAACCGGCGTGGGCGAGCCGGTTCTGGCCAGCGGGATGTGATCAAGGCGATGAACGCGATAAACGTCAACAGTATTTCAGCCACGGTACGAAATCTTCAGGCGGAGCTTCTCGACAAGCAACGCAAGCTGGCACCGCCGAGCATGCTCGACTGCGCGGCCCACATGCTGCTCTGTTTCGAGTCCCAGGACGCCGTGCATCGGATCGCGCTGCAATTCCTGCTGGAAAAATTCGATGCGACCCGCGCCAATCTCGGATATGGCGATCCCGCCATGCCGCAATACGTTTCAAGCGCCGTCGAGACCGCGGCGGGCGTTGCCGTTCCGCTGACCGACCAGCCGGTGCCGAACTATATCGATTCGGTCCAGCGGGTCTGGCGATCGCCCACGACGGTACGCCTCGATGCTCAAAACGTCCCCGGCATCGAAAAGATGTGGGCTTCGGTTGGAACGAAAGCCAAGCTGGCGCGGCGGATGGAGACCGAACGCCGCATCTTCGGTCTCGTCTGCATCGATGACACGCTCACGCAACGACAATGGAAGCCGTCGGATGCCGCTTACCTCGATCAGTTCGTGATGTGCTTTCTGGCGCCCATTCTCGATTCCTACAAGACCACGCTGTTTCCAAAGCTGTCGGCGCTGACGTCGGCGGAGATCGCGGTTATCCGGCTGGCGATTTGCGGATTCACCTACAAGGAGATTGCGAGCGCATTGGCCAAGTCGACCAATACCATCGACAATCAGCTAAGGAGCGCACGTGCCAAGCTTCGGGTGCGCAATCAGGTCGAACTCGTGCAGGCCTGTTCGAGCCTGCTGTCTCGCTAGGAATTCAAGCTCGATCCCTCCGGAACAGCTCCGGCCATGATTGCTTCGAAGGAGGCGACGAAATGAAAACGCGTGCTGCCGTCGCGTTTCTGGCCAAGTCGCGTCTCGAGGTGGTCGAACTCGACCTTGAGGGGCCGAAGCAGGGCGAAGTGCTGGTCGAGATCATGGCCTGCGGCATCTGCCGCACCGATGCCTATATGCTCTATGGCTTCGACAGCCGGGGGGTGTTTCCGTCGGTTCTCGGTCATGAAGGTGCCGGCATCGTGCGTGAGGTCGGTCCCGGCGTGGGCTCGGTGAAAGCCGGCGATCATGTGATACCGCTGCACACCCCGGAATGCCGGCGCTGCCATAGCTGCCTCAGCGGCCGGACCAACCTTTGCACCGCGATCGCCGCGACGCAGGGCCAGGGCGTGATGCCGGATGGCACGTCCCGTTTCAGCTATCGCGGCCAGCCGATTTATCACTTCATGGGGTGCTCGACATTCTCGAACTTCATCGTAGTGCCGGAAATCGCGGTCGCCAGGATCCGCGAGGACGCGCCGTTCGACAAGGTCTGCTACATCGGCTGCGGCGTCACCACCGGCATCGGTGCGGTCCTCAACACCGCGAGGGTGACGCCAGGCGCCAAGGTGGTTGTGTTCGGCCTCGGAGGCGTTGGTCTCAATGTGATCCAGGGCGCCCGAATGGCCGGCGCCGACCAGATCATCGGCGTCGATATCAACGACACCAAGGAAGAACGGGGCCGCCGTTTTGGCATGACTTATTTTGTCAACCCAAGACGGATCGGCGGCGACATCGTCGCGCGCCTCAACACCCTCACCAATGGTGGCGCCGATTTCAGCTTCGACTGCACCGGGCATGCCAACGTGATGCACCAGGCCCTGGAATCCTGCCATCGCGGCTGGGGCGTGCTGGTGGCAATCGGCGCGGCCGAACCCGGCAGGGAAATCGCCGCCCAGCCGTTCGAACTCATCAATACCGGCCGGGCCTGGAAGGGTACCGCGTTCGGGGGCGTGCGGGGTCGCAGGGACGTGCCGAAGATCGTCGACTGGTACATGACCGGCAAGATCGAAATTGATCCGCTGATCACCCATGTTCTCGGGCTGGAAGAAATCAACCGGGGATTCGACCTGATGCACGAAGGCAAATCGATTCGGTCGGTGATCGTCTACTGAACCTGGCTCATTCCGGCGGATCGCCCAGACATCGGCTCGTCCGCATCTGCCAGCGCGGGATGGCTGTCGTCGTCGTTGGCGGGAACCGCCGCCAGCCAGTGATCGGACTCGCTGAGGATCCGGAACAGCTCGTCAACCAATTGCGCGACATGCTCGCGCTTGCCCGCCATTTTTTCGGCCCCGGTCTCCTGTCGCCATGCCGAATTCGGATGGCGGCAGCGCCTGCGTGATCAACAGCGAAGCGATCGTGTCGGCGCAAAACCGGCGGGTCTCGCCATTCTTCCATGCCTTCACATGTTCGAAGCCGATGGCTTGATCGTCGCCTTTCCGGACGCCGCGGCTGAGGAAGCGGCGCAGCGTCGAGGAAAGAGTTTGCCCATGCGTCTCACAGTATCGGGTGAGCGCGGCGTGCGTGCCGACGTCGACCCTAATCCGCAGGATCTGGGTTTTTTTCACCGCTATGTACCTCCTCCAGGGCGTACCTCTCCGGGCGGCTGCAGCGCGCTTCGCGGGCGCCGCTTGCCGTTATTTGCGCTACCTGGTCAGCTCGCAAGGAAGGCCATCCAACGGCGCGACATTAGTCACGCGGAGGCAATCTCACCATGACGTGCATTCACTAAATGTGGTCCATCGCAGCCGCACCGACCTGTCCAATGCCTGCTCACGCGCGCGGAACGATCCTCGTTGCAGCAAAGGACCCCGCAACATCAGGTGCAGCCATGAAATTTGATTCCAGCGAATGATCAGCCGTGGAACCGCCAACCGCTCAACCGTCGACCGCCACCAATTCGGCCGCCGGGCGAATCCAGGCCTTGTCGTGGTCATCGATGGCACTGACCGGTGCTATTGGACCTGAACTTGGAGCGGAACTTGGACCTGGACCGGAACCTGGACGTGAGCCTCTGGAGCCGGTGCCAGTTCCTGAAACAGCGTCTCAAGGAGTCTGGTGATCTCACGCCGCCTTCGGGCCCAAGGCTTCCAGCCCCGACTCTGTGAAGAAGCTGGTACACCCTGACCCAACAAGACGGTCGCAAGCACCTTGGCGCAAGCGCTCCGCTCCTGGGCATCGAGATCGGAGTTCGACCGCGCCTCGAGCACGGCGGCTGTCGCCGATCCGGAATTTCTCTCTGCTCCTCAAGCTCGCGCAGGATAAACCCCCGCAAAACCTGCGACAGGTTTGCTCCCGTGTGCTGAGAATGCCGGACCAAAGCGGCGTAAGTGTCAATGTCGACCCGAAACTTCACAGATTTGCTTTTTTTCATGGCGCCCACACCAGTCGAGTCGCGCTTCAAATCACTTTCTGCGCGCGACATCCTAAGGTAGAACTGAATCGTAGCCACGCGTGGTCACGGCGTCAACCGCAGGCGTAGTGAGTTCGCGTCATGGTGCGACACTTTTAGTTCGAATAATTTGTCAGTTTGTCCTTTATCCGATCGACGAACAGTGGCGACGCGCGATTGGAGTTCGCTTTGGCCCACCCTACGATTACGGTTCAGGCCGTCAGCCTGTGCGCTGGACGGATCTGGAGCCCAGCGTCTCCGCAAGCGGCTGGGCCTTTGATGCCGCAAATACCGCGCCGATGGTTTGCTGGAAGCGACCCAGCCATTCCTGCGAGGTTCGGGCGCGGGTCTCCGCCTCGTCGAGCCGCTGGGCGAGTTCCAGCGACCGCGTTTCACATGCGGCCAATTGCTCTTCCAGGAAGGAAATGTACTGATTGGCTTCGAGGCGATCGGCCCGGGCGCGCTGGGTCAGTTCGAGGGCCTTCGCCTGAATCCGTTGCGAATGGTCCTCCATGGTTGCCATCGCGCGCGCCGCGTTGTTGACCAGCTCCAGCGTGTCCAGATAGCCGCCCGAACCCGGTGTCGATGCCGCGCGAAACGCCTGTCCGTCGAAGCGCTCGCGCGCGACGTTGGATCCTTCGTCGTCCCGCAAGGCGTCAGCGTAATGCACGACCAGGTCGACGCCGGAGGCGCCTGGCTTGGCTGAAACGATCCCGCGCCCCGATGACATTCCGCTGCGCCTGCTGTCTTGTATTCAGCGACATCCGTCTCTCCTTCCATCGGTGTGGTGTGACGGAATTGATCGCAATGTTATGGTTAATAGCCGGTAAATCGAGACAGTCACGGCTGCGCCTATCGTGTAACACGAAAGCTAACAACGTATGACGGCATGAACGTCAACGCCTCCCGGACAAGCGTGTGCTACACGTCGCAATGACGGCTGAGAGCTTTGTGGTTGCGGGAGGCAAGACGTGGATGCCGGGACGAGCCTGGACGAGCCCGGGCATGACGGTTCGGCTCGACCATCGATCGCCGATGACGCAGCTAGGCTGCCGTGCCGGGGTTGTTTTTGCCGGCCTGGCGCGGGTCGGCGCGGTGCGTCGAAAAGGCCCCGTTGATGGTCTCCAGAAAGCGCCGCAACCATTCCTGCGCGGTCTGCGCGCGGAGCTCCGCTTCCGCGAGCAGGCTGTCCAGCTCGGCAACGCGGGTCTCGCTGGCCGCGAGCTGCTGTTGCAGGGAGGCGATCTGCTGGCTGGCCGCCAGCCGATCCGCTCTCGCCTTCTGCGAAAGCTCGAACGCCTTGGCTTGAATCTTCTGAGAATGATCCTCCAGGGCGGTCATCGCCTGACCCGCACCATTGATCAGTTCAAGGGCCTCCAGATAATCCGGCCAGACATTGCCGGGCTTCGCGGTCTCGTCGGCTCCCGGAGCTCGAAACATCGGCGGTAAACTGCATCCGCAGTCGGCGTCTTCAGCGCCCAAGAAAATCCTCCGGACCCCGGCTCCCGGTGTTTGCCGCCGTCATCGCCGCGCTACGGGCCGCGCCATCATGCGTCCTCACGATGGTCGGACGAAGGGGGATGGCTTTGGTCTCGAAGGGCATTGCTTCACTCCTTTGATTGGCGAACAACCGATTGGCCCGATCGCGCCTTCAACGCTTTCGGCCCCTGCACGGGTCTCGCCGAATTGGCTGCGACGCACGAACGAGCGCGGGTTAATCAACGCAACATTTACGGAAAGCGGCAGGTCCCGGCATCGGGATCGTGCTCGGTCTGGCCGGCGGCACGCGTAGCGATGGAAATGGGCTATGCCGACTGGCTGTATCCGCACGCCGCAGCAACGGTGCGTGGCTTCATTTTCGTTGTCTGGCGCCCACGGCTCGCCATCTCAATTGTCGGCTGGCGGGTAGAATGGCCGTCACGATGGCTTTCTTATTTTTCTTTTCAACCTCCCTGCGCGCCATTTCGGGTGAGGTGGCCCGGACAAGCTCGCAGTGCTCCCTGCGATTGAGCAGGAATATGATTTGATACGCCAAAACGCCATCGGTTTCCCTCAGCATGAAACAAGGTCCCGCCGAACGTTCGATCCGACGAATAACGTTCCAGAATCAGACGATCGCGCAATTTATTTCTCGTAGTACAAATTGGCGAATGGGTAGCACGTGGCAGCACCTCCGTCAGTGCGAATGGAGGTCTGTGTCGTTCTACACGTTTCGCCCGCCGGCTACGCGAAAAGACTATACAGCACCGGGTTTTCGAACTTTGATGTGGGCGTTGGCCTGCAGCTACTCGTGATGCCTGAATACGATCCTGCCTTCACGAGCACCCCCACTCGTCGCGACATACCTCATACGTATGTCGCGACGATTTTTTTTTGGGTCGTGCCTCGCAATGATGGTGAGAGTTCGTCGCTCGTAGCCCGGATGGAGCGCAGCGCAATCCGGGGAGCCTCATCCGCATCGCGATTCCCGGATTTCGCTTCCGCTTCATCCGGGCTACAGGTGTCGCGGATCAGTCGCGAATCAAATGCGGTGGGAAAAGAGGTGCTGTCGCGCTGTCGCGGTTCGAGGCCTGCTTCATTCACTGGCATTAGTGTCCCACACTTTGCGTTCAAAAAGCAGCCGAGCGATGCTTGTGAATTGCGTTCAGCGAGTTTGAAACGCGGGATAAAACTAGTGTCGAGACATGTGACACATTTGCGCCGCAGGCGCTGTGACCCGCGTCGTGTCGTAATTGTCCCACGAAGCGTCGCTTGCCTCGGATTTTTTCCAGCAATATGTAAATAATACCACGGCGATTATTCATTCCGTGATGATCGAAGATGATCGAAACCTAGCTCAAGGTGGCACCATGGCGGTCGGTGAAGGCGAATTGGTTTCAATGTCGGTAAGTGATCTCTGGTCGCTTCACGAGCGCACCAGCAGGATCCTGGCCGTGAGGATTATTTCGGGAATGTGTGAGCTTGAGAAGGGCGTGTCCGTTCTCAATCGCAAGGGCCCTCTCAAGGGAGCAAGCGGGCTGCAGCGCTTCAGAACGCGCCGCAAATACCCAAAGGTGCTTCCGAAATATCGTAATCCCTTTGTGCCATCCGAGACGTGGTCGGGCCGCGGCAGGCAGCCGCGCTGGCTGGTTGCGGCCGTCAAGGCCGGTCGAAAGATCGAGGATTTCAAGATCAGCTACACAAATGGCTCGGACATGATGGAACAGCGCGCCTGATCTGACGAGGAGACGCCGTAGCTGGGTAGCCCGGATGGAGCGCAGCGCAATCCGGGGCGGTCTCACGTGTCGCGATTCCCGGATTACGCTGCGCGTCATCCGGGCTACGCCCTCGCGTTGGCGGAGCGTGATGATTATCCAGCTTCACAACCAGACCGATCGATAGAACCGATCAATAGAACCGATCGATAAGACCGATCAATAAATACGAATCCTCGTCATTGCATTAAGGGTGCGCCGCAGTGCTAATCGCGCCTTCTTTGCGACCGGCCGGGGGAAGGTAAGGTATTGAATGTCGAGACAGAGCCCCAGCACCGGCCGACCGTGCCGGCCGCCGTGGGGATCGGCCATCCGCTCCGACGGCGAGAGGATGACCGGCTACTACGTGGTGCCGGCCGCTATGTCGACGACATGACGCCGACCGATTGTCTGCATCTGGAATTTTTGCGCAGCGCCCAGCCGCGCGGTGTGATCACCGCCATCGATGTCGAGGCCGCCCGCGCCGGTCCCGATGTCGTCGCGGTGTTCACCCATCGCGATCTCGCCATCGCAGCGCCGGCCGGCGTCAATCCGCTTGTCACCGAGATCAGGCCGCCGCCGTTCACGGTGCTCGCGGAAGGCTCGGTCGGTGCCGTCGGACAGCCGATCGCCGCGGTGGTGGCGCGAACCCCGCTTGCTGCCAGAGACGCCTGCGAGCGCATCGAGGTGAATGTCGAGCCGCTTCCCCCGCTTGGCGGTGGCCCGGATACCCATGTGATTGCCGATCGATGGGCTTCCGGCCGGCTCGACCAGGCCTTTGCCGAGGCGGCGCATGTGGTCTCGATCAGGATCGAGCATTCCCGGCTGGCGCCGATGTCGCTTGAGCCGCGGGCGGCCTTGGCGGATTGGAGTGATGCCGAAGGCACGCTGACGATCTGGCTTCCGATCCAGACGCCGCACCGCGCCCGCAGCGATCTCGCCAACATGCTCGATTTGCCGGAAGCCAGCATCCGGGTGATCGCGCCGGACGTTGGCGGCGCGTTCGGCGGAAAGGCCTCGATCTATCCCGAGGATGTCATGGTGGCGTGGGCGGCGCGGGCACTGCGTCGGCCCGTGAAGTGGTGTGCTGCGCGCGGCGAGGATTTCCAGGCGGCGACCCAGGGGCGGGGCGCCTGCACCAGCGGCGAACTCGCGGTGGCCGCCGACGGACGCGCGCTCGGCCTGCGGGCGCAGCTTGAATTTCCGCTGGGTCATTGGCTGCCGTTCAGTGCCGCGGTGCCCGGCCGCAATGCCGGCCGCATCCTGCCCGGCCCCTACCGCATCGACGCCGTGAATATCGATCTGGCGGGAAGGCTGACCAGCACCGCCGCGGTCGGCATCTACCGCGGCGCCGGCCGGCCGGAGGCCTGCATGCTGATGGAGCGTCTGATGGATCGGGCGGCGGCAGCCACCGGGCTCGATCCGGCGGCGATTCGGCTTCGCAACCTGATCCCGCCGGAAAGCTTTCCCTATGCGACGCCGACCGGCGAAACCTTCGACAGCGGCGATTATCCGGCACTGGTCGCCCGGGCCTGCGAACTCGCCGATTACCCACGCCTGTGCCGTGACCGCGACCGGCGCCGCCGCAGGCGTGAGATCGTGGGTGTCGGCATCGCGGTGTATGTCGAGCCCTGCGGGTCGGGATGGGAGAGCGGCCGCGTCAGTCTCGCCTCCGACGGCAAGATCATCGCCGCCACCGGCTCAAGCAGCCAGGGGCAGGGCCGCGAGACCGCTTATGCGCAGATCGTCTGCGACGTCCTGCGGGTCGCCGCCGAGCAGATTGTCGTGATCCACGGCGATACCGGTGAAACGCCGGCCGGCATCGGCGCGCTCGCCAGCCGCAGCACCGCGATCGGCGGCAGCGCGCTGAAGCTCGCTGCGGCCCGGTTCCTCGAGCGGGCGAGGCTGGTGGCAGCTACCGTGGCAGATGTCCCGGCTGATTCGCTCGATCCGGTCGGCGGCGGCTTTGCAGATGCCGCCGGCACGCTTTGTGTGAGCTGGCCGATGCTGGCGCAACAGGCGTTCGCCGACAGCATCAGCGTTGTCGACGGCCGCGCGCTGGTGACGACCGAGACCTATCACGCGGCGGGCGAGGCCTGGAGCAGCGGCTGCTGCATCGCCGGCGTATCGGTCGAAGCCGACACCGGCGAGGTGAAGATCGAAAAGCTGGCCTGGGTGGATGATGCCGGCGTGGTCGTCAATCCGATGCTGGTGCACGGCCAACTGGTCGGCGGCATGGCGCAGGGGATCGGCGAAGCGCTGATGGAACAGATGGTCTACGACCCCGACGGTCAATTGGTGACGGGGTCGCTGATGGATTACGCGGTGCCGCGCGGTACCGATGTGCCGCCCGTCATCATCGACAAGATCGAGACCGTCTCGCCCGCCAATGCGCTCGGCGCCAAGGGCGTCGGCGAGGCCGGCTGCATCGGCGTTCCCGCCGCGGTGGTGAACGCGGTGGTCGATGCGCTGTCACCTTACGGCATCAGCCATCTCGACATGCCGCTGACCAGCGAAAAGATCTGGCGCGCGCTGAAGTCGGGAAACCCTCGCCGCGAAAGGGCCGTATCGTGAAATACTCGAGGAAAGATGCGAAATCATACGCTCGAGGGCACCTGACGGGAATCTGGGCCGCCGCCTTGATGCCCTTCAAGTCCGATCTGTCGATCGACGAGGGCGGCTTTCGCCGCAACGTCGCCCATTGGACGCAGGAACTCGGCATCGACGGCTTGTTCATCGCCGGCAAGCAGGGCGAGTTCTTCTCGATGTCGATCGAGGAGCGCAAGCGTACTTTCGAGATCGCGGTCGCGGCCTGCGAGGGACGCGCCGGCACCATCATGTCGTGCTCGGACCAGAACATGGACGTCGTGATCGAGCTGGCGCGGCACGCCCAGCGGGTCGGCGCCGACTACATTGTGGTGCACGCTCCGGTGCTGTCCTTTTTCAGGGAGCACGACCAGACCGTCCTCAACTACTACAAGACCATCGCGGCCAAGGTCGACATCGGGATCGCGCTGTGGAGCCATCCCGACAGCGGCTATCTGCTCTCGCCGCAATTGTGCAACCAGCTCGCCGACATCGAGAACGTCGTCGCCATCAAATACAGCGTGGAACGACCGCTGTACCGCGAACTCACGCGGCTTGCGGCGGACCGGATTCAGGTCAGCACCGCCTCCGAGGAGGAGTGGTTCGACAACATCGTCGAGCTCGGCTGGAAACTCTATCTCTGCTCGTCGCCGCCTTATTTGCTGCAATCCGCCTCGGACCGGCGGATGCGCCGCTATACGGATCTTGCCTTCGCCGGCCGGATCGCGGAAGCGCGCGCGGTGCGCGACAGCCTCGATCCGGTGCGCGCGGCCTTGCGGTCGACCCGTCCGGCGGAGAAGCCGCATGCGCACCAGAAGTACTGGCAGCAACTGCTCGGCCAGATCGGCGGTGCGGTCCGTCCGCCTTTGCTGGAGCTGACGGAAGCCGAGCGTATCGCCACCCGCCGCGCCTTCGAGGCGTGCGGCCTTGAGGTCACGGCGGCGCCCAGGGCGGCAGCGATGCGAAGCTCTCGATGACGGCACGGGGAGAACGACGATGAGGGGACGCCTGCAGGCTTTCAGCTTCTCGAAATGGATCGACGAACACCAGCATCTGCTGAAACCGCCGGTCGGCAATCAGCAGATCTGGCAGGACGCCGACCTGATGGTCACCGTGGTCGGCGGCCCCAACCAGCGCACCGACTTCCACGACGACCCGGTCGAGGAGTTTTTCTATCAGATGCGCGGCGACATGATGCTCAAGGTCGTCGATGACGGCCGGCACTACGACGTGCCGATCCGGCAGGGCGAAATTTTCCTGCTGCCTCCGCATGTCCGCCATTCTCCGCAACGGCCGCAGGAAGGCTCGGTCGGGCTCGTGGTGGAGCCGCGGCGCGCCGACGGCCTGCTCGATGCCTTCGAATGGTATTGCTTCAATTGCCAGGGGTTGGTGCACCGCGTCGAACTCGATCTCGAAAGCATCGTCGACGATCTGCCGCCGCTGTACCGCGCATTCTACGGCAACGAAACCGCCAGAACCTGTCCGCATTGCAAGACGCTGCATCCCGGCAAGGAGCCGCCGGCCGGCTGGGTGCAGCTATAGCCCGATACTCGCTTCATGAAAGGTCACGGCCATGAATATCCTGAAGATCGCGATGGGCTTGTGTTTGCCGGGGCTGTGTTTGCTGGCCCCGATCGCCGTGCCGGCGCTCGGCCAGCAGGCCGGCACGGATACGGTCAAGATCGGCATGATCACGTCGCTGTCCGGTCCCGGCGGCTACCTCGGCCAGGATATCCGCGACGGCTTTCAGCTCGCGATTGACATCGCTGGCGGCAAATTGGGCGGCGTCCCGGTTCAGGTCGTGGTCGAGGACGACGGCGCCAAGCCCGGGCAGGGCAAGCAGATCGCCGATCGCCTGCTGCAAAACCAGAATATCAAGCTGTTCACCGGCATCGTGTTCTCGAATGTCGCGGGCGCGACCGTGCCCGACATCCTCGATGCCGGCGCGATCTATGTCAGCCCCAACGCCGGACCGTCGACATTTGCCGGCAAGGGATGCAACGCCAATTATTTCGTGGTGTCGTGGCAAAACGACTCGCTGCACGAAGCCGCCGGCCAGCTCGCCAACCAGCTCGGCTACAAGACCGTCTATCTCGTCGCTGCGAATTATCAGGCCGGCAAGGACGCGCTGGAAGGCTTCCAGCGCTATTATAAGGGCAAGGTCGTTGGCGAGAGCTACACCAGGCTGGACCAGACCGATTTTGCGGCCGAGTTCGCCGAGATTCGCAGTGCCGCGCCCGAAGCCATCTTCCAGTTCGAGCCGGGTGGATTGGGGATCGCGTTCCTGCGGCAATATCAACAGGCCGGTCTCAAGGACAAGATCCCGATGGTGGTGGCGGCGCCGTCGCTCGATGCGGTAACGCTGGCGGCCGTGGGCGAGGCCGCGCTTGGCGTCAATGTCACCTCGCACTGGAATTCCGATTTCGACAATCCCGCCAACAAGGCGTTCATGGCGGCGTGGAACAAGGCCTATCACCGGCCAGCCACCTATTATTCAAGCCAGGGCTACGATACCGCACTCGCGATCGGTGCGGCGCTCAAGGGCGTGGCCGGCAAGCTCGACGACATCGGCGCCTTCCGGAAAGCCATGCTGAAGGCGGATTTTCAATCGACCCGCGGCGCCTTCCGCTTCGGGCCCAATCAGCACCCGGTGCAGGACTGGTGGGCCTTGAAGGCGGAAAAGGACAGCGACGGCAAGCTGGTGCTGCGTACCAAAGCCAGGATATTTTCCGACCATGGCGATGCCTATGCCAAGGACTGCAAGCTCTAGCAGCGGTCCAACAGCCGCGGTCATGATCGTTATCGAGCAGATCCTCAACGGCGTGCAGTTCGGCATCACGCTGTTTCTGATCTCGGCCGGCCTGACGCTGATCTTCGGCGTCATGGGCGTGATCAATCTCAGCCACGGCTCGCTCTATATGATCGGCGCCTATGCGACCGCGCTGATCGTCGCCCACACCGGCTCGACATGGCTGGCGCTGTTCGGAGGTCTCGCCGTGGCGGCCGCGAGCGGGGTCATGATCGAAATGGTCGTGGTGCGGCGGCTCTATGACCGCGATCCGCTGGATCAGGTGCTGGCGACCTTCGCGCTGATCCTGATGATCAACCAGGGCGCCGTGATGCTGTTTGGCCGCCAGCCGCTGTTCGTATCGATGCCGCCGGCCCTGTTGGGTTCGGTCACCCTGCTGCCGGGACTTTCCTACCCGGTCTACCGGCTTGGCGTGATTGTGCTGGGGCTGGTGGTGGCCGCCGCCTTGTTCTTCCTGATCAACCATACAAGGATCGGCATGCTGGTTCGGGCCGGCGCGACCCACCGCCAGATGGTGCGGGCGCTGGGCGTTCGCGTCGGCCGGCTCTATACCGTGATATTCGGCTTTGGAGCGATGCTGGCCGGTCTCGCCGGCGCGATCGCCGGACCGATCACGGCGGTGCAGGTCGGCATGGGCGAGCAAATCCTCATTCTCGCCTTTGTCGTGGTCGTGATCGGCGGTGTCGGCTCGGTGCGCGGCGCTCTGTTCGGCGCACTCGCCGCCGGCCTCGTCGACACCATGTCGCGCGCTTTTCTGCCTTTGGTGTTTCGCCAACTCATGAATGGGTCGGACGCCGATGCGCTGGCCAGCGGCGTGTCCTCGATCAGCATCTATCTGCTGATGGCGCTCACGCTGCTGGTTCGGCCGGGCCGCCTGCGGACGGCAAAGCCATGACGTGGGAAACGATCGAGGCAAGGCCATCGGCAAGGCGCCGGGCCGGCCGGTTGCTGTCGCTGCGTTCAGCGGCAGCGGCGATGGCGGTTGCGTTGCCGCTGGCGTTGCCGGCGCTGGCCACCGCATTCCATGTCGTGTTCGTTCTCGGACTTGCCACCCAGGTCCTGATCTACGCCATCGCGGCCATGAGTCTCAATCTGGTTCTCGGCTATGGCGGCATGGTCACCTTCGGGCAGGCGGTCTTTTTCGGGCTCGGCGGTTATACCGTCGGAATTCTCCATCAGCATTTCTCCGAAGCCAGCGCCTTTCTCGGCCTGGTGCCCGGCAGCGATTCGCTCGTGGTTTGCCTGGCGGCCGCCATGCTGGTCAGCGGCTGCGCGGCCGCCATCATCGGAAGCCTGTCGCTGCGGGCGAGCGGCGTGTCCTTCATCATGATCACGCTGGCCTTTGCGCAAATGCTGTTCTTTCTCTTCGTCTCGCTGAAGGCCTATGGCGGCGACGATGGCCTGATGATGCGGCACCGCGATGTCGCTCCGTTTGTCGACACCGGCGACGATGCCATCTATTACGGGATCTGCCTGGCGCTGGCCGCGGGCTGGTTTGGGCTGACGGCGTGCATGGTGCGCTCGCGGTTCGGCTTCGTGCTGGCGGGACTGCGCCAGAACGAACGTCGCCTGATGGCGATCGGCATCGCACCGATGCGCTACAGGCTGGTGGCGTTTGTCATCGCCGGCATGGGCACCGGGCTGGCCGGGGCGCTGATGGCGAATGATCTCCGCTTCGTCAGCCCCGACATGATGCATTGGACCAAGTCGGGTGAGCTGATGATGATGGTCATCGTCGGAGGAACCGCGACGCTGATCGGGCCGCTGTTGGGCGCGGCGGCGATGGTGCTGCTGGAAGCCGCGCTCGCCGCGCAGACCGAAAACTGGCAGCTCTATCTTGGCTTGATCCTGCTCGCGATCGTGATGCTGACCCGCGGCGGTCTGGCGGCGGCGCTGGATCGTCTGCTCGGAGGCAAGCGATGACGCCGGCGCTGGAGCTGCGCGGCCTGTCGAAGCGGTTTGGCGGCCTCACCGCGACGGATGATGTCAGCCTGTCGGTCCCCGCCGGATCGTTGCACGCGCTGATCGGCCCCAACGGCGCCGGCAAGACCACGCTCATCAATCAGGTGGCCGGCGACCTGCGCCACGATGCCGGCGCGATCATGCTTGGCGGAATCGAGATCGGGGCGTTGCCGGCCTGGGCAGCGCGTGCGTTGCGGGCTGGCGCGCACCTTCCAGATCGCGCAATTGCTGCCGCACTATTCGGTGCTCGACAATGTCGCGCTCGCGATCCAGGTCGAAGCAGGGACATTGCTTTCGCTTTTTTGCCGACGCGCGGAAGGACGGCAAGGCGCGCGATCAGGCGATGTCGCATCTGGAGGCGGTAGGGCTGTCGGCGCGGGCATCATCCGGCGGTGTCCGAGCTCGGCCAGGGCGAATGCAAGCAACTCGATCTCGCGGTTGCGCTGGCGACCCGGCCTTCGCTGCTGCTGCTTGACGAGCCGATGGCCGGGTTGAGCGCACTTGAAAGCCGGAAAATGACCGAGTTGCTGGCGGCGCTGAAAGGCCGGCTCACCATGGTGCTGGTCGAGCACGACATGGACGCGGTGTTTGCGCTGGCCGACCGCATCTCGGTGCTGGTTTACGGCCGCGTCGTGGCGACCGGAAACGGCGACGAGATCAAGGCCGACGAGGCGGTCCGGGTCGCCTATCTCGGCGCGGACGATGACCGATGCTGAGCTCGATCCATGTCGAGGCTGCCTACGGCGCGAGCCGGGTCTTGTTCGACGTCAACCTGGAAGTGCCCGACGGCAGCATCGTCACGCTGCTCGGACGCAATGGCATGGGCAAGACGACGACGGTCCGCGCCATCATGGGGCTGGTCGCAGCCGCGCCGCGGTCTTGCTTTCGACGGCGTATCGATCGATGCGGCGACGCCCGAGGCGATCGCGCGCCGCGGCATCGGGCTGGTGCCGGAAGGCCGCATGGTGTTTCCGACCCTTACCGTCCGCGAAAACCTGATCGCCACCGCGGCCAACCGCGGCTTCCGGGCCGAACCCTGGACCGAGGCGCGGGTCTACGGGTTGTTTCCGCGGCTTGCCGAGCGTGCCAACCAATATGCGAGCACCCTGTCGGGCGGCGAGCAGCAGATGCTGGCGGTGGGCCGCGCGCTGATGACCAATCCAAAATTGCTGATTCTCGACGAGGCCACCGAAGGCCTCGCACCGGTGGTGCGCCGCGAGATCTGGCGTTGCATCGATGCGCTCAAGGCGCAGGGACAATCGATCCTGCTGATCGACAAGAACATCCACGTGCTGAAACGCCTCGCGGACCAGCACTACATTCTCGAAAAAGGCCGCACCGTGTGGAGCGGCGATAGCGCGGCGCTGGAACGCGACGCCGCCAAGGTTCATCGCTATCTCGGGGTATGACAGAGGGGATGATTGCTTCGCTTCGCATTGACGGCGAGACCGTAGCCCGGATGGAGCGCAGCGAAATCCGGGGACCATCCCATCCGCAGCCGTGATCCCCGGATTGCGCTGCGCTCCATCCGGGCTACGAGTTCAGAACATCTCGAAATACTCGCGGTGCTCCCAGTCCGAGACTTCGGCCTGGAATCGCTCGATCTCGGCGTTCTTGATGTGGACGTAATAGTCGACGAAAGCCGCGCCGAGGCTGTCGCGAAAGAACGGATCGTCCTTGAGCGCGACTCACCGCTTCGTGCAGGCTTTTCGGCAGCAGCGCCGCCTTGGTCTCGTAAGGCGCGTCAGCCGACGGCCCGGGATCGAGCTTGCGGTCGACGCCATCGAGCCCCGACAGGATCTGCGAAGCCATGTACAGATACGGGTTGGCGGCGGGCTCGCCGATGCGGTTTTCGAGCCGGGTTGCGCTATCGCCGGCGCCGCCGAGCACGCGGATCATGACGCCGCGGTTGTCGCGGCCCCAGATCGCGCGATCCGGCGCCAGTGAATAGGACCGATAGCGCTTGTAGCCGTTGATGGTCGGGGTGGTGAACACCGCCGACGCGCGGGCGTGCTGCAACAGCCCGGCGAGATAACCGCGGCCGAACGCGCTCAGCATTTCGCCGCTCGCGTCGGTCATGAAGGCGTTCGCACCGTGCTCGCGCGCGACGATCGACTGATGCAGGTGCCAGCCGGACGCAAACAGGTTCGGCAGCTTGGGCCGGCACATGAAAGTCGCGTGATAGCCATGGCGATGGCAGATCTGCTTCACGGCGCTGCGAAACAGCACCATGTTGTCGGCGGGTTCGAGCCCCGTCGTCGGCCGGAAGGTGAATTCGCACTGGCTCGGGCCGAACTCGACCTCGATCGATCGCAGCGGCAGGCCGAGCGCCAGGATGTCGCGGCGGAGAATTTCCAGCACCGGCTCCATCTGGTCGTAACGCTGCTCGGTCAGATATTGGTAGCCGTGCGACAGCAGACTGACCGACGGAGGCTGGCCGGGCTGGCCGGCATCCTCCGGCGCCATCCTCGAATCCTCGAGCTTGAAAATGTGAAACTCGACCTCCAGTCCGGCGACGAAATCGTAGCCGCGTTGGCCGAGCCGTTCGAGCACCGATCGGTAGAGCTGGCGGGTCGCGAACGGCACCGGCCGCCCGTCGGCAAAATAGAGATCGCACAGCAGCCAGCCGGTGGCGGGCGCCCACGGCAGCACGCGAAAGCTGGTCGGATCCGGCACCATCACCACATCGGCGGCACCCTCCATTTCCCGCATCCCGAAGCCGCCGCCGGCGGTGAACACCGGAAACACGGTTCGGTGCGAGGTGTCCTTGGCGAGCATGGTGGTGGTAATGGAGCAGCCGCTCTGCAGCGAGGCCAGGGCCTCACTGGCGACCAGGGTCTTGCCGCGCAGGATGCCATGCTGGTCGGGAAACGACAGCCGGATCACTTCGAGCTTCTGCTGTTCGACAATGCGGCGCAGCCGGCTCGCCGCCTCATTCTGCTCCTCCGACCACAGACCGTGACGCCCGACAAAACTCAACCCGTCACTCCCTCGCGACCTGACCCGATACCGCCGTCATTGCGAGGAGCACGCGACGAAGCAATCCACCCTTCGTCCCTGACAATGGATTGCTTCGCTTCGCTCGCAATGACGAAATCACTCCGCCGCCGACAGATGACGGATCCGCTCGGCAATCTCTTCCGGGACCGGCGCGGCCCACGGCGCGCCGCGTCGCCGCTTGACGTCGACTTCCATCCAGTAGGTTTCCCAGCCCCGGGTCGGCCCGATGCCGTCCATGGTGGCCGGCCCCTGGATGCTGCGCGCATGCGCGGCGTCGAGGAACATGAAGGGCTTCTCGCCGCCCGCAACCTTGTCGATCTCCTGGCGCAGCAGCCGGCGATATTGCACGATCGCCTTGTCGGACTGGCCGAGGTGCTCGTTGCTGCGGTCCTGGATCGCGCCCATCGATTCCACCGCCCACTGGTCGTGCACATTGATGTCGGCGCCCATGCCGGTAAAGGTCGCGGTCGCCTGCTCGTGCGGATCGAAGCCGTAATCGTTCGACTTGTTCTTGCGCGAACGATAGTCCGGCAGTTCGTAGAGTTCGAGACGCTGGTCGCGCATCCTGGCCTTGTCGACCGGTGCCGCATAGCTGGTGAAGATCGCATACCAGTAGCAGTTCTCGTCATCGACCGGCACGTGCCATTGCGTGATCGTCATCTCGGTGCTCATCGGGATCACAAAGCCGTGCGGGAAAAGCTGGTTGGTGACGCGGACATGGGTGCGCTGATCGTCGATCTCGCGCAATGCGATCAGCCGCAGTCCGTATTCGGTGTGCTCGACATTGATGATGGGCCGGTCATATTCGCGCAGGATCTTGGTCATCGGCATATCGGTGCCGGCCGAGGCGCCGCGAAACTGCTTGCCATAGGCCGAAGAGGTATCCTCGTCCTCGAAGAAGCGATGCAGGAAGGAGGCGTGACAGGGATCGATGCCGACCTCGAGCGCCTGCAGCCAGTTGCAGTTGATGTGGCCCTTGAAGGCGAAGACGTGGCTGTCGGGAGCCACAAAGCAGTCGATCTCGGGAAAGGCCGGCGGGGTGCCTTCGCCGAGATAGGCCCAGAGAATGCCGCTCTTCTCGACCACCGGATAGGCGCGCTGCCGGATGCCCTTGCACAGCACGGAATCGGCGGGCTCGGCGGGCGTTTCCAGGCACTGGCCCGACACGTCGAACAGCCAGCCGTGAAAGGCGCAACGCAGACCGCCATGCTCGCGGCGGCCAAAGGCAAGATCGGCACCGCGATGGGCGCAATGCCGCTCGATCAGCCCGTAGCGGTCCTGCTCGTCGCGAAACAGCACCAGATCCTCGCCCAGCAGCTTGACCGGCTTGACCGGGCGCGGTCCTTGCATCTCATCGACCAGCGCCGCCGGCTGCCAGTACTTCCGCATCAGCCTGCCGCACGGATCCTTCGGCCCGGTGCGGGTGATCAGGTCATTCTGTTCCTGGCTCATCATGGCGACGATCCCTTCCGAGCTGGCGACGCGGGCCGAATTCGACGTGGAATCAAATTACTAGCCCTGCCATTCGAGGCAAGCGGATTCCTCGGCCTTGGTAGATGGTCAGGACGCCGCGCCGCGCAGACCGAACGCCTGCGCGTCGCTCTGCAGCACCGGCGCCACCGCATCGATCAGGCGCGCCGCGGCCTCGTTGACCGAAAGACCGGCGGTGTCGACCACGGCGGCGGCGCGGGCATAGAGCGGTTCGCGGCTGAGCAGGATGTTGCGAAGCTCGGCCATGGCCGAGCGATCGTCCGCCATCGGGCGCAGATCGCCCTGGCCGCGCACCCGCGCCATGTGTTCTTCCGGCTCGGCCTTGAGCCAGATGGTGTAGAACGACGACAGGATCAGGTCGAAGGTCAGCGGTTCGGAGACGATGCCGCCGCCGGTCGCCAGCACCGTCAGCTCGCGGCGCGCCAGCAATTGCCCGAGCGCGGCCTGCTCCATGCGCCGGAACCCTTCCTGGCCGTAGAGCGCGATGATCTCGGCGACGGACAACCCGTTCTGCGCCTCGATCTCCTTGTTCAGTTCGACAAAGCGCCAGCCGATCTTCTTTGCCAGCATCTTGCCGAGCGTGGATTTGCCGGCGCCACGCAGGCCGATCAGGGCAATGCCGGCGAACGCCATCCGCTGCGCCGAGGCCCCGTTGGCATGGCCCGACAGAACATCCTTGGCCCGAGCGATCTGGTCCGGCGTCGCCTGGCGCAGCAGGTCGCGGATCACCGGCCAGTCCGGCGTCGGCTCGCCGGTGGGAATGAGGTCTTCGAGATGCGCGGCCATCGCGTTCGAGACCCGGCGCAGCAGCACGATCGAGACGTTGCCCTTGCCGCTTTCGAGCTGGGCGATATAGCGTTCGGAAATGCCGGAGACCTTGGCGAGCACCTTTCGCGACATGCCGCGCAGGGCGCGCATGGTGCGGACGCGCTGGCCGAGCTGTTCAAGAAAGCCGGCTTCGGGATCACCTGTCTCGGTCATGTCGCCCCGCGAATCCACCTGCTTCGGAAACATAATGCCGAGCGGGATTGACAGCAAGCGCGGGGAGTGGCTTTCTATGAATTATAATTCTGAAAGTTGGGGAGATTGGGGAGAAACGTCGTGACACGCTTGAGTTCTCGGGGCGCGGCATGAGCGGCGCCTCCGGTTGCTACAATGCCGTGAGCTGGCTGCTCGACCGCAATGTCGATGAGGGCCGCGGCGGCAAGCTCGCTTTCACCGACACGGTTTCCGAGCTGACCTATGGCGCGTTGCAGCAGCAGAGCCGCCGCGTCGCCAACATGCTGCGCCGTCTCGGCGTCCGCCGTGAAGAGCGGGTCGCCATGATCATGCTCGACACCGTCGATTTCCCGATGGTGTTTCTCGGCGCGATCCGTGCCGGCGTGGTGCCGGTGCCGCTCAACACGCTGCTGACGTCGGATCAATACGCCTATGTGCTGGCGGATTGCCGCGCCCGGGTGCTCTTTGTCTCCGAAGCGCTGCTGCCGGTGGTGCAGGACATGGTCGGGCGGATGCCGGATCTCGAGCATGTCGTTGTCTCCGGCCACGACGCCCACGGCCACAAGAAACTCGCCGACGAGGTCGCGCGCGAAAGCGATTCATTTGCGGCGGTGGCGACCCATGCCGACGAGCCGGCCTTCTGGCTGTATTCGTCGGGCTCGACCGGCATGCCCAAGGGCGTGCGGCATCTGCATGCGAGCCTCGCCGCCACCGCAGAGACCTACGCCAAACAGGTGCTCGGCATTCGTGAGGACGATGTCGGGCTGTCGGCGGCGAAACTGTTTTTCGCCTATGGCCTCGGCAATGCGCTGACCTTTCCGATGTCGGTCGGCGCCACCACGGTTCTCAATTCCGAGCGCCCGACGCCGGCGACCATGTTCGCGCTGATGAACCGCTACAATCCCAGCATCTTCTTCGGCGTGCCGACGCTGTTTTCGGCGATGCTGAACGATGCGACGCTGAAGCACGAGCGCGGCGGCAGCCGTTTGCGGGTCTGCACCTCGGCCGGCGAGGCGCTGCCGGAATCGGTCGGCAACACCTGGAAGTCACGCTTCGGCGTCGATATTCTCGATGGCGTCGGCTCGACCGAGCTGTTGCATATTTTTCTCTCCAACGCGCCGGGCGACATCAAATATGGCTCCTCGGGGCGACCGGTGCCCGGCTACAAGGTGCGGCTCGTCAACGAGACCGGCGCCGATGTGGCCGATGGCGAGGTCGGCGAACTGCTGGTCGACGCGCCCTCCGCCGGCGAAGGCTACTGGAATCAGCGCAGCAAGAGCCGCCAGATCTTTGAGGGCCACTGGACCCGCACCGGCGACAAATACATCCGCGATAGCGACGGGCGCTACACGTTCTGCGGCCGCAGCGACGACATGTTCAAGGTCTCCGGCATCTGGGTGTCGCCGTTCGAGGTCGAGAGCGCGCTGATTACCCATGCCGCCGTGCTCGAGGCCGCCGTGGTTCCCGAAGCCGACCCGGAAGGATTGCTGAAGCCGAAAGCCTTCGTGGTGTTGCGCGCGGAGGCTGTTACCGACGGCCTGCACGAGGCGCTGAAGGAACACGTCAAGCAGAAGATCGGTCCGTGGAAATATCCGCGCTGGATCGAAATCGTCGATAGCCTGCCCAAGACCGCGACCGGAAAAATCCAGCGCTTCAAGCTGCGGGAATGACGAACGTAAGGTCTAAGTTCAAGGTCGCAGGAACAAGAGACATGACCGCCATCGCAGCCACCGGCTTCCTGCACATCGGCGCGTCCGAGCTTGAATACCGCATGATCGGGCCGGCACCGGATCGGGCCCCGACCATTGTCATGCTGCATGAGGGGCTCGGATCGGCCGGGCTGTGGGGGGATTTCCCCGACCGGCTGCAGGCCGCCACCGGGGCCGGCGTGCTGGCATATTCGCGCGCCGGTTACGGTGCCTCGACCGCGGCAGCGCGACCGCGTCCGCTCGACTACATGCACGTCGAAGCGCTCGAGGTCCTGCCAGAGCTGCTCGACCGCGTCGGCTTTCGCCGCGGCATGCTGCTCGGACACTCCGACGGCGCGTCGATCGCGACCATCTATGCCGGCGGCAGGCAGGATCATCGCGTGCAGGGGATCGCGATGATCGCCCCGCATTTTGTCGTGGAAGAGATCGGGCTCGCTGCGATCGCCGAGACCCGGACCGCCTATGAGACCGCCGGGCTCAAGGCAAGACTCGCGCGCTGGCATGGCGATGTCGACAACGCGTTTTACGGCTGGAGCGACGCCTGGCTCGACCCCGGATTCCGCGATTGGGATATCTCGGAATTCCTGGCCTATATCCGCGTGCCGGTGGCGATCCTGCAGGGGGCCGACGATCAATATGGCACCCTGCGGCAGATCGAGATCGCCCGCGAGGAGTGCTATTGCCCGGTCGAGGTGACGGTGATTCCAGGCGCCGGCCATTCGCCGCATCGGGACGTGCCGCGGCCGACACTGGAGGCGATCGCGGCATTTGCGGCCGCGGTTTTGCCAGGCGGGGAGGGCTCGCCTGGACGCGCGGCCCCGCGGGACGCGACCCCCGGAGTATGAAACAAAATGCACATTATAACCTTGACAAAGCAACATGCAACCCGTAGTTCCTGCCGGGCCTGAAAAGGCTGGCGCGCCCGATCAATATGGTCTTCGTGGGGTTTGGGTCCCTGCGGGGATGACCGCGCGTGAAATTATGGAGGGGGCCGACGTTCTTTCCGAGCAATTTGGGGTGGAGCACTACGAAGCGAGAAGCATGGTCAGGGTGATGTTGGAGAGAATCCGCGCACCCTCAGCATAGCTTCGCGGAAGGTCCCAACCCTCATCAAGAAGGCCCCCATCCGCAGGACCAATTGATTGAGTTCGCGTGAGGTGTAGCCATATTTGGCATAGCCAACTGGATCAAAGTTGCGGAGTGCAAAATAGGGCGGCGTAATTGCCCATCTGTCAGATGGTGCGGTTTTATCTCGGAAAAATGGAAGCAATCGCGTCGGGAATGAAACACCGTGGGCTACTTCGTTTCGTCGCCCAGAAAATCCTTCGGCTGCTATGCAGACAGCGTCGAATTCGGCTTCTAGGTTTTGCTCTGGATGGATAATGAAATAACGATTGGCGGATTCTCGTAGTTCTCGAAGTCGTTCCTTGAATATTTCTGCCTTCTCCATATTCTCGGATCGTTTCGCCATCATCTGGGTTTCCTGCGAACACGGTGTATAATCGGCTCAAGTTGTATTCGACGTGTTCCCATTGGCTTATGAAACGGCCAACCCATTCGAATAACACGCCATCGTTAGCGTCCCCGTGTTGTGGAATTGGCGGCCGATCCCAGGGGTTTGTCATGGCAAAGTCCATTCCGGCAAAAGAGGTTGAACTACACCCCGACGCATGGGCGCGTTTTGAACGCGCCACCAAGGCGGTCGTGAAAAGCCCTCCGCAGCATCGGGTAGCGAAAAAGAAAGCTGCTAAGTCAAAGAAGCAGAAGCCGGGTTAAGGGCTTCTGCCTCCCTGTTACATCAACGCCGTGATGATCGCTGCAATTGCCCAAAGACAATTCGCTACATTGAGGTCGATGCTTATAGTGATACGAGTTCTCATGGTTGAGCCCTCGGATCACGCCGGCGCAATCCGTAAGGGTTGCGTGGTCGTCCGTGAAGAACGTCTTGAGGGCCTATCCGGGGAGCGGCGTCGTCCAGCTATGACGGAAGATCGATAACAGGACGCACAAAAAATCCTCGAACCAGCGCCGGAGCAGGCTGAAGTTGTAGCCGGCCGCGGCGAGCACGGCATTGATGCGATCACCATCTCGGCCTTTGAGATAGTTGCGCCGCATCCGATGGTCGTCCTTGAGATGGCCGATCACGGGCTCGACGGCGGCGCGGCGACGCATTTCGCGGCGGATGGCTTTGGTGACCCGGCGGACCTGGCCGCTGATCCAGACCCTGAACCGGTCGGGATAGCTGTGACCGCGATAGCCCTTGTCGCCATGGATGCGGCGCACCGCGGCACCTGTGAGCTTTTCAAGATCGGCGATGACGGGACCGAGCGTATGGCCGTCATACGGGTTGCCATGCAGCGCCTTGGCGTGCAGCACGAACTGCCCGCCTTTGGGTGCGGTGACCGGGGTGACGATCGAGACCTTGCAGCCGAACTCGTAGGGTGTCCGGGCCTTGCCTTTGCCGATACACTCCACCTCGGGGGCGTGCAGCGAATAGACCTTGGGGCCGCGCTGGCGCTGCTCTTGATGACGAACCCGCAGCGCCAGATCGAGCAGCGGGCCAAAGCGGTCCTCGAGCGCGGGGTCGCCGTCGATCTGGCGGCGAATGTCCCGGATGATGCGGCCGAGCCGGGTGCGCAGGAATTTGAGCTCTCGCCGGGCGCGCTTGAACTGATGGGCATGGGTATAGCGCCCGACCATGATGGCGGCGCGCTTGGCCAGACGCAGATAGCTCTGGCGCAGCTTGACGCCCTCGCGCTTGGCCAGATCGACCAGTTTCTCGATTGCCCGGTGGGTGAGCCGGGCGTCGGTCGGATGCGCGACCGCTTTCTCCTGCACGGTGGTGTCCACCACAACCCGTTCGAGATCCTTGGTCTCGATCGCCCCGGCCCGATGTGCCACCGAAAGGCTCTCCTGCAACAGCGCCGCAATCTGTTCCTCACCCAGCCGCTGGCGCCAGCGCGTCAGCGACGAGCGGTCAAACGGCGCCGCGTGCTGGAACACCACTTCGCCGCAGAAATATTGAAAATACGGGTTCTCCACCCAGCGGTCGCACAACGCCTCATCGGAGAGGTTGTGCATGTGCTTGAGGATCAACAATCCGGCCATCAGCCGTGTTGGCAATGGTGGCTGCCCCGGCCCGACGCGACAGACCGAACTGAAGCGTCCGGCCAGGAATTGCCAATCGATCTCCGCCGCCAGACGGACCAGTGGATGGCGAAGGTTGATGATCTCCTCCAGGCGGGGCCCAAACAGATCATCCTGACGATCGTCGCGCGGCTGGCTCACGGCTCTCCTCCAACAGCGAATCTCGCCGTCAAAGGAATCACGAACCGCCTAAATCCGGAATCCCAAAATGCAAGAAAACCAAGACCCACCCCCGGCTTTCTTGCAAAATCCAATACTTGCTCAGCTCAAATTACAGCGATGCATCAATCGCTTCCGAATTCTTCACGGGCGACTGCGTGTAGCGCCCAGTATCAACGGCAAGAAGCCGGCCGTTCACTGGAGTATCGGCCCACCATTGGCGTTTAGAAACGCCTCTAATGGCCCCAAAGTCGCGTCCCTATCCTGCTGTCGTCGGCGAAGACGATAGTCCGCTGTGCAGGAATTGGGCTTGGGCTCACGGCTTATCCGTTCGGCTGGTTGCTTTGCGAGAGCAGTGCCATTCGGGGCCGCGGGGATATGGTGGGCCGTTGCCAGATTTCGAGTTGAGATAACGGCGACTATGTTTTGCGCGAACATTTCCGACGAACTTTGGCTTGGGCTGCGGCAGTTTAGAGCGCCAACGCACGAAGCGTTGCGCCTTATGCGTGAACGTGTTTGCGGTTAGGCCGTCGATAGGTCAGGCGCTTGCCAACGATGCCTTTGGCCAGCTCATTCGGCGCGTTCGGTATCATCCACGCCAAGCGCAAAGCGGTTGTTATAACGGAAATCAAATTCCGCCAGATAACGATGCAAATGCTTCTCGGCGCAATGTTGATAGGTGCCCTCATACCGCGCTTGAACACTGAAAAGTAGCTTTCAATCGTGTTGGTCGTGATGATGGTTTCGCCCTCGCGGCGCACGTATTCGTCCTCTTGGTGATTGACCGTATCGTGGCGCGCGAACTCAGTGCCAAGCTTATTGTAAATCTTGGCTTGGTCCGTCATCAAGTGTGCCTCTTTGGAAATGTTGGCGCGAACGATGGGAGCCACTTCGTTAACGGTAGCATAGCGACATGAAAGCTGCGCACTTGGCCGGTCTGGCGATCTAGCAGCGAAAGAACCGTATTCTTGTGAGCACCGCCAGCCGTCGCTTCTTGGTCACGCCCTTGAGACGGCCAATATATGTTTCGTCAACTTCTACCGCGCCGCCATCCTCGCCCATCGGCGGCATAAGTCCGCCGACGCGCATGGCTTCGCGCAAGCGATGCATCAGGAACCAAGTCGATTTGTAGCTGATGCCGAGCATACGATGGACCTGATGGGCGCTAATGCCTTTCTTGCTGGCGGTCATCAGGAACAGGGCCGCAAGCCATTTGGTCAGCGGTATTTTGGAGCGCTCGAAAACGTGTTCGACGGTCACAGTGAACTGCTGGCGGCATTCCGGCTCATTGCACTGGTAGACGCCGGGACGGTGGGCTTTGCCCTCAAGCTTGGTGATCTTGTCCTGATCGGCGTTGCCGCAATGCGGGCAAACCCGACCGTTGGCCCATACGCGGGCCTCAAGCCACTCGCGGGCTTGGTTTCATCTAGGAAGATCGGGTTTTTGAGTAGGTCGGCCATTTGCTTGCTCCAATGACCAAAATCTACCCCAGCGGTCTGCTTTGTCAAGGTTATAATGTGCAACAAAATGCACATTTTGGC
>CAVVIM010000043.1:0-547119 GCA_963748165.1 uncultured Alphaproteobacteria bacterium
CACCACAGGTTCACCGGATCAGTCCGGCATTCCCTGCGCAATGGTTTACGGCTTATTCCGCGCTCTCCCCGGTGACCGGGCTTGTTTGCCACCGTCGCGGCGCAGATTGCTCCACACCACTTGACGCCAGCGTCGGGGCGCCAGGACCACACGGCTTTGCCGTCCGCGTTGGCGTCGTTCGTCGTTCGACACCACCCGCGTCCATCGCATCCCGCGCCAACGTTCGTGACGATCATGATACGCCCCTCTGTGAGAGCGCGAGACAGCCGCGCTTATAGAGTTGATTTGGGCGAAAGGTGAAGCGATAGATTTCTGCAACCTGGGCTAGACAGCCTTCTCGCTGATTTGCCCGTCGGGCAATCACCGCCGTCATTCCGGGGGCGCGGTCAGCGCGCCCGGAATGACGGCGTTGGGATCGCCGACGCCGCGGAATACCGGGTCGCCCGCTTCCGCGGGCGATGACGACTGTTGTGCGGCGGCGCGCCCGGCATAACCGGAAGCAATGCATTGCGCCGGCGAGGCTGGCCATCGTCGGCCCGCGGGGCTCAGCGCGTGTGTTCGTCGGTCGTTCGCGCCGCGGATTTGTGCGCGGGCCGACTTCCGGCATCGCCTTCCTCGCATGGCAGCGGCTTCCATGATCCATCGGCGGCTGGCTGGTACGCCGTGCACGGCGATGCCGCCGGTTTGTCGTCAGCCCCTGGGGCGTCGGAATGTTTCGCCAGCGCCGGCGATGCCAAAAGGGCCAGCGCGGCCATCGAACCCGCGAAGATCGTCGTTGCGATCCGCATCTGAAGCTCTCCTCTCGTAACCGGCTTATTTCAAAGAAAAGGATTGTGGCGATTTTTTGCAGTGGCGATAGACGCGCCCGGTTTGGTTGATCTTCAGCAGACACGCGGCCCGCTTGCTTTCCGGGAATGCCCCGCGCATTGATTTTGTCGCAACTGGAGATCCCCCTATGAGCCTGCTGAATTCGCCCTTCGACCCCGTGCGCGAAGCGGCGCTGGTCACCGGTGCGGGAAACGGCATCGGCCGTGCCATCGCCCAGGCGCTGGTCGGGGAGGGCGTGAAAACCGTGTTTGCCGATCTGCGCGAGGATACCGTCACCGCGGCGGTGGCGGCCTCGCCGCGGCCGGAGTTGGCGGTGCCATGGATCGGCGACCTCGCGACATGGCGGCGTGCGAGCTTGCTGGCGGACGCGCAAGCGGCGGTGGGGCGGGTGACCCATTTCGTTCACAGCGCATCGCCGCCGCGCCGCGAGGCCGATCACGCCTTTGCCGTCAGCCGCGAGACCTGGCAGCAGATGCATGCGGTCAACATCGATGCCGGCTTTGACTCGCGCGCGAACTGGCGCGGCAACTGATCGCGGCCCGTGAGCCCGGCTCGCTGCTGCTGCTGACTTCGCTGCACGCCGGCACCCCGCGCAACCTGCCGCACTACTCGACCGCGAAAGCGGTGATGGCAATGCTAGTCGCGAACTGGCGGAGACTCTCGGAAGGCATGGCATCCGGGTCAACGCGCTGGTGCCCGGCGCGGTCGCCGCCGGCGGCTTTGTCGCCGATCCGTCGCTGGCCAAACACATCCCGCTAGGCCGCCTGTGGGAAAGCCTGCAGAGCTCGCCCCGATGGCGCTTGGCGGTACTGTGGAAGCGGATCTCGGCCTACGTCACCGGCGCCGCCATCGTGGTCGACGGCGGCCTGTCGCTGACCAACTGGTTCGACCCGCCTGACTTGAGCGAGATGTGAGACTGCGCTCGCTGTCATTCCGGGGCGCGTGAGCCTTGCGTGTCCGCGGGTTGAACCGCTGTGCAAGTAACGTAAGGGTCCGCGATGAACGAGCCGACCCGCGGCGGCGCCGATGCCTCAGCCGAAAAATCCGATGCGACACCGGCGCTGCTAGGGGTCGCCTGCGGCCTCGGCGCGGCGCTGTGCTGGGCGCTTGGCTTCGTGGCGACACGGCACGGGCTGAAAGTCGGATTTACGCCCGCGGACCTGTTGATGCATCGGTTCCTGTGGTCGGGCCTGGCGTTCCTGCCGCTTGTGGTTGGTGCCGGCCTTGGCATTCTGCGGCATCGGCTGGGGCCGCGGGATGGTGCTGATGGTGCTGGGCGGACCGGTGATGTCGATCATCAGCTATACCGGCTTCCTGTACGTCCCGCTGGGGCATGGCAGCGTGATCCAGCCCTCCTGCGCGACCCTGGGCGGACTGTTTCTGCGGCCGCCTTGCTCAAGGAGCGGGTCTCGTTGTCGCGCCTGACCGGCGCGGTCGTCATCGTCGGCGGTCTTGCGGTGATCGGCGGCGAGTCAATCGGCCATATCGGGTTGAGCGGCGTGCAGGGCGATCTGATCTTCGTCCTGACCGGCTTCATGTTCGCAGGCTTCGGTACGCTGCTGCGCTATGGCGGGTCTCGCCTTCTCGCCGCCGCAATCATTAACGTGCTGTCGCTGTCGCTGCTGCCGGTGTATGCGGCGACGGGTGGACTCGGCCGCGTGGCGGCGATCGGCCTTCGTGAGAATGCATTGCAGGCGCTGGCGCAGGGATCCTGGCCGGCCCCGCGGCGATGTATCTGTTCGTGTTCTGATCCAGAACTTCTCGGCGTCGCCCGCGCCGCGGTTTTCCGCGATCGTGCCGGCGCTGACCCTGCTCGCCGGCTGGCTGCTGCTCGGCGAGACGCCGACCGCACTGCAGGCGGTCGGACTGGCCACGGTGCTGTCCGGCTTCTACCTGGCGCAGCGGCAGCGCTAGCGGTTTGCCCTCCGCGCGGTATTCCCACCATCATTGCGACGGCAGAAAACATCCGTAGCCCGGATGGAGCGCAGCGCAATCCGGGAATCGCGACGCGGTAAGACGGCCCCGGATTTCGCTGCGCTCTATCCGGGCTACAATCCGTCATTGTGAAGGAAGCTCACGCATGCGCGTCGCACGCTCGCAATGCCAACTCCGGGCTACCTGCGAGCGGATGGCATCGCGCGTTGCAACCGGCGATTGGCCTCTCTCGCCAATGAAGGCTGACCGGCTAATTCGAGTTGAGACGCTCGGCCGCCGTCGCGCGATAACCGCGGAACCCGCGAGAGGAACGCCGTCCGTCATGCTCAATCAACCACATGTGCTCAAATCCGCTGGGGCGAAACGGTCATCCGCAAAAGCGGATGCAGCGAACGCAATCCGGGAGCTGACGCGGATGCGATACCGATTGCGCTCGCTCCATCCGGGCTATGCTTGCTATTCGCGCCTTCCGCTTCACGAACACCCCGTCGTGCTACCCGCACGTGTCGCACTTCATGCAGGTGCCGTTGCGCACCAGGGTGAAGTTGCCGCACTCGCCACACATCTCGCCCTCATATCCCTTGGCCTTGGCCTCGGCGCGGCGTTCGGCCTTGGACGGAGCCGCCGCGGCGGCGCTGCCGGCCTTGCTCCATTGCAGGGCTTCGAGCTTTTCGGTCGGCGACAGATCGTGCTGGACTTCCTGCTTCAGCGCCACCGCGCCTTCGAGGGTGTCGGCGACGCGGCCGTGGTTGGGCGAGAGCGAGGTGACGCGGGAGCCGCCGGCCGGCGCGCTGTCGGAGCTGGAGGCAATCGCGGCCGAGCCGCCGCGCATGACGACGAGGTTGTCGGTGCGCGAGCGGGTCAGGCCCTTGGACAGGTACTTGCTGGCCTGGGCGCCGTGCGCTGCCTCGGGGTCCTTGCCTTCGCCGACGCCCTTGCCGAGCGCGTCAAAGCCCGAACTCGTTGGGATCGACATGGGCGAGGTCGAAGCGCGACATGTAGCTGACCGCGAGCTCGCGGAACACATAGTCGAGGATCGAGGTGGCGTATTTGATGGAATCGTTGCCCTGCACCGGCCCGGCGGGTTCGAAGCGGGTGAAGGTGAAGGCGTCGACATATTCCTCCAGCGGCACGCCATATTGCAGGCCGAGCGAGACCGCGATGGCGAAATTGTTGATGAAGGAGCGCAGCGCCGCGCCTTCCTTGTGCATGTCGATGAAGATCTCGCCGAGCCTTCCGTCATCATATTCGCCGGTGCGCAGGTACACCTTGTGGCCGCCGACCACCGCCTTCTGGGTATAGCCCTTGCGGCGGTCCGGCATCTTCTCGCGCTCGCGCATCACGACGATGCGCTCGACCAGCTTTTCCACGATCTTTTCCGAGACCTGGGCGGCGCGCGCCGCCATCGGCTTGTCGTAGAACGCCTCGATCGCATCGTCCTCGTCGTCATCGTCGCTGATAAGCTGCGAGTTGAGCGGCTGCGACAGCTTGGAACCGTCGCGGTAGAGCGCGTTGGCCTTCAGCGCGAGCTTCCAGGACAACAGATAGGCCGCCTTGCAATCCTCCACCGTGGCGTCGTTCGGCATGTTGATGGTCTTGGAGATCGCGCCCGAGATGAACGGCTGCGACGCCGCCATCATGCGGATGTGGCTTTCCACCGACAGATAGCGCTTGCCGATCTTGCCGCAGGGGTTGGCGCAGTCGAACACCGGATAGTGCTCGGCCTTCAGATGCGGCGCGCCTTCC
The DNA here is from genome assembly GCA_963748165.1 of uncultured Alphaproteobacteria bacterium. Taxonomy (GTDB): domain Bacteria; phylum Pseudomonadota; class Alphaproteobacteria; order Rhizobiales; family Xanthobacteraceae; genus Bradyrhizobium. Next base: position 4,510 of record CAVVIM010000043.1, read on the forward strand.
ACCGTCATCGCGCCGCAGATGTGGACATTGGCGGCCTCGATCTCGCGCCTGGAAAAGCCGACCGCGGCGAGCAGGTCGAAGCCCGGCGCGGCAATCGCCTCGGCGCCGATGCCAAGCGTGTCGCGGATGAAATCCTCGCCAAAGGTCCATTTGTTGAAGGCGAATTTGATGTCGAACGCGGTCGGCAGCGCCTTCTCCACTTTGGCAATGGCCTCGTCGGTGAAGCCCTTTGCCTTCAGCGTGGAGACGTTGATGCCGGGGGCGTTGGACAGCGAGCCGTGGCCGACGGCATAGGCTTCGATCTCCGCGATCTCGCTCTCGCGATAGCCGAGCGCGCGCAGCGCTTCCGGCACGGCGCGGTTGATGATCTTCCAGTAGCCGCCGCCGGCGAGCTTCTTGAATTTCACCAGCGCGAAATCCGGCTCGATGCCGGTGGTGTCGCAATCCATCACCAGGCCGATGGTGCCGGTCGGCGCCACCACCGTGGTCTGGGCGTTGCGATAGCCGTTCTTCTCGCCGAGTTCGAGCGCCTGGTCCCAGGCGGCCCTGGCATGGGCGACGATGTCGGCCTGCGGGCAGCAGGCGTGATCGAGCGGCACCGGGTTGACCGCCAGCGCCTCATAGCCGCGGGATTCGCCGTGGGCGGCGCGGCGATGGTTGCGGATCACCCGCAGCATGTGCGCGGCGTTCTTCTTGTAGCCGGGGAAGGTGCCGAGCTCGGCCGCCATCTCGGCCGAGGTTTTGTAGGCGATGCCGGTCATGATCGCGGTCAGCGCGCCGCACAGCGCGCGGCCTTCCTTGGAATCATAGGGCAGGCCCATGGTCATCAAGAGGCCGCCGATATTGGCAAAGCCGAGCCCGAGGGTGCGGAATTCGTAGGACAGCTCGGCGATCGCCTTGGACGGAAACTGCGCCATCATGACCGAGATTTCCAGCACCAGCGTCCACAGCCGGCACAGATGCTCATAGGATTCGACGTCGAAGCGGCCCTTGCCCGATGCTCCCGCGGCCGGCGGCGTGAACAAGGTGAGCAGATTGGCGGAGGCGAGATTGCAGGCGGTGTCGTCCAGGAACATGTATTCCGAGCACGGGTTGGAGGCGCGGATGTCGCCGGACGCCTTGCAGGTGTGCCAGTCGTTCATGGTGGTGTTGAAGTGCAGGCCGGGATCGGCCGAGGCCCAGGCGGCGTGTCCGATCTTTTCCCAGAGATCGCGCGCCTTCAGCGTCTTTGTCACTTTGCGGTTGGTGCGGCCGATCAGGTTCCAGTCGCCGTCGGTCTCCACCGCGCGCAGAAAATCGTCCTTCAGCGAGACCGAATTGTTGGAGTTCTGGCCGGAGACGGTGAGATAGGCCTCCGAATCCCAGTCGGTGTCGTAGACCGGGAAGTCGATCTCCTTGTAGCCCTGCTTCGCGAACTGGATCACCCGCTTGATGTAATTGTCGGGCACCATGGCGCGGCGCGCGAGCTTGATCTCGCGGCGCAGCGCCGGGTTCTTTTCGGGATCGAAGCAGTCGTCGCCGGAGCCCTCGCAGTTGACGCAGGCCTTCAGCACCGCCTTGAGATGCTTCTGGTTGATCCTGGAGCCGGTCACCAGCGCGGCGACCTTCTGCTCCTCCTTCACCTTCCAGTCGATATAGGTCTCGATGTCGGGATGGTCGACATCGACCACGACCATCTTGGCGGCGCGGCGGGTGGTGCCGCCGGACTTGATCGCGCCGGCGGCGCGGTCGCCGATCTTGAGGAAGCTCATCAGGCCGGAGGAGCGGCCGCCACCGGACAGCCGTTCGCCTTCGCCGCGCAGCCGCGAGAAATTGGAGCCGGTGCCGGAGCCGTATTTGAACAGCCGCGCCTCGCGCACCCACAGGTCCATGATGCCGCCCTCGTTGACGAGGTCGTCCTCGATGCCCTGGATGAAGCAGGCATGCGGCTGCGGATGCTCATAGGCCGATTTCGATTTGGTGAGCTTGCCGGTCTTCCAGTCGACGTAGTAATGGCCCTGGCCGGGGCCATCGACGCCATAGGCCCAGTGCAGGCCGGTGTTGAACCATTGCGGCGAGTTCGGCGCCACCATCTGCTTCGCCAGCATGTAGCGCAGCTCGTCGAAGAAGGCCTGCGCGTCGTCTTCCGAGCTGAAATAGCCGCCCTTCCAGCCCCAATAGGTCCAGCAGCCGGCGAGCCGATCGAACACCTGCCTGGCCGAGAGCTCGCTGACATAGCGTTCGTTCTCGGGCAGATTGGCCAGCGCCTCGGTGTCGGGCACCGAGCGCCACAGCCAGGACGGCACGGTCTCTTCCTCGACCTTCTTCAGCCGCGCCGCGACGCCGGCTTTACGGAAATACTTCTGCGCCAGCACATCGGAGGCGACCTGCGACCAGAATTCCGGCACCTCGACATTGTCGAGGCGAAACACCACCGAGCCGTCGGGATTGCGGATCTCGGATGTCGTCAATCTGAAATCAATTGCCGCATAGGGTGACTGGCCGGAAGTGGTGTGGCGCCGTTCGATTCGCATGGTCGTGCCCCGTTCTTTTTTGACCGGACCGCCGCCGCGGCATCCGGAGTTTATCCTTGAGCGAACCTTTCGGCTGCGACAGCGCGGCCGAAATTTTCGCGGTTCAGCCGGTGGCCCGGCCTGTTTCTGTACCAACGCCCCACCTCGTCATCCGAGCCATTCCGGCCCGTTTTTGCGCTCCGAAAGGGGTCCGGAATTCGGGGCAAAACCGCCCGTCACCCGTGCCTCAACCGGCCATCGGAGTGATCCTTCTGGAACCCTGTCAGGGAGCGTCCGGCCGGACTGATAACGACCCGCACCGAACGATCCAAAGCTAGGACAACTCCAACGCGCCCGTCAAGGACTAGTACGAGTTCCTGAATCAAATACTAAATATGGTGGAAACAGGGGAAAACCAAGGGGTCGGGCCGCGCCTCTGGCGGGATCAAGTATCAGTGAGTTCCTCAGGGATTCCCAAACGAAAAAAATTGCCCGGCGGCGACGATGTTGGGCTTCCTCCCGCTGTTCACAGGGCAACAATTTATTGTCCGCGAGGGATTGCTCTGCGAAGACTCAACCTCGCGCACCGGGAGGGCCGGGCTGGCATGCCCTGGGATCGATGGCCAGTGCCGCCGATAACCGGCATGGTGCCGCCGATTCTCACCGGTTACCCACCCCATGACCGTTGCAAACCAGCCGGGCGCGCGGGCTCGAATCGCTCCCGCAGGCCTGATGTTTCTCGCCATCACGTCGGTCGGCTGGGGCTTCAACTGGCCCGTCACCAAATATCTCCTGAGCGAGCTGCCGCCGCTCACCATGCGCGGCACCACCGGGGTGATCGGCGCGCTGCTGCTGGCGCTGCTGGCCATGCTGCGCGGCCAGAGCCTTCGGGTGCCGCGCCAATGCTGGCCGCGGCTGGTGCTGGCCGCCTTCCTCAACGTCGCCTGCTGGATGTCGCTGATGGGGCTGGCGCTGCTCTGGCTGCCGGCCAGCGAGGCCGCGCTGATCGCCTATACCATGCCGGTCTGGGCCTCGCTGCTGGCCTGGCCGATCCTCGGCGAGCGCCCGAACCTGTTGCGCGTGGTGGCGCTGCTGATGGCGTTCGCGGGCCTTGCGGCCATCATGGGCGGCAATGGCGTGGCCGCCAGCCTGTCGAAACTGCCGGGAATCGTGATGGCGCTGGGCGGGGCGATCGGTTTTGCGATCGGTACCGTGCTCGCAAAGAAGCTGCCGCTGCCTTTGCCGCCGTTGACGGCGGCGGCCTGGCAAATCGGCATCGGCTGCCTTCCGGTCGCATTGGTCGGCCTATGCGTCGAAACCACCGACCTCGCCGCGGTCACGCCGCTCGGCTGGTATCTGCTGTTCTATTCGACGGTGATCCAGTTCTGCATCGCCTATGTGAGCTGGTTCGCGGCGCTGGCGCGGCTGCCGGCCTCGGTCGCGGCGATCGGCACCATGGCGGTGCCGGTGATCGGCGTCGTGACCTCGGCAGTCGCGCTGCACGAACCGCTCGGGGCCGGCCAGATCGCCGCGCTGATCTTCACCCTCGGCGGGGTCGCGCTGGCGGCGCGATCCTGAGCTGCGGCCAAACAAAGACGGCGCACCGGAATGCGCCGTCCTCGATTCGGATGCTCGATCGAGCCCGGTTACGGGCAGGGATGCCGCATGGCCGTCAAAGCCGAGATAGGTTCCGGAAGCCGGATCGTAGGAGCGATATCGCTGCATGCAGTAGGCTGTCCCATCGCCGCCCACCGGACCCGGGGCCACCGCAACCGCCGTCATCATCGGCGTACCCGTCGTCATAATAGTAGCCGGAATCATAGCCGGGGCCGTAATAGCCGTAGGCACCGGACGCCAGCGCGCCGCCCACGATCGCTCCCGCGACCGCGCCGGGGAAGAAGCCACCGCCACCGTGGTGGTGATAGCCACCACGATAGCCGCCGCCCGAAAAACCGCCGCCGCCAACGCGCGCCTGACCACCACGGAAGGCGCGGCCACCGCCCGCCACAGCCGTACCGTTCCCAATAACCGCACCCGTGCGGGCTCCGCCCATGTGCATGCCGCCGCCCATATGGCCGCCGCCCATGTGGCCGCCGCCCACATGTCCACCGCCCGCATGTCCGCCGGCACCACCTTTAAGGCCTTGGGCGTAACTGGCGGTCGGCGCCGCCAGCGGCAAAACCAGCGCCAACACGGCGGCGGTACTCAAGACTTTCAAATTGATCATTGTCGGCTCCATCAGGGATCACATCACTGCTGGGCTAAACCCTTGCGAAGCTCGGAGGTTCCGTCTCGCAGCGATTATGTCGCAGCTTGCTTTGCCAGCCTTGAACTGTATCCGCCATGAATGGATTGCGCCGATTCCGGGGCAAGACCGCGCTGGCCGCGCAGGGGCTGCCGCAACGCACATGGCTGGACAATTCCGCGGCCCAATGGCATCAGAGCCGCACGCCCTCTCTCGAACCGGCCGCAGCCATGAAACTCTTTCTGCTCAGGATCTTCACATGGTGGAACGGCCAGACCTTCGGCACCCAATTGTGGACCTGGCGGTTCGGCGAACTGGTCGGCGAGGACGAGCAGGGCAACCGCTATTTCCGCACCAAAGGCGGCCAGATCGATCCCGCGCTCGGCTTCGAGCGGCGCTGGGTGGTTTATAATGGCTATGCCGAAGCGACGCGGGTGCCGCCGTCATGGCATGGCTGGCTGCATCACACCGTCGATGTTGCGCCGACCGAGGAGAGCTACACGGCGCGCGAATGGGAAAAGCCGCATATCCCGAACCTGACGGGGACGCCGCGCGCCTACCGGCCCTCCGGCTCGACGCTGGCGAGCGGCCGCCGCCCGAAGGCGACCGGCGACTATCAGCCGTGGACGCCGGGCAACTGACGCCCCTCGGCGCGACGCCCGCGAATTCGGATTTCGCATTGCTCGGCTGTGAACAACGGTGACAGCGGGGATATCTGCGCGCAGCGTGCTTGCCCTCCGACCGTAATCGCGGCTCAATAGGTCATCTTGCGGAGGTGGGAAACCATCGCGTCGGTTCGGGCTCCAGTTCGCGACTGTCCCGATTTGCAGCGGCACCCGAGTAGGACACGGCCGGGAGATAGGCCCCTGGTGCGGAGGTTCTGAAATCGCCCGTTAATGTGGAGCTACCGTGAGACAGGAAAGGTCGTCTGGGAAACCAGGCGGCCTTTTTCTGTTGGCGGCGTGCGTTCGAAGCGTTGTCGCTACGTCCAAGCCGCGCGGCGGCGCGGGCGACCGCCTCGCGGCGGCGCTGCCGGAACGGCGCCACCCTTTCGTTCAGGAGCGCGAGCACCTCGGCCGGCGCGGTATCGGGTGAACCGGCATTGAACGGCGGCGCCGGATTGTATTCGAGCCTGAGCTGGATCGCCTCCGCGGTCTGCCGGTCGACCATGATCGAGACCAGCGTCAGCGCAAAATCGATCCCCGCGGTGACGCCGCCGCCGGTGACGCGGTTGCGGTCGACACAGACCCGGGTCCTGGTCGGGGTTGCCCCGAACGAGGCGAGCATGTCCATCGCCGTCCAGTGCGTCGTCGCATTGTAGCCTCGCAACAGGCCGGCGGCGCCGAGCACCAGCGATCCCGTGCACACCGAGGTGATGTATTTCGCGCCGGCGGATTGTTTGCGCAGGAAATCCAGCATCTCCGCATCGTTCACCATGTCGTCGCTGCCGACGCCGCCGGGGACGCAGATCACGTCGAGCTGCGGGCAGTCCGCAAAGGTGATGGTCGGCGTCAGCGTCAGCACGGAGTCGCTGGCGACCGGCTCGATCCGTTTCCAGATCAGATGCACGACCGCATTGGGCACGCTGGAAAACACCTGCAGCGGCCCGGTCAGATCGAGCTGGGTCAGCTTCGGGAAAATAACAAGGCCAATTTGAAGGGGCGCCGGCATCGGGAGGGCCTTTCCGGGGTTTTGCACGTCGGCTTGACTTGCGAAGTTCTGGCTTGACCGCGCATATCCTGCCATGATCGCTCTTCCTGTCTCGAAATGCCATATTTCCCTCGTTTTCAGGATATCGTGTCCCAAGCCATGGGGCCTCATCATGATCGGCGTGCTGGTGTTTGCCGATTTTCAGTTGCTGGACGCCGCCGGCCCGATTTCGGTGTTCGAAATCGCGGCGCGGCTTTCCGGCACTCCCCCGTCGATCAAACTGGTGGCGGCGACGCCGGGGCCGGTCCGCAGTTCGTCGGGCGTCGAGATGCTCGCGCGCGGCCTCAAGCCGGCAGGCGCCATCACCACCCTGATCGTCGCCGGCGGCGCCGGCGTGCAGAAAGCCCTGACGTGCGAGACCACGCGGGCGTTCCTGCGCACGGCGGCACGACGCGGCATCCGCATCGCCAGTGTCTGCTCCGGCGCCTACATCCTTGCCGAAGCCGGGCTGCTCGATGGCCGCCGCGCCACCACGCATTGGCGGCGCACCCGGCATTTTCTCGGTGCCTATCCCCAGGTGAAACTGGAGCCGGACCGGATTTTCGTCCGCGACGGCAACATCTGGAGCTCGGCGGGCATCACCGCCGGCATCGATCTCGCGCTGGCGATGGTGGCGGAGGATTTCGGCGACACGATCGCGCAGAACGACCGCGCGCGAACTCGTGCTGTATCAGCGCCGCAGCGGCGGCCAGTCGCAGTTTTCATCGCTGCTGGAATTGAAGGCCCCGAGCGGGCGCTTCGCGTCGCTGCTGAGCTGGGCGCGCGAGCATCTCGAGGCGCCGCTGACCGTGGAGGATCTGGCCGATCAGGCCGGCATGAGTTCGCGGCATTTCACCCGCACCTTCATCGCGGAGACCGGTACCACGCCATCAAAGGCGGTTGAACGGTTGCGCATCGAAGTGGCGCGGCAGCGCGTGCAATCCTCCAGCGAGGCGATCGAACGGGTGGCGCAATCCACCGGCTTTCGCGATCCGGAGCGGATGCGCCGCGCCTTCATCCGCGCCTTCGGCCAGCCGCCGCAATCGCTGCGCCGCGCGGCGCGGGCGTCCTAGCGAATTCGTAGATGGGGTAACGGGCCCCGGTCTGCGCTCCAGGCCAGCCGCGCTAGCTACGGCGCTGTTTGATTGCGCGCGTCGCGCGGCTGGCTTGGAAGGCGGGCGGTCGTCCCTCACATTGATGGTGTAACGGAGTTGAGGTGTGGACCTCGCTCCAAACATCGAGGAGAGACGACCATGGACTATTATGCAGGAATTGACGTGTCATTGGAATGCTCGAGTGTGTGCGTTGTGGATAGCAACGGCAAGATTATTCGGGAAGGCAAGGCAGCCAGCGAGCCGGAAGCGCTGATCGGCTGGCTGAGGTCGCTGGGCTATGAACTGAGCCGGATCGGGCTGGAAGCCGGGCCGTTGTCGCAGTGGCTTTATGCGGCAACGCGGGAAGCGGGGTTGGCGGTCGAACTGCTGGAGACACGGCACGTGCGGAAGGCGTTCGAGGCGATGCCGGTGAAGTCGGACCGCAATGACGCGCGCGGCATCGCGCAATTGATGCGGCTCGGCTGGTTCCGGCCGGTGCACTGCAAGTCGCTGAGTGCGCAGGAAGCACGAGCGGTCCTGACCGCGCGCAAGCTGGTCCAGAGCAAGCTCCTGGACGTCGAGAACAGCCTGCGCGGTATCTTGCGCGGCTTCGGGCTGAAGGTTGGCAAAACCACGGCGCGGAGCTTTGCCGGACGCATCCAGGAACTGGTGAAGGGTCATCGCCACCTGGAGACGATCGGCGAGGCGCTGCTCTCGGTGCGCACGGTTCTGTTGCGCGAGTTCAACGTCTTTGAGAAGCGCGTGCGCGCGATGGCACGCTCGGATGCAAGAACCAGGTTGTTGATGACGACGCCGGCGGTGGGGCCCATCGTGGCGCTCACCTATGCCTCGGCGATCGACGATCCGGCACGGTTCAAGTCGTCGAAGCAGACCGGAGCGCATTTCGGGTTAACGCCGAAGAAGTATCAGTCCGGCGAGACCGACTACTCGGGGCGGATCAGCAAGATTGGTGACGCCTCGGTGCGCGAGGCGCTCTACCAGGCCGCTCACGTCATGCTGACAAAGCCCGTCAAAGGCTGCTCGCAGCTCAAGAGCTGGGCGATGCGGATCGCCAGGCGAGCCGGCAGCAGCAAAGCCAAAGTCGCGCTGGCGCGCAAGCTCGCGGTGATCCTGCATCGCATGCTCGCCAACGCAACACCATTCAACGCTGCTGCTGCAGCAGCTTAACAGGGAAAAGCAGGTTTTCGGGCGGAGCACGACACCAGCTCTCCCGAAGCGAAGTCCCTTCGCCGGGACGATGGATCAGGTCAGACCGTCATCCGGGATGTCGACACATCTCCAAGATGCGATCACGCTTCCGTAGATTGGCCGACCTATCCTCCATGAACTCCATCAGGCGACGGCCTTGCGCCGATCCCGTACAGAAGCAAGTCCCGGGCGAGTGGATAACGCAAAAAGGGATTGACACGTCGAGGCCCGTTACAGAAGCCCGGATGGAGCGCAGCGCAATCCGGGAAGCGGAACGCGGGTGCAACCATCCCGGATTGCGCTGCGCTCCATCCGGGCTACGCCGTGGCGCTGGCGCGACCAAAGCGTTGGATCCTTGGTTGCTTGCCTAATCGCCCTCCAGCAGTCCGAGCCTGCGGCCGAGCCATTTGGTGGTGGTGGCCTGGATCAGGATCGTCATCAGGATGGCGATGAAGGTGATCGATGCGATCATCGGGGCGCCGGGCACCTTCATGCCCGACAGCAGGCCCGCCAGCGCCGCCGGAATGACGCCGGTCTCGCGGGTCCAGCACATGAACAGCATCTCCGGCAAACTCCAGCGCGCGCGGCGGTCCGGCAGCACGCACAGAAAAACCGTCGCCGGCCGCGCCACCAGCATCAGCACGGCGACGACGGCCACGCCTTCGAGCCCGTATCGGCTCATCTGCGTGAAATCGACCTGCGCGCCGAGCAGGACGAAAATGAACAGGCGCATGATGAAGGCCGTGGTCAACACATACTCGTCGAGCTTCTGCGCTTCGCCGGCTTCCATCCGGAAGCCGAACGCTTCCTTGTTGCCGAGCATGATGCCGAACACGAACACCGCCATGAAGCCGCTGGCCTGCATGCCGTCGGCGGCGAAATAGGCGCCGATCACGGCAACCAGCGTGACAACCGGGGCATATTCCGCGAGGAAGGCCCATCGCTCATGCGCGATCAGGAGCGCGGCCAGATATCCGAGCACGATGCCGGCGACGACGCCGATGATGGATTGCCAGAGCAGGTCGAACAATGACGACTGCAGCGAGAACGCGCTGGTCCCCATCGCGACCGACACGATGCTGAAGGTCAGGATCGCACCCATGGCGTCGTTGAAGGCGGACTCGCTCATCACGGTTTGCGCCACGCGGTCGCGAATGCGGACCTGACGGAAGATCGGCACCAGCGTTGCCGGATCGGTCGAGGACAGCGTCGCGCCCAGCAGCAGCGCCACGATCACGGGAACGCCGACAATGTAGTGGGCGGCAAGGCCGGTGATCCCCGCGGTGATCAGCACCCCGATGGTGGCGAGCACCACGATGCTGATCCAGACCCGCTTCAGAACGCTGAAGCGCAGCGAGGCGCCGCCGTCGAACAGGATGTAGCTGGCGCCGAACAACAGCACGATCTGGTTCAGCGGGGAATCCGCCCCGATGTCGATCAGCCGCAGTGCGTGCGGGCCGATCGCGATGCCGGTGACGAGAAAGATCGCGACGTCGGGGATGCTGATCTTCTGGGCCAGCAGGCCGGTCAGCGTGCCGACCGCCAGAATGAATCCGCACGACAGCAGCGTATGCTTGGCGATCTCAATGGAGGCAGATGGGTCCACGCCAGATCCCGCCGCTAGTTCAGCGCCTTCAGCCAGGCTCCGATTTCGGTGGCGGCGACATTGGCCTGTTGCAGCAGCTTGCCCATGGTGAAGAAGCCGTGGAACTGACCTGGAAAGCTGCGGCAGGTCACGGCAACCCCGGCCTGCTTCAGCCGCTCGGCATATTCGTCGCCTTCGTCGCGCAAGGGATCGGCACCTGCGGTCAGAACGTAGGCCGGCGGCAGCTTCGCCAGCGTCGCGGCGCGCACCGGCGAGGCCCGCCAATCCTGCACGTCGGCGTCGCCGTTCAAATAATGGTCGCGAAACCATTTGATGACGGAATGCGTCAGCAGGATGCTGGTCTCCGGCTCACGATGCGAGGGGTGCGTCAGCGCGAAGTCGATGGCCGGATAGATCAGCACCTGTCCGGCGATCGCCGGACCGTGGCCATCGCGCGCCGCAATCGCCACCACCGCGGCGAGGTTGCCGCCGGCGCTGTCGCCGCCGACCGTCAGCCGCGAGGCATCGATGCCGAGCTGTCCGGCATTTGCGGCGATCCATTTGGTCGCCGCCACCGCATCGTCGACGGCGGCGGGAAATTTGTGCTCCGGCGCGAGCCGATAATCCACCGAGACAACGATCAGTTCGCCCGCATCGGCGAGCTTGCGGCACACCACGTCGTGGGAATCGAGGTCGCCGATCACCCAGCCGCCGCCGTGAAAGAATACCAGGCACGGCGCAAGGCCGGCCGCCTTTCTCAGCCTGGTCGGCGTGTAGATGCGCGCGGGGATCGATCCGGCGGGCGAGGGGATCGCGAGCGGCTGCACCGATTGGAGCGGAGGCGGCTCCGGGTTGGTGACGACGCGGCCCTTCAAATAGAGTTCGCGCGCTTCGGCCGGGGAAACCGTCTCGTAAGGCGGCCGGCCGGCCTCCTGGAAAGCCTTGAACACGGCGGCGGCGTCGGGATCGAGGGTCACGGGCATGACGGGAGAAAACCTCTTCTTGGTGGAGACGGCGTCGATATCATGCCGGGCCGGCGGATGCCGCGGAAGACCTTAAGCTGCGGTTCGGCCGCCGTCGACGGTATAGGCCGAGCCCGAGACATAGCTCGCCTCGTCGGATGCCAGAAAGGCCACGATGGAGGCGACCTCCGAAGCCTGACCGAGCCGGCGCGCCGGAATCCGCTCTACGACCTTGTCATTGGGAACGGGCGCGTTGCCGGCATTGCGGCCGTCGAGGATCGCGCTCAACATCCGGCTGTCGATCAGGCCGGGGCAGACGCAGTTGACCCGCACACCGGTCTTGGCGCACTCCTGTGCGGCGCTTTTGGTCAACCCGATAACCGCGTGCTTGCTGGCGCTGTAGACCGCAATATCCGGCGATCCGATCAAGCCCGCGATCGACGCCGTGTTGACAATGCTGCCGGCGTTCTGCTTCAGCATCACCGGCAGCACATGTTTCATGCCGAGGAAGACGCCGACCACGTTGACGTCGAGCACCCGGCGAAACATCTCCAGCGAATATCTGGTGATCGGCGCGATGTCGCCCTCGATGCCGGCATTGTTGTAGAACACGTCGATGCTGCCGAACCTGTCGACGGCGGTACGGACATAGGCCGCGACCTCGTCCTCATCACGGACATCGGCCGCGACGGTCAGCGCCGCCGCCGAGGCCGGCAAATCCTTGATCGCCTCGTGCAGTTCGTGCGGTTTGCGGTCGACCGCGACAATGCGCGCGCCGCGCGCGGCCAACAGCCGCATGGTCGCGGTGCCGATGACGCCGGCCGCGCCGGTGACGACGGCGACCTTGCCGTCCAGACGAATACGATCGGGCATCCCGGTGGTTTCCCCTGGCTCGTCCGGTTGTCCCGGATTTCGATGGTTCGGCGGCGAGTCCGCGCCGCACTGGATGGGGCGGACTATTCCATTTGCGGCACCGGCTGACCAGTGGCCGGACGCCGGGGTCGCCCTTTCCCCGCCGTATTCGGCGTGTTAACGGGTGGCGCTGTGGGCGGCTCATAGATTGTACAATGGCGTCAGCCCGAATCGCCACTTCAAAGCCGCGCGAGATGTCTCGAACCATTGTCCTGACCGGTTTCGCGGCGCTGATGGCCGCCATCACGATCTCGCTTGCGCCGCCGGCGCGCGCGCAGATCGGCAACATCTTTTCCGAACCGGCGCCGCGTCCGCCCGGCAACGTGCCCCGCGGCAATCAGCCACCCCCCGACGACGAAGAGGACGTGCCGGCGCTGCCGCAGGGCCGGCTGCTGCCGACGCCCAATCGCCTGCCGCCGGGGCAGGGCGTTCCGCCGCCGGGCGCGTTCCAGTCGCAGCCATTGGCGCCGCCGCCCGGCACCACCGTCGTTCCGCAGAATGCGCCGCTGCCCGGCGTGGCGGTCGCGCCGCCCGCGGCCAGCCCGGCGCCGGGACAACGCCAGCCCAAGGGCATTCCGCAAACGCCGCCGACGCTGCAACCCGGCGACGAAGTGGTGACCGAGCCGCCGGCGCAGAAGATCATCAACAAGAAGGCGAGCTTTTCCGGCCTCGACAAGATCACCGGACGCATCATCAACTTCGATGAGGATATCGGAGAAACCGTGCAGTTCGGCGCGCTGCGGGTGAAGACCGACGCCTGCTATACCCGTCCGGCCACCGAAGCGGCGAACACCGACGCCTTTGTCGAGGTCGACGAGATCACGCTGCAGGGCGAGGTGAAGCGGATTTTTTCCGGCTGGATGTTTGCGGCGAGCCCCGGCCTGCATGCGGTCGAACATCCGATCTACGATATCTGGCTGACCGACTGCAAGGGGCCGCAAACCACCGTCGTCACCGCCCAGCCCGACACGCCGAAACCGCCGCCGCCGCCGCCGCCGCCGGTCCAGAAGCGTGCGCAACGGCCGCCGGCGCCGCGGCCGCCAGCGCAGGTTCAGCCGCCGCCACCCCCGCCCCCGCCGCCGCCACAGCAACCGGGCGGCCTGTTCGGGATTTTCAGGCAGTAGCGCCGGGCCTCATGGTTCGAGACGGCGCAAGGGCGCCTCCTCAAGATGCTCCGCTCCCATTGGCTTCGTCGCTGGCGCTCCTCGCCATGACGGCGGTTCGAAGCGACCGCGCTGAAATGCCCTAACCCGCGCGCTCCGCGACGATCTGCAACGCCTGCGCGCCGCCGAGGGGATGATCGGGCGGCAGCTTGCCGAAATCCGCCGGTGCGGCGAGCGCCCGGTCGAGCAGCGCGCGGTAGCGTCGCCGCGGGATCTCGACCGCCCCGAAGCTGCGCAAATGCTCGGTCACATATTGGGTGTCGAGCAAGGTGAACCCGCCCGCGATCAGCCGCGCCACCAGATGCACCAGCGCCACCTTGGAGGCGTCGCGGCTGCGATGGAACATGCTCTCGCCGAAGAAGGCCCGTCCGAGACTGACGCCATAGAGGCCGCCGACCAGTTCGTCGTCCAGCCAGACCTCGACGCTGTGGGCGTGTCCAAGTTCGTGCAACCCGACATAGAGATCGCGGATGCGCTTGTTGATCCAGGTATCGTCGCGGCCGGGCTGCGGCGCGGCGCAACCGGCGATCACCGCCTTGAATGCGGTATCGACGGTAACGCTGAAGACATCCGAGCGCACCGTTCGCGCCAGGCGCGAGGAAATGCGAAAGCGGTCGAACGGGATCACGCCGCGGATCTCCGGTTCGACCCAGAACAGGGTCGGATCGTCGGCGCTTTCGGCCATCGGGAAGATGCCGCAGGCATAGGCCCGCAGCAGCACTTCGGGGGTGATTTCGGAAGCGGCGGACTCGCGCGACGTCATGGCGTGGGACTATAGCGTTTTCGAGCGAAGTGGGGACCGGTTCGCGTGAAGAAAACGCGTCAAACAAAAAGCCAAAGCCCGGTTCTGATTCAATCAGAGCCGAACAGGCTTCAGCAGGCCGCCGGCGCGCGGGCGATGGGACGGACGTCGTGGCGCCGGTCAGCCCGCCGCCGCGGTGCTGGATTTCGTCACCGGCGCATTGGCGCGGCGAAACCGCAGCACGATCCTGGTTCCGGTGTGGTTCGGATCGCGCTCGACGCTGGCTTCGAGCTTGGACGCCATGGCGGTGACGATGCGCTGGCCCATCCCGGTCGAGCGCGGATCGCTGCGGACGTTGAGGCCGACACCGTCGTCGGCGATCGATAGCTGAAGGTCGTCGCCATGCGCCCTGAGGTCGACATGGATCGGACCCGCGCCGTCGGGGTAGGCGTATTTCACCGCGTTCATCACCAGCTCGTTGACGATGATGCCGATCGCCACCGCGCGATCGGGGTCGATCTCGATCGACTCGGCCTTCAGTGTCAGCCGCGACATCCGGTTGCCCTCGGCCGATCGCCTGAGGTCCTCCAGCAGGGCGTCGAGATACTGGTTCAGCAGCACGCTCTTGAGGTCGTGCGAGGTGTAGAGCCGGCGGTGCACCTGCGCCACGGCGGCGACCCGCCCCATCGCGTTGGTCAGCGCCGCCTTGACGTCTTCCTGGCCGCTTGAACTTGCCTGCAGATGCAGCAGCGAGGCGATGATCTGCAGGCTGTTGCCGACGCGATGATTGACCTCGCGCAGCAGCACCTCGCGCTCGGCGGCCAGCGCCGCATAGCGGTCGCGCGAGGCATGCACCTCGGCCTCGGCGTCGTCGCGCGCCTTCTGGATGCGCGCCTGGCGCAGCGCACCGTTGACCGCGACCTGGAGCAGCGGGATGAAATCGCCCAGCAGGTCCTTCACCAGGTAATCGGCGGCGCCGGCCTTCAGGGCGGTGACGGCAATCGCGGAATCCTGCGACGCCGTGACGAACACCACCGGCGGCGCATTCGGGATCGCCAGGATCCGCTCCAGGGTTTCGAGGCCGTCGAGGCCGGGCATGTATTGGTCGAGCGCGACGACGTCGATACCGCCCTGCTGCAGCCGGTCGAGCCCGTGCTGGCCGCTGCCCGCATGGACCACGTTGAAGCCAAGCCGCTTCAGGCCGCGTTCGACCAGCCGGGCCAGCGCGTCGTCGTCGTCGATGTACAATAGCGTGGGCGAGGCGGCGGTCATGGCGTGGCTTGCGGAACCTGTATTACCGAGAAGAACAGCCCGAGCTGGCGAATGGCGTTGGCAAAGCTCTCGTAATTCACCGGCTTGGTAATGTAGACGTTGCAGCCGAGTTCGTAGCAGCGCTTGATCTCATGGGAATCGTCGGTGGTGGTGAGAACCACCACCGGTGCGCATTTGAGGTATTTGTCTTCCTTGACGCGGCGCAGGATGTCGATGCCGGTCATGTCGGGCAGGTTGAGATCGAGCAGGATCAGCAGCGCCTGGCCCTTGTGATCGATACCGGTGCCGTTGGCGCCGAACAGGTATTTGACCGCGGCGGTGCCGTTGGTAAACGGCATGATCTCGTTGTTGACGCCGGAGCGGCGGATATTGCGCTCGATCAGGCGCGCGTGTCCCTCGTCGTCTTCGATCATGATGATGGTGACTGGCTTGCCCATGAATCCCTGTTCCGGTTACTGGCTGTCCATGCAAGGGGCAGTGTTATCGTGAATGTGCTGCCGTTGTGAAGTTCCGATGAAACCGACATGGTTCCACCGAGTCGCCGCACCAAGGCTCGCACATGGGCCAAGCCTATACCCTGTCCCGGCTGGTCCTGGGTGCCGGCGCGGCGGAAAAGGTCGAAAATTCGCTGGTGGTCCTTGGGATCGATGCCGCGGCCATTATCGGCGATCTCGAAAACCGCAAACCCGAGCTTGGTCCGGCCGCTAACGGCGATATGCCCGGGAACACCGGGCTTGAGGTATTTCAGCGCGTTGTCGATCAAATTCGAGAAAATCTGCTCCAGCGCGAGGCGGTCGCTGACGATGTTCGGCAGCGGCGCGATGCGAATCTCGGCCTTCGCCTCCGACGCCTGGTGCGCCATGGTGGTGACGATGGCTTCGATCAGTTCCCGGGTGTCGATCGGCACCGGCTCGAACTCGCGCCGGCCCTCGCGGGTGAGGTTGAGAATCGCGGTAATCAGCCGATCCATCTTGGCGATCGACGATTTGATGAATTCCAGCGCCTCGGAGAAATCCTGCGAGAGCTGCCGGTCGTCGCCTTCGAGGACAAGCTCGGCATTGCCGGACGCCCCCGCAGCCGGCGAGGCCAGCGCCGCGATGCGCCGGAAAATGTCGTTGCGCAGCTCCTCGAGTTCGCTGGTGAAGCCCATGATGTTCACCAGCGGCGAGCGCAGGTCATGGCTGACGATATAGGCAAAGCGCTGAATTTCGTTGTTGGCTTCGCGCAGGTCGGCGGTACGCTCGTCGACCGTGGCCTCGAGATTGAGGTTGTTGTCGCGTAGCCGCGCTTCGGCGGCATCGCGTGCGCGCGCCGAGCGGCGAACCAGAAAGACGGAAATGCCGGCCAGTGCGATCACCAGGGCGGAGCCGACGACGGTGACGATCGAGGCCAATTGCTGGGTGCGGTCCGCAGTTTCGGTACGCCGCGCAAACAGCCGCTCTTCCTCGTTGCGCATGTCCGACACGACGTCGTTCATGCGCCGAGCGGCGTCGCTCGCGTTGGCTTGCCGCAGCAGCGCAATGCCGCCGGCAAGGTCATTCCGCCTGGCGAACTCGATGACCTTCGTCAGTTCCGCGAGCCGGGTTTCGACCGGCTTGCCCAGCCGCCTGCTGTTCTCGACCTGGACCGGGTTGTCCTGGCTCAGGGCGGAAAGCTTGTCGACGTCCGGACCAATGGCGGCGGAAGCGGCGTCGTAGTCGGCCAGAAAGCGCGGCTCCGAGGTCAGGAGATAGCCGCGGGAGGCGCTTTCGGCGCGGCGAACCTGCAGCAGCAGGGTGTTGAGCTGGTTTTCCACCTCGACGGTGTGCACCACCCAGGCGTTGTCCTTGCGGGACTGATTGACCAGAATCACCGACAGGGTGCTGATCGCAATCAGCACAAAAAGACCCGCCGCAAGCAGCAGGGTCTGCCAGATCGCGCGCCGGCGCGTGGCCTCAGGCGTCAAGAGCGTCTCGTTCGGCGGAATTCAACTGTCCCCCGCGGGGGGTACTCCCCGGAGACGGGCAAACTTCGACCGGTGCAAAAGGTTCCAGGGCATCGGTGGTTTTTTTGCCGGTGTCGCCGTCAGCTCTCCGCGGGGCTGCCGGCGAGATATTGCTCGAGCCAGTGGATATGGTAGTCGCCATCGATGATGGCGGGCTCGCGGACCAGCGCCCTGAATAACGGCAGCGTCGTCTCGATGCCTTCGACTACCATCTCGTCGAGCGCCCGGCGCAGCCGCATCAGGCATTCGGCGCGGGTCTTGCCGTGGACGATCAGCTTGCCGACGAGGGAATCGTAATAAGGCGGGATGACATAGCCCTGGTAGACCGCCGAATCGATCCGCACGCCGAGGCCGCCCGGCGGATGGTATTGCGAGATTCGCCCCGGCGAGGGCCGGAAGGTCTGCGGGTTTTCGGCATTGACGCGGCATTCGATGGCGTGACCGATGATCTGGATCTGATCCTGCGTTGCCGGCAGTTCGCCGCCGGCGGCGATCCGGATCTGTTCGAGGACGAGGTCGATGTCGGTGATCATCTCGGTCACGGGATGTTCGACCTGGATGCGGGTATTCATCTCGATGAAATAGAATTCGCCGTCCTCGAACAGAAACTCGATGGTCCCGACCCCGAGATATTTCATGTTCTGCATGGCCTTGGCGCAGGTCGCGCCAATCCGGGCGCGCGCGCCGGCGGTCAGAACGGGCGAAGGGCCTTCCTCCCAGACCTTCTGGTGGCGGCGCTGCAGCGAGCAATCGCGCTCGCCGAGATGGATGGCGCCGCCGCGGCCGTCGCCAAGCACCTGGATTTCGATGTGGCGCGGCTTCTGCAGGTATTTTTCCAGATAGACCGAGGCATCGCCGAATGCCGATTTGGCCTCGTGGGCTGCGGTGGAAAGCGCGAGCGCGAGCTCGTCGGCGGTCTGCGCCACCTTCATGCCGCGACCACCGCCGCCGGCGGCCGCCTTCACCAGCACCGGAAAGCCGATGGCTTTGGCGATGGTCATGGCGTCGTCGTCGGGGCCGACCGCGCCGTCGGAGCCGGGCACCACGGGAATGCCGAGCCGCCTTGCGGTTTTCTTGGCCTCGATCTTGTCGCCCATCAGGCGGATATGCTCGGCCTTCGGTCCGATGAAATGCAAATTGTGATCGGCGAGGATTTCGGCGAAGCGGGCATTTTCCGACAGAAAGCCGTAACCGGGATGCACCGCGTCGGCGCCGGTGATCTCGCAGGCTGCCAGCAGCGCGGGCACGTTGAGGTAGCTGTCCTTTGACGGCGGCGGCCCGATGCAGACGCTCTCGTCGGCGAGCCGGACATGCATGGCGTCGGCGTCGGCGGTGGAATGCACCGCGACCGTGGCGATGCCGAGTTCCTTGCAGGCGCGCAGAACCCGCAGTGCGATTTCGCCGCGATTGGCTATCAGGATCTTGTCGAACATGGCGTCCCAGGCAGCGAATGGCCTTTATTCAATAATCACCAGCGGCTCGCCGAACTCGACCGGCTGGCCGTCCTCGACCAGAATCTGGGTCACGGTGCCGGCGCGCGGCGATGGAATCTGGTTCATCGTCTTCATCGCCTCGATGATCAGCAGGGTCTGGCCGACCGATACCTTGCTGCCGACCTCGACGAACGGCTTGGCGCCGGGCTCGGAGGCCCAATAGGCGGTGCCGACCATCGGCGAGGGCACCATGCCGGGATGCTTGGCAATATCGGCGGCCGCGGCCACAGCGGCGGCGACCGGCGCGGCGGCAGCAGCGGCCGGCTGAAGAATGCTCGCCGGCACCGCTGCCGCGACAGTGATGTTGCGTGCAACCCTGATGCGCAGACCGGCGCGTTCGATCTCGATTTCGGTGAGGCTGGTCTCGTCGAGCAGCAGCGCCAGCTCGCGGATCAGCGCGGCATCGTCGCTCTTGATTTTTCCGGCTGCGGTGTGGTCAGGCTGGCTCGCCATGATCTCGATCCGAAATTCTCTGGTTGGTGACGAGCGTCAGGCTTTCGCCTTGACGCCGATCCTGGCGGCAAGGCCGTTGATTGCGAGCCGGTAACCCTCGATGCCGAACCCGGACAGCGTCGCGAATGCGGCCATCGCGGTGAAGGAATGATGACGGAAATTCTCGCGGGCGTGAATGTTGGTGATATGCACTTCAACCGCCGGAACCCGCACCGCCGCCAATGCGTCGTGCAGCGCGATCGAGGTGTGCGAGTAGCCGCCGGCGTTGATGATGATCCCGGCCGCCTGCTTCGCATGTGCCTCATGGATGAAATCGATCAGCTCGCCTTCGCGGTTGGACTGCCGGCAATCGGCCTTCAGGCCGAATTTCGCCGAGGTCTCGGCGCACAGTCTCTCGACGTCGGCGAGCGTCGCATGGCCGTAGGTTTCGGGCTCGCGGGTCCCCAGCAGATTGAGGTTCGGGCCGTTGAGCACGTAAATCGTCTCGGCGGATGTCTGGGCCATCGAATCCCGGCAATGTGGCGGTGGGTGGCGCGGTTATAGGTAACATCAGGCCCAAGGGGAAGCCTCAAGGCCGTCCAGGCTGTCCCACAACCGCCTCATCCGGCTGTTAAAAAACCCCGTGGAACCTGCGGAAATCATTCGTTAACCAAGGTTTGAGGATTGCCTCTCCGGGTCAGGAGCGGCAGCCGATCGCCGGCGTTCGGGTCAGGCGTCGCTTTCTATTTGGAGAGGTGGGCTGCCAGGAAGTCGTGCGTCTCCGCGGTCGAACTCCGCGCTGCGTCGGCGTCGTATTTCAACCAATGTCCAAGCCGATCGATCCGTGCGCAGGCCGGGATCGAAACATGATAGGCGCCGGATAACAACGAGCTGACCGGAGCGCCGTTCCATTGCGCAGCCCATCCATTGTTCGCAATTGGCTGCGTCCAGTCGTCCAGTTCGCCGATCAGGATGAGCGTGGGTATCGCGAGCTGTTTGGAGGCAACACTGCATGTTGGATAGAAAGCGACTGCGGCCTTGAAGTTCAACCTGTCGGGAACATCAAACAGCTTTACATCGTGTGTCGAAGCCAGGCGCATCGCAATGATGGCGCCCTGCGACGATCCCAGAACCGCAATCCGTTCAGGGTCGACGAAGCGGAGGTTCGACAGATATAGCATCGCTCCCCAAGCGTCCGCCTGACGGTCGGGCATCGGGCGATCACAAGCCTGCTTTATGCCGCGGGTCGCAAAGCTATCCACGGCCAGCGAGACATAACCCCAGCCCGTCAACAGGTCGGAGAAGCGCGTGCGAGCGGCTTTGCCCAGCCCGCTGCAACCATGAAGGTAGATGACCGCGGGAAACGGGCCATCTCCCTCTGGCTTGGACAGATAGCCCTCGATGGAGCTGTTGGTGGCCACTGCCATCTCGCCGCGCTCGATTGCGCGCCGCTGCTGCAATTGTCCAAGGACATAGGGCGCGGTGTCGAATTTTACCAGTTCATCGGCCGCCTGCGCGCGCGCGTACCGAGGGGCGACGGCTGCAGTCAGAATGATCAGCAAAAGTCGTCCGAGGATCATGAGCACTCGTCAAATCCTGCACTTGAGATTCGCGGCGGGGAACTGACAGGCAGAGACGAGCACCCCGAAGCGCTTTATTGCAGGCCCCCGCGAGCGATCAAGCAGAATCAGCAAGCAGAATCCGGGCAGGCCCGAACGTGCACTTTCCGTGCCAAATCGGCAGCGCTCGCGACAGAGCGGGGCGGCTCCAAAGGACATTGATAAGCTGTTCGAGGCCCGGGATACTTGCGCTCAAGGCCAGCAAAAACAAGAAGAAGAAAAAGAAGAAAAAAATGGATCAGGTGATGTCGAAAGTCGCTCGCGCGGTCGAGAGCGGCGCGACGACGATGAGAGCTGTTATCGACGCAACCGGGTTGTCCCGTCTCAAGGTCGAACGTGCATTACACTCGCTGGAGAAGCAGAAGCTGCTCGTTCGCGATGGCCGGGGCTTCAGAGCACCTGGCATGCCGACGCCACCGCACGGTCCGGCAATGCGGATCATGCTCCGCCTGCTGCACCCTGCTCGAAGTGACGGAAGTCGGAAAACCGGCGAATGAGTGGTGCAAGCATTGCGACGCGGGCAAGGGATGCACCATCTATGACCATGCGTCCGCAAATGTGCCAGTCATTCAGTTGCGCCTGGCTGCAAGGTCATCTCGATGACGAGTGGTTTCCTGAGCAGGCGGGGATGGTGGTGCATTTCAGCCAGGACGCAATCAACGTGCAGGTCGATCCCAGTTCGTCCCGACCGGTGGCGACAGGAGCCGTACTTCAGCAAGTTGTGCGAGTGGTCACTCAACGGGATCAGGATGAACGGAAACCCCGGCTATGCCACCCTCGTCGTGGCCGGGTCTGACAAATTCCTCCTGCTCGGCCGAACCGCCGTCCCCGATCCTACGCTCTTCGGCACCGCGTTCCTGCCTGTCGCGCCCGCAACGTTCCGCTACTGGAAAGCCAGGTCGCAGGAACATTTGCACCGGTTACATGAGCGCATCACTGAGATTGGGCGCATACGTGAAGAATTTGGCTACTGCGCCATCCCGGACGACGACGACCCTTACCCGCCATATCGGCCCGCCCTTCTCCGATTGTCGAAAAATCCAGATGCTGAGTAAGCCTAGTCTAGCGCGCCAATTCTCAGCCGTTCTGTGTACCATCGGCGTAACCGCCACCGATCCGCGTGCCGGGCAGGAGCAGGCCCTTGCCCGGTACATGATTGATCTCGAGCCTCGTGCCGTCAGGATCCTCAAACAGCACAGAATAGTAGCCGGGAGCGAAGCTGTCCTCGCGTGGTTCATGAACGATTTTGGCACCGATTGTGACGAGAAAGTCATGCGCCGCATCGACGTCGCCGCGCTCACGGGCGCGAAAACAGTGATGATGCAACCCCACCGAACCCTGGCGAAATCGCTGACCGGCAAATTCAGGCGCTGCGGCATGGATGCCGAAGCCGGTACGACCTCCAACACAATAGAAGGAGTTCACGCTGTCAGCCACAACCGCAAGACCCAGGAACGGCAACAATTGTCCATAGAAGGCGCGCGCTGCTGCGAAATTTCCAACCGTGATGAAGGTATGGGCAACGCCATTGATTTCCATTTCTCCGTCCTCCCCGCGTCAGCTTGATGACCGCGGGCATGCTCCTAGCCCAAATCAGCCAACGCCGCGACCACGCGGCCTCGGCCGCGCGCGCCATGGGCCTAGCAGCCCCGGCAAATCCCCGTAAAGTGGCTGACCCGCGGACGGTCGCGGTGGCGAACCCGGGGCCGTCTGGTGTCGAGCCGATGTGGGCTGGTGATGCGCTGTGACGCGCCCGCGTAGGGCACCGCCACGCGCGACGGCGATAGGCGGGCGGGGCCGGGGTCGAGCCGGGGCGGCGACACCGGCGTGTTGGTGCCAAGCGGAGGGATTCCCGACGCGTTGCCGATGCCGCTGGGGTCGCTGAGCACCCGGGGATTGGCGGGACCGAACGGCACGCCGCTGATGGCGGAATTTCCCGCGCCTGCCGATCCAGCCGGCGGCGTCAGTTGCGCGTGGGCGCCGCTCGGCGCGCCGCCGAGCAGCAGTAGGAGAACAAGCGCCGACCTGCGGGACATTGAATTATTTCCGAGTTTTCAGCTCAACCCTCATCTGGCGTGTCCGTTCCGCACAATCGTTGCTTTCGATCCGCCGGATTGCGATCCGCCACTGTCGCCGTATGCTTTGCCAGGACGGCTTATACCTACCGGGGGGCAGATGCGCGAACGCGGACTCATCTACGATTTTGACGGGGTGATCGGCGACAGTGAAGCACTGGCGAACTCGGTGCTGGCCGAAGCGATCACTCGCCTTGGACGTCCAACGACGCTTGAAGGAGCGCTGGACCGGTACATGGGAAAGCGTTGGCCGGAAGTCATTGCCCTCATCGAAAGCGATCTTGGCCGTGCCTTGCCCGACAGCTTCTCGGACGATCTCAAATCGGCTACTCTCGAGCGCTTCCGCGTCGATTTGCGTGAAGTGGAGGGAGCTTCGCGCTTCATCAGGCATTTCAGCGATGTCCCCCGGTGCATAGCTTCTTCGAGTTCACTTGACAGGCTACACACCTGCCTTCGAATCCTCGGCCTCGCCAATGAGTTTGGCTCTCACATATACAGCGCCGGCATGGTGGAACGGGGAAAGGCCCATCCTGATATATTTCTTCTCGCTGCTCAAAAACTGAAAATCCGCCCGTCCAATTGTATCGTGATCGAAGACAGTAGCAGCGGTGTAAGCGCGGGCGTGGCGGCCGGAATGATGGTCGTTGGCCTCTGTGCCGGTTCACATTTGCGGCCTGGGCATGCCCAGCGTCTCACTGCAGCGGGCGCAAGCTTCACAGCGTCGACATGGGGCGAAGCTCTGGAGATTGTCGAGCACGCGCTCAGAAATGGCATGGTCGCCTGAAGCCGTCTTTGCGTTGCAAAGGCGTGGAAAGGCTCAGATCGAGCGCAAATGTTTTCCGCTTCACCTCGAAGTCCGCTGCCGCTGCTGGTGGCAGGTTTTGCTGTGGGTTAGGAAGTCGAAAGGCAAAAAACATAGTAATGTCGCGAACGGCCTGCTGGAGGCCGAGCTGCGGGACGTGTACGCTGTCGCATCGAGGGGCTACGCGCGCAGTCGGTTCAAACCGAGACTATTATCACCGTCTGCGTTCCAGGTACGCGCCGAAGAATATGAAGCTAGTAGTCGAATGATTCACTCAGTCATTCCTTGCCCCGTTTACCTGTTAGGGTAGGCAGTGAAAATGTAATCTTTTGCCGCCACCGTTGTATGGCATGTGTAACCGCATGTGGCGCCGGTCCCATTTTGCGGGGGTCGGCCATCCGGCGTCAGCGTGTCAGTTGCGGGATCATTGATAAAAGCGGCGTAGGCCCAGCCATGGGTGTCCGGGAATCGCTTACTATCTTTTTCGATGAACGACAGTGTTTTCAGCGTGTCCGGTACATTCACGGCATAGGGCGACTCCGTGCTCTTTTTGAAGAGCCACTCGATCTTCACGATCTTGGAGCCCTCAGGAAAGGACTGGTGGTCGCCGGGCACGCCTTGGCGAAAGGCTTCTATCATCACGGGATTCGCGGCAATGATCTTCACACTCGTCGCGGTCTGACTGACCGCGACATACTGCCAGTTCTCATAGCCCTCGAACTCGGAAAACGCGAGCCCGTTCGGCACTTTCAGCGTGGACCTGTTCTGTGCCGCAAGGGCCACGCCACCCAAGACAGCGAATGATACCGCAATGCTCATCATTGCCGCGGATGGAGTTCTCATCATGGCTCACTTCTGTGCTGCTGTTTGAAAGCACATTCAGCGGCGTCCGCTCAAACGGCGCCAGCCCAGTGCGAGGTGCAGCTTCTTGTCCTGAAGATCGGTCGCACCTAAAAGGCCGCAAATCGTCTGGCGGACGCGCACCGCGACGACTATCGTGCTCCATACTGTCAGAAGTCAACGGAGTGGTTTGTATGTTAAGCTCCGAAAATGCGCGATCTTGGCGAGTATTTGCGGGCTTATTCGGCCTATGTCTCGGCCAACCTTGGTTGGGGCAAAGCTCTACGGTTTGCGCCAGTCAACCAGATCGAAAATAGCCCCGCGGCATTCAGGCGGCTCCTCAATCTGGACCGGCGGCTCATACCAAAATTGCTTGTGGTGACGAGCGGGCCGTATTCGTGCTGCGATTATGTCCGCGTAGGGTCCAAATGCGGAAAGGCCCGGGCTCAGTGCAAAGGTTCTGCCTCGCCCCGATAGAGGACTTGGAATAAGGGACAGCAGTGATTCCGACATCTTTAATCAATTGGTCCGCATGATCCCTCGTCGAAACGAGGTTCCATCATGCGTGGCGTTGATCGCGTTTCCGGAAGTTTCCTTGTCGTCCTGGTTGCCGGCTTGGCGCTGCTGTGCGGCAGCCTGCTCGCGGTGGCTCTCGGCTAGCCGCGGCATAGGTTTAGGTTTGGGTTTGGGCAGCCGATGGCTAAAACACTAGCAAATACAAAATGGTAGGGCGGGCATTGCTGCCCGCCCACGCCGTCTTGTCATCCGATCCGGATCAGGCCTCGAGCACGGCCACGATCTCGAATGTACGCGGATCGATGACCACGATCTGGTCGCGGACCAGGATGAACTCATATCCGCGCCACTCCGGATAGATCGTTACGATTTCCGTCGGCAGCGGATGGAACGAGACATCGCGGGGCACCCGGGTGCCGACCGAGATCGCGAAGTTGACGTTGGTGACCGGCGCAACATGCTGCTCCCGGATCACACCGGTGATCTTGGTGCGCTGTTCGGTCGAAAGCTTCGCGCCGGCGCCGGCCTGTCCGACCGTTTTGCTCTCGGTGCTCTGGCGGCCTTCGGCCTTCATGTTGTTGCGGTCTTCGCGGCCTTCGGCCTTCATCTCCTTGCTGCCGCCCTTGGCATTGTCATTGTCCGAACTCAGGGTCTTCGACCGTTCGCCCTTGCTGTTGGTGTCTTGCGCGGATTTTTCCTGTTTCGGGCCGGCCTTCATCTCGCCCTGGGCGCGCTGGTTCTGGCCGCCCGGGGCCTTTTCCTCGGACTGTGCGGTGTTGGCGCGCGGCGTGGCCTCGTTGCGGTTCATCGGCGTCGCCGTGGAAACTCCGCCGCGCTCGGACGAGGGCGCGCTTTGCTGCGTGGTGGAACCGGCCGACGGCGTGTCGCGGCTCATTCCCGTTCCCTGCGCATAGGCCAGGCTGGTTCCCGCGATCAGCGCAATGGCGGCGACCGACGTCGTAAAGCGATTAATCATCAAAATGTCTCCTCACGTGTTTGCATTGCCCACGCCGACAACGACACGCGATGGGCGATGTTCCCGGAGATCGCGGGTTCCACCGGTTTTGTTTTCTGAACGCGCGATGAACCGCGCCAGCCGGCGAATGCCGAAAAAAAGGGCCGGCGATTGGATCGCCGGCCTGGCCTACCCACGCATGGGGTTCGTCGTTCGGCTCAACAGGTCACTTTGCCGCAGCGGGCGAGGCCAATTTTTTCCTTGAGACCTTCGAGTCCGATGGCGCCGACCACCACCTGCTTGCCGATGACGTAGCTCGGCGTGCCGTTCATGCCCATGGCTTCCGCGAGCTTGAAGTTTTCATCGATCGTGGCCTTCACTTCCGGGCTTGCGAGATCCTTCTCGAGCCGCGTCATGTCGAGGCCGGCATCCTTGGCGGCCGCCAGGGCGTGCGCCTTGTCGGCCGGCCCGCGGCCGCCGAGCAGCCGCTGGTGGAAGTCGAGATATTTCTTGCCGCCGGGGTCCTGCATCCGCACCGCGACAGCGACCTGGGCGGCCTCGACCGAGCCCGGGCTCAGCACCGGAAATTCCTTCAGCACGACTTTCAGCTTCGGATCGGTCTTCATCAGATCAAGCATGTCGGCCATCGCGCGTTTGCAGTAGCCGCAATTGTAGTCGAAGAATTCCACGAAGGTGACGTCGCCATCCTTGTTGCCGAGCACCACGCCGCGCGGTGAATTGAATATCTTGGATGCGTTCTCGGCGACGCTCGCCTCGTGCTTCTGTTCTTCGGCGGCGGCCTGCCGCTTGTTCAATTCGGCGATCGCCTCTTCAAGCACTTCGGGATGCGAAACCAGATAGCTTCTGATGATCTTCTCGATGTCGCCGCGCTGGGCGTCGGAAAAGCTCTGCGCCGAGGCGGCCGGCGGCGCGCCGCAAAGCGCGAGCGCGAGCAGGGCGGGAGCGAGCAGGCGGAACGAAGGCATTGGCAAATTCCTCTGGGTGAAAGCCGATTTGAGAAAACCGGTGTGGTTCGGCGTTATGACTGCAGTTCGGCGCGGTCGCTGTCTAGTTGTCCTTTTGACCGGCGGGCGGCTTTGCGGTGACGATATCGTCGGCCTTGACCCAACCGGGGGTGCCGATCGCGAAGCGGGTCTTGGCGCGCGAGGCAAGATCGCGCGCGGTCTTGTTGTCGCCGCGAAGGTAGGCGGCTTGCGCCGAAGCGAGATCGGCGTCCGCAAAATCTCCCTTTTTGGCGTAGGCCATCGCGAGCTGGGTAAAGCCGAGCGGCGCCTCGGTCTCCCGTGCCACCGCCGCCCGCAGGATCGCGATCGCCTCCTCGCTATAGGCCTTATTATCGGTGCCGACGAGCGCCTGCCCAAGTAACATCTCGATGAGCGGCGCATGATTCGAGAGTTGAACCGCCTTGCGCAACGGCGCGATCGCCTCCGCCGGCTTGCCGCCTTCCAGCAGCGCCTGGCCGCGCAATTCGTAGAAATACGGGTTGGCGGGCTGGGCCTGGATCAGTCCGTCGATCAGCACCAGCGCGCTGCGCAAATCGCCATGCAGATAGGTCGAGATCGCGTGCGCGTAGCGCGCCGGCATACTGGTGTCGGACGGCGGGTAACGACGGTAGACGGTGTCCTGCCGTTCCATGAAAGCCGAAATTTTGGCGCGCATCATGTCGTGGCGCATTTGCAGCGCCGGATCGTCTTTCTTGTCCCAATACGGACTGGTTCGCGCCATCTGCTCGAGCGCGGCGACACGTTCGGCCGGCATCGGATGCGACAGCACATAGGGGTCCGCGCCGTACGAGGCGAACAGGCTGTCATTGGTAAACCGCTTGAAGGTTTCGTACATGCCCTTCGCCGACTGGCCGGTGGCGTTGAGGAACTTGACCGCGGCGCGATCGGCATTTTCCTCCTGCTGGCGCTGATAGGACAGCAGCGAGCGGCGGATGATTTCCTGCGGTGCGCTGATCGCAGCCGCGCCGGCATTGACCAGGCCATTGTCGCTGCTGCCGCTCCGGGCGCCCGCCGCGATCGCGCCGGCGCCGACCAGCATGGCGATGATCATCTGGGTCTGCGCCCGTGCCAACTGTTCATGCATCTTGGCGAGATGACCGCCGGCGAGATGGCCGGTTTCATGCGCCAGCACCCCGATGATCTGGTTCGGCGTCTCGGACTGCATCAGCGCGCCGTAGTTCACGAAAATGCGGTGGCCATCGGCGACAAAGGCGTTGAAGGCGCGGTCATTGATGATCACAACCTGGATATTCTGCTTCTCGAGGCCAGCGGCGCGCAGGACCGGCCTTGTATAGTCGCGCAGCAACTGCTCGCTCTCGGTATCGCGGAGTATCTTCGGCCCCTGTTCCTGCTGGGCGAAGGCCGGCAGCGGCGCCAGGGCGAGCGCCGCCGCGGTGGCGAGGGCGGCCAGTTTCGGGATTTTCCTTCGCAGAACCAGGCGGAGCGGCATCTTGGCTTTATATGATTGGCGGCGGAGCGGTTACGGGATATGCCCTACCAAACCGCGGAATGCGGCCAGTATGGGGCGTCTGGAAAGATAGCAGATATCGATGCTTGATGCGACACTGAGAGACCGCGCGAAGCGGCTGCTGACCGCCTCCGGCCGCAGCGATGTTCCGCCGTTCATGGTGATGGACGTGATGGCGGCGGCCGCGCGAATCGAAGGCGCCGGCGGCCACGTCATCCACATGGAAGTCGGACAGCCGGCGGCTGCCGCACCGCAAGCTGCGATAGCGGCCGCTCACGCCGCGCTCGACGGCGGGCGGATCGACTACACCGCCGCGCTCGGGATCCCCTCGCTGCGCCTGCGCATCGCGCGGCATTACCGCGACATTTACCGCTGCGCCGTGGATGCCGAGCGGATTGTCGTCACCACCGGGTCGTCGGGCGCCTTCATCCTGGCCTTTCTCGCCATGTTCGAGCCGGGCGACCGGGTCGCGGTCACGGTGCCCGGCTATCCGCCCTATCGCCATATCCTGACCGCGCTCGGCTGCGAGCCGGTGCTGATCGAGACCTCGGCCGAAACCCGCCACGCCCTCACCGGCGAAGCCTTGCTCGCCGCTCACCAGCGGACGCCGTTGAAAGGGGTGCTGGTCGGAAGTCCGGCCAATCCCACCGGCACGATGATGTCGCGCGAGGCGCTCGCCGAACTGATATCGGCCGCTGAAGGCGCGGGGATCCGGTTCATCTCCGACGAAATCTATCACGGGCTCGACTATTCGTTTGCTGCGGTGAGCGCGACGGAACTCTCTCCGCACGCGCTCGTCATCAATTCGTTCTCGAAGTATTTCTGCATGACCGGCTGGCGGGTCGGCTGGATGGTGGTGCCGGAAGCGCTGGTACGGCCGATCGAGCGGCTGCAGCAGAATCTCGCGATCTCGGTGCCCACGCTGTCGCAGATCGCTGCCGAAGCTGCGTTCGACGGCCGCCAGGAAATGGAACAGGTCAAGCGCGGCTATCAGGAGAACCGCCGGATCTTGATCGAGGGCTTGCCGCGGGCCGGCCTTGGTAAATTCCTGCCTGCCGATGGCGCGTTCTACCTCTATGCCGACGTGTCGGATTTCACCTCCGACAGCTTCGAGTTCGCCAAACGGATGCTGGAACAGGCCCATGTCGCGGCCACCCCGGGCGTCGACTTCGATCCGGTCCACGGCCGCGCCTTCATCCGCTTTTCCTACGCGCGATCGGCCGAAGACATGCGCGAGGCGGTGGCGCGGATCGCGCGCTGGCTTGGTCAGCCGTCGCGCGCCTGACCCGCCGCGCCCCCGTCCGCACGCCGCAGGGATTCGCCATTGACTCGGGTGACCCAAATGACCTTGGCTGTGTCGAATCGGCCCGGTCGCCGGCGCAGCGGCGCCGGACAGATCCGCAAAATTCATAGGGGGGAGTGAACGTCATGGCGGCAGTGATCGCAACCGGAGCGCCGGCTCGCGCGGCCAAACCCTGGTACAAGATACTCTATGTCCAGGTGCTGATCGCGATCCTGCTCGGCATCATCGTCGGCTCGCTGTGGCCGCATCTGGCGACCAATGACTGGGTCAAGGCGCTCGGCGACGGCTTCATCAAGCTGATCAAGATGGTGATCGCGCCGATCATCTTCTGCACCGTGGTGTCCGGCATCTCCCATATCCAGGATGCCCGCAAGGTCGGTCGCGTCGGCGTCAAGGCGCTGGTCTATTTCGAGGTGGTGTCGTCGTTCGCGCTGATCATCGGCCTCCTGGTGGGCAATCTGGTGCCGGTCGGCCACGGGCTCGCGGCGCGGCCGGATGCCGCAGCGGTCGCCTCGTACGTCAAGCAGGCGGAGGCGCAGAAGTCGGTCGACTTCGTTCTCAACATCATCCCGGACAGCGTGGTCGGCGCGCTCGCGCGCGGCGACATCCTGCAGGTGCTGCTGTTTGCGATCCTGTTCGGCTTTGCGCTGATGGCGCTCGGCGAGCGCGGTCACCGCCTGCGCGACATCATCGACGACACCTCGCATGCGGTGTTCGGCGTCATCGCCATCGTCATGAAGGCGGCGCCGTTCGGCGCGTTCGGCGCCATGGCCTATACCATCGGAAAATTCGGGCCCGCGGCGCTGGGCAATCTGGTCGGACTGATCGTGCTGTTCTATGCCACTGCCGCGCTGTTCGTGATCGTCGTGCTCGGGACCATCGCACGTGTCGTCGGCTTCAACATTTTCAGGTTCATCGCCTACATCAAGGACGAATTGCTGATCGTGCTGGGCACCAGTTCGTCTGAAAGCGCGCTGCCGCAATTGATGGAGAAGCTCGAGCGGCTCGGCTGTTCCAAATCGGTGGTCGGCCTCGTGGTGCCGACCGGATATTCGTTCAATCTCGACGGCACCAACATCTACATGACCTTGGCGACCTTGTTTATCGCCCAGGCGCTCGGCGTCGATCTGTCATTCTCGCAGCAATTGACCATCCTGGTGGTGGCGATGCTGACGTCGAAGGGCGCGAGCGGCGTCACCGGCGCGGGCTTCATCACGCTGGCGGCGACGCTCACGGTGGTCAACCCGGCGCTGGTGCCGGGCATGGCGATCGTGTTTTCGGTGGACAAGTTCATGAGCGAGGTCCGCGCGCTCACCAACATCACCGGCAACGGCGTCGCCTCGGTGTTCGTGTCGTGGTGGGAGGGCGAGCTCGATCACAAGCTGCTGCACGCCAATCTCAACCGGACGATCGATCCGTCGGACCTGGAGACGGCCGTCACCACGGGTTAGCGCGGTCGTCGTAAACAGCCGCCGGAACGGACGGGATCAAGGCGCGGCCAACAACGCGTCAGATGCAGACGTTAGCCAGCGACTACTTCTTCTTGCCGGAACCGAACGTCGGCTGCCATCCTGCGGTCTTTTGGCTCGGCGCCGCAGCAATGGTCTTGATCTTCTCTTTTTTGGGCTTCTTGGCTTCCCGATTGCCCTTTTGCTCGCCTTTGGCCATGTCGAACTCCCGTGATTTGATGATGACGCAGTAATTGGACGCAGGATCTCGATGGATGCCCCATCGGACCGTCGGGTCTCCTATCGTGGCGTCCCGTGACCAAGGCTGCACTTGTCAGGCGGCGATAGCGAGAAAAATCACGCAAATGTCGACCTTCCGGCAACGCCTTCTGCAATTTAATGTACGGAACCGGACATTTGGTGTAGCCTTGCCGGATCACCGTAGGGACCTTGGCTGCTACCGGTGACTGAGAGCGCCTGGCGCTCCCGCCGCCTTCATACAGGAGGCGATGATGGATCAAACTTATTTTAGAGAACAGGCGGACAGATGCCGCCGGCTCGCTCGCGACAGCTCCGATCCTGCTTTGCAGGTGAGCCTGCGAAGGATGGCCGACGAATATCAGACGATCGCCGACGAACTTGAAGACGATGAGATTTCCGCTTCGACCTTACTTCCTCGATGAGGAAACCGAAACGGCGGGAGGCTCTCTCCTCGAAAGCACAATATGCCTCAAGCCTATCCACCTGAGCTGTCCTTCGCCCAAATCGCGCGACCGCGCTGCCCACACTGCCAGTCTCGCATGATGCTGGCCCGAATTGAGGTTCGTCCTGCGGCTTCCGATCTGCTGACATTCCAATGCGTCGCATGTGAAGCGACAGAAAGCAGCGCTTTGGTTGGCGGGCCGAATGGCAGCCGTTGAAGCGCGGGGCGGGAACCGATGCGGTGTGCTCAAAGCGAAAGCAGGAGGCCGCCAAAGCCAGCGAAAAATCCAACGGACACCCTTATTGGTAAAGCGCTATGCCGGAGATCGGCTCTATGACACTGTCGCTGGATGCTATTTGAACCCGGGACCCGAAGAGGGTTTGTCCCGTCCCTCGTTCAGCGGAACATCATCCATGGCTGGTTCATAAGTTACATCCCGGCCACTGGGGTCCGGGCAAAATCATTACAATCTGGGATTGGTCCGATCATGGCGTCCAAATCAGAAATTACCCGCGAAGAGTTTATCTCCTTGAATAAAGTCGGCGTTGCGTACGCCGCATCGGCTCCCTCGGCAGTGATCCCCGCCAACCATAGTCTTCGGCTGATCGCGCTAAGTTACATCGTGGATACAAATGGCAAATTCCGGATGACTGCGCCGGGCAGGGCGCGGATAGCTGCGGGATTTGAAAATAAACCACGGATTGATCCCACTGCGAGGATCGAAGACGGCGCTGTGATCGGTGAGGGCACGTCGATCGGTCCCTACTGCATCATCGGTCCCGACGTCGTCATCGGCGCGAACTGCAAGCTGATCGCGCACGTCAACATCACCGCCAAAACCACGATCGGCGGCGACTGCACGATCTACCCGTTCGTGTCGCTGGGGACGCCGCCGCAATCCCTGAGCTACCGTGGTGAACTCACGATGCTTCAGATAGGCCATGGCTGCACCATCAGAGAATCGGTGACCATGAACGCGGGGACCGTGGCCGGTGGCGGTATTACCCGTGTCGGGGATCGCGGGTATTTCATGAATTGCAGCCATGTGGGTCACGATTGCCTGGTGGGGAACGACGTGATTTTTGCGACCTCGGCGACGCTGGGCGGCCACTGCGAGATCGGCGATTTTGTTTTTATGGGGGGCCTTTCAGCCGCCCATCAATTCGTTCGGATCGGACCGCAGACAATGGTCGGCGCGACAAGCTGTGTGCGCGGCGACGTCATCCCGTTTGGTCTTGTTAGCGGCCAACACGCCAGACTCGAAGGTCTCAACATCGTCGGCATGAAGCGCCGCGAATTCACTCGCGAGCGTCTCGCGGTGATAGGATCGTTCTATCAAAAGCTGTTTCACGGACCTGGCGTCTTTGCTGAGCGCCTGAGCGGGGTGAGGTATCTCGCCTGTGCGGACCCCGCAGTCGCAGAAATCCTGGCCTTCATCGATGCCAAAAGGCGCCGCGCGCTGTGTTTACCCGCTGCAGGCGGCGGTTCCTAGCCGAGCTTGAAGCATGGTGAAAACCGCCCGGTTCTTGCCGGGCGGTGTGGTCCGTTCAACCTTGTTCCTATTCGCCGCTGCCGAAGCGCCGCGACCACCATCCCGCGCGGCGGGGCTGGGTTTCGTCGGATGCCGGAGCCCCGGCCTCGTCCGGGGCCGCAGGCTGGGGTTCGCTGGGGTCGGCCGATGCCGTCGCAACCGGCTGCGGCTCGGACAGGAAGCTCACCTTCTCGCGCACGGTGGAGCGGCGCGGCACGGTTCTTTCCGCCTCGCGCAGGCTTTCGGCCTCGCGGACGTTTTCCTCCAGTACCACGGTGCGAGGAGCCGGCTCCTCATGATCGGCCTCCGCAGGCTGCGGCCCGGGAAGAGCTGTGAAGGCGTCCGGCCGGTCCGCCGGCGCAGCCGGCTCGGGCGTAACCTCGTCGAAATCGGCCACCGCGTCTGACACCTCGGACGCCGGCGGCGGTGCGAGCTCGTCCGCGATCGAGCCGGCCAAACCGTCTTCCGGGCCGCCGCGCCGGCGACGTCCGCCGCGCCGTCCGCGGCGGCGAGGGCGGCGTTCGCCGGTCGCCTGATCGGCGCGGACCACGTCGGGCTGTTCGTCGGCCTCGTCCTCGTCGGATTCGGCTTCATCGGCGACCGCGCCGGGGATCGCGGTCGATGCCACGCGCGCTATGCCATTCTCCTCGCGCGCGGGAACGCCGTCGCGCGGCTCGCCGGGACGGCCGCGCCGCCGCCGCCGCCGCTTGCGCTTGTGACCATCGGCTTCGCCGTCCGCCGCGGCTGCCTCGCTCGCCGGCTGCTCGTCGACCAGGCCTTCGCTCTCCTCGGTTTCCACCTCGGAGTCGACTTCGATATCGAACGCCTCGTCCTCGTCAAAGGCTTCCTCGATCTGCGGCGGGGAGGCCGCGACCTGGGCCGCCAGCAACGCCTTGGCGGCTTCGAGCGTATGCACCTGTTCGCCGCGATCGATGATGAACGACTGCTGGCCGCTGACGGTCGGATCGGCCACCACCGCGAGGCTCACCTTGAAGGCGTCTTCGAGATCGCGCAGGTGGCCGCGCTTGTGGTTGAGGACGTACAGCGCGACGTCGGTCCGGGTGCGCACCACGAGGTTATGGGTGGCTCCCTTCATCAGGATTTCCTCGATGCCGCGCAGCAATTGCAAGGCCACCGACGATACCGAGCGCACGTGACCGCTCCCGCCGCATTGCGGGCAGGGTTCGGTCGAGCTTTCCAGCACGCTGGCCCGGATGCGCTGCCGCGACATTTCGAGCAGGCCGAAATGCGAGATCCGTCCGACCTGGATGCGGGCGCGGTCCTGCCGCAGACAATCGCTCAGCTTGCGTTCGACCGAGCGGTTGTTGCGCTTCTCGTCCATGTCGATGAAGTCGATGACGATGAGGCCCGCGAGGTCGCGCAGGCGCAACTGCCTGGCGACTTCCTCGGCTGCCTCCATGTTGGTCTTGAGCGCGGTATCCTCGATATGATGCTCGCGGGTCGAGCGGCCCGAGTTGACATCGATCGAGACCAGCGCCTCGGTCTGGTTGATCACGATATAGCCGCCGGAACGCAACTGCACCGTCGGCGAAAACATGGCGTCGAGCTGGCTTTCGACCCCCATCCGCGAAAACAGCGGCTGGCCGTCGCGATACTGCCTGACCGCGCGCACATTCGACGGCATCAGCATCTTCATGAAATCGCGGGCTTCCTGATAGCCGGCTTCGCCGGCGACCTGGATCTCGTCGATTTCCTTGTTGTAGAGATCGCGCAGCGACCGCTTGATCAGCGAGCCCTCCTCGTAGACGAGGGTAGGCGCCTGCGATCGCAGGGTCATGTCGCGCACGGTTTCCCACATCCGGATCAGATATTCGAAATCGCGCTTGATTTCCGGCTTGGTGCGCGAGGCACCGGCGGTGCGCAGAATGATGCCCATGCCCTCGGGCACGTCGAGATCCTGCACCACTTCCTTCAGCCGCGAGCGGTCCTGCGCCGAGGTGATCTTGCGGCTGATGCCGCCGCCGCGCGCGGTATTGGGCATCAACACGGCATAGCGTCCGGCCAGGGACAGATAGGTGGTGAGCGCGGCGCCCTTGTTGCCGCGCTCTTCCTTCACGACCTGCACCAGCATGACCTGGCGGCGCTTGATGACCTCCTGGATCTTGTACTGGCGGCGCGGCCGGTAGGCACGCTCCGGTACCTCCTCCAGCACGTCATCGCCGCCGACGGATTCAACCTCTTCCTCGGCGTCCTCGCCATCATCCTCGTCATCGCCGGCTTCGTCGCCCCGCGCCGTTGCGGCCTGTTCGGGATGGTCGGATGCCGCCGCCTCGCCATCGACAGGTTCGGCGTGTGCGCCACTGTTGTCCTCGGCGTGCGGCGCGTCGTCGGCATGGGCCTCGTTTTCGCGCGCGTGCTCCTCATGGGCACGCTCGTCATGGGCATATTCTTCGCCGCCTTCGGCAACGACCGGCGCCGCCGCAGGAGCCGCGGTGTCGGGCAGATCGGACTGGGCTTCCGGCGCCGCCGGCTCGCCGGCATGAGCATGCTCATGCAGGTGCCCACGTCCTTCATGGTCACGTCCTTCATGGTCATGTCCTTCATGGTCATGGTCATGAGAATCATGTTCGTGATGGCCGAGATCGGCGGCGTGCGGTTCGTCGCCACCATGGGCGTGAAATTGCGCCTCGTCGCCCGGGTCATCCGGCGAATGCCGGTGATCTCGCGGCTGTTCGGTGTGGGCGGGATCGGCGCCGGTTGCCTCGACGATGCCGCTCTGCACGCGCTCGCCATTGCCGCGACGGCGCGAGCTGCGGTGACGCGGGCGGCGGCGGTGGTTGGATCGGTTCTCGCTCTCTTCCTCGGCCTCGCGATGGGCGCGCTCGTCGGCTTCGATCAAGGCCTGACGGTCGGCAACCGGAATCTGGTAATAATCGGGATGGATTTCGCTGAAGGCCAGGAAACCGTGACGGTTGCCGCCATATTCGATGAAGGCGGCCTGCAGCGACGGCTCTACGCGCGTGACCTTGGCGAGGTAGATGTTTCCACGCAGTTGTTTGCGCTGGGCGGTCTCGAAATCAAATTCTTCGACGCGATTGCCGCGGACCACGACAACCCGGGTTTCTTCCGGATGGGTGGCATCGATCAACATTTTGTTGGGCATTTTGGAACTCTTGGCGGCGGCGGGCGCGTGTTACGGTAAGCGCGTATCGCGCAGCCGGGTGACGCGACGGTCCACCTGATTCGGGGGTGAGGGGAAGGCCAAAACGAAACCCGGGGCGCCGGTCCGAACGCGATCGCAGCGGAGCAGGGCGACGCGCGGAGCTTTCGCTCCGCGTCGGCGCGGATCTGCCGTGGATCATGGTCGGCAATACAGTCTGGCGCATCAAGCGTCGGCCCGTCTGAACACATTGGCGGCAAAAGGCGCCGCCTGGTCGGTCGCTGAAAGGCCCGGCGCGGCGCCAAAGCGCTCGCCGGCCGTGGTTTTACCCGGCCTCGCGGCCGCGATAATCGGTTCTGTCGTGTCCGCCCGGGGACAAAATTGTGACCTGGACTGGACGCCGCTCGGGCTTGAAACCGCCGCTCCTTGTCAGCCGCGCGCTGCGCTGGCTGCGGAGGGATCGGAAAAACGCTGGAATTTCCTGAGTTCGAAAATTCCGGCGCTGCACCGGGAGGCTGAACGCGACACAACCGGGAGTTTTAGCCGTCAGCCCCCTGTACATACGTGGATTGCCCGTAGCGTGCAAGGGAGCTGCGGGACCGGCGTCGCCGGGCGGCAACACTCCGCCTTATTCGCGTTCGGAGCCTTAAGCCATCGTTAACCCTGCGGTTCTATTGCGGTAAGAGGACCGCTCGGAGGCACTAAATCATTGGCGATCCGCGCAAATCACCGTGTTTTGCAGCTATTTGCGCTCTTGTGCGCCGCAGCATTGCCTTGCTCCGGGTCGACCGTTGCCGGTCCGGCCCTGGCAACGGCCGCCGCAGCGTCGAATTTTCCGGTCGCCTCCGACGTTCGCCTGGCCGGCGACGCCAAGCAAACCCGCTTCATTCTCGACCTCGACAAGACCATCCAGTTTCGCGCCTTTGCGCTTGCCGATCCCTACCGGGTGGTCGTGGACCTTCCTCAGGTCGATTTTCGGCTGCCCAATGGGGCTGGCACCAATGGCCGCGGATTGGTCAAGGCGTTCCGCTACGGCCTCGTGATGCCCGGCGGTTCGCGGATCGTATTTGACCTGACCGGTCCGGCGCGGATTTCCAATTCCTATGTGCTCGATGCCGCCAATGGCCAGCCGCCACGGCTGGTGCTCGAATTCGAGGAGGTGGACCGTGCCAGTTTCGCACAGTCGCTGGCGGCCGAAACCCGACCTGAGCTGCGGCCCGCGATCGCCGATGCTGCCGAAATTGCCGCCGCCAGGGAGGCGACCGCGCCGGCTGCCGCGCCGGCGGACCCGCGTCCTGTCATCGTCATCGACCCCGGTCATGGCGGCATCGACAATGGAACCCAGTCGGGCAACGAGAACGAGAAGAGCCTGGTGCTGGCCTTCGGCCTCGCTTTGCGCGACCGGATCGAGAAGGGCGGCAAATATCGCGTCGTCATGACCCGGACCGATGACACCTTCATTCCGCTCGACGACCGGGTCCGGATCGCGCGCAATCAATCGGCGGCCTTGTTCGTGTCGATCCACGCCGACGCGCTGCCGCGCCGTGAGGGCGATGCCCAGGGCGCGACCATCTATACACTGTCCGATCGCGCCACCGACGCCGAGGCGGAAAAGCTCGCCGAGGCTGAAAACAGGGCGGACGCCATTGGCGGGGTCAACCTGACCGCGGAGCCGACCGAAGTTGCCGATATTTTGATCGACCTGACGCAGCGCGAAACCCGGACGTTTTCGAACCGGTTCGCCCGCCTGCTGGCGGCTGAGATGAAGAATACCGCGCGGATGTACAAACACCCGCTGAAATCCGCCGGATTCAGGGTTTTGAAGGCGCCTGATGTGCCGTCGGTGCTGGTCGAACTCGGCTACGTCTCCAACAAGAGCGACCTCGAACATCTGGTATCGGAGAACTGGCGTTCCCGTACCGCCGGATCGATCGCGCAGGCCATCGACGCGTTCTTTGCCAAACGGCTGGCCACCGCGGTCCCGGCGAATTGAACGGCGGCAGTTCCCGGTGCTGAAAGCCCTAGTTTGGCCACAGCGGCCGCCCTATAAAAACCCGGCCGCGGGAGATCCGCTATCGATCGGAGTTCCCGCTCGGCCGCTGTATTGTTTGCTTGCGTAAATCGCCAAAGGTCTCGCAGCGGGTTTTCACGCTGAGCAGAAGCGCCGCCTCGGCGCTCAAGGTCGGAACGGACAGTCGACAATGCGCTTGTTGGTGCGGTTCTTTGGTTTCCTGTTCGCCGCCGGAACCGTGGTGTTCCTGGTCGGCGTGGCCGCCGCGGCCGGGCTGATCTGGCATTTTTCCAAGGATTTGCCGGACTATTCGCAACTTCAGGATTATGAGCCGCCGGTCATGACTCGCGTGCATGCCTCGGATGGCTCGTTGCTGGGCGAATACGCCAAGGAGCGCCGGCTCTATCTGCCGATCCAGGCGGTGCCAAAACTCGTCATCAATGCGTTCCTCGCCGCCGAGGACAAGAACTTCTACGAGCATGGTGGCATCGACTTCGCCGGCATGGCGCGTGCGGCGGTGCTTTACGCCCAGAATTACGGCTCCAACCGTCGTCCGCAGGGTGCCTCCACCATCACCCAGCAGGTCGCGAAGAACTTCCTGCTGAACAACGAGGTGTCGTTCACGCGAAAGATCAAGGAAGCGCTGCTGGCGATGCGGATCGAGCGCGCCTACTCGAAGGACAAGATCCTCGAGCTTTATCTCAACGAAATCTATCTCGGCCTCGGTGCCTACGGGATTGCCGCCGCGTCGCTGGTCTATTTCGACAAATCGGTGAACGAGCTGACGGTGGCGGAGGCGGCCTATCTGGCCGCCTTGCCGAAGGCGCCGACGGCGCTGCATCCGGTGCGCAACCACGACCGGGCGATCGAACGGCGCAACTATGTGATCGATCGGTTGCTGGAAAACGGCTGGATCAAGCCGGCCGAGGCCGACAAGGCGCGCAAGGACCCCCTGATCGTGACCAACCGGTCGAACGGCGCGCATATTTTCGCCGGCGAGTATTTTGCCGAGGAGGTTCGCCGCGACCTGTTCGAGCGCTACGGCGAGAAGAAGCTCTACGAGGGCGGGCTGTCGGTTCGCACCACGCTCGATCCCAAGCTGCAGGTAATGGCGCGCAAGTCGATGGCCGCCGGCCTCGTCAACTATGACGAAGCGCAGGGCTGGCGCGGCGCCAGCAGCAAGATCGATATCACCGGCGATTGGGGCCTGAAGCTGGCCGACGTCAAATCGCTGTCGGACATCGCGCCCTGGCGGCTTGCGGTGGTGCTGGAGACCAACGACCAGTCCGCGCGCATCGGCTTCCAGCCCGGCCGCGAGCTCGGAGGCGCCGTCCTCAAGGACCGCGAGACCGGCATCATCACGCTGGAAGGCCTGAAATGGGCCAAGGCCGCGGCCGGCCCGCTGCGCGGCAAAACCCCGACGGCGGTGTCGCAGGTGCTGAGCCCCGGCGACGTCATCTATGCCGATCCGCTGATCGGCAAGGATGGCAATCCGGTCGAGGGCCAGTTCCGGCTGCGTCAATATCCCGAGATTTCGGGGGCCATGGTGGTGATGGATCCGCATACCGGCCGCGTGCTCGCCATGGTCGGCGGATTCTCGTTCGACCAGAGCCAGTTCAATCGCGCGACCCAGGCCTACCGGCAGCCGGGTTCGTCGTTCAAGCCCATCGTGTATTCCTCGGCGCTTGATAATGGCTATACGCCGTCGACCGTGGTGGTCGATGCGCCGATCGAAATCGACCAGGGGCAGGGCGGCGGGGTCTGGCGTCCGGAAAACTACTCGGTCGGCCATTATCATGGCCCGACCACGCTGCGTAACGCGCTGCGATGGTCGCTCAACACGGTGACGGTGCGGCTCGCGCAGGACGTCGGCATGCCCCTGATCGGCGAATATGCCAAGCGGTTCGGTGTCTACGACGAGCTGCCGAATTACCTGTCCTATGCGCTCGGCGCCGGCGAGACCACCGTGATGCGGATGGTCACCGC
Source organism: uncultured Alphaproteobacteria bacterium (assembly GCA_963748165.1). Taxonomy (GTDB): domain Bacteria; phylum Pseudomonadota; class Alphaproteobacteria; order Rhizobiales; family Xanthobacteraceae; genus Bradyrhizobium. Next base: position 45,187 of record CAVVIM010000043.1, read on the forward strand.
CTATTCGATGTTCGACAATGGCGGCCGGCGCGTGAAGCCGACGCTGATCGACCGCATCCAGGACCGTTACGGCCACACCATCTTCAGGCATGATCAGCGCGAATGCCGCGGCTGCGACGCGCCGGAAGGCTGGAAGAATCAACCCGAGCCCCAGCTAATCGACCACCGCGAGCAGGTGCTGGATTCGATGACGGCCTATCAGATCACCTCGATGATGGAAGGCGTCGTGCAGTCCGGCACGGCAACCGTCCTGAGGGAGGTCGGCAAGCCGATCGCCGGCAAGACCGGCACCACCAACGACCAGAAGGATGCCTGGTTTGTCGGCTTCTCGCCGGACATCGTGGTCGGCGTCTATATGGGCTTCGACAAGCCGCGCAATCTCGGCAGAACCGCCACCGGCGGACATCTGGCCGCGCCGGTGGCCAAGGACTTCCTGAAGCTCGCGCTCGCCGACAAGCCCGCAATTCCCTTCAAGGTGCCGGCTGGGATCAAGCTGATCCTGGTCGATCAGATGACCGGAATGCGCGCCGGGCCGGGCGATACCGGCAAGACCATTCTCGAAGCGTTCAAGCCCGGCACCGCGCCGCCGGATAATTATTCGGTGATCGGCGTCGCCGATGCCGACGGCCGCGCGCTCACCGTGTCGCCTGACGCCGACCGCACCATCCTGCGTTCGGGCACCGGTGGTTTGTACTAAATGCGGACCCCAACAGATTGTTACCCATTAGAAAAAGTCTGCTGATCGGTGGTTGAGATTTACCCCGCCGTGAGGCCGGTCCAATTTCCTGGAGCACAGCGTCGTGCGTCTTCTTAGCCGCTGTTGCGGCCTTCGGACGGGGGATTGTTCGTCGGGGGTTTTGGTGCCGGGATTGGCGCAGGAGCCGCAGGACGGGTCTGTATCTGAGACGTGCCCGGATTGTGTCCGCCCTTGACCACGTAACCCTCGGTCAGAGGCGGCACAGGCGGACGTGGAGGATTGGTCATGCCATGAATCCCTCGGGCTTTCGGTATTGAAACTCGATATCGATATTGTCGGCCTTCCTCGCAAGGTAGACCCGTGGGGTTTCGAAAAGTACTTTGCCCTCGAAGTCATACACACGTTGTTTTTCGCTTGGGGCGCAACTATCGAGGTTTTGCGCCAGCATCGAAAACATATATCGCATCCCGCCGTTGGCGCGGGCTGGCGTGAAGCCGATTGCGCTTTGCGCCGCCTGCCGCTACATCCCCTGCAGCATTGGCCGAAGGCGGCATCAGCCGCGGAGCTAAGGAAACCATGCGCGCCGAAATCGAACGTCTGGTCGAAGAGATCAAGCAGTCAGTCGGGCTGCTGAGGAGGCATCTTTGACGTCGAGCAGTCGACAGCGCGGCTGGCCGAGCTGAACAAGCTCGCGGAAGATCCCAATCTCTGGAACGATCCGCAGAAGGCGCAGAAGCTGATGCAGGAGCGCACCTCGCTGGAGGACGCGCTTGGCGGCATCGGCAAGGTCGAGCGCGAGCTGGACGACAATATCGGGATGATCGAACTCGGCGAGGCCGAGAACGACGAAGGCGTGGTGGCGGAGGCCGAGGCCGCGCTGAAATCGCTCAAGAAGGAGGTCGCGCGCCGCGAGCTCGAGGCGTTGCTCGGGGGCGAGGCCGACCGCTTCGACTCCTATCTCGAGGTGCATGCCGGCGCCGGCGGCACCGAGAGCCAGGATTGGGCCGCGATGCTGCTGCGCATGTACACGCGCTGGGCCGAGAAACACGGCTTCAAGATCGAATATCTGGAGGAAACGCAGGGCGAGGAGGCGGGCATCAAATCCGCCACCATCCAGATCAGCGGCCACAACGCCTATGGCTGGCTCAAGACCGAGGCCGGCGTACATCGGCTGGTGCGGATATCGCCGTTCGATTCCAACGCGCGCCGGCATACCTCGTTCTCCAGCGTCGCGATCTTTCCGGTCGTCGACGACAGCATCAAGATCGACATCAAGGAAGCCGACGTGCGCACCGACACCATGCGCTCGGGCGGCGCCGGCGGTCAGCACGTCAACAAGACCAAATCCGCGGTCCGGCTGACGCATATTCCGACCGGGGTTGCGGTGGTCTGCCAGGCCGGGCGTTCGCAGCACAAGAACCGGGCGCAGGCCTGGGACATGCTGCGTGCGCGGCTCTATGAAATCGAATTGAAGAAGCGCGAGCAGCAGGCCGCCGCCGACCAGGCCGCCAAGACCGATATCGGCTGGGGCCATCAGATCCGTTCCTATGTGCTGCAGCCCTACCAGATGGTGAAGGACCTTCGCACCGGGGTGCAGACGTCGGACACCTCGGGCGTGCTCGACGGCGACCTCGATGAATTCATGGCGGCAACACTGGCGCAGCGCGCCTTCGGTACCGCGCCCGTCGCGGTCGAGGATGTGGACTGATCGATGGCAAACATCGCTTTCATCGGCCTCGGCCGGATGGGCCATGGCATGGCCGGCCGCTATCTCGACAGCGGCCATACCGTCGCGGTCTGGAACCGCAGCCAGGCGAAAGCCGGCGACCTGATCGCGCGCGGCGCGCGTTTTGCGCGGTCGCCCGCGGATGCGGCCGATGGCGCCGATGCGATCGTGACCATGGTTGCCGACGATGAGGCGTCCCGTGCGGTCTGGCTCGGCAAGGATGGCGCCGCGAGCCGGGCCAAGGCCGGCGCACTGGCGATCGAATGTTCGACGGTGTCGTACCGGCATGCGCTGGAACTTGCGGGCGAGCTGCGCGGCCGGGACCTGGTCTATATCGACAGCCCGGTCACTGGCTTGCCGGACGCCGCGGCGAGCGGGAAATTGACGCTGCTGGTCGGCGCCGAGCCGGCCGATCTCGAGCGGGCGCGGCCCTATCTTGCGCCGCTGAGCGCGACAATCCGGCATTTCGGCGCCGTCGGCTCCGGCACGGTGTACAAGCTGATCAACAATTTGATGGGGGCGATCCAGATTGCCGGACTCGCCGAGGGCCTTGCGATCGCCGAGCAGGCCGGTCTCGACATGAAGCTGGTGCTCGAGTCGATCGAACACGGCGTGGCCGCGAGCCCGCAAGTGCTGCGCCACTCCAAACGCATGGTGGCGCGCGATTTCGCCGGCGCCAGCTTCACCGCCGCGCTGCGGCACAAGGATGCCGCCTACGCCGTTGCGCTGGCGGAGAGTCTGCTGGCGGAGCCGCCTTTGGTCGGCCGCGCCGCGGTGCAGGCCTATGCCAGGGCCAAAGCCCATGCGCCCGACGGCGATGAGGGCAGGATGATCGAGATGGTGTCGCGTCCGCGCGCCGCCGCGACCTGATCAGCCCGCGGTCCGCGCTACCTGCCATTTGCGGGAGCCCTTTGAAAGCCCTTTGGAGCGAGGCAGGCAGCAAGCCGACGCTTGCAAGGCCGGGTCCAGCCTGCGAAACTTCAGCCAAAGAAACCATTCTGACGGGAGAGAACGATGCCGGTTCGGATCACAGTCCTGTTTGCCCTCGCGGCACTGGTGACCACTACCGCGGCCCAGGCCGAAAAGAAATATGACCCGGGCGCGAGCGATAGCGAGATCAAGATCGGCAACATCATGCCCTACAGCGGCCCGGCCTCGTCCTATGGCGTGATCGGCAAAGCCGAAGCGGCCTTCTTCAAAATGATCAACGCCGAGGGCGGCATCAACGGCCGCAAGATCAACTTCATCTCCTATGACGATGCCTACAGCCCGCCCAAGGCGATCGAACAGGCGCGCAAGCTGGTGGAAAGCGACGAGGTGCTGCTGATATTCCAGTCGCTCGGCACGCCGTCCAACTCGGCGATCGAAAAATACATGAACGCCAAGAAGGTGCCGCAACTGTTCGTCGCCTCCGGCGCCACCAAATTCGGCGATCCCAAGAACTTCCCCTGGACCATGGGCTTTCAGCCCAACTACCAGAGCGAGGGTCACATCTACGCGAAATACATCCGGGAACACTATCCCAACAGCAAGATCGCGGTGTTCTGGCAGGACGACGATGCCGGCAAGGATCAGTTCAAGGGGCTGAAGGACGGCCTCGGCGACCAGGCCGGCATGATCATCGCCGACAAGTCCTATGAGGTGAGCGATCCCTCGATCGATTCCCAGATCGTCGCGCTGCACGATTCCGGCGCCGACATCTTCTTCTCCTGGGCCGCGCCGAAGGGCTCGGCGCAGGCGATCCGGAAGGTCGGCGAACTCGGCTGGAAACCGAAATTCTTTCTTGCCAACACCGCAACCACGATCGCCTCGGTGTTGAAACCCGCCGGCCTGGAGTATTCGAAGGGCATTATCTCGACCGCTTACGTAAAGGATCCCACCGACCCGACCTGGAAGGACGATCCGGGGGTGAAGAAATGGGCGGCCTTCATGGACAAATACTATCCCGACGGCGACAAGACCAACGCCAACAATGCCTATGCTTACGTGGAATTGGAAGCAATGGTCCAGGTCCTCAAGCAGTGCGGCGATGATCTGACGCGCGAGAATATCATGAAGCAGGCCGCCAACCTCAAGAACTTCAGAAGCGAAATGCTGCTGCCGGGAATCACGATCAACACGTCACCGGACGATTACTTCCCGATTGAGCAAATGCAGTTGATGCGGTTCAATGGCACGACCTGGGATCTGTTCGGCGACATCATCACCGGTGAAGTCGGCCACGAGATCAGCCATTGAGCCCGGCTGCGTTGCGCCATAGCGTTTTCGAGCGAAGTGTTGGGTACCGGTTTGCGCGAAGAAAACGCGTCAAAACCAAAAACCGGATCAGCCCGCGCTGAGGCGCACTCCGGCGCGGAGGAATTTCTGCGGGTCGACCGCTTCGCCGTCGATGCGGGTTTCGTAGTGCAGATGCGGGCCGGTCGAGCGGCCGGTTGAGCCGACGGCTCCGATCACCTGTCCGATCTTGATGGGATCGCCAACCCTGACGTCGATCTCCGACAGATGGCCGTAGCGGGTCGACAATCCGTTGCCGTGATCGATCTCCACCATGCGGCCGTAGCCGCCGGCCCATCCCGCCGACGCCACTTTGCCGTTCGCGGTTGCGCGCACCGGATCGCCCTGCGCGGCGCGGAAGTCGAGCCCGGTGTGCATGGCCGGGCGGCCAAGGAACGGATCGGTGCGGACCCCGAAACCCGAGGTGAACTCGACGTCGCCGACCACCGGCTTGCGGTAGGGCACCAGTGCAAGGGTGCGGTTGAGGCGGTCCATCTCGGCGCGGGTGATATTGATCCGATAGAGCTCGCGCTCGAACGGGCCGGCGTGGGGCGGAAGCTTGACCGGAATGTAGGGACCGCCCATGCCAACGCGCGGTGTCGCGGCTTCCAGATGCGCCATGTTGAGGCCGAGGTCGGTGATGACGCCGCGCATCCGGCGCACCCGCGATTCCATGCCGTCTTCCGCCGAGGTCAGCGCGGCCATCTGCCGGCTCTCGACCTGATCGAGCGAGTTCTGCAGGCGGGCGAGAACGTTGTCGACGCCCTGGACCTTCGCGAACTGGTTCGGCGGCGGCTTGACGGCGGCCGGCGCGCGCGATTCCAGCCGAGCCTCGCGATCCGGCGGCGCCACAAAGATCACGGTGTCGCTGATCGGCGAAGGTTTCGGCGTTGCCGAGCTTGCCGGCTCGGCCGCCCCGCCGGCTCGCGCCGACGGCCTGATCGATCCGGTGATATCGGGGATGGCGCCGAGCGCGCTGGCGCGGGATTTCAAGCGTGGTCTGGCGGCGCATGATCTGGTCGAGCTTCTGATCGAACTGTTCCTGATCAAGCAACTGACGGCTCGTGGTACGGTCGATCCGGGTCCGCAGTTCGGCGATGCGGTCCTCATAGGCGTACTGCATCTCCGCCTGGCGCGCGATCAGCCGGGTCAGAACGTCGTCGCGAAAGGCAAAATAGGTCGCGGTAGCGGCTGACCAGATCCCCAGCATGGTCACCGTGCCTACCACGATCCAGAACACCACAGGGCCGAACCGCACCTGCTTGCCGGCATGGACAAGGGTGTAGTCGCCCTGTCCGCGGGGTGCGGCGGTTGTCGCATGACTTACCGGCGGTCGCCGAGCGGACGGCCTGCCGTGATCATGTGGGTGGTGTTGGGCATGTTCAGCATGGTGACCGGTACGGTACGACATCGGCACTCCCGCGCCGGTCGGAGCTCAGTTCCGTACGGCTGAATGGACGGGATGATTTGACCTTCTCATGGTTAATTTTCAGAAAACGGGGTCAATTTAAATTACAGGGCGCGAACGGTTGCAAGCACGTCGTCGGCGTGGCCGTCAACTTTCACGTTGCGCCAGATCCGGATGATCCGGCCATCCTCGCCGATCAATACCGTGGTGCGAAGAATGCCCTGGAAGGTCCTTCCATACATGGATTTTTCGCCCCAGGCCCCGTAGGTCTCGAGCATGCCGTGGGTCTCATCCGAAGCAAGAGGCGTCGTCAGTTGGTGCTTGTCGCGAAAGGCTTCCTGGGCCTTGGGCGGGTCGGCCGAGAACTCCCAGTACGGCGGTTCGGTTTTCGGCGAACGCGCTCGCCAGCCGCGTGAAATCGATCGCCTCACGGGTGCAGCCCGGGGTGTCGGCGCGCGGATAGAAAAACAGCACCAGCCTGCGACCGGCGAAATCGTCGAGCGAGATACTTTCGCCGCCATCGCGGGGCAGGCGGAAGGCGGGCGCTGGTGCTCCCTCGCTCAGGGATCGGATATCGGGCGTCGTCGCCGCTGCCTTCGATTCGGCCGCCTTCCGCGCCGCAGCGGCCCTGGGAACGGACGATTTCAAGGGTTTAGAGGCAGGCTTGCGCGTGATTTTCGGGCGCGCAGTCCCGGTCGGTTTGCCGGTCTTCTTGCCGGACCTGGCGGCGGATTTCGCGGTTCGCTTTTTGGCCGATGTATTTGCTGGCGTCGCCTTCCCGGACGCCTTTTTAAGGGTTTTCCTGGAGGGTTTCTTGCGCGTTTTCTTGGACATACGCCTTCCTTTCGTCGCTTTCGGCGGATCAATCATTAGGCTCTTGCGGGTCGAGTCCCGGCAGGCTCATATCGAACCGGCCGCCGGGCAAGTCTGATGGCCTCCGAATAAGGTTACAAGGAACCCGACACATCGCTCGTCCGCTCGTTGAATGTGCCGCTTGGGCCGGATGACGTGTAACAGTATTGATAGGGATTGGCAGCGATGCCGGTACAGGAACGCCCGTTACCAGTCGACGGGCGCCATCTTGGCGGCAATCAACCTGCCAGTCACCGCCAGCACCGAGAGGCAATGGCAAGGAATACGTCGCCCCAGGGTTCGAATCCGCGCGCTGACGTCCAGCCTCTGCCGTTGGACGAGGCCGATTGGGGTCGGGAGCACGACGAAGCGGCGTGCTATCGCGCGCGCCGGCTGTTGTCGAGGTCGGACTCGGGCCTTCACCGGCTTGGCGATCGGTTTGGCGCGCTGAGCCGATGGCTCGCCGGCGAGCGCTGGGTCAAGCGTCTTGCCATCGCGATCGCGGCCCTGATGGTGATCTTCGCCGCAAGTTTCGGCGCGCTGTGGTGGCGGCTTGGGGCCGGTCCGATCAATCTCGAAATGGCCACGCCGTGGCTCGCCGCGGCGATCGAGGACAATATCGGCAACGGCAATACGGTCGAAATCGGAGGCACCCAGATCGAGCGGGCCGGCCGAATTCGCATCGCCGTGCGCATCCGCGATATCATTGTCAGGGATCGCGACCATGCCATCGTGGCGAGCGCCCCGAAGGCCGAAGTGAGGCTGTCGGGCACGGCGCTGCTGATGGGACAACTTCGCGCCGAGAGCCTCAATCTGGTGGATGCCGAACTCTCGGTGCGGATCACGCCGGACGGCCATGTCACGGTTTCCACGGGCGACAACGCTCGACCGCTGGCGACCGGTGTCACCTCGAAACGAACCACCGACGCCGCCGCACCGTTGCCAGGCGGCTCGCCATCGCCCGGATCCGCCGCGATTTCTTCGGCACCGGCTCCGACCACCGCCGCGCCCGATAGCCACGATGCGCCGAACGGACTGCTGGCCGGCCTTGACTGGCTCGACAGCCTGACCCTGACCGGGCTGGACGGACAAAACCTCAACGAAATCGGCCTGAAGAACGGCAACCTGATCGTCGACGATGAGCAGCGTGGCAACAAATGGAAGTTCGAAAACATCAGCCTCAGCCTTCGCCGGCCGCATGGCGGCGGGGTTGCGCTGAGTGTCGGGGAAGAAGGCCGCGAGGCATGGTCGCTGCGCGTGGCGATCGGGGCTCCCGCCAACGGCGTGCGCTCGGTCGATATTCGCGCCGACAAGGTCTCGACGTCGAACATCCTGCTGGCGCTGCGACTGAAGGACCTGACTTACAGCGCCGATCTGCGGCTGACCGGCGAACTGAAGGGTGAACTGGGCCGCGACGGGCTGCCGACCTATTTCCGCGGCAAGATCAGCACCGGCGCCGGCCACATCATCGACAGCGATACCCCCGACTATCCGATGTCGATCGATTTCAGCGGAGACGGATGTCGAATGGGATGCGGCGCGGCGCGTGCTGGTCGCGCCGTTCAAGATCGTTTCCGGTTCGAACCGGATCACCCTGCTGGCGCATCTTGAGCCGCCCAACGGCAGCATTCCGGATTGGCAGATGGGCTTCAGTGGCGGCACCATCGTGCTGGCGGGAGCCGAAGGCGAGCAGCCGCTGATCTTCAACCGCATCGCCATCGGCCTGCGGTTCGATACGCAAAGGCGTCGCGTGCTGCTGACCCAGGCCGATATCAGCAATGGCGAAACCGGGATCGCCGGAACCGGCAGCATCGACTATTCGGCGGAGCCGCGCCTCACGCTCGGCTTTGCCGGAACGCCGATGTCGGCGTCGGCGCTGAAGCGGATGTGGCCGATCCTGATCGTTCCCGAAGTTCGCGAATGGGTGATCGAGCGGGTCGAACACGGCTCGCTTCAGCGCATCGAGATCGGCGTCAATTCGCCGATTTACAATCTTTCGCGACGGGGACCGCCGATTCCGGACGACGGCCTCGCGGTCGACATCATCGCCAGCGGCGTGACGTTGCGGCCGGTAGATGACCTGCCGCTGGTACGCGATGCGGATTTGAAAGCCCATGTGACCGGCCGCACCGCGACCGTGACCATCGGGCAGGCGGCGGCCGACACGCCGGCGGGTCGCAAGCTGACGATCAGCGACCTGGTATTCGAGGTGCCGGACATGGCGCCGAAGCCCGCACCGGCCAGGGTCAAGTTCCGGGTCGACGGACCGGTGCCGGCAGCGGCCGAAATTCTCGCCTCCGATCGCCTCAGTGAATTCTCCGCGACCAAGATCGATCCGAACACCAGCAAGGGTACGGTTTCCGCGCTCGTCACGCTCAACATGCCGATCCAGCGCGAACTCACCAAGGCCGACACGACCTACGCCATTACCGCCGACCTCAGCGGGTTTGCTGCCGATCATCTGGTGATGAATCAGAAGCTCGAGGCCAACGCGCTCAAGGTCGTTGCCAACAATCAGGGCTATCAGGTCAAGGGCGACGTCCGGATCAACGGGCAGGCGGCCTCGCTGGACTACCGCAAGCCGAGCGATGGCGATGCCGATATCAAATTGCAGGCGACGCTCGACGATGCGAGCCGCGCGCGCCTTGGTCTCGACCTCGGCCCCGCGGTCAGCGGCGCGCTGCCGGTCAAGCTGAACGGCAAGATCGGCGGGGCGGACCATGACAGCCGCATCGGCGTCGACGCCGACCTGACCTCGTTGAAGCTCGACAACATACTGCCGGGCTGGGTCAAGTTGCCGGGCAAGTCGGCCCACGCCGTGTTCAACGTGGTGCAGAAGCCGCAATCGACCCGGCTCGAAGACATCGTCATCGATGGTGGCGGGGTGTCGATCAAGGGGTCGATCGAGGTCGATCAGAACAACGACGTCATGAGCGTCAACTTCCCGACCTATTCGCCCTCGGAGGGCGACAAGACCTCGCTGAAGGCCGAGCGGGGCCCCGATGGCGTGCTGAAAGTGACGATGCGCGGCGATGTGTTCGACGGCCGCGGCTTCATCAAATCCGCCATTTCCGGCCGCGAAGTCGACCCCAAGAGCAAGCCCAAGAATGTCGATCTCGATGTCGATCTGAAGCTCGGCGCCGTCGCCGGCTTCTATGGCGAGGCGCTGCGCAGCGTCGAGGTCAAGCTGTCGCGGCGCAACGGCGCGATCAAGGCCTTTACCCTCAACGGCAAGCTCGGGCGCGATACGCCGCTGACCGGAGATTTCCGGCGGCCGACGCCGGGACGCGAGGTGATCTATCTTGAGACCAATGACGCCGGCGCCTTCTTCCGTTTCACCGACACGTATTCCAAGGTGGTCGGCGGCCAGCTTCAATTGGCGATGGATCCGCCGACGGTGGAACCCAGCGCCAAAGACGGCCTGATCATCGTCAGCAATTTTTCGGTCAAGGGCGAGGCGGCGCTTGACCGCGTGGCCGCGGGCGGACCAACCGGGGTCCAGAACGGTGTCTCCTTCTCGCGCATGCGCGCGGAATTCACCCGCCAAAACGGCCAGCTCACGATCCGGGAGGGCGTCCTGAAGGGCCCGATGATCGGCGGGACCATCGAAGGCAGCATCGATTCCGCAAATCAGGTGCGCATGAGCGGCACCTTCGTTCCGATGTACGGGCTGAACAACATGTTCGGCCAGATTCCAATCGTCGGCCTGTTCCTTGGCGGCGGCAGCAACGAAGGGCTGATCGGAGTGACCTATGAGGTCGTCGGCACGCTCGGCCAGCCGGTGCTTCGCGTCAATCCGATTTCGGCGATGGCGCCGGGGGTCTTGCGGAAGATCTTCGAATTCAACACCGGCAAGCAGAACAACCCGGTCGAGTTTCCGCCGAACAACAACTGACCGTCACCTTGCAGATCGTCGCGCGCCTATTGCCGCAGCGCCGGCACCAGCAGGAACGGGATCATGCCGAGCACCACGGCGACCAGTGCGAATGCGATCACCGGATTGTAGCTGTGGGTCCAGTCGTGGATCAGGCCGCCGCTCCAGGAGCCGAACGCCGATCCGAGACCGCTGCCGATCGAAATGGCGCCGTAGATCGTTCCAAGCCGTTCGCCGCGAAAGATCTTCATCGCGGTCGCCGTGAGCAGCGGGCCGCGCGACCCGATCATGCTGCCGAAGCACACCACGAAGCCGGTCAGCACCCAGAAGTTCGGGTACCATTGCAGCGCCCAGAGCATCAGGATTCCGACGATCGACAGGGCGTAGCTGAACAATACCGACGGCCTGCGGCCGATGATGCCGTCGAGCGAACTGACGCCGAGCATGCCGAACAACAACACGACGCCGCTGAATCCCCACGCGGTCGCCGCCTGCAGCGGCGGAAATCCGGCATCGATCAGATAGGCAACGACCTGCGGCGCGATGGCATACATCCCGATCGCGGTGAAAAAGAAGGTCGAGAACAGGGCCCAGAAGGCGTGATGGCGCATCGCGCTCAAGAGCGTCCAGCCCTGGTCGGCGAGGCCTTCGGTGGCGCTCTTGACCAGGTGTGGCGATCCACCGGAAAACAAGCGCCACGGCAGCACCAATAACGGCACCAGCAACAGCAGCACGATGCCGCCGAAAATCTGGTAGGCGCCGCGCCAGCCGGCCCGATCGATCAGGATTTGCGACGCCGGCAACAGGATCAGCACGCCGGCGCCGGTCGCGGAATACACCACCGCCATGGCGGTCGGCAGTCGCGGGCCGAACCAGCGGCCGAGCAGGATCGAATTCGGCACGTTGCCGATAAAGGCGATGCCGATGCCGACGCAGAGTCCGAGGCTGAGCTGGAATTGCCAGAGGTGCTCGGCAAGGCCTGCGATCAGGAACGCCGCGCCCAGCAGAAACAGTCCGAGCGAATAGACGGTGCGTGGCCCCGAACGGTCGAACAACCGGCCGACCAGCGGAGCCGCCAGTCCTCCGGCGAGCGCGGACAGCGAATAGACCGAGACCACCTCGGCGCGGTCCCAGCCGAAACTCTCCGAGATCGGCTTGAGAAACACCGTAAAGCTCTCGCCGAGGCCGCGGCCGAGCACCGACAGCGTAAAACACACCGCCAATACGCCGAGCGCCACGCGCGCCGGCTTCTGCGGTTTGATCGCGGCTCGCTCGCTCACGGCACCCTGGTCCATGCGCAACAAGGAGCGCGTTTCATCGGCAAGGAGCAGGGGTCTTGGACGAATGCACCTATGCAGGCCTGAGCAGGACGTGGCGCTTCCTGCCGAGCGACAGCTTGATGACGCCCTCCGGCGTGAGATCCGAAGATTTCAGGACCATCTTTTCGTCGCTGACCGCAACGTCGTTGACGCGCAGGCCGCCGCCCTTGATCTGGCGCCGTGCTTCGCCATTCGATCCGACCAGGCCTGCCCTGACGAACACGACCAGCACGCCGATGCCGGATTCGAGTTCGCCGCGTGGAACCTCCACGGTAGGGAAGATTCTCGGCGATCGCGCCTTCCTCGAAGGTCTGCCGGGCGGTTTCCGAGGCGAGCCGCGCCGCCTCAGCGCCGTGGAGGAGCGTGGTGGCGGCGTCGGCCAGGGCCTTTTTCGCCTCGTTGATCTCCGCGCCCTTGAGTTGCGCCAGGCGCTCGATCTCGACGAGCGGCAGGATCGTGAACAGCTTGAGAAACTTGACGACGTCGGCATCCTCGACATTGCGCCAGTATTGCCAGAAATCGTACGGACTGCATTCGTCGGCGTTGAGCCACACCGCGCCCTGGGCGGTCTTGCCCATCTTGGCGCCCGACGCCGTGGTGAGCAGGGGCGTCGTCAGCGCAAACAATTGCGGCGTGCCCATGCGGCGGCCAAGGTCGACGCCGTTGACGATGTTGCCCCACTGGTCCGAGCCGCCCATCTGCAGCCGGCAGCCGACGCGTCGCGACAGTTCGACGAAGTCGTAGGCCTGGCAGACCATGTAGTTGAATTCGATGAAGCTCATTTCCTGCTCGCGTTCGAGCCGCAGCCGCACGGAGTCCATCGTCAACATCCGGTTGACCGAGAAATGCCGGCCGATATCGCGCAGCATCTCGATCCATTTCAGCCGGGTCAGCCATTCCGCATTGTCGAGCATGATCGCGTCGCTGGCGCCGGAGCCGTAGCGCAGCACCTTGGCGAACACGCCGCGGATGCTGGCCTTGTTGGCCTCGATTTCCTCGATGCTGCGGATCGCCCGCGATTCGTCCTTGCCGGAGGGATCGCCGACCATGGTGGTGCCGCCGCCCATCAGGGTGATCGGCTTGTTGCCGCTTTGCTGCAGCCAGTACAGCATCATCATGGTCAGGTAGTTGCCGACATGCAGCGACGGCGCGGTGCAGTCGTAGCCGACATAGGCCGTGGCTTCGCCCTTCGCGGCCAGCGCGTCAAGGCCCTCGAAATCGGAGCATTGGTGGATGAAGCCGCGATCCTGCAGAGTGTTCAGGAAATCTGATTTAAATGCGCTCATTTGTATGCAACTCTGATCATTCTAATTTCACGTTATTTGCGGCAAACCAGGTAGCCGCCGCGGAATAGGACTGCCGCAGCCGGGCGCGCTGTGGCATTATAAGATGTGCTTGTTTGACACAAGCAGGGCGTCAGGGCAGGCGCCGCGAAGGCATTTTGACCATGATGATGACGGCAATCGGTCTGATGAGCGGGACCTCGCTCGACGGGGTCGACGTCGCATTGATCGAAACCGACGGCAAGCAGGTGAAGGGCTTTGGCCCTTCCGGCTACCGGCCCTACACCGAGCGGGAACGCGACCTGCTGCGCCAGGCGCTGACGGAAGCCGTCGACCTGCCGCAGCGCGATGCCCGGCCGGGGATCCTGCGCGAGGCCGAGCGCGCCGTCACCATCGCGCATGCGGAGGCCGTCGCCGCCTTTACCGCGCAGAACCACATTTCCTGCGAGGACATCGACATCGTCGGTTTCCACGGCCAGACCGTGCTGCACCGGCCGGCGCAGAAACTGACCGTGCAGATCGGCGATGCCGCGGCGCTGGCCAAGGCCATTCATATCCCTGTCATGCATGATTTCCGCGCCGCCGACGTCGCCGCCGGCGGCCAGGGCGCGCCGTTCGTGCCGGTCTATCATCGTGCGCTGGCGCAATCGCTGCAACGGGACGGACCGATTGTCGTGGTCAATATCGGCGGCGTCTCCAACATCACCTATATCGACGGCCCCGATACCCTGATCGCCTGCGATACCGGGCCCGGCAATGCGCTGCTGGACGATTACATGTTCCGCACCATGGGCCAATTGTTTGACTGCGAAGGCCGCATGGCGGCGCAGGGCACGGCCGATGATGCCTGGATCTCGCGGGCCCTGGAGCATCCGTTCTTCGTACGGCCGGCACCCAAATCGCTCGACCGCAACGATTTCGCCTCGCTGGTGCTGCGCCCGATGCCGCCGGCCGACGGCGCCGCGACGCTGACGGCCTTTACCGCCTCCGCTATCGCCCGGATCGTTCCACTGCTGCCGAAGACGCCCAAAAGCTGGATCGTGGCCGGCGGCGGCGCCCGCAACCTGACCATGCTCAGAATGCTGCGCGAGCGGTTGGCGCCGGCGAGCGTCGAGGCCGCCGATGCGCTGGGCTGGTCGGCCGACGCCATCGAGGCCCAGGCCTTCGGTTTCCTGGCGGCGCGGGGTCTCAAGGGCCTGCCGCTCAGCTATCCCGCCACGACCGGGGTCCCGATCCCGATGACCGGTGGCGTGATCGCCCGGCCTTAGCCTGTTGGACGCGTTTTCTTCCTGCGAACCGGGGGCCGGTCAGCGGACGTTGGCAAGCCGCATGTCAAGATAGCCGGTTACCGTTTCCATCAGCGGCTGCAGTTTGCCGTCGAAGAAATGGTTCGCGCCGGGGATGATCTGCTGGTCGATGACAATGCCCTTCTGGGTCTTGAGCTTCTCGACCAGCGTGTTGACGTCCTTGGGAGGCACCACCGCATCCCTCTCGCCATGCACGATCAGCCCGGACGACGGACAGGGCGCCAGGAACGAGAAGTCGTAGAGATTGGCCGGCGGCGCGATCGAGATGAAGCCTTCGACTTCCGGCCGGCGCATCAGCAATTGCATGCCGATCCAGGCTCCGAACGAGAACCCCGCGACCCAGCAGGCGCGCGCTTCCGGGTTGATGGTCTGCGCCCAGTCGAGCGCGGAGGCCGCGTCCGAGAGTTCGCCGGTGCCGTGGTCGAACGATCCCTGGCTGCGGCCGACGCCGCGAAAATTGAAGCGCAGCACCGAAAATCCGCGATGCGCGAAGGCGTAATAGCACTGGTAGATGATCTGGTGATTCATGGTGCCGTGAAACTGCGGATGCGGGTGCAGGATCATGGCGATCGGCGCGTTCTTCTGCTTGGCCGGATGATAACGGCCTTCAAGGCGGCCTGCCGGGCCGGTGAAAATGACTTCGGGCATCAGTGATCCTTGGCAATCGACCGGCCTTGTGTCGGCTCCATCTGGCTGTCAGATGAACCTCGCAGAAGGGGTGATCAGGCGTCGTTTGGCGATGCGCGAACGGCGCGGGGTGAACTGGTGGGCGCGTTCTTAGCATGAGGCGAGGGGCAAAAAGCAAGGGTTTTGAACATCCGAAAGCGCGCTCAACGCGTTAGCCGTCGATTGCGCGCCGGCGGCCCGATCACCAGTTGCCATAGCGGCCGCGCGCTCCGACAACGCCTGCTTTCAAGTGCGGATAACGGCCGATAGGTAATATAGTATTTCCATGCCTGACCGGGTCTATCTCGACTGGAACGCGACCACGCCGCTTCGCCGCGAGGCCCGCGAGGCGATGGCGGCGGCGTGGGATCTCGCCGGCAATCCTTCCTCGGTGCACGCCGAGGGCCGCCAGGCGCGCAAACTCGTCGAGGAGGCGAGGACCGCGGTCGCCGGCGCCGTCGGCGCGCAGGCTCGAAACGTCGTGTTTACATCGGGTGGAACCGAGGCGAATGCGCTGGCGCTGACGCCGGGGCTTCGCCGAGCTTCCGGGTCACCGGCCAACCGACTGCTGGTCTCCGCCATCGAGCATGCTTCGGTCCTCGCCGGCGGCCGGTTTGCACCCGATGCGATCGGCACCGTCGGCGTGACCCGCGCGGGTGTGCTCGATCTGGCGCATCTGCGGGCGATGCTGGAAGCGGGCCGCCGGCGCTGGTGTCGGTAATGCTGGCCAACAACGAAACCGGCGCGTTGCAGCCGGTGACTGAGGCGGCGGCGCTGGTGCATGCCGCCGGCGGCGTGCTGCACGTGGATGCGATCCAGGCGTTCGGAAAACGGCCGTTTGGCATCGACAGCCTGAATGCCGATCTGTTGACGCTGTCCGCGCACAAGGCTGGCGGCCCCAAGGGGGTGGGCGCGCTGGTTGCCGCCGAGGGCGTGCTCGGGCTGGAGCCGTTGCTGCGCGGTGGCGGTCAGGAACTGGGACGCCGGGCGGGAACCGAGAATGTCGCGGGAATTGCCGGTTTTGGCGCGGCCGCGAGGGCCGCTGCCGCGGCCTTGGAAGCCGGCTCCCGTCGGCTCGAAGGCCAACGCCGCCGGCTTGAGAATGGTTTGCGCGAAATCCCCGGGGTCATCGTCTTCTCCGACGAGGTGCCGCGGTTACCCAATACCACCCTTTTTACGGTTCCCGGCCTCAGGGCCGAAACCGCCGTGATCGGGTTTGATCTCGCGGGAATCGCGGTTTCCTCGGGCTCCGCCTGTTCATCGGGGAAAGTTCAGCCCTCCCACGTGCTGGAGGCCATGGGCGCCGGCCCCGAGATGGCAAAGGGAGCGGTGCGGCTCAGTCTGGGCTGGTCCACCTCAGACGCGGACATTGATCGCTGCCTGGAGGCTTGGCGAAAGCTCGCCGGTACCTTACTTAAAGGCGACGAAACACGGCTTGAACGGTTCTAAGCAGGTGATTTCGGCAGAAAAACATCGTAATAGATTTCTGAACTGATCCACCGCGGTCCTTGAAACCGCGAGCGGAGGATGGAATGGCTGCCGTACAGGAGACGGTTGATCGGGTTCGCCGGATCGACGTCGATCAATATCGATATGGATTTGAGACGCTTATCGAATCCGACAAGGCTCCGAAGGGGCTGTCGGAAGATACCGTCCGCTTCATTTCCGCAAAAAAGAACGAGCCGGCCTGGATGCTGGAATGGCGCCTCGAGGCGTATCGCCGCTGGCTGACCATGGCCGAGCCGCAATGGGCGCGGGTTCATTATCCCAGGATCGATTACCAGGATCTCTATTACTATTCCGCGCCGAAGAAGAAAGAGCTCGGTTCGCTCGACGAGGTCGATCCCGAAATCCTCAAGACCTATGAGAAGCTCGGCATTCCGCTCCGCGAAGTCGAGATGCTGGAAGGTGTGGTACGCCCGGAGGGCGAGCGGAAAATCGCGGTCGACGCCGTGTTCGATTCGGTCTCGGTCGCGACCACGTTCCAGAAGGAACTGAAGCGGGCCGGCGTGATCTTCATGCCGATCTCCGAAGCGATCCGCGAGCATCCCGAACTGGTGAAGAAGTATCTCGGTTCCGTGGTACCGACCTCGGACAATTTCTTCGCGACCCTGAACTCGGCGGTGTTCTCCGATGGCTCGTTCGTCTATGTGCCGCCGGGCGTGCGCTGTCCGATGGAATTGTCGACCTATTTCCGCATCAACGAGCGCAACACCGGCCAGTTCGAGCGCACCCTGATCATCGCCGACAAGGGCGCTTACGTCAGCTATCTCGAAGGCTGCACCGCGCCGCAGCGCGACGAAAACCAGTTGCATGCCGCGGTGGTCGAGCTGGTCACGCTCGACGATGCCGAGATCAAATACTCGACGGTGCAGAACTGGTATCCCGGAAATGCCGAGGGCAAGGGCGGTATCTACAATTTCGTCACCAAACGCGGCGATTGCCGCGGCAGCAATTCGAAGATTTCCTGGACCCAGGTCGAGACCGGCTCGGCCATCACCTGGAAATATCCGAGCTGCATCCTGCGCGGCGACAATTCGCGCGGCGAATTCTACTCGATCGCGATTTCGAACGGCCACCAGCAGGTCGATTCCGGCACCAAGATGATTCACCTCGGCAAGAACACCACGAGCCGGATCATCTCCAAGGGCATTGCCGCGGGTGTGTCGCAAAACACCTATCGCGGACTGGTCACGGCGCACCGCAAGGCGACCAATGCGCGCAATTTCACCGCCTGCGATTCGCTTCTGATCGGCGACAAATGCGGCGCGCACACCGTGCCCTATGTCGAGGCCAAGAATTCGTCGGCGCTGTTCGAGCACGAGGCCACCACCTCGAAGATTTCCGAGGACGTGCTGTTTTATTGCGTGCAGCGCGGGCTGTCGCAGGAAGAGGCCGTCGGCCTCGTGGTCAACGGCTTTGTCAAGGACGTGCTGCAGCAACTGCCGATGGAATTCGCGGTCGAGGCGCAGAAACTGATTTCGATTTCGCTGGAAGGCTCGGTGGGATAGCGCCCTATCCGAGGCGGTCGTGGCATGCGGCCTGCGGCGCTCCCCGCACAAGGAAAAACGGAACTAGGTAATGGCATTGCTTGAAGTCAAAAATCTGCAGGTTCGGGTCGAGGATCGCGAGATCCTGCACGGGCTTTCGCTCACCGTGAACAGGGGTGAGGTGCACGCCATCATGGGACCGAACGGCTCCGGCAAATCGACCCTGAGCCATGTCATCGCCGGCAAGCCGGGCTATGAGGTCACCGCCGGCGAAATCCTGTTCGAGGGTGAAGACCTGCTCGAAATGTCGCCCGACCAGCGTTCGGCCAAGGGCGTGTTCCTCGCGTTCCAGTACCCGGTGGAGATTCCCGGTGTCGCGACCATGACCTTCCTGCGCACCGCCCTGAACGCGCAGCGCAAGGCGCGCGGCGAAAGCGAGTATTCCACGCCCGATTTTCTCAAGAAGGTGCGCGCGGTCGCGAGCAGCCTCAACATTCCACAGGACATGCTCAAGCGCGGCGTCAATGTCGGCTTCTCCGGCGGCGAAAGGAAGCGCAACGAGATCCTGCAGATGGCGCTGTTCGAGCCCAGCCTGTGCATTCTCGACGAAATGGATTCCGGCCTCGACATCGACGCGTTGCGGGTCGCCGCCGACGGCGTCAACGCGCTGCGCTCGCCCGACCGGGCGATGGTGGTGATCACGCACTACCAGCGACTCCTGAACTACATCGTGCCCGATGTCGTGCATGTGATGTCGAAGGGGCGGGTGGTGAAAAGCGGCGGCAAGGAACTGGCGCTGGAGCTCGAGGCTTCCGGCTATGCGCAGTTCGAAGACGCGGCCTGATCAACGGATTGATGATGAACCTTGCACTGGCAAAAACCGAGACCGGGCGCGCGTTGAGCGATGTCTTCGCCCTCGCGCGGGATCGGCTGCCCGGCACCGGCCAGGTCGCCGAGATCAGGCGGCAGACATTCGAGGCTTACCTGTGCGCGGGCCTGCCGCACCGGCGCATCGAGGATTGGAAATACACCGATCTGCGCGCGCTGATGCGCGAGGTGCTGGCGCCGGCAGACGCGCCCGACGCGGCGGCGCTGAAGCGCGCCGGCGCCGCCCTCAAGCTGCACGCGATCGATGGCACGCGGCGGTTGGTGCTGGTGGACGGAGCGTTCGCGCCAGCACTGTCCGACCTCGCCGATCCGGAACCGGGACCTGAACCGGGACCTGAACCGGGACTTGGCATCCGGACGCTGCGCGACACGCTGGATGAGGGCGATGCCGCGCTCACCGCGCAACTGTTCGCGCCCGATGTTTCCGATCCGATGGTGGCGCTCAACAGCGCGATGATGACCGACGGCCTGGTCATTGACGTCGCCGACGGCGCCATACTGGCAAAACCTCTGCATATCGTCCACATCGCCAGCGGCACGCGCCCGGCGGCGATGTTCACGCGGTCGTTGCTGAGGATAGGCAAGGCTGCGGGCGCGACGCTGGTGGAAAGCTACATCGCCGCCGACGGCGCCAACGCCTATCAGGTCCACGATTCGCTGCTGCTTGCGATCGGCGACCGCGCGCGGCTCGACCACGTGCGTCTGATCGAGGACGGCCGCGACGCCTTCAACATTTCCTCCGCCGTCGTGACGCTGGGCGCCAAAGCGCACTTCAACACCTTCGGCATGACCAGCGGGTCGCATGTGAGCCGCTACCAGGCCGTGGTGGCGTTCGCCGGCGAGGGTTCGCGGGTCGAAACCCATGGCGTCAATCTGCTCAATGGCCGGCAGCACGCCGATACCACGCTGTTCCTGGATCATGCGGTGCCGAACTGCGCCAGCCGCGAGATCTTCCGCGCGGTGGTCGACGATCGTGCGCATTCAGTGTTT
The DNA here is from genome assembly GCA_963748165.1 of uncultured Alphaproteobacteria bacterium. Lineage (GTDB taxonomy): Bacteria > Pseudomonadota > Alphaproteobacteria > Rhizobiales > Xanthobacteraceae > Bradyrhizobium. Next base: position 65,461 of record CAVVIM010000043.1, read on the forward strand.
CAGGGCCGCATCATCGTCCGCCCCAAGGCGCAGAAGACCGACGCCAAGATGATGACGCGCGCGCTGCTGTTGTCCGACGAGGCCGAGGCGGACAACAAGCCGGAGCTGGAGATCTTCGCCGACGACGTCACCTGCGGCCATGGCGCGACCACCGGCGCGCTGGACGAGAGTCTGCTGTTCTATCTGCGCGCCCGCGGCCTTTCCGAGAAGCAGGCGCAGGCGCTGCTGGTGCAGGCCTTTGTCGGCGAGGCGATCGAATCGATCGCCAATGACGGCTTGCGCGAACTCGCCATCGCCGCGGCCGAGCGCTGGCTGGCGGCGCGTGGATAATGGATCCCGATCGCGGGGAGGCCGTGCAGCGGCCGCCTCAACGGAAGAGGGAAAAACAATGGAAGGCTCGTTTCTTGGGATGCGTACCTGGCGCGCGCTCTTCAAGGGCGAGGGAATAGGCAAAAGATGACCCATCCGGCGGTCTCGAACGGTTCATACGATGTTGCGAGGGTGCGGCAGGATTTTCCCGCGCTGGCGCTCAAGGTGTACGGCAAGCCGCTGGTCTATCTCGACAACGCGGCGTCGGCGCAAAAGCCCAATGCGGTGCTGGAGCGCATGACCGAAGCCTACAAGAGCGAATATGCCAACGTGCATCGCGGGCTGCACTACCTCGCCAATGCCGCGACCGAGGCCTATGAGGGCGGCCGGACCAAAGTGGCCAAATTCCTCAACGCCGGCCGCAGCGAGGAGATCGTTTTCACGCGCAACGCGACCGAGGCCATCAACCTCGTCGCCTATTCCTGGGGCGAAGCCAATATCAAGGCCGGCGACGAGATCGTGATCTCGATCATGGAGCACCATTCCAACATCGTGCCCTGGCATTTCCTCAGGGAACGGCATGGTGCCGTCATCAAGTGGGCGCCGGTCGATGACGAAGGCAACTTCCTGATCGACGAATTCGAGAAGCTTCTGACCAATCGTACCCGGCTGGTCGCGATCACCCAGATGTCGAACGCGCTCGGCACCATCGTTCCGGTGAAAGAGGTGGTGCAGATCGCGCGCCGGCGCGGCATTCCCGTGCTGGTCGACGGCAGCCAGGCCGCGGTGCATCTGGCGATCGACGTCCAGGACATCGACTGCGATTTCTACGTCTTTACCGGTCACAAGCTTTACGGCCCGACCGGAATCGGCGTGCTTTACGCCAAGCATGCCCATCTCGAGGCGATGCGGCCGTTCAACGGTGGCGGCGAGATGATCCGCGAGGTTGCTCGGGATTGGGTCAGCTATGGCGATCCGCCGCACAAGTTCGAAGCGGGAACGCCGGCGATCGTCGAGGCGATCGGACTCGGTGCGGCCATCGACTACGTCAGTTCGATCGGCAAGGAACGCATCGCCGCCCACGAGCATGGCCTGCTGACCTATGCCCAGGAACGGCTGCGCGAGATCAATTCGCTGCGCCTGATCGGCACGGCACGCAGCAAGGGACCGGTGATCTCGTTCGAGATGAAGGGCGCCCATCCCCACGACGTCGCCACGGTGATCGACCGGCAGGGGATCGCGGTGCGCGCCGGCACCCATTGCGTGATGCCGCTTTTAGAACGGTTCAATGTCACGGCGACGTGCCGGGCCTCGTTCGGGATGTATAATACCAGGGAAGAAGTCGACCATCTGGCGCAGGCGCTGATCAAGGCGGGGGAATTGCTTTCATGACCGACACGGCCGAAGCCAAAACCAGCAACATGACGACCCTTTCGGCACTGCCGCCGGAGGAAACCGACCGGCTCGGCGGCGAGATCGTGGCCGCGCTGAAGACCGTGTTCGATCCGGAAATTCCGGCCGACATCTACGAGCTTGGCCTGATCTACAAGGTCGACATCAAGGATGACCGCGCCGTGGACGTCGATATGACCCTGACAACGCCGAATTGCCCGGCGGCCGGCGAGTTGCCGCAGATGGTGGAGAACGCGATCGCCAGCGTTCCCGGCGTCGGCGTGGTCAGTGTCAATCTGGTCTGGGAGCCGGCCTGGTCGCCGGACCGAATGAGCGACGAGGCTCGCCTTGTCCTCAATATGTGGTGAAGCGTTCCGTTGCCGAAACTGTCCGGTGTGATCGAGACTGCGCTCTATGTCGACGACCTCGCGCGCGCCCGCGCCTTCTACCAGGATGTGCTCGGACTGGCGCGGCTGACCGGCGATGCGCGGTTTCTTGCTTTCGACGTCGGCGGCCGCAGCGTGCTTCTTTTGTTTCAGCGCGGCTCGACGCTCGAGCCGGTGGTGCTGCCCGGAGGCATCATTCCACCGCACGACGGCAGCGGTCCGGTTCATGTGGCGTTTGCCATCGCGGCGGGCGAGCTTTCGGATTGGGAACGGCGGCTCGGCGAACACGAGGTCGCCATCGAGAGTGGGACCGATTGGCCGCGCGGCGGGCGCAGCGTGTATTTCCGCGACCCCGACAACCACCTGCTGGAGCTGGTAACGCCTGGGGTTTGGACGATTTATTAGCGGCAGGACCGGCTCAATCGGGCAGGTTCTGGTGGAATTGACCAGACCAGACCTTCACAGCAAGGATTTCGTTGTTATTTTGGCTGTACACCAATTCGTCGCCACCAGGCGGCGTGAGGAGATTGACTGCAATGGACGTTACCGCCCACGTCTCCAAGCCGAAGCCGCGGCCGCGCCCGCAGGTCATGAAACTGACCGACGCCGCGGCGCAGCGGATTGTCGAGCTGACCAAGCGCGCCGATTCCGAGATCGTGGGCTTGCGGGTCGGAATCAAGAACGGCGGCTGTGCCGGGCAATCCTACACGGTCGAATACGCCCATGAGGTCCGGCCGACCGACGAGGTGGTCGAGGACAAGGGCGTCAAGATCCTGGTCGACCCCAAGGCGGTGCTGTTTCTGCTCGGCACCGAGATGGACTACAAGGCCGACAAGATGTCGGCGCAATTCATTTTCAACAACCCGAATCAGGTCGGCGCCTGCGGCTGCGGCGAATCGGTGCAATTGACCGCGGCGAAGTTCTAATTCTGCGGCGCGCGCCGACCTCTTTTCGTCATGGCCGGGCTCGTCCCGGCCATCCACGTCTTTCTTGTTTCGTTGCCGCAAAGACGTGGATGCCCGGGGGCAAGCCCGGGCATGACCAAGATGCGCTCCTCACCACCATGAGGGGCTGACGTCGAGGGCTGCCGCCGCAATGGACCGCGATTTCCTGATCGACCTGTTTGCCGATTTCGGCCCGGTGACGATCCGCCCGATGTTTTCAGGCTTCGGCATTTCCGCGGACGGCGTCCACTTCGCGCTCGCGCTGCGTGGCGGACTTTTCCTTCGTGCCGACGAGCAGACCATCCCGCGGTTCGCGGCGGAGGGATCGAGGCCGTTTCAGTATCAGACCAGAGCCAGGACGGTCACGGTGGCTTCATATTGGCAATTGCCGGAGCGGCTGTATGACGATCCCGAGCAACTGACGGATTGGGCGAGGGCGGCGCTGGCGGCGGCACAGCGCGCGGCGCTGCGAAAGCCGCCGAAGGGCCGCAAGGCGGCGCGGAAGCCAGCCAAAACCAAAATGCCGAAGAAACACACCGCACGCCGAGGGCGTCACGCCACCTGACTGTGCGTCTCGGCCGCATATTCCGGGTCGGCTTCGCAGATGACGCGGTTGCGGCCGTTACGCTTGGCGGCGTACAGGCAGGCATCCGCGCGTTCGATCAGCGAATCGGTATCATCGCCTGGCTTCAGCATCGAAACGCCCACCGAAATCGTGACGCGGCCGAGGATTTCGCCGGTGGATTTTTTCTTCAATTCCTTGGCCATCACCGCACGACGGATGTGATCGGCGACGGTCAGCGCCTGGCGCAGCGCGGTGTTCGGCAGCACCACCGCGAATTCCTCGCCGCCGTAGCGCGCCGTGATGTCCTGCCCCTTGATGGTTTGCTTCAGCGACATGCCGACCAGCCGGAGCACCTGGTCGCCGGTGAGGTGGCCGTAGGAATCGTTGAACGATTTGAAATGATCGATGTCAAACATCAACAGCGAAAGCGGCTGGCCGCTGGCGAGCGCCTGCGCAACCGCGACGCCGATCGAGCGATCGAAATGTTTGCGATTGCCAAGGCCGGTGAGCGGGTCGGTCAGGCTCTCGACCCGAATCGCCTCGAGGCTGTGCTGGAGGTTGCTGATCTCAGACTTGGACAGCGTCAGCCGCTCCTCGAGCGCCTTGTTGGTGCCACGCATCTCGTGGGTCGACTTGACCAGCGCTTCGACGACGGCTCTTGCATCGTCGAGGTTATTGGCGACCGAGAGCTTTTTGGTCGCGTCAGACAGGCTGTCGTCATAGCTCGCCGACATTCCCAGCGCTTCGGTGATGAGGGTCATCACGTCGTCGATTTCGCCGATCACGCGTGCGCCGACCTTGTCGATGCGGTCGGTGGTCTTGGTCTGCGACAGATAGGTCTCGTAGATCAGCTCAAGATCGGCCTCGCTCAACTTGCCATTGCGCGCCAGCGTCTCATTGATGATCTTGTTGAGCGGTGAATTGTACCCGGTCGCATAGACGTACCAGATTTCATAATTGCGGGGGACAGCGGTTTGCCGGAGCGACCTGATCTGGCCGAGTGCCACTTCGGCAAAGGCCATTGTGCGTTCGTGTTCGTCGAGCGCCTTGATCACTGGATACTATCCCCGATAGCGAGCGTCCCGCCCGTCGTCCCGACCGCAATGCCTAAAAATATCGCTGTGAGGTTAACGGACGAGAGTGAAGGACCGGTAAACGGGCCGATCGGGGGGTTAGCGGGCGTAGCCTGAGGTGGCTAGACCCGGGCGCGGACGGGCCGCAGCAGGAAGGCCGGCAGATGCGAATGGTCCGCAGGCTCCGACGCGGGATCGCGGGGGGACGGCGGGGCTTCGGCACGGCCGATCGAGGGCGTACGGGAGGGTTGCGACGCGACCGGCGGCGTGAATGCGGCGGCCGGAGATGGCGGCGGCGAAACGGCATGACCGCCGCGGCCGGAACGTCGGGAATCGCGCTCACGGCGCGGTTTGCGGCCCTCGCTTTTGCCTTCCCTGGCGCCCTCTCGGCTGCGCGAACGGCGCGGAGGCTCGGCGTCGCCGCTGGTTGGCGCCGTGGCAGCGTCAACCGGCCGGGTCGCGGGGCCGCCATCGGCGCGGGGGATGGTTTGTCCGATCAGCTTTTCGATCGCGACAATGGATTTCTGATCGAGCGGAGTGACCAGGGAGATGGCGGTGCCGGCGCGCCCGGCGCGGCCAGTGCGGCCGATGCGGTGGACGTAGTCGTCGGCGTGATGGGGTACGTCGAAATTGAAGACGTGGCTCGTCGCGGGAATGTCGAGGCCGCGCGCGGCCACATCGGATGCCACCAGCAGCGGGATTTCACCTTTGCGGAACTGATCCAGCGCCGCGGTGCGCGCCGACTGATCCATATCGCCGTGCAGCGCTCCGACACTGAAGCCGTGTTTCTGCAGCGATTTGTATAACAGCGCCACTTCGCGCTTGCGGTTGCAGAAGATGATGGCGTTCTGCAGATCCTTGGCGTCGCGCAGTAGGCGCCGCAGCGTTTCCCGTTTATCGTGGGACTCACGACCAACCGGGACCTGGAACTGGGCCACGCCGACGGCGGTGGTGGCTGGTCGCGACACTTCGACCTTTTCGGGATTGTGCAGGAAGGCTTCGGTGATACGGCGGATTTCGGGCGGCATCGTCGCCGTGAAGAACAGCGTCTGGCGGGTAAACGGCACGAGCTTGCAGATGCGCTCGATGTCGGGGATGAAGCCCATGTCCAGCATGCGATCGGCTTCGTCGATCACCAGCAACTCGACGCCGGTGAGCAACAGGCCACCGCGCTCGGTGTGGTCGAGCAGTCGCCCGGGCGTCGCGATCAGCACATCGACGCCGCGGGTCAGCTTGATGTCCTGATCGCCGAACGAGACGCCGCCGATCAGAAGCGCGACGTTGAGCTTCTGGCCGGCGCCGTATTTGTCGAAGCTCTCCTTCACCTGGGCGGCGAGTTCGCGGGTGGGCTCGAGAATGAGCGTGCGGGGCATCCGGGCGCGGGCGCGGCCCTTTTCCAGCATGGTCAGCATGGGAAGGACGAAGGCCGCGGTCTTGCCGGTCCCGGTCTGGGCGATACCGAGAACGTCCCGGCGGGCCAGAACATGGGGGATCGCCTGTTCCTGAATGGGGGTAGGGGTGGTGTAGCCGGTGGCCGCGACGGCGGCGAGGACCTTATCGGACAAGCCGAGATGGGAAAAAGACATTGAGCCTCTGGTAGATACCGCCGCTTGGAATCTCGGATAATACTGTTGCGCCCAACCCCGGAACGGCACGCAATCATGCACGGGATTTTCGGATACGCAGACAGGCGGCTTACTCAAGATATCGCGTTTCGATACCGGGCCGCGTCGAGCCGGAACATAGGGACGAATTGGGCAAAGTCAATGGAGCAGGCGGGGGAAGCGTTGAAAAAGCTTAATGTTTTTGCATTGAAATGCGGTCCAGCCGGGAAAAGCCATGTTTTCAAAAGCACGCCTCGATACCCTGAGCGACGGCATATTCGCCGTCGCCATGACGCTGCTGATCCTCGACATAAGGTTGCCTGACGATTTTCATCCTGCGGACGGCAGCGAATTCCTGCACGGACTGGCCACGCTGTGGCCGAAGTTCCTGCCCTACGTTCTCAGCTTCGGGTTGCTCGGATTGCGCTGGCTGTCGAACATCGAGATTCGATCGCGCGCGGAGTTCGTCAACCGGGAATACACCAATTGGTGGCTGCTTTATCTACTGCTCATCACCTGCGTGCCGTTCTCCACCATCGTGGTCGGCCGCTACGCGCATTTTCCGCCGGCGATCTGGCTGTACGCCGGTCATACCCTGCTGATCGCCGCCATCGGCATGCGTCTGGTTTCGATCACGCCGCATTTGGAGCAGGGTGAGCATCTGCGGCACCGCCAGCGCTCGGCCATCCTGCTGATCCTGTCGTCGCTACTCGCTGTCGCGCTCAGTTTCGTCAGCCCGCGGCTCGCGCTGTGGTCGCTCGCCCTGAACCTTGCGGCGCCGCTGCTCAGGAAGGCGGCCGGGCAGACCCTGGCGCCGTGAAGCGGCGGCATCGCGTGCCAATCGCGGCCGGCCCGCCACGCTCAGGCTGCCGTCCGCAACCAAATCGGCGTCTGCGGAGTTGACCTATCGCGGCGGCAGCGTATCTGCATTCAAGAGGTTTCGACGCCGGGCGTCTTTCAGCGGAGCCGTGCTCATATGGATATGGATGCGGGTACTCGCTCGGAACGGCCGTCTTATCGCCGCACGCGCTGCTGCATCGTCGGGGGCGGTCCGGCCGGCATGATGCTCGGATATCTGCTGGGTCGCGCCGGCATCGAGACCCTGGTGCTGGAAAAACACGCCGATTTCTTCCGGGATTTCCGCGGCGACACCGTGCACCCCTCGACCCTGCAGGTGATGGACGAACTCGGCCTGATCGATGGTTTCCTGAAGCTTCCGCACCAGAAACTGCAAAAGATGGACGCCAGGTTTGGCGACAGCTCGATCCGCATCGCCGACCTCAGCCGGCTGAAGCTGAAATACCCCTTCATCGCCTTCATGCCGCAGTGGGATTTTCTCAATTTCCTGCGCGAGAAGGGCAAGCGGTTCGGCTCGCTCGCCGTCATGATGAACGCCGATGCGACCGATCTCGTCTGGTCCGGCGATACGGTCGCCGGCGTCAAGGCCGATACGCCGCAGGGTGCGGTGGAAATCCGCGCCGACCTGACCATCGGCTGCGACGGCCGCCATTCGCTGGTGCGACAGCGCGCCGGCCTGGAAGTCGAGGAGATCGGTGCGCCGATGGACGTGCTCTGGTTTCGCGCCGGCAAGCGCGCCAAGGAAACCGAAAGCGTGTTTGGACGCATCGAGACCGGCAAGATGATGGTGACGTTCGACCGCGGCGATTACTGGCAATGCGCCTATGTGATCGCCAAGGGACAATACGATGCGGTCAAGGCGCGCGGGCTGGACGCATTCCGTGACGACGTCGTCAGCATGGCGCCGGTCCTGAGGGCGGGCATGTCGGATGTGAAGACGTGGGACGATGTGAAACTGCTGACGGTGGCGATCAACCGCCTGAAGCGCTGGACCCGGCCGGGCCTGCTGTGCATCGGCGACGCCGCGCACGCGATGTCGCCGGTCGGCGGCGTCGGCGTCAACCTCGCGGTGCAGGACGCGGTCGCCACTGCAAATCTGCTCGCAGCGAAGCTCGCCGACGGCTGCCCGCCGGAACACGATCTCGATGCGGTGCGCCGACGCCGGGAATTCCCGGTGCGCATGACGCAGCGGATGCAGGTGGTCGCCCAGAACAACATCATCAGCCTTGCGCTGAAGCCCGGCAATCAGCCGCTCAAGGCGCCTCTGCTCGCACGCGTAATCAACTCCGTTCCCTGGCTGCAGGGGATTACGGCGCGATTGGTCGCCGTCGGCGTACGCCCGGAGCATGTGCGTTCGCCGGCATCCGGCGGCGGCTAGCCACAACCGTGGTCTTCGGGCTCACCCCATGACCGAAAAGCCGCCGTCCACGGGAATGGCGGTGCCGGTGACGAAGTCCGACGCGGCTGAACCGAGAAACACCGCGATCCCCGCGAAATCGGCCGTGACGCCCCAGCGAGCCGCCGGCGTGCGCGCGAGAACCTTGTCGTGCAGGCCGTCGATCTGCTCGCGGGCACGCCGGGTCAGCTCGGTATCGATCCAGCCGGGTAACACGGCGTTGACCTGGATGTTGTCGGCGGCCCAGGCGACCGCGCAGGAGCGGGTGAACTGGACGATGCCGCCCTTGCTCGCGGCATAGGCTGGCGCGAAGCTCGCGCCGAAGATCGACATCATCGACCCGATATTGATGATCTTGCCGCCGCCCGCCGCCTTCATGGCCGGATGCACCGCCTGCGAGCACAGGAACGCGCTGGTGAGGTTGGTCCTGATGACGCGGTCCCATTCCTCGATATCGAGCGCCTGCGGAGGTTTCCGGATATTGATGCCGGCATTGTTGACGAGGATGTCGATGCGGCCGAGCTCCCGCCTGACGCGCTCGACCATGGCGCCGACCGCGGCCTGGTCGGTGACATCGGTGACGACGGAAATGGCTTTGGCCCCACGCTGCACCAGGCCGGCCACGGCATCGCCTGACTTGACGGCATTGCGCCCGACAACGGCAATGGCGGCGCCGGCGTCCGCCAGTCCGGTTGCCATGCCGAGGCCGATGCCGCCATTGCCACCGGTCACGATCGCGACCTTACCGTTGAGATCGAGAGGCTTCATGGTTGGCTTCTCCTTGACGGACGCGGCGAGACAGGTGCGGATCCGGCGGATAGTGATCGTCCCGTGCGATGAATGGTCAGCGCTTGCTCTGCCAGATCAGGATCAGACCAAGCGCGCCCAGCGCGGCGCCATAGCCGGCCCACTGGATCTGGCTGATCATCAAGCTCGATTCCGGCCACCTGATTACGCCGGTGCCCTGGCCGATCCAGAGCAGTCCGATCGCAAGTGCGATAAAGCCGAGAACCAGCAGCAGCTTGCGCATGGGACCTTCCTCGCCGGCGGTGGTGCGCCGATCGGCATGCCAGGGCGGCCAGGATGGCGCGCCATCGGATGAACTCTAGGCTTTATTCAAACATCCAACAAATCGTCGCGGGCGAATTCGGCCCTGTCGGAAATAAAGGCGAAGCGCGCCTCCGGCTTGGTGCCCATCAGGCGCTCGACGGAATCGGCAGTGCCGTCGCGGTCGTCGGCCAGCAGCACCACGCGCAGCAGGGTGCGCCGGGCCGGGTCCATGGTGGTTTCCTTCAATTGTGCCGGCATCATTTCGCCAAGGCCCTTGAAGCGGCCGACATCGACTTTGGCGTTGGCGTTGAACTCGCTCTTCAGGAGCGCGTCCTTATGAGCCTCGTCGCGGGCGTAAACCGTCTTGCTGCCGTGGGTCAGCCGATAGAGCGGGGGCACCGCGAGATAGAGGTGGCCCTCGTCGATCAGCCGCGGCGTCTGCCGGTAGAAGAAGGTGATCAGCAGCGAGGCGATGTGGGCACCGTCGACGTCGGCGTCGGTCATGATGATGATGCGCGAATAGCGCAAATCCTCTTCACGGTAATGCGGCCCGATACCGCAACCGATCGCCTGCATCAGGTCGGCGAGCTGCGCGTTGGCGGTGAGCTTGTCCTTGGTGGCGGAGGCCACGTTGAGGATCTTGCCGCGCAGCGGCAGGATCGCCTGCGTCTTGCGATCGCGCGCCTGCTTGGCACTGCCGCCGGCGCTGTCCCCCTCGACGATGAAAAGCTCCGAGCCTTCGGCGGCGGTGTCGGTGCAGTCGGCGAGCTTGCCGGGCAGGCGCAACTTCTTGACCGCGGTCTTGCGCGAGATTTCCTTCTCGGCGCGGCGGCGCAGCCGTTCGTCGGCGCGCTCGATCACGAAATCGAGCAGCCGGCTCGCCTGCACCGGATTGCCCGACAGCCAGTGGTCGAACGGATCCTTGATGGCCTGCTCGACGATGCGCTGGGCTTCGGCCGTGGCGAGGCGGTCCTTGGTCTGGCCCTGGAATTCCGGCTCGCGCACGAACACCGACAGCATCACCGCGGCGCCCACCATGACGTCTTCCGAGGTGATCGAGGCGGCGCGCTTGCCCTGTCCGGCGCGCTCGGCGTGGTCCTTCAATCCGCGAAGCAGCGCGCTGCGCATGCCCGATTCATGGGTGCCGCCGTCCGGCGTCGGCACGGTGTTGCAATAGGACGAGAGAAAGCCGTCGGCATCGGCGGTCCAGGCCACGGCCCATTCGCAGGCGCCGTGGGCGCCGTTGCGGCCGGACTTGCCGGAGAAGATGTCCGGATGCACCAGGGTGTCGGCATGCACTGCGGCGCCGAGGTAATCCTTCAGTCCACCGGCGAAATGAAACGTATCCTCGGCGGGAACGTCGTCGACGCCCTTCAGCAATTCAGGATCGCAACGCCAGCGGATTTTGACGCCGCCGAACAGATAGGCCTTGGAGCGGGCCATCTTGAACAGGCGCTGGGGTTTGAACGACGCCTTGGCGCCGAAAATCTCGGCGTCCGGCTTGAAGCGGATTTTGGTGCCGCGGCGGTTGTTGATCTTGCCGAGGGCTTCGAGCTTGCCCTTGGGGTGGCCGCGCTCGAACGCCATGCGGTAGAGTTCCTGGCTACGGGCGACTTCGACTTCCAGCCGTGAGGAGAGGGCGTTCACCACGGATACGCCGACGCCGTGCAGGCCACCGGAGGTCTCGTAAACCTTGGAGTCGAATTTGCCGCCGGAATGCAGCGTGCACATGATGACTTCGAGTGCGGATTTCTTCGGAAATTTCGGATGCGGGTCGACCGGGATGCCACGGCCGTTGTCGACGACGGTGAGGAATCCGTCGGCGCTCAATTCGACTTCGATGAACGAGGCGTGCCCCGCCAGTGCCTCGTCCATGGCGTTGTCGATGACTTCCGCAAACAGATGATGCAACGCCTTCTCGTCGGTGCCGCCAATGTACATGCCGGGGCGGCGGCGCACCGGTTCGAGGCCTTCGAGGACCTCGATGTCGGCCGCGGTGTAGCCCGTCTCGGGGCTGGAACCGCGGGACGCCAGCTTGAGCGAGGCCCGGCCCTTCGCCGCGCCGTCGCCAAACAGATCGTCGGTGGCTTTCATTTTAGCTTCAGACTTCAATGGTTTAGGCATGTTTTTTCATGTGTTGCGCGCGGCCGGGCCGCAGCGAATCGATGGATCCTGACTATGCCACGGATGAGCTTAAAAAGTGACCGCCGGCGCGGAGCCGGCGATGACTTGGTGTGGGCGTCGGGGGCCGCTTTCAGGCGCGGGAGGTTCGGAACACGATCACGGCGAACAGCGCCATCGCCACGGTGACGATCAGCGACCCCACGATCGGCGCTGCGATAAAGGAAGCGCCCTTCAGCAGCACCAGCGCGACGCCGGCCGGAAACAGGATGGCGCCGATGATGTGGAGCCAACCCTGGACTCTGGCCAGGCTCGAACTCCCGGCCGCCGGAACCAGCCGGTAGTAGAGGCCGAACAGGAACAGCAGCACGCCCCCGACCAGGTTGAGATGCGCGTGCGCCGGTGCGAGCGTGAAGTCCTGCTCGATGCCCATCGCGATGCCGGCGAGCATTCCGATCAGCAAAATCACAACGCTCACGCACATCATCAACGTTCCGATCATTGGACGCTCCTTTCCTGATCCCGGCGCAATTGAACGGGAATCGAAACTCAATTGTGCATGGCAAAGCCCGCACCGCCCGGCTTTGTGACTTGATGTCACGCGACCGGCTGGCTTACCTGTACTTGGGCGTCGAACTCCTGGGAAGGGTCGATGGCCCGAAAGGGCCGCGGAAGGGCGATCGAGAATGGAAGGTCTTGCGCACGCGCTCGCCGACTTCGTGCGCGACCATTCGGCCTGGGCCGCACCGATCGTTCTGGTGCTGGCGTTCGGCAAATCGCTGGCCTTCATTTCGCTGCTGATCCCGGCCTGGGGCGCGCTGGTCGCGATCGGCGCGCTGATCGGCGTCAGCGGAATCAGCTTCTGGCCGGTCTGGATCGCCGGCGGGATCGGGGCTGCGCTCGGCGACTGGGTCTCCTACTGGTTCGGCTTCAGGTACAAGGAACAGGTCGCGCAGATGTGGCCGCTGTCGCGCTATCCCGACATCCTGCCGCGCGGCGAGGCCTTCGTGAATAAATGGGGCGTGCCGAGCATTTTCATCGGGCGGTTCTTCGGACCGTTGCGAGCCTCGGTACCGCTCGCCGCCGGGATATTCGAAATGCCGTACTGGCGCTTTCAGCTCGCCAATTTCATCTCGGCGCTGGTCTGGTCGGCGGCACTGCTGCTGTTCGGCGACGTCATCGCGCAGGTGACCGAATGGCTGTGGCGTGCGGTTTGAGGCCGCAATGACCGGCGGCGCATCTTGACGAAGAAGCGGCGCGGCCTTATAGCCGCGCCCATGATCAACGCCGCGCCCATCCTCATCGCTCGCCGCCGCCGTAGCCTTGCGGTATGGGCGGACGTCTGCGTTTAAGATATCTGCCTCTGCCGCCGGATCCGGTTCGCGGCATTTTCCTTCCAACAGCACGCGGTCTGGTCTGGCGGCTCCTACGTCAAGCAGGAGTTTGAAATGTACACGCCACCTCCGTTCAAGCCCGATCGCGCCGCGAGCCTTGCCTTCGCGCAGGCGCGCGGTTTCGGCACCGTCTGCGCCTGGGACGGCGCCCGGCCGATCGCCTCGTCGCTGCCGTTTTACCTCAGCTACGCCGATGACGGCACGCCACGGGCCGCGTTTCATGTCGCGCGCGGCAATCCGTTGGCGAAATTGGCGGACGCGGCCACGCCCTGGCTGATGACCGTGAACGGTGCCGATGCCTATGTTTCGGCGGACTGGTACGCCTCGCCGGATCAGGTGCCGACCTGGCTCTATCAGGCCGTACATCTGACCGGCACGGTGCGAACGATATCCGACGGCGAACTCGGTCCGCATCTCGACGCGCTCAGCGCCAAGTTCGAAGGCTGGCTCGCGCCCAAACCGCCCTGGACGTCGTCGAAGATGACGGCCGGACGCCTGGCGGCCCTGAAAAAAGCCATTGTGGGTTTGCTGATGTCGGTCGACGACGTCGAAGGCAGCTTCAAGCTGAACCAGCATAAATCCGACGTCGACCACGCCGCCATCGCCGCGGCGCTGGCCCGCCAGCCGGAGGCCGGTGCGCAGGTTCTGGCGAGCGAAATGCGCGCGCTGCGGCCGCATTTGGTCGCAGCCGGGACGACACCCTTGCACGATACGGCCTTGCCCGAAGGGACGATGTGATGAGCACGAAGAAGAAGATCGGCATTCTCGGCGCCTCCGGCTACACCGGGGCCGAACTGGTGCGCCTGCTGTTGCGCCATCCCAAGGTCGAGATCGTGCTGTTGACCGCGGACCGCAAGGCTGGACTGCCGCTCGGCGAGGTGTTTCCGCAATTTGCCCCGTACGATCTTCCCGGGCTGGTATCGATCGACGCGGTCGATTGGGCCACGGCGGCCCTCGATCTGGTGTTCTGCGCGCTGCCGCATGCCACCACGCAGAAGGTGCTCAAGGACCTGATTGCCAAGGCACCCGACACCAAGGTGGTGGACCTGTCGGCCGACTTCCGGCTGCAAGACCCAGCCGCGTACGCCAAATGGTACGGCCATGATCATCATGCGCTCGAGCTGCAGAAGGAAGCGGTCTACGGCCTTGTCGAGGTCTATCGGCGCGACATCAGGAAGGCGCGGCTCGTTGCCAATCCCGGCTGCTACACCAGTTGCGCGCAATTGCCGCTGATTCCGTTGCTGAAAGCCAAGGCGATCGAACCCGACGAGATCGTGGTGGACGCCAAATCCGGCGTGACGGGCGCCGGGCGCTCGGTCAAGGAAGAGATGCTGTTTACCGAAGTGTCGGAGGGCTTCCACGCCTACGGTGTCGGCCATCACCGCCATATGTCCGAGCTCGATCAGGAGTTCTCCAAGGCCGCCGGCAAGCCCGTGGTAGTGAGTTTCACGCCGCATCTGCTGCCGATGAACCGTGGCTTGCTGTCGACGATCTATGTGCGAGGGCGGCGGGGCAAGACCGCGCAGGACCTGCACGAGATTCTGACGAAGACTTACGCGCAAGAGCCGTTCGTCCACGTGTTGCCGTTCGGCAAGACGCCGCAAACCCGGCACGTCCGTGGTTCCAACATGACCTCTATCGGGGTCGTCGCCGATCGGATCGAGGGACGGGCAATTCTGGTTTCGGTGCTGGATAACATGACCAAGGGCGCCTCGGGTCAGGCGGTGCAGAACATGAACCTGATGCTCGGTTTTGCCGAGACCACGGGCATCGACCAGCCGGCGATGTTTCCATGAGCGAGCAAAGCAATCGCCGGTCATTCCGGGATGGTGCGACAGCACCAGACCTCAGATGCGCAATGGCGCATCGGGGAATCTCGAGATTCCGGGTTCGATGCTTCGCATCGCCCCGGAATGATGGTGTGGACGGCCCCCGACGGCATCAGTGTGCCAGACTGGTGATATCGATTCGACCAGACAAGGGAGCCGTCCATGGGCGAGATTAGCATGATTGGTTTGGATTTGGCGAAGAACGTGTTCCAGGTTCACGGGATTGACGCGTCGGGAGGGGTGGTGGTGCGGCGTCAGCTTCGGCGTGGTGCGGTGGAGAAGTTTTTTGCGCAACTGCCGCCGTGCCTGGTGGGGATGGAGGCCTGTGGCAGCGCGCACCATTGGGCGCGGGTGATCGGCCGTTATGGCCACGAGGTGCGGCTGATGCCGCCGGCCTATGTGAAACCCTACCTGAAGCGCAACAAGAACGATGGCCGCGACGCGGAGGCGATCTGCGAGGCGGTGGGCCGGCCGACGATGCGGTTCGTGGCGGTAAAGAGCGTGGAGCAGCAAGCGACGATGGCGGTTCATACCACGCGGGCGCTGCTGGTGCGGCAGCGCACGATGGCGGCGAATGCGCTGCGGGCTGCGCTGGGCGAACTCGGGATCGTGGCGGCGCAGGGCATCAGGGGATTGCGCGAGCTGATGGCCCGGCTCGAAACGGCAAACGCGGAGATCCCGGAGCTGATGCGGGGCACGTTGCTGGTTCTGGCCAGGCATTGGCAGGCGCTCGATGCCGATGAGCGCGCGCTGGAGCGACAGATTACGCAAGCCGCCCGCGCCGATCGCGAGGCGCGCCGGCTGATGGAGGTGCCGTGCGTCGGCCCGATCATCGCCAGCACGGTTCTGGCCAAGGTGGCTGATGCGAAGGTGTTCCGCTCGGGCCGCGATTTTGCGGCCTGGATCGGACTGACCGGCCGCGATCACGGCACCGGCGGCAAGCATCGTCCAGGCCGCATCTCCAAACGGGGCGACCGCATGCTGCGAGCCCTGCTGATCAGTGGGGCGAGCGGCTATCTGCGCCACCAGAAGCGGCGCGGTGTCAGCGACCCGTGGCTGCGCGAGCTGCTGGCGCGTCGTCCCTATAAGGTCGTCATGGTGGCGCTCGCCGCCAAGACCGCGCGTATCATCTGGGCCATGCTGGCCAAAGGAGAGAAGTACCGGGCTCGCGCGAGCGCGTCGGCTGCTGCCTGATTGGAGGGCGACAGCCGCCGCGCTCGCGCTCATCTGTCGGAAAGGGCAACTATGGTGTGATGGCAAAATGGTCAGGAAACCGGGATCGAAACACTCCGTACCGTCATCGCGCGTCACAGCACGCCGGAATGATTGGAATTCGATCCGCGATCTCCATCAGGGCCCGCGGTCAGCGACCGCATTCAGAGGCCGTATACATGACCGCTCCCCGATCCGTTTGCCGAAACACCAAACAAGCCCTTGCCGAGAGGAGGCCGTCCATACATGACGGCGAGAGAAGGTGGATTGCTTCGCTCGCAACGACCGGCGAGCGGGAAGCTCAGAGAATCCCGAAAATCGCCAGCGCGAGCACGGCCTGCGCCAGAAAGCCGACGGTGAAGGCCAGCGTGCGGAACACCGGCAGGCCGAGCGTGTAGACGATCAGATGGGCGAGCCGGGCCCAGAAATACACCGCACAGGCGAGCACGGTCCATTTGCTCGAGTAATCCATGGCGTTGAGGATCAGCACCAGGGGAGCGAAGATGACCAGGTTTTCGACCGCGTTGTCGTGCGCGAACATCAGCCGGGTGGCCCATTCCGCGTGCGGCTTGTCGCCACGCGAGGGGTTTGCCATTGCGCCGCCGAGGCCGCGAACCTGACAGCGATTGAGAACATAGGGCACCCACAACAGCCCCGTCAGAATGACCGTTAGCGACAGCCAGAACAATTCGCGCGTCATCGGCATCTCCCCCTGTAGCTCGATCTCGAATCCCGCGGTGGCGGTACGGCCCGTTATATTCGAACGCCGAGAGTCGCGCTATGCGCGAACCCGGACGTAGCTGCCGGGCGCATCCTCGATCGGAGGCAGGGCGTCGGTGCCGACCGCGCGCCCCGGCACTTCCTCGGCGTCGATGCTGCCTAGCCATTCGCGCCAGTTCGGCCACCACGAACCCTTGTGTTCCTGGGCGTTCTTCAGCCAGTCCTCCAGCGTCACATCCGCGATGTTGTCGTTGGTCCAGAACTGGTATTTGCCGGCCGACGGCGGATTGACCACGCCGGCAATATGGCCGGATCCGGACAGCACATATTTCACCGGGCCGCCGAAGAACTGCGAGCCGTAAAGCACCGAATCCGCCGGCGCGATATGATCCTCGCGGGTGGCCAGGTTGTAGATCGGCACCTTCACCTTCGACAGATCGAGCAGCGTGTTGCCGAGCACCATGCTGCCGGTGGAGAGCCGGTTGTCCAGATAGCAGTTGCGCAGGTAGTAGGAATGGTTCGCCGCCGGCATCCGCGTCGCATCCGAATTCCAGTGCAGCAGGTCGAACGAGGAGGGCGGTTGCCCCTTCAGGTAGTTGCTGACGACATAGGACCAGATCAGATCGTTGGAGCGCAGCATGTTGAAGGCCATCGCCATCTTGCTGCCTTCGAGCACGCCCGCCGTCTGCATGTCGCGCTCGAGCGCCGAAATCTGGTCTTCGTCGACGAACACCAGAAGATCGCCGGCATGGCTGAAATCGACCTGGGCGGCGAGGAATGTCGCTGAGGTCACCCGGACGCGGCGGTTTTCGGCGAGCCAGGCCAGCGTCGAGGCGAGCAGCGTGCCGCCGACGCAGTAGCCCATGGTATGGACTTTCAATTCGCCGGTAGCGCGCTCGATGGCGTCCATCGCCGCCAGCGGGCCTTCCCTCATGTAATCCTCGAAGGTTTTCGCGCCGAGACGCTTGTCCGGATTGACCCAGGAGATCACGAACACCGTGACGCCCTGATCGACGCACCATTTGATGAAGGATTTTTCCGGCCTGAGGTCGAGGATGTAAAACTTGTTGATCCATGGCGGTACGATCAGCAGCGGCGTGCGCAGCACGGTCTCGGTCGCCGGCGCGTACTGGATCAACTGCATCAACTCGTTCTGGAAGATCACCTTGCCCGGTGTCGTCGCCATGTTGACGCCGACCACCAGATTGGCGGGATCGGATTGGCGGATGCGCAGCGTGCCGTGTCCGGCCTCGATATCTTCGGCGAGCATCTTCATGCCGCGGACCAGATTGTCGCCGTTCGACGCCAGCGTCTCGCGCAGCACCTCCGGATTGGTGAGAACGAAATTCGACGGCGCCAGCGCGTTGGTGATCTGCAGAACGTAGAATTCCGCCTTCTTGCGGGTGTGCGGATCGAGGCCTTCGGCGTTGCGCACGAGGTCCTGCGCCCACTGCGTGGTCAACAGATAGAGCTGCATCACGAAATCGAAGAACTGGTTCGATTTCCACTCCGGGTCCTTGAAGCGCCTGTCGCGCGGCGAGGGCTCGATCGCCGGCGGCGCCTGTTCGCCGGAGAGGCGGCGCATCGATGACGCCCACAGCTCGAGATAGGCCTTTCCCATCTTCATCTGCAGTTCGGCCGACCGCGTCTTGTCCGACAGCCAGTACTCCGCGACCGTGCTGAAGGTCTTGATCACCTCGCCGAGTTCGTTCGGAGGCCGATCTTTGGGCTCGCCATTCTCGCGCGGCTTGAGATAGGCTGCGAGCGCCTGGCCGCTGCTCTCCATGGCCCGGGCGAGGTTCATCGCAAAGGCTTCGGGATCGAATTTTTTGGGTGCCTGGGTTTCGATCGTGACGTCGTTCATGCCGGCAACATTATAGGTTCAATTCGGGTTCGTCATCGACGACGACAGGTCGAGTTCAATCGTCGCACAGGCCTTATTGCACTGCGATAAAGCATCTTGGTTCCGTCATATTGAAGCCTCAGCGGTCCACTTTGTTGTTCAGGTTTTAATGGTCTTGGGCGACAATGGTTTGAGCGCTGGGGACCAAAGCTGATGAAAAAAGCGTCAGCTTGGAGTGGCGAAGTGGGACAGATCGGTCGAAAAGACAAGGCGCTGGTGTGGGGCGCGCTGCTGTTGTCGGCGCTCGCGCTCGGCGGTTGCTCGACCTCCATCGCGGACTTGCCCATTGTGGGGACGCCGGCGGATGCCCCGGCGCGCCAAAAGGACGCCGGCGCTTACCTGCCGGTAGAAGATTTGCCGCCGAACCGCGATCAGGCCGCGATCGCACCGGCCGAGCAGGCCAAGATCAAGGCCGAGCTGCTGGCGGCGCGCGACCGCCAGGCCTCCACGGCCGCTGCCCAGGATTCGGCCGCGAAGTAATGCGGCGGCATACTGGCGCAACCGGACGTCCGTGGTAAAAGAAACCAATTCAACGCCACATCAGGACCAAGAAAACGGATTTTGCGCCTGAATTCGCTCTAAATCCTTGATTGAGCGCGATTTCCGGACGAAGCCCTTTTGGTTCGTTGCAAGAGCTGTCGGCTATTCTGCCCTTTTGGTTGCCGGAGCGAGGTTCCATGGAAGAATTTTATCGCATACGCCGTCTGCCGCCTTATGTGTTCGAACAGGTCAACCGGGCCAAGGCGGCCGCGCGCAATGCCGGCGCCGATATCATCGATCTCGGTATGGGTAACCCGGACCTGCCGACGCCGCCCCATGTCATCGAGAAGCTGAAGGAAACCCTGGGCAAGCCGCGGACCGACCGTTACTCCGCGTCACGCGGCATTACCGGCCTGCGCAGGGCCCAGGCCGCCTATTACGCACGGCGCTTCGGTGTAAAGCTCAACCCGGAAACCCAGATCGTCGCGACATTGGGCTCCAAGGAGGGCTTCGCCAATGTGGCGCAGGCCATCACCGCGCCCGGCGACGTCGTGCTGTGCCCGAATCCGAGCTATCCGATCCATGCCTTCGGATTTCTGATGGCCGGCGGCGTGATCCGTTCGGTTCCGTCGGAACCGACGCCGCAATTCTTCGAGGCGGTCGAACGCGCGATCGTCCATTCGATCCCGAAGCCGCTCGCGCTCGTTGTCTGCTATCCCTCCAATCCCACCGCCTATGTCGCGAGCCTCGATTTCTACAAGGACCTGGTGGCGTTCGCGAAGAAGCACGAAATTTTCATCCTGTCCGACCTTGCCTACGCCGAAGTCTATTTCGACGACAAGAACCCGCCGCCCTCGGTGCTGCAGGTGCCCGGCGCGATCGATGTCACCGTGGAATTCACCTCGATGTCGAAGACGTTTTCGATGGCCGGCTGGCGCATGGGATTTGCCGTCGGCAACGACCGCATCATCGCGGCGCTGGCGCGGGTCAAATCCTATCTCGATTACGGTGCGTTTACGCCGATCCAGGTGGCCGCGACCGCGGCGCTGAACGGCCCGGACGACTGCATTCGCGAGATGCGCGATACCTACCGCAAGCGCCGGGACGCGCTGGTGGAATCATTCGGCCGCGCCGGCTGGGAAATTCCGCCGCCGGAGGCCTCGATGTTCGCCTGGGCGCCGCTGCCCAAGGCGTTCCGGGACGTCGGCAGCATGCAATTCGCAACCCTGATGGTCGAGAAATCCGGCGTGGTGGTTTCGCCGGGGGTAGCGTTCGGCGAGCACGGCGAGGGCTATGTTCGCATTGCCATGGTGGAAAACGAACAGCGCATCCGCCAGGCCGCGCGCGGGGTTCGTCGCTTCCTTGAAAGCGGCATCGAAACATTGCACAACGTGGTTCCTCTCGCCAACCGGCGGTAGGCGCGTTCCCGAAAAGCCGTCCCCGGGCTTGATCCGGGGATGAAGACGGTTTTCGGATCGGATCATGCTTATTCATCGTTTCTCCGGCAGGTTTCTCTCGCCATGGTCGCACCCCTGAAAGTGGGCATCGCGGGGCTCGGCACCGTTGGCGCCGAAGTCGTTCGCCTGATCGAGCAGCAAGGCCGCGCCTTGTCGGCCCGCTGCGGCCGCGGCGTGCGGGTGGTCGCGGTGACCGCACGCTCGAAGGCCAAAAAACGCAACCTCGATCTGCGCGGCATCGGCTGGGCCAGGAACGCGCTCGAACTGGCCAGCGACCCCGGCATCGACTGCCTGGTCGAACTGATGGGCGGTGCCGGCGAGCCGGCGCTGTCGGCGATCGAGACCGCCCTGAAATCCGGCAAGTCGGTGGTGACGGCCAACAAGGCGTTGATCGCCCGGCATGGATTGCGGTTGGCCAAGGCCGCCGAAAAGCACGGCGGCGCGCTCAATTTCGAGGCCGCTGTCGGCGCCGCCATCCCCATCGTCAAGACCCTGCGCGAAGGTCTCACCGGCACCAGCATCAACCGCGTCTACGGCATCCTCAACGGTACCTGCAACTACATCCTGACCCGGATGGAACAGGACGGCCTGTCCTTCGCCGAATCTCTCAAGGATGCGCAGCGGCTGGGTTACGCCGAGGCCAATCCGTCGTTCGACGTCGACGGCCACGACACCGCGCAGAAGCTCGCCATTCTGGCCAGCCTCGCCTTCGGCACCGAGGTCGCGCAGCGCGCGGTCTATGTCGAGGGCATTTCTTCCATCACACCGGAGGATTTACGGGCGGCGGAACAGCTTGGCTATCGCGTCAAGCTGCTCGGGGTCGCGGTGCGGACGGCGAAAGGCATCGAACAGCGTGTGCATCCGACCATGGTGCCGAAATCGTCCTCGATTGCCCAGGTGATGGGTGTCACCAACGCCGTGACCATCGACGGCGACGGCATCCCGGCGATTACGCTGGTCGGGCCGGGCGCGGGCGGAGCGGCGACCGCATCGGCGGTGGTTGCCGACATTGCCGATGTTGCCCGCGGCATCCGTGCCAAGCCGTTTGGCCGCCCGGTCGCGCAACTGCGTGCGAACAGGAAGGCGCCGATGGAGCGTCATGAAGGCGGCTACTACATCCGCCTGATGGCGCGGGATCTCGCCGGCACCGCCGCGACCATCGCGACCCGGCTGGCCCAGCAGAAGATCTCGATCGAATCGATCGTGCAGCGACATCCCGACGGCGGCAGCGGCGCCGGCGCGGCCAAGACAGCTTCGCCGGTGCCGGTCATTCTGATAACTTATGCAACCAGCGAGGATGCGGTATATCGCGCGTTACAGGCGGTGCAGGGCGACAAGGTGATCAGCGGCCGGCCGCAGGTGATACGGATTGAAAAGAACTAGCGCCGCGTCCGGTGCGGACGGCGCGCTGCAACGATGATGATTACCGGCCGAACGATCGGCTGTTAGGTCTTGAGGGAGTGCGCCGATGTCGACCCATATTTCCGTGCCGCCGCAGTTGTTGCTGGAGCGCATTCTCACCCTCGAGATCGTGCGGGTGACGGAACGCGCGGCGGTGTCGGCCGCGCGGCTGCGCGGTCATGGCAACGAGAAGGCCGCCGACCAGGCCGCGGTCGACGCGATGCGCCGCGAGCTCAACAAGCTGCCGATCGAAGGCACCGTGGTGATCGGCGAGGGCGAACGCGACGAGGCGCCGATGCTGTTCATCGGCGAGAAGGTCGGCATCAATGCCGGTCCGCAGGTCGATATCGCCGTCGACCCGCTCGAGGGCACCACGCTGTGCGCCAAGAACATGCCGGGCTCGATCGCGACCATGGCGATGGCCGACGGTGGCACGCTGCTGCACGCGCCCGACGTGTACATGCAGAAGATTGCGGTCGGGCCCGGCTATGCCAAGGGCGTCGTGGAACTCGACGCCACGCCCGCCGATAACGTCCGGCGGCTGGCCAAGGCGAAGGGGGTCGACGCTTCGGCAATCACGGTGCTGGTGCTCGACCGTCCGCGCCACGCCGACATCATCCAGGGCGTGCGCAGCACCGGGGCTGCGGTCCGCCTCATCACCGACGGCGATGTCGCCGGCGTCATCCATTGCGCCGACCCCGACAATACCGGGGTCGACATGTATATCGGCACCGGCGGCGCGCCCGAAGGCGTGCTCGCGGCAGTGGCGCTGCGCTGCATCGGCGGCCAGATGCAGTGCCGGCTGATCCTCGACACCGCGGAGAAGCGCGAACGCGCCCGCAAGATGGGGGTGAGCGATCCGCGCATGATCTATGGCATCGAGGATATGGCGCGGGGCGACTGCCTGTTCGCCGCCACCGGCGTCACTACCGGCTCGCTGCTGTCGGGTGTCAAGTTCCGCAAGGATGTGATCGAGACCGAGACCGTGGTGATGCGTTCGGTCACCGGCACCGTGCGCTATATCAAGGCCGAGCATCGCCAGATCGAAAAATTCCACCTCGATTGAGGCCGCGATCATGGTTGGCAAGGTTGTAATCCGGCCCGTCGGCGCCGACGAGCGTGCGGTCTGGGAGCCGCTGTGGAACGGCTATCTCGCTTTCTACAAGGCGACCCTCGCTGCCGGCGCCAGCGACGTCGCCTGGCAGCGATTTCACGATCCTGACGAGCCGATGTTCCTGCTCGGGGCCTATGTCGACGGCAAACTCACCGGCATCGTGCAGTATCTGTTTCACCGCTCGACCTGGACGCCGGGCAATTACTGCTATTTGCAGGACCTGTTCGTCAGCGAAGACGCGCGCGGTCTTGGCGTGGGACGGGCGCTGATCGAAGCCGTGTATGAGAAGGCAAAGGCGGCCGGCGCGAGCCGGGTGCATTGGCTGACCCAGACCGGCAATGCGCCGGCCCGCATTCTCTACGACCAGGTCGCTGACAATTCCGGGTTCATGCAATATCGCAAGCTGTTTTGAACCACGGTCCGTCATTCCGGGGCGATGCCAACGGGTCGGCGCGAAGCGCGGGCCGATGGCAGCGAACCCGGAATCTCGAGATTCCGGGTCTGGTCCTTCGGACCGTCCCGGAATGACAAAACAACAGCAGGAGTCGACATGTCCAATGTTTCGGCGGTGAAGGCACTGGTGTTCGACGTGTTCGGCACCGTCGTGGACTGGCGCAGCAGCCTGATTGCGGATTTCACCAAATGGGGTGAGCAGCGCGGCATCAAGGCGGACTGGACCGCGCTGGTCGACGGCTGGCGCGCGGTGTACGCCGCCTCGATGGACGAGGTCAGGAAGCATCCGGAACGCGGTTATGTCATCCTGGACCGGCTGCATCGGCAGTCGCTGGAAAAACTGGTCGCGCAACTGTCGATCTCCGGATTGAACGATGCCGACCTGCACCATCTCACTTTGGGTTGGCATCGGCTGCATCCCTGGCCGGACAGCGTCGCCGGGCTGACGCGGCTGAAGACAAAATTCATCATCAGCCCGCTGTCCAACGGCAATGTGGCGCTGCTCACCGACATGGCCAAGTTCGCCGGCCTGCCATGGGACCTCGTGATGTCGGCGGAACTGTTCGAACATTACAAGCCCGATCCCGAAACCTATCTCGGGGCCGCGCGCCTGCTGTGCCTGCCGCCGGAACAGGTGATGATGGTCGCCGCGCACAATCGCGATCTGAAGGCGGCGCAGAAGCTCGGACTGAAAACCGCGTTCGTCGCCCGGCCGACCGAGTACGGCCCGCTGCAGAAACACGATTTCGAGGCAACGGGCGATTGGGACATCGTGGCGAAGGATTTTGGCGGGATCGCCGACCGGCTGGGGTGTTTAGACTGATGCCGCGGGCAACGCCCGCGCCCGGGGGATGGCGGGTATAAGTCGGGCCCGCGCCTCGCGAATCATTGAACTGCGGGCGGCCTTGCCTATCTGCTGGCAGCATCATGACGCTTCCCGCCTCCGCATTGCCCGTTGAAGTGCCGCCGGCGTTTCTTGGCGTGTCGCACTCGGCGACCGGCAAATCGTGGCGCGACCGGCTGGATGCGCGCGGCGCGGCGCGCGCGCTCGCCATCACCCAGCGCTACCGGTTGCCGGAAATGCTGGCTCGGGTGCTGGCCGGGCGCGATGTCGAGATCGACGCCGTCGAGGACTTTCTCGATCCCACCATCCGCAAGCTGATGCCCGATCCGCATAGCGTGACCGCGATGGAAACCGCGGCGAGACGCATCGCCGAAGCCGCAGCCAACGGTGAAAAGGTGGCCATCTTCGGCGACTATGATGTCGACGGCGCGACCTCGGCGGCGCTGCTCGCATGGCATTTGCGGCATTGCGGGCTTGATCCGCTGATTCACATCCCCGACCGGATTTTCGAAGGCTACGGCCCCAACACCGAGGCGGTGCGGGCGCTGGCGGCCAAAGGCGCGACGCTGCTGGTGACGGTGGATTGCGGCACCACCAGCCTCGAGCCGCTTGCCGAGGCCCGCCGGCTCGGCCTGTCGGTCGTGGTCATCGACCACCATCAATGCGGCGACGAATTGCCGGATGTCGACGCGCTGGTCAATCCGAACCGGCCCGACGACCTGTCCGGCCTCGGCCACCTCGCGGCGGTCGGCCTCGTGCTGGTCACGCTGGTCGCGGTCAACCGCGAGCTGCGCGGCCGCGGCTTCTGGACCGATCAGATGCCGGAGCCGGATCTGCTCGGCATGCTGCATCATGTGGCGCTCGGCACCGTTGCCGATGTCGCGCCGCTGATCGGGCTCAATCGTGCGTTCGTCGCCAAGGGCCTGATCGCGCTGCGGCGCCGCGATCATGTCGGCCACACCGCGCTGATGGATGTGGCGCGGCTGAACGGTCCGCCCGAAGCCTGGCATCTCGGCTTCATGCTGGGGCCGCGCATCAACGCCGGCGGCCGGATCGGGCGCGCCGATCTCGGGGTACGGCTGCTGCTGGAAGGCGACGTCTCGGAAGCGGCGCGGATCGCCGCGGAGCTCGATCGGCTCAACGGCGAGCGCCGCGTCATCGAGCAGATGGCGGAAGCGCAGGCCGAAGCCGAAGCGCTGGCCTCGCTCGGGCTCGAAGACAAGGGCGCGGTGATCGTCACCGCGTCCGAAGGCTGGCACCCCGGCGTGGTCGGCCTGGTCGCGTCACGGCTGAAGGAAAAATTCGCGCGGCCGGCGTTTGCGATCGCACTCGAGCCGGGCGGCATCGGCACCGGCTCGGGCCGCTCGATTTCCGGCGTCGACCTCGGCAAGGCCGTGCGTCAGGCCGTTGCCGGTGGTCTGCTGATGAAGGGCGGCGGTCATGCCATGGCGGCGGGCGTGACGCTGCGCAAGGACCGGCTGGCGGAGTTTCGCGCCTTCATGGAAAGCGCGCTGGCGCAGGATGTCGCCAATTCGCGCCACGAAAACGAGCTGTACATCGATGGCGCCGTCAGCGCACGGGCGGTGACGCCCGAATTTGCCGCGACGCTCAACCGCGCCGGTCCGTTCGGCAGCGGCAATCCCGAACCGGTGGTGGCGCTGCCGTCGCATCAACTGGTCTATGCCGACGAGGTCGGCCAGGCGCATCTGCGGGTGCGGTTCAAATCCGGCGACGGCGCGATCGTCAACGGCATCGCGTTTCGCTCGGTCGGCCAGCAGCTCGGCAATGCCCTGACGCAACATCGCGGGCAGCCGCTGCACGTGGCCGGATCGCTCGCGATCGATCGCTGGCAGGGCACCGAACGCGTGCAATTGCGCGTGCTCGATGTCGCGGTGCCCGATCAGGGCCCGGCGGTGATACGGTAGTTTCTCATGGCAGCGTAGCCCGGATGGAGCGTACGCGCCATCCGGGTTACGTGGCTACGAACCTTGCCGCAATCGCGCCAGCACTTTCAGTCCGCCGTAGCCGTCGGCGGGCAGCAGCCCCATCTTGAGTTGATAATCATGGATCGCAGCCATGGTGTCGTTGCCGACGCGCCCGTCATTGCCGCCGGTGTCGAAACCGGCCTTGGTGAGGCGGGTCTGCATCTCCTGTACCTCCGCCAGTGTCAGCGCGCGTTCCGAACCGGGAAATGGCTGCAGGAACGGCGGTGCGCCCAGAATGCGGTCGCCGAGGTGGCAGATCGCCAGTGCGTAGTTCATGGAGGGGTTGTAGCTGCGCACGGCGTAGAAATTCGGTCCGAGCAGGAACGCCGGACCGCCTGGCACCGGCACCCATAATTGCGCGCTGGCATTCGGCTGCGGAAACGGCTGGCCGTCGGCGCGGTTGACGCCGGCGCTGGACCACGCCGCATAGCTTCGCTTGCCGCTGCCGGCAGCGCCGGTGGTGCGGACCTCGTAACCCCAATGCTCGCCACGGTGATACTTGCCGCGATCGACCAGAAAGCGCGCGGTGGAGCCCAGCGCGTCGTCCGGTTTGCCGAACGGCGAAATCCGGCCATCGCGGTCGTAGTCCATTCCGACATTGAGCCAGACTTCCGGCATCCACTGGGTATGCCCCATCGCGCCGGCCCAGGATCCCCGCATTTCCTCCGGCGTGCTCCAGCCCCGCTCGACGATCTTCAGCGCATTGGTCAGTTCGGTCTCCCAATAGGCGCGGCGGCGCGGCGCGTTCCAGGCGAGCGCTGCGAGCGAGGGAAATACCGGGCGCATGTGGTTCTGCTGCACCAGCGGATCGCCATAGGCGGATTCGACGCCCCACAGCGCGAGCAGCGTGCCGCGTTCGACCCCGAAATCCTTTTCGATCCGCGCAAACAGCGCTTCGTGCTTCCGTAACGCCTCCTTGCCGGCGATGATGCGCCAGTCCGATACGCGGCGATTGATGTATTGCCAGATCTGCTCGTTGAATTCCGGCTGCTGCTGCATCTGCCTGAAGACAGTCATGTCCGGCTCGGTGTGGCCCATCGCGCGGGCCCAGGTCGCCTCCGAGATGCCCCGGGAAAGCGCCCGCGCGCGAAAATTGTCGCGCCATTGCTCGTAGCCGGGCGGCGCGGCGGCTGACGCCGACGGCGGCTGCACCAGCAGGGCACCGGCGCCGAGACCGGATCGCAGCAGGGCGCGGCGCGTCAGCCCGTTCGGGGAATCATGTGGTCTCATCGCGGCAGTGTAACGGCCCGTCTGTTCATCGCATCATGGTAACTGCTAGTTCTCGTTGCCTTCCTGCGGGTCGGAATGGATGACGTCCTCGGGCAGGGCGTGCGCCATGGCGGGCGGCGCGGCCAGTTCGGGACCGATCTCGCGGCCGCGTCCTCCGATCAGGCGCTCATAGGCCGAGATCAGGGTGACATAGGGATTGACCCAGAGCCAGCCGTCGCGCGTGAACACCTGGACGTCGAAATGCAGGTGGCGGGTGGTGCCGTTGGGATGGTCCAGGTAGTTGGACACCACGCCGATGCGTTCACCCTCCTCGACGCGGCGTCCGTTCAGGATTCCGTCGGCGTCGAGGCGCGCCGGATTCATGTGCATATAGCGGAAGCGGATATGTTCGTTGCGGGTGTTGACCTGCAGGGTCGCCGCCTGCTGTCTCAAGGCACGGATCACCACGCCATCGCGGGCGGCAACCACGGCCTGCCGGGTTGGATCGCAACGGTCGGGTCCCTCCTGGCGAGACGGGCAGGGGCCCGGTCGGATGTCCTGACCCTGATGACCAAACCCGGTGGGACACTGTCCGACGCCAAAACTGCGCGCTTCGCAAAAATTGTCCTGCCAGGGATAGCTGGTCATTCCGCTGGCGGCTTCCTCGAACGCAAGCGGTTTGTCGAACAATCTGCGGATGGCGGATGACTGGGAATGGGCAAAGGCCGGAGCTTTTTCCAGCGGAAACCGGATTTGCGAATAGACGGTGAGATCGGCGCGGCCGCCTTGCTTGCGGGAGCCGCTGCTGACGATGATGTCGCCGCTCGGCCGGTAGCTGAAGACAGGCGACTGTTGCGTCGGCCGTTCGGCGATCTCGGAAGACATATTCGAGCGTGGCCGCGAGGGCAGTCCGCCGGCGATGCGCAGCGCCTTCAGGAAACGTTCGGCGACCGGATAAGCCTCGCGGCACGCCAGCCGCCGCACCAGGGGCGTACTGTCGAGGCATTGGATCGACACGACATAGGGCACCCCGAAACGGGTGAAGGCATAGCGCACATAGCCCTCGCGGATGAAACGGCGGAGGTCGGGGAATTGCGCCGCCAGGGCCTTGACCGGCTCGCCTTTGCCGCCGAGGGGATCATTGATCTCATAGGTCAGGATCGAACCGGTGATCTCCACCTCGACGGGCCGGGCGAAGACTCGCTCCGGCATCCCGTCGCCGGCGCCGGGTTCGAGCGAAAACACCGCGTCATAGCCGGCAAGGCCGGCGTCGAACAGATCGACCGGACGAAAATCGGCCTGATAGTGCGTGACCGAAAGGCTCGCCGGCGCGCCGTGCCGCCGCGCCTCGAGATACGCCGCCGCGTCGAACGGCAGCAGCACCGGGACCGGGCTACTCCCGATGCCCGGAAACAGCGGCGAGGTGACCGCGTTCAGTTGCAGCAGTCCGGGTGTCGCGCGCGGATCGGTGGCGGGAACCCGGCGCTGGCCCGAAAAAGTGAAGGCGGACGCGATCTCGGGCTGGCTCTGGATCTCGGACCAAAACTGATCGAGAACGGCGCGCCACTCGACATGGACCACCGCAATCGCCGGTGTCCTGAACTCGTCGGCCAACAGGCCTGACATGCCCGCCAACAGCAGCACGAGGGACGCCGATGCGTGCCGGAGAAAAGGGCGGTAGACAGCCTTTGATCTGAACCGCCCGCAGAGCATGCCCGGTGATCGCCTAGTCCTTTGCGCGCTCGACGTAGGAGCCGTCTTCCGTCATCACGACAATGCGCGTTCCGGCGCCGATATGCGGCGGCACCGCCGTTCGCACGCCATTGGACAGGATGGCGGGTTTGTAGGACGATGATGCGGTCTGGCCCTTGGTGACCGGTTCGGTCTCAACCACCTCCAGCGTCGCCCGCTGCGGCATCTGGATCGCGACCGGGATGACGCCGTGCAGCGAAAGCTTGACGGTCATGTTTTCCTGCAAATAGGGCGCGGCGGTGCCGATGACGTCCTTGGGCACCTGAATCTGATCGTAGCTATCGGTGTTCATGAAATGAAAACCGTCGGCGTCCTCGTACAGGTAGTTGAAGTTGTGATCCTCGATGGTCGCCTTCTCCACCTGGTCGGTGGTCTTGTAGCGCTCGGAGACCTTTACCCCGTCGCTGATTCGGCGCATTTCGATCTGGCTGACGGGCGTACCCTTGCCAGGGTGGATGTTCTCGGCGGTCAGAACCACGTAAAGCTTGCCGTCTTGTTCAATGACGTTGCCCTTGCGAATAGAACTGGCGATGACTCTCAAAGCTGTTTTTCCTGAGTTTCTGGCCCGGGACCGGTCGGAACATGGGCGTTCCGGGGCCAGCGAAGCGGTTTCGGGCTGCAACATACTGATTTTGTCATCCAATGCCAGCGCTTTACGGGGCTGATCGATGGCCGGAAATCATCAGCCCTCGCCTTGGTGGTCGGCCGCGCGGCACGCCGATGCGAGGCCATTCCTGCAGGCCAGGGGTGCGATCACCGGGGCGATCAGGGCCTGGTTCGACGAGCAGGGTTTTGCCGAGGTCGAAACCGGGATTTTGCAGGTCTCTCCCGGCAATGAGACCCATCTTCATGCGCCGCGCACCGAGCTTTCCGGCGCCGACGGCCGGCGCGCCCCGCGGTATCTGCGGACCTCGCCGGAATTCGCCTGCAAGAAGTTGCTGGCCGCGGGCGAGGCGAAGATCTTCGAGCTGGCGCGGGTGTTTCGCGATCGCGAACGCGGCGACCTGCATCTTCCCGAGTTCACCATGCTGGAATGGTACCGTGCCGGAGCAACCTACGACGCCGTGATGGCCGACAGCGTCGTCGTCATCGCCCATGCGGCGCAGGCCACCGGCATCGGACGATTTTCGTTTCGCGGCAGAACCGCCGATCCGTTTGCCGAGCCGGAGTTGCTGACGGTGGCGTCCGCGTTCGAGCGCTTTGCCGGTATCGATCTGCTGGCGACCGTTACCGAGCGGGAAGGCGACCGTGGCGCGCTCGCGGCCGCGGCGGGGCGCCGGGTGCGGATCGCCGATAACGACACCTGGTCGGATATCTTCAGCAAGGTGCTGGTCGAGCACGTCGAACCGAACCTCGGGCAGGGCCGTCTGACGGTCTTGTTGGAGTATCCCGCGCCGGAAGCGGCGCTGGCACGCGCCAAATCGTCCGATCCGCGGGTGGCGGAACGCTTCGAGGTCTATGCCTGTGGCGTCGAACTCGCCAACGGGTTCGGAGAGCTGACCGATCCTGACGAGCAGCGCCGCCGCTTCACATCCGCCATGGACGAAAAGCAGCGCCGCTATGGCGAGCATTACCCGCTCGATGAGGAATTTCTCGCGGCGCTGGCCGAGATGCCGCAAGCCAGCGGCGTCGCGCTCGGTTTCGATCGGCTGGTGATGCTGGCGAGCGGCGCATTGCGGATCGACCAGGTGGTGTGGACGCCGCCCGCGGGTGAGGCATGAGCAAGGCGCGCCGCGAGCCCGCCGCGACACTGCGCGAGCCGGCCGAACTCGTGGCCCGCGGCCTTGCGCCCGCCGCCGCGCTGCCGGGGCTGAAGCGCGTCGCCGCGCGCTACGCCGTGGCGGTAACGGCCGATATGGCCAGCCTGATCGATCCCGCCGATCCCGCCGATCCGATCGCGCGGCAGTTCGTTCCGAGCGCGGAAGAGCTGATCACCGCTCCCGGCGAGGATGCCGATCCGATCGGCGACCACGCGCATTCGCCGGTCGCCGGCGTCGTGCACCGCTATCCCGACCGGGTGCTGTTCAAACTGGTGCATGTCTGCGCGGTGTATTGCCGTTTCTGCTTTCGCCGCGAAATGGTCGGCCCCGGCAAGGCGACGGCGCTGTCGGACGCCGCCTATGGCGGTGCGCTCGACTATATCCGCGCTCATTCCGAGATCTGGGAAGTGATCCTGACCGGCGGCGATCCGCTGATGCTGTCGCCACGGCGGCTCGGCGGGATCATGGCGGACCTTGCGGCCATCGATCATGTCAGGATCATCCGGATCCACACCCGCGTGCCGGTTGCGGCCCCCGCCCGCATCGGCGGCGAGATGATCACGGCCTTGAAGGTCGAGGGCGCCACCACCTGGGTTGCCCTGCATGCCAATCACGCCCGGGAACTGACCGCAGCGGCGCGCGCCGCCTGCGCGGGGTTGATCGATGCCGGCATTCCCATGGTGAGCCAGTCGGTGCTGCTGCGCGGCGTCAATGACGATGCGGCGACGCTGGAAGCCCTGATGCGCGCCTTCGTGGAATGCCGGATCAAGCCGTATTACCTGCACCACGGCGATCTCGCGCCGGGGACCGCGCACCTGCGCACGACGCTGGCGCAGGGGCAGGAATTGATGCGTGCGCTGCGGGGCAGGGTGTCCGGATTGTGTCAACCGGACTATGTGCTGGATATTCCCGGCGGCCATGGCAAGGCGCCGGTTGGTCCGAATTACCTGTCACCGGCAGATTCTTTCTCCGGGCACGGTGAACCAGGTCCGGAATCGCGCTATCGTATTGTCGATTACTGCGGCGACGTTCACCTCTATCCGCCGAAGTCGTGATCGACCGATCGCGGACGGAGCCGATCTCGAAGCCGCGGCAGCCAAGTGGGGCGTTCCTCTGTTGGTGGAGAATTCAGATGCGAAGAGTGATCACGACGGTGGGGTTCCTGATGCTCGGTTCTGTGGCGATGGCGCAGAGCAACAATGCGAAACCGTCCCCAAATCTGTCCGCGACCACGCGCGAGGCTCCGGTGGGTCACCGCCAGCCCCGCGCCGATCAGGTGCCCTCCGAGAAAAATCTCGGCGATCCGAACGATCCGATCAATCGCGAGGACGCGGCCCTCGACCGCAAGATCAAGAGCATTTGCCGCGGCTGCTGATCAGCCGTTGCGTGCGGCGAGCGCCACCCCGATCATCGAGGCGCCGCCGAACAGCAGGTTGATGCCGACCAGCAGGCCAATGGCCCACGCCGCCGAGCCCGGCAGTCCCGCGATGATGAAAAAGGCGATCAGGATATCCATCAGCCCGGCCACCAGCAGCCAGGACCAGCGCTGCAGCAATTCGCGGCGATGCTCCAGCGCATACATGATGGTGGCGACGCCTTCAGCGAGGAAATAGGCCCCAACCACGATGGTCAGCGTCAGCGTGCCCTGCACCGGCCGTGCCAGCAGAATGATGCCGGCGCCGACCGCCAGCGCCGCCGAGATCAGCGACCACCAGAAGCCCGGCATCTGTCTCGCCCAGAACGTCAGTGCCAGACCGGCAACGCCGCTGATCAGGAACATCCAGCCGAGGAAAATCGTGACGGCAAGGCTTGCCAGCGGCGGCACGATGATGGCGGCGAGCCCGAGGATGACCAGCAGGATGCCCTCGAACAGGAATGCCTTCCAATGCGCGCGCACCGCCGCGCTCATCTTGGACTGCAGATTGGTGATGTCCTGGGGAAACGTCATCGGAATCTCCCTGTGCCGGGTGCTGCGCAAGGCCATATTATAGCCGGCATCGGGGCCGCGCGGTCAAATTTGTTGGCCGCGCGGTGCGAGCGAAACGTGGCCTGATTTAGCCTTGACCGGGGGCCGAGGAAAAACCCTGCGACGCTCCGCGCATCCGGTTACGGCCGAGAAAATAGATCGCCGTGGTGATGATCAGGAGGATTATTCCGGTCAGGATCGAGACCAGACCGACCGGAATCAGCACCAGCGAGGTGTGGCGCTCGGGATTGGCCAGCCAGTATTGGTGGACCGACGTCAGCACAAAGGCGAGGCCGGCAAATCCGGCGCCGCCTCCCGCCACCAGCAGTGCCCACATCCGTCGCAACTGGCTTAGCCGTTCGCGTGCGGTCTCGGTGCGGGGAGCATGATGGCGGCTGACCCGTCGCACCAGCCGCACCGCAAAGGCGATCGAGCTGAACCCGATCAGCACGCTGGTCGCTCCCAGCACCATTCGGGTGGACGAATCGATGTCCGGGTTTTGCTGCAGCGTCAGCAGCGGAAAATCGAACGCGGCATGCAGCGCCACCGGCGCGAACACCACCAGGATCCGGCTTGAGATTCTGGCCCAGTCGCGGTGGCGGCGATGCGCGCCAAGTGCGGTGCCGGCGCGCGCGATCGCGAGATAGGCGCCGGCAATGATGCCGAGCGCGCCGTGGAACGGCACGGTCAGGACGCTGCGCAGCG
This sequence comes from uncultured Alphaproteobacteria bacterium, assembly GCA_963748165.1. Classification (GTDB taxonomy): domain Bacteria; phylum Pseudomonadota; class Alphaproteobacteria; order Rhizobiales; family Xanthobacteraceae; genus Bradyrhizobium. The sequence goes on from CAVVIM010000043.1 coordinate 99,343, forward strand.
CGGCGAGCGGCCGCCACATGTCGGCGTGCTGGACCAGATAGGCGAGGTTCTCGTAAGCGGCAAAGCCCAATCCCGCCGCCGCGCCATAGATCACGGTGTCCATGGGATCGACGAACGGGCGCCGCCGCGCCGAGACCGCGACGATCACCAGAATCTTGACGATTTCCTCCGGTGCCGCGACGCCGAAGATCGAATGCAGGGCCTGCGCAACCCAGGGATTTTCGGGCGCCGCGACAATCCGTGCAAACGGCGCGCGTGCCACGCCCAACAGGGAGATGCTGGCGGCGCCGAGCAGGAAAGCGGTCCAGACCTTGAGAGGCGGCCCGGGGCGTTCGCCGGCGGCAACCACAAGCCAGAGGATCAGCAGCGCCGGTGCGATGGCCGCCGTACCGATCACGGTTGGGAGCGATTCAAGAAGGTTCATCTGGATGGCAAATAGGCTATTTTTCCCCAATATCCATTGTTCGAAACAAGCCGCGTCGCACCCCGGACAGCCGGCGATCCCCGGTCAATTCGTGCGCCGCCGCGCGGTCCGCCTGGCAACCGCGGCAGATGCTCCTCAATTGTGCATTCACCCGCTCCTCCTCGCGGTCCCGGACATCGCGCAGGTCGCGATCGCCACGGCCAGGACTCTCATTTCACCCCTTCGTCATTGGAACCGGCCGGAAAATGCAGGCGATCTGCTGGCGACTGCGATTACCAGGTTCAATCAAAAGAGTCTGCCGAGCAAGATGCAGGCCATTGCGAATGGTGACGATGACCGACCGGCCGGGCGTGCGCAAACATGCGGCGGCGCGTCAAAGGTCAAGCGTGATACGGTGCGATCGTCAAGCCAGGGAGGCACAGCGCGTGATTTTAATTCGGGGAGCAGAGACGCACGCAAGGTCCGTTCTGAAGGCGATTAGCTGGCGAACCCTGGGGACGCTGGATACCTTCGCGATTAGCTGGTTCATGACGGGCCGGATTGAAGTGGCGGGGTCGATCGCCGGCCTTGAGATCGTTACCAAGATCGCCTGGTATTACCTTCACGAACGCCTCTGGGCGGCGGTAGCGTGGGGGCGGCGCTGATCGCGGAACCATGTACCTGCGGCTAATGCCCCATGCTGTGAGAAATCGACCGTCCCATGCTGCGCAAGCCGTCCGCGAGCGTGCCGTTGTTATATTCGGCGTCCCAGTAATAAAGCACGGAGATGACGATCAGCGAAGTCACGAACAGACGCATCGCATTTCCCCCGAGGTGCCGATCGGGACTGGAAATCAAGCCTGGCATGACGCACCAAAAACCAACGCCGGCGGTTGCGGCGTTTCCGTCAAAGTGTGCGAGCAGCCCCGAAATACCGAATTACCGAATTAATCTGCAACCCAACCGCATCAACGCGAATCCAATTATTCGATAGGCAAACACCGACAATTAATCGAGTCAATCGACATTGCAATTAACCTGGGCCGCGGCTTGAAACCGATACCCATGAAAAAGGCCGCCGGTAATATATCCAGCGGCCTGCCGGGCTCAAAATTTTTTGGAATTAAAACGCAACCTCAGCCCCGGTGTCGCATCCTACCCACAGCCTCGATTGCCGTGCACTCGGAAAACACGGTTCCGCCAAGGAACAGATAATGTGTGATGATTGCGACACAGCCGGGCGGCACTCCTGAACATTGCTCCTGAACATGAATGTCAGGCTCCTACAATGGTCCGGGGTCACCGGCATCCAGGTTCTCGACCGCGAAATCTTGTCCCCGCAAAATCCGGCCTTTGCGCCGAAGGGCATATTGCCTAGGACACGATGATCGTGCAGCAAGTCCGGAACTGAGATCGAGGACTTCCCGGTGGCCGACGAGCTGGACTATGAGATTTACCCGGACCAGAAGCCGTCGCGGCGGCGGGGCAGGGCTCCGAGAGTGCTTCTGATCGTCGCCGCGCTGGCGGTTATTGCTGTCGCGTCTGGCTATGGCTGGCTCAATTACGGGCGGCTGGTTCAGCCGGCCTCGTCCGCCCCAGGCCCGGTCGTCGCTGCGGTGGCCGGGAATATCGAGGAAGCGGTTGCGCTGAAGGACTTTCAGTCGTTTCAGCAGCAGACGGCTCAGTCGCTGCAGTCGATGGATCAGGGCATTGCGGCCCAAAAGGCCGACCTGGCGCGTCTGTCCGATCAACTTTCGGCGTTGACCGCCAGACTGGATGCGCTGCAAACCGCCGCAGCGCCCGCGCCCCCGCCTGTTGCTGCGGCGCGGCCGGCCGTCAGCGCGCCGCGCAAGAGGCCATCGGTGGCCAAACCGGCCGGTCCCATTTCAGTTGGTGGCGCTCCGCTTCCGCGGTAGCCCGGCCGTGCCGGCCGGCACCGCGGCTGCCGACCCAAATTGGTGGGGGTCGCGGGCTTTTTTTGAACCTAAGGCAGCCTCCTCCGACTCACCGGAAGGGTCGGGGCTTGAGGAATGCAGAATGTCCGATGCACCTGATTTCAGGAAGTGGGCGGCCCGGGTCGCCCGCCAGGCCGGCAAAGAGCCAGATGCCACCGAAGCGCAGCGCCTGATGAGCATTGCGGCGTATTGGGCAAAGCTTGCCGAAATTGAAGATTGGCAGCGGGATAACGCGGTGAGCGGCACCAAACATTAGCCGCGCCGGTGCCGCCAGCACCGAAACCGGCTTTCCGTTCCCAGCTCTATCCCGCGGCAGCCCAGGCGAGACGGCCGGTTCAGTAGAGCCCTACCAGTGGCAACACCCGTTGCAGGATTGCACCGAGGCAGATGAGGATCACCAGCAGCTTGAGAAGCTGCGCCAGCCGGCGATCATTGGCAAACCTGTCGATGGCCCAAAAACAGATGGCACCGATCACCACGATAATCAGAACACCGATGAGAACCGAAATCATCACAATCCCCCCTGCGGTCAATCATGCCCGCGCCGAGCCGCAGCGTAACGCGGGATTTCACCGGGCGAAAGCGTCCTGCATGGCATCCGGGCGGCTGGGAGTGGACGGCGGTTGTTGCTTGAAATCATCATCGGGTGAGGAAGTTGGTTTCGCACACCGGAATCTTTTTGACTGTGCAAACGGCCGCCCCTTTAGTTGAGTCCATTGCGCGGAAACCATCAATGTTCGAGGCGATCACAGCATTTTTCGTTGTTCTGAGCGTCGGAATTCTCGTCGCCCATGCGTTGGACGCTTTTCGAACCTGAGGTTCCGGCCAATCGGCCAGGAGCCAGGTCGGGCTCAGCCGCTAACGGGTGCGCTGCGGCGCAAACGGGTGTTGTTTCAGATCAAGCCGGTTGCGCAGATCGGCGAAACCGCTGATTTCAGCAACCGCGGCAGATGGTTTTCAGTTTCTCGTCCAGTCGACTGTTCTCGGCGGCGAGTTGATCGACGAACTGTCCCGGCGGACTCTGCACGACGGGGGCTTTCGACGCGGCCGGCTGGGCTTGCATGGTCGGGGGCGAAGCCCGGTCGTAACAGGCAAGCCGCGCCGCGGCCTTGGGGATCGACGGGCAATCCGATGGCTCGGCGACCGCGGCTCCGGAGGACAGGCAAAGTAAAAGCAGTGCAGTGAATTCGCATTTTTCAATCCCCGGCAGCCAATGACGAGCAAAGACCGTACACCATCGCGGAGGGTCGAAGTTTTATATCTTGACGCGGCCTTGGTCGCCGGGCGCCGGGGTCGCCTTGGCGTCCGCTTGGATCCGACGACGGCTGGCGCGCAAAACCCGGATCGCGGCTCCAGCGGATTGTTCCTGACTTCATGTCGGTAATCGGACGGACACTGTTCGAAGGTCGCCGCGAGCCATGCGCCGCATCGAAAGCCGGATTGCTCCGAGCTATCGCCGGGATGCCAGCATCCTCTTCCATTCCGAGGCGGCATAGTCTTCCCGTTGCCGGGTATGATGTTGCTGATGGGCCTTGAAGTTTGCGACCCGCCGCTGGATCTCCTCGCGCTCCGAGCCGCCCCAGTTCATCGGCTCCAGCTTCACGGGCTCGGGGCGAGGATCGGGGCGGATCCGCTCAGGCGCCGCGACGGAGACCGGTAGCTGGGAACGCAGGCTGCGCGCGAAGTCCATCGTCTCGGACACCAGCGCGTCCAGCTCCGCTTTCCAATCGCTCATGGCTGTTCTCCCCGAGCCAATCTAGCGGGCCAACGATGCGGATGTCATCTGGGCCTGTGGATAACCGAGCGCAGCGCTGGCGCAGATCGGGCCCACTGCGCGGATGGCTGTCGATCGCGCCAATTGCGACTGTCAGCACGAGATCGGCACCAAGGAACCGCCCCGGGGCAGCGGCCGCCAGAATTGTCGGCTATCTGCGGCTGGCCGAAATATCGGTTGGGCAGGTTTGGCAGCCGTGAGGTGTCTGGCTGCGTTCCGATTTGAGCCAGATCGCCAGGCCGATCAACACAACGACGGTTGAAATCAGCCTGGCCAGACCGCTGTTACTCACGATTTCCGAGCCATCGTCGTCAGTTCCCCTTCGCCTTGAACCCGATCCGGACCATGCGGCCGATGCGAGATCAGAGAAAATCTCGAAGCCGCGCCAGCTCAACGATGATTTCTCCCGACAGCACGGGCTTTACCAACGGGAGCTGTGCCGAGGTATGAATTTCGTACAGATGACGCGTCCGCGCCGGCTTGGCCATCAAGTTCACGATGCACTCATCGAGCGTGCCATCGATCAGCAGATACGCACCTCCCATCCCGGTGCAACGCTCGGAGCGAAGTGAAGGCCATTTGCGAAGAACAGCCGGCGCGTCGAAATTGACCGAAGCTTCGGCACGATCGATCGGTCCTGCTGCGTCCCGCGAGCTTTGCGCTATGGAATCGCCGGCCATCGTTACCTCTTTGGCTTTCTCAACTTCTTGCCAAACACGTCTATTGCCACCAGCGTAGCAAGAAGCAGGGCGGCCAGCAGGGCATCCGTTCGGATCGCAACACGAGACAGCCCCCAATCATGGTGCGCGGCGTACCCCAACAGAAAAGCAACGACCAGCGCTGAAACGCCGGCGCGAACGACAAAACCGATCTGCCAAATGTTCATGGGTGCACGTATCCGGCCATGCGTGTCATTTTAGCTTCACTTCGGTCGATCAACCTGCCTGGAAGGCACTGAATGAAAAGCAACAAGCTGGGCTCTACGGCTGCTGCGTTGCTATCACGGCTTGCTACCACGTTTCAAGCGGCGCCACTGGAGCGGCCTGTGCGGGTGAAACCTGCCCCGGCGACGTCGATTGAGCGCATATGCCCGAAGATTCCGATACGATGCCCTGCGGGTCATCGCGATTTCCGGCGACGCGCCAACGGGAGGGTCGCATGAACGCAAGGCTCGAAAGAAAGCTGCGAATGCTTGCCGTGATCATTGCAGTCGGGACTGTTGCCGGTCTCGCGGTCAACTTCGTGCAGGGGCGCACCTCACCTTCCTCCATGGTTGTGGGCATCGTATATGGCCTCTTGATGTGCGTCGCTATCGGAAGCGTCCATCTGTTCATTCTGGATGGACCGATGCGGGCCTGGCTTGGCGGACTTTCTTTCACGGCCAATCTGATCGTACGGAGCGCGATCTACGCAGCGTTTATCGTGATCATCCAGTTCTCGCAGTTCGGGGAGATCATCGCGGGGTTGCCCCGCGATACTTCGAAGCAAAATTTCTGGTTGGGGTTGATCTATTCCGCCGTGATCTCGATCTTGATCAATCTGGGCTTCGGGATCGCCAACATCATCGGGCCCCGCGCCTTCCTGAACTTCGTCACCGGGCGATATCACACGCCGCTCGAGGAAAAACGCTTCGTACTTTTCGTCGACATTGCGGGATCAACCGGGCTGGCCGAGCGGCTCGGCGGCATCGGCATCCACCGCTTTCTTGATCGCACGTTTCGTCTCCTCAGCCTTTCGGTCGTCGATTACCGCGGCGAGGTTCTAAACTATGTTGGGGACGAGGTGATCGTCACCTGGCCGGAAGCGGGCGGCACAGCCGATTGCCTTCCACTGCGATGCTTCCTGGCTATGCGCGATGAGCTGTCACGCGCATCGGGCCAATTCGAACGAGAGTTCGGAGCTGTTCCCCGGATTCGCGGAAGCCTTCACTTCGGACCCGTCATCGTCGGCGAAATCGGGGACATCAAACGCGCCATCGTATTCAATGGCGACGTCATGAACACGGCGGCCCGGCTTGAGGAACTCAGTCGTGGTGTGGATGGCGGCTTTCTCGCGTCGCGAGCGGCGATGCAGCAGTTTGGCTCGGCGCTGCCGGTGATGGTTCGCGATCTTGGACGGCTTCCCATTCGCGGCCGCACCGATGGAATTGACGTGGTCGGGTTGGCGATTCCCTAGTCCAGCGACCGTTTGGCGCAGCCTCGGCGCTACCACCGATCGTCATCATCGGGATCCGTCCACCGATATCGGGGCACGCGGCAATGGACCGCCGGTGCGCCGCTACGCGCACTGTTGGCGAGGGCAGCAGAGCCGAGCGAACGGCCATGAGTTGTCGTTGCCGTTCGGGTTCAGCGGCAAACGGAAGGGCAGCTATCCGAACCACCCGGGCCGGAATAGCACGGTCCACCCGGTCCCGAGTAACATGGCCCTCCCGGTCCATCGTAGGCTGGGCCGCCCGGTCCTGAGTATGCAGGCCCGCCGGGTCCACCGTATCGCCGTCCTCCCGGTCCATCGTATGCGGCGCCTCCCGGACCTGCGTAGCATGGGCCTCCCGGACCGTCATACGCCGGACCTCCTGGCCCGCTGTAAGCCGCGCCCCCGGGGCCTGAGTAACAGGGACCGCCTGGACCGTCGTAGCCCCGACAGTCGCAAACATCCTGCGCAAAGAGTGGACGCGCGAAAAAGGCGATCACTGTCGGGAGTGCGAGGCCGATGCTCGCGAGCACAACTACGGATGACAGCGTTCGCAGGATTGGCCTTGTGAAGTTCAACATGCCCTCCCGTAAGAACCAGGCCTGGTGTCAGCGCAGAAAATTGCGCCGCCGCCGGCATTTCAGAAAGTATCCGAGGCAGCTTGGAACGCGACTGCCCAGATGCGTTTCATGGCATAGTCGCACGCTTCTGGCTGCGAGTTCCATGTACGCTTTTGGAGATTGCGGTAGGACGAATGTTCATCTTTCGTGATGACTATGTGGCTCGCTACTCTGGGCGTGGCACACGCGCAGGTCATCTCACTGGGCAGTCCTGTGTCGAGCCCGACCGGTTCTTTCACATCGGCTACCGTTGGCCCAACGCAAGCGGGCGTGGGCGCACCGAGTTTGACGGAATCGCTGACTTCTTCATCAAGCCCGTCAGTCATCGGCACCGCGCCAACGCTTGGCGGCAGTTCAGATCCCTTGAGTGTGCCTAGCTCGACCATCCCGACCGAGATTTCGCCAGGCGGATTTACGGCGGGATCAGCGGGTACACTGGGGCGTCAAGTCCAGGCATCCTCCTCGGAGCCATGTCATCCAACATGTTGACGGGACCGCCGGTCTTTCGAGCTGGCGGCGCTGATCAATTGTACGGTTCCTTCGCACGCTCTTTGGCTGTCAAAGCTGTCAAACAAGCCGCATAAGCGTGGGCGTCTGATTTCAAAGGGGCGAAACCGCGCTGGCGCTCCCAGCGAAAAGCGATACATAAGCGAAATCAATAAGTTTGCCAGTTTTCTGTAACTAAGATGACGCATTGATGCACATAGTCTTTTTTTGGAATTGGCAAACCTTCGGGCACTACGGGCTGGTTCGCTTATCAGGTCAGTGCCGATGTCTCGGCAGGGTGTGACTGGACGGCAGTATGGCAAGTGCTTAAGTGTGGAAACTGGGGAGAGTTGCTACATGCGGATCGAGATTGAGCGTGAGGAGGACGGGCGCTGGGTCGGCGAAGTGCCAGCGCTTTCGGGTGTCCTCGTGTATGCGGCGACTGAACAGGAGGCGCGGTCCAAGGCCGAGGCATTGGCGTTTCGCGTGATTGCCGACCGCCTTGACCATGGTGAGCCGGTGCCGCCCGAGGCGCATCAGGTCTTTGCAGCGTGAGCGGTTGGCCTTCCGCAAAGGCATCCCGTGTACTGCGAGCCCTAATCAGCATCGCGAGGTAGGCGGCACTCGGCCGGCAAATGGCAGTGGCTTTGCGCGCGTGCCTTGCCATGAAATCGCATCATCAAGAGTTTGGATTTTATCGAATCCCTCCGCCTTTGCTTCCCGTGTCCGTTGGTCACACGACCTCAGTTCAACAAAGGAGTGCTATCGGGCCACCAAAAACGGCCAAAGCTTACGTAGTACCGATCATACAGGAAGGTGAGATCGTTTTCCCAATCGTCAATCGCTGCATCGAAAGACCCATTGTTCCGCCCGCCGTGCTGTCGACGTAGCCGTCCAGGGGCTGCGTCAATCCGAAGATGAGCTTCGCCATGTCACATTTCCGTTGGGTCAAAAACGGCCGAGCTGTCGAGCGAGTGAAATGTCGTCTGTTAGACACCACCAGGGTTGACGCCCGCGCTACAATTGGCATGGTCAATGCCGAAAACACTGTTGCCAAGGCAACAGTAGTGGCGCTCCCTAGCGGAATCGAACCGCTCTCTCCACCGTGAAAGGGTGGCGTCCTAACCGATAGACGAAGGGAGCGAAATTGCCGGCCTTGTCACGGCCCGTCGGGTCGCGGCAGTGCCGTTTCGCACAATCAAACCTGGCCCCGGCCAATCAACGCTTTGCGGTTTGCGATGGCGCCGTGCCGGACCCGGATCGCAACGCATTGAACCGGGCGGCGGCCGGCGAACGTATAGTGGCGTTTGGGCGGCCGGGCAAGTCACCGGAATCCCGCTGCGGGGCGGTCAAAACGCCGGTGTCGCCGCGCCCTTTTTGGCTGGATTGTTCCGGGTGTCAACGGTTTCTAAAGCCAGGTGAGGTAGGAAACCGGCTCCAGGGAGCGAATGCAATGGCCGGAGCAAGCAAGAAGCGGGAAGCGCGCAAATCGCTGCGTCAGCCCGGGTGGATCACCCTCGACGGCGGCTTCGCAGCCCGCCAGTGCGTGGTACAGGATATCTCGAGCGCGGGCGCCAAGATCACGCTCGAGGATTCCAGCGTGCTGTCCGGCCGGTTCCGATTGGCGTTCGCGCGCGACGCCCGCACCGGGCGGACCTGCGAAGTGGTCTGGCATCGCGGAAAGTCGTTCGGGGTCAAGTTCGTCCGCTAGCAAAATCGGCTCTGCTGCGATAAAAGGCCCGATGCGAAACGTCCTGCTTGCGATCTTCGTTGCGACGCTGCCTGCCGCAATCGCGGCCGCCGAACAGCCCGGCCGTCAGAGGCCCGACCAGCCCCCGGCCCAGGAGCGGCTGCTGCCGATGAAACGCTCCGGCGCCGGCAATTCCTGTGCCGCCTACGGTCCGGGTTTTGTGAAAATCGACGGCACCGGAAGCTGCGTCAAGGTCGGCGGAGCCATCGAAATCGGCGCAGGCGGTTCGCGCTGAGCCGCGTTATGACATCGGCGGCGCGACGAATTGCCGAAATCCGGGACGCCCCGCAAACTGCGCGAACCAGCGTTCGAGATGCGCCAGATGCGGCTTGTGGACGCCTTCGACCCCGAGCCAGCGCCGCGCATAGGCGCCGAGCGCGATGTCCGCCAGGGTGAAATCGTCACCTTCGACGAAACGTCGGCTCGCCAATTGCGTATCGACGATCCGCCATTGCTCGGCTTCGGCATCGACATCGCGCTGGATGGCGGCCATGTCACGCTGTTCGACCGGCGTTCGAACCAGCGCCCAGAACACCGGACGATCGACCGGCTGCATGGTCGAAAGGGTCCAGTCCAGCCACCTGTCGACAGCGGCGCGAAGTTTCGGCGCCGGCGGATAGAGCGCCGATTGCGGTCGGTAGGCGAGCGCCAGATAGCGCATGATCGAATTCGATTCCCACAGCACGAAATCGCCATCAACCAGCGTCGGCACCCGGCCGTTGGGATTCATGGCGAGATAGTCCGGCTCATGGTTGCGGCCGAACGCCATGCCGGCATCGATGCGTGCATAGGCGAGATCGAGTTCGCTCAGGCACCACAGCACTTTCTGAACATTGACCGAGTTGGCCCGGCCCCAGATGGTGATTTGTCCGCTGTTGTCCGGCACGTGCTGATCCCCGATATCCGTTGGCCCCGCGGGTCATAGCGGAATATCGGCAAAAAAGCGCGGCCCGCCGCGGGGTTTTCGCCAGCGGTCCGCTTAAAAAACCGGGCTCCGTCAAACCATGACGGAGCCCGACTGACGGCCGTTGCAGTCGACGCAACCATTAGCGGCCGAAGAACAACCACAACAGAATAATCACCGGAATCGGAACGCCAAGCAGCCAGAGCAGAAGTCCTCGTCCCATGTTCGCCTCCTTTAATTCCTCATGGACAGAGAACGCGGGGGCAGGCGTTGGGTTCCTCACCAATGTCCGGTGTTCGGCATCGATGTCCAAGGCTCCGCCGGCGGCTTGGCATCGCCCTTCTGCAACAGCTCGATCGAGTGCAGGTCCGGCGAGCGGACGAAGGCCATCTGGCCGTCACGCGGCGGACGATTGATGGTGATGCCAAGCTTCATCAGCCGATCGCAGGTCGCGTAGATATCATCGACCTCATAGGCGAGATGACCGAAATAGCGATCCTCGCCGTATTTTTCCTCGTCCCAATTGTAGGTGAGCTCGACCAGCGGTGCGCCGCGTCCCTTCGACTGCTTGAGCAGGCCTTCATCCTCGGCCGCGCACAGGAACACCAGCGTGAACTTCGCCTTGTCGTTGTCGACGCGGCGAACTTCCTTCAGCCCCAGCGCATCCTGATAGAATTTCAGCGCGGCATCGAGCTCGCGAACGCGCAGCATGGTGTGGAGATAACGCATGTTTCTGGCTCCCTGGCAGTATTTGCGGGTAGATTTTTGGTTGGGCAGGTCGAGGCATTCAATAGCAGCAAAATATGGCAAAGGGCAGGGCCCGGCATGCCGGAGGCGTCAGACCGCGCAACGCATCAGCCCCCGAGCAGTTTCTTCAAGGTGGCGCGAAAGCTCAGGCTTCGGTTGCCGGCCAGCGTGGTGCCGAACACTTCGGCCCGGTCATCGGCGAATGTCCCGGAGAAACCGCTGGTGACTTCCTGTCCGCCCAACAGCGATCGCGCGAAGGGATCCGCAAACGGCGTGTGCTGGTTGGTGCGCAGATGACCCTTCCAGGTGCCGTTGCCGACAGTATAGGAACCGGATGACCAGAAATACGGGCCGCCGCCGATCATCGTACCGTCCCTGAGGATGAGCACGCCGCTGTCCCGGCCCCTGACGCCGTCAAGCATATGGACGTGAACCGAATAAAGCCCGTTCTTCATGGACGATGCTGCCGCTCCCACCGGCTCGAACGATGAAGTCCGCTGCGCTGGGCGCCGGGAAACACCAGCGTCCGGCAGGCCTGGGCAAGCAATAGCAGCATAGCGCAGCCGGCGGCAGTGTTTTACGGAGTGTGCCCGGAACGCGGCGTCGTCGTCGTAGCCCTAGTCGGCGCGACGCGTCTCAGGCCAATGCGTAGCGAGGCCGATAAAGCCGGCGAAAGCACACACGTTGATCAGGGCTTCGATCCATTGCATCGCCGGTAAAGCCGTCATGCGGCTATTGGTTCCGGAATGGGAGGGTTGCCTGTTCGCGCAGAGACCGGCGGCGACGGGCTCAGTCGCTCACCTCTTTGTACTGCTGCAGCAGCCGAACCAGATGCGCCATGCTGGAATTGTCCTCGCGCTTTGGCGGCGGGGGCGGCTCGTCCTGCTGGCGCAATCGCCGGATCAATCTAATAATCACCCCAGCCTCCCATTGCGTGGGTAACTTCAGTTACTCAATTCAGAGAAGCCCGGCTTGTTCCTAGGCGCCTTCGCCTTCGCGATGGCTGTCGGTCCCGCGGCCGGATACGCCGTAACCGCTGGACTTGCGGCCATCGCCATCGACCGCATTCGGAGCTTGAGATGGCCGACCTAATCGTCGATCTCGTCACCGAAATCATCTTTCAACTGTAATGCGTGGTTGAGGCGGAATAGAAACTCGTCGAGCCGCTCTGCCTGACATCCATAATGTTCCACATGAATACCTCCTGTGGTGAACTGCCGGGCGGGAAAGCGGTGATTTTTCCGTACGTTACCGATTGGATTTCTGCCTTCTAGGCTGGGTTCCCTGCAACCATTGAGAAACCTCCGCGTTGTCTACAAGGTTCTCAATGGAGGAGATGCGCATGATGAAGACACTGGCAATTTTGGCGACGGTCGCCACCGTGGGTGCCACCACCATGACCGCGCCGGCACAGGCGCGAGGGATCGGGCCGGGTCTGGCCTTCGGTCTGGCTGCCGGTGCGCTGGCAGCGGGCGCGGCAGGGGCGTATGGGCCGTATTATTATGGGCCGGGTTATGGCTACAACGGCTATTACGGTCCCCGCTACTACGCTCCGGCCTACGGACCCTACGCTTATTATCGCGGCTATTATCCCCACTATCGGTACTACCACCACTGGCGCCGCTGATAATTCCAAAAAGCCCGGAACACGGTTCCGGGCTTTTTTTTGGCGGGCAGCGATGCCAGATCGCGGTTGAAGCTCCGTCAGGACCAGTAGGATTTGCCGTCGGTTCCGCTGCGGGCATTTTCCAGCGTGGTCACAAAATACTCCTCGCGCTCACGCCTGAATTTTTCCTGGGTCGCCTTGAAGCGGGCGACCCGCGCGGCGATTTCCTTGCGCTCGCGGGCAACATTGTCTTCCTGTTTGGTCATGCCCATCCTTCCTGATTCTTGGCGAGCGTTCATTGGCGATCGCGAATAGGGCATGAATGCGGTGGCGCGGTCGCAGCGAGAGGTTCGCAGTGGATAAGCTTTGCAGCGCACTTGTGGCTTGCGCGCCTCCGCATTAGCCAAAAGCAAAACGGGAGGTCCGCATGGCAAAAATCGAGCTGGATTCATTGAGCATCGAACAACTGGCCGCGCTGCGCGACGACGTAACCGAAAAACTGCTCGAAAAGGTTGCAGCGCGGCAGGTCGAACTCGAGGCTGAGCTGGAAAAGCTGTCGCATTACGGCAAAGCGGCGCGAAAATCGCCCGCTGCCGTGCCGGTCGCAAAGACCAGGAAGGCCGCGGAGAAGAGCAACGACGCGAACAGCGAGGAGATCAAGCAACCGGTCGCCGAGGCGGCGTGACCCTGGCGCCGGAGGCGGCGCCATTCCGTAGCGGACATAGCGAGGTGGCAATCCGCGCGACCGTGCTATAGTCGGTACGACCTTTCTTGCAGATCGTCTCCCCGTGATCGCATCGGATCTTCGCAGCGGTGTGGAACAACTCGGCGACATGATCGCCGAGGCCTCCATGATCGTGCCCTTCACCGGCGCCGGCATTTCCACCGAATGCGGCATTCCCGACTTTCGTTCTCCGGGCGGATTGTGGACCCGCAACCGTCCGATCCCGTTCGATGAATTCGTCGCGAGCGCCGATGCGCGGGACGAGTCCTGGCGCCGCCGCTTTGCGATGGAACCGACCTTCGCCACGGCGCGGCCGGGACGCGGTCACCGCGCGCTCGCCTCGCTGTACCGGGCCGGCAAAATTCCCGCGATCGTCACCCAGAACATCGACAATCTGCATCAGGCCTCGGGCTTTTCGGCGGAGCACGTCATCGAATTGCATGGCAACACCACCTATGCCCGCTGCATTGGCTGCGGACAGGCTTACGACCTTCCCTGGGTCAGGCAGCGCTTCGATGCGACCGGCGGCGCGCCCGACTGCGCCGTCTGCGCCGAGCCGATCAAGACCGCCACCATCTCGTTCGGGCAGGCGATGCCGGAAGACGCCATGCGCCGTGCCGCCGAACTCGCCGGGCAGTGCGACCTTTTCCTTGCGATCGGCTCGTCGCTGGTGGTCTGGCCGGCCGCCGGCTTCCCCTTGATGGCCAAAAACAGCGGGGCGAAGCTGGTAATCATCAATAATGAGGTCACCGAACAGGACGACATCGCCGATTTGGTGATCCGGCACGACATCGGGGAGACGCTGGGGCCGTTCGTCGGCAATTGACGTCCGGTTGATTCGCGGCCGCGCAAGCCTGTTCATAGCTTTCGGCGGATTCGTTTTTTAGCTATGCGCGGCAAGCGGGAGTGTTATCTTTTGATTCGTGAGATTCGCGTGGCGTCATCGTGAATTAATCGTGGATTGGCGGGTGTGCGCGGTTCGTCGCAACAATGACGGGCTGTCAATTAAGGTGTGGAGTCCGGGGTCATGGGGTCGGACGGATTTGAGTCCAAGAAGTTCGGTGGGCCGCCGTCAGGCGGAGCGGGGCCGAACCGTCTTGGCCAAGACAGGCTGGGAGACAGGCTCGCAGACAGGCTCGGCGCGAGCGAGTTTCCGGGTGGCGGCGGGCGCGACCCGGCGATCGATGCGCTGACCGGCCTCGGCGAGGCTGCCGCGACCCTCGTCGAAATCACCGGCGTCATCAAATGGTTTGATGCATCAAAGGGCTACGGCTTTATCGTGCCCGACAATGGCTGGCCGGACGTGCTGCTGCATGTCACGGTGCTGCGGCGCGATGGCTATCAGACCGCCTATGAAGGCGCGCGTCTGGTGTGCGAATGCGTGCAGCGGGCGAAGGGCTATCAGGCATTCCGAATTCTTTCGATGGACAAGTCGACGGCGATCCATCCGGCGCAGATGCTGCCGCCGCGGACCCATGTCAGCGTCACCCCGACCAGCGGTCTGGAGCGGGCACAGGTGAAATGGTTCAACCGGCTGCGCGGATTCGGCTTTCTGACCTGCGGGGAGGGCACGCCGGATATCTTTGTGCACATGGAGACCTTGCGCCGCTACGGCATGACCGAGTTGCGCCCCGGCCAGTTCGTGCTGGTACGCTATGGGCCCGGTTCCAAGGGCATGATGGCCGCCGAGATCCAGCCGGAGTCCGGCGCGCCCGGCCTGTCGTCGCACTAGCCGCGCCCTCCCTCATCACCGAACTGTTAGCCTGACCGCCAAATTGGCATCGTGCCGGCGCGTCGGCGGTCTGGTATTTGACACCATCGTCGGGCTAGGGTCCGGCCCGAATTTCCTTCACGGCTTGAGCGAGGTCCATGAGTTTTGAGCGAAATACTGCGCGGATGCGGCTCTGGTTGGCAGCGACGGTCACAGTCCTGTGCTGCATCTGGTTCGGCGTGGCCGCGCAGGCCGCAACCGTCCAGCCGCTCGAGATCGTCACCAAATCCGGCGTGCATGTTTTCGCGGTGGAGATGGCAACGACCGAGGAGGAGAAGACCACCGGCCTGATGTACCGCAAGGAACTGGCGGATGGGAAAGGCATGCTGTTCGACTTCTCGCCGGAACAGGAGGTGTCGATGTGGATGAAAAACACCTACATCCCGCTCGACATGATCTTCATCCGCGCCGATGGCCGTATCCTGCGGATCGCGGAAAACACCGAGCCGCTGTCGACCAAGATCATCCCCTCGAACGGTCTGGCCAAGGGGGTGCTCGAGGTGATCGCCGGCACCGCGCAAAAATACGGCATCAAGCCCGGCGACCGCGTGGCGCATCCGCTCTTCAACGGCCACTGACCGCCGGCCGCGCCTTGCTGGGGGCGGACGAAGCGTGTATCGACATGGTTTCCCAGATCATCGGGGTATAGCGCAGCCTGGTAGCGCGGCAGTTTTGGGTACTGCAGGTCGTTGGTTCGAATCCAGCTACCCCGACCAATGAAATCAGGGTCCGTTCCGGACACATGGGTTACGGTTTATACCGACGACATAGGTAACACTTTTGGTCCGAAGGGATTTGCAAGGGGTTCGAGCCTGCAGGTCGCGTCATCGAAGACTCCCGCTTGATGTGAAAGTTGTCATCGAAGATCGGCGCGGACGTCGGAGCATTTTGAATTTCAAATGTGTTCGCTCTGCATAAGCATGAAGGCAGGTTGGGGGCGTGGAAACTTCTCGATACCAGCTACTTGTCGTGCAAGAGCTGTCGTATATAAATAATGGTACCACCAATTAGCGCGCCAAAAACACCCCATCGAAGCGCGCTGCCCTTCGTAAGGTAGTTTGAGAATGCTGCCGTGTTATCGATACGAATATCATGGTGTATGTACCCGGCGAAAAACCCCAGAGCAATTCCCAACACAACTCCTAGCAAAAGAGCCACTTGGTGCTCGCTGCGCCATCGCATCGGATTCATTGTCTATCCCCTTTCCCTTATTACGGTTCACGGACGGACCCGAACTGCATGAGGATAGACCTGTCCTAAGTTGGTGGAAAGCCGAGACCTAAGCGGCATCGTCCTATCCAAACTCCGGCACTGGCGTTTTTGCGGTGCACTCAGAAACGTGGCGCGTGCATCCGTAACGGACAATAAAAACCCCGCCCGATGGGGATCAAAGGGCGGGACCAGCCAATCAGGAGAGTCGGCGCTCTCGCAGCATCGATGTGCTGCTGCCCGCTTCAAATCGCGCTGCAATATCACCGGCGAGCGGCAACACGCCTCAAGCACCTTGCGATCTTTCTTCGAAAGCTGGACTTCTCGACCACGGGTCTTGCCCCCAATAAGCGAGTTCAGCGATCGATAGGAAGGCGTTTGACCACATCATTGGGCCTGGCGTTGCCGTTCATCGCATTTTGATGAAGGCTGCAATCCTTCTCTTCAAACGCGAGTTCGTGGTCGTCGGTGGCTCCTGCCAAAGGGATTGAGTCATTCGGCGCAGAAGCGACATCGCGCTGGGGACCCTCCGGCTGCAGCGCCGCGCTGTCCGAGACACAATCGATTTTTTGAGTTTCGGACCAGTCGAGTGCCTCAAAGGCCATCCCACGTTTGCTCATCTCCGCTTCGAGATCGTCGGCATGCTTCCTCCAATCGGAAGTCTCGCGGGCCCGAAACCGGCGTTCTGCACCAAGCTTTGTCAGCTCATCGTCCACGGCTAGCGCGCCGCGGGTACAGTAATGCATCATCAAAAGGGCATCGTCAGTGAATTCATGGTAATTCATTGGGTCCCCCAATCAGTTGACCCACGCTGGCCCCGGATTCGTGGCGGACAGATTTTAACCCTCCGTTAAGACGTGGACGGGAAGTCGAGGGTATTGCCAGGCAGTTGGATCGCTCCACCGGCTCCGCCGAGGCAAAAATCGGGCACTCCCGCGGACCAGACCGCGTTCGGAGCTCGGACTGTGCAAGGCGACGCGCGTTGTCGATGCGGACGTCAGAGATGCTTCTCGAAAAAATGGTCCGGATAAGGGTCTTCGTTAAATCGCTCGATCTCGACCCAGCCTGACGTGCGGTAGAGCTTCAGCGCCTCGGGCAACGCGCGGTTGGTGTCGAGGCGCAGGATCTTCACCGACAGTTCGCGCGCCACGGTCTCGACG
This sequence comes from uncultured Alphaproteobacteria bacterium, assembly GCA_963748165.1. Taxonomy (GTDB): domain Bacteria; phylum Pseudomonadota; class Alphaproteobacteria; order Rhizobiales; family Xanthobacteraceae; genus Bradyrhizobium. The sequence goes on from CAVVIM010000043.1 coordinate 116,642, forward strand.
GCGTGCATCAGACGCTTGGCAATGCCGAAACCGCGAGCGGTCCGGCATATCCAGAGCCTCTTGATTTCCGCCAATTCGCCGCCGGTTCCCTTAAGCCCTACGCAACCGATCGGCAGCCCGTCCGACATCGCCAGAAGAAACACCCCTCGGGGCCGAACCATGTCCGCAGCCTCCGGATCGCGGGACAGCGAAACGTCAAATCCCTTTTCGAACCGGCGATCAAGTTCGGCATAGTATTCGCCGAGACAATAGCGTGCGGCATCGCCCCTCGGGTCGGCTTCCTCGATCGCAATCCGGTCGCGGCCCAGCGCCGAGGCGACCACGTCCATGGCACCAAGGAGTTCATCCGAGTGCGGGGTGCGCTCCAGCAACGCGGATGCCCTTGCGTTGGAAAGTTCCTCGTAGGCTTGGAATTCGCGCCGGCCCGCCGCAGTGAGGACGGCAACCCGGCGCCGGGCATCGCCGGGATGCGGCTTGGTCCTGACCAGACTCTCCTCCTCCAGACTCCGCAGCAGGCGGCTCATCAGGCCGGAATCGAGCCCGAGATATTCGCGGATTTCGGCCACATCCGTGCGGCCCATGCCAATCGCGTTCAGGACGCGTGCGGCGCCGAGCGGCCGGCCCCGGCCAAGAAAGGACGTGTCCAGCGCACCGACTTCCATGGTGACCGCGCGCGCGAACCGACGAAACCTGCCTACAGCATCATACTGCATATTCTCTGACCTAGGTCAGACAATTCCTGGAGTCAATCGCCGGTTGCTGCGGACGATGCGAGGTCCGCTCCGGACACGGCCATGCTGCCGTCAGACCGTCTGGGCAAGGACCGGTTGACCGGCCGGCTGGTCTACGGCGGCGGGATTTGCTGCCACGGTTCTGGCAGCGGGCGATGGTGCGGTGGCGCGGAATTCGACGCCATGCAGGGTGATGGTCGGCAGCAGGCCGAAATGGTTGTGTCCGAAGGCCCGGACGCGGCGGTCGAGCTCTTCCTTGCCGATATCGAGCGGAATATCGCAGATCGCCCGGTAGCTGCGGCGTGAACTCCTTCGCGCGCCCCAGCGCACCGGAATTTCCGGCAACGGCGCCGCCTGCGTCGCCAGCGGCCTCGAAAGCTGCCAGAACGATCGCGCCAGATGCGCGTAAGCGAGGCCTTCGAGGCCGAACACGGTGATCCCCGGCGGGATCGGAAACCTGGCGGCATCGACGATCGGCCCTGCATCGACCTGCTCGATCATGAGATGGGCGGTCGCGCCGAATTCGGCGGCGCGGTCGTAGATCGCAAATTGCGCCGGCGCCAGTCCGGGATAATCGGGCGGCCCGGGATGAAAATTATAGGCGCCATAGCCGAGCCGGGCGAGGATTGCCGGCGGAACGATCACCGGTGTGGCGAATGCGATCAGCCGGCTTCGCTGCAGCAAGGAGGGTGTCAGCGTGGCAAGGTCTGCCGTGGTGGCGACGGCAACAATGGCAAGTTGCGGATTGTGGCCGCGCATCGCGGCCGCCAGAATAGGCTGCTCAACCGGACCCGTGAGTAGCACGATCGTGTCGAACATCGCCTGTGATCCAGCGCCCGCAACGCTTGCGTCGCGGTCACTATCTCGCGCGCGGTGTTAACGCTTTCCTGACCAAACGGCGCCTGCGATCAAGAGATTTGTTTCGATTCGTGTCGCTGTTTCCGCGATGACACGCAGTGTCGTGAGGGCCTTCGCCGCAGCGAATGTTCGCCAATCGCATCATTGGCGATCCAGCGGTTCGTCTCCAAACCTGGGGAAACCGCGAGTTATGCTGTTGCTCCGGTTGCTGCCACGCGAAACACTGCGCGCAGCAAGTTGCGGGGCGCGGCGCATGGATGACCTGGCGGAATACGATTTCGATCGCTATCGGAAATTACTGGTCGAAGCAGTGGACGAGCCGAGGCGACTGGCGCTGATCGATCTCCTGATCAGGGAACGCGCCAGGGACCGGCTGAAACACCATCTCGCCGCCCGCGTGAAGCGATGACGACAGCGACTGTGCCAACGTCCTCGGCAGGTCCAGCACCCGATCCGGGGACCTTTCAGCCAAGGTTCGTCAGCCAAGGTGGCGCTATCGTACCGGCGCGGGCTGCGCTAGACTGGCCGGGAACCGCGGTCAGGTCTGGCCGAAAGCGGCAACGCAAATCGAAAGCGGCAACGCGAATCACATGACTGAAACATGGGGACGGCAATGAAATTCAGAACTTTGACGACCGTGGTCATTGCGCTGTCGGTTTCGGCGCCGTCATTCGCGGCCGACATGTATGCCCATCACCGTCACCATCACGCAAGCGGCGATGAGAACATCTACCTCCACAATTACGGCCCGCCTGATTTTTATCCCGGCACCAACGTTCCGCCGGATCGCGTGGTTTACCCCGTGACGGGCCAGCCCTATGGCATCTATGACGGCTTCGATCGCCATTGCGGACAGTCGACCGCAAGTTACCGGGGCCAGGATGGTCAACGCCATCCCTGCAGCTAGACGATTTTCAAACTGACTTCTTCGTCGCAACGGCGCGCCGCAGCTTGCTGAGCGGCGACCCCTCCAGCACGGGGCCTAGCTAGTCTAGCGCGCGGGTTCGATCACGTTGCAATTGGTACGGCCCGACATCACGCAGTCCTGCATCTTGCTGGACGCGGTCAGCTCGTGAGCCAGCCATAGCCCTGCCACCAGCAGAATAGCCGCAATGGCAAGGCCCGCAATCGCGGCAATCCGGCTGCCACCTTGGTCCTGATCGGGCTCATCCATGACGCATTGCCCTTACGCGCCGTCTCGCGCGCCGCGGCCTAGCGCAAATTGGCCGACCGGACCTTCGACGTGGAATTCGATTCCCGTCATCTTCGCGAACAGGTCGATATTGTTGGTTCCGATCGCGCATCCGCCGAGCCCCATGTCGGTGGCTGCCAAATAGAGCGTCTGGATCAGGACCCCGACGTCCTTGAGGATCAGCGAATAGGCGATCGAGCTGTACTTCCAGGACACCCGGCCAAAGCGTGCCGCGATGGTCAGCAGGATCTGCGGCGGCCCGGACGCGTCCATGGCGAACTCGGCCGCAGTCAGCATCGCATCAAGCTCGTGCGGACGGACCTCGATCGGCACCAACGCATGCCGGTCGGCGTCATAATGATAGAAGCCGCGGGCGAGCCCCGCGCAATTGGCAACGGCGAGATAGAGCTCGAGCTCGTAGCTGCTGCCGCCGGACGGATATGGCCGCGTCGTGTACGCGACCAAAGGCCCGCCGCCGCCAAGGTCGAGCCGGCCCTTCCATCGGGACTGCACCCGCAGGGTGCAGTCGAGAAACTGCGCGAGCTCGGCCAGCGTCATCGGTTGCCGGTCGTCGAAGTCACGCGTCGAATGCCGCTCGCGCAGCAACCTTGCGACCGGCGCAACATCTGCCGGCGAGGTGGCCGAGGCCTTGCTCAGGTCGATTTTCTTTCCGGGCCAGCGCGGCCGTACCGCGGGTGGCGGCGGCATCACTCCCGCATAGGGATAGACCCCGCCGAGCGGGTTGGCCTGCCGGCCTTCGGTGCTGCGGGCATGGAACAACAGGTCGTGAAAATCCCAGAGCACGAGGTTGTCGTCGCCTTCATTGGCTCGCAGGCCATCGCCACCATCGGCGCCGATCTTGAACAGAATCCGGCAATCCACCAGCAACGCGAGGAGCGCGAGTCCCGGAAATCCGTCCTGCCGCCGCAGCTTGTTGATGCTGTGCGGGGTGGCGAGCCCAGCGAGGACGGAAGCGAGCTTGGGATCGCCGATCCGGAACAGCGCGTCCGCGCGCGGCGATTCCAGGATCATCTCGGTGCCGCGCCGGCGCAGATAGGCAAACCGCGACAGCACGATCAAGTCGGCACCGTCGAGCGCCGGCATTTGCGGCCAATAACCCGGCACCTGCGGTTCGACGACGACCTGGTCGTGGGCTTCACCCGAACGTGCGAGGCGGTATTCCAGCAGACCACGCCGGGCCAGGCGCCGCACCAGGAGACCCATTTCCTGATCGCCGGCGCTGCCGCCACGGGAGGTGAACGCATCGAGCGGCAGACCGGTGCGCAGCCTCGCCGCGCGATCGATGGCGCCGGTGCTGAACTTTCCGAGGTCGATCGAATAGCCGTCGAAGCAGGCGGCGAGGCTTCCGTCCGTCTGTGCTTCGAGCGCGACGTGACCGCTCAGTCGGGCGGCAATGCTGGCTGCGGCCTTTCGCTCTCGCTTCTTTCCAGCAGCGCGCAAGCCGGATACCCTTCAAGTGTGCGGAAGGAACGGCGTGAGTTCGCCTTCCGGCAACGGCCGATCGAGCAAGCCGAGTTTGACCGGAACGTCATAAAGTCGGCCCGGACCGAGGCGGCGGTAGAAATGCCGCAAGCCCGGCACGATCACCCGCGCCACCGCGACCTCGACGTCGGGGCGGGTCTGATCCAGCACGAGGAAATCATAGCCTGCGCGCCGGGCGATCTCGACGCAGGCTTCGACCTGGTCGCGCGCGCTGTCGAGCAGGACGTTGATGCCGAGTTTCGGCGTCACCGTCGGACGGTCCGCAGGGATCAGGAATGGATAGTTCTCCAGGCGCAACGGCGTGACGCCGTCGAGACTCGACTTGTCGCCGCTTCCGCCGCCCATCAGGCCAATCGACAGGAACTGGCTCAGCTCGGTCAGCGAACGCAGCAATGCAATGCGGCGATCGAAATGCGCGCCGGAACCAAACTCGATATTCTCCTGGCCATCCTTGATCCAGTGCAGGATCGTGACATAGGTGGGAACGCCGAGATCGTTGGTGACGTCGAGCACCCACAGCCTGCGTCCGGCATCGGTGAGTTGGGTCTTGATATCGCGGATGTAGGAATCGTCGAACTCGTCGAGATCGACCTCCGATCGCTGTGAACGGTTGTACCACCAGATGGCGTAGGCATCGCGCTCCACAAGTTCGAGGAAACCCTGGACGATGGCCTCCTGGAGCGTGTTGCCGGCAGCGCAGCCATTGGAATCGGCGTGGAAGTTGCGATAGAAGAAGTAACACAGACCGGTCGGCAGATATCGGAAGCGCTGGTCGCGCAACGACCAGGCCGGCGACCACTCGATTTTCGCTGAAGGATCGATAGGGTCCGGAACAGGATGCGCATCATCCTCTGCGGGTTCGTGCCGCGCCTGGAACTGCGCCTCGCTGAAGAGCTGGACGTCGTTGGCAAGGATGGCATCGCCCGGCGCGAAATCGGTGAAGCGCCGCTTGATCCTGATCTCGTCACCCTGGAAAATACCCGAATAGCGCTCGATCGCCTCCATCAGCGCGCTGGCTTCGGCTTGCTCGGAGGTCGAGCCTTTGCCAAAGCTGCCTCCGATCAGTCCCGATCTGAGTTGATCGACGCTCATCGCCGGCGCCGAGAAATTATGTTGCGCAAAAAAATTGGTGTTCATCGGCAGCAGGTCGGCTTCGATCGGCTCAAGCCGCTTAACCACGCCGGTGAGGGGGCTGACGTGCTTTCGGTAGCGAGCAATCGTGATGCGCGACGGCACCGAACGATATCCGCCGCTGGTCATGACAAGCTTGGCGCTGGGGCCGTTCTCGATCGGCTGTGGCGCGCGGCGCGGGTTCTGAAATTTCTTGCTGCCGCAGGTCGGGCATTGCGGCCGGCGCGCCACGTAGTGCTTGGCGATGGTCGCACCCAACAGGTCGAAGCTCGCAATATGATCGCGCAAATCGGTGCGAAAGCCGGAGGCGATCGCTTTGGCGATTTCGACCGCTGCAAACTGGATGGCGGTTTGCCCCAGCGTGTTACGGACAAGTGGGGAGACCGCGACGGGCCGCGCCGAGCCGCGCTCGAGAAATCCCTTGATCTCCCGATTCCTGATCATGCGGTCGAACATGCAGGTCCAGCAGGCGTTCTCACCCGGCCTGAACACAGGTCCCACCAGCGGAAAAACGCCGGACGGCTGCACAAGCAACCACGGCGTCTTGTCCGACACGCGCCGCTGGTTCAGTTCCGCAAGCTGCCGCTCGAGATAATCGTTCACCAGCGTAACCGTCAGATCGGGTGAACGCTTGACGATGTTGACGCCGAGCGCGCTCAGTGCGGCGCTCAATTGCGCCGAGCCTTTCACATCGAACGATTCGACCAGGACTCGGCAATTTCCGAGGTTCTTTTCGGCGACGTCAGGCGGCAGGCCGAGGCTTGCCCAGTAGCCCTCGACGGTCCGATCGGAGGATTGCGGCGCCTGCACGAGGTAGCGACGCTCGATCAGCCGCTTGAGTGCTTCTTCAATGTTGTCGGGCGGAAAATTCCTGCCTAACTCGCGGACAAGATCGGCGGCAGTTTTGCCGTTTTTTCCGATCGCGGAGGCGAGCGCACAATAGAGCTCGCCGTGAAGAAAAAATTTTCGGTCCTCGGAATAGAGGGTTACGACATCGGGAGGCAGTACATAGGCGGTGAAATTCGGTGCGAACTGCAGCGTGTCCTTGTTGGGGCGCCGCGTCGCGGGGCTGCTCCTGCTCCTGTTCCTGTTCTTGTTGCGTTGGCCATTCATGATCTAAGCACGCGCATTTTACAAATCACTCCGAAGCGCCGGCGCGGGAACGAAGGTCGCAGGAACACTCACGTCCAGATGGCGCGCTGGCATTTCTTGAAAGGATTGGGAAACCGGGAAGCCATCACCGCCGCGTCGGCATGCGGCCGCGGGAAGCAGACATGGAACGACCGGGCCGACCTTGTCGGACCCGGCCATCTCGATATTCGCTTGTCAATGTTGCGGGCAACCAGGCTGCCCACTCAGCACAAGCGGCAGACGCCCCAGGAAGCGCAGCAAGATCCGCAGGCAACGCCGCAGCCGCAGGCGCCGCCACAGCCTCGGCAGGCTCGGCAGCCGGCGCAACGGCAACCGCGGCAGCCGCGGCAGCCGCCACAGCCACGCCACGCGACCTGTACGCCGCTGCCAACGTTCTCATTGTCGAAGACATGGAACGTCGCCAGGCTGACATCTGCGATTTCTTCTTCGCCGAGCATGAGCGCCAGATTCGGTGCAAGGTTAGTCGTCTGCTGCACGTCCGCTATCGGCACAGCCGATGCAGATGCGCCCCCCGTCAGCGAGAAAGTCAAACCGGCAGCCCCTAGCGCCGGTAAGGCGGCCTTGGTCACACGCTTCTTCGTCGAAGCTTGCTTCACCCGTGACATAGTCGCATCCTCCATACGTGGTAATAAGAGTTTTCCAGTCCATGAGCAGTGTCATTGTACGCTCGGCAAATCTGCCGTGCAAGGCTGCTTGCACCAATGATGACGCGATGCGATGTTCAGTTTCTATTCATATTGATGAACGTTTATCGGCGGTTCCATGCGGCCTAATGCTCTCGACAACCTCAGCGGGCGCCGCTCGATTTGGCGCAAACATCTCTAGCTCGAACGGAGAGATTCGGCGTGCTCGATCATCACGGACGTTTCGTCTGGTACGAGCTGTTGACGACGGATATCGCGGCCGCGAAGGCGTTTTACGGCAGTGTCGTCGGCTGGGACGGACAAGACGCATCCACGTCTGAATTCGCCTACACCCTGTTTACGACCGGACGCGGTCCCGTTGGCGGGCTTATGGATCTGCCGCCGGAGGCGCGGAAAATGGGCGCGACGCCGCGTTGGGTGGGATATGTCGCCGTCGATGCCGTCGATGCGAGCGCCGAGCGGATCAAGCGTCTTGGCGGCGCGATATATGTGCCGCCGACAGACAGCAATATCGGCCGTATCGCCGTGGTGACCGATCCGCAAATTGCGACCTTTGCGCTGGTCGAAGGACTGCGGCACGGCCAGCCGGAAATAAGCGACATGAGCGCGGAGGGGTGCGTCGGCTGGCATGAGTTGGTTACCGCTGACTGGCGCAAGGCATTTGCCTTTTACGGGGAGGTATTTGGCTGGCGGGAGACGGACGCCAATCCTGCCCAGTTGCCCGCGTACCACGTGTTCGCCGCCGGCGGTCGCACGGTCGGCGGCATGTCCACCAAGCTCGCGAGGGTGCCGGTCCCGTTCTGGCTCTATTACTTCAATGTCGGCGACATCGACGTGGCGCTGCGGCGGGTAGAGCAAGGCGGTGGCCGGATTGCCATGGGCCCGCACGAATTGCCCGGCAACAGCGGTATTGCCCGATGTATCGATCCTCAGGGCGCCATGTTCGCGTTGCAGGGTCCGCGAACCCTGGACCGCACCAAGCGGCTGCCTGACCCCGACATCGAATGGTCCACTGACTGGGGCGGATTGTCGTCCAAGGGCAGGGTGGTCATCAAGCCCCGCACTTGAGGGCGCACTGGACCGCGGGCGCCTCAGCCTGTCTTGGCGAGCTTGCTCGCTCACGCTGCCTCGGTCGCGGCCGCGGGCTTGGCCGCGGCAACCTTCGGCGGCTTGTCCTGCCGTTTCGACCAGGAAATGTAATAGGCCACGATGGTCATGATCGGCTATTCCGGTCATGCTGACGAAAATCTGCGCGAACAGCGAGCCCGAGCTCATCATCAGTTCAAAATGGCCGACGAACGAGAGAAACACGCCGACGCAGAACACCGCCAGCGACTGCTGGCCGCAGACGATGAGAGGGTCGAACATCTTCCATTCGAGGCCCGGCCAGTCCTTGGGCACGAAGCGGATGACCAGGATCACGATCACCACGAAATGCAGGAAGCGGTACGGCGCCAGGTTGGTCTTGTCATTGGGATTGAAGGTGGCATAGAGCCAATGCGGGAACATGGCGCCGAAATCCGGAAACCGGCCCGCCATCGTCATCGCCAATGCGAAGATCAGATAGGCGATGCTGAGGTAGAGGGTGATCGGCGACATGATGATCGCCATCGAGCGTCGCGCGCCGCCCAGCGCGCACCACGAGCCGAACACGAACAGCACCTGCCAGCAATACGGGTTGAAGTACCAGGTTCCGGCGGGATAGGCTCTTAAATTCCAGTCGAACTGCCGGGCCGCGAGCCACAGCGCGATCGATGCCAGCATCGTCAGATTGGGCCGGCGCAACATCATCCACAGCACCGGCGGGAAAAATCCCATCAGCACGATGTAAAGCGGAAGCACGTCGAGGTTGACCGGCTTGAATTTCAGCAGCAGCCCCTGGCGCAATGTCTCGACGGCACTGTCGACCAGACCGGCCACGTTGAACTCGTTGATGATCTCGGGATCGCTGTAACGCTGCGCGACGTATCCGATCGAAACGATGTAGATGACGAACAGAATGATGTGCGCGACATAGAGCTGCCAGACGCGCTTGGTCAGGCGGGTGGCACCGACGACGAAGCCGCGTTCGATCATCATCCGCGCGTAGACGAAGGAGGCGGTATATCCCGAAATGAAAACGAACAGATCCGCGGCGTCGCTGAAACCGTAGTTTCGTGTGGTGATCCAGTTCACGACATTGTCGGGAATGTGATCCAGGAAAATCGCCCAGTTGGCGACCCCGCGAAACAGATCGAGCCTGAGATCGCGTCCTTTTTCGGGGAGGGTTGCGTTGATTTTCATGGCTGCCAATTTCGAAGCGATGCTTTCGGAAAGGAGGGCGGCGGTCGAACGGCGTCAGCGGTGCGGCCGGCCAACATTGTCACAGCGTGGTAGAATGACTATACCGGAGTGGAAAATGGTACATCCAGGTTGGGAATCACCGATCAAATTCCTGAAAGGTGTCTCTATACTATCCGGGCCCTTTGTGCCACGCGCTTCCATACCGCATCTCTCACGCGACCCGAGGATCCATGACCGCACGCATCTTTAAGCCCGCCAAAAACGCGATGCAATCGGGGACGGCCAAGACCAGGGAATGGCAGCTCGATTATGAGCCCGAGCAGCCGCGGGCGATCGAGCCGCTGATGGGCTGGACCAGCTCCGGCGACATGAAACAGCAGCTCACGCTTCGCTTCGACACCAAGGAAGACGCCGTGGCCTATTGCGAGCGCGAAGGCATCCCCTACCAGGTGATCGAACCGAAGCCGCCGGCGCGCCGGCAGGCCGCTTATGCCGACAATTTTGCATTCCGGCGCGGCGAACCCTGGACCCATTGAGGGCCTGACTCCCCCGACAAAAATCTGCCGCCGCTGCCACGGCAGCAAAAGTTGAGGTTGCTTTAGCCGGCGCCGCAATGACACCATGACCCCGCTCCAACGCGTCAATTGCGGCGCACCATGAACTGCCGAACAAACCGCCCGAGGCCATGCCGCTTCATTCCACGATCGACCCCGCCTCATCCGATTTTGCGGCCAACAGCGAAGTCATGCGCGGGCTGGTCGGCGAACTCCGCGGGAAGCTCGATCAGGTCGCGGGCGGCGGCGGCAAAGCGGCTCGGGCGAGGCACACCTCGCGCGGCAAGATGCTGGCGCGCCAGCGCGTCGATCTCCTGATCGATCCGGGAACCGCGTTCCTCGAATTGTCGCCGTTGGCCGCCAACGGCCTTTATGGCGGCGACGTGCATTCCGCGAGCATCATTACCGGGGTCGGGCGCATCTCGGGCCGCGAATGCGTCATCGTCGCCAACGACGCCACCATCAAGGGCGGTACCTACTACCCGATGACGGTGAAGAAGCATCTTCGCGCGCAGGATATCGCACGCCAGAACAATCTGCCGTGCGTCTATATGGTGGATTCCGGCGGCGCTTTCCTGCCGCAGCAGGACGAGATTTTCCCCGACGAACGGCACTTTGGCCGCATCTTCTACAATCAGGCGCAGATGTCGGCGCTCGGCATCCCGCAGATCGCCATCGTGATGGGGTCGTGCACGGCGGGCGGCGCCTATGTGCCGGCGATGTCGGACGAGAGCATCATCGTGCGCAATCAGGGCACGATCTTTCTCGGCGGCCCGCCGCTGGTCAAGGCGGCGACCGGGGAGGTGGTCTCGGCCGAAGAACTCGGCGGCGCCGACGTGCATTCGCGGCAGTCCGGCGTCACCGATCACTATGCCCAGAACGACAGCCATGCGATCGGGATTGCCCGGCGCATCGTCGCCACGCTGAAGCCGCCTCAGCGCGCGGGGTTGAACATGCGCGAACCGCGCGAGCCGCTGTTTGCGCCCGAGGAAATCTATGGCGTGGTTCCTGCCGACGGGCGCAAGCCGTTCGACGTGCACGACATCATTGCGCGGCTGGTCGACGGCTCGGAGTTCGACGAGTTCAAGAAATTGTATGGCCAGACCCTGATCTGCGGCTTCGCCCATATCTGGGGCTATCCGGTCGGCATCATCGCCAATAACGGCATCCTGTTCAGCGAGAGCTCGCTCAAGGGCGCGCACTTCATCGAGTTGTGCTGTCAGCGCAATATCCCGCTGCTGTTCCTGCAGAACATCACCGGCTTCATGGTCGGCAAGAAGTACGAGGCTGGCGGCATCGCGCGCGACGGCGCCAAGCTGGTGACGGCGGTGGCGACCGCCGCCGTGCCGAAATTCACTGTCGTGATCGGCGGCTCCTATGGGGCCGGCAATTACGGCATGTGCGGCCGCGCCTATGGCCCGCGCTTGCTCTGGATGTGGCCGAATGCCCGCATCTCGGTGATGGGCGGCGAGCAGGCGGCGATGGTGCTGAGCCAGTTGCGGCGCGACAATATCGAAGCCAAGGGCGGCAGTTGGTCGGTCGAGGAAGAGCAGGCGTTTCGGGCACCGACCCGGGCGCAGTTCGAAGCCCAGGGCAATCCGTATTACGCGACCGCCCGGCTCTGGGACGATGGTGTGATCGACCCTGCCGACACCCGCCTGGTGCTCGGCCTTGGTCTTTCGGCCGCGGCCAACGCGCCGGTCGAACCGACCCGGTTCGGCCTGTTCAGGATGTGACGATGGACCGCGCCAAACCGTACCGGCGATTTCGCGCCCTGCTGATCGCCAATCGCGGCGAGATCGCCTGCCGGGTGATCCGCACGGCGCGGGCGATGGGCCTGCGCACCATTGCGGTCTATTCCGAGGCCGACCGCGGTGCGATGCATGTCGCCGAAGCCGACGAGGCGGTGCTGCTCGGGCCGGCCCGCGCGCGCGACAGCTATCTCAACATCGAAAGCGTGATCGACGCCGCGCGCCGCAGCGGCGCGGAAGCCGTTCACCCCGGCTACGGCTTCCTGTCGGAGAATGCCGGGTTCGCGCGGGCTTGCGCCGATGCCGGCCTGGTGTTCGTCGGTCCCACCGCCGACATGATGGTCGCGATGGGGTCCAAATCCGGCTCCAAGGCGCTGATGGAAAAGGCCGGCGTGCCGCTGGTGCCGGGCTATCACGGCGAGGCCCAGGATGCGGCGACGCTGGCCGGCGCCGCCGGCACGATCGGCTTTCCGGTGCTGGTCAAGGCGTCGGCGGGCGGCGGCGGCCGCGGCATGCGGATCGTGCGTTCGGCTTCCGAGCTGGAGGCCGCGGTCGTCAGTGCCAAGCGCGAAGCCAAGGCCGCGTTCGGCGACGATCGCATGCTGATCGAGAAATACGTCGATCATCCGCGCCACATCGAGGTGCAGGTGATGGGCGACAGCCACGGCAATCTGCTGTCGCTGTTCGAGCGCGAGTGCACGCTGCAGCGGCGGCACCAGAAGGTGATCGAGGAAGCGCCGTCGCCGACCCTCGGACCGGCGCAGCGCGAGGCCGTGTGCGCCGCCGCGCGCAAGGCCGCCGCCGCGGTCAACTATGTCGGCGCCGGCACCATCGAGTTCGTCTCCAACGGCAAGGAGGTGTTCTTCATCGAGATGAACACCCGCCTGCAGGTCGAGCATCCCGTCACCGAACTGATCACCGGGATCAATCTGGTCGAATGGCAGTTGCGGGTGGCGTTCGGCGAAACACTGCCGCTGACGCAGCAGGATATCGGTTTCACCGGACACGCCATCGAAGCCCGGGTCTATGCGGAAAATCCCCCGAAGAATTTCATGCCGTCGGTCGGCCGCATCAAGACCTGGCATACGCCCAAGGCCGTCGATGGCCTGCGTATCGATGCCGGCTACCGCGAGGGGGATACGGTCTCGCCCTATTACGACGCGATGCTCGCCAAGGTGATCGCCTGGGCGCCGACGCGCCAGGCGGCGATCGACAAGCTCGATCACGCGCTGCAGCAGATCGATGTCCGCGGCGTCGTCACCAACATCCCGTTCCTGTCGGCGCTGGTGACCCATCCGGACGTGCGCGCCAATGCCATCGACACCGGTTTCATCGAGCGCGAGCTGAAGAACCTGACCGAGCGGCCAGGCGAACCGGGCGATCTCGAGCTCTGTGCGGCCATTGCCACCATCCTTGCTGGCGAGGACGCGGCCGCGCGCGGCGATACGCACTCGCCCTGGCGAACCTCGGGCTGGATGCCGGTCGGCCGGCGGCAGCGGGAATTTTCGTTCCGTCAAGGGCAGGGCGGCGAGCACAAGGTGACGCTACGCTATGGTTCCGGACCCTCGGCCGTGACGGTCGGGGCGCGCGAGGCTGCGTTTGCCTATGCGGTCAACGACGAAGGCGAAATCGATCTGACTCTCGACGGCGTGATCTCGCGCGTGGTGAGCGTGATCGATGGCCACGAACTCTACCTGCGAACCCACAACGGCCGCTTCGAACTGCACTGGGTCGACCCGTTCGGCGGCGACGACGAGGAGCAGGTCGGCGAGGACAAGATCGTGGCGCCGCTGCCGGGCACCGTGGTGGCGCTGCTGGCCGAAGTAGGCGCCAGCCTCGAGAAGGGCGCGCCGATCCTCACCCTTGAAGTGATGAAGATGGAGCAGACCTTGCGCGCACCGTTTGCCGGCGTGCTGAAGGCGATCAAATGCAAGGTCGGCGATATCGTCCAGGAAGGCGTCGAACTCGCCGAAATCGAGCCTCCGGCCGGATGAGGTGAGCGGGCGTCGCGACGGCGAGATTTCCATTCGCCTTCGCTACCTGCCGCCATCCGCTCCCATCACCAGATCGGGCAAGGACGTGGAAATGCCGGGCAGAAACGCACAGCAGGACTACGGCCAGCATCATCAGCAGCACGAACGGCAGTGTCCCCCAGATCACTTCACCCAGCGAAATATCCGGCGCGACATTGCGGATCACGAACAGATTGAGGCCGACCGGCGGGTGGATCAGTCCCATCTCCATCACGATGGTCATGACGACGCCGAACCAGATGATGTCGAAATTGGCGGCCCGCAGCGGCGGCAGGATGATCGGCGCGGTCATCAGGATGATCGAGACCGGCGGCAGAAAAAACCCGAGAATGACGACCAGCACAAGGATCGCGGCGAGCAATTCCCATCGCGGTGGGTGCATGGCGACGATCAACTCCGCGGCCGACTGCGAGATGTGCAGGTAGCTCATGACATAGGAATACAACAGCGACATGCCGATGATCATCATCAGCATGGTGGATTCGCGGATCGTTGATTTCAGGATCGGCGCCAGGTCGGTCGGCCGCCATACGCCGTAGATCAGCGCAATCAGCGCCAGCGCGAGCAGCCCGCCGAGCCCGGCGGTCTCCGAGGGTGTGGCGTAGCCGCCGTAAAGCGCCACCATGACCCCGGTCAGCAGCAGCACGAACGGCAGCACCCGCGGCAGCACGCTGAAGCGCTCGGCCAGGGTGAAATCGTCGCGGATGAGGATGGCCGACGTCGTGCCGGTCTCGGCATAGACGGCGCTGGCGGCGGCGTATTCCTTGCGGAAGCGGATCACGGCGTAGCCGCCGAACAGGAACACCAGCAGCAGGCCGGGACCGATGCCGGCGAGAAACAGCCTTCCCAGCGACTTCTCCGCCGCGACCGCGAACAGGATCATGGTGATCGAGGGCGGCAGCAGGATGCCGAGCGTGCCGCCGGCGGCGATGATGCCGGCGGCGAAACCGCCGGAATAGCCCCGCTTGCGCATTTCGGGGATGCCGGCCGAGCCGATCGCCGAACAGGTCGCCGGCGAGGATCCGGCCATCGCCGCAAACAACGCGCAGGCAAACACATTGGCGACGCCGAGCCCGCCGGGGACGCGGTGCAGCCAGGCATGCAGCGCCGAATACAGATCCTGGCCGGCGCGGGATCTGCCGATCGCAGCCCCCTTCAGGATGAACAGCGGAATCGACAGCAGGGTGATCGAGGCCATCTCCTCGTAGACGTTCTGCGTCACCGTATCGAGCGAGGCCGCCGGCATGTAGATGGCCATGAATACCACGGCGACCGCGCCCAGTGCGAACGCGATCGGCATCCCCGAGAACATCGCAAACAGGGTCGCGAGCGCGTAGCTGATGCCGATTCCGAGCACCGTCATCGGCGCGCCGCGCCGCTGATCGGAATGATGATCTGCAGCAGGATCTGCACGCACAGCAGCGACATGCCGACCGCCATCAGGCCGTAAGGGATCGAAAGCGGCGGCGACCACATCGAATTGGAGACCTGGCCGTCGACCCAGGCCTCGTGGGTGAGCGTCCAGGATTTCCAGGTGAAGAACGCGCAAAACAGCAGGCTCGCCACATCGACCAGCCAAAGCCGGATCCGGTTGGCCGTTGGCGACAGCAATCCGACGAATGCTTCGATGCCGATGTGGCCGCGTTGCCCCTGCACATAGGCCGATGTCATGAAGGTCACGCCGACCAGCAGGAATACCGCCGCCTCGTCCTGCCAGTAGTTCGGGCTATGGAACAGGGCGCGGCCCAGCACGCTGTCGCTGAGGATGGCGCAGGCGGCGATCAGCCCGATCGCCGCCAGCAGGACGATGACGCGGTTGCAGAGCGCGAGCGCACGTTCCAACGCCGCCACGAGCGCATGGCCCGCGGCGGCGTTGGAATGGTCATCTTGATCCGGAAGCGGACCATGCATCATGCGGTGACGTCGGACGCGAGTTTCAACAGCTTGGCGGCATTCGCGGTCTTCGCCCCGTAGTCCTTCCACGCGGTATCGCGGGCGATGTCGCGCCATTTGCCGACAGTGGGCGCATCGAGCGCGCTGATCTTGGCGCCGGCCTTTTCGTAGACCTTGGCCACTTCGATATCGTCGGCCTGGGCGCCTTTCCTGCCATAGGATTCGAGTTCGGAGCCGACCGCGACAATGATGTCCTGATGCTTTTTCGGCAGCGCGTCGAAAATCGATTTCGACATCAACAGCGGCTCCAGCATGAACCAGTAGGATGCGCCCGCGCCGGAAGTGAGCGACTTTGCGACTTCCTCGAGCCGGAACGAGATCAGGCTGGTGGAGGAGGTGATGCCGGCGTCGCAGGCGCCGGTCTGCATCGCCGCATAGATTTCATTCGACGGCACCGACAGCACCGCGGCGCCCGCGGTCTGCAGCACCATGTCCATTTCGCGCGAGCCGCCGCGGACCTTGAGGCCCTTGGCGTCTTCGGGAGCCACGATGGCGCGAGAACGGCTGGCGACGCCGCCGGCCTGCCAGATCCAGGTCAGCATGACGATGCCCTTGTCCGCCAGGAAATCGGTCAACGCCTTGCCGACCGGCTGGTCCTTCCAGCGCAGGCCCTGACCGTAGTTCGTGACGAGGCCGGGCATCAGGCCGATATTGGTCTCCGGCAACTCACCGCCGGCATAGGGAAGCGGATACAGGCTGATGTCGAGCGCCCCTTTGCGCATGGCTGAGAATTGCGCGTTGGTCTTGATCAGCGAGGAGTTCGGATAGATCTCGGCGCTGATGTCGCCGCCGCTGCGTTTTGCCACTTCGGCAGCGAATACCCGCGTCAGGCGATCGCGGAAGTCGCCCTTGTCGACGGTGCCGCCAGGAAATTGATGCGATATTTTCAGGGTGGTCGCGGCGTGCGCCGTGCCGGTCCCGAGGCGCAGGACGGCGGGGGCGGCAAGCGCGGAGGCAAGGACGTGGCGACGAGTAAGCATGACAATCTCCCTGTACGCTTTTAGGTTGAACCGTTCGACGCGACGATGACGCTATCTAGCGCGCCTTCGCCCGAACTTCAGCTAGGTCGCGATTAAGATAATTCGGATTGAAGTTTGGCAGTGTCCCAGGATGGTGCAGCGCACACTTGCCGCAAGATTCGGCGGAATGAAGACCAAGCCCGATGTTTTTTGTCTCCGGAGGATGTTTCAAAAACCCCCGGCGCCGGAAAATTTTTCGGGCAGGCCGTAACAATCGCGGCCGGTGCGACCGTTTTGAAGATGGCGGCATTCGTCGCTTTCAAAACCGGCTTCGAAGGGATCAATTTGCAATGACCATCACCACCCGCATCGCATTCGGCATTTCGGCCGCTTCCATCGCGCTTGGCCTCGTGCTCGGCCCTGCCGCCTTCGCCGAGGACAAGATGGGCAAGGACAGCATGATGAAGAAGGACACCATGTCCAAGGACACCATGAAGAAGGACACGATGTCCAAGAATGGCATGAAAAAGGACGATGCCATGAAGAAGGACAGCATGAAGAAGGACGACATGAAGAAGTAGGCGTCGCCCGGCAGGCTCGCTCCGACCAGTGGCGGGCCTGCAGGCCTGCAGGCCTGCAGTGCGCCGGGTCCGCAGCAAGACGGCTCGGCTATTTCTCGGCTATTTCTTCTTGCCCTTGCCCTTGCGGGCAGCGTAGCGGGCGTCGCGCTTTGCCTTCTGCTCGGCTTCCGTCGCCGCCTGCCTGGCGGCTTCAGCAGCCTTTTCGCGGGCAAGTTGCACTGCGGCCTGCTCTGCCGCCTCGGTCTCTCGACGTTTTTGCTCGGCCTTTTCCACGTCGCGGGCCTCCCGGGTCTTGGCACGCGCAGCCGCAAGCGCCTCGCGTTCGGCGCGCTTTTGCGTCACCTCGGGATCATCGGGGCCGGGCTTGGCGCGAAATTTGTCTAAAATGTTCTGCTTCGCCTGCTGCGCCGCCTTTTGCCGGTCTGCGAAACTGGGTTCTTTGAATCCACTCATGGCCGGGTTTTTGTCGCTTTCATCGTTGGTGTAGACGATCGGTTTGGCGTTGCATCCGCGCGGCGCCGAGACGCCCGCGCGATCAGGAGCGGCTTTTACCGCCGCGCGCGTCCGCAAGCCACCATTTAATCCGATGGCCGGCTCGCATCTTGACGATCCGGCCGGACCGGCTTCTGGTCCGGAACGTGAACTGCCAGACCGCATGGCGCCGGGGCGACGCGATGAAACTGCTCTCGACCAGGCGACGTGGACTATCGGTTCTAACGGCGGCAGCAACGCTCTATGTCGGGCTCGCCTATGTGGTGCTGCCGGCGCTGTGGACCCATCACGAGCACGAACCGGAGCTTGCTTCGCTGCCGATGGTGACGCGAACCGGCAGCGGAATTCCCGGCGATGCACTCAATGTCGGACTGGTCGGCAGCCGGGACGATATTCTGCTGGCGATGCAGGCGGCGGGCTGGTTTCCGGCCGACCCCGTCACCTGGCGCACCAGCGTCGAGATCGTCGGCAGCGTTGTGCTCGACCGGCCCTATCACGACGCGCCGGTCAGCCCGCTTTATTACCAGGGAAAGAAGGAGCAGCTCGCGTTCGAAAAGCCGGACGGCAAGAGCGCCGACCGTCGGCATCACGTTCGGCTGTGGCAGGCTCTCGAAAAGGGAACGGACGGCCGTCCGGTCTGGCTCGGCGCGGTGACCTATGACCGCGGGGTCGGCCTCAGTCGCTATACCGGGCAGGTGACGCACCATATCGGTCCCGACATCGATGCCGAGCGGGATTTGCTGATGCAGGATTTGCGTGCGGCGGGAATGGTCGATGCGCTATTTCAGATATCGGGCATCGGCCCGACCCTGTTCGGGCGCAACGGCGGCGGCGATCCCTATTACACGGACGGCGAGATCGATGTCGCCAGTCTGGTCGCCAATGGCATCAAGCGGACCGAACCGCCGGCGATGTTGCCGCCGCCGCCGCTGATCGCCCTGAAGGATCAGATCTGGCACGCGGCCAGCAATGCGATGACACCATGAAAACCCGGCGCGCGGTTCGGCTGGCCGGCCAGACCTGCGTTCTCCTTGACCCGATGGATTGGCGTAGACGGCGCTGCCGGGGCCGGCCCGACCCGGAGGGTCCTTTGTTGCGCCGGACTTGAGGCGCCGCTTTGAACCTCGGCACCGGCTGTGCACACCCAAGTGACGTCGCGGAATTAATTAAATCGGCCCGGTGACCAGCCAGCATCGCCAGCGAACATATTCCGCTTTCGGCGGCGTTATGCTTGGGTAGGGGCCGACGGACTCCGCAGCGGCCGCCCGCAAGCGACACGCCAGTGCGCCGCCGATCGATCGGGTCGGTCAATCAAAACAACCGTGATTATAGGCACTTAGAGCTGCCCGGAATCGCATCCCAGAGGCCCGAAAACCGCATGAGGGTGCCTTACTCTGGCCATCTCCGGCTCCTTAAACGGCGGCGCTGGTATTTAATTAGACGGCGCCGCCGTAATTAAATCAGCTTTAAATCGCGTCGCTGGGTACCCCTTTCGGTTGACCCCGGGCCAGCGGCTTTGGCGATCGCGTGAAGCGATCTTCCACCTGCTCAAGGAAATCCCATGATCCGTTACATCGTAGCTGCAACGGTGGTGTTTTGCGCGTTGACATCGAATGCAGAAGCCCGGTCACGGCATGCCCATCACCACCATCACCATTATGCTTCCCAACACCATCACCCCCATTATGCCTCCCGGCATCGTCGCCACCATGATGCTTCCCGGCAGCATTATCGCTATGCCGCCCGATACGGATATCATGGCGGAGGCGGCAAGCCCCGGGCCTGGTGCGGATGGTATATGCGCGGGCAGGTCGGCGCCGATCCCGGCCCCACCTACAATCTGGCGCGATCCTGGGCTGCATTACGGCTACGACGCGGGCGGTCCGTCCGTCGGTGCCATCGTGGTTTGGCGTCACCATGTCGGCAAGATAGTCGGTCAAGAAAACGGTCAGTGGATCGTGCAAAGCGGCAATGACGGCCACGCCGTCCGGACCCGCGCGAGATCGGTCGCCGGTGCCATCGCCTTCAGGCGCGCCTGAAGGCGGCCCGGCACAGCCGCAGGTCAGGCGTTCGCAATCAGCGTTCCGGCCAGCAGCGCCGCGGCGACGAGGCCGCCGAAAACCCATTGGAGACCGTCCGCAGCGACCGGATGGCGTTTGGCACAATGGCGCAACCACAGGCGACACGCGGCCAAAGCGTGCGCGCCGGCGGGTGCGTCGCGCCAATGGTCATGGGTGGAAGCCAATCTCAGCGTAAGCTGCGTCATGCAGTCCCAACGTCTGCTGCGGCCGATCGGTTTCGCCGCATTTGAGCATAGCCAGCCTGGATCCACGGGAACGATCGAGCTTTCGGCCGCCGTACCGGCGGACGCTTCGTGCCCTGAAACGGGCTGACTCCGATTTGTGACAAAACGGGTGCCGATGAATTAGTTCCATTTCGGTGGAACAGATCTATCTTCACGGGGTTCCCTAGAGGTCAAATCACCCCCGAGGAGAGATCATGAAGAAATTTTCTTACGCTTTGGCGGCTCTTGCCACCATCGCCATCGCTGCGCCGGCTGTCGCGGAAGACAAGCCGATGATGAAAAAGGACGACATGGCCATGCATCACAGCATGCACCACCATCACAAGATGATGATGCATCACAAGACGCGCATGATGCACCACAAGAAGATGATGATGAAGAAAGACCATATGTGAGATCGATGGCCCCGGATCGGGGCCATTTTTCCTGGAACGGAATTTCGCCGTTTTGTTTAACCCGCCGAGCCGTCGGATTGGGCTCGGATAGCCGGGTAGCCGGGATCTCTCCTCGGGTGAATTTACCCGGCTATTTCAGCCCGGTGCTGGAACTTTGGTTCATTCGACGGCCTGCCGTAGCTCCGGATGATCGCGCAGCAGATTTTCCCGCAGCGAGGTTTCCTGCACGGCCCGAGTCAGGATGCCTGCGGGCTTGAGATCGTTGGCTTTCATGCACAACACCACGATCTGGCAGACCGCGGCATCCCGCAGCAGGTCGTCGGAGATCTTGATGGCGATTTCCATCGCCACCTTGGCGGCGCGCTTGTACCGTTCCGCTTCGTTCCGGGTGGCCTCGTCCGCGCCGGTTTGAGTGCCGGCCTTTTCCGCGCTGCTGGCGGCCGAATTGCAGATCTCGCGGATCTTGCGGGCAGCTTCGAAGTCATCCGACATCGGCAACTTGATGTCTTCCCAGACTTCCTTGTGCTCACGCTTGTTAAACCAGCGCACGGGCTGCCATCTCAAAAAATGGAAGTGTGCCGTGTTGGATCGCGAGTGTCGATGCCAGACTTGGCATGCCGACGTGGAGCGAGAGCGAGACTGGACATGCCGACTTGGACATGCCAGACTTGGGCGACCGGCGGGGGGCCGACCAAGTCCGGCGCTGGTGCTTGAACAGGGAGGGCCTGCCCAGCCCGCAGCCGCTTCAATGGGGTGCTGCCGCGCCTTTCCCGATGCCGAACCGGCTCGACCAGCCGAGAAGGCGCGGCGCCGTTATGCCTTCCGCATCAGTGGGCCGTCGAGAGATGAGACTTGCGCATCTCCATCAAGCGGGCCCAGCAATACTGGCGATAAATCAGGCTGAGAACCGTCCACATGACCGAACTCCTTTGTTTGATCAATGCCACGATGTTGACCGGCAATCGTTTCGGGGTCACTGCGCCGCTCGCCAAAAATGGTTTCTTCGCAGCCCCGAAATGGTTTCGTCGAACCGACACCGGGCCGCCGATCGGGATAAGACGGCCTATGCATCCGTCAGGGGAGGCCGGCCCTTGCCGCGGGTATTCCAGCTCCCCCAGCTTACGCGCGCCAGACTTTGAAGATCGGTCGCGACAGGCCGCTTGGTTCGGCGCTCATACGCCGCAATGCATCGTTCGGATTCCGCGATCTTTCGCCTCAGCTCGGCGATGGCTTTCTGGGTTTGGCCGGCTCTTTTCGAACTGGCGATCTCGCCAATCGTAAACCGGGCGGTCTCCAGGGCCTTCAAGGCGTCCCGGTTCCTCTTGAGCTGAACCCTGTGCCAGGCAATGTTGCTATTGCTGTCAGCAATCATGTGAACCTCCTGATTCGCCACAGAGCATAGCATTCCCTGGAATCCCCGGCAGCGCCTCCTGCGTTCGTAGTGAGCGCGGCCCCGACATCGGCCCCCGGTCAGCGGGTCCATAACGGACGGCTGCGAAAATAGCGGCCAATTTCGGTCAGAAGGCTCCGGCGCCCAGATCCAGCCCGGCCATCGCAAACAGCAGGGACGCCAACAGCCCGAGCCCGCAAAATATGATGACGGACTTCAGTCCGTCGACGTCACGATCGCTGCTTGATGCACGTGCGAGAGCTCTTAGGATTGCCTGCATGTTACCGCCTCCGTTGCGCTCTTGGGTTCAGGTTGCTGGATGCATTGCTAACCCGGTTGGCGCCGGAGGCTTGTGAGCCAGATCACAGTTTCGGGTGGCCAAAGCACGGCGACGGGCAGCCATCACATCCAACGGTGCTGGTGCCTCGCCATCTCGGCGAGATAGTTCTGGCATGACTGGTGGTAAACCAGGCTGACGATGAGCGCCCACATGACCCAACCTCGTCGTTCGATCGCGACGAGTGGTAGCGGTTCACTGTTTCAGAGCGCTTTCGCGGAGGCCGGAAAGCGGTTTCGTCGGACCGGGGAATTGTTTCGGCTGATTTCTTAGGTCAAATCTGCGGCAAGGTCGCCCTTTGCGTGGCGCCGCCGGCTTGTCAAAGCTTGATCCAGCGCCTGGTTTCGGCGCTACATTTCGGGCAGCGATGGGTGGCCTCGTGCAGTGTCTTTTCAGATTCCGAGCTTTTCAGGGAAATGCGGACCATCAAGACCAGGCAATTGGGGCACGTCACCAACCCAACGGGTTGGTTGACGTCGCCGCTCGTCTCGCGTCGGTGTCGGACCAATTGCGCCAGCGCCATGTCGTCCTCCAGCAGAACCAAGACGAGAGCGGGCGATTTGTTCCCGGGCGGGCGGCCGGGCGACTATGGCTTGGTTAGAGCTGCGCGGATGGTGTGATTTCCCGGCGTGCGGTCCGCGTGTCTTGCGTTCAATGCCCCAGCGCACCGGCCACCTGACCAACAAGCTGTTCGGCCAGCATGTGATAGCCTTCCGGGGTCAGGTGTTGGCCGTCCGGTTGATGCGGCAATCCATGCAGCATGCCGTTCGGCAGCAGAACGAGCTTGACGCCCATGGCGGCCAGTCGCGCCTGAATCTCGGCCGTCTTGTCCGGCGCCAGCTTGCGTCGGTCGTTCCCGCCAGGCTGCAGGATCACAACACTGGTCCCTTTGGGCACGACATGATCCAGTCGCGCCAACATTCCGCCGGTGGTGTCACCATTGATCCCGGCGTTGATGACGCGAGCATTCAAGCCCTTGCCGCGGAGAAGGGCCTCAAGCTGGGCCGGGTACGCCTGACTGCGGGACACACCCTTGCCGAAAGTATTGCTCGCCCCGAGCGCGACGACGGTTGCAGCCTGCGCGGTGGCGGCGGCCAGCAGCAGGCCGACTACCCCGACCAACCCGAACAG
The DNA here is from genome assembly GCA_963748165.1 of uncultured Alphaproteobacteria bacterium. Classification (GTDB taxonomy): domain Bacteria; phylum Pseudomonadota; class Alphaproteobacteria; order Rhizobiales; family Xanthobacteraceae; genus Bradyrhizobium. Next base: position 140,017 of record CAVVIM010000043.1, read on the forward strand.
CATGCGCCGCTTCATTTCATCTCCCCCTGGGCATCGACAACATAGCGGTTTTGCCGTCGCTCGTCTTGCGCCGTGCGCACACGGCTGACCGATCGCGCCCCAGGCTTGGCAGGCGCGCCACGGCGTCGATCGGGGCTTTGGAACGCGGCCCGGCGTTTCATCCCCGCGGTTCGGGACCCTGTTGCACGAAGTCCACTAAGTACACTTTTATACGTATGCCCGGCAACGAATCCCCGAATTCCGGGTACCATAGCTGGCGCTGCGGACTAACGAGGGTGGGTTCATTGGAAGAGTCGCCTGTTATCCTGGTCGTCGAAGACGACCTCCCGATTCAGATGATTGTTGAGGACGCTCTCGTAGATGGCGGTTTTGAACCGGCTATCGCCCCTTCCGGTGAGGAAGCGGTGACGCTGCTGGAGGGTCACAAGGGCAAATACCATGCGCTTGTGATCGACATCACGCTGTTGGGCAGGCTTGATGGATGGGAGGTCGCGAAGCGGGCCAGAGAAATCGACCCGGCCTTTCCCATCCTCTACATCACCGCTGCGCATGCCGACCAGTGGCCGTCTCAGGGTGTTCCGAACAGCGCTCTGCTGACGAAGCCATTTGGGGCAGCGCAACTTGTCACTGCCGTAAACCGCATGGTTGTTACCCATCGGGGCGAATGGGCGGTAGGTCCCATGAATTACAAAGGGATCGAATACTCCCTCAAATCGGTCGAGCCGGGCGTTTGGGAATACCGGTTTTATATCGGCCGTGCGATCAAGACCGGCACCACCAAAGCAAGCGATGAACGCCTGGCTATCCGACGTGTCGAGGAGCGAATTGGCCGCGAACTTGTGATCGCCGGGCTCTACAAAACTCCCTGAGCAACAGCGCGTAGGCGCCGACGTGCCCGCTAATTCGCGATCCGTGGTTTCGAGGAGGCGGCCTTGGCGGCGGCTTTCGGCGCATCATTGTTGCGCATGGCGCCCCATGGATCTCCGGCGCCCTTGTCGGGAATGTTGCTAAGCGACCTCTCGTAGGCCCGTTTGGCGTCCGTCTCGCTTCGGATCTGTGCCGGCGTCTTGTCCTTGTCAGCTTCCCCGGCCTGTTGCATGTGAGCATCCTGTGCAAACGCGGGCCCGCTCAGCAACACGATCATGGCTGCGGCGCAGATGATTCTCATGACAGGCTCCTCCGGCTTGGTGCCTGACTATCACCGCAGCGACACTTCCGAAAGCGCGAATGCCGCTGAGTTCGGGCATGCGCCCATGATTGCGCCGGTTCAAGCGGAAGTGAAGCCGCTGCATCTTGCGGCTCCGGCGCGTGGCGACACCACCGATGAAACCAACTGTCATGGAATGGGTTCTCTAAGCGGGAGCGACCCATTCGCAGGAGGGAGGTAAGATCATGCTGCGAAAAACGGTGATTGGCCTGCTGGCCGTCGTCTCGATTGGCCTGTCGCTAACCGCGGCGTCGGCTCGTGGCGGCTTTGGAGGCCACGGCTTTGGAGGCCACGGCTTTGGCGGGGGCGGCTGGCATGGAGGCGGCTGGCGAGGACCGGGTTTTGGGCCGGCGGCCGGCGGATTGATCGCGGGAGCCGTCATCGGAGGATTGGCTTCCTCCGCATACGCATGGGCTCCCGGCTATGGATACTCCGGCTATGGATACTATGGCGCGTATGCGCCAACCTACAATCGTGGCTGCCCGCAACCGGGGTACGGGGAATACTACAACTGTGGCGCCTATGCGATGCCGGGGTATGGGGCACCTGCCTACTATGGTTACGGCTGGTAGAATTGCGGACATCGCCGCCCATGCCGGCTGGAATCAGCAGGTCTATTTGCCCGCGCGGGCGCGCCGCATCTTGGACACGGCCGCTCTAATTCCGTAGCCCACCATCAACCCGGCGCCGAAAACGATCACCAACAGCATTGCCACGGTAGTCGGGTCCATGCCGTCGATTATCGCTCAGAATGCTGACGTCAGGCTGACAGCGCGGCCGCAATCAACCGGTCAGCGCGCCAGGAAATGTTCGGCGACTTTGAACAAGAACCAAAGCCAGCCGATCGTCGCCACAATCAACGCGACTGAAAATGAAGTTAGCCTCCAGCGCCGGTGCATCAGAAACGATATCGCCATGCCACAGGGCCGCAGTGCGGTGCGCGGTTTAACCTGACCAATAAAGGTTACTGCGCAAATCGACTCCTGCGGATCCAGACGATCGCATACATAGGCTCGAATTTGATTGATGTTTGCCGAGCGCCCAGGATGTTGACCACGCAATTCGCACCGCTCATTTTCGGCACAGCCGCGGTCCTCGTCGTCTTTTTGTTTTTCTCGATCGCCGAGCATTAGCGACAAGACCTCCCCGAGGCGGCCTCTATGCCGCGCTGCCGGTGGCCGCCCGATCCTGTGGATACTCCGCCCGTTTCCCTGCATCTCGCCCAGGGCCGTCCTCGGCGTGCTAAATGGCAACGGCTACGAAATCCGGGAGGGACTTGGGTGAGAAAGATCGACGTTGCAAACGCGCCTGTCCGCGCCGGATCACGCTACCCGAAGCCATACGACGGACCCTGCCGAGATAAGCTGCGTCGTCGCCTCGGTGAGGCGGCTGGCTTGAAAACGCTTGGCATCAACTGTCTCGAGCTTGAGCCGGGTGCCTGGTCCAGCCAACGCCACTGGCACACGCTGGCAGAAGAATTCGTCTATGTACTCGAGGGAGAGGTGGTGCTCGTTACCGGCAGCAGTGAAGAGGTTCTTGGAGTTGGCGACTGTGCCGGTTTTGCGGCGGGCGATCGCGAGGGGCACCACCTTCAAAATCGCTCGGAGAAGCGGGCTGTCGTTCTCGAAGTCGGCCCGGCAAACCTGACCCAGGATGAGAGTTTCTATCCAGGCATCGATCTTCAGGCTACCGCATCGGGTTATTCTCACCTCGACGGCACGCCGTACTGACCACAACTCAAAAGGAAAGCCCGGTCGACGCCGTCAACTCTACTTCGTTGGTGCGGCAGGCGGCTTCACACTGGATCCGCCGCTCGGGGGATTGGCCGGTGCGGACTGAGTGGGGGCTACATGCCCGCCTTGCACTTTACCAGGTGATAGATAGCCCTTCGTCACAACCTGCGGTGCTGGGGCCGCTGGTTTGTAGCCGTCCATAGCATAGGTACGTTCAGGTGGTTTCGTCATTTGAGGTTTCCTCTTGGACGAACTCGACGGTTCGAATCTCACCCGCCGCTATAAATATGCTCTTTTGCGTCCGACGCCATGGGCCTTCGTCTGGAATTTCGAATACCTGGGAAATGTACAGGTCGCGTTCCCTGGGATCCGAAGATGCAAAGGATTGAGTGCCTGCTGCATTCACGCCCCAATACCCGGCGCACTGGCTTCCGTCTTTCAGCGTGACCAAAATAAAGCACGGGTGCACGCGATGAAAAATCCAGTCCCACGATCGCGCCGTAGGATGCACTAAGCTCAAGCCGAAAAATGCGTAGAGTTCTGCTTCCTAACTCTTTTTGCGTCCAAATTCCGCTCGCAAGACCCAGGATCGCAGGCCCTATCAGAATTACAAACACCCACGTAAGAACTACAACCCAACCCTGTGCTGTTCGCGGCAACGTAAATAGAATCCAACCGAAGAACGCCAAGTTCAGGGCGCTGTAGGTTATGAATGCCAGAATCTGTTCGGTACCTAGACGATCCTGGCCTGCAACGAACTGATTTCGAAAGGTCAGAAAGATGTAGCCGGGCACGAGGAAAAAAATCGCAACATAGACGGTATCTATGCTGACCAGACCAGACATGCGAACTCCTGGGACGTAAGTTAAGTCGCCGAATCAACGACAGATAGTGGCACGAGCGGTTCGCACGCAACGCTCTGTTTGAGTGCCATACGCGAAATCCACATCGCGCGCCCGTGGTGCGCCGGCTAGCCGGGGGTGCCCGGGGCGGCATTGAGAATGCAGGGAATTGAGCGCAGCAAGCGAACATGATTTTGGAACAAAAAGTTGGAGTAAGCGATTGATTTTATTGGCGATCCCAGCAGAACAAGCACAAATCAGCTTCTCAACGACATAAACTGGCTCACCTGCCTAATGAACCTATTTGCGCCTCAAAAGCTATTTGCACGATTGGCTCACCCGAGCAGGAAAGCGCTGTCGAGGCTTCGCTCCCGTCAGCTCCGCCGGCGAAAAGTCCCGAGCCGGAATCAACTCTTAAGCGAGACGAGCAGGGCGGGCCAGGGACAATCCGGATCATTCTGCAAAGCGTCAACCGCCGTGGCCGATCGAGAGCGTTACTAACGGATGGAACCGTGCTTGTTGCTTCAAGCCGGCAGCCCTTCTTGGACGCGGCTAGGATTTTGATAACAGCAGATCACGACCCCAACAGCTGGCTTGAAGGTTGGCGGGCGGGGGCAACAGCCTTCGCTTTGAGGGCCCGCCTTGGGATCGCCGCCGGGCTTACGGTCGACGAGACTAGAACCGTATTCGCGCCTTGGAAGCCGTTTTCCTCGTCGGCGGTGTCCTCCAGCATTCGTCATCTTGGTGGGGCGGCTACCACCCTAGCTGCAGCCGCTTCGACGCTCTCGCAGTCCTCGCTCGACTCGTCAGCTTTAGACAAGGAGGTTGAAACAAATCATTCGGCGCTCACGCGCTGATCGAACCACCGCGTTCGGTCTGCCGTGGATGCCCAGCAAAGCTTTCACGTCGGCCGTCGCGGGCTCATAGCCTGCCCGCCAAAGGGCACCGGTCTGCGATCCTAACCAGGGGTGTGCAGGCTACCGGTTCGCAAGCTGAAGGGCATCAGCAGCATCACCAGGACGCGGCCTCATGGAGAGCCGCACGGACCTGCAGCCGATGGATCGGCTGCGGTGTCCCGCCGTCAGATGAAGCAGCGAGAGGGCCGACCGGCTGACCCCGGCCCATCCGAGAGGAGCTCGTCGATCCATTGTGTTGAAGCGACGGCCGGCTCCGCCCGAGCACGCAAAGCAGCTTCGCCTCGTCAGGCGAAGTGTGTCTTGCTCAAGCCTCACCACCGAGCACGACCCGCAGGAGAGGAAGGCCCTGCTAGGCTGACGGGGGCCGGGAAGCAGAAGGGAAGGCGGTCTAAGGAACAACGGCTTAAAAAACTGGAATTCTATCGATGGCAGGTAATGGCGGGCGCCGACCGGGAGGCGGGCGCAAGAGGGGCGTTCCGAACAAGGCGACGATCGAGCGGGCTCTGGTGCACGAGCGCGTCATGCGCGAGGCCGAGATGCGCGGCGAGCGGCTCGCCAAGGAAGTGCTCAACGACTTCATGAAGACGTTCGCCAGCATCGCGGACTATCATCAGCCGCACCCCGAGACGATTGCTGCCTGGTCCAAGGGTGATGCCGCGCTCGCGGCCAAGGAGCCGATGTTCGAGAAGTACGCCGGGCTCGCCATGCAGGCGGCGCGAGACCTGGCCAAGTACCAGAGCCCCACGTTCAAGGCGATCGAGGTCAGCGCCCCATCGCCGGCCATGCAAGGCAGCGAGGGCAAGAAGGTCACCAGATTCACATTGGCGATTTTCGACGAAGACCTTCGGACGAGGGCCATCGAGCACCGACCTAAAGAGAAGTCCGATTAACAACAAAAGGACACTCGGAACGGGAGCGTTTCAGACGTGACTGGAAGCTGAACGGTCCCGGCGGAGCTGATCGGGGAGCCCCGAACCAGATCCCACTAGAACAGCCCCGGCTAGTCCCGCAGCAACCACTTTGGAAGCGTATCTGCGGGCGCCCGGCGAGCTTCGCTCGCGCGGGCAAAGCAAACTGTTGAACTCCTCACCACTCGTTGTATGCGCGAAGGCTGGAAGATCAATGAAGCGGCCGCAAGCGCGCTAGCATATTGCCGCGCCTATGCGAGGGACAGTTCGGACCCGGACGTCGAGCGTGTGGTCGCCATGGACTTTTTTCAGCGCAGGGGTGAACCCTCAAGGCACGCCAGTGAAAGGGCGCGGATCTGAGCCCGCGCCCCTCGTTTTTGCCATGATTGATCCCAGCCGGTCGGGATCGACCAACGCACCGGCGTGGCTAGGCTTGGAACACCTTCGGCGGAGGTGTGTGCCGACCCGCCCGCTTGGTTTTCAGAAGCCGGCTCAGGCGCCCGGCGGTAAGCCAGAACTCGTGCAGCGCCCGTTCAACCCGCGAAGCCCTAGATACCGGCCAATTTGATTGTGGCAAGGTTCCGGGCTGGAAAACGGACCGGGCGCGGCGCATATTTAGCAGATGACAAATTTTGACAAATGCTCAGGCGACTTGCGCAGATTGATCGGGATAGCGGACACCAATGGTGTCCCAATGGCCGAAAAATCGATAGACGAATATATGGCCGCTATTGCGCCTCCCGCTCGGACCGGAGCACTCCGCGAAGTTCAGCAGGTAGTACAGACCCATCGCGATGCAGCAGCATTGGGCGAGCAGCGCGATTTCGCTGAGGTAGTGAACGACTACATTGAGAAGCTAATGAGGGGCTTTGAATGACCCCCAAACGCCCGAGAGACCCCAACCAGTTCGCAAAGATTTGCTGACGAGCAAGCTACTCCGGACTTCACCAGCGGGCTTCCTAAAGTCGGGGCAAGGCATCTCAACTGAAAAGTCTTGGTGGGACTTCGGCTGCGCACCGGATGCCGGCCCGGCCGCATGGCTCGAGGGCGCCGGCAGGTTGGCAACCGACTGCTGCAAGGCGTCGAGTTTCTCGGTCGTGTGATGCTCGGCCTATTCGGATCAATTGCGGTCACCGCCATCTGGTCGATTGCCGCTGTGTTGGGCGGAATCGTGTCGCTCGGATCGATCTAACATCAGTACATTGCGGCAGAGTCTGGCCGCCATGAGCGCGGCCGACGCGCTCCGTTCGGGTCTGATCGACCGAATCGGCCTTCGAATGGTTGGTGACCGCCCGCCTTGACATTGGACGCGCACGATATCAGGACTTGCACATTGCAAAAGTTTCGCCGCTAGCTAGCTGCCTGCACCCATCGTTCAGATTGCTGAGATCCGATGGAAATCCATGCGTTGCCTTGCCCTCGGGGTCTCCGATGCGCCGCCGCTGGAATTTCTCCAGGGTGCGGCGAACGGCGCCAAGGCGTTCGGCGCCTGGGCGAAAAGCGTCGGCATTCCTGCGGAGGTTATTACCGACGAAGAGCAGCCGATCGGCTTTGACACCGTGAAGGCGGCCTTCGAGCGCCTGTTCGCGGGAAGGCCTAAGATCTCGAGACTGCTGATCTATTTCGCGGGGCACGGTCTTACGCGGGACCCCGCCGAAGACCTCTGGCTACTGTCGCAATGGTCAACCAGCCAGAGGGCCGTCTCGATTGGCGGACTGTGCCGCAGGCTCGCGCGATATGGCCCGGAGCAATTGACAATCGTTTCGGACGCTTGCCGATCGCTTGCCGCTAGCGCCGACAGCGCCGACCTTGTCGCCGATCCCGAATATTGGACAAAGGCCCGTTCGATGCGCGCACACCGTTGATCGACATGCTACGCGCCTCATCGCCCTTCCACGCAGCCTATATGGTGAGAGGTGTCAATCCGGAGGATGACCGCTGTATTTTCAGCGGGCTGTTGAACGAGGCCTTGTCGGGAGCGCATAGTGAGGCTTTCGAGGCGCCCGACCGGCGCTGCATCAGCAATTTCAGCCTGGCGGGCTTCCTAGGCGACCAGGTCCCCCTGCGCGCGGGTCAGTATCAAGTCGAACTGAGGCCAGACATTGCTACGGGCTTGCGGCCCCCCGATAATATTTATGTCGCAAGCCGGCCTGCCACCCCGCCGGCTCTTCTGCCTTGGCCGCCGTCGGGTTCCGTCGGCGAGATGAGCGACGCTGAAAGCGGCTCTGGAATCAGACGAGGCTGGTCGACCCGTTTGAGCGAATTGCAAGCGAGGACCAGGGGCTCACAGGCCGCGACTTCGGGGATGGCCAAGAAATCGCCCCGCTTCCGCAAAGGACCGAGTGAGACTTCGAAGGAACTGTTCGACCGCGATGCCGAGCAGTTGGCGCTCAAGCTGCGGCAGCAGGAAAACGAGGTCCAGCGCTATCTCAACAACTACGCCTCGGAGAGCAATCGACCGACGCATTTCGAGACAGGCTCCGGCTTCAACATTGCGGGCGCGCAAGGTGCGCAAGCGATGCTCGGACGCTCCGCGATCGCCGTTCGTGACTACGTCTCGTCCTGGTGGCGCGTCGAACCGGTCGGATCGAGCTATCTGGCGGACCCTGCACCGCTGCTGATCGAGTTCGACAACGGCAATTGGGGTGGGGCGGCGGCCCTGCCTAACCATGTGGCCACGTTCACAGTCCAAGGGGATGAGGTCGTCAGTCTCATCTATCGCCCGGTTAACGCGTTTCCGATCAAGTCGCGGGAGACTGAACTGGCCGTCGCGCAGCTCCGCGCCGGCATCCTGTCTGCGCAGGCGGGTTATGACTTGGCGGCCCGGCTCCGCGACCAGAAGGAGCGCGATCCCGTGCGGGGCGTCATCGCCGCCTATATCTACGATGCACTTGGTGACCGCGATAGTGTGCGACGCATCGCCTGGTACCTCGCGGCGGCCGGCGTTCCCGTTCCCTATGACGTTGCCCTGCTCGGGCATCTCGCGGCGACCAAATCGGGTGGGGGGCTGGTCAAGGCCGAAATTCCCGAAATACCGCGGAGGACCGCGCGGTCGCCCGAAGAGACGAACCGACGGTGGACCTTCGACGCGACGCCGCCTGCGCACGCACCCGTCGCTGGCGTTTTCCCGTGGCTGCGGCAAGGCTGGTCGCTGCTCGAGGATGAAGACCCCTCGGACCTCGTCATCGGCGGTCTTGCGAAGCTGAGGGCCGAACTGTTGGGCAGCCCCTTCACCACCCTCACGGCCCGAGGGGGCCGGCGGCTCAAGTCGATGATGGAGGAGGCGTAGATGCGGCTGGTTTTGGTCCATGGCATCAGTCAGGAAGGCAAGAGCGAAGACGTGATCAAGACCGAGTGGTTGGACGCCCTCGAAGCGGGGCTCGGGCGGTCAGGTGCCACCCGGGCGCTCGACGTCCGCGCGCCGTTTTACGGCGATAAGCTGCGGCAGGCATCAGGACCGCAATTCACGGGTGTCGTCGCGCAAGGACAGAGCGCCGACACCGATGAAACGACCTTTCTCGCGGCGGCCCTCTCGGAACAGGCCCAGGCGGCCGGCGCCGGGGGCAGGGCGATCGCGGCGAAGGAGCGCGCGTTGGCGGAAGAAGCCGGTGCCACCGTCGCCGCGCAGGGGTTCCCTATGGATCGGCGCCTCAACGCGATCCTGCGCGTCATAGAACGGTTGTCGCCGCTGCACGGCGAGGTCTGCATGATCCTTTTGAAACAGGCTTACGCCTATCTCAAGCGGCCGGGCGTCAACGATGTCGTTGACGCGATCGTACGTCCCGTGCTCGACGCGGGACCAGCTGTAGTGGTCGGGCATTCGCTCGGAACGGTTGTCACGTTCAGGTTGTTGCGCCAACTCGCGCTCGAAGGGCGCCCGCTCCGGGTTCCGCTTTATGTGACGTTAGGCTCTCCCTTGCCGTTGATGGCGGTACAGGCCGCTCTTGGACCCGCCTTTCTCGTCCCCTCGGGCGTCGATCGCTGGGTGAACGCCGTTGATCCCGATGATCTCATCGCGTTGGGTCGCGGGCTCGACGCAACCAATTTCACCACCGGAATCCAAAACCTGCTCGATATTCGCAACGTTCCCTCTTACCCGCATTCTATCAAGGGCTACATTGGCGACAAGCGTGTCGGCCAGGCAATTCTCGCCTCGTGCAATTCCTGAAGGGAGCCGCCGACTTCACGCGCCAGCCAAGAGAAAATCCGGCCCAGTACCAAGGATGGTGATAGGGAATCTCGTCCGCCGCAGCAGCCCGCAGTGCCGCGGCGGCTGGCGCGTTCAGCGCCGCTTCCGGCAGCCCGAGACGAAGTTCGTCCGCGCGTACCGACATCAACCACGCCTGCGCCTCGCCCAATGCTTGCCGCGGCTCGACGTCGCCGCCTCGCCAATGGTCATAGAACCGCGTCATCAACAAAAGGGTCGCCATCTCGTCGGCATGCCAGAACGTGCCGACTACGGCGGCGGCGCCTGCCGCCAGAAAGGCCGCTGGCAAACTCACGATCAATTCGACGCGCAGCGCGGTCGAAGCCGTGCGGCACGCCGATAATACAACGAGGCGCGCCTCGATCTTCCTCAGATCGCGAAGGTGCTCGTAGGTCAAGAGTTCGCCATTGGTGAGCACGAGTACACCCGAATAATCGATCCGCTTGTCCACAAAGCCATGGCAACTGAAGTGCGCCAGCCTTGCCTCCGCTAGACCCGACGTAACTGCCTCCGTCGTTGCCTGCTCGCCGACGAGCGTCCGTCCGCGCACATAGCGGAGCGCGGCCTCGGTTTCATATTCGGACAGCGACAACGGGTCGAACTGCGGGGGCAGCGGTTGCGGATTGCTGATGACGAGAGCTCCGTCGGAGACGCGCTCGGTTCTGCGCCGGAACGACCGGATCAGGCTGCGCGCCGCGTAGCCAAACGCCACGTCGCGCGGGTGAAACAAGAAGTGCAGCTCCTTGCCGGGTCGTGGATAGCAGCCGGCGTGTATGGGCAGATAGGACAGCATGCCGAACGGTATGAGAATGAAGGGCTTGTCCGCATGTCCCAATTGTTCCAATCCCCGGCGTAGCGGGATGGTGACCACCGTGCTGAGCCAGAGCAGCACTTCCATGAGCGCCTGATGCGAATCCTCCCCGCTGGGACCGAATTCAGCCTGGATGAACGACTTTGTATTCTCCACAATCATCGCCTGCGTGACTGCGCCGGTCCCAAAAGTGCACTGAGCGTTATCCGCCTCCATCTTCACGATCACGAAGCCGAGCCCTTTGTCGGTCACGGCCACATAAGCGAGAGGATACACCGCAGCCGCGGCCGTCACGTCCTTCCAGTTGGGCGGCGTCGCAAACGATGAGAAGCCGTCGACCCCGCGCGCAGCCAGGACAGCCCTGTCGTTCGCTTCACGCACCGCCTCAGCCTGTGGATTCAGATTGCCGAAGTCGTCGAGGCCGAATTCGTTGCGACGCGACCTCACGACCTTTGATTGCGCCGCCAGCGCGGCGTCGACTCCCGCGGCGACCTCGGGCGCGACTTTTCGCAGGCGTTCGAGGTCGGCGATCTGTTCCTGCATCGCAAAGGTGACGTCGTTGACGCGCTCGAGTTCGACCACTGCGTTTTGAGGATCGTCCAGTTTCACGTAAGCGTAGAAACAACGTGCGCCAAACTGCGCTTCGCTCATCGTCTCGAGCCGCTCCTCGGGGGTTCGCACCTGTCTGAACACGAAACGCCGCAAGGCGCGGCCGGCATTGGCATAGGCCTCCGCGGCCTCGTCCCAGCGATCGTGGTCCCAAGCCCAGTCGCCCCATTCCCTAGCGAACAGGATTGCTTCGCGCGGCGCCTTGTCCAGGCTGATGCGCCAAGCCTCGCGGTCGATCTCCGCTGCTTCGCCTTTCAGCCCAAGGACGTTGCTCCGCCGTGCGCCCGTATGGCGCAACGTCATCGCCTCGAGATGGCGGATCTTCGGATAGAGCGGATCCTCGGCGCCGATCTTCGCGGTCGCCATGTAGATCTTGGCCGTCTCAACGAGCGTGGCGGCGCGCGCGAGATGTTTCGGGTTATCCGGAGTGAGGAGACAGAGCTGCGTCAGCCGCCCCACCGTCCCCAGCGGAGAAAGGTTGGGCTGTGCGTCTCCGGTGAGAACCCTTTCGAGATAGTCGATTTCGTCGTCAGGCGCCATCGATCAACTCTCCGCGAAAGGCGTTCGTCCTTGCCGCCCGGGACCATTTTAGCAGCGGAATGGCAACGCGTCATGTGCAGCCGGCGCCCAATGGAGAGCACCATGCACCTCGTCCCTCAGTGTCCGAACTCATAATGATTTCATTTGATTTCAAGCTCTTGCGAGTCGCCGAGTGAGGGTTCGGATGTGGGCGACGAGCGCCCAGGCAACAGCGCTGGCGATGGTCGCCTCGAAATCCTTTGCCAGTCTACGACAGCGACCGAGCCATGCGAAAGTACGTTCGACGACCCATCGGCGTGGTAGAACTTCGAAGCCCTGCGCCGTGTCGGAACGTTTGATGATTTCTATCGTCCATTCGCCGATGCGCTTTAAGGCCGTGCGCAGTTTCTCTCCGGCATAGCCACCATCGGCGAAGATGTGGCGCAGCCAGGGATAGCGCGAGCGGATCGCAGCAAGGACGCACGGGGCGCCATCGCGGTCCTGAATGTTGGCTTCGTGCACGACGAGCCCGACCAGGTTGCCTCAGTGTCGGTGACGATGTGGCGCTTGCGGCCCTTGATTTTCTTTCCTGCATCATAGCCCCGTGGGCCGCCGCTTTCCGTGGTTTTCACCGACTGGCTGTCAATCACTCCGGCCGTCGGGCTCGCCTCTCGGCCGGCCGCCTCGCGCGACGCCATCACGAGGGTGTAGTTGGGCAACTGCCGCCATTGGCAACCGGTGGACGCGATGTAGAGAATCGCATCTATCACCGTTCGCATGTTTGTCGCACGCGGACGCCCGAGCGCCGATGCAGGCGGCAGAAGTGGCTCCATCACAAACCACTCTGCATCGGTCGTATCGCTTCCATATCGCAAGCCCTCGCGCCTATAATGTCGCCGAGTGATTTCAGTCCAGGCCATCGTGCTCTCCCTCGAATCTTTGCAAATCCGAAGGAATCACAACTCGCTGAAATCACTCAGCTTCTTTTTCAGTCCGGCTCTCAGGAAATATTGGGGTCGGTCATATTGTTCACTCGCCGGAAATGTTCGGGCAACTCCGGGGGAAACAACAGGATGCGCCGGCATTCCCCGATAGCGCCAAAGGGACTTCACCAAGTGAAGTTCTGTCGTCGAGGGAAGACCGAGGAATGTTAGGGTGTTTGGCTACGCCGGCTACACCTGGCAGCACGAAAGCGAGCAACGGATTTACAATCAGTTGTTCAATGCTTGCGATTGTTGAGGTCGCATACGGCTCAGGACCGAAACCTTCGCACTGTTCGATCGTTGGGGCCACTTGGGAGCCACTTGCATTGATAGGCCCGCGAAGTCTTTGGACGAAAGAGGTCGAGCGAGCGTATGTCATCTAATTAGTCTCGGAAAATCACTTGGCCCCACCCAACTAGATGGCGGGCAACGCTTATGACAAGCACACCAAACACGGCTAATCATGCTCAGTCCTCGTGATCTGATTGGTTGGTTCGGTGGGTCGCGGTCGAAGGATTTAGCGGCGCTGAAAGCTGCTGCGATACGTTTTCGACAGCACTAGCGTCAGGCCCTGATTCGGGCGAGGTGACTACGCGCCCCGTTCACGGTGCTGCATCGGAGCCCCAAACGGAGCGGGTCGGCTCCTTTCGGTGCAAGCGGGATATCCTGGCCCGGATGCCCAATCGCTGATTGCCTTCTGCGCAGATGAGGCGTTGCCGACATGCCGACGGTCGACGACATCTGCGCGGTCCATACCGCACTGCAGCAGCAAGTGCCCTCGTTAGCGACGACGACGAGACGTGCCGGATCCTGATGCTGGAATCCGGCGGAGGGTCGTCCGCACAGCCGAATTGATGACCCGCCGGCGCGGAGACGTTGGGGACTAAACCACCGAATCTGAGCTATTCTCTTGCTGTCGCCGGCTGTCGTATGGGAGTTTGGGGGGAACTCAGTCGTCGATACAACCGCAATCGGAATTTCCTTGTTTCGAGTCTCCGCAAGAACCGTTCTGGAGTTGGGGTCCGAGCTCATCAGCTCCGACATCATTGCGTTCTACGAGCTGATCAAGAACGGCTTCGACGCGGGCACGAAGTCCGGTGTCGAAGTCCATTTCGACATTATTCTGTCTCGCAAGCAGTACCTGCACCACGTCCGTCTATTGGCGAGGGGCGATTCGCTCTCGACGCTCAAGGCCGGCATCGTCGACGATCTGTCCGGCAACGCGAACGAGGCGGCCCAGGCCGGCTTCCGCGAGTCGATCGAGGCCGCGTCCAACGTTGCGGACCTCAAAAAACGTCTCGACCGGGCCCAGGCCGAGTTCAACACCATCAGAATATCAGACATTGGCTCAGGCATGTCGCTGGATGACCTGCGGCGCAACTTCTTAGTGATCGGCACTTCGTCCCGGAAGAAGGCCGTCGAGGCGGCTTTGGCGAAGGGAGAGGACAAAAGTCCCTTCCTCGGCGAGAAGGGGCTCGGCCGGCTGTCCGCTATGCGGCTGGGCGAGCGGCTCCGCGTGGAGACCGCGCGGGCGAGCGACAAGAAGATGAACGTTCTGGACATCGATTGGCGCGCTTTCGCCGATCTCGATGCCATGCTCGACCAGATCTCCGTCGAGCCCAAAATCGGGTCGGCGAAGCCCAAATCCGACTGGCACGGCACCTCCATTGTCATCAGCGACCTGACCGAGAATTGGAACAAGTCCCGAGTTAATGAAATGGCGGAGTACGACTTCGCCAGGTTGACGGACCCGTTCGCGGACGCGGCCACCCGTCCCAAGATCGTGATCAGGTGGAACGAGGACGATCGCATCGCGATCCCCTTCATGCAGCGGGGGATCCTGGACGCGGCCCACGCAAAGGTCACCGGATCCTACGCCATCGTCCACGGCAAGCCGCAGCTAACGTCGACGGTGGAAGCGCTCGACCTCGATTTCGATCATCCGAAGGAGAAGCAGCGGATCCTGCTGACCGCGGACGACCTCCAGGGCACCGTCATCGGCACCGACGGAGAGATCGACGACGACGCACTCGTCAACGTCGGTCCGTTCACCTTCGAGGCTTATTGGTACAACCGCCGGCGTCTCGGCAAGATCAACTCGATCGGCGACCAGAAGGCAGTCCGCGAACTGCAAGAGAAGTGGGCCGGGATCCTGCTCTTTCGCGACCGCTTCCGTGTGTTTCCCTACGGCGAAGACGAGGACGACTGGCTGGAGCTCGACCGCCGGGCGCTGCGCCGATCCGGCTACACGATGAACAAGACGCAGTTCATCGGAAGGGTGAACATCTCCCGGACGCTCAACCCGCAACTCGTCGACCAGACCAATCGCGAGGGATTGAGGGTCAATCAGGAACAGGAGGTGCTGCTCGAAGTCATCCGCTACGCGGTCCAGGATCAGCTAGGCGCCTACATGAAGGACATCGAGAAGCGCTACAAGGAACAGAAGATCGATCTCAGCGACGCCCAGGCGAAGGTCACGACGCTGGAGAACCGCGCCAGGGGCGCTATTTCCAAGCTGAGGAAGTTAACTGCCCCCGAGGGGAGCGAGGTGGTCGACGAACTACAGGAGACGCTGTTCGAGTTCGCCGAGTTCGCCGCGAAGGCGAGGGCGCGGATCGAACAGGTCGAACAGGAGAGCTACCAGATGATCGAGATGGCCGGTGTCGGCCTCATGGTCGAGGTGGTCGCACACGAACTGGCCCGGGCGTCCGAGAACGCGCTGAAGGCGCTGGAGCGGCTGAAGGGTAGGGACGTGCCTCAGCAGCTACAGGCGCACTTCAACACTCTGAAGTCGGAGATGAAGAGCATCAGCAAGCGGGTACCCGCGGCCGCGAACAATTCCCATTGGTGCTGACCAGCGCCTGTCTAATTCCGGACTACCCTTTAAATCCTACAACCCAAAAATCGATCCGGAAAGACCGGTGCGGCCATCCTTTCGCGGGAAAAAATAACGTTTCGGCACTCAGTTTATCGCCACTAAGAAAAATCGAAAACGCGCCGAAAACTCACTGAGCGGGATGTCGAGCGCCTGATAAATGCGCCGGGCAATAACCGGCACGGCCTTCGCAACGGAACGATGATCCTGCTGCCATTCAGGGAGGGGCCGATGAGTGCCGTCGGGTTCTGGCGCATGAGGGGCAGGCTTGGCACGGCCGGCAAGATGCTGTTTCCATCCGCACATGCTGCGCCACGCCTGCGGCGCTCGCCAACGATTGGTCAGGACAAGCGGGCGCTTCAGCATTATCTCGGCACAAGAACACCCCGGAGTTCGAAGTTGCTAAACAGCGCAACCGAACCTGAATGTCCGGGAATTGCATCGTTTTCAGCTACTTAGCTGATAGTAGCTTTTTTCGAAATAACTCATTCGCTATAATTTCTACGCCGAGTGTTGCCGGTCGGTGACACTATTTTAGGGTGTTTTTTAGTAAGCGTAGGGACAATCAAAAATCCCAAGTGGACTGTCCCTGGAGAAATTGAATGAAGAAGTTTTTGTTGGGCGCGAGCGCCCTTGTTGCTATCGGCGTGGTCACGCCGGCATCTGCTGCTGATCTTCCCCAGCGGGCCTACACCAAGGCGCCTCCGCCCATGATGGTCGTTTACGATTGGACCGGCTTCTACATCGGCGGCAACGGCGGTTACGGATCGAGCCGTAATTGCTGGGGATTTGTGCCGGTATCTGGCGGGGTCATCCCTGACGGTTGCAATACGTCGTCCGGAGGCGTCATCGGTGGTCAGGTTGGCTACCGCTGGCAGACCGGACCGGCCGTGTTCGGTGTGGAAGCCCAAGGCGACTGGGCGTCTCTCCGTTCCTCGCAAGTCAGCATTTTCAACCCGGCTCTTACTGATCGTGCCAAGGTCGATGGCTTTGGCCTTTTCACGGGTCAAATCGGTTACGCGTGGAACGCGGCGTTGCTGTACCTAAAGGGCGGCGCGGCCGTGACGAGCAACCACTTTGATCAATTCACGACGATTGGTGGCCTGGATGTGAACTTTGCTTCCTCCACGCGCTGGGGCGGCACCGTGGGCGTCGGGTTTGAGTACGGCTTCACTCCGAACTGGTCGGTCGGCGTCGAATACGACCATCTGTTTATGGGGAACGCCAACAACTCCTTCTCAGTGCCCGCTGGCGCTGCGGCGGTCGTCAACCAGATCAGCCAAGACGTGGATTTGGTCACCGTCCGCCTAGACTACCGTTTCGGCGGCATGGGCGTTGGGCGGTATTGATCTTCCCTAAAGAATTGACGACAAAGGTCGGCTGAAAAGCCGGCCTTTTTTGTTGGGCAAAATATGTCGGGGAAATCCGCCAAAAAAACTCTCGGTCCGAATTCCAGTCGCGCTGAGATAGCGGCTTACATTAACCACGCATTGGTGGTGTCGGACATTGCTGGAATTTGCCAAGCCATCGGAGACGCCACCCGATTGCATGATATATCCGACATCGCGCAAAAATCTGGAATTGAAAGACAGAGCGTCTATCGAGCTTTTTCGGGAGAGCGGTACCCAAATTTTACTACCGTTCTGAGCGTTTTGGGTGCGATGGGTTTACAAATGAAAGTCTCGCCTCGCCGGGGTCAACACGCAAAGCTCTCACGGCTGTCACGCAGGGGATCATCAAAAAGTCGAGATAAGAGAGACGCTGAAAGTGTCGGCTGAGCTTCCAACAAAAGCCCTTCCGCGGGTCATCGCGGGCTCAACTCTCGCCTAGCAGAGATTTCCGGGGCCGCCACCGACTGAGGGTCAGGCGCTTTTGGCACAGCAAGGTACAGAGGGTCCTGAAGCTGCCTTCGCGATCGGTTTTCCAAAATCGACGGAATTTCGCCATGCTCCTTGCTTAATACGTCGGCGTCGCATTATACGTCGGCGTCGCATTGCGTCCCTTCAGAGGAAAAGAGTCATGAAAAAGTTTGGCATAATCGTCGCCCTAGTGGCCTTGCTCGCAGGCGTAGCTGGTTTCAGCACGCCATCGCGGGCCGAAACCGGTCAGGTCGCCGTCGTATTCACGAAAGGCGGGTTCATCATCGGAATCGGTGGCGGTGAAGGCGTGCTGACCTTGCGAGGCAAGCACTATCCGTTCACGGTATCGGGCATGAGCGTCGGCTTCACGATCGGAGCCTCGACAACCAGGCTGGTCGGACGGGCCCTCAACCTGAAAGGTCCGGCTTCGATTGAAGGCACTTTCAGCGCGATCGGAGCTGGCGGAGCCGTTGTAGCTGGAGCTGGAGCCGTTCAATTGCAAAATGCCAATGGCGTGATCTTGCAGCTCCACGGCCCAAGGGTCGGCGCTGAAGTGTCGGCTGCAGTAGGCGGGGTAACGGTGCGTTTGAAATAGATGTAGTGCGATCATCTGAGCGCAGTGCGAATAGCGACTGCGAGAGCCACCAATCCAAAACCTCACGCCAGATGCGATGGAAAAACGAGACATGCGTAAAACATTGATTTCGGCTGCGATGGGTGTCGCAATGACGATGGCCGGTTCGACGGCAAAGGCCCAAGTCGATCTAAGCGCTTATGCCGACCCCGAAGGGTTTCTCGACGTCCAGACTTTGACCTGCGCTCAACTTGCTGGTACGTGGCAAGGCGACGCCGATCGGCTCGCCACATGGTACAGTGGTTGGTACAATGGGCTCGCCAAAAAGCATTACATGGACATAACAAAAGGAAAGGAAGCTGAGCACGAGGTGATTGTGTATTGCAAAGCAAACCCGGGAATTAAAATTATTCAGGCCATCGATATCGTTTTCAAAAACATGAGACAAAGAGCGCAGTAAGAAGTTGAAAGCGGTGTGGCCCTCGCGTCGGTGCTGCGGCCTCTCTTTCTCTATTTGATCAAATCACCAATCGCCGAGGAGATGGAACATGCTGAAAGTGTATTCGCAATAGGTGTCGTCATGTTGCTCTCAGCAACGAGCGGAATGGCGCAACAACCCGCTGCCGTAAAAGTATGCGCAAGTGATATCAAAACGCAATGCGCAGGAGGCGTGTATCAAGTCGCATTTCAGCGACCCGTCCGCGCCCTGCCAGAGCTATCTGGGAAAGGCTGCAACGCTCGCGAAGGCCTGTAGCGCTGACGTCAAGAAAGTCTGTGCTGACGTGAAGCCGGGGCGGCGGTCAGATTGCGGCTTGCATGAAGTCTCATATCGCTGAAGTCAGCGAACCCTGCAAAGATGCCATGACGCAAGCCGCCGCGGGCAAGAGCTAACGGATTTCAAAATACCCATCGCGGACAACTTTCGCGGCCAAGAAGTCAACGCTGTCGTCCGCGAGGTCGCGTGTATTGCCGATCAACCACGGAAGGGAAATAGATCAATGTTAAAGATAGCTTGATTTTGGCTTGCGGCGTCATGGCCTCGATAGCTTCATTCGACGCTCAGGCCTTCCCGAACTCGCCAGCGCTGGCCCAGAAGGCTGCGCCGGAAGTAGTGCTGGTAAGGGGCTTTTGTGGGCTCGGCCGTCACCGTGGTCCCTAGGAGCCTGTCCGAATAGCGGCTGTTCAATTCTGAGCAAGTTTGATTCAACCTTGGGCTATGAGCAAGTATTTTCGCCCCTGGAATATCGATCAGACGCTGCTTCTGCCGCCGAATGTGCAGGACTTCGTGCCGAAAGGCCATGTCTCGCGGTTTATCGTTGAACTGGTGCGGGAGAGCCTCGATCTCAAGGAAATCACGGGCAGCTATGTGAGCGGGCTTGGGCAGCCGCCGTTTGACCCGCGGATGATGGTGGCGCTTCTGCTGCACGGCTATGCGAGTGGGCTGTATTCATCGCGGCGGATTGCCCGAGCCTGCCGGGAGCGGAACGATTTTGTGATGATTGTGGCGCTCGATCCACCTGACTTCCGGACGATCAGCGACTTCCGCAAGCGGCATTTGAAGGCACTTGGTGCGCTGTTCCTGCAAGTTCTGAAGCTGTGCGAGACGGCAGGATTGGTCAAACTCGGCCACGTGGCACTGGATGGCACGAAGATCAAGGCGAACGCCTCGAAACACAAAGCGATGAGTTACGAACGCATGCAGAAACGCGAGGCGGAATTGAAAGCCGAGGTGGCTCGCATGCTGGCGGCGGCGGAGGCTGCGGATTCCGAAGAGGACGAGACTTTCGGCAAGGACAAGCGCGGCGACGAACTGCCGGACTGGACTGGCGACAAGCAGAAACGGCTGGCGAAGATCCAGCAGGCGATGGCGGCACTGGAGGCCGAGGCCAAACTGGCGGCGGAGGAAGAGCGTCGTATCGAGGCCGAAAAGGAACAGCAGCGCCAGGCCGAAGGCCGCAAGAAGCTGGGCAAACCGGCGGCACCGCCATCGGCGGAGCCCAATCCTAAGTCGCAACGCAACTTCACCGATCCGGAAAGCCGTATCATGAAGTCGAAAGATGGCTTCGTGCAGGCCTATAACGCACAGGCCGCCGTCGATGCGGGCGCCCAGATCATTGTCGCGCACGAGCTGACGCAGTGCGGCAACGATCAGGGCCAGTTGGTACCCCTGATCGAGGCCATCGAGAACAATCTCGGCCGCAAGCCTGCGCAGGCCTCAGCGGACTCCGGCTACTGCAGCGAAGCCAATCTCGAAGCGCTGGAAGCACACGGTATCGACGGCTATGTCGCACCCGGACGCGCCAAGCACCCAACAGTCGCGAACGGAAAAATTGGCGGACCGCTGACCCAGCGAATGCGAAAGAAAATCGACGATGGCGGCTTCGAAACCCCCTACCGATTGCGAAAGCAAGTGGTGGAACCGGTGTTCGGACAGATCAAACAGGCACGCGGCTTCCGCCAGTTCCTGTTGCGGGGCGTAGAGAAAGTGCGTGCCGAATGGGCCATGATCTGCATCACCCACAACCTCTTGAAGCTGTTCACCCTCGCAAACGCTGCCTGAGCCGGCTAACCTGCAACAATGCCCACCGCAACGCCTATCTGGACGGGCTCCTAGGGCGGCTGCGTGCTCAACGGGGTGCCTTACGGATATGTAGCCCCTGTGGTCGTAGCGCCCTACGCACCACCGGTTGTGGTCGCACCGCGCATAGTATGCCCGTACGGCTACTACTACTATGCCCCCTACGGTCGCCTGTGCGGCCGACCATGCACCAGCGCCACGCGATGTCGGGATGCTCCGAGCGTTGAGCGCTGCGGCAATGGTCCGCGACGACGCAGCGCCGCTCGCCTGGAGGGCTTTGATGGTGGGTGCTGGGTCGGCCGCCCTGGCGTCAGCACGCTGCTGTACGACCGCGGTAGAGCGCGCGCGCATCTTCGCAGAAACCGGCGATACGCCCCCGCGGATTCCTCGGGCGCGCAAGGCCCATGCCCGTCGAATTGCAGGAGAATCATATCATTGAGGGTGTTTTCACACAGCCTGGGTCCATTCGCGACCGGGTCGAACCCCTGCAGATATGGCCATGTCCGCTATTGCGCGACCGGCACGCCAAAAAGCGGAAGGAAATTCAGAAACCGCCACGGACCGTCACGAGTTGATGGCGCTGCCCGAGTCGTGATTTCAAGCTCCGAAACCGGAGCCCTCGAATCATGCGCTACGAACTCAGCGACTATGAATTGACCGCCATTAAGCCGATGCTGCCGAACAAGCCGCGCGGCGTTCGGCGGGTAAATGACCGCCGCGTACTTTAGCGCTGGCCTGCGGATGATTCCATTTCTGCGCGAGCTGGCCTGGCAGTTTGCCCAAGGTGACAACGATGATTACTCCAACAAAGATCAGAACCGCGAACACGACAAAAGCGAATGCGAACATACCAAATGAGGAATTCATCGCGTCACCCTCTAAAGTTCAAATCGTCCCTTAGCTCGTTTGCTCCGATTATCTCCGCGTGCCCTTAACGCTGGCTGCATCGACGACCACTTTGCCCCAAGCAGCGGAGATCACTACCTTCGATTCGTTGAAACCGCTTTGTACCCTCTATTCAATCACCTCATCGGCGAAAATCGCGAAGCTGCCGCCTCCGAAAGGCGGCGGCAGCTTTTTAGCACTAAAAAGGCCTTTCAAAACCCGCCGAACTTATAGTTGATGCCAGCGCGAACAATATTGACGTGATCCACACTCACGCCTGTCCCTACGGCAGCGACATAAAGAACTCGCCGCATATTGTCGGCTACCGCCAGGCCGTGACCCACCCGTGACCGACCCTCATCCATATCGCGTCGGGGCTACTATCGTGCTCCGGGCTCCAGCCGCTGATCATGAACACAGGTGGCAAAACTGCTTCCAACTCCGGGACAGCAACATCTGATGCCAATAGCGGAAGTGCGGGGGAGAAGGCAGCAACCGCTGCACCGGCAACGAAGGCGCGACGATCGATAATCATGCGACTGCTCCTTTTCTGGTCTGCAAACCTTCCGCAAACGGCGAAAATTGGAAGGGGAGTGAATTCCCCCAGCGCTTTGTGGCCTTGGCGGAAAGTTCGGTGGCGATTTCGATTTCGCCTGCTTCGAGAGCGATAGCGTAAGTTTGCTGATAGGCCCGGAGCGTAGAGCGATTCGCGAGATTGATTTGAGCGAGTTCAAGCGCCCGTAACGGATCGCCTCCGCTGCCGAAGTAAAATTCGGCGCCGTGATCGGCGAATGCCAGCAGGTGCTTTTCCAAAAGTTTTTCGAATCCCGATCGTGCGGCCTTCAGATGCAAGGCCGCCTCGTCAAATCTGCCCTGGTCATTCAACACATCGGCCAGCCTCCATGAGGCTTCCGGGTCGCCGCCCGGGAGTACCGGCCTGAGCATCGCCTCAGCCTCACCTGCCCGCCCCGTGGCCGAGCATATTTCCGCCAGATGTACGCGCGCCCGCACATAGCTTGGCAAACCGGCAACCGCTTTTCGATACCAGTGCTCGGCGCGCGCCAGTTCCGGTTCCGGCACAAGTTCACCCCAAAGCATGCCCAGTTGAAAACTGACCAAGGCCACCGGGAACGGCGAGACGTCCTGATATTCGCGCAATGCCAATCGACAGGTTTGGTCGGCGTCGTCAAATTCACCCATATCCGCCAACAATGCGCCGAGCGCCACGCGGTCTTCAAAACCGCCGGATTTCGCAACGATCGCACGCCGCTCGTCCAGTACTTCGTCGAGGTTCGTTCCGCAGGCCTGATCCACGCTCAACGAAATGCGCTTCACATCTTCATGCGGCGCTCCGCCAAGGCTTGCTTGCGCGAGGTAGTGCCTTGCGTCCGAAAAGCGATGCAGCGCGGAGGCGATTTGCGCCTGGATCAGCAGGGTACGCGGCGAAGAGGCGTCCAGTCGGCCGAGCTGTTCCCCAAATGCTTCCATACGATCGAGCGCCGATAGTTCGCTCGCAAATTGCGCGGCCAGTTGCTCGTGTTCGAGAACGGTTTCAGCGACGCCGGAGCGCTGCGGATCCTGATAAAACCGGCTCCAGGATCGCTGGCGCGCGCTATTCAGGTTGATGATGGCGATCTCGCCATCGGTGGTCTGGAAACACTCGCTGTCAAGCGTCGCTGCGTCGGTCATTGTGCCCTCAGAAGCGAGATTTCAGGCTATCCAGCCCGGTCTTGAAGAGTGTAGAGACAATTGTCTTCACGATAAGCGTACCCGGGCCGTTCGGAAGATATTGGGCGCTCCACTCCACCGAACTGCCGGCACCATTCGGCTTGACCGAGAGCATTCCGGTGTAGTTTGCCACCGGCAAACCCGCAATATTGGCATAGCGGTAAAAACGGCCTAGGTTATCGACCGCTTCGAGACGTTCGATGATCTGTTTGCCATCGATCGTTTCAATAGTGCGCAATTGACCGGGGCCGGTTCCAGTCGTGCAAATCTCCGCGATCAGAGGATGCCAATAGGCAGCGTCGAACTGGCCTATCAACTCCCAGACCCTGTCGGGCGCTGCATTGACTTCGACCGTCTCTGCCACACGCTGCATGTCCATGTTCGGTGCGGCGAAGTACGGGAAAGTCTTGGTTCCCGGCTTTGTCGCTTTCGTTGTCCCGCCTTCCAGGAACTCGCGGTCGCAATTCACCGTCCACGTCAACAGTATGTCAATGACATCGGCGTCGACGGTGCGGCCGCCGCCCGTCTGGTAGGCCTTTCCGTTGATCGTACTCCTCTCGATTTCAAAATGACTTGTGTCGGTGATCGGCTTTGCGACGTCAAACAAGATAAAGTCATCAACAAATACGTTTGCGCTTACGGCTAGTGCGGACGGGGTCCAGTCCTGCTTGGCGTCGCGCATATCCCAGTTGGCCAGGCTGTCTTTCAAGCGCTGAACAAACATGGGGCGTAGCTTTTCATCGATCTCGAATGGAGTCTGCTGGTTCCAGAGATCGCGAATGTCGTCAACACCCTTCACTTCGCCGTTGTTCAAACGCATATTGGTTTGCTCGGGACGACCAACCCAGTCGATCCTCGCCACTTCGCGGCCGACTAGTGAGCCAGCACGAGGAATCGGCACGGTTTCGGCAATCACCGCGAACAGCGAGCCCTTGTTGGGATCGAGCACGCGAGCCGTGTCGAACTCAATAGCAATGCAAAGCACGTTATCGTTGAAAAGCAGGTTTTGAAACTTCTTCAAGCCGGCCGGGAATAACCAGGCGAGGATGAACGGATCGGACCGCATCCCCGCGAAGACGCGGAAGCCTCCGTCGGGCGTGGATGCTCCTTTTTCGTCACCCACAAGAAAACGGAGCGTCTGTCCGTCCGGCAAAGTGCAAGTGCCACGCTGGGCAGGTTTGCCATCCGATGCGCTGCGTTCAAGGGCACCAAACCGGCAACTGAAGCGTATTTCCGGCTCAGCCGCTTCGAACTTGGTGGCATCGCCGAGGCCAGTCACTTTCGCGCGGCGAACCACGATCGAATGATCGATCGCGTTCGAGAAGATGGCGTCTAACCCGCACGTCGGGAAGACGTTGGCGGCAAGTACGGTACGAGCCGGATTTTCCGGACTTGTGAATGCGAACAGGTCCGTCAGATCAGCCGAGGGGTCGCCGATCTGCCTCGGCCCGTCGATATGATCGGACATAGCTGTACTCCATTGTGTGTCTCGACCACGCTCGGTGGCCGGGACGGTAACGGCCTCAATCGCCGTCTGGGCTATTTCTGAGGAAGCTGCCCTTCTGGCGGACCTCCGAACGGCGTGACGCGCCCGGGTGTCTCCGGAATGGATTTCAGATACTCCACCAGAGCCCAACGCTCTTCGTCCCTCAACAGGGGGCCAATGGTGCCGTTTCCGCGCGGGCCGTCCTGGAAGGAATGTCCGGCGTTCGAATTACCCAAGAATGACGTATCCATGAGGAATGTCCCCGCTGTCGCGGTGGTATCAAATCCTACCTTGACGGGATCGAAATCACCGCCGAGGTAGAACTTCTTCGTGCGTTCTGCCGCCGGCATCAGCATCTCGTAGAGATTGGGCACCGATCCGTTGTGCAGGAACGGCGGCGTGGCCCAGACGCCGTCACGCGGCGCTGCCTTGTAAACACTGTCCGGAGGAGGCGGCGTAGGCATCTCACGATAACCGTTCAGGGCCAATAACTCGGCGTCTGTCAGCTTGAGCTTGCGAATAGCTACTTCGCGAGCCACTGAACCAAGCACTGTGCTGAATACAAAGGGCTCCAGCAATGGCTTGTCTCGAAATTCCGGAGGCAAAAACTTGCTCAGTTCGCCGGTAATGGCCAGCGGCCTCAAAGTAAAGAGCTGTCCCTCGGTACCGACATATGACTTCGGTGTCAGTCCCACGAGGACGAAACGCTTGCCGTATTTGTTCGGTTCGGTCCAACGGTAAGGCCAGGCATTGTGGCAGCTCGCGCAATGTTCCATGAATAAGGCCTTGCCCATCTTTGCCTTGTCCCGGTCAATTTTGCCGAACACGTCCTCCGGCCAACTCGGCGGCGCCAACCGCTCCAGTTGGTTCTCGACCCGCGCAAGCTCCAGTATGGCGCCGTTGGACTGGAACAGTCCTTCGGCTGGAGATTTGGAGCTGAGATCAACGGGCAGGAAGACGCCCATGGTCTCGCCAAAATTGCGGTTAATCGGAGCCGTCCCAAACGCGCTCCACTGCGTCCACAATCCCTGGGGAGCATTCCACAGGAAAGGAGGCTTGACCGGCGCATTTCCCGTCGACCAGTTTTCCCGAATTCCACTCAGCGTGGCCGTCGTGCGGTCGACGATCATGGTAAGGGCGTCTACACGTCCGGGACCCCACGGGTGCGGAGTAATCGAAGTTCGGGTAGCATACTCGTGCACCCGCGCCTGCTCGCTCTCAATTCGCTTGCGCAGCTTGTCCTTTGCATCCGGAGTCGTTGCTTTGAGGCGCAACGCCAGGCGATCGAATTTTGCCGCGTCGGTCAGGTTTTTTAGAAGCGCTTCGCTGATGCCGGAAGCCAGGCCCTGGAAATCGAACGTATTTGAGATGCCGCCTTCGATACGAATGAGCTTACCTTTGTATTTCAGCAGCCCTTGGTGGCAGGCCGCACAGGTCATGCCGGCATATTCGCCGGCCGGCCAGCCCTTGATCTCCGTCGCAACATTGGTCTTGCTGACTCCGATCGGTAAACCGTCCGGGTTAGCGGGGCTGGCGGGCTGAGGGACGAGGCCGTAGCGCGGGTTGGCCAGGCCATTGCGAAAAAGGTCCTGGCTGTCTGCGGCTTCCATATTCAGAAAGAGGTCGTACGCGATAACGGCCGAACCCTGTGAGAAATTGTAATACCATTCCCGGTCTTCCTTTGACCATGCCTGGTCAAGCAGGATAACTGAGTCCGCCGATGGAGCTTGTTGAGCGCTCGCGGGCAAGGCCGCAGAGACCACCAGCAATGACGCAAAGCTCAGTTTTTGCATTGATTTCTTCATCGCTGCGCTCCGATGGTTAAGTTGATATACGGGCTATAGGTCGACAAAATCCGACCAAATCAGAATCTCGTATCGCCTTGCGAAAACACCATAATCTCAGCTCCGTATCGACATTCGCAGACGCCGATCCGGGCAAACAGCGGGAACGGCCCAAGCCTTCAGGAAAACATTGGATCAAGACCAGCTAAGTGACTATGCAATTTCGGCCATTGGACCAAACCAGTGTTCTTCGAGCGATGCATAATAGGCTGCCAGGTTCTCTATTTCTTGATCGCTGAGCGAACCCGCCAGTCCGTGCATCACGGTGATGTGGCGTTTCCGACGGGCGTTCCGCATTCATGGCGCGCAACAATTCCTCGATCCAGCCGAGATTTTCCCGGCAAAAGCAACCAGGAATTGAAGACTCCCCACTTCACATTTAGCGCGAATTCCGCAAAGTGACTATGCAAATTCGGCACGCTTACCGCTGGTGGAGCTCCAAAAGGCGCGAGCGGCCTGACAGAAACAAAGGATCCTCTCGCATGGCGGAAATTTCATGGCAAAAAGTCTCCCAATCTTTGACATCAGCAAACGTCGTACTGGCACGACCGCGAAGCCTCATCCGGTTCAGCAGGCGTTCATCAACGAACTGGCGTGACACACTGACCTTTGGCAAGTCACCCACGACTGCAGACTATCTCACTGGTGGGCGGGACGAATTAGCACGGTATAATCGACCACTACCTGTAGTTCCGGTTGGGAATTGCGCACATTTCCTTGTTGCCAAACAGTTCCGTATGTCGTCTTTAGACGAAAGCCTTTCAGCGGGCCTTCCGTCGGACGATATTGTATCCAGAGGTCGAGCTCGCGCTCATCGGGTATCGCCGCATTGGTGCTGCTGTTGAGGGCGCCCCATCCTCGCGTGTACCACACTCCGGCGCTGAGGCCGGAAAGGCCGACCGATCCGAAGTCGTACGCTACGCTGCCGCCGAAGGCCTTTTCATTTGCGTTCTTGAAGAGTAGCTGCTGCATGCCGGTGTAATTCGGGTTTCCACCGAACACAGTATACAGGCTGGATCCCGGACCGGTCATCGAGCCGGCCAAGAATAAAGTCCATCCCGAATAAACCATCTGGGCCTTCGCAGATGCTTGATATGTCTGGAAAGGACTGCCCGTGAGCAAATTGGCTCCAACGCTTCGCTGATCGATGACGTTTGCGCCAACACTCCAATTGGGTATCCAGGCTGGCTGCTCGAAGTGGTACTCTATCTGGGCGAATCCCGCGTTGATAAAGTCCTGGACGTTGTAGTCCATCGCGACAAGCGAGAGCCCATCAGTCGGCCGGTATCTGACCATTCCAAAGGGCGCGCCACGGTTTATTGCATCGCTACCTGCCAATGCCGCGGACATAGGAATGAAGTCGTTCGAGTCCCGCTGTTTTACGTTCCAGACGTAACCTGCCGCATAGTCGTATTTTCGCTCGTTGTCCGGAAGCGAGACGATGGTGGCTGCTTCAAACGTGTTTGGCACCATTCGGTTGTCTTGTGCATTGAAAAGAGGCGTGTCCACCAACTGACGCCCACCGCGAAATTCCTGGTCCCCGAATTGTAGACGGCCGTAGATCTGCCCCAGCACGCCGATCGAATTTTGCGGCGGAGCCAGCAGCAGCGTACCGCTCTGATCAATAGGTGCGAAAATCGGCTGTGAAGTATAGGTGGCTACCTGCGCCCCGAACACGTCACCGATAAGACCCGATCGAAATGCCAACCAGCCACCCCCCGCCCAGGCTTGCGACTTCGATCCATCAAGATTGCCGCGCGTCAAATCATACGTTCGAGCCACGAATTGCACGAGGGAATCGCGAAAGAACGCCGGTGTCTCGGCAGAAGATCGCGGCCAATAGACTTCGTTCATGTAAGGCTGAGGCGGGATTTTCGCTATCGTCCAGGAAAAGCGATCCTGGTCTGCAACGTCCTTCTCCGAATCCGGCAGGAGTTGCTGAAACTGGGATTGAGCGTGAGATGGCGTCACCATGCCGAATGATCCGACCGAAATTGCAATCCAGCCGGCAACAAGAAGCCTTATGGAAATGCAACTTCGATGACGATCTCGATTCGACTTGAACAAGCGCATGGCAGCTTCCTGGACGCCTGTCGGAACAATTCAGCCATAGTTTCAAGCTTGCCGTATGCACAAGAATACTGCTAAATTCAGAGAATTGAAAAGCTGGAGTTCGCGACCAACAATTCAGAAGGTGTCGGCCGAAAATGCATAGCGGTAACGGCATTGAGCGATCAATCTGGAGGCCAGGACGTGCTTCGGCCTCGATCGACTTCTGGCCATTCCGCGAGCGTGAGTAGCGGAGCCGCCAGATCGGGCTATGGGCAACGAACTACTCACTGAGGACGTCGCCGAACATCGCCACCACCATCAACTTGACCGTCAACGGCAAGGCCGTCGTCCTGAAGGTTGACGATCCCAGCATGCCGCTGCTGTACGCGCTGCGCGACCAGCTTGGCCTGCACGGCATGCACTTCGGTTGCGGCCTGTCGCAATGCGGCGCCTGCACAGTGCACTACTATGGCGAAGCGCTGCGCAGTTGCGTCATGCCGGGAGACTTCCGGTATTCCTTGGACTGTGGACACCTCCAAACCGACTGCCAAGCATCTTCCAAAGCTTGCCAATCGTCGGACTAGAATAAATTTGTATGCCGGGGCGGCAATCCGGCTTCTTCTTTTCACCGGGTGCAGGCTGCGCGAAATTCTTAATCTGAAATGGGAATACGTTGATCTCGAACGCGGCGTGCTTTTCCTGCCAGACAGCAAGAGCGGTCGAAAAACCGTGATCCTCAATGCGCCCGCCATGATGGTCCTAAACGGGTTGGACAGGATCAGTCCATTTGTGGTACCTGGCGATAAGCCGGAGGGTCCGCGCGCCGACCTGAAACGCCCGTGGCGAGCGATCACAATGCGCGCCGGTCTGACCGGACTACGGCTCCACGATCTCCGCCACACCTATGCAAGCTTCGGCGCCGGCGGTGGCTTGGGACTGCCGATTATTGGGCGTTTGCTCGGCCATTCCCAAATATCCACCACTGCGCGCTACGCGCATCTTGATAACGATCCGCTCCGACGGGCTTCTGAGGCTATAGCCGGGCGCATTTCTGCAGCGCTTCAAGGGAAACGGAACGGTTCGCTAATAAGGCTTTATGACCGCGATCGCTAGGTTCATGTCATCCCAAGCCCTAATCTAGTGTCGTCGCGCGTTCCCTGGTTGCCAAAGTCCGCTGTGCCCCGATAGCGACGTGTTGCTGCGTAGCAGCGAAACGACGCTAAGTGCCACAACCGGACTCATGCAGCGCAGCATGAAACGGTTATTCGCGCTTGATCGCTGGCCCCTTCTCGCGCGGGAGAGTGATGACGAACTCGGTGAATGCGCCCGGTTCAGTTTCGACATCGATCCGGCCGCCATGCTGCTTGACGATAATGTCATGTGTCATCGACAACCCCAGTCCTGTTCCTTCGCCAGACGGCTTGGTCGTGAAAAAAGGATAGAACATAAATGACGCCTTATCTCACGCCTCACGGTATGGTTAAGTCAATGAGTTGCGCCCGAAAATGCAGTGGATTGACCTCGGGGAGGCCATAGTCCGCCGCGGGGCGTCCGATGTGTCGGCCACCCGGGGTCCCCCCGTCCGTCTTCCGGTCTCCGACGTGCCGGTGACCGCCGCCAGAGGCGGCTGGAGCAGGCTAAAGGGGTCTACAGCGTGTCGCCGCCGATCATGGTCTCCCGTCCGCGCTTCCCAAAAGCTTTTAGTGGGCCGCGAGAGCCAGGGCGGCGATCGCAGACCCGGATTTCACGCTTCGATTGACATAACCGCGGCCTCAACCGTGCTCGAGTAGGGCTAAGATCTCGGGCTCGGTTAACACATCCCGGGCGGCGAGGGCGTCGGCAAGACCGGTGACTAATTTCTGGTGGCGATACAGCAGGTCGTGTGCCTTCTGGAATCCGATGTCCCTCAAGACCGATACCACTAACGGTTCGCGGCCGTCCAAGAGATCACGGATTCTGTTCATGTCGGAACTCGCGGAGTTACCATTTGCCGGAGCTTTGAAAGTGTGTTCAGCCATGGCGCCAGCGGCGCATAGGGCGATTATTATCGACAAGCGACATCGATTGCTTTTCCTCGATGTCAGTCTCACTAATTGCGAGGTTTCCAACTTCGGCGATCGCTATCCTGCGAACCTTTAGCCCGATGCCCCATGCAACAACGGCCCGCCCGGCCTCATAAATCGCAGTACCTCGGCGTTCGTCCGCTGCTCTCACTTCTAATTCCAGTTGTTTAGCTTGACCAGATGACGGCGAGTCGAACAGTCGAACAGGCTCCCCAGATAGCGGTCACCCTGTTTGCCGTTTCTGCCGAGCCGCTCCTTGCCCCCGGTTCTTCAACAAGATCAAGCAATGTCGGCGTGTCGACACGGTACCACAAACTCGCAGCCAATTATCTGGAGTTCGTCAAACTTGCATTGAGACGAGTCCGGCGAGCGCGAGCAACCGATTTACAATCAGTTGCTCAAGGCTCACGGTAAACCATTTCTGCGAGCGTTTGGCCGACAGCTCAAGCGCCCGCATATTCTTGGGGCCACTTGAGGGCCACTTGAGGGCCACTTGCCATGTTCACGCTGCAGTCTTCTTGGTTTTGCGAAGCGAAGGACGGCTTCGACGCCTCCAAGCGTGGTCGGAGCGGTTATCGCCAACTGCCACGCAACATCCATCGCGCAGTCGCACGCTGCCTCGCACATCGCATCGGCCTCCAGTGCTGCTTCGGATGAGTAATCGCCCGCGCTTTCGAAGGTGTCGTAAACGTCGATTGCCTCGCCGTGGGCGGCATCCGCAGCCATCTTCGCCGCAATCGGCGCGAAGACCGGATCCGAACTCCGCAAATGGACCGGCCGGAAGAGTTGTGGGCAGTACAAGGAGACCTGCGAGCGCCGGTCGGCGGGACAGCCCTCCGGTGGGCTTCCGAGACCGCCGGTGGGGGTACGGCTCCCGTGCTGTCCGACAGCGGGTTGAGAGGAAAACGAATTGACGGACTCCGCACGAGGCGGAAACATAGGTCTTTCGATGGTCATGATGGTTCCTCACTGATTTGGCTTTCTACAGCCGTCGCCGGTGTCAGACCGGCAGCCGGGGGGTAGAAACCCGCCAGTGAGACGGGTCGGACGCTTTTGGGCCTTGCGGCCTTGGACAGCACAGTCCGCCCCCGGCCTAAGTCGGGTCGGATTCGCGCCGCCAAGCGCGTCCACAATTAACCGCACACCCTCCACGTTGGGCAAAGCGCGTCAGGAAATGCGGCGTATCACTGGTCCGGGTTTCTACACCCGCGACCATCCTGAACCTGATTTGGTTAAAAATCCATCCCCTTTTGGGGCGCTTTCGCACACCGAGAGGTTGCGCTAACGTACGCTCATGTCCGCCAAAATGTCACGGACACGATAGCGAGCAGCACCGAACGCAACTGCACAAGGGAGGATCGGATGTTCTTCGTTCAAGAAGGCTTCACATATCGAAATTTCCTAATGGATATAATTGCGGTGTTCACATTTGTCGTGTGGTTCTGGCTGATCATTGTAATCTACGGGGACCTCTTCAGGCGTCACGACATCTCCGGGTGGGGAAAAGCGTTATGGGTGTTAGCGCTGGTTCTATTCTCCTACCTCGGCATCTTTGCCTACTTGGTCACCCAAGGGAAGGGTATGGCCGAACGTAACGCTCAGCAGGCTCAGCAGGCACGCGATGAATTGCGTAGCATCGTTGGCTTTAGTGTCGCAGACGAAATTACAAAGCTCGATCAGCTAAAAAAGTCAGGATCAATAACCGAAGTCGAGTACGGACGCCTTCGTGCCAAGCTGGTCTAACGACTGATCTGCCAGGTCGAGATTGGGCTGAAGGCGAAGGGGAAATGAGCGAACCACGAAAAAGAAACCGGCGACTGAACGAATGCTTCGAAACCCGCAACATCGCCACTTGGGAAAAAATGCTCCCCTATTGGCCAGCAGAAATCTTGACTGGCACGCCTGTCAAGAGCGGTAAAGCCGAAACCAAATCTTCCGGGGTCACAGCGTCATCTTTCGCACCCATGCCGTTCGCGAGGACAGCGCGCAGCTCCGGTGCGACCGTAGCCAGTTGAACAAATTTGTCGTGAATTCGATGGATCGTCACTCGCAACATCTGTCAAATCGATCACGGTGGCACCGAGCGCCGTCAGTTCCTCAATATTGCTGTCACCGCCCACTCGGTTCTCTCCGCCGGCGATGAATTTTGAAAATCCCAGCGCTTTATCATCCTTAGAAAGAACAATGTAGAATGGTTTGCGAGGTCTTCCAAAGCGGCGCAACTGTGATTTGAAAACATCAACATCTATATCGGGCGCCGCGAGGAAGATGGCTCCAAATTTGTTTGCCTGCTGAAGGTTGCCGGACATCTTGATCTGCCGCAGCGCCTCTACCGTGACCCAATTACCCATCGAATGTGCTAGGATGTCGACTCGATCGGCATTGCTCGCTAAAGCAAGACGAAGGACGTGCTCTAGATCGTCACGCGCCGCCGTCGCGCTGTTGTTGTCGTAGACATAGTCCGCAAGTTTCCCACGCGAAGCCCAGGTGAACAGCACCGGGACGCCATCAGCCCTTGAGTCTTGAACGACCTGGGCGAAACGATAGAGCCCCTCGGCGAAGAGCGTGTTGTACCCATGAATGAACACGAACACCTTGCGGCTTCCCTTCGGACGCATCGCAAGTTGGGCGTTCAGCGCCCTGACAAACGACTTGTCGCCATCGATATATCCCGCCTCGTGTACAACGAAATTGGCATTTGGATCGCCAGGCGGGTTCGCTGCGAGTTCGATTTTGCCGGGAACATGATTTGGGGGGATCGAGACCGTGATCGCGGCGTAGTCAAGAGAACCCCTCTCGCCATTGAAGAATGTGCCTAGCCGCGCGTCCCGTTCACGCGTCGTCGCTACCAGCAATGTATGGTCAGTGGCGCCTGCGACGTTTTGGGCGACCGGGGCTAGAAAGCCGTGCTCCGGCCTCGAAGCGCACGCCAGCAAGGGCGCGGTGACAATCAATAAAGCCAATATCGACGCGGACCGTCCCACAAGAACCGACCTCAGCAGGCGAAAAGCATCGGGTGCGTTGGCTAATCAGCCACGTTAGCCCCAAATTCGGGTGGTCGCCCTACGCCACAAACCTCTAGGAAGTTTCTCGTAACACATTGGCGCTGTCAGTCAATTAACTGCGCTGTACCGTCCGAATGCCTTCGTTGAAGCTAACAGTATGTCTGCTAAGGCAGATAAGCCCCAATATCCAGCGGCTTCCCGTCCGGCCAAATCGGCGGGATTATCGGCGCATGCCCGAGCTCACCCGCCGCCGTTATGGCGAACGCCAGGATTGCTGGCATGTCTACTACAGCGACGTCCATGTCGGCACGATCGCGCGCCGGGTCGGCATCCCACACCATGGTCAACAATGGGCCTGGATCTGCGGTTTCTATCCGGGAAGCCGGCCCGGCGAATTCAGGGATGGCACCGCAGCCACGTTCGATCAGGCGCGGGCTGACTTCACGCTCGCGTGGCAATCGTTCTCGGCGAAACGGACTGAAGCCGACTATCAGGCCTGGCGCCGCCAGCGCGATTTCACAGCCGAGAAATATCGCCGGTTCGACTGTGGCGAGTGGACTGCGCACGACTTTCAGCCGGGGCCGCAGTATAGTGTTTAAGCAATGACCGATAAACCGATCGAGCTTTTCAATCGAAGTCCCGCGTGAGATCAAGCAGGGGATCGAGCTCGCCGCGGCGGCACACGGCACGACGGTGTCCGAGTTTGTCGAAGAAGCCTTGCGCAAGCTTCTAACGGATATCGGCTATCTCAACGAAGAGACCGATCATTAGCAACCGGGGCTGGTCGCGCAAATTCGATGAACCTATCCCGTTGCCAGACGGGAGGATGCTTCGCACCCTTCGCGATGCCGGCGACTACATCACCAAGCTTGCTAAGGCCGAACACACGGCGTCGGAATGGCAGGCGGCGATGGAGGCGCTGATCTTGGTGGCGACCTTAGGCGGCCCGACGATGTTCGCCCGGATCGGGGTCATGCGGGCGCTGAACCGGCATCGGCAGCAGGTATTCAACCCCGACCGCAAGGACCACCATTGGGGCAAGCGGAAGCTGAAGCGGAAGCGGGATCGGTGGTCGCTGGCAGACGGTGCCCTGACCGAACTAGCCCACAATCGGTGGAAACGATCAAAACAAGCCGAGATGCTCGGCTAGCGCAGCTTCGCAAAACCAAAATAATGAATTTCATAAGCGAAAGATAAGGTGTCCGGAAGGTACCACGCGAGGATTTCGGTCAGGCTATTCCATGGATTGCGAATCTTTAGCCTCGGAGGCACCATGCCAACAACCCTCGACAGGCGGAAACCAAAAAATGACGTTCGCGACTGGGCGGGAAACGTGGGCATTTTCATCATGCCCATACTCGTCCTATCCATCCTTGCCGAGCTAGCGATCCACCATCCCATGGCTTCAATCTGGATATCGGACGCTGCTCAAGCGGAGTTTGTTGGCACGGCATCGGCTTCATGGCATGTCGGAGGAGAACCGCCTCGCTACCCGTAGGCTGATAGGATCGCCATCAGCACTGCAGAGAGGCCGGCTTCGAGCGTGCTTTGTGAACCCTCACGAAAAACCCCGCCCGATGGGGATCACCAGGGCGGGGCAATCAGGAGAGTCGGCGCTCTCGCATAAAGCGCCGTGAGGCCATCCTACCACCGGATTCGCGGCGGTTGAACC
Source organism: uncultured Alphaproteobacteria bacterium (assembly GCA_963748165.1). GTDB lineage: Bacteria > Pseudomonadota > Alphaproteobacteria > Rhizobiales > Xanthobacteraceae > Bradyrhizobium. Next base: position 175,374 of record CAVVIM010000043.1, read on the forward strand.
TTTGGCTTTGTAACCAGATATTTCCAGCCCGGTCCTCTCCCGATCCCCCGCTATCTTTGGTCTTGTGATTAACTCAACCGGGGCGTGTGCGTGGGATGGGCCGTCATTTCGGTGGGGAGATGGCTTCCAAGGATTGAGTTTTTGCTAGCTGTACCAGCTCGCGCTCTTGTCGCATGGACCATCGCCCAACTGTCGAGCTTCCCGCCATCTATGCATTCGTTCAGTACCGGGATGGTTCGGGTTGACGTGCAGCATCTTCGGGACGCGACGGCGGCGCCGGCCGGGAAGGCGGCGATCGACGAGGTGGCTCCGGTATGCGCGCTGTCAATCCCCGCTTTCAATTCTCTTGCCGGGATGATCTTGCAGCTGACCGGCAAGGAGGAGGCCCTGCTGGTGGCGACCGCATGCGCCAAGCCGCCCGCCGGCCACAAACGCTGGACGCTGACGCTTCTGGCCGATTACTTCAACAAACCCGACCGGCTGATCAGCTCGGGCCGCATTACGCAGATCAAGAAGGGTAAGTACGGGGCTTCCGTCGAGGAAGCTCAGCCTAGAAATGGATGACATCGTTCCGCCATTCCGGAGCATCGCCTTGACGATTCCGATCTCGGCGTCGGACAGATTTCGCTGCTCGGCCATTGCCCCTCTCGGTTGCTCGATCTTCGGACCGCGTTCGCCGGACTCGTCGTCGGCTGCGGGACGGACGACGGACGCGGGCCGTGTCGCCTAGATGGGTCGTCGTTGCTACCGGAAGATGTCGGCGCCGCGCAATAGGTGGAGCGGTTGGGAAGAATGTTGAGGGTTCGGGGACGGGGGCGTGTAAGCAGATGTCGCCGATCCATTCAAGTTAAATGCTAAGAGCCGGACTGAAAAAGAAGCTGAGTGATTTCAGCGAGTTGTGATTCCTTCGGATTGGGAAGATTCTGAGGGAGAGCACGATGGCCTGGACTGAAATCACTCGGCGACATTATAGACGCGAGGGCTTGCGATATGGAAGCGATACGACCGATGCAGAGTGGTTTGTGATGGAGACCACTTCTGCCGCCTGCATCGGCGCTCGGGCGTCCGCGTGCGACAAACATGCGAACGGTGATAGATGCGATTCTCTACATCGCGTCCACCGGTTGCCAATGGCGGCAGTTGCCCAAGGACTTCCCACCCTACTCGACGGTACAGGGTTATTTCTACGCCTGGTCGCGCGAGGGATTTTGCCACGCTCAACTACACCCTCGTGATGGCGTCGCGCGAGGCGGCCGGCCGAGAGGCGAGCCCGACGGCCGGAGTGATCGACAGCCAGTCGGTGAAAACCACGGAAAGCGGCGGCCCACGGGGCTATGATGCAGGAAAGAAAATCAAGGGCCGCAAGCGCCACATCGTCACCGACACTGAGGGCAACCTGGTCGGGCTCGTCGTGCACGAAGCCAACATTCAGGACCGCGATGGCGCCCCGTGCGTCCTTGCTGCGATCCGCTCGCGCTATCCCTGGCTGCGCCACATCTTCGCCGATGGTGGCTATGCCGGAGAGAAACTGCGCACGGCCTTAAAGCGCATCGGCGAATGGACGATAGAAATCATCAAACGTTCCGACACGGCGCAGGGCTTCGAAGTTCTACCACGCCGATGGGTCGTCGAACGTACTTTCGCATGGCTCGGTCGCTGTCGTAGACTGGCAAAGGATTTCGAGGCGACCATCGCCAGCGCTGTTGCCTGGGCGCTCGTCGCCCACATCCGAACCCTCACTCGGCGACTCGCAAGAGCTTGAAATCAAATGAAATCATTATGAGTCGGACACTAAGGTATTGGCAGGAATTGCGTAAGTAAGATCATAGAACGCAGAACTTGCCCGGCGTTCAAGTCGAGCGAGGTGTCGGCGCCCGCGCCGACGATCGAGGACGGCACCAGCAAGAAGGTCACGCGATACACGTTGTCGGTATTCGACGAGATCTTCAGACAAAGGCGGGCGAGCACAACCCCAACCCAGCGCTACCCGCGCGGCGTCAGTATGACCGCCGCGCCAGCACAAAGGAGCCCTGTCCTCGATCGCACCGACCTTGCGCGAGCGGCGATGCACGATGAAGCCAATGCCAGCGAATCCGATCAACAGCATCGCCCATGTCGAGAGTTCGGGGACAGCGCTGTTGATGTCCACCAAGCCATTGCCGATGTTCTCACCGGTGACCAACTGGGTCACCGAGTCGCCTAGGAACGAGCCGCCGCCACCGCCGCCGCCGTCGCTGCCGATGCCGCCCGCAAAGTCGTAACCGTACTCGCCCGGAACCCGACATTGAATGATAAAGGCTCGACATCCGTTTGGTGCCAACAAGCGACATGGCACGCCTCGGCCAAAGCACGGGCAGCTTATTTGCTTCCGAAGGGGAATATCCTGTTCCAGTCGTTCTTCATATCGACGACAGTCCAGCCTGCTGCGGGCGCCGCGTCGAGCGCCTTGTCAAGCTTGCCGACCTCGGATTTACGGTCGTATGCCCATTCGCGCTCGGCGTCGGTATGATGAACGATGAGCCCAAACCGTGCGCCGCTGCCTCCCGTGGTGTATTGCAGCATTTGCATGTCGCCGTCGGAGTTGCCAAATGCCGCAATCGGTCGGCGGCCGATATGTTCGTTGATGCCAACAGGTTTGCCAGGCCCGTCGTTGATGAAATCGATCTCGGGAAGGCGCATGAGCACTGGCTTTCCATCAACCATCTCAAATTTGGTCTTTCCGCTGCTGCCGACCACTTGCTCCGGTGGAATGCCATAGACCCTGTCGGTCCAGGGACGCATGAAATCGATGCCGCCGCCAGAAACGATAAAGGTCTTGAAACCATTTGCCCGCAGGTAGGCGGTCAATTCGAGCATCGGCTGATAGACCATTTCTGTGTAAAGCCGCTTGGTGACCGGATGCTTGGCGGTAGCGATCCAGTCGAGGACGATCTGGTTGAATTGCGCGTCGGACATGCCCGAATGTGTCGCCACCACTATCTTCATGAGCGCGGGCTCACCACCCGCGAGTGCGCCCTTTAGATTACCCTTCAATAACGAGGCGAACGGTTCGGTCGTTTTCCACTCCGGGTGTTGCGGTGCGAGCACCCTGACGCGGTCGAGCGCAAACAGGAGTTGGGAATACAGCGGCTGCTCGGCCCATAACGTGCCGTCATTATCGAAGGTGGCGATGCGCTCGGCGGGCGGCACGAAGTCGGGCGAACCTTGCTTGGTTACACGTTCGACAAAATTGAAGATGGCCTTTTTCGTTGCTGTATCGTTCCATGATGGCAGGGTATCAGTCAGGGGGGTCTGGCCCACTGAGGAAACGGGAAGCTGCGCTTGCGCTGACGCGGGGAAAAGCATCGGCAACACTGGAACCGCAGCGAAAGCTGTCAGCATCGAGCGGCGACTTACCTCGAAAAACTTCTCATTCGATTTCATTTTTTAATTCCTTTCTGAAATCAAAGTGCAGCCACGCTAGGCCACGTTCTCGACCGCGTTGGTCTCACAAAACTAATTGCACGGCAATCATTCTTCGGTGAGACAATGTCGGTTCCGGGTCCAGGCTGTGTAAAAACGCGGCTTTGGTTGGAAGGGCGGGACCGGATCGGCGAAGCCGATTTCATGCTCGGATCGCCTCCATCAATCCACCAACACCCAGAATGCTCATTACACGTTTCATGTCGTAGGCCAGGACATGCAGCGCCATTTCGGTACTGACGTGCTTGAGTGTTCTCATTTGGAAGTGCGTCGATCCCATCCAAGACTTTATCGTGCCGAAGGGATGCTCGACAGTCTGGCGGCGTACGCGCATCTTATCCGGGTTCCGATCAAGCCGCTCTTGCACGGACGACATAGACGAAGTCCTGCTTGCCGAAGCGGCCTTTGGCGAGAAGGCCCGAGGTCATCGGTTTCGGCAGATAAACTGTGATGCCGGCTTGCTCGCAGGCCACAATTTCCTCGCCGCTATAGTAGCCGCGATCGGCTACGGCCTCGATCGTCTCGGAACCAATCGCGGCGCGTGCCTGTTCAGACATGCGGGATAGCTGGCTCCGGTCAGACCCAACGTTGGTCACTTCATGGGTAACGATGAGATGATACTGGGTATCAACGGCACTTTGAACATTGTACCCGACCATCCCGCTGCCTCGCCCACTTGTGGCCATCGAGCGGGCGTCGGGATCGGTCAGCGATATCTGCTTGTCTTCAGTCTGCATCATCAGGGTGTTCAGACCGTTCAGGCGCTGAATCTCCTCGCGCAGCGTCGCAATCTTCTCGTTAAGCCGGGTGATCTTGGCCTCCGGTACCGTCTCCCCCTGGCGATCGGCGCTATCGAGCTGTGAGAGATACCGGGCTATGCTCTCGTCAATCTGCTCCAGCCGCCGCTGCATCTTGGCCTGCGTCAAGTTCCGATCCCGCGTGTTGACGGCCTTGAACTTGCTGCCGTCGATCGCAACGCTCGCTTCACTGAACAGTTCAAGGCGGCGGCACAGCACCACGAACTCGCGGCAGACCTTGCGGATGGCCTCACCATTGTCCTTGCGGAAGTCGGCTATGGTCTTGAAGTCAGGCATCAGGCGGCCGGTCAGCCAAACCAGCTCGATGTTACGCTGACACTCCCGCTCCAGACGCCGGCTCGACTGCACCCGGTTGAGGTATCCGTAAACATAAATCTTCAGCAGCGTCGCCGGATGGTAGGCCGGCCTTACGGATCGAGCCGTAATTGCTGGGGATTTGTGCCGGTATCTGGCGGGGTCATCCCTGACGGTTGCAATACGTCGTCCGGAGGCGTCATCGGTGGTCAGGTTGGCTACCGCTGGCAGACCGGACCGGCCGTGTTCGGTGTGGAAGCCCAAGGCGACTGGGCGTCTCTCCGTTCCTCGCAAGTCAGCATTTTCAACCCGGCTCTTAATAAAACGCCCGGGCCCGACGCAACGGGAGGCGCGGCATTCATCCAGTCGCAATTCGCGAACGCCAACTTTGACTCTCTTGAGTCCAGCAAATGGCGTCCGGGAAGACACCGGCGAAATCCTTTGTGTGCGGTGAGCCTGCTACGCCGGGTACGCGCGGTCGCCGAGGCCTCTAGGTGACTCTTGTCCTCGACACCTAGCTAGAACGCGGCGTCGGGAGTGACTATTCGAACGCCTGATCGACAACGGTCCTCTCTCATGGGCCGCTCCGGCGATCACCACTCGGGAGGCCGGACTGTCGGCCCGATATCCTTTGGGCCAGGCAGACCTGGCACCGGAGGTTGCGGCTGGTTGATGGGCGGAAGCAAGTTACCCCAGTCGGTGCGCGCGCGCATCTGGTCAACCGTTGCTGCGGTCACGAAGTTGCCATCAACCCGTATCTGCCATCCTCCGCCCAGCGCCCGAAACACCGCGGTAAGGCCCAGCGGCACATTGGACAAGGCGCCGGTGAAGGTGTTCTCCGCCTGGAGAAGATTCTGCTCCGCGGTCAGTACAGTGGTAAATGATATGGCCCCTTGATCGTACTGCTCGGTTGCTATTCTCATCGCTCCTCTGGCGGCCTGAACACTGCGACGCAGGAACTGCAGCCTGGTTTTGCGACTGAACATATGTCACAAGGCCATTGCCCACTTCCTGCTCGGCACTCAACACCGTGTTCTGGTAATCGACCAACAATTGTTGAAGCTTCGCATCCTGCAATCGAACATTGTTGGTGATCTGCCCGTAGTTCAGGAGATTCGCATTGGAATGAAGGGCCGGCGGCATAGGCCACGCCCTTCCAGCTGACGACGTCGCCGAGGGTATGACCGTTGGCGGTACTCGCTGAACCGCCGAACGTACCCGTGATGCTAATTGCGGGATAGAGTTGGTCAGGGCGACGCCAATCTGTGCGCTTTGTGCCAGAGCCGCAAGTTCAGCGGCGCGAACGTCGGGCCTGCGGCGCAGCAAATCTGCGGGAATGCCAACCACGACGGCTCGAGGCGGCGAGGGTATCCGGCCCACCGACCGGGAGAGCAGCATTCCCAGCGACTGCGGGGGAACGCCGAGCAGCACACAAAGTGCGTTTTCACCTTGCTGTAATTGTATCTTGAGCAGCGGTATGGACGCCCGGGTTTGTTCGAGCACGTTGGTCGCCTGGAAAACGTCAAGCTCCGAGGCGCCGCCGCCCGGAATTTCGCCTTGGCGATGCTGAGCGCCTGCTCCTGTCTGCGGACATTGGCTTGCGCGATAATAATCAGCTGCTCTGTCGTGCGAATGCCAATGTAAGTCGCAGTAACATCGCCTAGAAGCGACACCAGAACGTTGTCGTAGGACGCGATCGACGCCAGGTAAGCCCCATCGGCAGATTCGACGCCCCGACGAAACTTGCCCCAGAAGTCCAATTCCCAGGCCGCTTGCCCGGCAACGGCGTCGGTCCAGAAATTCGAAGGCGTCGCATTCGGGGCAGACAACGGCGTGGCCGCGCTCGCCTGGTTGTAGATGACAGAGCCTGCTGCCTGCTGTATCTGCGGATAGCTTATGCCAATGGCTATTCCCAGTACTGCCCGGGCCTGTAGTACGCGAGTCCCGCACTTAGCAGCGTCAGATTCTGATTATGTGCAATCTGGATCAGCTTATTGAGCGTCGGATCTCGGAAGCCTTCCCACCAATTTTGATATTCAAGGGGACCGGATTTAACCGAGCGATTGTCTACGTCACGAAACTTGTCGGCAAGCGGGGCAACAGGCGCTGTGAAATTCGGCCCAATGGTACACGCCGCGATCGGCAGAAAAAGTACCCCTGCAAGTATCCAATGGATTGCGCCGCCAGCCGTCCTGGCGCCAGGATGCGGCCGAGTAACCGACGTTCGATACTGCCTGACCACGACTTCGCTCCCGCACGTCGATTTGGCCCTAACTCGTGCGCCGAGTCTGCCCTACCTTGCGGCCTACGAGGGCTTTTCCACAGAAGGCATGACATACAACAACCACTTCTTCATTCGTATCGCGACCTTTGAGATGACGTGAGTGGCCTTGCCCTTCTGCGTGTAAATCACCGCCGACCCACCTGAGCCGATCGACAGCTTGCGGGCGACAGCTTCATCGGCGAAATTGATCCGTACGGCGTAAAGACCATCGGATCCAATGCGGGCCGCATTCGGGATCGTCCCGCTGGTTGTGAACTGACCACCACCGGTAGCGGGAATGACGTAGTCCACCTTCCCCAGAAACAGCCGGCCCGGATACGGGTTGAGCACCATCTCGACGTCGTCGTCTGGTTCGACGTTTGAAAGCCAGTTCTGGGGAAACACCGCCGCGACTGCGGTATCTGAAACGTTGACGAATGTTCCAGCTGCCGCAAGCGGCATAGGCACCAGCATGGTTCCGATTTGCACCTGCCAGTTTGTAACGTAACCATCGCCAGGCGCCGTCATCTTGCACTGGGCGAGGTTGAAGCGCGCGTCGTCCAATTGACTTTCCACCGTAGGAACACTGCTTTTGGCTGTTTGAACGGCGGCAGCAGCCTGCAGCGCGGAGGCTTGCGCCTGCGCGAGCCCAGCTTCGGCCTGTAGGACGGCGGCATCCGCCTGCTCGCGCTCTTGCGTCGCCTTGGCCACATTGAGCACGCTGATCGCCGCCTTGTCCTGGCGTTGAATGTTGAGTGCGATTTGCTCCTGGGTCTTGGCCAACTCGTCGGCGGCCTTGACTTTGGTAAGATTAGCTTCTGCATTCGGTACGGCGGCGTTTGCCGTTGCCAGCGCAGCCTCGGCTTGTTTTACGTTCGCTTTCGACGTCGCCAATTGCGCTTCCACCTGACTGACCGTGTATTGGTAAGGTGCCGGGTCAACCTCCAGGAGCAAGTCACCTTTCTTCATCGGCTGATTTGCCTGGGCGTAAATCGCTTTTACCTGTCCTTTCACGTAAGGGACAAGCTGAACGACATACTGGCTCGTTACCATTTTGTCCGTGATCGGCGCCGACTGGGTCCAGACCACCACGACCCCGCCGATCATGAACACCCCGGCGACGATCATGCCCGCGATCAGATAGGCCGTCGGCTTGATGTGCAGGACCTTGAACAGCACAAGCACAACCGCAACATAAACAATGATCAGGAATGCGATCACGCGCGCGTCTCCTTGTCCGAGGGTTTGCGCAGTGCAGCCGCAGGCGATGCCGCGAGATCAGGTTCAATCGCTCTAGCCGATTGCTCATCGTTTTTTGCTGATTTCGTACCAAACTGCGTTGTGAATGCCCAAATGAACGCGATGGGCCAGAGCAATCCACCCGTCGCGATTCCGATCCAACTCATGGCGTTGATGGCGGCAGCCTGTGGATGGTTCCATTTGCGCGCAAGCTGACCTGGCAGTTTGCCCAAGCTGACGATGATGACTACTCCAACAAAAATAAGAACAGCAAACACAAGAAAAGCGAATGCGTCTAGAGGGCCGAATGAGGAATCCACTGCTCGGCGCTCCCTGTAGTGCTGAACCTCATCCGTCCCACGGCATTCCTTCGCATCCGTTAAGTAGCATAACTAGCGCGGTGCCAACAACTGCAGTGTACGTCGTTGCATCGCCCCTTCTCCTCAAACGGCAGCCTCAGCCAACCGATCTGACCAAAAAGGACGGTCCGAATTACGGTGCCCGCGCGGGTCCGATCTGCGGGGCTCGCACCGGCTTGGCCACTCCATAAAAAATGACAACGCCTTGGCCTCCACAGCGGGTCGAAAGCGCCTCGTTGGGCTCGCCGAAGCAACTGTCGATGTTCTGCCAGTTGTTCATGACCCAGACATCGCCTGACGGTGAGATCGCGAGATCGGTCTGCATCTGCAGGCCGCCGCCGACATTCCCTGCGGGCGGCGAAATCTGGTCGCCGGTCTTCATGCCAGGAGGGCAGTTCTCGGTCCGAGCGCCGCACAACTGGGTGATCGGACTGTTGGGAGCGGCGAAGTTGGAAATCCAGACGTTGTCGTTGCCATCAACCGCCACCGCCCAGGGGCCGGGCAGACCTCCACCCGCGAATGGCGAGCCTGGATACTGCGTGCCGTCCGGCCGAAGCAGGGTGACGCTGCCGCTACCCCCAGTCTGCTTCGATAGGGTCTTTGTTATGTAGTCCTGAGCCGAGTCGAACCCTAAAACCTTTAGGCGAAACGCCGTGTCCGCCAGGTGAGCCATGCTCAGCAACCCAGCGCCGAAACGGTTGGTGACCCAAACATTGCCTTGACTGTCGATATTGAGACCGCTGTTGTTGTACCCGGTTTTGACTTTTGATTGGGTTGGCGGGGCTCGGGTTTGCGGGGTATTGGAAATCGCGGCTAATAGCTTACCAACCCTTGATCACGGTCCCCAGGCCTCCACGATGACCCGTAAAATCGGCAACCAAAAAGCGGGACCTGCGAATTCGGCGATAATAGCCGCAGATCTGCTGCTTGAGGTCGATTATGCCGCGGCCGATCGAATTGCTGGCTGGAAACCTTCGAGCCACACGGGCTCGACCATGACCCGGCAGACAATCCGCTGACGCGCGGCGTGTTCCTATTGAGCCCGGTTGGACCCACATAGGAAGCCGGCAGCGGCCGCGGTTGGATTGACAGCCCCCTAAGCCTCCAATCCAGCCCGTTTTTGGGTTGATCTCTCTGTGGCATTGCCTAATCTGTGGCATTGCTTTAGCAACGCCACAGAGGCCTCCATGAAAGTCTACGGATATTGCCGGGTTTCCACTGCCGAGCAGGCCAATGCCGGCCTTTCGCTTGAGACGCAGCAGCAGCAGATCGCCGGCTACAGCATGATGAAAGGTTGGGCCGTCGCCGAGTTCTTCGTCGAAGCAGGCGTGTCCGGTTCGGTGCCGCTCGCCGATCGGCCGGAGGGCCAGCGCCTGCTGGCGGCGCTTCAGGCCGGGGATGTCGTCATCACAGCCAAGCTTGACCGCGCCTTTCGGTCCGCCGCGGACGCGCTGGGCACGCTCGAACAGCTGAAGGATGACAAGGTCGCACTTCATATGATCGATCTCGGTGGCGACGTCACCGGCAACGGCATCAGCAAGCTGGTATTCACGATCCTTTCTGCGGTCGCCGAGAATGAACGGGACCGCATTCGGGAGCGCATGCGCGATGCCAAGCGCCATCGTGCCTCTCAGCGGCTTTACAACGGCGGCAAACGCCCCTTCGGCTTCGACGTAGTCGGTGGCCGTCTGGTGCCGAACACGAACGAGCAAGCCGCGCTAAAGCAGGGGCTGGGCATGCAGGCCAATGGTGACACCCTCCGCAATATCGCGTTCGTATGGATGAGCGAGTTCGGTCTTGGAAAGTTCGACGCAAAGACTGTTCAGCGAATCTTGGAACGCCATCGGGCCGAGACTGAATCCGCGCCTGCTAAAATCGTGGGCCGGCCGGCGCGCACGTGAGCCACTCCTAACCATCATCCGGCATATCAGGCTGGCCGTGAAGCATCGCGGGATTGACTAGGTGGCAGTGAGTGCCCCGTGCACTGGGTAAATATTTCAAGGCCGGCTGTTCGCGCGCTGGTTCAAGGACGATGACGGCCGGCGAGGATACCCAGCCCGACCCGGTCACGAATCTCGGAATGATCGTCAATTTCGGGGCGCGGACAGTTAGTTTCCTGTCGTACCACATCCCATTCGAGAGGGTCGACAATACGATGGTGCTGTTCCACGGCATCCAGGCGATGACGACAGCTTCCCCGCAAAGGCCACTTTTCTCGCGGGCGACCTAGTCTCACTGCTGGCTTTGAATAGTTCAGCCATCAAGCGTTTGGACCGTTCAGTCTCTCGCTCTAAGTCCGCCCGGTGACCGCCCGGTGACCGCCCGCAATGGCCTTCATCTCCAAAAGGTCATCTTGCAGCGCCGCAATGTGATCCTTTAAGGCGGTGACCACCTGGTGACCGGCCGGCGAGGGCGGTGCGCGGGTGACAGGAGAATGGCTGATTTCAGTGAGGTCAATTCGTTCAGTTTGCCGCTGTTCTGAACCCGAAGTCCGCACGTGTTCGGGATTTACCTTCAACGGCGTCGCTGGGGACGATGGCTGGCGGCATTCGGCCCTTGTACATCATTTAGGGACATCCATATACCATCCATGCAGATGTCATATGGATGGAAAAATGCCCCCCAATGTTCACGAACTGAGGCCAAAGCCTCCTGAAACCGAAAAAATCACGATCAATCTTGGTTATGTCGACCTGGGCCACGTCGATCTGATGGTGCAGGACGGATTTTATTCCAACCGCACTGATTTCATTCGAACGGCGATCCGTAACCAGCTCGAACGCCACGCCGACGTGGTCAAACAGTCCACGGCCCGAAAAGGCCTGGACCTCGGTCTGCGAAACTACAGCCGCGAGGATCTCGAAGCGGCGCGGCAGGCCGGCGAGATGCTGCACATCAACGTCCTTGGCCTTGCCAGCATCGCGCAAGATGTCACGGCCGATCTCGCCCGCGCCACCATTGCTTCGGTTTCCGTGCTCGGAGCCCTGCATGCCACTCCCGCAGTCAAGGCCGCTCTTGCCGACAGGATGAGGTGATTTCGATGTTGAACCAGGACACACTCCGCGAAGCCACACGGTTGACCCAGGCGGGACAACTGACTGAAGCCACGGCGCTCCTTCAGCGCATGTTTCGCGGCGAGAGCGCGCCTGCGGCGGCATGGACCGCCCCGGGGCGCATCCTCTTCCGGGCCGCGCGCCGCTCACCATCGACCTGAGGCTAAGACGTCGGCGAGGCCGACCGCGCACGCCGGCAGGGCGACGACAAGCACGCGCGCCGGCGCCAGCCGTTATTCGATCGCGCCAAGGATGGCACCTGGCTCGGAATGCGAGGCGTCAAGCACGCGCCTGCTTCGATTACAGACATCGTGCCGGAGGGAGCGAAGTTCATCGAAGGCACCTACAGCAACAAGGCAGGAAGCCGAACCTACAAGCTCTTCGTCCCCAGCGGCTACATCAAGGGCGGCCGCTTCCGCTGATCGTCATGCTTCACGGCTGCACCCAGTCGCCGGACGATTTCGCCGCCGGCACCAGGATGAACTTCATCGCAGAACAAGAAACTGCTTCGTGGTCTATCCGGCCAACGCAGCGAGGCCAATCCGTCGAAATGCTGGAACTGGTTTCGGAGCGCCGACCAGCACCGCGACAGAGGCGAGCCCTCCCTTATCGCGGGCATCACCCGCCAGGTCATGAAGCGACTATTCGGTTGATCCCAAGCGTGTCTTTGTCGCGGACTGTCAGCCGGAGGCGCCGCTGCTGCCATCATGGGGGCCACCTACAGCGATCTTTACGCTGCGGTCGGGATCCATTCCGGCCTCGCTTACGGGGCCGCCACCGACATGCCCTCGGCATTCGCAGTCATGCGTCAAGGCGGAGGAGCCAGCCGCCAGGCCGTTCCGGTCGGGCCGATGGTCCCGGCCATTATTTTCCACGGCGACCGCGACACCACCGTGCATCCCGACAATGGCGCTCAAGCTGTTGAACAGGCTATCGGAACGACAAGCACGCAAAAGAAGGTGCATCGCGGGCAGATACCCGACGGGCATGGCTATACCCGCACGACCCACACCGAGCGGCGAACGTGAAATCCTGGAGCACTGGAATATTCACGGTGCCGGCCACGCCTGGTCCGGAGGCAGCCCGGCCGGGTCCTACACGGATCCGGAGGGGCCGGACGCAACCAAGGAAATGCTGCGTTTCTTTCTCGAAAATCCGCAGCCACCGCGGTCCCGCGGTGGCTGAGCGGGAAGCGTCTCATGGCTAGAAAACTGAAGACTTACCAGACTTCGCTGGGTTTCTTCGATCTGGCGATCGCCGCCCCCTCGATGAAGGCGGCCCTCGAAGCATGGGTGCGGACAGCAATCTCTTCCACCAGGGCGCGGCGAAGGAAAGCGACGATCCGGACGTCATTGCCGCGGCCATGGCGAAACCGGGCGTCATTCTCAGGCGCCCCGTCGGATCCAGCGGATCTTTCAGCGAGCATGCCGAACTACCGACCGATCTTGGCTACACCGGCAAACCGGCGACAACTGCCCGCAAATCGAAAGGCCAAAAGCCTGAGAAGACTTTCTCCCGGCCGGTCGACAAAGTGGCGGAGCGCAAGGCCGCTGCAGTTTACGAACAGGAGCAGAGGCGCCGCGATCGCGAACGGGCGCGGGAAGAGAAGTCAAGACGGAAGGAGCGCGAACGCCGGCAGAGGCACGTCGACGAGGCGCAAGCGGCGCTGGACAAGGCCGAGGAGGAGCATGCGAAGCGGGCCGCGGTCATCCAGGCCGAGGTGGAGGCCATCGAGAAGAAATCGCAAGCCGAAGACGCACGTTGGGAACGGGAGAGAGGGCGGCTCGAGAAAGCCCTTCGGCGAGCCCGCGACTGACGGATAAGTCCCGTCGTCAGACGGGCGCTGCGGGAAGCGCCGCGTTCGCTTCGATCAGACCTTGCTGTTTGAGATCGGCCCAGAATTCGGGCGGGATCTTGGCTTGCAGCGAATTGTAGTCCTCTTGAATTTGCCGATCGCTTCGCGCTCCTACGACGAGGGCGACCGCGACATCTGGCGCCGAAGAGAACTGAAGCGCGGCGGTACGCAGATCGACGCCGTAGCGAGCCGCCACCATTCGGAGTTTTTCGCGCTTTTCGATTACGGCTGCGGGAATCCTGAAATTGTCCTCGCCATAGTTGTAACGCGGGCTGCCGGATATGAAGCCGGCATTGAGCGCGGACCCGATGACGAGCGAGACGTTCTTCTTGCGCACGGCGGGAAAAAGTTCGTTCACGGCGTCGGCATGATCGATCAACGAATACTGTCGGGCGCACAAACAGACATCGGGATCGGCATCATTTAGGACCTTGAGGATGGGTAGGGGCGTGTTCACGCCGATGCCCCAACCCCGTATGATGCCCTCGTCGCGCATCTTCGATAGCGCCGGAAAGGCGCCTTTGCGGGCGATCTCATATTGCTCCTCCCACCCGTTCGGAAAGTAGGCGAAGTCCGGGGAAATGTCGTGCACGAACGCGATGTCCAGACTGTCCACGCCAAGCCGCTGAAGGCTGTCCTCAATCGAGCGGCGCACACCGTCGGCCGTGTAATCGAAGACGATGTCATTCGGAGAATCTGACAACGGGTAGATTTCCGCATGCCGATTGTCCTTCGATGCCTTGAACAACTTTCCTACTTTGGAGGAAAGCAAGTAGTCGTCGCAATTCCTGTTGTGCAGAAAGTGTCCGAAGCGCCGCTCGGCTAACCCAAATCCATACCATGGAGCGACGTCGAAATATCGTACGCCCACGTCCCATGCAGCTTCGAGCGTGCGCTCGGCTTCCTTGTCCGTGTGCTTGTTGAACTCGTTGCCCAGGGATACTCCGCCTAGTCCGAAGCGAAACTGGGGTTTGAAGATCTGCCGCGCGCGAGTAGGCATGGTGTGAGTTCCCTGTCGTTTCGGTTGGTAGTGAACTAGGAAAGACAGATACGGTTCCCGGCGTGGTCGTCGCCGCGATTGAGGTGCGTCCTGTCCTGAGCAGAATTAATGCTCGCCAGCATGTTGTTGAAATCGGGTGCTGGGCCGCCCGTCAGTTGGCCAATCGCTCGTTCCCTTCAAGACCTGCCTAAAGTCTGTCGGCGATCAAATCATATTCGGAGCGAACTTTCTCCTTGCCGTAGATCCGCTCGAGGCGTCGCACCGTGAAATGACTACGCGCGACATCCTGGAAGTGCTCGATGAAGGCGTAGTTCACGGCGGCGCCGCCGAGGGCGCCGACGACAGGTAGGGCCTGCGCGGCAACCTTCTGCGTGACCACCAGTCCGAAGCGTGCTGCGACCTGCGTGATGAACTTCAGGAGGATGGGAGCTCCTTCGTTGACGACACCGCGTTCGGCGACGAAGCGCGCGGCTTCCGTAACCGTCTTGGCGAGCACACCTCGCAGGGCGAAGTATCCGCTCTCCGATGCGTCGGCTGATCCGGCCCGCCCGCCCAGTGCGAAGACCTCGACGCAGGAGAGAGCAGCCTCCGGTTTGGATAGATCCTCGCCCTCGCTCCGTGCGATGTCCGCGATTGAACGCAGCATGATGACGGTCGAAACCGGCAGTTCGACCGGAAGGGCCGCCAGGCCAAACGTGCCGCCCGCAGCCCCCGAGGCCGTAGCCAGCGCCCGGTGCAGAAATTGCGAATTGGTACGAGGGGAGGACGGAAGCGTGCGCAATGCGACCTTGAGCGCCGCTTCGAGGCCCTTCGATGTCGCGGAAGCGATCGCCTTGGAGGCGAAAGCGGGCAGGGCGTAACCTATCAGTTCGACGGGCTTGCCAGCGATGTTGGTGAGCCGGCCGGCGAGGCTCGGATGCTCGAGCGCCTTGACGGCCCTGCGCAGGGCTTCGAGGTCCTCGGTTGTGAATTCGGTGTTTTCTTGCAACGACAAATTTCGACCGGTTCCGTTGGTTTCCGTGGAAGAACAAATAAGCTGTGGCGGGGTTCCCGCTCCTCCGGGAGCCATCGTCATGAGTGCCCAAGCGTCTCCAAAATCGTCAAAGTCGCGCGGTCCTTCCCGTCTGGATGGAAGGCAGCGAGCGCCTCCGCGAATATCTCCTGCTGCGAGACGGCGTCGAACAGCGTCATGCACGACCGGAACTTCATGTCGTCGGGAGAACCGAGGACATCGGTTATGGTCTTTTCGCTTGCCGATAAAACGCTGCGCGTGCATTCGAGCAGGCGGGGTCCGAGCAGATCGTGGTCCAGGTAGGCGACGGCCTCGGTGCGCGAGCCGATTGCGAAGCGTTGCGCCATCGCGCTGAAGCCGAGGCCAGCGATCTGCGGAAAGATGAACCACATCCAATGTGTCCGTTTTCGTCCGCGCGACAGTTCCTCGACGACCTGCCGGTAGACTGCGGCTTGCGCGTCCACGAAGCGCTGAAGGCCGAACAAATCGCCCATGCGACTACTCCATCCACAGTCATCGGAACAGGCTTGTCGGCCATGCCGGAACTCACCGTAACCAGATGCTCACGCTGCCGCCAATGACCATGGATTCCGAATGCCCGGCCGAACGATCGAACCGCCAAAATCTGGTTTTGCCCTCGAAATCGATGGACGACTGAAGACCGAGTTCAGCACCAAGGAGGGCGCAGAACACGGCGCGATCGAATTGAAGCGCCGTTTTCCGATGCTTCAGATACGAATCTACGACGCGCACAGCCAATCGAGACATGATCTGCCGGCTCAGCGCTAACGGTCAAGCCCGAGAAAAGGGAGCAGACACCCGCAGCCGCGACCGCCGCCATCGGCATCCTGCTGTCAGAGAGCGGCCACCTCCGCCAACCGGCGCGCCCTGGTCGGCGATGACCGTCAACCGTGTCCGCCGGCGGTTGGCCTGACGCCGCACGCCGCCGGCATCGGCCTCGATTCGCTCCAAGCGGAGCCGTGCGGGCCGCTCATAGGGCGGTCCCGCGGGAATTTCAGGTTGCCCTCGGTCCCAAAACATTGGCGATAAGGGGCCCGGTCGAGGGGCCGTCCCGAAGCGACAAGGGAAAAGACACGATTCAGCGATACAAGAAAGATAAGTAAAGCTAACGTCGCACATCCACCTACCCTTCGCAGCAGCAGCCTATGACCACGGCCCGCCACATCGTAACACTGCTGAAAAGCTACATCGCCGGAGATGAGGATCGCTTCCTCGCCACCGCGATGCAGCTTGCCGCCCATGAGGCGCGTCAAGGCCACGGCAAACTTGCCCAAGAGGTCAAGGAATTGGTCGATGCCGCCAAGGCCAAAGAGTCGGCAATGCAACGCCCGGGCGGGCCAGTCCCGCTGGTGCAGCCGAAAGGTGAGCTCGCAGGCCTACTCAATGCCCGCTATCCCGATGAGCGGCTGCCCGAGATGATCCTGCCTGATGCCATTCGCGCGCGCCTCGAACGGGTCTTGAGCGAACAGAGGCAACAGCAGAGCCTGCGAGATCACGGGCTTCAACCCCGCCGAAAACTGCTGCTCGTCGGCCCACCCGGTTCAGGCAAGACTATGACGGCGGCGGTGTTGGCGGGCGAGCTTCATCTGCCGCTATTCACGATCGTGCTTGATGGGCTGATCACGAAGTTCATGGGTGAGACCGCCGCGAAGCTGCGCCTGGTGTTCGATGCCATGCAGGCGACGCGCGGCGTTTATCTCTTTGATGAGTTCGACGCGATCGGCGCGCGTCGGGGCGAGCGCCAGGACGTCGGCGAAATTCGTCGCGTGTTGAACTCCTTTCTGCAGTTTCTCGAGCAGGACGAAAGCCATGGCCTGATCGTGGCAGCGACCAATCATCCGGAGCTTCTGGACAAGGCGTTGTTTCGCCGCTTCGACGACGTGATCGAGTATTCCGTGCCTGATGCCGCTCTGGCTGAGGCGTTGCTTCGCGCACGGCTGGACCGGTTCGATACGCGCGGTCTTGCTTGGCGAGAGGCCGCCGAGCAGACCTCCGGCCTGTCCCAGGCCGAGATCGTGCGTGCCGCCGACGATGCAGCGAAGTCGATTCTGTTGCGAAGTGCCAAGCGGATTACATCGGAAGCGCTGATTGACGCATTAGCGGAGCGCCGACGCGCGACGCTATCGAGCTAAAGGCGCGGACCTTCGATGGCAGATGATTTTCCGCGCGACCGCCCGCATCTTCTGCTGCGAAACAACGGCGTCACAGAACCTTATCGACGTCCCGCTCAGATCATCACGCCGCCAGGTCTGCCGCAGCGCGAGCGCGCGGCGCACGCGGCGGCGCTGGCGCAAGCGGTCGGGCAGGCGCTGAGAGGCGGCGCACCAGCAGATGGCTGCGCGCGATGCCGGCGTCGCGGTTGGAATGCCCGGCTTCTATCTCGAGGTCCAGCTTCCGGGGACCGAGCGGGCAGGGCTCGATCTTCTAGCCGATCGGCGCCAGCACATGGAAGTGGTCGCGGTCCGCGAACCGGCGCAGCCGGGCGATCCTTTGCTAGCATCGGTGTTTGTCCCTGCGCGGGCGGAGAACTACTATCTGCGAAAGATCGACGCGTATCGCACCACGAACACCCAGGCCGGCCGACCACGGAACGAGCCGCTCGTCTCGAGAATCGATACGGTCCGTTTGGCGACGGCGCGATCGCTGTTTACCGACGAGGATGGGCTGTTTCCCCAACTGGCCCCCGAACGGGTCTGGTGGGAAGTGTGGCTTCGCGAAGGGCGGCGCGAGACCTTCGAGCGTGCGGCTCAGGCGCTTAATAATGGCCTTCGCGCCCATGCGGTGCACTTTCCAGAGCGCGAAGTCGTCCTCGCGCTGTCGGACACAGTCACGCTCGACCGGCTCGTCGCTCATAGCGACGTAGTTGCCGAGCTTCGACGCGCCAAGGATACTCCAGCCTTCTTCATGGGACTTGGCGGCGCCGAGCAACGCGCCTGGAGCGACGAGCTTCTCAATCGCTTTACGGCGCCGGCCGACAGCAACGTCGCGGTCTGCCTCCTTGACAACGGCGTGCGGCGCACGCACCCGCTGCTCTCGCCGGCGCTCGCGGAGGCCGATTGGCATACGATCAACCCAGCTTGGGGCGCCGATGATACGCCCGCATGGCAAGGACACGGGACACGCATGGCCGGCGTAGCGCTTTACGGCGATCTGGTTACGGTTTTGACCGAGGGCGATGCCGTCACACCAGCCTATCAGCTTGAAAGCGTGCGCATCTTGCCGCCCTTATCGGAACCGGCGAACGATCCCGATCTCTACGGCGCCATCACCGGTGAAGCGATCGCGCGTGCCGAGATTCAGGCGCCTCAACGGCGACGCGCCATCGCCATGGCGGTGACCAGCGTGAACCCAACGCGGGGACGGCCGTCCTCCTGGTCGGCCGCTGTCGATCAGCTTTGCTTCGAGGAAGAGAACCGTCGGCTGATCATCCTGTCCGCCGGCAACATCGCCGACGACCTTATGCCGGCCGATCATCTCACACGCAACGATGTCGAACCGGTGGACGATCCAGCGCAGGCCTGGAACGCGCTGACGGTGGGCGCTTTCACCGAGAAGGTAGATATCACCGATCCTGCGTTTGCTGCCTACGCGCCGATCGCGCCCGCTGGCGAATTGTCACCGCGCAGCCGCACATCGGTGATCTGGGATCGGCAATGGCCGGTCAAGCCGGACGTCGTCTTCGAGGGTGGTAATCTCGCGCACGACGGCGCCCTGCCGGGCGAGCCGATCGACGACTTGCAGATTCTGACGACACATTTCCGGCCGGAGAACCGGCACTTCACAACGATCGGCGATACCAGCGCGGCCACAGCGCACGCCGCGCGGATGGCGGGTGCTATTATCGCCGCCCGCCGCGGCTTTTGGCCCGAGACCGTCCGGGCGCTGATGGTGCATTCCGCGGAATGGACGCCGGCAATGAAGGCGCGCGTCGACGATTGTCATGGGGCGAAGACGCAAATCCAGGCACTCGTGCGCCGGTATGGATATGGCGTGCCCGATCTCGATCGCGCCCTTCTGTCGACGCGCGATGATCTAACCCTTATCGTGGAAGATGAGTTGCAGCCATTCCAGCGTGAGGGCAGCGCGCCGGCGAAGACGCGCGACATGAAGCTGCATCGGTTGCCGCGGCCGAAGAACGAGCTCGCGGCGCTGGGCGAGGCGCAGGGCGAGTTGCGTGCGACCTTGTCGTATTTCATCGAACCCAATCCGGGCGAGCGCGGATGGACCCGGCGACATCGCTACGCATCCCACGGCTTGCGTTTCCGTGTGAAGATGGCGACCGAAACCGTGGATGAGTTTCGAGCGCGCATTAACCACGCGGCGCGCGATGAGGAGGAGGGGACGCCCGGCGGCGGTGGCGGCGAGGATTGGCTGCTAGGCACGTTCCGCGACCGGGGTTCGCTGCATTCGGACTTCTGGTTAGGCAGCGCGGCCGATCTCGCCGAGCGCGACGCGATTGGCGTGTTTCCGGTCGGCGGCTGGTGGAAGGAAAAGCCCTATCTGGAACGGTTCGACCGGCGGGCGCGATACGCGCTGATCGTGACGATCCGTGCGCCGGGGGCGAACGTCGATATCTTCACACCCGTTGAAACCGCGATTTCTGTCGCCAACGCGGTCGAAATATGATGCTCACTTCTGTTAGGGTCTGGACTTAATAACGCGTAAGTCTTTGATCTGATTCACCGTTGATGCACGGAGCGGAAAAGCAGATCGATTTAATTTCAATGGGTTAGTCGTTATTGAGTACAGACCCTAGCATTACAGTTGTCTTTTTGCTTTGAGGTGAGCGCGTTGAGCGGCAGCCTGGTGAGCCCTTCGCCAGAATGACCATGCGATGACATGCGCGGGTTGAATACGGTTTCGAGCGAGTTTGACGGCGATGCGGCGGATTTCCTGGATTGACCAGCGGATCAGCGGCGGGGTGGTGAGGTTTTGCCTTTTTTCGGAGTTCGGCGTTTGGTTTTTTTGGGCGGTGGCGGGTTGGCGCGATGGCGGATCGCGGCCATCATGGCGAAGGCGAGCATCGCCAGGGACACGTGACGGTGCCAGCCATGCCAGGATCGGCTCTCGTTGTGATCGAGCCCGAACTCGTTTTTCGCGGTCTCAAAGCTGTCCTCGATCGCCCATCGATGGCCTTCGACCGCGACCAGCGTTTCAATGGATGTTCCCGCCGGGCACCAGGTGGTGAAGAAGGCGAGGTCACCGTCGGCGATGCGACGACGGATCAGTAGACCGCGCGTCCACAAACCATCATTTGCACGGTTGAATTGCCCGACCTCGAGATCGGCCAATTCGAGATAACACCAATCGTGCAGCCGCGGTCCTTTGGTTCCGGCTCCCGCCGACAGGCGCTTCCAGTCGGACGGGCGCCGGGTCCGGGCGAGGTCTGCGGCCGTACCGGCGACCGGCGACCGCTTGCCCCAGGATCGGAACACATGAGCGCTGCTGACCCCAAGCACGTAGCCTTTGCCGGCGCGGCGTAGTTGCTGTTCGATGTCGCCAACACCGTAGACGGTATCACCGGCAACCCACTTGAATGGTACAGACGCGGCTATCGCGCGGGCGATCATTCTCGTCGCAAGCTTTGGTTTGGTCGCAAAGCCGACATCGGCAGGCACATATGCGGCTTCCAGACGATCTGGATCGTCGGTCCATTCCTTCGGAAGATACAGCGTACGGTCGATAAACGCATGGCCGTGGCGCGAAACGTAGGCTGCGAACACCCCGATCTGGCAGTTCGTGATCTTGCCCGCGGAACCAGTGTATTGCCGCGCCACGCCGCATGACGCTTTGCCCTGTTTGAGAAAGCCGGTCTCGTCGATCACCAGCACCGCATCATCATCCGCCAAATGCTCGATGACATAGCCCCGGACGATATCGCGCAGGGCATCGGCGTCCCAATCCCTGCGACCCAGGATCGCCTGCTGCCGCCAAGGGCCGGGATCGCCAGCCGCCTCCGCGCGCATCCAACCGGTCTTGCGTTGTTCATCTCCAAGCAGACCTTCCAGGAACAAGCCTGCATTGGTCGCAACACGCTCTTGCGTGAACAACGGACGTATCCGCTTCTTGACCTCTCGAAGCGACGCCGCCCACAACGCAAGCGTCTCTTCAATCGACGCTGCCCGCGCCCACGATCTTCGAATCATGGTTGCCCATTGATTCAGAAGCCTTCCGAAAAAGCAACTGTAATGCTAGTGCGGGCTACCGAGGCGGCTAACTTGGAAGGCGAGATGTCGGCAAAAGAAATACCAGAATGGGTGCCGGGCGCGGTGAAAAGCATGGCAATGGCCATACCCGTAGGAGAGGTATCGCAACGGTTGTTGACTGACAACAGGATGGAAAAGGTCTGGGGAAGACTGCGAAAACGTAAGGTCAAGGCCAAAGTTATCGACAGTCTCGACACTTGGGGAATCCGTGAAAGACATTTTTCGATTGATGAGCGAGCCTGCGCGTTGTTGTTTGCGCATGTCGTGTCCGAGTTGAGCAGTCCCCGAAGTATGTGGACACGTCGAAACGCAAAAGAATGGGCCACGAAATGGAACGAGGCAGCCCTCCTGTGTCGATGGATTTCGCAGGACCCTATGTTCCAAGCGGATAAGGAATTCGCTAGGGCCGCGCGAATCGTGGCCGTCGGTCTCGAGAAGCACGCAGGTCTGCTCAAGGAACAGGGACGAGTAGTCGATCTCGGACAAAATGATGCGCCATACATCATCGGCCGAAGGAGCCGCGCACGAGGTAGCGATAAGAATAGAGGGAGTGTCCGCGCGATCGCCACCATCACCCAAGCATTGTTCGGTTCGTTTCTGTATGACACGGTTGCGAAGATCGCGACAGTTGCGCTGCAGCCGAAATCCGACATCAGTGAGCGAAGCGTCCGGAATTGGTGCTCCGATCTTCCACCCGCGGCGACCCGCCAATAACGCACTTCTCTAGATGGCATCTATTCAAGCTGGCTACATCAGAATATCAGGGCGATATCATCTGGAATAGCAAATGGCTCAGCGGGAATCAGCTCCGATCTTAGTGCGCTTACCGCGCGACGTAAAAACGTGGATCGAGCGCCAAGCCGCTCGTAATGGTGCGAGCCAGAACAGTGAAATCATCCGAAGCATCCGGCTTCGCATGGATGGCGAAAACAGGGTTGCCGGCTGATGTCCCGTGGTACGCAAACCTTCAAACAGGGCGACGTCACTAAGGCCGTAAAAGGCGTGGTTAAAGCTGGCGTGAAGGTTGATCGTGTCGAGCTCGAAAATGGCAAGATCATCGTGTTCGCTGGCGATTCGGACGCGAACGGAACTGAGGCGCGCTCCAACGAATGGGATGCGGTGAAGTGAAGCGCAAATATCCCCGCTGGACTCACGGCTACGTCGATCAGCACGGAAAGCCGCGCTTCTATTTGCGCAGGCCGGGCCACAAGAAGATCCCGCTCCCCGGTCTACCTTGGTCGCCTGAGTTCATGGAGGCGCGCCAGGCGGCCCTCAGGGGTGACTGGGGCCAAGCTGAGATGGGCGCCAGCCGAACCGTCGCCGGGACGGTCAACGCCGGCTTGGTCAGCTACTATCAATCGGCATCGTTCAAGGCGCTCGCCATCAGCTCACGGAAAATGCGCCGGGCCGAACTTGAACGGTTCCGGACCGACCATGGTGAAAAGCGAATCGCGCTCATGCACCGGGCCGCCATGCAGGTCATCCTGAACGCCAAGACGCCCGCGGCGGCCCGAAACTGGAAAAAGGCGATGCGCGGTTTTCTGGATCACTGTCTATCGCTCGACATGATCAAAGTTGACCCGCTGGTGGGTCTGACGATGGCCAAGATGAAAACTAAAGGCCATCACCCGTGGGAATCTTCGGAGTGTGCGCAGTTCGAGGCTTTCTATCCGGTCGGTACCCGCGCTCGGCTGGCGTACGCTTTGCTTCTGCAGGCGGGTCAGTCAAGGTGCGACGTCGTCCGGATGGGCCGCCAACATGTCCGGGGCAAGATGATGTCGATGCGCCGGCAAAAAACCAATGTCGCGTTCAATGTCGAGATCATGCCGGCACTGCAGGAGGCCATCGACGCGATGCCGGCCAGCGATCACCTGACGTTTCTCGTGACCGCCCAAGGCAAGCCGTTCACCGCTGCGGGATTCGGGAATCATTTCCGGGATTTGTGCGATGCGGCGGGTCTGCCCAAGCAGTGCACGTCTCACGGCCGTCGGAAGGCCGCGGCTACCTATCTGGCAGAGCAGGGGGCCACGGATCACCATCTGATGGCGTGGTTCGGTTGGACGTCGATCTCCGAGACCCAAGTCTACACCAAGGCGGCGAACCGAAAGGTCATGGCGCAGGGCGCGGCGAGGCTCATTTCGGGAACAGGAATTGGCTCACCCATCAACCCGGTGAGCCAAAATGAGCCGCAAGTCATTGAAAGGATTGAGTCGAAATGAAAAGATGGCGATCCCAGCAGGATTCGAACCTGCAACCCACGGAGTAGAAATCCGTTACTCTATCCAGTTGAGCTATGGGACCGTCCGGCGGGCCTGCCGCCTTGGCTTCATAGCACTGCCAATATGAAAAATCCGCTGTGACGCCAAGCCTGTTCCGAACCATTTTCGCCGACCGGCCGACCAAGCAGGGGGCGGACCCGTTGAGCGGTCCGGCTTTCGTGCCAAGCCGCGCCACCCCGTCTTGGCGCGCGCGCCGGAGACTGCCCCGGCCATGCCGCATGCGACTTTCCGCTACCCCGGTTTCGCGGCCATGAGTCCGTCACCTTTCGCGCCTTTCTTTTCCATGCACGGCGCTCATCGGCGCCAGGGAGCTCCGTCATGATCGGTTTGGTTCGCGCCGCGACACTTTGCGCCACGCTGGCGTTTGGCCTGGTTGCGGCGCAGGCGGCCGACAAGGCTTTCCGGCGCGACGACCTCGCCGATTCCGCGATCAAGCTGGAAGCCCAGATCACGAGCGAGGCGGGTCCGGTCGCCAAGTCGGCGGCGAGCCTGCGCGCCGATGCCGACGCCGCCTTCAAGCGCAGCGATTTCCGCACCGGCCTGCAGATCCTCGGGCAAATCGCCGCCACCACGCCGGAGGACAGCGCCAACTGGCTGCGGCTGGCCCGCACCATCTTCCAGATCAGCCCGGCCAACAACAGCGAGCAGACCTTCCTGCTGGAACGTGCCTCGACCGCCGCCTATATCGCCTATCAGCGTGCCGGCAACGCCGCCGACGAGGCCGAGGCGCTGTCCGTGCTCGGCCGGGCGATGGCCGAGCGCAAGCTGTGGCGTCCGGCGCTCGATGCACTGCGGCTGTCGCTCGATCTGCGCGAGGTCGCCGATGTCCGCGGCCGCTACGAAAAAATGCGCGACGAGCACGGCTTCCGGCTGCTCGACTACACCGTGGATTCCGACTCGGCCTCGCCGCGCGCCTGCTTCCAGTTCTCCGAGGACCTCGCCAAGCGGACCGATTTTACGCCGTTCCTTGCGCTCGCGGGCAGCGACAAGCCGGCGCTGTCGTCGGAGCAAAGGCAGCTTTGCGTCGATGGCCTCAAGCATGGCGAGCGCTACAATATCGTGCTGCGCGCCGGCCTGCCGTCGTCGGTGAAGGAAAGCCTGCCGAAATCAGCCGAGTTCAACATCTATGTGCGCGACCGCAAGCCGTTGGTTCGCTTCACCGGGCGCGCTTATGTGCTGCCGCGCGCCGGCCAGCGCGGTATCCCGCTGGTCAGCGTCAACACCCCGGCGGTGACCGTCAACGTGTTTCGGATCGGCGACCGTAATTTGATCAACACGGTGATCGACAGCGATTTCCAGCGTGCCCTCAGCAAATACGAGCTGTCCAGTCTCGGCAACGAGCGGGGCGAGAAGGTCTGGTCGGGGGAGCTGGCCACCGCGACCACGCTCAATCAGGATGTCACGACCGCATTCCCGGTCGATCAGGCGCTCGGCGACCTGCAGCCCGGGGTCTATGTCATGACGGCGGCGGCCAAGGGTCCCGGCAGCGACGACGACAGCCAGCTTGCGACCCAATGGTTCATCGTTTCCGATCTCGGCCTCACGGCGTTCTCCGGCAATGACGGCATCCATGTGTTTGTCAATTCGCTGGCCTCGACCGAGGCGGTCGCCGGCGCCGAGGTGCGGCTGATCGCGCGCAACAACGAAATTCTCGCTACCCGCAAGACCGACGAATCCGGTCACGTGCTGTTCGAGGCCGGCCTTGCGCGCGGCGAGGGCGGCTTGTCACCCGCGATGGTGACGGTGACCGGCGCGAAAGCCGACTACGCCTTTCTCAGCCTGAAAGCCGATGCATTCGACCTCTCGGACCGCGGCGTCGCGGGGCGGGCGGTGCCCGCTGGCGCCGACGCCTTTGTCTATGCCGAACGCGGCGTCTATCGCTCCAACGAAACGGTCTATCTGACCGCCTTGCTGCGCGACGGCCAGGGCAATGCCGTCACCGGCGGGCCGCTGACGCTGGTGATCGAGCGTCCCGACGGCGTCGAATTCCGCAGGGCGGTGCTGGCCGACCAGGGCGCCGGCGGGCGAAGCCTGGCGGTGCCGCTCAATTCCGCCGTGCCGGCCGGAACCTGGCGGGTGCGCGCATTCACCGATCCGAAAGCCGCCCCGGTCGGCGAAACCACCTTCATGGTCGAGGATTACGTCCCCGAACGGCTCGAATTCGATATCTCCAGCAAGGACAAGGCGATCAAAGCCGATGCTCCGGCGGAACTGAAGGTCGACGGCCATTTCCTGTATGGCGCGCCCGCCTCGGGACTGCAGTTGGAGGGCGATCTGTTGGTGGCGCCCGCGGCGGAACGCCCGGGCTTTGCCGGCTATCAGTTTGGCGTCGCCGACGAGGAGACCACCAGCAACGAGCGGACTCCGATCGAGAACCTGCCCGAAACCGACGCCAATGGCGCCGCGACCTTTCCGGTCAGCCTGGCAAAACCGCCGACCTCGACCCGTCCGCAGGAGGCCCAGATCTTCATCCGCATGGCGGAGGCCGGCGGCCGCGCCGTGGAGCGCAAGGTGGTGCTTCCGGTGACGCCCGCAGCGGCCATGATCGGCGTGAAACCGCTGTTCGGCGACAAGAACGTCGCGGAAGGCGACAAGGCCGGCTTCGACGTCGTGTTCGTCGCGCCCGATGGCAAGCCGCTGCCGCGCGATGGCCTGCGTTATGAGCTTCTGAAGATCGAATCCCATTATCAGTGGTATCGCCAGAATTCGTCCTGGGAATTCGAACCGGTCAAATCTACCACGCGCGTCGCCGATGGCGATGTCTCGGTCGCGGCGGACAAGCCGTCGCGGATCACGCTGTCGCCGCAGCCGGGCCGCTATCGCCTCGACGTCAAATCGAGCGAGGCCGACGGGCCGCTCACCTCGGTTCGGTTCGATGTCGGCTGGTATTCCGACGGCAGCGCCGACACCCCCGATCTGCTGGAAACCTCGATCGACAAACCGCAATACCAATCCGGCGACATCATGGTGGTGTCGGTGAACGCGCGGACGGCCGGCAAGCTCACCATCAACGTGCTGGGCGACCGCTTGCTGACGACGCAGACCACCGACGTCAGCGAAGGTACCGCGCAGGTGAAAATTCCCGTCGGCCGGGATTGGGGCACCGGTGCCTATGTGGTGGCGACCCTGCGCCGTCCGCTCGACACCGCCGCGCAAAGGATGCCGGGGCGGGCGATCGGGCTGAAATGGTTCGGCATCGACAAGAAGGCCCGCACGCTGACGGTCAATGTTTCCGCGCCGGCTCTGGTCCGTCCCGGCACGACGCTGAAGCTGCCGGTTCAGCTTGGCGGGTTAAGCCCTGGAGAAGATGCCAAAATCGTCGTTGCCGCGGTCGATGTCGGAATTCTCAATCTGACCAATTACAAGCCGCCGGCGCCGGACGATTATTATCTCGGCCAACGCCGCCTGACCTCGGAGATCCGCGACCTCTACGGGCAACTGATCGACGGCATGCAGGGCACCCGCGGTCAGCTCAGGACCGGCGGCGATTCCGCCGGTGCCGAGTTGCAGGGCAGCCCGCCGACCCAGAAACCGCTCGCGTTGTATTCGGGGATCGTCACCGTCGGTCCCGACGGTTCGGCCGAAATCGACTTCGACATTCCGGAGTTTGCCGGTACCGCGCGGGTGATGGCGGTGGCGTGGACCGCGAGCAAGCTCGGCCGTGCGACGACCGATGTCACGGTGCGCGATCCCGTGGTGCTGACGGCGACGCTGCCGCGCTTCCTGCTCACCGGCGATCACGCCACCATGAGTTTCGATCTCGACAACGTCGAAGGCGCGCCGGGCGACTACACCATCAACGTCAGGCCGTCGGGACCGATCAAAGTCAGCGGCAACCCGACCGCAACGGTAACGCTGGCCGCCGGGCAGCGCGGTTCGATGGCGCTGGCGCTCGACGCCGGCGGCACCGGCACGGCGCAACTCGATGTCGACATCAGCGGACCGAACGGGCTGACGCTGGCGCGGCACTATGCGCTCGATGTCAAGGCCGCCACCCAGATCCTGGCGCGGCGCTCGATCCGCACCCTGGCCAGGGGCGAGAGCCTCACCCTGACATCCGACATGTTTTCCGACCTGGTGCAGGGCACCGGCAGCGTCTCGCTGTCGGTCAGCCTCTCCACCGCGCTCGATGCCGCGACCATCCTGAAGGCGCTCGACCGCTACCCCTTTGGCTGCTCGGAGCAGGTCGCCAGCCGGGCGATGCCGCTGCTCTATGTCAATGATCTCGCCATCGGCGCACATCTTGCGATGGATGCGGCGGTCGACCAGCGGGTCAAGGACGCCATCGATCGGCTGCTGGCACGGCAGGGTTCGAACGGATCGTTCGGATTGTGGTCAGCCGGCGGCGACGACGCCTGGCTCGATGCCTATGTCACCGACTTCCTGACCCGCGCCCGCGAGAAGGGGTTCGCGGTTCCGGATGTCCTGTTCAGGAGCGCGCTCGATCGCATCCGCAATTCCGTCGTGAACGCGAACGAGCCGGAAAAAGATGGCGGCCGCGATCTCGCTTACGGCCTCTACGTGCTCGCCCGCAACGGCACCGCGCCGATCGGCGACCTGCGTTACCTCGCCGATACCAAGCTGAACAATCTGGCGACCCCGATCGCGAAGGCGCAACTGGCGGCGGCGCTGGCGCTGGTCGGCGACCGCAGCAGGGCAGAGCGGGTCTATGCCGCCGCGCTCGACAGTCTCGCGCCCAAGCCTGTGCTGGAATTCGGCCGGCTCGACTATGGCAGCGCCTTGCGGGATGCCGCGGCGCTGGTCACGCTCGCCAGTGAAGGCAACGCGCCGCATGCGACATTGACCCAGGCGGTGGCGCGCGTCGAAGCGGCGCGCGGGCTCACGCCGTACACCTCGACCCAGGAAAATGCCTGGCTGGTGCTGGCCTCGCGCGCCCTGGCGAAGGAAAACCTGACGCTCGACCTCGACGGATCGCCGGTCAAGACCGCGCTTTACCGCAGCTACAGGGCATCCGAGATGGACGGCAAGCCGGTCAAGATCACCAACACCGGCGATACGCCGGTGCAGGCGGTGGTCTCGGTCAGCGGGGCGCCGGTCACGCCGGAGCCATCGGCGTCGAACGGCTTCAAGATCGAACGCAATTATTTTACGCTCGACGGCAAGCCGGCCGATGTGTCGAAGGCAAAGCAGAACGACCGCTTCGCGGTGGTGCTCAAGATCACCGAGCCGAAGCCGGAATACGGCCACATCATGGTTTCGGATTATCTGCCCGCAGGCTTTGAAATCGACAATCCGCATCTGGTCTCGTCCGGCGACGCCGGTACACTGGACTGGATCGAGGACGGCGAAGAGCCCGAGAACACCGAATTCCGCGACGACCGCTTCACCGCCGCCATCGATCGCGCCAGCGACGCCAAGTCGGTGTTTACCGTGGCCTATGTGGTACGCGCGGTCTCGCCCGGCAAATATGTGTTGCCGCAGGCTTACGTCGAGGACATGTATAATCCTTCGCGCTACGGCCGCACCGGCACCGGCGCCATCGAGGTGCGTCCGGCGAAATGAGCGGAGAGATCGCCATAGCGCCTGCCGCGGCTGGTGCGAGCCGCCGGCGGTGGATCAGGGTGATGGCGGCGGCCGCGGCGGCGGTCTGCTTGATCGTGACAGCGGTCTTCGCGACCTGGGTGGTTTCGCTTGGGCCGCTGCCGCTGACCCAGGCCGAGCAGGTCTCGACCACGGTGATCGACCGCAACGGCAAGCTGTTGCGCGCCTATGCCATGGCCGACGGCCGCTGGCGCTTGCCGGTCGATGCCAGAACCGGCGTCGATCCGACCTATCTCAGGCTGCTGCTCGCCTATGAGGACAGGCGGTTCTATGCGCACGGCGGCGTCGACCTGCTGGCATTGAGCCGCGCCGCGCTTCAACTCATCACCCGCGGTCACATCGTGTCCGGCGGCTCGACCATCACGATGCAGCTCGCGCGGCTGATGGAGCCGCGGCGGGAGCGTTCGGTTCAAGCCAAGCTGCGCCAGATCGTCCGCGCGATCGAGCTCGAGCGGCAGTTGAGCAAGGATCAGATCCTCGATCTGTATCTCGCGCTGGCGCCCTATGGCGGCAATCTCGAGGGCGTTCGTTCGGCCTCGATCGCCTATTTCGGCAAGGAGCCGAAACGCCTGTCGCTGGCGGAATCGGCGCTGTTGGTGGCGTTGCCGCAATCGCCGGAAACCCGCCGCATCGATCGCTACCCCGATACGGCGCGCGCGGCGCGGGACCGGGTGCTCGATCGCATGGTCGAGGAGGGCGTCGTGTCCGGACGAGGACGCGGCGCAGGCGAAAGTGCAGCCGGTGCCGCGAATGCGCCGGCCCATTCCCATTCTGGCGCCGCACTCCGCCGATCGGGCGGTCGCCATCGTGAGGGATGCGCCGGTGATATCGCTGACGCTCGATGGCAGCCTGCAGAAAATGCTGGAAGCCTTGGCGCGCGATCGCGCCGTCGCGCTCGGGCCGAACATTTCCGTGGCGATCATCGCGGTGGACAATGCGAGCGGCGAGGTGCTGGCACGGGTTGGCTCGCCGGATTATTTCGATGACCGGCGTGCCGGGCAGGTCGATATGACCCGCGCCGTGCGCTCGCCAGGATCGACGCTGAAGCCGTTCATCTACGGACTGGCGTTCGAAGACGGCTTTGTCCATCCCGAAAGCCTGATCGACGACCGGCCGATCCGGTTCGGCGACTATGCGCCGCAGGATTTCGACATGACCTTTCAGGGGACGGTGCCGGTGCGCAAGGCGCTGCAGTTGTCCCTGAACGTTCCGGCGATCGCGCTGCTTGACCGGGTCGGCGCCAGCCGGCTGTCGGCGCGGCTGAAGCAGGCCGGCGGCAATCTGGTCCTGCCGAAGGACGAGGTGCCGGGACTGGCGATGGGGCTCGGCGGGGTCGGGGTCACGCTGCAGGACCTGGTGCAGCTCTATTCGGGAATCCCGCGGCTCGGTACCACCCGGCCGCTGCGCGAAATCATCCGTGCGAACGACGATCAGCGCGATCCGTTGCGGCTGATGGATCAGGTCGCGGCCTGGCAGGTCGGCAATGTGCTGATGGGCACGCCGCCGCCGGAAAACGCGCCGCAGCACCGGATCGCGTTCAAGACCGGCACCAGCTATGGCTACCGTGACGCCTGGTCGGTCGGCTTCGACGGCCGCATGACCATCGGGGTCTGGGTCGGGCGTCCCGACGGCGCGCCGGTTCCAGGTCTGGTCGGGCGCACCGCGGCGGCGCCGATCCTGTTCGATGCCTTCGCCCGCACCGGGAAATTGCCGATGCCGCTGCCGAAGCCGCCGAAGGGGGTGCTGATCGCCAGCAATGCCAGGCTTCCATTGCCGCTGCGCCGGTTTCGCCCGCTCGGGGAACTGGTGCGGAGCGGCGGCGACCAGGCGCCGCACATCCAGTTCCCGTTGAACGGCTCGCGGATTGACGTGACCGGCTCGGGCGGCGCGGCGCCTGCCGCGATGCCGGTCAAGGTCGCCGGCGGGGTGCTGCCGATGACCATGATGGTCAATGGCACCGCCGTCGGCGAGATCGATGGCCGCCGCCAGCGCCTGATCGATCCGCCCGGCCCGGGCTTTGCCCGCCTCACCGTGATCGATGCCACGGGCGCCGCGGACACAGTTGTCGTTCGAATTCAATAGATGCTCCCTAACCGGTTGTCCCCACGGCGGTTTCAGCGTATGCGGAACCGATGCTTGAGACCCATGCACGTCCCCGGTTTGGAGAGCCGCGCGAGCCCAAAAACCGGGTGAATCCGGGCAGCGGTCTCGCCAGCGTGATCGATTTTGTCACCGGCAGCCATGTCCGCGCGGTCGCGTTCCTGACGCTGTGCGGCCTGCTGCTGTTCCTGCCGGGCTTCTTCAACATCCCGCCGATCGACCGCGACGAGGCGCGGTTCGCGCAGGCGACCAAGCAGATGGTCGAGAGCTCCGATTTCGTCGACATCCGCTTTCAGGACGACGTCCGTTACAAGAAGCCGGTCGGGATCTACTGGCTGCAGGCGGCGGTGGTCGAGACCGCGTCTGCGCTCGGTCTGCCGCGGGCGCCGCTGCGGATCTGGCTGTACCGCATTCCCTCGCTGGCCGGCGCGCTCGGCGCCGTGCTGCTGACCTACTGGACGGCACTGGCGTTCGTGACCCGGCGCGGGTCGGTGCTCGCCGCGCTCATCATGTGCAGTTCGGTGCTGCTCAGTGTCGAAGCCCGGCTCGCCAAAACCGACGCCATGCTGCTGTTGACCGTGGTCGCGGCGATGGGCGCGCTGGCGCGGGTCTATTTGTCCTGGCAGCGGGGCGAGGACCCCGCGCATCCGCCGTGGGCATGGCCGGCGATTTTCTGGACCGCGCTGGCCGGCGGCATCCTGCTCAAAGGGCCGTTGATCCTGATGTTCGTCGCGCTGACGATCGTCACCCTGGCGATCCTCGACCGCTCGGCGAGCTGGCTGTGGCGGCTTCGCCCGGTATGGGGCCTGATGTGGATGCTGGTTCTGGTGCTGCCCTGGTTTGTCGCGATCTTCTGGCGCGCCGGCGACGCGTTTTTCGCCGATTCGATCGGCGGCGACATGTTGAGCAAGCTCTCCGCGCAGGAGTCCCACGGCGCTCCGCCGGGGGTCTATCTGCTGCTGTTCTGGATCACCTTCTGGCCGGGCGCGCCGCTGGCCGGAATGGCGGCGCCGGCGGTGTGGCGGGCGCGGCGCGAACCCGGCGCGCAATACCTGCTGGCGTGGCTGATCCCGTCCTGGATCGTGTTCGAGCTCGTGCTGACCAAGCTGCCGCACTACGTGCTGCCGCTCTATCCGCCGATCGCGATCCTCACGGTCGGCGCGCTGGAGCGACGCGTGCTGTCGCGGTCGTGGTTGCGGCGCGGCGCGGCCTGGTGGTTCGCAATTCCGGCGCTGACTTCGCTGATTGCCGTGATCGGCGCGGTGACGCTGACGCGACAGCCGGTATTTGTGGCGTGGCCGTTCGTGGCGGCGGCGCTGATCTTCGGGCTGTTCGCGTGGTGGCTCTACGACGACAACCGCGCCGAGCGCTCGCTGCTCAACGCCGTGGTCGCCGCGATGTTCCTGGCCATCGCGGTTTACGGCGTCGTGTTGCCGGCGCTGACGCCATTGTTTCCAAGCGCCGAGATTGCGCGCGCGCTGCGCAACGTGGTCTGCGTCGGACCAAAAGCCGCCGCCGCCGGCTTTCACGAGCCGAGTCTGGTGTTCATGACCGGGACTTCGACGCTGCTGACCGACGGGTCGGGGGCCGCGGATTTCCTGGGGCAGGGCAGTTGCAGGTTCGCGCTGGTGGAGTCGCGCTCGGAACGCGCGTTTGCCCAGCGCGCGGAGGCGATCGGCCTGCGCTACAATGTGGCGACCCGGATCGAGGGCTATAATATTCTCGCAAGGCAAGGCGGTCTCGATCGCGGTATTCCGCTCCGAGGGCACGGAGTAAGATGTCCGTTCCAGCCGGCCTCGGCACGCCCTCGGGCTACTTCGCGCAGCTTTTCGCGTTAGCGCGGAGTTCGCTCGCCCAACTGGTGCGACCGCCGTCGCATCCGCGACGCAGCGAGGCGAGGCGCCGATTGGCGCGCCATGCCCTGCTGCTCACGACCATCGGCTCAGCCCTCGTCGTCGCGCTGATGGTCGGACTGGATGTGCGGGAAATCCGGCTGATGCCGCCGCGCGGCAGCGCCGGGCTGTGGCCGGTTCGCGTCCTGACCGACTTCGGAAAAGCCGCTTTCGTGCTGTGGTTGCTGGCCGGAATGTTGTTGGCGGTGGTACTGATCTTGCCGCGCTTGCGGGGTGCCTCGCGATCCCGGCTGCTCGCTCTCGGGACGCATTTGCAGTTCTTGTTTCTGGCCGTGCTGGTGCCGCTGCTCGCCGGCGAGCTCATCAAATGGATCGTCGGGCGCGGCCGGCCGTTCGTCGGCGGCGAAGCCAATGCCTTCAATTTCGCGCATTTCGCCGGAACCGAGGCCTATGCCAGTTTTCCGTCGGCGCATGCCATCACCAGCGTCGCACT
This sequence comes from uncultured Alphaproteobacteria bacterium, assembly GCA_963748165.1. Classification (GTDB taxonomy): domain Bacteria; phylum Pseudomonadota; class Alphaproteobacteria; order Rhizobiales; family Xanthobacteraceae; genus Bradyrhizobium. Next base: position 209,243 of record CAVVIM010000043.1, read on the forward strand.
GGCCTTCGCGGTGTCGGCGGTGTGGCGTCAGGCACGGATTCCGATGATCCTGTATGCGTTGCTGATCATCGCCAGCCGGCTGGTGCTTCTGGCCCATCATCCAAGCGATGTGGTTGCCGGTGCGGTGATCGGATTGGCCGGTGCGATGCTGGTGCGGTACTGGTTCGCGGCCCGCCATCTGGGCTTCGTGATCGGCGAGCGCGGTACCATCACGCCACAAGGGGCATAGAAGCCGCGGGCTGCCAAAAGGGTTGCCCGGGCGGCATTCGCCCCATAAGAAGCGGTCGCCGTGATGCCGGGGGATGCCGGCCACCGGCCCGTTCACAGGCCATCTCAAACGACGAGTGCTGATTTGCCTTCTCCAGACACCGCCAGCGTCGCCGTCTCGATCGTTGTTCCCGTGCGCAACGAAGCCGAGAACATCGCGCCACTGATCGCCGAGATCGCTGCGGCGCTCGACCGCCGCTGGGTTTACGAAATCATCTATGTCGATGATGGCTCAACCGATGCGACGGCCGACCGGCTTGCAGCCATCCGGCAGCAGCGCAGAAACCTGCGCCAGATCCGGCACGCGACGTCGTCGGGGCAATCGGCGGCGGTTCGCAGCGGGGTCCGCGCCGCGGCGGGCGCCATCGTGGCGACGCTCGATGGCGACGGACAGAACGACCCGTCATTCCTGCCGGACTTGATTGCCGCGATCGAGAGCGGCGGGGATCGCATGGGCCTCGTCGCCGGCCAGCGGGTGGGCCGCAAGGATACCGGTTTCAAGAAGCTGCAGTCGCGCATCGCCAACGGGATACGCCGCACCATTCTGCACGACGGCACCCGCGATACCGGCTGCGGTCTCAAGGCGTTCCGACGCGAGGTGTTCCTGGCGCTGCCCTATTTCGACGGGCTGCACCGCTTCCTGCCGGCGCTGGTCCGCCGCGAGGGATACGACATCGCCTATGTCGACGTCATCGATCGGCCGCGTCGGTCCGGCGTATCAAACTACGGCTTCTTCGATCGGCTGTGGGTCGGAATCATGGATCTGGCAGGCGTCTGGTGGTTGATCCGCCGCAAGAAACCGACGCCGGTCGCGACCGAGGTGACGTCATGACCGTCCTGTTCAACAGCCTCGCCAATTATCTGCACGAGGTCTTCGTCCTCAAATTCGACGGCTGGGTCGTCCTTGGATTCGTGGCGCAGGGCTTATTCACCATGCGTTTTGTGGTGCAGTGGATCGCGTCGGAACGCGCGCGCAAGAGCGTGATCCCGGTGGCATTCTGGTTCTTCTCGATCGGCGGCGGCATGCTGCTGCTGGTCTACGCGCTGTACCGCAGGGATCCGGTATTCATCGCAGGACAGGCGCTCGGCCTGTTGGTTTACATCCGCAATCTGTATTTCATCATCCTGAACGGACGGCAGGCGTCGCGGACCGACTGATTTACCGTTGCTACGCCGAGGACGCGCGAGGCAGCGTCGCGAGATCGCCGCCGGCGCGCTCGGCGGCCGGCAGTTCGCCCGCCGCATCGAGCACCGGGTAGGCCACCGAGCAGATATGCGAATGGATCCGCCGCAGATCGCGCAGCACGTCGAGATGCAGCGAGGTGGTTTCGATGGTCTCGGGGCGGCCTTCGCGCAGGCGGTCGAGATGCCGTTCGGTGGCGGCAATCTCGGTATTGCGCAGCGCCGCCTTCTCTACCAGCAGCTTGCGGGCCTCGTTGACGTCGCCCGACATGAACACCCCAAACGCGATCCGCAGCGAGTCCATGGTTCGCTTGTGGAATGCCGATAGTTCTTCGGCGCCCTCGGCCGAAAACTGGAATCGGCGCTTGATCTTCTTGGCCGCGAGTTCGTTCAGGTTCTTGTCGATGATATCGCCGATGTGCTCGAGGTTGATGGTGAACGAAATGATCTCCATCGCCCGGTGCCCCTCGTGCTCGTCAAGGCTGCCGCGGGTCAGTTTGGTCACGTAGAGCTTGATCGCTTCGTCGAGCCTGTCGACGCTGTTGTCCATCCTGGACACCTGGTCGACCAGCGAGCGGTCGTTGGTCATCATTGCTGCCATCACCTTGCGCAGCATCACCTCGACGTGATCGCCCATATGCAGGGTTTCTCGCGCGGCGTCGGCCAGCGCGAGCGAGGGGGTTTCCAGCGCGCTCTCGTCGAGATAGCGCGGCCGCGACGGGTCGGCCTCCTGAACCCGGTTCGGCAGCAGTTTCTTCAACAGCCGCGCCATGGGGTCGAGCAGGCCGATAAAGATGATCGCGGTCGCCACATTGAAGGCGATGTGAAACTCGGCGGTCAACTTCGCAAGATCGGGTTGCCAGGCCTGCAAGGCCGCAGCGATCGGATGCAGAAACGGTGCCACCAGCAGTACGCCGACCAGCCGGTTGGCGAGATTGCCGAGCGGCAGGCGGTAGCTGGCCGGATTGTCGCGGCGGGCGCCCTCGAACACAGGGTTGATGGCACTGCCGAGATTGGCGCCGAGCACCAGCGCCAGCGCCGCGAACGGCGTGATGAAATGCGCAAACGCCAGCGACATCACCAGAAGCACGCTGGCCACGCTGGAATGCACCGCCCAGGTGACGATGGCGCCGAGCACGATGCACAGCACGGGATCGCCGGTCATCGCGCTCAACAGGACGCGAACACCGGGCGCGTTCTCTGCCGGCGCCAGCGTGTCGAGCAGGATATGCAGCGCCAGCAGCATCAGGCCGAGCCCGATCGAGACCCGGCCGATATCCTTGATCCGCGAGCGCGCACCGCTGCGGAACGCAACGAGGCCGATCACGAACAGGACCGGCGCCGCCGCGGAGATGTCGAACGACAGCACCTGAACGATCAACGTGGTGCCGACATTGGCGCCGAGCATGATGGCGAGCGCCGGCACCAGGCTGACCAGACCTTCGGCCGTGAAGGAACTGGTGATCAGCGCAGTCGCGGTACTGCTTTGCAACAGCGCGGTCAGGCCAAGCCCCGCGACAAAGGCGGAGAAGCGGTTGTTGAGAGCCTTCGCCAGCAGCAGACGCAGATCAGGGCCGAACGCGCGCAGAATGCCGCTGTGGACCATGTGCAGGCCCCACAGCAGCAACGCCACGCCACCCATCAGGTCGAGAACAACCAGGCTTCCCATGCTCGTCCAATTCCGGTTTTGCGAGTCGACGGATCAGGCTATCGCCAAACGACAGCGGATCAATGTTTTTGTTGGTGCGTCATTCAGAAAACGCGGCGCCGGGCGCCGCGCACGACGTCCCTTCAGGTAGTGTCAGAAGCGAGGCTTTCAACGCATCGCGGCGTTGAAGGCCGCAAACCCGCTGTGCGAGATCGGCCTTGAGGTCCTCGACGTGTTCGAGCCCGATATGCAGCCGCAGCGTCGGGCCGCCCGGCGTCCACCTGGTCGCGGTGCGGTAGGAATCGCAGTCGAAGGGAATCGCAAGGCTCTCGAAGCCCCCCCATGAAAACCCCATGCCGAACAGCTTGAGGGCATCGAGCAAGGCGTCGACCGCCTTTTGCGGCACCGGCTTCAGTACCACGCTGAACAGGCCGGAGGCGCCGGTAAAATCCCGCTTCCAGATCGCGTGGCCCGGATCGGTTTCGAGGGCAGGGTGCAGCACCCGCAGGACTTCCGGCCGCGTCGTCAGCCATCGCGCCATTTCGAGGCCGGATTGCTGATGCTGCGCCAGCCGCACCGCCAGCGTACGCAGCCCGCGCAGCGCCAGAAACACATCGTCCGGTCCCGCACAGACCCCGAGCAGCCGGATCGCCTCGGCGACCACCGGCCACGCCTTGGCGTTGGCCGAGATGGTGCCGAACATGATGTCGGAGTGACCGCCGATATATTTGGTCGCGGCCTGCATGCTGATATCGACGCCCTGATCCAGCGACCGGTGAAACAGCGGGGTGGCCCAGGTGTTGTCGTCGATCACCAGCGCGCCGCGGGCATGCGTCGCCGCCGCGATGGCCGGGACGTCGGGCATTTCGAACGATTGCGAGCCCGGCGCCTCGACCAGAACGGCGCGGGTGGTCGGCTTGAACAGGCCGGCGATGCCGCCGCCGATCAAGGGGTCGAAATAGCTGGTCTCGACACCGTAGCGGGCCAGCAGGCCGTTGCAGAAATTGCGCGAAGGCCGGTAGACGTTGTCGCAGACCAGCAACATGATCGCCGGCTTTCAGCACCGCAAGCAGGGTGGTGCTGATTGCCGACAGGCCCGACGGCGCAAGCCCGACCCCCGCGCAGTGCGGGCCTTCGAGCGCCATCAGCGCTTCCTGCAGCGCCCGGGTGGTCGGCGTGCCGTGGCGGCCGTACTGAAATTCGCCGCGGTGGGCATGCAGATCGTCCGCGGTCGGGTACAGCACGGTGGAACCGTGGACCACAGGAGGATTAACGAACCCTTTCTGCGCCTTGGTGTCGCGGCCGGCCGTCACCAGCGTGGTTTCAGGGCGCAGCGGGGTCGAACCCCGATCGATCGCTTGAATCATTCATGCCGTTGCCGCCTATCCAAAGACGTTTTGCCGCAGCCGCGATACCGCTTGAAAGGGCGCGGGTAACCGCCTCGGGCCGGAGCCCGGTAGTAACAGGACACAAAACAGAGCCGTCAACCCCTTGACCCGGCTCGTCAGTCGTTCTGTGATGCGCGGCGACTATTCCGCCGCCGCATGTTGAGGGGCCTGCCGCGACCTTCGATCCATCGCCTGACCTGAATCTGCGTCAAACTGACCGCCGGGTTGACGCAATCGGCAGTGGATCACCGGTTGGCCCGTCGGCGCGTGGCGATAAGGCAGACGTTCCCGGACGACCCCTTGAAAGGCTTCAACCATGAAACGCGTATCGCTGGTTCTCATCCTCGCTGTTGCCGCCGGTCTTTCGATCCAAACCGCCCATGCGCAAACGCTCAAGACGGTTACGGACCGCGGCATCTTATCCTGCGGCGTCAGTCAGGGCCTGCCGGGCTTTTCCGCGCCCGACGACAAGGGCAACTGGACCGGGATCGACGTCGACGTCTGCCGGGCGATCGCCGCCACTATTTTCAACGATCCGACCAAGGTCAAGTTCGTGCCGCTGTCGGCCAAGGACCGCTTCACGGCGCTGCAGTCCGGCGAAATCGACGTGCTGTCGCGCAACACCACATGGACGCTTTCCCGCGACACCTCGCTCGGCGCCAATTTTACCGGCGTGACTTATTACGACGGCCAGGGTTTCCTGGTGAAGAAATCGCTCAAGGTCAATTCGGCGCTGGAACTCAACAGCGCATCGGTCTGCGTGCAGACCGGCACCACCACCGAGCAGAACCTCGCCGACTATTTCAAGAGCAACAACATGAAGTACGAGGTGATCGCATTCGGCACCGCCGACGAAACGGTGAAAGCCTATGAATCCGGACGGTGCGACGTGTTCACATCCGACGTGTCGCAGCTCTACGCCGAACGGCTGAAGCTTGCGAATCCCGCCGATCATGTCGTGCTTCCGGAAGTCATTTCGAAAGAGCCGCTCGGCCCGATGGTGCGCCACGGCGACGATCAGTGGTTCGATCTGGTCAAGTGGGTGCTGTTTGCCATGGTCGACGCCGAGGAGCTCGGCATTACCCAGAAGAACATCGACGAGATGGCGAAGTCGGACAAGCCCGAACTCAAGCGGGTATTCGGCACCGACGGCAATTTCGGCGAATCGCTCGGCGTCACCAAGGATTGGGTACCGCGGATCATCAAGGCAGTCGGCAATTACGGCGAGTCGTTCGATCGCAATGTCGGCGCCGGCTCCAAGCTCGGGATTGCCCGCGGGCTCAACCAGCTCTGGAACAAGGGCGGAATTCAGTACGCGCCCCCGATCCGCTGATCGCTGCGCGCCGCAGCGATGACGACCGGGCCCCGACCACGACCGCCGCAGTATGTCGCCAGGCTGCGGCGTGCGCTCGGCGGCCGCGCCGGCTGGGGCGGATTTGCCCTTCAGATCCTGTTTGTCGCGGTGCTGGCCTGGATCGGCTACGAGATCGTGGCCAACGCCCGCACCAACCTGCAGTCGGAGCGCATTACCTCCGGCTTCGGTTTCCTGTCGCATACCGCCGGCTTCGATGTCAGCCAGAACCTCATTCCGTATTCCGGATCGGATACCTATACCCGCGTGTTCTTCGTGGGTTTGCTCAATACCCTGCTGGTCTCGGTCATCGGGATTTTCTTTGCCACCGTCATCGGCTTCCTGGTGGCGCTCGGCCGGCTGTCGCCGAACTGGCTGTTGTCGAGGATTTCCGGCGGCTATGTCGAGCTGGTGCGCAACCTGCCGGTGCTGTTCCAGATCCTGTTCTGGTATCTCGCCGTGCTCGCCGCACTGCCGGCGCCGCGGCAGAGCGTCTCGCTGTTTGGCGCCGTCTTTCTCAACAATCGCGGCCTGGTCATTCCAAGGCCGATCGCCGAGGCGGGTCTGGCCGCCTTCGCGTTTGCCATCCTGATCGCCATTGTCGGCGCGCTGCTGTTGCGCAGCTACGCGCGCCGGCAACTGTTCGACAGCGGCAATCGGATCGCGATCTGGCCCTACGTGGTCGGCCTGCTGCTCGGATTGCCGTTGCTGGCGATGCTGGTGTTCGGCCGGCCGTTCACGTTTGAATGGCCGGTGCTCAAGGGGTTCAATTTTTCCGGCGGCTCGCGCGTCATTCCGGAATTCGTGGCGCTGACGCTGGCGCTGTCGACCTATACGGGCGCGTTCATCGCCGAAATCGTCCGCGCTGGAATCCTGTCCGTTCATACCGGACAGATGGAGGCTGGGGCATCGCTCGGGCTGCCGCGCGGCTCGAGCCTGCGGCTGATCGTGGTGCCGCAGGCGATGCGCGTCATTCTGCCGCCGCTCACCAGCCAGTACCTCAACCTGACCAAGAACTCTTCGCTCGCGGTAGCGATCGGATATCCGGATCTGGTCTCGGTATTTGCAGGCACCACGCTCAGCCAGACCGGTCAGGCGATCGAAATTCTCGCCATCACGATGGGCGTCTATCTGCTGATCTCGCTGGTGACCAGCGCGATCATGAACTTCTACGGTTGGCGGCTCGGCCGGAGTCTCGGAGCATGAGCGACATCGCGGCTTCATCCTTTGTCCGCCAGGATTTGGTCCCCGAGCGTGCCGCGCCGGTCAAGACCACCGGCGTTGTCGGCTTCCTGCGTACCCGCCTGTTCAATACGCCGACCAACATCCTGCTGACCGTTGCGAGCGTGCTGCTGTTGTGGCTGATCGTCGTCCCGGCCGTTCGATTCCTGCTGATCGACGCGGTCTGGCGCGGTACCGACCGCGAGGCCTGCCTCGCGGCCAATGCGGGGCACGTTGTCGGCGCCTGCTGGCCCTATGTGCAGGCGAAGTTCACCCAGTTCATCTACGGCTTCTACCCCGAGGCCGAGCGCTGGCGGGTCAATCTCACCTTCATCCTTGCGGCGCTGCTGCTGCTGCCGCTGCTGATTCCCCGGCTCCCGGCCAAGAGCCTCAATGCCGGGCTGTTCTTCATCGCATTTCCGGTGGTCGCGTTCTTCCTGCTGCATGGCGGCGGCCTCGGCGGCTTCGGTATCAGTTGGACCGCCGGCATCCTGTCCGGCGTGGCCGACGCGATCAGCGAGGCGGGACGCGCACTGGTCGGCGCCGGAGCGGCGACCGCGATCATTGGCCCGCTGCTGGTCCTGCTCGGCAAGCTGGTCGGCGCATTCGGCTTCGCGATCTCGATGCTGATCTCGCCGCTGACCTGGCTCCGCGACCGGCTGCAGGCCTCGGCTCAGCCGCTCTGGACCGACCTTGCGGCAACCGCGGCCGCGGTCGCGATCCTGCTGTTGCTCCTCAACGGCGGGTTCCGCAGCGGCTGGCGCGCGGCCGCCACAAGTCTCGCGGTTTTTGCCGGCATCGCCATCGTAATCGCCGTGATGGGCCTCGACCGCGGCGGATTGCCCATCGTCGACACCAGGCTCTGGGGCGGTCTCCTGGTGACGCTGGTGGTGTCGGTCACCGGCATTGTCGCGTCGATGCCGATCGGCATCGCGCTCGCACTGGGCCGCCGCTCGACCATCCCGCTGATCCGGATCTTTTCGGTTGCCTTCATCGAATTCTGGCGCGGCGTGCCGCTGATCACCGTGCTGTTTTTCGCCACCTATATGCTGCCCTTGTTCGTTCCGGCCAATTTCACCATCGACGGCCTGATGCGGGCCCTGATCGGGATCGCGGTGTTCGCCGGTGCCTACAATGCCGAAACGATACGCGGCGGGCTGCTGGCCATTCCACGCGGACAGGCGGAAGCGGCGAGTGCGCTCGGCCTGTCCTACTGGAAGACCACCGGGCTGGTCGTGATGCCTCAGGCGCTGCGCCATGTCATTCCGGGCCTCGTCAACAGCTTCATCTCGCTGTTCAAGGACACCTCGCTGGTCTCGATCGTGGCACTGTTCGACCTGCTCGGGAGCTTGCGTGCATCGTTCGCCGATCCGGTATGGGCGACCCCGACCACGCTGTTCACCGGGTTCGCTTTCGCCGGCCTGGTCTACTTTTCGTTCTGTTTCGGGATGTCGCGCTATTCGTTGTTCGTCGAACGTCGACTGAACGCACATCGGCGCAGGTGAGCAGGGTGACCATGACCGCGAATTCGATTGTCAGCATCGCCGGCCTCAACAAATGGTACGGCGATTTCCATGTGCTGCGCGACATCGACCTCGAGGTCGCCAAGGGCGAGCGCATCGTGATCTGCGGCCCATCGGGTTCGGGCAAGTCGACGCTGATCCGCTGCATCAATGCGCTGGAGGAATTTCAGGAAGGCCGTATCGTCGTCGATGGCATCGAGCTCGGCCCGAACCTGCGCCGGGTCGACGAAGTCCGGCGTGAAGTCGGCATGGTGTTCCAGAGCTTCAACCTGTTTCCGCATCTCACCGTGCTGGAGAACTGTACGCTGGCGCCGATCTGGGTACGCAGCGTCCCGAAAAAGGACGCCGAAGCGTCGGCGATGAAATATCTGGAGCGGGTGAAGATTCCGCACCAGGCCAACAAATATCCGGGACAGATGTCGGGCGGTCAGCAGCAGCGGGTTGCGATCGCGCGGGCGCTGACCATGAACCCGAAGGTGATGCTGTTCGACGAGCCGACCTCGGCGCTCGATCCCGAGATGGTCAAGGAGGTGCTCGACACCATGGTCGACCTCGCCGGCGACGGCATGACCATGCTGGTCGTGACCCATGAAATGGGATTTGCCCGCGAAGTCGCCAACCGCATCGTGTTCATGGACGCCGGCCAGATCATCGAGGCCAACACGCCGGCGAACTTCTTCGCCAATCCGCAGCATGCGCGGACCAAGCTGTTCCTCAGCCAGATCCTGCGGTGAGAAGCGTCGCCGATCTCGTCATGCCCGGCCTCTGAGCCTCGTGCCGGGCATCCACGTCTTCGGTCCATTATGAAAGAAAGACGTGGATGGCCGGGACGAAGCCCGGCCATGACGAAACGGAAATGGCCGTCGCTCACACCTTCTCGAACGGCAAGCTCGATCGCGCTGCGCTTTTCCAGCCATTGCGGCACCGGCAGGTTCTTGGAGCGCATGAAGTCCGGGTTGAACAGTTTTGACTGATAGCGATTGCCGCTGTCGCAAAGCACCGTGACGATGGTGTGGCCCGGCCCCAACTGGCGGGCGAGCCGGATCGCGCCGGCGACATTGATGCCGGTCGAGCCGCCGAGGCAAAGCCCCTCATGCTCGAGCAGCTCGTAGATGATCGGGACGGCTTCCTCGTCCGGAATGAGATAGGCCTCGTCGACCTTGGCCTGCTTGATCACCGGGGTGACGCGCCCGAGCCCGATGCCCTCGGTGATCGATCCGCCCGGCGTCGATTTCGCCTCGCCATGCTTGAACAATTCATACATCGCCGCACCACGTGGATCGGCGCAGCCGATCACGATGCTCTTGTTCTTCTCCTTGAGGAAGCGGCTGGTGCCGGCAAGGGTGCCGCCGGTCCCGACCGAACAGATGAAGCCATCGACCTTGCCGCCGGTCTGCCGCCAGATCTCGGGGCCGGTCGAATCGTAATGCGCTTTGGCGTTGTCGAGATTGTTCCACTGGTCGGCGAACAGCACGCCGTTGGGCTCGCTCTTGCGAAGCTGGTCGGCGAGGCGTCTTCCGACATGCTGGTAGTTGTTCGGATTGGAAAAGGGCAGCGCCGGAACTTCGACCAGTTCGGCGCCGCAGAGCCGCAGCATGTCCTTCTTTTCCTGGCTCTGGGTTTCCGGAATCACGATCAAGGTGCGGTAGCCGCGCGCGCTGGCGACGACCGCAAGACCGATTCCGGTGTTGCCGGCGGTCGCCTCCACCACCAGGCCGCCCGGCTTGAGGTCACCGCGCTTCTCGGCCTCGAGGATCATCCATTTTCCGGCGCGGTCCTTCACCGACTGGCCCGGGTTCATGAACTCCGCCTTGCCGAGGATGGTGCAGCCGGTCGCCTCGGAAGCCTGCTTCAGCTTGATCAGGGGCGTGTTGCCGATCGCTTCGACGACGTCATGTTTGATGGTCATGTGCAGAAATGGCCGGTTGTTGGCTTGAACGTCAGCCGAGCCTAGAGGACCGCCGTGAAGCGCACAAGCTGACGGAAGCTGACCGGGCGCCGTCATCATTTCGGCTTCGCGAACACCACCTGGCGCACATCGATATTTCCGGACAGGAAGCCCGCCTCGCAATAGGCGAGGTAGTACTCCCACAGTCGCCGGAACCGATCATCGAAACCGAGCGGGATCAGATTGGGCCAGGCCGCGCGGAAATTATTTCGCCAGGTCGCAAGGGTCTTGGCATAATCTTGCCCGAAAATGCGTTCGCCGATGACGGGAACGCCGAACCGCTCGCCCAGCGATTTCAGCACCTGCGGCGAGGGCAGCATTCCGCCCGGGAAAACGTAGCGCTGGATGAAATCCACTTCGCGGCGATAGGTCTGGAACAGGCGGTCCTGGATGGTGATGGCCTGAATGCCGGCGAGGCCGCCGGGCAGCAGCCGGTCGCGCAACTGCGAAAAATATCGCGGCCAGAATTGCTCGCCGACCGCCTCGATCATCTCGATCGATGCGATCCGGTCATAGCGGTCGCGCTCGTCGCGGTAGTCCCTGAGCCGGATCTCGACCTTGTCGGCAAGGCCCGCCTCCTGGATGCGCCGCTGCGCAAAATCGCGCTGCTCCTTGCTGATGGTCAGTCCGACCACGCTCGCGCCATAGGTCTTGGCGGCATATTCGGCGAAGCCGCCCCAGCCGCAGCCGATCTCCAGCAGCTTCTGGCCGGGCTGCAGATTGATCGCTTCGGCAAGCCGGCGATATTTGTTGTTCTGCGCCGCCGTCAGGTCCGGGGTGTGATCCTCGAACAGCGCCGAGGAATAGGTCATGCTCGGATCGAGCCAGGCCGAGTAGAATGCGTTGCCGATGTCGTAATGCGCATAGATGTTGCGGCGCGCCTGCCACTTGGTATTGCGGTTGAACCAGTGGCGGACAATCTGGATCAGGCGCATCAGCGGCTTGTCGCCGAGCATCGCCTGGATCAGGTCGTGATTGACGCAGAAGAGATAGAGAAACTGGGTCAGGTCAGGGCGTGTCCCAGTCGCCGTGCAAATAGGCTTCGGCTATTCCGATGTCGCCACCGTTCAGCAGCCGCGACGCAAAGCCGTAATTGTAGAGCTTCATGGCCGCCGATCGGACCCGGCTCGCAGCCGCCCAGCCTGAGGGTGCGGCCGTCGGGCAGGGTCACGTCGAGGATGCCGCGCCGCAGCCTCGAGCCGAATCCCAGCGCCAGCCGAACCAGACGCGGCAGATCGGAAAGCGCCGTCTCCACATTGTCGGGAGTCACAGATATCAACGCAGACATTGCCAGCCCCATCGAATGATGCGGCCCTGTGTCCGAACGTCGCGTGGGTCGATCTACCCCAGCCGCCATCGGACCAGAGCGCGCTTCCGCGCCCCGGATTCCCGCCGCGCGGCAGATAACGCCGCGCCAGTATAGTCGTTGCGATCGGCGCTCGCCAAGCCGGTATTGACGTCGCGGCGTTCGCGGTTGCGGCAGCCGCACGTGGCACCGGACGGGCTCCCTTGACCCACAGCCGCAACGCTTCCCAGTGGATCGCCGCCACGATCTTGAAGGTGACCAGCGGCAGCGCAACGAATGACCGCGCCAGCGCCGCGGTGGTCAGGTTACGGCGGGACCCGTTGAATGTCGCGGCGAGCAGGGGGCCGCCGCGGTCGGTCTCCAAAATGCGCAATTTGACCTGCTCGGCCGGCGGCGAAACCCGGAAATGATAGCGCATGGTCATCTCGATGAACGGCGAGACGTAAAATGCCTTGTCGTGCGCTTGCCGGACCCCGGCCTCGCTGATGTCGCCGGGCTTCACGGCCAGCGCGTAAGGGTGGATATCGCCGAGGGTGTTGCGGACCTCGTAGATCAGGAGAGCGAGTTCGCCGTCGGCGCGATAGCAGAAATAGACCGACAACGGGTTGAAGGTGTAGCCGAGCAGCCGGGGGTAGCACAAAAGCAGCACCCGGCCGCCGGTCAGGTCGATGCCGCGTTCGGCGGCGCAGCGCTGGGCGTAGAGGCGCAAGGGCGACCCGTCGCGCTCGCCGTGATCGGCTTCGTGGAAACTGTAGAGGGCGGCCCGGTTGACGCCAAACAACCGGCTTTGCCGGTTCGCGGCCTCGAGCCGGTCGAGATCGATCAGGAGACACATGACGCGATAGCTGAAGCGATGCCCGATCGGCTTCAGCCGCGCATGCATCACCCGGCCGAGGTAAAGCGCGGCCGCGACCTCGGTCGCGGTCATGGGTTCGGGTTTCGGCGGTTTGCCTCGACATCGCTACTCCGCAGCCTGTGCCAGTTCGGCGGCGGTTCGCGCCACGGCACCACCGCGCCGAGCGCTTCGGCGACCGCGAGCCCGGATCGTACTCCGTCCTCGTGAAAGCCGTATCCGGTCCAGGCGCCGCAGAACCAGGTGTGACGCCGGCCCTGGATGTCCCCCAGCCGCTTCTGGGCAGCAAAGGCGGCGGCATTGAATTGCGGATGTTCGCAGCGCATATTTGCCGAAGGTCAGTTCGGCTGCCGGCGCGAACGGCGGGTTGAGGCTGACGAACAGCGGCTTGTCGTGATCGATGCCCTGCAACTGGTTCATCCAGTAGGTCACCGCGACGTCGTGGTCGACCGAGCCGTCGACCGAGGCCTGGCGCTGCCAGCGCAGGAAATTCCAGGAGGCCCAGGCGCGCTGGCGCTTCGGCATCAGGTCTCGGGTCGCGGTGCAGGTAGACCGTGTTGGGCGCATAGCCGATGGCGCCGAGCACGCTCCGTTCGCGGGGGTCGGCATCCGACAGCAGCGCCAGCGCCTGGTCGCTGTGCGCTGCGATCACGACATGGTCGTAGCAGTCGCGGTTGCCATGGCTGTCGTGGACGACCACGCCGCGCGGCGTCCGCTCCACCGAAGTCACGGCACAGCCCAGCCGAAGCCGGTCGGCGAAGGCCGCCGTCAGTTTCTCGACATAGCGTCGGCTGCCGCCCTTTGACGGTGCGCCAGACCGGGCGGTCATATTGCAGCAGGCGATGGTTGCTGAAGAAGGCGACGAAGTTTTCAGCGGGGAAGTCCATCATGTCGGCGACCGGCGCCGACCAGATCGCGGCGCCCATCGGCGCCAGATAATCGGTGAGCAGGCGCGGCGCGAAATGCTGGGAACTGGAAATAGTCGCCGAGGGTCAATCCGGTCAAGTCTGCCTTCCGCGTAATCCCGCGATGCTTTGGGTGTTGAAGGTCAGGATGTCGCGGAGCATCCACAGATAGGACGGCGACAGCAGGTTGCGGCGCTGTGCGAACAGGCCCCTGGCGATCTCGCGCCAGTTGTTGCCGCCGCCCTTCCACTCGAAACGGCCGGCGTCGGCGGTCACCGCGAAGCTCATGCAGCTTTCGACGGTTTCGACGCCGAGATGGGCGAACATCGCCGTCAGATCCGGATAGTTCAGCTCGTTATAGACGATAAAGCCGATATCGACCGCCAGCGCGGTGCCATCATAGTCGATGGTCACGGTGTGGCTATGGCCGCCGGGCCTGATGTTCGCGATCATAGACCGTGACCGGGTAACGTTTCGACAAGGCCCAGGCGGCGGCATTGCCGGCAATTCCCGTTCCGATCACTGCGACGCGCATTCCCGGCCCCTTCTGTTCGTGCACGGAGATACGGTCGGCGCAAGGCCCAGGTTTCAGAAGGGGTTCGTCGCGGCCGGCTGGCTCCGCCGCGAGGTCGGCGAACCCGCTATTTCCAGCCGTCCGCCCGGTGCCACGGTTCCACCGTAGGCGTCACGGCCGCGACAGGAGGGCCAGGTGGGAACGGCCAGGAATCCGGCTCTTGTTGAAGCCGGTGCCGGCGCAGCGTATAGCGGGCGGATGTCGAACCAGACCGAGCCTGACGCCGGCGTCCAGACCGCGGAGGCGATACCGGACTGTCCGCGCTGCCACAAGCCGTTGCCGCTCTGCGTTTGCGACAGCATCACGCCGATCGAGAGCAGGATATCGCTGCTGGTCCTGCAGCATCCGCAGGAGCAGGACCGCGCGCTCGGCACGGCGCGGCTGACCGCGCTGCATTTCCAGAATGCGGTCGTGAAGATCGGATTATCGTGGCCGAGCCTGTCGAAGGCGTTGGGACGGCCGGTCCCTGATCCGTCGCGCTGGGCCGTGCTCTATCTCGGCTCGGCCAAGGTCGCCGACCTCAAGATCCGGACACGATATCGTCGCCATCAACCGCAAAGGCGAAGTCGAGGACAACCAGCGCGCCATCCTGAAGCCGACATTGAAGGCGTCGTCGTGCTCGACGGCACCTGGAGCCAGGCCAAGGCGCTGTGGTGGCGCAACGCCTGGATGCTGAAATGCCAGCGCGTCATTCTTGGCCCGGCGCGCCCGTCACGTTATGGGCGGCTGCGCCGCGAGCCGCGCCGCGACGGCCTGTCTACCATCGAGGCGGCGGCGATGGTGCTGGCCGGCCTGGAAGGGCGGCCCGATATCGCCGAGACGCTGCAGGCCAGTTTCGAGCGGATGCTGGCGCGATACCGCGAGGCTGAGGGCCTTTTGCCCGAACTCGCGCCGAAACCGAGGCCGAAGCGGGATTATCGGCGGCGCAAGCGGGCCTGACCGGGCATTTCGCATCCGGCCGATGCCAACGGGCGCGGATCACCGCGCCGCGTCGCCCGGGCTGTTGGGCGCCGCCTCCGCCGAGTCACTCCAGTCGGAGACGCAGCGTTCGAGGTCCTTCAAATTCTGCCGCATCTGTTCCAGCGAAAATCCCAGCGCGAAGAAACGCTCGGTGACGTCACCGGGAACGCCTCGGGTCAGGCCGTCGCTGCGGAGCGCGGCGACCTCGGCGGCGTAGGTTTCCAGCGCGGTCTGCACCGGCCAGATCGCCGGCGCCCCGCGTCCGCTGCGCAGCGCTGCGGCGATCGTCCTGAGATAGTCGGTCATCGCCTGACTGACGTTGACGAGCGGCATCGCGAGGCGCTGCTGCAGGTCGATCGGCAACGGCACCACGCTCGCCCGCCCGATCATAACGAGATCATGCCGCAGCCGCAGGATGGTCCGCAGCAGCGGCCCGGTGTCGGGCCCGGAGGAGAGTTTTGCGGCGCGCTCGCGCTCCGCCTCGGCCCCGGTCGCGTTCAGTCCGACCAGAGCCGACCCGATCCCGTCCTGCAAGGCGTGGAGAGCGTCATTGTCGCGGCCGCGGGTCAGGCCCGACAGCAATTCGTTCAGCGCAGCCGCCATCAATTCGAGCATGCGGGCGGCGCTGGCGCGGACCAGGCTGTGCGCCCGCGATGGCAAGACCAGAAACGACACCAATAGCCCGGTGATCGCACCGACCGCGACTTCCAGTACCCGATCGATAGCGGAGTCGAGGGGATTGCCGTGGTTCATGGTTGGAAGCAGCAGCACGATGATGGCGGTGACGGTGGCCACGTTCAGGCTCGGGTTGATGGCCGCGACAAAGGCCAGCGGCGCCACCGCCAGCACCAGCACCGCGAGCAGGGCGCCTTCGCCGTTATGCGGGACCAGCACTGCGATGGCGGCGCCATAGATCGCGCCGCCCATGGTCCCGACCAGATAGTCGCGGGTCGCCTTCAGCGACCGGCCGACGCTCATCTGGGTGACGATGATCGACGTCAGCACCGCCCATAGCGGCAGCTTGAGCCCAAAGGCGAGCGCGATCGCCAAGGCGCCCATGGCGGCGACGGTGACGCGGACACCGAGGCCCAGTTCGACCTTTCGCGATTTCAGCCAGGCAGCGATACGTTTGAGACGTGCGTTCATGCCGCGGATCCGGGAGGTGTTGCGAATGCCCGTTATAGAGGACTTCGGCTGATCTCGCGCCGGTGCCATCGTGGCTGCCGGGCAATCCCGCCGCAGGCTTCCGGCTCGCTCCAAAGATTAAGTAAAATCAATAGCTTGAAGGTGGATTCGAGGCCCGGAAATGAACCGGAGCGCACGGTTTTTCGGTTCGCCGCAGCCGTGGCCGTCAGTGCGATCATGTACCGTATCGCGTGAGTGTGAAACGCCGCGGCGTGCGCCAAGCCGCTGGCAATGATCAGTGTTCGATGCGGTGACAGGTGGCTGTAAGGAATCTCCTGTAGGTTCTTTCGGTTCGACGGCACGACAAAGCCCTCCCGCATGCACAGAACATATATCCAGCGGATTGAGCATCCGGCCAAAGGCCGAGTTTGATGCGGAACGGCCACCGCAGCCTGTGGACAACCGAAGAGGACGATCAATTGCGAGAATTGGTCGCCGGCAACGTGTCACCGACATTGATGTCCGCGAAACTGAAGCGGTCCCCGGAGGCGATCAGGATCCGTACCCTCATATTGCGAAAAAAAGACGCCGCCTCTGTGCTGTTGACGGCAACGCCGGCACTTCCTGACGAAACGCCGATCAGCAAAGTAAATCTGCCGACCCGGATTCGGAACGTGCTGACGGCCGAAGGAATCAAAACGGTCGGCGAGGCGCGCGAGACGCCGGACGAAACACTTTTGAGCTTCCAGGATCTCGGCAAGGGGTCCGTCGCGGAGCTCAGGCAATTGCTCGGCTTGCCTTCCACCGAAGGCTGAAGTCAAGCCGTGTTGCCCGAACCGACCGCGAATGATTTTGCCGATAAAGTTCAGTGAGTTAGTTGGAGGCCACGTCCGGAATTGAACCGGAGTACACGGTTTTGCAGACCGTTGCGTAACCACTCCGCCACGTGGCCCCACTCCCTAAAATCCCCAGAGAACAAGGGGTTCTAGGACTTTTTTCCAAACGCGCCGAGCGCGCTGAACGCACCAAGCGAGAACATCGGTATCACAAAAAATAGCACAACGAGGGGCTCCCTTTCATGAAAAAGGCGGCTCCGAAAAGCCGCCTCACCCCATAGACCGGGATCGCTGCCGGGGTCAACGCCACGCCACTGAAGAGGCGAGAGGCGTCAGGCCGCCGCCAGTCGACCATTCGAAGCGGGCTCCCGCCGCAGCCGCCACAGGACGAGGCCATGCAGCATCAGCGCCAGCGGGACGGCGAAGGTGGGTATCATTACGAGCGGATAGGATGTGATGAGGAGGTTCGGCGCCTCGAAGGCCAACAAATGCGGCCGCCCGGGAGAGGTCATTGCCCCCATCGTGATCGCGACGACCAGATCAGCAATTCCAAAAAGGCACCAGGCGTAGACCGCACTGCGGGCGCCAGCCGCATTCCGCGCCAGCCGCGCAGCCACGACGACGGCGAGGACGCCGGTCGTAACGTCTCCAATTCCGGCAGGCAACGCGAATTGCCAGGGCAGGCGTCCGTCGGCCCAGAGCACGAGGAATATGCCGCCTTCGATGCGAAAGACCTGAGCCGCCACCAGCCAGCGGAGCGGTATCGCGGAGACGAGGCTTGCGATTGCCCCCGACAGCCACAGGCCAGCGGCGGCTATCGTCAGCGGGATCGTCAGACCGAGCAGCAGCGTCGGCACCGCGGTGTCGGTGGTCGCGAAATACATATTTGACGAGCCGACGTACTGGGCGATGACCAGCCAGCCGACAAGGGTCACCGAGAGCGCACCGGCCGTCATGTATCGTGACGGCGCGGGCCCCTCCATGCGGAAGGCACCCATCCAGATGAGGCCGAGCGCCAACGCCGGCAGGAAGGGCCGGACGGCCGATTCGAACACGACGAGATATCCAGGGATTTGCGGTGTCATGGCCCGACTCCATTGGTTTCAACTATTGAAATCATAGTGACTATTATTATTATAGTCAATTGCCAAACGCGTGATCGACGGATAGAATGCAACAATGCCGAAGCAAGTCACTAAACAAGGCACCGCGGACTGCCCGGTGGCCCGCACCCTGAGCGTGATCGGATCGAACTGGACCTGCCTCATCCTGCGCGACCTCCTCCTGCACGGTGAAAGGCGCTTTCAGGACTTGCAGGACTCGCTCGACGGCATCGCACCTACGACGTTGTCGGAGCGTCTTCGGACACTTGAGCAGCATGGCGTGGTGGAGCGGCGTTTCTATTCGATGAGTTCCGCCGCGCGCCGAGTACGTGCTAACCGCCAAGGGTCGGGACCTCGGCCCGATTGTCGCTGCCATGCGGACTTGGGGACGCAAACACACGCGTTGAACATTTATCAGTGCGAACAACTTGGTGGTGGTGGAGTGCAATGCAGGGAGGCCGGCATGGTCGGTGGACGACTTCCGCGCACCGGCTCAAGCCGCCGAGAGTCGTGCGGCGCGCAGCTCCCGGCCGTCTCGGGGCTGTGGCAACCTCGGACGGTCTCAACGGAGGAGGTGGCTTATGCCAAGGTGTGGACAATCACCGGCCCGGCTACCGCTGTGGCTGGTCCGACGAGCAGGGGCATAAGATTTTGCTCGATCCACGCGACGCCGCGCCTGTTCGACTCGTCGGCTCCCGCGTGATTGTTGAAGATGCTGATGGCCGTAACGGTATCGTCGGGTGCATAGACCACATAGTAGGCCATGAAACCTTCGACATCACTGATGATTGGAATCGCACCCTCCTTGATCCGGCGCGCTAGTTCCTCGGCCATTCCAGCCTTTGCCTTGCCCTGACGAATAGCGGCGTACATGGCGTGATCCTCCGTTTGCGAGACCTACCGCGCTGCATTCCAAATGTACGCCCAAGGGTGCCACTTGAGGTTCGGGCACTCAAGGGCCGGATGCCCGCCAATCGAGTTCGCCACGCTCATTCACATGCTCATAGAGCGGACCCCGAGCGAACATCCCGGCGAAGCGGTCCGCGCGGCCGACATAGACGAACGCCTGGGTGGGCAACCGCTCGCCATTCGCCCGGGTCAGCACGGTGTCGATCAGAACGCGGTCGTACGAGCGGCCCTCGCTCTCCAACTGATCGAGCCGCGCCAGCGTAGCGTCGCCCACGGCATAGATCTCGCCAGCCACCGGCTTGCCATTCGCCTCAGGCATGATGATTGGAAAGCTGGTTCCGACCATCTTGTAGCCCGGTACCGTGACGGCTTCGCCCAGGAACTCGGAGCCTTTCAACAGCGGGTCGTTCAATTCCCCGCGCTTGAGAGTGCCGTAGACGAATACTCGATGGGTCATCGGTCCACCATCTACCCCTGACTTGTCGTCTTAGCGCACCGGGTCCGGCATCGGTGCGCTGCTGACCGGTACTGAAGCGGCCCGCGGCGGCTCGGTTGGCGGCTGCGGCGGCAGCCTTGCGCGGGCCATGTTGAGCAGGCAGCCGGATTGCGAAACCGAAATCGTGCCGTCGCTGCATTCAAATCTGGGCGAAACCTCGGCTTCCGGGGCAGGGCTTGCTGGCATCGCCGCGGTTTGCTGAGCGGCGGGGGCCTGCGCAACCGGCTTTGGCGACCAGGCGCAGCCCGGCGCATGAAAGCACGATCAATAATGCAGAGCCTGGCCGCATCGGCGTCGCTTCCGGCAATCGAGTCGAGAGCCGTCGGCCAGCGCTGCATCCAGCGCCAGCCGACCCGGCCCTACAGGTTGTCGCATTCTATAACGGCGAGGCATGATTCGGACATCGCGCGCCGCCTGGTTCACGGCGGCTTGACGGGCAACGCAATCCTGAACGATGAAGGCGCTATCGGCGCCGTCGCGCGGCCGGTTCAGCAGGCGGCGTACCAGCCGTCCGGAAACGGAACGAAGCCCCAGGCAATCTGGTTGTCGTTGGCAGCACGCGGCGGCTGATTGGAGATCGACGCGTAGGGCAAGAAATCCTCCTGCGGAACGGGCGCAACGGCCGCTCTCACGGCATCCAGCATGCGGTCGAACTCAACTTCGCTCATCGCGCTCTCCTCAGTAAGCGCGGACACCGTGTCAGAAGTCGTTTGTTTCCAGATTGAAGCGATCGTTCAAATTGTATCGATCGGTCGGCCGCCGCCGGCCTGGTTAATCAATGTTTTATCCGACGTCGAAAATTAGAGCGGCCTGGTCGCGTCGCCATGTGAGAAAAATCACATTCCACCGGCAATCCTGGTTGTGGGGGCCGGCCTGGCGCGCGCCGGCCTGGCAAGTTTATCATGTCGCGCAGGTCGCCACTCAGCGGTATCTTCGGGTTATTCACCGCTGTTTCCGCGCAAGCGATCGGCCTGCCCGGCGGTAGGCCGTGCAAGCGGTGACGGCTGATGCCCGAGGGGAAATCGTTCCGAACAGGTTTCCCGATCCGATCGCCACATCGCCTGCGACCGAATCGATTGCGCCGCCGACAGCGACGGCCACATCGCAGCGATCGAGAACCTCGTCGTACGATGCGGCCCATCGCGAGAGGCCATTCGTTGGCGGTGTGATAGGGCGCGCATCCGCCAGGCGGTTGGTCGACGGGCTCGACGTGGAACTTTGGCAGGGTGCCGGCAAGGTAACCACGTTGCCTCGTCAAAGAGCCCCGATGAAACCAAAATGAGCCGCCGTCGTTTGCAGAAACACATGGGAAATCACGCCGATGGATCAGCGCGACCGCGAGACAATCGAACAGCGGCTTGCTCAGGCGCGCAGGTTGGCGGCTGGACCGTTCGATGATCTCACCAAGGAACGGCTCCGAGAACTTGTCCGGAGCCTTGAAGAGCGGCTTGACGATGATCCGCTGCGACCGCGAGACCGATGATGGCGGTGCCCCACCCGGCAGCGAGACGAGCGGCGGGTTATCTTGAAGCCGGCATCTTGTTCGTGACCTTGGCGTCAATCTGGATAGCGGTGGCAGCGGTGCTGGTGTCTGCGATCCTCGACGCCGTGAGGTAGCAGCCTCCGCCGATCAGCGCTCCTGCATGGCGCTAAGAGGTATGTTCACCTCGCAGACCAACCCGCTGGCATGAAATAGCAGCCTTGCCTCACCCCGCAACTGACCCGGGAGCGCCCGTTCGATAAGCTGGCAACCGAAGCTCTTGCGGTCGGGCTCTCGAACGAGGGGGCCACCGGCCTCGGCCCACTTCAAGACAAAGCGTCTCGGATCATCGTTCGAGATCATCCACGAAATGGAAACATGGCCAGTCGGGACAGACAGAGCGCCATATTTTACGGCGTTGGTGCATAGTTCGTGAATGACCATCGAAAGGGAAAGAGCTGGCCCCGATGCAATTGGGATGTTCTCTCCAATAATTTTGAACTGATCGAGACTTTTCGACTGAAACGCCTTCACCGCGCTTTCAATCAGCGTCCGACAATCGGCCCCCGTCCAATGTCCGCGAATGAGAAGGTCCTGCGCCACTCCCAACGCATAAAAGCGCTCAGAGATTATTTTGGCTGCCTCTTCCAGACTGTTCGCGCTCCGGAGGCTTTGTGATGTGATGGCCGTAACGATGGCCAGGGTGTTCTTTACCCGATGGTGAAGCTCTCCAATGACCACCTCTTGAAGTTTCGCGGCCAAGGCATGAGCCTGCGCATCAACGCCTGCTTTCGCGAGAAGCTCCTTCAGATAGTCCGGTTCATCTTCGATCGACCGGGGCCGAGATATGTCCATTACCGCACCTTTCGGGCATGTATAGCTCAAAACCCGCAACACTGGGATATCATAGCCACCGGCCCGACCCCGCACCACGGCTGGCCGCCTCGGAAGCCGCTGCCATAGCGGGCCGTTGAAACCAGGCAATGACCGGGACGCCTGCGGTCCGAATGCAGAACGTACCGCGAAGCGGGTGTTCGCGTGGTGGAACACCCCCGACATGCGCCTCGTTCGAGGACCGACTGGCCTATGCAGCCCGTCGCTTCAAAGAACAGGCCAAAAGCGTTGCGCCCGGCAAGCGACGGGCCGCGCTTCTGCGGAAGGCCGGGCGTTTTCGGAACGAAACCGCAGTCGACGAGGCGGGGGCTGAATTTCGCGATCTTCGTGCCGCTCGTGACCGGGTGAGAGACTTACCGGATCAGTCGAACGGATAAGAACGAACGGACCACATGCTCTTGGCTCCCCGGGCTGGATTCGAACCAGCGACCATTCGATTAACAGTCGAATGCTCTACCGCTGAGCTACCGAGGAACAGGCGAAACAGGCGTTCGCAGCCGGCAGCCTATAACAAAGCCTCCGGGCCTTGCAAAGGCCGAAATGAGACCGCGGCGCCGCGGCAACGGCGGTCGGTGAGTGCCGTGAAATGGACCTATTCGCCGACCAGGCTCCCGCCCGCCGGATTCGCCAGAGGTGACGCGATGTACGACCATCAAACCGATTCGATGCAGGCAGCTCCGTCGATCATACCCAGCGACATCCCCGCGCTGAGCGATGACGAATGCCTGGTTCGGCTGGCGCGGGCGATCGATGATCACGATTCCGCGCATCTCGATGAACTTGCCAGACTGATCGCGCGGCTCGCCGTGACCA
Organism: uncultured Alphaproteobacteria bacterium; assembly: GCA_963748165.1. GTDB lineage: Bacteria > Pseudomonadota > Alphaproteobacteria > Rhizobiales > Xanthobacteraceae > Bradyrhizobium. The sequence goes on from CAVVIM010000043.1 coordinate 232,025, forward strand.
TCGAATAGGTCGAATCCAAAACCGGACCCGCGCGTGTTGCGTTTTGCCGGCCCTTGTATCAAAGATGGCGCGAATTCTCTGCGCTAGCCTGCGGCAGTGTCCGCTCTGTTCCGGGGTCCGCCAATGTCCGGTTTTTCGACCGCGCGTCAGAAAATGGTCGATGGTCAGGTACGTCCCAGCGACGTCACCGACAGCAGGATCATCGATGCGATGCTGGCCGTGCCGCGCGAGGCCTTTGTTCCCCCGCATCAGCGCGCGCTGGCCTATCTCGATCTCGATCTCGATGTCAGCGACGGGGCCGCCGTGAAGCGCTTTCTGATCAAGCCCGCGGTGATGGCGAAAATGCTGCAGGCGGCCGAGATCGGCGAGACCGACACAGTCCTGGTGGTTGGTTGCGCCAGCGGATATGCGGCGTCCGTCGTGGCCAGGCTGGCCGCAAGGGTCACGGCCACCGAAGCCGATCCGTCGCTGGCGGCGAAGGCGAAGGATATCCTGGCCGGGGACGGGCTTGGCCCGGTCACCGTGCGGGCCGCCGCCGCCGCCGACGGGGATCCGGCCGACGCGCCCTATGACGTGATCGTGCTCAATGGTGCCACAGAAATCGAGCCCGACCGGCTGTACCGGCAACTTCGGGAAGGGGGCCGGCTGGTCGGCGTTTTTGCCATGATAAAGCCGCCGCGGGCGACCATCGTCACCCATTCCCACGACGATTTCGGAAGCCGGCCGCTTTTCGATGCCGTGGCACCCGTCTTGCCGGGGCTTGAGCGGCTTCCGGCCTTTGTTTTCTCGCCATCCGGCGCCTGATAAAATCACGTTCTAAATCAGGAGTGTGGCCGGATTGCCCCACGTCAAGAGTTTCCACCGGCTTTGGCCGTTGGGTAGTTCCGTACGGCCCGCGCGCAGAATATGCTGGGGACTCAGGTTCAGGCGACACCGGCTCATCTGCGGGGCCGGCCAAGAAAAATGAATGGAATGCCAGGAATGGGTGGGGTGAAGGTCGTTACCGGGGCTGCGGCTGCGGTGCTTCTGTTGGTGTGCACGGGCCCGGCGCCTGTGCTGGCCGACACGATCGAGGCGGCGCTGGTGCGCGCCTATCAGAACAACCCCCAGCTCAACGCACAACGCGCGTCGGTCAGGTCTACCGACGAAAACGTACCACAGGCGCTTTCCGGCTATCGGCCCAAGGTCGCGCTGACCGCAAGCCTCGGCTACCAATATACCGACATCAATTCAACCCAGGGCGGCACCGCGACCCAGCTTGTCCGAACCGAAATTCACGGCACCGATCCTCCGCGCGCCGCCGGACTGACGGTCACGCAGACGCTTTTCAACGGCAATCAAACCGCCAACAAGACCCGGGCGGCGGAAAGCCAGGTCTCGGGCGCGCGCGAAGGCCTGCGCGTGCTGGAGCAGAGCGTTCTGCTGTCGGCGGCCTCGATCTACATGGACTATTTGCGCGACGCCGCCATTGTCGAGGTTCAGCGCAGCAACACCCGGGTGCTCGAGCAAACCCTGAAGCAGACCCAGGACCGGTTCAATGTCGGCGAGGTGACGCGCACCGACGTCGCGCAGTCGGAGGCGCAGCTCGCCGCCGGCAAGACCCAGCAGCTCACCGCCGAATCCAACCTGACGACGACGCGGTCGAACTTCCGCCGCATCATCGGCAACGAACCCTCGCAATTGGCGCCGGGCTCGCCGGTGGATCGCTTCTTGCCGGGCTCGCTGCCTGGCGCGGTCGATCTCAGCCTGATCGAAAATCCGAATGTCACGGCCGCGATGTACGGCATCGACGTCAATTTTCTGCAGGTCAAGATCAACGAAGGCGCGCTGCTGCCGACCGTGACGGTGCAGGCCGCGGTCCAGCAGGCCTATGAACAGACCATGACCACCTACCGGTCGTTCGGGGCCTCGGCCATCGCCCAGGTTTCGGTCCCGCTCTATCAGGGCGGCGCGGAATACTCGCTGATCCGCCAGTCGAAGGAAAATCTGGCGCAGCAGCGGCTCAACCTTGAACTGACCCGCGACCAGACCCGCGCCAACACGGTGACGGCATGGGGCCAGCTCGTTGCGGGCAAGGCGCAGGTCGCTTCCGCGCAGGCCCAGGTGACCGCCTCCGAGATCGCGCTCAACGGCGTGCGTGAAGAGGCCAAGGCCGGCCAGCGAACCACGCTCGACGTCCTGAACGCGCAGCAGGCGCTGGTCAACGCCCGGGTCGCATTGGTCACCGCGCAGCATGATCGCGTGGTGGCATCCTATGCGGTGTTGAATGCCGTGGGACGGCTGTCGCCACAGGTGCTGAAGCTCGCGACCACCACCTACGACCCGAGCGTGCATTATCAGCAGGTGCGCGATAGCTGGGTCGGCGTCCGCACCCCGGATGGCAAATGACGATGGCCTGATCGTCCTACGCGCGCGCTCCGCGCAGGACGATCAGTGCTGCACATGACTGAAGCGCGCGCGATGGTTTGGTCAAAGCCCCGAGGCTGTCTGGCGAAAGCCGGTTATGACGAATCGCCCGCCGGCCGTTGCTTGCAATCAATTGTTGGCCTGACGTACGCTTGCTCAAGGCAGCAAAGCGATTCGCGCCGCATCTGGTTTTTTGGGGGAAGGCGACGCTGGGGTGCCCCGAGAACGGGCAGGGCTCGCGCCGGTTGCGCGATGCCTTGATCTGGGGAACAAGTCAGGCTTGAGCGAATAAATCCCGGCCTGCATATCCGGAGCCGGCAAATCTCCTCCTGCTTGGTGTAAAACGCTGCGAGGGCGTTGATGATGTGGAGTTCGAGATGACGCAGCCTGCAAAGGTCCAGGAACCCTCGATGGAGGAGATTTCTGGCGTCGATCCGTCGCATCATTGCCGATGACGAAGCAAAACCGCCGGTTGCCGAGAAGGCCGCGGCGCCGGCAGCCCTCGCGAACCCGGAAAAGCCCGCGGCAGCCGCGCCCGCCGGCAAGCCGGCGGCGATGAACGGGATTCCTCCTTCCGCTATTGCCGGGGCGCAAGCCGCCGCCGCCAGGCCTGCCGCCGTCGCACCGGCGCCGCCTCCTGCCAGGTCCGCACCGGCGGCGGCGCCCAACGGCCAGGATGACATCGACGCGTTGCTGTCGGGTCTCGACGAGGCGACCTCGGAGAATGAGATCCGGCCGCCCCAGCCGGAACCGGAGGTGTTCGAGTTGACCGACGAGATGGCGTTGCCCGATCCGGCGCCCGCGTTCCAGAAGATCGACCCGCAGCAAGACCTCGAATTCACCGAAACCGCGGCTGCGAAACCGCAGCCGCGACGGCCGGCGTACGAACCGCCGCCATTTGAAAGCGCCGCGCCGCCGCCGCCGCAGATGTTGTCGCGTTCGACGGTATCCGCGGTCGAATCCGCCTTCAACAGTCTTGCCAACACCGTACTCAGCAACAACGCGCGCACGCTGGAAGACCTGGTCAAGGAAATGCTGCGGCCGATGCTGAAATCCTGGCTCGACGATAATCTGCCGGGATTGGTCGAGCGCATCGTCAAAGCGGAAATTGAACGGGTTTCGCGCGGGCGCTAGATTGCTGTTTTGACGCTTTTTTTGCGCGACCCGGTCTCCCTCCGGTGGCAACGCCAGGCTGGGGTCCGCAGCGTTGCAGCCTTCATTCAGCCGCCACATCGCGGCTTATGGTCGCCCCCGGCATGGCCTGCCAGGTTGACTTGGCGCGCTCTGGCGGGTTTCTAGCCCGTTCCATTGCCGTGATTGTCTTGCCATGATCGAGAAGAATTACCAGCCTGCCGATATCGAGGGCCGCATGGGCCGGGTATGGGAGGAAAGCGGCGCGTTCCGCGCCGGCCGCCCGGAGCGCCGCGATGCGCGACCATTCACCATCGTGATCCCCCCGCCGAACGTAACCGGTTCGCTGCACATGGGGCACGCGCTCAACAACACCCTGCAGGACATTCTCTGCCGTTTCGAGCGGATGCGCGGCCGCGACGTGCTGTGGCAGCCTGGAACCGATCACGCCGGCATTGCCACCCAGATGGTGGTCGAGCGGCAATTGATGGAGCGGCAGGAGCCGGGCCGCCGCGAGATCGGGCGGGCCCGATTTCTCGAACGGGTCTGGCAATGGAAGGCCGAAAGCGGCGGCGTCATCGTCAATCAGCTCAAGCGCCTTGGCGCCTCCTGCGACTGGTCGCGCGAACGTTTCACCATGGATGAAGGCCTGTCGCGCGCCGTGGTGAAGGTGTTCGTCGAACTGCACCGCGAGGGCCTGATCTACAAAGACAAGCGGCTGGTGAACTGGGATCCGCAGCTACTGACGGCGATTTCCGACCTCGAGGTGCAGCAGGTCGAGGTCAAGGGCAGCCTCTGGTACCTGCGTTACCCGCTGCAAGGCAAAAGCTTCGACCCCGACGATCCCGCGACGTATATCGTGGTCGCCACCACGCGGCCCGAGACCATGCTTGGCGACAGCGCGGTGGCGGTGCATCCCGACGATGAGCGCTACGCCGACCTGGTCGGCAAGCATGTGGTGCTGCCGCTGGTCGGGCGGACGATTCCCATCGTCGCCGATGCCTATTCCGATCCCGAAAAGGGCTCGGGAGCGGTCAAGATCACGCCGGCGCATGACTTCAACGATTTCGAAGTCGGCCGGCGGCACAATCTGGCGCAGATCAGCGTGCTCGACCAGGAGGGCCGTCTCGCGCTGGTCGGCAACGAGGACTATTTGCGCGGCCTGCCGGAAGGATCGTTGCAGTTTGCGGAGGAAATGAACGGGCTCGAATGCTTCGCGGCCCGCAAGCAGATCGTGTCGCGGCTGCAGGATTTCGACTTCCTGGAGCGGATCGAACCCAACGCCCATATGGTGCCGCATGGCGACCGCTCCGGGGTGGTGATCGAGCCCTATCTGACCGATCAATGGTATGTCGACGCCAGGACCATGGCGCGGCCCGCGATCGCCGCGGTGCGCCGCGGTGCGACCGGCTTCGTGCCGAAGAACTGGGAGAAGACCTACTTCGAGTGGATGGACAACATCCAGCCCTGGTGCATCTCGCGCCAGCTCTGGTGGGGTCACCAGATTCCGGCTTGGTATGGACCGGACGGCAAGGTCTTTGTCGCCGAAACCGAGGACGAAGCAGTCGGCAACGCGCTCGGCTATTACGTCGAGCAGGAAGTCATCACGCCGGAGCAGGGGCGGGAGATGGCGCTCGATCCGGCCCGGCGCGAAGGCTTCATCAGCCGCGACGAGGACGTGCTCGACACCTGGTTCTCCTCGGCGCTGTGGCCGTTCTCGACGCTGGGCTGGCCCGACCACGAAACCGATCTGAGGCGCTATTATCCGACCGACGTGCTCGTTACCGGCTTTGACATCATCTTCTTCTGGGTCGCCCGCATGATGATGATGGGCCTGCATTTCATGAAAGAGGTTCCGTTCCCGACGGTTTACATCCACGCCCTGGTTCGCGACGAGAAGGGCGCGAAGATGTCGAAATCGAAGGGCAACGTGATCGATCCCCTGCATCTGATCGATGATTACGGCGCCGACGCGCTGCGCTTCACGCTGGCGGCGATGGCGGCGATGGGCCGCGACATCAAGCTCGCGCCGCAACGCGTCGAGGGCTACCGCAATTTCGCAACCAAGCTGTGGAACGCCTGTCGTTTCGCCGAAATGAACGGTTGCGCGCAGCCGCCAAATTTCGACGCCACCAAGGCCGAGCAGACGCTGAACCGCTGGATCGCGCATGAGACCGTGCTGGCTGCACGCGAGATCACCGAGGCGATCGAGGCCTATCGCTTCAACGATGCCGCCGGTTCGATCTACCGTTTCGTCTGGAACGTCTATTGCGACTGGTATCTGGAACTCGCCAAGCCGGTCCTGCTCGGCGAGGACGGCGCCGCCAAGTCCGAAACCCGCGCCATGGTGGCGTGGGCGCGCGACCAGATTCTCAAGCTGCTGCACCCGTTCATGCCTTTTATCACCGAAGAGCTGTGGGCGGTCACGGCCGCGCGCGACACCCTGCTGGCGCTGACCCCGTGGCCGCGCAAGGCGCGCGAGCTGACGGCCGAGCAACTGGCCTTGATGGCGACCATGAGCCCGAACGACCCGCTGATGCCGTCGATGCCGGTGCTGGTGGTGCCCGATGCGCCCGATTTCGTCGACCCCGCCGCCGAGGCCGAAATCGGCTGGGTGGTTGATCTTGTCACCGCCATTCGCTCGGTGCGGGCTGAAATGAACATTCCGCCGGCGACCCTGACACCGCTGGTTCTGGCGGGCGCCTCTGCCGAGACAAAGCAACGCGCGCAACGCTGGAGCGACGTAGTCAAGCGGATGGCGCGGCTTGCCGACATCGCCTTCGCCGATGCGGCGCCGCAAGGTGCGGTGCAATTGCTGGTGCGCGGCGAGGTCGCGGCATTGCCGTTGAAGGGAGTGATCGATCTTTCGGCGGAGAAGATCCGGCTCGACAAGGAAATGGCAAAGGCCGACGCCGACATCAAGCGGGTCGATGCCAAGCTCTCGAACGACAAATTCGTCGCCAACGCGCCCGAGGAAATCGTCGAGGAGGAAAAGGAAAAGCGCGTCGCGGCGCTGGCACGGAAGGCCAAGATTCTCGAAGCGCTCGAGCGGCTCAAGAACGCGACATGAAAAGGAGGCTTTCGTGCGTGGAGGACAGCCTAGTCACACCGCGCGCGGCGCCGCCGCCTATCGGGCCCTTCATCAGGCACTGGACGGCGGCGTCATCTTCCGCGATCCCTTCGCATCGACGGTTCTCGATGATGAAACGCTTTCGAGGCTCGACGAAATCGCCGCCGACGCCTCGCTGCGGCCGTGGCGCCTGTTCATCGCGGCACGTAGCCGGTTTTCCGAGGATGCGCTTGCTGGCAGCGTTGCCCGCAATGTGCGTCAGGTCGTGGTCCTGGGCGCGGGCCTCGACACGTTTTCGCTGCGCAACCCTTATACCGGCCTGGGTGTTCGGGTATTCGAGGTCGACTATCCCGCGACGCAAGACTGGAAGCGCGAACGTCTGCAACATGCCGGCCTGGCCGTGCCGGCGTCGCTCACCTTCGCTCCGATCGACTTCGAACGACAAAGCCTGGCCGACGGTTTGAACGCCGCCGGGTTTCGCGCCGATCGCCCCGCCTTCTTCCAGTGGCTTGGCGTCGTGCCCTATCTGACGCGCGCAGCGGTGTCGACGACGCTGGATTACATTGCTGGAATGGCGGAATCGGAAGTGGTGTTCGATTACGCCGAGCCGTTGCAGAACTACCCTGCCGACCGCCGTGCGCGGGTGATGGCCGTTGCCGCGATGGCGGCCGAGCGCGGCGAGCCATGGCTCAGCCTGTTCGATCCCGCCGAATTGTCCGAGTTGTTGCGGAGCAAGGGGTTTTCGATGGTCGAAGATCTCGGCCTCGGCGAAATCGCCGATCGTCTGTACGGCGCGTTGAAGCACGGCATCAGCATCGGCCCGGGGCCGCACCTCGTCCACGCGCTCCATTTGCCGTGAGTGGCACGCGGTCGCATGCGCGACGTGAAATCGCGGACACGTATTTCAATGCCGTCATTCCGGGGCGATGCCGACGCGCGCCCCGGAATGACGCGGAATGGCGCCTCATCAAAACGGCTTGCTGAGGAATTTCGAGTCTTTCAGTCCGTATCGCCACGGCAGCTCGACCGCCTTGGTGAGGCCGATCCGGACGCCGGCGACGAGGTCGACCTTGCCGGTCCGGGCATGCAGCGCGATCGGTGGCCGATCGAGCGGCAATCCGCTGTGCGCGATGGTAATTCCGAGCGCTTCCGTCAGTTTGCCCGGACCCGAACACAGCGCGCGCTCGTCGTGCAGCCCGCGCCGGCGCCGCATCGCCGGTATCCCATGGGTCGGCTGCAGCGCACGGATCAAGACCGCGCTGGCCGAGCCCTCTGGTTCGCAGACGAAATTGATGCACCAGTGGATGCCGTAGGAACGATAGACATACGTGAAGCCCGGCGGCCCGAACATCACCCGGTTGCGCGGCGTCGGTCCGCGAAACGAATGCGCGGCGGGCTCGGTGTGGTGATAGGCCTCGACCTCGACAATGAGGCCGCCGACACCATCGACCAGCAGCGTCGTGCCGATCAGGTCGGGGGCGACCGCATGCACGCTGCGGTCGAAGAACCCGCGCTTCAGCGGCTTGCCCAGGGAGGGCGAAATCGGCGCGGCGGCGTTAGGATTTCGAACCATTTTCAGGGGATTCAGCGGAGAACAACCGGGAAAGCTGCCCTTATGTTGCACGTTCTGCTAGGTTGGGCGAGCCGGGTTGCGGGCACCCGCCGAACCGACTACCTAACAACAATCGTTGCGCTTACGGAAATCCCATGGTCGTCGTCGTCGATACCGTTTCAGCCGCGCCGCTGCGCCCGCGTCACCCGGAAAAGGTGAACCGGCCGGATGCGTTTTCGCCGCCGAAGCCGAACTGGATCCGGGTGCGCGCACCGACCTCCCGCGGCTACGCCGATACCCGCAAGATCGTCAAGGAAAACGGCCTCGTCACGGTGTGCGAGGAGGCGGGCTGCCCGAACATCGGCGAGTGCTGGGACAAGAAGCACGCCACCTTCATGATCATGGGCGATACCTGCACCCGCGCCTGCGCCTTCTGCAATGTCAAGACCGGCATGCCCGGCGCGCTCGATGCCGGCGAGCCCGAACACGTCGCCGAGGCCACCTTCAAGCTCGGGCTTGCCCATATTGTGATCACCTCGGTCGATCGCGACGATCTCGCCGATGGCGGCGCCGCGCATTTCGCGCAGACCATCGGCGCGATCCGCGCCCGCTGTCCAGCCACCACCATCGAGATCCTGACGCCGGATTTCCTGCGCAAGGACGGCGCGCTCGAACGCGTGGTGGCGGCAAGGCCCGACGTGTTCAACCACAATCTGGAAACCGTGCCGTCGCGCTATCTCAGCGTCCGCCCCGGCGCGCGTTATTTCCATTCGGTCCGGCTGTTGCAGCGGGTCAAGGAAATCGATCCCGCGATCTTCACCAAGTCCGGCATCATGGTCGGACTGGGCGAGGAACGCCACGAGGTATTGCAGGTGATGGACGATTTGCGCTCGGCGGATGTCGATTTTCTCACCATCGGCCAATACCTGCAGCCGACCCGCAAGCATCACGCCGTGATGCGGTATGTGCCGCCGGATGAATTCACCGGTTTTGAGAAGATCGCCTACACCAAGGGCTTCCTGATGGTGTCAGCGAGCCCGCTGACCCGTTCCTCCCATCATGCCGGCGATGATTTTGCGAAACTCAGGGCAGCGCGGGCGGCCATCTCCGGCTGAGCGTTGATCCATGCCGAAATTTTCCAGCAAGCGCCGGGTTCACCACACCGCGCCGCAGATGTTCGACCTGGTGGCCGACGTCGAGCGCTATCCCGAATTCGTGCCGCTGTGCCATTCGTTGAAGATACGTCAGCGCACCCCGCAACCGGACGGCACCGAGATCGTGGTCGCCGACATGACGGTATCGTTCAAGCTGGTGCGGGAATCCTTCACCAGCCGGGTGACGCTGGATCGCCCCAATTTGAAGATCCTGGTCGAATATCTCAGGGGGCCGTTCAGCAATCTCGAGAACCGCTGGACCTTCGAACCCAGGTCCGACAGCGAATGCGACGTCGGGTTCTACCTCGCCTATGAATTCAAGAGCCGGATGCTGGCGCTGCTGATGGGGGCCATGTTCGACGCAGCGTTTGCGCGCTTTGCCGCGGCGTTCGAAAAACGCGCCGATGCGGTCTATGGAAAGCCCGGTACGGCCTCGTCATGAGACATTTCGACCGTCGCAATGACCCGGAAAGGCCTTGGTCACGGCCTCGGCGAACGCCGTCGCTTGACGGCGACGCGGCGCGGCGTGCGCGCGACGCGCTGGTGCAGGCGGCTTGCGGCCTCGCGGCGCGGTTTCACCGCTGGTTGCGGCCCGCGCGCCAGTTCGATCAGCATGCGCAGCGCCTCCACCACCGAACGCTGGCGCACCGCGCTGCGGCCGATCGCGCCGAACCGGCATTCGCGATGCAGGATCCTGCCGTCGCGGGCGGCAACGGCGAAATGCACGAGGCCGACCGGCTTGCCCGGCGTGGCGCCACCCGGACCGGCAATGCCGGTAATGGAGACGGCAAGATCGACCCCGGCCTTTTCCAGCGCGCCGACCGCCATCGCGGTCGCGGTTTGCTTGCTGACGGCGCCGAAGGTCGTCAGCGTCGTTGCCTTGACGCCGAGCATCGCGCGCTTGGCGTCGTTGGAATAGGTGACGAAGCCGCGGTCGATGACGTCGGACGAGCCGGGAATATCGGTCAGCGCACCGGCCACCAGGCCGCCGGTGCAGGATTCGGCGGTGGCAATGGTCAGTTTGCGCATCCGGCAGAGATCGAGCAACAAGCGGGAGAGGGCGCGGGCGTCGCTGCCGCTCATGCTAGTCGCTCCAGCCTTTGGTGTCCCAGGGCAGACGGATGGTCGCGCTCGCGGTCGCGGCGATGCCTTCCTCGCGGCCGGTGAAGCCGAGCCGCTCGCTGGTGGTCGCTTTCACCGCGACCCGCGAGATGTCGAGCCCGGCGATCTCGGCGATCCGGGCCCGCATGGTGTCGCGCAGCGGCCCGATCTTCGGACGCTCGCAGATCAAGGTCACTTCGAGGTTGGCAATGCGGCCGCCGCGCGCGGCAACGCGATCGACGGCGTATTTCAGGAAGCGATCGGACGCCGCGCCCTTCCACTGGCTGTCGCTCGGCGGAAAGTGCGAGCCGATATCGCCGTCCGCCAGCGCGCCGAGGACGGCATCGACCAGCGCATGCAGACCGACGTCACCATCGGAATGTGCCAGAAAGCCGCGGCTGTGCGGCACGCGGACCCCGCAGATCATCAGATGATCGCCGTCGCCAAAGGCATGGACGTCGTAGCCGGTCCCGGTCCTGATATCGCCCAGCACGGCGCCGAGGCGGGCTTCTTCGCGGGCAAAATCCTCCGGCGTGGTCAGTTTCATGTTCGAAGCATCGCCCTCAAAGGTCGCTACCGTCAATCCCGCCCATTCCGCCAGCGCCGCGTCGTCGGTGAAATCGCTGCGACCATCGCGGGCCGCGCGCCGGTGGGCGTCGAGAATGAGGTCGAAGCGGAATGCCTGCGGCGTCTGCGCGATGCGCAGCCGCGCCCGTTCCGGCGTCGCTTCGACGTTTCCGGTCTCGCCGACCAGCTTGATCGTGTCGGTCACCGCGATGACCGGAACGGCGGCGCCATCATGGCCGGCCGCCGCGATCGCGCGCGAGATCACAGCCGCCGACACGAACGGCCGCGCGGCGTCGTGGATCAGGACGATGTCGGGCTTCGCGTCCGCCAGCGCTTCGAGTCCGGCATGCACCGATGCCTGGCGCGTCGCACCACCATTGGCAGGCGGCTGGTGACGCAGACCGCTGACGGCGGCGTTGAACATCGCAACGTCTTCGGCGTGCAGAACCGGCTGCACCGCAAAGACCTGGGGGTGACGGCAAAACGGCGCCATGGCCCGGAAAATCACGGTTTGTCCACCGATCGAGCGATACTGCTTAGGTCCTCCCGCACCGGCGCGAAGGCCGCGTCCGGCTGCGACAACAATGGCTGCAGTCCGCTCAAGTTTCGGCATAGGACTTCAATTACAGAGGATCGCGGGTCGATGCGGGAGATCGACGTGGTGCACTGCCCTTATCACGCCGTCGCAGCAAAACAGAACGTTTCTCAACAAGTGTGGGGAAACCGACGATTTGTTGCACTGCACTTGCAATGTCATCGAAATTGTCTAAACTGTAGGCAAGATGCTTGACTGCTCAAGATTTGAGCGCAGAATGAGTCCCGACCACCGCGATGATGCGGCGGTCAGAAACATGAGAAGCCCGTGACCGGCTCGGACAGCCAACGCCCTAAGTCGCTGAAAATAGGCGATATTGCGATTGCAAACCGGGTCCTTCTGGCGCCGATGTCGGGTGTTACCGACGCTCCTTTTCGGCGTCTGGCCGCGACTCTCGGGGCCGGCCTGGTGATCTCCGAAATGACCGCCAGCGAAGATCTGGTGAATGATCGTCCGATGTCGCGGTTGCGCTGCGAGGCAACGGGGGTCGGGCCGCATGTGGTCCAGCTCGCGGGCTGCGAAGCCGGCTGGATGGCCGAAGGCGCCCGCGTCGCGGAAGCCGCCGGCGCCGACATCATCGATATCAATATGGGCTGTCCGGCGCGCCACGTCACCGGCGGCCAGTCCGGCTCGGCGCTGATGCGCGATCTCGACCACGCCATGACGCTGATCGAGGCGACGATTGCGGCCGTGAAAGTGCCGGTGACGCTGAAGATGCGGCTCGGTTGGGACGCGCGTTCGCTCAACGCGCCCGAACTGGCGCGCCGCGCCGCGGCCGCCGGCGTGCGGATGATTTCAGTCCACGGCCGCACCCGTTGCCAGTTCTACAAGGGCAGCGCCGATTGGAGCGCGGTGCGCGCCGTCAAGAATGCGATCGATATTCCGCTGGTCGTCAACGGCGACATCACCTCGTTCGAGGATGCGGTGGCCGCGCTCGAGATGTCGGGAGCCGACGCCGTCATGATCGGCCGCGGCGCGCAGGGCCGGCCCTGGTTGCCCGGTCAGATCGGACGCCGCCTCGAATCCGGGATTGCCGAAGCCGTGCCGACGCTGGCCGCGCAGCTCGGTCATGTCCGTACATTGTACGACGAAATCTGCCGCCATTACGGATTGCGGATCGGCCTTCGCCATGCGCGCAAGCACCTCGGCTGGGCGCTCGAGGTTGCCGCCCAATGCAGCCGGGCGCCGGCCACGACGCTCAAGAGCATGGCGGCAGAAGATCCTGACCTCGGAGGATCCGGCCAGCGTGCATCGATCGCTTCACCAGGCGTTTGACGAATTTGCATGGAGCGCCGCCGCATGACCTTCGCCGCCGAACACCGCGCGCCGATGCTGTCGGACAGCGAGGCCATTCTCAACGCGCTGCCCAATCCGGTGCTGCTGGTGGCGCCCGATGGCAGGATCGTCGATGCCAACATGGCCGCGGAATCGTTTTTCGAGATATCGACGCAGTTTCTGCAACGCCAGTCGCTGAAGGAACTGGTGCCGTTCGGCAGTCCGTTGCTGGCGCTGATCGATCAGGTGCGATCGAGCGGCTCGCCGGTCAATGAATACAAGGTCGATCTGGGCACGCCGCGGATCGGCGGCGACCGCCAGGTCGATCTTCATGTCGCGCCGCTCACGGAACGGCCCGGCCATATCGTCGTGATGCTGCAGGAGCGCACCATCGCCGACAAGATGGACCGGCAACTGACCCATCGCAGCGCCGCGCGTTCGGTGATCGCGCTGGCGGCGATGCTGGCGCATGAAATCAAGAACCCGCTGTCCGGCATCCGCGGGGCGGCGCAACTGCTCGAACAGGCGGCATCCTCGGAAGACCGCATGCTGACGCGGCTGATCTGCGATGAGGCGGACCGCATCGTCACGCTGGTCGACCGGATGGAGGTATTCGGCGACGACCGCCCGGTGGCGCGCGGGCCGGTCAACATTCATTCCGTGCTCGACCACGTCAAGCGGCTCGCCCAGTCGGGCTTCGCCCGCAATATCCGGTTTGTCGAGGAGTACGATCCGTCGCTGCCGCCGGTGCTGGCCAACCAGGATCAGTTGATTCAGGTGTTTCTCAACCTGGTCAAGAATGCCGCCGAGGCGGTGTCCGATCTGGGCGGCGATGCGGAAATCCAGCTCACCACCGCGTTCCGGCCCGGCGTTCGGCTCTCGGTGCCGGGCAAGAAGTCGCGGGTATCCCTGCCGCTCGAGTTCTGCGTCAAGGACAACGGCCCGGGCGTGCCGGAGGATCTGCTGCCCAACCTGTTCGATCCCTTCGTCACCACCAAGCAGACCGGCAGCGGGCTCGGTCTCGCGCTGGTTGCCAAGATCGTCGGCGATCATGGCGGCATCATCGAATGCGAATCCCAGCCGCGCAAAACCATTTTTCGCGTGCTGCTGCCGATGTTCAGCAGCGCCAAGCATTTTGACCACAGCAGTCGCGACGACGTTTCGGGGACGCCGTTGCATGCCTCACAGCACTCCACATGAGGAACAGCCATGCCCGCAGGTAGCATACTTGTCGCGGACGACGACACTGCCATCCGCACCGTGCTGAACCAGGCTCTTTCGCGTGCCGGCTACGAGGTGCGGCTGACCGGCAACGCGGCGACGCTGTGGCGCTGGGTGAGCCAGGGCGAGGGCGACCTCGTCATCACCGACGTGGTGATGCCCGACGAAAACGCGTTCGATCTGCTGCCGCGGATCAAGAAGATGCGGCCGAACCTGCCGGTCATCGTGATGAGTGCGCAGAACACCTTCATGACGGCGATCCGCGCCTCGGAGCGCGGCGCCTATGAGTATCTGCCCAAGCCGTTCGACCTCAAGGAGCTGATCGGCATTGTCGGCCGCGCACTGGCGGAGCCGAAGGAGCGGGTGGCCAATCCCGCCGACGACGCCGAATTCGATTCAATTCCGCTGGTCGGCCGCTCGCCCGCGATGCAGGAAATCTACCGGGTGCTGGCGCGGCTGATGCAGACCGACCTCACGGTGATGATTTCCGGCGAGTCCGGCACCGGCAAGGAGCTGGTCGCGCGCGCGCTGCACGACTACGGCAAGCGGCGCAACGGCCCCTTCGTTGCCGTCAACATGGCGGCGATTCCGCGCGATCTGATCGAGTCCGAACTGTTCGGTCACGAACGCGGCGCCTTCACCGGCGCCAACACCCGCGCCTCCGGCCGGTTCGAACAGGCCGAGGGCGGCACGCTGTTCCTTGACGAAATCGGCGACATGCCGATGGAGGCGCAGACCCGCCTGTTGCGGGTGTTGCAGCAGGGCGAATACACCACCGTCGGCGGCCGTACCCCGATCAAGACCGACGTTCGCATCGTGGCGGCGAGCAACAAGGATCTGCGCATCCTGATTTAGCAGGGGTTGTTCCGCGAGGACCTGTTTTTCCGCCTCAACGTGGTGCCGTTGCGGCTGCCGCCGCTACGCGAACGGATCGAGGATCTGCCCGACCTGATCCGGCATTTCTTTTCGCTCGCCGAGAAGGACGGGCTGCCGCCGAAGAAGCTCGACGCGCTGGCGCTGGAACGGATGAAGCAGCATCGCTGGCCGGGGAATGTGCGCGAACTTGAAAACCTGGCGCGCCGGCTCGCGGCACTGTATCCGCAGGACGTGATCACGGGCTCGGTGATCGACGGCGAGCTCGCGCCGCCCGCCATCGCCTCGGGCGGCAGCGTCTCCCAGGGCATCGACAATCTCGGCGGCGCCGTCGAGGCCTATCTGTCGTCGCATTTTTCCGGTTTCCCCAACGGCGTGCCGCCGCCGGGCCTCTACCATCGCATCCTGCGCGAAATCGAAGTTCCATTACTGACCGCGGCGCTGGCAGCAACGCGGGGCAATCAGATCCGCGCGGCCGACCTGCTCGGCCTCAACCGCAATACGCTGCGCAAGAAGATTTGCGACCTCGACATCCAGGTTTACCGCAGCGGCGGCTAGCGGCCTGGACGCGTTTTCTTCATGCGAACCGTTACCCAACTCGCTCGAAAACGCTATAGGATCAAGGCGCGGGAGCGACCCGCTCCACGTTATTTGGCGCCGTCGATGTACCATCTTGCACAAGGTGCGGTCCGCAATCAGGACGCGTGCTGCCCGTGACCGACGATCTGGAAACCGTCGCGTTGCGCCCCACGGTCGTCGATGGCCAGGTCCAGGCTGACGATTACGAGGTGATTTGGCGCGGGCTGCTGGTCGGACGAATCATGAAGCAGCTCGACAGCCCGCATTGGTGGTGGTGCTGCAACCTCTATGGACAGCCGCCGACAGCCGACGACAGGGGCCCAGCCATCAATTTCAAGGACGGCCAGCTCCGGTTCAAGCTTGCCTGGACCAGGATAAGGGCCGCACTGACGGCGGAAGAGATCGCGGTCGCGACGCAGCACGCCGAATCCCAACGACCGCAAGCCGGCCCGGAGCAACCGAAAGTGCAAGAGGCGTTTCTGGCGCGCCAGAACGAACGTGCGGCGTCGCGACAACGCGTCTTCAAGGCCGCCACCATCGAATGCAACGGCGGCAAGATCGACTGCGTGGTGCGAAACATTTCGGAGACCGGGGCCGCCCTCGAAGTCCCGGCTGCGCTGGATATCCCCTCCGAGTTCGATCTGCTGATTTCCGGCAATAGCGTCGGTCACCGCTGTCAGATCAAATGGCGCAAGGAAAACCGGATCGGGGTCGCGTTCAAATAGCGCTTGCCAACGACACGCCGCGGCGGCGCCTTGCGCGGGCCGGAAACCGCGATTCTCACAGATTGTGTAAAGTCCCGCCACGCGTCGTTGACCTCATAAAAATGTCTCATTCCGGCAACAATGTGATATGAATGCATCAGTCCGCCCGGCGGCGGATACCGACCATCAGCATCAGCTTGCCGGAAATGACCAGCGTAGAAACCTCGGCCACCTCGTTCGATCCGTCGTTCGCCGAACCCAAGGGGCGGTCCCTGTGGAGGTTTCTGGCGCGGTTCGCCGTCGGTCTCGCCTTGCTGTCGGCCTTCCTCACCTTCGTGGTGCTGACCGGGCTGACGCCGATCGCGCCGACGTCGCAGGTTGTCCTTTGCTTCATCCTGATCAACGCGGCCATCATCCTGGTGCTGGTCGGCATCATCGGGCGCGAGGTCTGGCAGGTGCTGCAGGCCCGTCGCCGCGGCCGGGCCGCGGCACGGCTGCACGTCCAGATTGTCAGCCTGTTTTCGATCATCGCCGTGTTGCCGGCCGTGCTGGTGGCGATCGTTGCCAATGTGACCATCGACCGCGGTCTCGACCGGCTGTTTTCAGGTCCGACCCGCGAAGCGATCCAGAATTCGCTGACCATTGCCCGCGCCTATACGCTCGAGCACGCCGAACTCATCCGCGGCGACATCCTCGGAATGGCCAACGATATCGCGCATGCACGACCGCTCTACGATCAGGATCGCGGGACGTTTCGCCAGCTTCTGACCGCGAGCGCCGTCGCACGCAACCTGCCGGCCGCCATGCTGATCGACAAGGATCGCAACGTACTGGAGAAGGCGGACACCGGCGTGCAACTGAACTTCGCGCCGCCGCCGCCGGACATTCTCAGTCATGTCAGCGAAACCGAGCCCGAAATCTCGGTGTTCCCGGAAAACTACGTCGCGGCCGTAATCCGGCTGCGTGCGTTCAACGACACCTTTCTCTACGTGGCGCGGCTGCTCGATCCCCATGTGGTCGCGCAGCTCAACAAGACCCAGGCCAGCGTCGCCGAATACGCCGAGATCGAATCGCGCCGTCTGGCGATGCAGGTGTCGTTCGCACTGATGTTTGCGGTCATCGCGCTGACCATCCTGATGGCCTCGGTGCTGATCGGGTTGAACTTCGCCAACGGGCTGGTAGCCCCGATACGGCGCCTGATGAGCGCCGCCAATATCGTCTCGACCGGCGATCTGCATGTCCAGGTTCCGGTGCAGCGTTCGGGCGGCGATCTGGCGCAGCTCGGCGAAACCTTCAACAAGATGACGCAGGAACTGCGCACCCAGCGCGATGAGCTGGTGAACGCCAGCGAACTGATCGACAGCCGCCGCCGCTTCATCGAAGCGGTGTTGTCGTCGGCGAGTGCCGGCATCATCGGCGTCGATGCTTCCGGCGGCGTCGGCATTCTCAATCGCTCGGCCGAAAAACTGATCGGCCAGGCCGAATCCGAGACGCTGGATCATCCGTTGTCGGAGGTGTTGCCCGAACTCGACGACATGATGAAAACCGCACGGGAGGGCACCCAGCGGCTGGTGCAGGGCCAGATCACGATCAACCGCGCCGGACACGAGCGCAATCTTTCGGTCCGCGTCAGTGCCGAACAGACAAGCCAGTCGCGCGACAGCTACATCATCACGCTGGACGACATCACCGAGCTTGTTTCGGCGCAGCGGACCTCGGCGTGGGGTGACGTGGCGCGCCGGATTGCCCATGAAATCAAGAATCCGCTGACGCCGATCCAGCTTTCGGCCGAACGCATCCGCCGCAAGTTCGGCAAGGTCATCACCGATGACAAGGCGATCTTCGAGCAATGCACCGATACCATCGTGCGGCAGGTCGACGATATCAGGCGGATGGTCGACGAATTCTCGCGTTTCGCCCGGATGCCGAAGCCGGTGATGGAGGGTGAGGATGTCGCCGATACCGTTCGCCAGGCCGTGTTCCTGATGCGCGTCGGACATCCCGACATCGATATCGAGGCGGAGATCAGGGACGATCCGATGCGGGCGCAGTTCGACCGGCGGTTGATCTCCCAGGCGCTGACCAACATCATCAAGAACGCGACCGAGGCGATCGAAGCGGTCCCGGCCGAGGAACTGGGGAAGGGTCGAGTCGATATCATCGCGGCGCGCGATGGCGATGACATCATCATCGACGTGATCGATAACGGCATCGGTCTGCCAAAGGTTAGTCGGGCGCGGCTGCTGGAACCCTATGTCACCACGCGCGAGAAGGGCACCGGCCTCGGGCTTGCGATCGTCGGCCGCGTCCTGGAAGATCATGGCGGCCGGATCGAGCTGCACGATGCGGCGGATATTCGCCCCGGCGCGCGCGGAGCCTGGATGCGGCTGCGATTTGCCGTCTCGGGGCATGCGCCCGCAGCAATAGCGAAGGCGCCGGCCGCCGAAACAAAACAGCCGGGGTCAGGAACCGCGGAGCCATCCGAAGCGACCAATAACGAGATGAAAATCGAAGCCGCAACAGGCAACTGACAATATGGGCGCGATCCATGCCAAATGACATTCTGATTGTCGATGACGAAGCCGATATCCGGGATCTGGTTGCCGGCATTCTCGACGACGAGGGATTTTCCACCCGGACCGCGCGCGACAGCGATTCGGCGCTGGCCGAAATCGCCCATCGCCGGCCGCATCTGGTATTCCTCGACATCTGGCTGCAAGGCAGCAAGCTCGACGGCTTGCAGTTGCTCGAACAGGTGAAGCGCGACCATGCCGACGTGCCGGTGGTGATGATTTCCGGGCACGGCAATATCGAGACCGCAGTCGCGGCGATCAAGCGCGGCGCCTATGACTTCATCGAAAAGCCGTTCAAGTCCGACCGCCTCATCCTGGTCGCGACGCGGGCGCTGGAGACCTCGCGCCTGAAGCGCGAAGTGAAGGAACTGAAGCAACTCGCGCCGGCGGCGAGCGTTTTGACCGGACGCTCCGCCTGCATGAATCAGCTCCGCCAGACCATCGAGCGGGCCGCCAAGGCCAACAGCCGTATCCTGATTGTCGGGCCCTCCGGCTCCGGCAAGGAATTGGCGGCGCGCACGCTGCATAACGCCTCCGGTCGCGCCGAAGGGCCGTTTGTCGTGATCAACGCCGCGGCGATCACGCCGGAACGCATGGAGGTCGAGCTGTTCGGAATCGAGCAGACCAACGGCGAACACCAGCGCAAGGCGGGGGCGCTGGAGGAGGCGCATGGCGGCACGCTTTTCATCGATGAAATCGGCGACATGCCGCGCGATACCCAGAACAAGATCCTGCGGGTACTGGTCGACCAGACGTTCCAGCGCTCCGGCGGGACCAGCAAGGTCAATGTCGACGTTCGCATCGTTTCATCGACCGCGCGCAACCTGGAAGAGGAAATCGCGGAAGGCCGGTTCCGCGAGGATCTCTATCATCGGCTGTCGGTGGTGCCGATCCGCGTACCGCCGCTCTCGGAACGTCGCGAGGACATCCCCGAACTGATCGATTATTTCATGGATCAGATCTCGGCCGCGACCGGCTTGCCGAAACGTCAGATCGGTCAGGACGCGATGGCGGTGTTGCAATCCCACGTCTGGCCCGGAAATGTCCGACAACTGCGCAACAATGTCGAACGCGTGATGATCCTGGCCGGCGGCGGTCCCGAGGTTATCATTACCGCCGATATGCTGCCGCAAGACGTCGGCTCGATGGTGCCGGCCATGCCGACCAGCAACAATGGCGAACACATCATGGGCCTGCCGCTGCGCGAGGCGCGGGAGGTGTTCGAGCGCGACTATTTGATCGCCCAGATCAGCCGCTTCTCCGGCAACATCTCTCGCACAGCGGAATTCGTCGGCATGGAGCGCTCGGCGCTGCATCGCAAGCTCAAGGCGCTTGGAGTCGGCTGAATGCCGACCGGCGACCCGCTCCATGCATTTGCTTGAGAAATCAGGTCTGTTTCCCGACTTTTCCCGAACATAGGACCATTGTTCGGGGCTGCTGGCGCGCGAACTGGCTTGCCTAAAAACCGCGCCTGCCTTCTAATCATACCGCCGCGCTCCCCGGAGGGGGATCTCAGGGGAAGCCGGCAATCGGGTGACGCTCCCCAAGAGGGCAGCAGCCGGTTCAATAAAAAGAAGCAACAAGACGGCGGGACCAAAACAATGGCGGCAGACCGCGCACAAAACCTACAGGACACCTTCCTTAATCACGTTCGCAAAACCAAAACACCGCTGACGATCTTTCTGGTCAATGGGGTGAAGCTGCAGGGGATTGTCACCTGGTTTGACAATTTCTGCCTGCTGCTGCGGCGCGACGGTCACTCGCAGCTTGTCTACAAGCACGCGATCTCGACCATCATGCCGGGCGCTCCGATCCAGTTGTTCGAAGGCGGCGAGGACGCTCCGGCTTGAAAGTGATCTGATTGGAACCCCGAAATCTTGAAGGGGGCGCCGACCGTCCGCGGTCGGCGGGGGAAAAAGCAACAGGGCGGGCGATTGTCATCGGCCCGTATCTGCGAATGCGCCGCGGCGATCCCGAGGCACAAACGGAGCAGCATGTCATTCGCGGTTCGGAGGCGCGGCTCGAGGAAGCCGTCGGCCTTGCCCAGGCGATCGACCTCACGGTCGCGGAAGCGCTGATTGCGCCGGTCAGCCAGATCCGGCCCGCGACCTATCTCGGCAAGGGCAAGGTCGAGGAAATCGTCGGCCTGATCTCAGGGCACCAGATCGAACTGGTGGTGATGGATTGCGCGTTGTCGCCGATTTAACAGCGCAACCTCGAGAAGGCCTGGAGCACCAAGGTGGTCGACCGCACCGGGCTGATCCTGGAAATCTTCGGCCGCCGCGCCAAGACCAAGGAAGGCGCGCTGCAGGTCGAACTCGCGCATCTCAACTATCAGCGCTCGCGCCTGGTGCGGTCGTGGACCCATCTGGAGCGCCAGCGCGGCGGCTTCGGGTTCATGGGCGGCCCCGGCGAAACCCAGATCGAGGCCGATCGCCGCCTGATCGGCGATCGCATCGGCCGCCTCGAGAACGAACTGGCGAAAGTCCAGGCGACGCGGCGGCTGCATCGCGCCGGCCGAAAACGGGTGCCTTATCGCGTGGTGGCGCTGGTCGGCTATACCAACGCCGGCAAATCGACGCTGTTCAATCGGCTGACCCGTGCCGATGTGGCGGCTGCCGACATGCTGTTTGCAACGCTCGACCCGACCCTGCGCGCGCTCAGCCTGCCGCATGGCGGCAAGGCGATGCTCTCCGATACCGTCGGATTCATCTCGAGCCTGCCGACGCAGCTTGTCGCGGCCTTTCGCGCGACCCTGGAGGAAGTGCTGGAGGCCGACGTCATTCTCCACATCCGCGACATCTCCCATGAAGACACCGACGCACAGCAGCGCGACGTCGAGACCGTGCTGCGCCAGCTCGGCATCGATCCGGATGCCGGGCAGCGCATTCTCGAAGTCTGGAACAAGATCGACCGCTTCGATCCCGAGCAGCGCGAAAATCTGCGAAACATCGCGGCGCGCCGCCCGGCCGAGCGTCCGTGCTTCCTGGTCTCGGCCGAAACCGGGGAGGGCGTCGAGGCCTTGCTTGGCGCGATCGAAGACCGCCTCGCGGCCACGCGCATGACACTGGACCTGTCGATCGACGCGGCCGACGGCGCCGGCATTAGCTGGCTGCACCGCAATTCGGAAGTGCTCAACAAGCAGCTTCACGACGGTCGGTTCGACATGACCGTGCGGGTCGATGAAACCAAGCGCGACATCGTCGTCAACCGCTTCGACGCGGTGCCGCACGCGCTGTGATCAGCTCGGCGCCGCCGCAGCCTGCTCTTTCCGCTTGGCCTCGTTCCACAACGCGTCCATTTCGTTGAGCGAAGCGTCCTGCAGCGCGCGTCCCTGCGCCGACAGCCGCTGCTCGATATAGCCGAAGCGGCGCTCGAATTTGGCATTGGTGCCGCGCAGGGCCTGATCGGGGTCGGCACCGACATGCCGGGCCAGGTTGACCAGCGCGAACAGCAGGTCGCCGGTTTCTTCGGCGAGTTCGTCGGCGTTGCCGCGATCAAGCGCGGATTCGATCTCGTCGGCTTCCTCACGGATCTTGTCAAGCACCGCGCGCGGATCGTTCCAGTCGAAGCCGACGCTGGATGCCTTGCGTTGCAGCTCCATGGCCCGGGTCAGGGCCGGTTGTCCGGCCTTGATACCGGACAGCAGGGAAGTGGCGGCGGCTACCTTCGCCGGCCGGCGCGCCGCGCGTTCGGCTTTCTCCTCGGCCTTGATGCGGTCCCACGCGCCTTTCACGTCCGCCGGCGTCAGTTGTCCATCCTGGTCGGCGAACACGTGCGGATGTCTTCGGATCATCTTGGCGGTGATCGCCTCGACCACGTCGCCGAACGAGAACGCGTTCTGTTCCTCCGCCATGCGGGCGTGGAACACCACCTGCAGCAGCAGATCGCCGAGTTCATCGCGCAAATCGTCGAGATCGCCTCGCGCGATGGCGTCCGCGACCTCGTAAGCTTCCTCGATGGTATAGGGCGCAATGGTCGCAAAATCCTGTTCGAGGTCCCACGGGCAGCCGCCGTCGGGCGTGCGCAGCGTCGCCATGATGTCGAGCAGGGCCGAAATATCGCGGGAAGGGGGCATGGCACACCGAAGCTGAACGGATCGGTCCTGGTATGCCGCAAGATGCGCGCCCATCCCAGCGAAACCAGCGCCGCCGATCGCCATTTCCACCGCTTGGCCTCGACGGTTATTGAGTGCTATGGGCAGCGCATGGGCCATCCTTCGAGCGATCCATCTCGGAACGAGACCGCGCTGGTGCTGTTCTCCGGCGGACAGGATTCCGCCACCTGCCTGGCATGGGCGCTGCAGCGTTTTGCCCGTGTCGAAATGCTCGGTTTCGGCTACGGCCAGCGTCACGCCATCGAGCTCCTGTGCCGGGATGCGCTGCTGAACGGCATGAAGGCGATGCGGCCGGATTGGGCCGCCAGGGCAGGCGATAGCCACACGCTGGAGATTCCGACCCTGGCAACCATCTCCGATACCGCGCTGACCCGCGATGTCGCGATGGCGATGGGCGAGGACGGCCTGCCCAACACCTTTGTGCCCGGCCGCAACCTTTTATTCCTGACCTTCGCGGCGGCGCTGGCCTACCGGCGCGGCATCACGCCATATCGTCGGCGGCATGTGCGAGACCGATTATTCCGGCTACCCGGACTGCCGCGATGCGACCATCCGGGCGTTGCAGACCACGCTTCATCTCGGCATGAACCGGGCATTCGAATTGCACACGCCGCTGATGTGGCTGGACAAGGCCGGCACCTGGAAGCTCGCTTATGAGCTCGGCGGGACAGGGCTGGTCGACCTGATCCGCGAGCATTCCCACACCTGCTATCTCGGCACCCGCGGCGCCCGCCATGATTGGGGTTATGGCTGCGGCGAATGCCCGGCCTGCGCGCTGCGCGCCAAAGGCTGGCGCGAATATGCGGCGGGGAGTCTGGCGTAACAACCATTGAAAGCCGTTCCCTGTCGTCATGCGAGGGGCGCAAGCGACGAAAACTCCATGGTCCGTCATTCCGGGGCGATGCACCGCGATCCGGAATTGAGATCCGGGTTCGCGCTAACGCGCGCCCGGAATGACAGCGTTTGGGCGCTTTCGCGGGTATGGCGATCCATGAACCGAGGCACGCGCTACGGCTCGAAATCTTCCGGCCGTAGTTCGATCGGCCTGCCATGTGGTGTTCGGTCGGCGGCATGGTCCCAGGCGTCGCGGTAGCGGTGAAGGGTTGCGGCGGTTGTCACGCCCTTCTCCGCGATCAGCCGTTCCAGGGTGGCAAGCCAGTGCCGGTAATAGGTCTCGCCGGTATCGGGATCGCCGGCAGCCTGCGCGCGCTTGATTTCGTCGGCCAGCGTGGCGGCCCATTCATTCCAGCTAAACAGCCCGCGCTCATGCAGCGTCAGCGCCATGGCAAAGGCCTGCGCTTCCCAGGGTTCGCGAAACACCGGTCCATCGTCGTCGCGGGGGATGTCGGGGAGGGCGCTGGTGGCCCGCGCCGCGGCCGTGTCCATCACGCCGTCTCCAGATAGGGCTCGAAAGCATCGATCGAGATTTTGACTGTCGGATCGGCCTCCGCGCCCCACAGCTCGGCGCCGTCGAACACGACGGTGTAAAGCCATTGCGGGTTCTCGCCGGATTCGGTCGCGGCCGAGTCCGGAAAAACGTGGCAGCCGAGGTCGCGCTCGACCACGCCGACATGGCCGCGCGCATAGCGTGGCAGCCTGGTGTGCGTCGCCGGATGAATGTTCTTCGCCCGGACGCGATCGCCCGGCTTGAACCTGGCGGGCGCGGGCGCCGTCCGTCCGAATTTTCCGCGCACCATGATGCGCTCGACATCGTCAATCGTGAACTTGCCGTGCTTGAGCGGCTTGGCCGGTTCGACCGCGTGTCCCGCAGCGACCTCGCTGGCGGCGATGTAGCCCTTGTCGATCAGCAGGTCTTCCAGCCCGAGTAGCCATTTCCGGTAGTATGAACTGCTGAGATAGACGAGGGGCGGCAGCGTCTCCCGGTAGAACCGCGACGTATCGATGTTGAAGGCGCCCGCCGCCCCCATGGCGCGGACCATTGCCAGCACGCGCCCTTCCCATTCGGTGTGAAACATCGGCTCGTTCGGTTCGGGCTCGACCTTGCCGAAGCCGTCCATGCCGCCCATGTCGTGTACGCCATTCATGATCGCGGGCCGGGGGTCTTGGGGAAGCCGGTGCCGATCATGGAGTCGCGTGTCACCAGCTCGGCAAGCTGCTGCTTCGCTCCAGCCGTCAGTGCCTTCGGGGCGCATCGGCAGCACCAGGAAGCGCGTTTCGGCGGTCGAGTCCCAGACCCGGATCTCGGTTTGCTTCGGCAGGCTCACGCCAAAATCGGCGAGCACGCCGCGCGGATCCTTGACGGCGCGGGAACGATACGGCGCGGCCTTGTACCAGACCGGAGGAAGCCCGAGCATTTCCCAGGGGTAACAGGAACACAGCGTGCACACGACCATGTTGTGCCGCTGCGGCGTGTTCTCGACCGCGACAAGATGATCGCCGACCCGGCTGACGTGCCCGAGCTGGCTCACGGCCTTGGTGGCGTCCTCGAGCAGGGATCGCTTGAAAGCCGGGTCGGACCAGGCTTTGGCGACGACCTGCGCGCCATTATGGGGGCCGATCTTGGTCTCGTAGGCCTGGATGATGGCATCGAGCGCGGCCGGGTCGACGTAACCCTTTTCAGTCAGGACCGTCTCCAGCGCGCGCACGCGCAGCTCGGTTTCGGATAGTTCCGAATGATCGTGGTCGTGATGATGATGGTCGGTCATGAGGGCCGAGGATAAGCGGAATGTTCAGTCGATGTCGAGGCATCTGCCCGCGCTTGCGGACGCGCCGGCATGATGCCCATGTCCCGCCCCTCCATGTATTAGCCCGGGCCTTTGTGCTGTAAACTTCAGAGAAAATGCCGGGCAGGGAGACGGGATTTGGCAAATTTTGTGTCTATCGAAAGGGGCCTTGGGCCCGAGGGCCGGATCGCGGTGGTGCGCTTCGACCGCGGTGACGGCATCAACGCGTTGTCGCCGGAGGCGTTGCGCCAGCTCACCGATGCGGCGCGCAGCTTCGAGGACGACGGCGACACCTCGGTCGTGGTGCTGACCGGCGGCGCCACCGCGTTCAGCGCCGGATTCGACTTGAAAGATGCCGAGGGTCGATCGCGCCGGACCATGGATATCGGCGCGCTGCGCCGACATCTCAAGCTCGGACCACGGCTGAGCCGCGCCTGGCAGGAAATGGAGCAGGTCACCATCGGCGCGATTGAAGGATTTTGCATCGGCGGCGGCGTCGCGCTGGCGGTGGCGCTGGACTTTCGCATCATCGGCCGCGACGCCCATCTCAGGGTCCCGGAGATCGGACTCGGCATGAACATGAGCTGGCAGAGCATTCCGCGGCATGCTGCATCTGATCGGACCGGCCCGTACCAAGCAGGCCGTGATCCTGGCCGACCAGCGCATCAGCGCCGACGAGGCTTTCCAATGGGGCCTGGTGGAAGAGGTGGTCGATCCCGGCGGGGCCTTCGACGCCGCGATGGCGATGGCCGCGAAGGTCGCCGCAGAGCCGCCGATATCGGTGGCCATGACCAAGCTGACCATCAACCGGCTCGCGCACGCGCTCGACGATCTCGCCAGCCACATGGATGTCGACCAGTTCGCGCTGGCCAGCCTGACCGAGGATCACAAGGAAGGCATCGCGGCCTTCCTCGGCCGGCGCAAGCCGCGCTTCAAGGGACGGTAGATCGTCTGTCGCGGCATGCGGCCGGGGCGATCATCCGAGGCAGCACAAACGTCTCCCCGAACCTCGAATTCGCATAAGGTATATTATGGAATATTTATCTCCATAGCGATTACAGATACTTGTAGCGAAATCCTCACCGCCGGGTCGGATTTCGTCGACCGGACCGGCAGATATCCGGCGGCCGCAAAGCCGCCATCCACGTTGAGAGATGTGCCCGGTGACAAAGCTGGCTTTGGCGTCGTCGAGCAGCAACACGGCCGCACCCGCGATTTCATGCGGCGACGGGTAGCGCCGTTGCGGTACTTCACGGAGCCACTCCGAGCGTTTCGCGTCGTCCTGCATCGCCTGGGTCAGCGTGATGACGCCACCTTTGGACGCTCCATGCGCCGACCGGCCGAGATTGCCGCGCTGGCCGGAAATCGAGGCGATGTTGACCACGGCGCCGCCGCCATGTGCGCGTATCAGCCTGGCGGCCTCGCGCGCCACCATGAAAGTACCGAAAGGCTTGGCATTTGCGCGTAAAGCGGGCGGTCCGTATGGTGCGGTTCACAAGAACAATCAGGGAGATAAACAGATGGGCTTTTCACGACGCACGCTGCTCAAGGCGTCCGCGGCATCGGCGGTATGGGCGGCGTCGGCGCGCCGTTTGTCGCGCGCGCCCAGCAGGCCGAATTCAGCTACAAATACGCCAATAATCCTGCCGGATTCGCATCCCATGAACACCCGCGCCAAGGAGATGGCGGCGGCGATCAAGACCGAGACCAATGGCCGGTTCGATCTGCAGATTTTCCCGAACAACCAGCTCGGTTCCGACACCGACATGCTGAGCCAGGTCCGTTCCGGCGGCGTCGAGTTCTTCACGCTGTCGGGCCTGATCCTGTCGACGCTGGTGCCCGCCGCCTCGATCAACGGCATCGGCTTCGCTTTCCCGGATTATGACACGGTCTGGAAGGCCATGGACGGCGAACTCGGCGCCTATGTGCGCGGCGAAATCGGCAAGGCCGATCTCGTCGTGATGGACAAGATCTGGGACAACGGCTTCCGGGAAACCACCTCGTCGACCAAGCCGATCAACGGCCCCGACGATTTCAAGGGTTTCAAGATCCGCGTTCCGGTTTCGCCGCTCTGGACCTCGATGTTCAAGGCCTTCGATGCCGCGCCGGCCTCGATCAATTTCAGCGAGGTCTATTCGGCGTTGCAGACCAAGATCGTCGAGGGCCAGGAAAATCCGCTGGCCATCATCTCGACCGCAAAGCTCTACGAGGTGCAGAAATTTTGTTCGCTGACCAACCACATGTGGGACGGCTTCTGGTTCCTGGCCAACCGCCGCGCCTGGGACAGGCTTCCCGAGGATCTCCGTACCATCGTCGCCAAAAACATTAACGCGGCCGGCGGTCAAGGAACGCGTCGATGTCGAGAAGCTCAACGGCGGTCTACGGCAGGAACTGGCCGGCAAGGGACTGGTGTTCAACCAGCCTGACATCGCGCCATTCCGCGACAAGCTCCGATCTGCCGGGTTCTATGCGGAGTGGAAGGGAAAATATGGCGATCAGGCGTGGGCGCTGCTGGAGAAAGCCGTCGGCAAGCTGTCGTAGCGGGGGACAATGGTGGCACATGCCGAGTTCACAGCGGCGATGGCCGGCGAGTCCCCTCGCCGCCGCTCGCTTGCGGCATCGCTTGAAGCCTGGCTCGGATGGCTGGTCGAGATTCCGGCGGCGATCCTGGTGGTCGCCGAAATTGCCATCCTGTTTGCCGGCGTGGTCGCGCGCTACGGGCTGCACCAGCCATTGATCTGGTCGGACGAATTGGCGTCGATCCTGTTCCTGTGGCTGGCAATGCTGGGCGCCGCGGTGGCGTTCCGCCGCTCCGAACACATGCGAATGACCGCGATCGTGGCCAATGCCGGACCGGCGATGCGGATCTATCTCGATGTGGTCGCGACCTGCGCGGCGCTGGCTTTTCTGCTGCTGCTGGCCTGGCCGTCCTGCCAATATGCCTACGAAGAGAGCTTCATCACTACGCCGGCGCTGCAAATTCCCAATATCTGGCGCGCCGCCGCGCTGCCGGTCGGCACCTGCCTGATGGCGCTGTTTGCGCTGTTGCGGCTGGTGCGCGGCGGCGAGGTCCGGATCGTGCTGGGCGCGCTGCTCTCGGTGGCATTGCTGATCGCGGCTTTCTGGCTGGCGCAGCCATGGCTGCGGCCGCTCGGCAACATCAACCTGGTGATCTTTTTTGTCGGCGTCGCCGGTTTCTGCGTCTTTGCCGGGGTTCCCATCGCCTTCGGCTTCGGGCTTGCCGTGTTCGGATATCTCGCACTGACAACGCACACGCCGCTGATGGTGCTGGTCGGCCGCATGGACGAGGGTATGAGCCACCTGATCCTGCTGGCGGTGCCGCTGTTCGTGTTCCTCGGCCTGTTGATCGAGATGACCGGCATGGCGCGCGCCATGGTGGCGTTTCTGGCCAGCCTGCTCGGCCATGTCCGCGGCGGCCTGCACTACGTGCTGGTCGGCGCGATGTATCTGGTCTCGGGCATATCGGGCTCGAAAGCGGCCGATATGGCGGCGGTGGCGCCCGTGCTGTTTCCCGAAATGAAAAAACGCGGCGCGAAACCCGGCGATCTGGTCGCCCTGCTCGCGGCCACCGGCGCCCAGACCGAAACCATCCCGCCCAGCCTGGTGCTGATCACCATCGGCTCGGTGACCGGCGTCTCGATCTCGGCGCTGTTCACCGGCGGCCTGCTGCCCGGCGTGGTGCTGGCGATCACGCTGTCGGCATTGGTGTGGTGGCGTTACCGCGGCGAAGACCTCAGCCATGTCAAGAAGGCGACTACCGGCGATATCGTCAAGTCCTTCGTCATCGCCCTGCCCGCTCTGGCGCTGCCGTTCGTGATCCGCGCCGCGGTGGTCGAGGGCATCGCCACCGCGACCGAGGTCTCCACCATCGGCATCGTCTATGGGTTCGTGGTCGGCCTTGTGGTCTATCGCGATTTCGACTGGCGGCGGTTGGCGCCGATGCTGGTCGAAACCGCCTGCCTGTCGGGCGCGATCCTGCTGATCATCGGCACCGCCACCGGCATGGCCTGGGGACTGACCCAGTCGGGCTTTTCCCGCGCGCTGGCCGCGGCCATGACCGGCCTGCCCGGCGGCTCCGCGTCCTTCATCGCGGTATCGATCGTGGCGTTCACGATCCTGGGCAGCGTGCTCGAGGGCATTCCGGCGGTCGTGCTGTTCGGTCCGCTGCTGTTTCCGATCGCGCGGCAGGTCGGCGTTCACGAGGTCCATTATGCGATGATCATCATCCTCGCCATGGGCATGGGACTGTTCGCGCCGCCGTTCGGGGTCGGCTATTATGCCGCCTGCGCCATCGGCCGGGTCGATCCGGCCGATGGTATCCGGCCGATCTGGGGCTATATGCTGGCGCTGCTGGTCGGGCTGATCGTGGTGGCGATTTTTCCGTGGATTTCGATCGGTTTTCTCTAGGCTTGCATGAAATGGAAGGTGGCCGATGAGTGGCAACCAGAACCAATATCTGACACGGGCTGGACAAGACGCCCGCCAATTTCGTTCCGCTCAGCCCATTGAGCTTCCTGGCGCGCACGGCGGCGGTCTATCCCGACCATATCAGCGCGGTCTATGAGGACCGCGTCTTCACCTGGTCGGAAACCCATGCGCGCTGCCATCGGTTCGCGTCTTACCTTGCCAGCCGCGACATCGGCCCCGGCGATACCGTTGCGGCGATGCTGCCGAACATTCCCGCCATGAACGAGCTGCATTTTGCGGTCCCGATGGCCGGCGCGGTGCTCAACGCGCTCAACATCCGGCTCGATGCGCCGTCGATCGCGTTTCAGCTCGATCATGGCGGCGCCAAGCTCATCCTGGTCGATCCGGAGTTTGCCGGCGTCATCGCCGAGGCGCTCACCTTGATGACCGGACCGAGGCCGCAGGTCGTCGACGTCGACGACAGCGCCTTTGCCGGCGGCAGGCGCATCGGCGACATCGAATATGAGGAGGCGCTGTCGCAGGGCGATCCGGGTTTCATCGCGCGGCCGCCGCAAGACGAATGGGACGCGATTGCGCTGAGTTACACCTCCGGCACCACGGGCAATCCCAAGGGCGTGGTCACCCATCATCGCGGCGCCTACCTCAACGCCGTCAGCAACATCCTTGCCGGCAATCTCGGCCAGCATCCGGTCTATCTCTGGACGCTGCCGATGTTCCACTGCAACGGCTGGTGTTTTCCATGGACCATCGCGGCAGCCGCAGGCATCAACGTCTGCCTGCGCAAGGTGGATCCTGCGAAGATTTTCGAGTTGATCGCAAAACATGGCGTCACCCACATGTGCGGCGCGCCGATCGTCTACAACACGCTGATCAACGCGCCCGACGCGCCCAAGGGCCCGGGCGCGCGCCCTGTCGTCGGACTGATCGCGGGCGCCGCGCCGCCGGTCGCGGTGCTCGAAGGCGCCGAACGGATCGGGATCAAGCTCACCCATGTCTATGGTCTGACCGAGGTCTACGGTCCGGCGTCGGTGTGCGCGGAGCAGCCCGGCTGGGACGAGCTGGCCGCCGAACAACGCGCGCAGTTGAAGCGCCGCCAGGGCGTTTCCTATCCGCTGCAGGAAGCCGTCACGGTGCTCGATCCCGAAACCATGCGCGAGGTGCCGCGCGACGGCGAAACCATCGGCGAAGTGATGTTCCGCGGCAACATCGTGATGAAGGGCTATCTCAAGAACGAGAAGGCCACCGCGGAGGCGTTTGCCGGCGGCTGGTTTCACACCGGCGATCTCGGCGTGCTCGATGAGCACGGCTATGTCATCATCAAGGATCGTTCCAAGGACATCATCATTTCCGGCGGCGAAAACATCTCCTCGGTCGAGGTCGAGGACGTGCTCTACAGGCATCCCGCAGTGCTGTTCGCGGCCGTGGTGGCAAAGCCCGATTCAAAATGGGGCGAAGTGCCCTGCGCCTTCGTCGAACTGAAGGACAATGCCCGCGCGACCGAAGCCGAAATCATCGCGTTCTGCCGCGGCCACATGTCGGGCTTCAAGACGCCGAAGGCCGTGGTGTTCGGACCAATTCCCAAGACGTCGACCGGCAAAATCCAGAAATTCATGCTGCGCAGCCAGGTCAATTCGGCCGAAGGCGATATCGGCGTGAGTCGGTGTTCCGATTCCGTAGCCCGGATGGCGCGCTGTCATTCCGGGGCGCGCGTTGGCGCGAACCCGGAATCTCGAGATTCCGGGTTCGATGCTGTCGCATCGAACCCGGAATGACGCTGAGGATCGCCTCGTCGCTTGTGCTCCTCGCATTGACGGCTGAAAGCGTCCGTGGCCCCGGATTGCGCTGCGCTCCATCCGGGCTACGAACTCCTCGCATTCACGGCGCCGAGGATGGCGGCAATGGCGGGATTGCCCTCCGCCTCCAGCGTGGCGATGGCCTGCCGGGCCCAGAGATAGGACGCATCAAAGATCTCGGAGTGACGATCGAATTCCGTCACCCCGATGCCGGGCACCAGGGGTGGCCGCATCACGTGATCGAGCGGCGCGATCGGCAGCGTATCGTAGCGCTGATGCGCCACCAGACTGCGCCACAGCACGTTGACCGCGCTCGGCGCGGCGGGAAGCAGTTTCCTGCGAAACGGCATCAGCATGGCCGCCGCCAGCTCGAGTCGTCCAGGCAACGCGGCATATTCGACCTTGAATATCTGGGCCGCAGGTTCGCCGAAATGCACCACCAAATTGGGCCCGCTCTTGAGCTGATGCATCGGGCCGAGCGGGACATTGTCGATCAGACATCCATCGACCAGCATGGCGCCGTCCCGGGTGTAGAACGGCGGCAGCAGTCCGGGGATGGCGCTCGAGGCACGCACCGCATGCCAGAGCAGCCCCGAGCGGATCAGTTCAAGATTATGGGTCGATAGATTGGTTGCGATCGCGGCGAAAGGCCGCCAGCAATCCTCGATCCGGCAACCCGGGCCGTATTGCTCGGCAAGCGCGCGATCGAATGCCTTGTGATCAAGTAGCGCGTAGCGCGGCCAGGTGGGCCGCCGGAAACTGCGGCTCCTGACGAAGATATCATGGGTGCCGCGTTCGAGATCCTCGGCCTCGTAATTCTTGGCAAAGCCGGCGGTCATGGCCGAGCCGGCGCTGGTGCCGACAAAGATATCGAACATCACGCCCCGCTCGCGAAACGCCTTGTAGATGCCGACATGCGCCGACCCGAAGCTGCCGCCGCCGGCGGCGACAAATCCAATTGCGCGGCCGGACAGAAAGCGGATCAGGCTGTCGATATCGACCTGATCTTCCAGCGCGACGTGGTGATGCATGAACGAGGGCAAGCGCGCCAGCCACGCCGCGGTGCCGCTGACCTCGCCGCTGCGCCGGTCATGAATGCGAACCAGGCGGCGCGCCGACGCCGGATGGACCTCGCAAGCGAAGGCTTCGACCTCCGTCAACGTTCGCGACGGCGCATCCCCGTGGCAGGCGAACACGACCATGTCGGCCTGCAGGATCGCCTTGCGCGTCCATGCCGATGCCGCGCGGTCGCCGAGGTAGACCACAGCGGCGCCATTTGCTGGAGTTGGTAGCCAATACGTGACTTCCGAGGCATCCAGCGCGCGGCCGGGAAACAACGCGTCGATCCGAAAAGGATCGACGATCTCGGTAACGGTGGCCGCGAGGCCGTCGCACAGGCGGAGCGCGAAGGCAGGAGGAACTGGCGCGCCGCTGCCCTCGATGAGGGTACCGTCGTGCCGTGGTGATGCAGGAAGATCGGGGTGACGCGTGCCATCTGTGATGAACCGCAGCGCGAGCGCCGCCAGCAGCGCCTCGACGATGGCCGGGGCGTTTTCCGCCAGTTCCTGATAGGCCTCGCGGGTCAGCGCAGCACGCTGGGGTTGTGGATCGCGGTACATTGGCGTTGCGTGGCACATTGGCGAAGAAACCGATTTCCCCGACCAGTTCGCAGGCTCGGAGCTCGGCGATAGCTACTGAAATACGCTATTTCTACGCAACGCTAGTGACCATGCAAGCACGAGAAACAACGCGTCCGCGGCGTCACCCTAAGAAAACAGCATCTGGCCGCGCACAAGGTCAGAGGCGAACAATGGCGGCAAAAGAAATCGATCGATGTTTGAAGCTATAGTGCGGAACAGCACGAAGTCCTACGGGCAGATGCCCCCAGCAAATGGCGAGGCCGGATCATTCATCGGCAAACACCCATGCGATAGCACGGCCCCGATGCTATCGCCGGATAGCCGTGACTGCGAGCACGATAAGGCCTCTTGCGCGGCGGAAATCCGGCTACCCCGCCCGCTCCAGCGTCAGCCGCATGCCGTCATAGGCCGGGATCACGCCAGCCGGCAGGCTCTGCCGCAGCACCTCGTAATCGAGGTCGGAATGCATATTGGTGATGACGGCGCGGTTCGGCTTGAAGCGGTCGATCCAGGACAGCGCGTCGCTGACGCTGAAATGGCTGGGATGCCCGGCGTAGCGCAGGCCGTCGATGATCCAGAGATCGAGATTTTCCAGCTGCGGCCAGCTCTCGTGCGGGATGTCGCTGACATCGGGCGTATAGGCGGCATCGCCGATGCGATAGCCGAGCGCTGGAATGTTGCCGTGCTGCACGATGAAGGCCGACAGCGTCACCGCCCCGCCCTTGCCGTCGATGGTTCGGCTCTCGCCGGCCTCGATCGGATGCTGGTCGAGGATCGGCGGATAATCGCTGCCCGGCGGCGAGACGAAGCAATAGGAGAACCGCAGCAGGATGTGTTCGGCGGTCGATTGATTCAAATAGACCGGAATGCGCCGGCGCTGATGCAGCACGACCGAGCGCAGATCGTCGATGCCGTGGGTCTGATCGGCATGCTCATGGGTCAGGAACACCGCGTCGATATGGTCGACATCGGCGTCGATCAACTGCTCGCGCAGATCGGGCGAGGTGTCGATCACGATCCGCGTCACGCCCGCGTCCGATGCCCGCTCCACCAGCAGCGAACAGCGGCGGCGGCGGTTCTTCGGGTTAGTCGGGATCGCACGCGCCCCAGCCCAGCGCCGGGCGCGGAACGCCGGCGGAGGATCCGCAGCCGAGAATGGTGAGCGTCAGCGTCATGCCGCCGCTTCCGCAGCCGGCACTTTGCTGAACAGGCGAAAGAAGTTTTCCGTGGTCTGGCGCGAAATCTCCTCGAGCGAAACCCCGCGCGTCTCCGCCAGCACCTTGGCGATTTCGACCACATAGGACGGCTCGTTGCGCTTGCCGCGAAACTTGCCGGGCGCCAGATACGGCGCGTCGGTCTCGACCATGATGCGATCGGCCGGCAACTCGGCGGCAAGCTCGCGCAGCGCCTGCGATTTCTTGAAGGTCAGAATGCCCGTGAACGAGATCGAAAGACCGAGCGCGATGGCTTTCATCGCCAGTTCGCGTCCGCCGGTGTAGCAATGCAGCACCGCGCGAAACGCGCCCTTGGCCATTTCGTCCTCCAGGATGCGGCCGCAATCCTCGTCGGCCTCGCGGGTATGGATGACCAGCGGCAGGCCGGTGGCGCGGGCCGCGGCGATGTGGGTGCGAAAGCCGCGCTCCTGCGCCTGCCGCGAGCCGTGCTCGTAGAAATAGTCAAGCCCTGCTTCGCCCAGCGCCACGACCTTGGGATGCCGCGTCAGTTCGATCAGTTCGCTCGCGGGAATGCCGTCTTCCTCGTCGGCCTGATGCGGATGGGTGCCGACCGAGCAATAGACGTTGGGAAATCGCCCGGTGATTTCCAGCAGCGCGCCCAGCCGCCTCACCCGGGTCGAGATCGTGACGATGCGCCCGATCCCGGCGGCGCGCGGCGCGCGCCGACGATGGCGTCGAGATCGTCGGCGAAATCGGGAAAATCGAGATGGCAATGGCTGTCGACAAGCATCGGGGCTTAACCGTTCAGGCGGCGGTCGGTTCGATATAACGCGGGAATACCGGCATCGGCGCCGGCAGCGGTGTGCCGGGCTTGATCCGGGCGGCATCGCCCAGCGTCGCGAAATTGCGGGCGTCCGTCGGCGATGCCGAGAATATCCAGCAGTTTCGCCGACGCCTCCGGCATCGCCGGTTGGGCCAGAATGGCAATCTGCCTGCACGACTTCGGCGGTGACATACAGCACCGTGCGCTGGCGCGGCGGGTCGGTCTTGGCCAACGCCCAAGGCGCCTCGCCCGCGAAATAGCGGTTGGCCTCCGCCACCACGGCCCACACGGCGTTCAGCCAATGATGGATCTGCTGGGTGCTCATCGCCGTTCGCGCCAGCGCGATCATGCCATCGGCCTGGGCCAGGATGGCGCGGTCGTTGTCGCTGAAGGCGCCGGGCTCCGGCAGCACGCCGTCATACTGCTTGGCGATCATCGACAGCGAGCGCTGCGCGAGATTGCCGAGATCGTTGGCAAGGTCGGCATTGATGCGGGCGACAATGGCTTCGTGGTTATAGCTGCCGTCCTGGCCGAACGGCACCTCGCGCAGGAAGAAATAGCGCATCTGATCGACGCCATATTGATCGGCAAGGTTGAAGGGATCGACGACATTGCCGACCGATTTCGACATCTTCTCGCCCCTGTTGAACAGGAAGCCATGGGCGTAGACGCGCTTCGGCAAGGCGATACCCGCCGACAGCAGGAAGGCCGGCCAGTACACCGCGTGGAAACGGATGATGTCCTTGCCGATGATATGCACATCGGCCGGCCAGTAGCGCCAGTTCGCATCATGCTCGTCGGGAAAGCCGACGCCGGTGATATAATTGGTCAGCGCGTCGACCCACACATACATCACGTGCTCAGGAGCTTTAGGTACCCTAACGCCCCAGTCAAATGTAGTGCGCGAGATCGATAGATCTTTCAATCCACCCCGAACGAAGCTCATAACCTCATTTCTGCGCGAACTCCGGGCCGATAAAGTCTGGCTGCCGCTTATAGAGCGCGAGCAATTTCTTTTGGTAAGCCGACAGCTTGAAGAAGTAGCTCTTTTCTTCGACCCATTCGACAGGTGTCCCTTGCGGTCCCCGCCGTATCTGATCTTCCCCTACTGTGGTTTCGCTCTCAGCATAATACGCCTCGTCTCGTACCGAATACCAACCGGCGTAATTACCGAGATAGATGTCTCCGTTCTCTCTCATCCGCGTCCAGATCGCTTTGCTAGACGTGTGATGATCGGGCTCGGTTGTGCGAATAAATCGCGAGAATTTGACGTCAAGACGTTCGTCCATCTCTTTGAATCGCGCAGCATTACGCGTTGCAACCACGCTTGTCGGTAGCTTTTCCAGTTCGGCGGTCTGGACCATTTTAAGTCCATGTTCGTCAGTTCCCGTGAGGAAAAATACGTCCTTGCCGTCGAGCCGCTGAAAGCGCGCCAGCGCATCGGTTGCTATCGCTTCATAAGCGTGTCCGATATGCGGAAGGCCGTTGGGATAGGCAATCGCAGTCGTAATGTAAAAGGACGATTTTGATTTGCGTCGCACGAAGGGCGGCGGTTTTGTCGGCCCCTTCTTGGATTTGGGGTTACCTTTCTTCGCCTTCTCCTTCGTCACCGGCGCCTCGGTGAGGCGGGTACGAAGAGGTTTCTCCTTTCGCTTTTTGGATGTCTTCTTGACCTTCGCCACACCAAATTCCTTCGCTGCTCAAATTGATCTGTCGGGGAGGACAATCCGCGGCGCGTCTACCGCGTGGCTTCCGCAAGCAGCCCGAACACCGAGAAAACCAGTGGTTTCCGTTCGAGATTGTAGGCTTCGGTATCGCGCGCGGCGCGGCTGATCTTTTCCCACACCTCCGCCAGCCGTGCAAGGCGGGGCAGGTTCGCATTGGCATTGACGCCGTCGGCACGCAGGCGCTCGCTCACCCAGCGATCGACGCTGTCGATGAAGGCCGCCAGCGCCACCCGGTCGCTGCCGCCGAGCGCGTC
The DNA here is from genome assembly GCA_963748165.1 of uncultured Alphaproteobacteria bacterium. Lineage (GTDB taxonomy): Bacteria > Pseudomonadota > Alphaproteobacteria > Rhizobiales > Xanthobacteraceae > Bradyrhizobium. Next base: position 269,488 of record CAVVIM010000043.1, read on the forward strand.
GCCGAGCGCATGCAGCTCGCGCGGATCGACCTGCGGCAGGGTGGCGAGCAGCGCCGCGGTGCGCTGCTGCAGTTTGACGGCATCGCCGCCGAGCAGGGTCAGCGCGCGTGCGACGCTGCCCTCCGCCGCCGCGGCCGCTTCGACGAGCGCCGGATCGTCGCGCGCGATGCCGGCGGCGTGGGCAGCGGCGGCGATGACGTCGTCGGTCGCGAGCGGCCGCAACGCCAGCTTGCGGCAGCGCGAGAGGATGGTCGGCAGCGCCCGCGCCGGCGCGTGGCTGACCAGCAGGAACAGCGATCGCTGCGGCGGCTCCTCCAGGATTTTGAGCAGCGCATTGGCGGCGTTCGGATTGAGTTCGTCGACGGTATCGACGATGCAGACCCGCCAGCCCTCGACGGCGGCGGTCGAGCCGAAAAACGAAATCGTCTCCCTGGTCTCGTCGACGGTGATCACGGTCCGCATCACCCCCTTGTCGTTGAGTGTGCGTTCCAGGACCAGCAGGCCGCCATGGGCCCCCGCCGCCACCAGCCGCGCGGCCGACTGGGACGGATCAACCGCCAGCGTCGCGGCGCGCTGCACCTCAGTGGTCAGCGGTTTGCGATGGGCGAGCACGAACCGCGCCATGCGATAGGCGAGCGTTGCCTTGCCGATGCCCTGCGCGCCGCCGATCAACCAGGCATGGGCCATCCGCCCGCTGCGAAAGCCATCAAGCAACGCCATCTCGGCGTCGCGGTGTCCGAACAGCGCGGTGTTTTCGCGGGGATGCAGCGCCGTCACCTGCGGCTCGACCTGACGGGCGCTCATGCTGAATTGACCGCGCTGCCGGCATCGACCGCGAACAAGCGATCGCGCACGGCCGCCCATATCGCTGCGGCAACCGCCGCGGCATCGACGTTGGCGTCGATCAGCACGCATCGCTGCGGCTCGGCTGCCGCGATCTGCCGGTAGGCGTCGCGCAGTTGCTGGTGAAACTTGACGTCCTCGGCCTCGAACCTGTCGGGCGCGCCGGTGCCGCGCCGCGCGGCGGCGCGCTGCAGGCCGACTTCCACCGGGACATCGAGGATGATGGTCAGATCGGGCTTGAGATCGCCGATGGTCACCCGTTCCATCGCATTGAGAACCGCAGGTGCGACGTTGCCGAGCCTGCCCTGATAGGCGCGCGTCGAATTGGAAAACCGGTCGCACAGCACCCAGAGTCCCGCATTGAGCGCCGGCTTGATCACGGTACGCACGTGATCGTCGCGGGCAGCCGCAAACAGCAGCGTTTCCGCCTCGGCTCCCAGCAACTTGCCCATTCCGGACAGCACGAGATGGCGAATGATTTCGGCGCCCGGCGATCCGCCCGGCTCGCGGGTGACGATGGCGCGCAGCCTGGCGGCGTCGAGCCGTTGCGCCAGCGTCGTGATCTGGGTGGATTTTCCCGATCCCTCGCCACCTTCAAAGGTGATAAACCGCCCGCGCCCGGGAGCTCTTTTGACCGCAGTCTCGGCCATGGTCAGAGTTTCTCGGCGCCGGCGCGAAACATCCCGATGACGAGCTCGCTCGCACCGTCGATTGCCCGCCGCATCGTCGATCCCTTGCCGATCGGTTCCGCGGCAAAAACCGGGGTCTCCTCGGCGAGGTTGGCGCCCCGCCAAATCCGCACCACGCCGATGCGCTGGCCAGCCTCGATCGGTGCACGGACCGGCCCGCTATAGACGACGCGCGCGAGCAATTTGTCGGTGCCGTTCTTCTGCACCATGACCTTGATCGGATCCGGGCTCGCAAGCTTCACCGATCGGCTGTCGCCGCCGAACACCCTGGCATAACCGACCGTCTGCTGGGCCGCGAACAGGGTTCGCGGCTCGAAATTCCGGAACCCCCATTCCAGCATCTTCTTGGCTTCGGAAGCGCGGTCCTCGGAATCCTCAAGGCCGTTGACGACAACGATCAAGCGTATCCCGTTTTGTACCGCAGAGCCGACCATGCCGTAGCCGCCCTCCTTGGTGTATCCGGTCTTGAGCCCATCGGCACCGTCGAGCGACGTCAGCAGCGGGTTGCGGTTCTGCTGGCGGATCTTGTTCCAGGTGAATTCGCGCTGGCCGAACAGCTTGTAGAACTCGGGATGGGCCTGGATGATGTAACGCGCCAGTTGTGCCAGTTCGCGCACCGTCATCTTGTTGCCGGGGTCGGGCAGACCGTTGGAATTGGCAAAGGTCGATCGCGTCAGGCCAAGCTCGCGCGCGCGCTTGGTCATCATGTCGGCCGCGAAGCTGGTCTCGTTGCCGGCCATCCCCTCCGCCAGCGCGATGCAGGCATCGTTGCCGCTCTGGATGATGGCGCCGTGAAGAAGATCGTCCACCGAGACCTTGCTGTTGATGGCCGCGAACATCGTCGAGGTACCCGACGGCGCGCCGCCGGTGCGCCAGGCGTGCTCGCTGATGTGATATTCGTCGGTCAGCTTGACGTCGCCCTTCTCGATGGCATGGAACACCGTTTCCACCGTCATCAGCTTCATCATGCTGGACGGTGCCCGCAGCTCATCGGCGTTCTTCTCGGACAGCACGCTGCCGCTGGATGCTTCGATCAGGATCGCGGTCGGCGCATCGCCGGCAAAGCCGGCGTCTTCCTTCCTCGCCCCCTGCACGCTTTGATTGGCGGCGAAGGCCACCCCGCAGCCGCCGACGGCAACCAGCACGGCGGCAGCGACCAGGCGGCGCCAGAAGGCTGCGGATCTGCCGAAAAATGACGTTGCGACTGCCATGGGCGATGCCTTGAGTCCCGGCGTTCTAACAGCTCGAAGTACCGCAAACAACACGACCATCGCCAAGGCGCGGGTGCTGCCGGGTCGGTGGCAAAAGCCGCTTCATCGAGGGCGCCGGCCGCGGGATCCAGCGGGAACACGCCGCCGAGGTCGACGCCGCACGGATCGTCTTTCTCGGGGAAAATACCGCTCAGCGGCCGCGCTGACCGGGAATCAATAGAGCCCGCGACCGGCCAGGACCTCGCTCGGTCCGCGCCGGTCGATCGGCGCGTAGGCGGAGACCGGCCTGAGGCTCGGAGCATAGCGGTCATCATCCTCATAGGACACGGCGCGCGGATTATCGAGGACGCGGCCAATCGAACGCGCCCGGGCGGAGGCGGACATCTCGGACGTCGCATCGATCGAGGCCTGGTCCGCCGGCGTGCTGCCGAGGCTGTAGGGGCGCCCTTCCGGCATCGGAACCTCGCCGCGGATCGCCCGACCCGACGACATTTCCGGGACGAACGGACGGGCGGACGCCACCCGCACCAGCGACGGCGCCGGCGCTGGAACGCCGGTGCGCAGGGTCGCCATCAGCAGGTGGTCGTCGGAACCCTCAAGCGGGGCGGGGCCGACATATTCGACCCGCACCCGCGCCACCCCATTGCCTTTGAATTCAAGCAGTTCGGCGGCCTTGTTGGAGACATCGATGAGTCGGTTGCCATGGTACGGGCCGCGGTCATTGACGCGGACGATCAGCGACCGGCCATTGCCGAGATTGGTGACGCGGGCGTAGCAGGGCATCGGCAGCGTCGGATGGGCAGCGGTCAGCGCGCCCATGTCGAACACTTCGCCATTGGCGGTCAGCCGGCCGTGGAAATCATCGCCATACCAGGACGCCAGGCCCTCCTCGCGGTAGTTCACGTCCTCTTCCGGCACATAGACCCGGCCGGCGACGATATAGGGTTTGCCGACCCGGTAGGTGCCGCCGCCCTTCGGCACCGGCTCGCCGAAGGCAACCACGCGCGGGCTGGAGGAGACGCCGTAGCGGGGGTCGACCCGGTTGGCGAATTTTCCCGATGAGGCGCAGTTGGCGAGCGCGAGGCAGGCCACGGCCGCGGCAACGCCGCGCGCCGCCCGAACCATCGGATCTGACCTTCGAATCCCCATACGCCCCAAACACCATTCCGACGGCCGCGGCCCATTTGAGAGCCTCAAGCCGCACCGCGTCCCCGACGCGGCCCATTTCCGCATCAAGTGATGAACATATCGCAGCCCGAACGCGGCGGAAATGGGGAGAGCCTTCAAGGTGGTGAATCAATCCTTGCCCCGGCCCGCCGTCGCCGGCCGGCCTCGAGCGCCGGGCCTCTGTTGCCCAAACATCACCATCGGTTTGCTGAAATCCGGCGGCGCGAGGAATTCTTTTGACTGTGTAACGCCCCATGCCGTTAGGTCCGGCCGCTGGGTCAGGGATCGTCATCATGTTGGAAGCAGTCACCGCATTCTTCGGCTTCATGAGCGCCTTCATTTTCATCGCCCACGCCGTCGACGGTTACCGGTCGCGGTTGTAGCGCCCGCCCTGCCCTCGCTCCGGTTCACAGGCCGGTAAGCCGGCGCGACTTGCGCCGGACGCCATCATGATCAGGCCGGCTTGCCCATTACCGGCAAACGCCGGGGCCGGGACATAATTCAGCGTCCGGAATGAAACCGGACCAACGGATCGGCCGTTCCTTTGGGGGGCTGACCAGGGACCATGTCGATGCGGCAATTTCTGGCCTCTCTCGTCGTCGCGATGACCATGCTGTGCAGCGCCGCGCCCGCCAGCCACGCAGGACCCCACGGTTGCTACCGCAGCCACGGCTGCCATTGATCGAACCGGCGGCCGAGTATGCGCGGGGGCGTCTTCCGCCGGCGCCCCTTTCACGCTCCCAACGTCTCTGCCAAGCCGCAGGGATTGTCGGTGCGTGTTTGCTGATTTGGGCTGTGGTCAGCGCGTAGCGGCCAGGTCGCTTCAGCGAGACCGAGGACGGCGGGTCGATGATGGTGAGCGCGTTGCTCCATCACTCAACGATGCGCGTGGATTTTGAAAGCAGCCACCGATGCCGGACGAGGTCGCCTTACATTGCTCGTACGTGGAAAAGCTACAGTCAACTCGACCTTCGGCGGACCCCACACACCACGGATATTCCTGCGCGCGCGCAGTTCCCGGAAACCCGTTGTAGAGCACTATCATGCAGAGGGTTGTAAGGAACGTCCGTCGCATTGTTAAATCTCGCCATCGCGGCACGTCATAAGGGAGACTGCCTTCGGGCGGTCTTTTTGTTGGGCACCATTCCCGCTCATGAAAGGAGCGCAGCACGTCGCAGGAATGCGGCAAGGCACAACAATGGCCCGACGACTGAAAGAATGGCAAAAGGTAGGTAACCCACCAAGTACTTGATACTGCTAAATTGCGGATACTTCAAAAAATCAACTGCAAAAGCATAGGCTATGTAATTGAGGCCAACCACCCGCAAGAACCACCAGCGGCCAGGCCCCAGCTTTTGTTGCAGACGAGCGATCGAGGACAGGGCAAGGAGGTAGGTCCATAGCGCGGCGATCCCAAAAACGAGAAACACTTCGAGCGGTGGGGTGGCACCTATGTAAGTGAGCCACGCGACAAGAGCGAGGTGAACGAGAAGTGCCGAAGCAAACGCGAGGCCAAAGCCACGCGCATGTCGTTTGAGGGGCTCGAAAACAGTCCCGAACAATGCCGTCAACGCGCCGGCAGCGTAAGCCGGCCAAAACAAGAGGAAAGCGAACCGCGCGGTCACCTGCAGAGCCACATGGGTGCCTCGCTCTTCCGTTCCCAGTGTTGCAAGTACCAGAGCAGCCAGAACAAGCGCCGCGCAAAAGGCCGAGCCAATCCACGCCGCGGCAGCAGGCCGAGCCGAGTTCATAGGGTTCGGAAAATGTCGCTCTAGCCGTCCCATTGCGGGCATCCTATCACCTGATAGACACGTCACAAGCGTCACATCCGTAACGAAGAACCCGCCCCTTGGGGACTCAAAAGGGCGGGGTTGATAGCGCGGCCTCGCCCACTATTGGAGGCGTACCGGTGACCGCAAGGTCCCGGGTGTCTGGGTGAAGCTCAGCGGTAGAGCGGGCGCTTGAAGAGCGCCTGGTCGGTGGTTCGATCCCACCTGCCCGATACGAGCGCCGCGGTTTTCGTCGACGGGCCGCGGCGTTTCTGCGTCGGAGGGCCTTTACGGCGCGGCGACATTCGCCGTTGGGTCCAAATTGGGTCCAGTTGCTGAGATGTTCTTGATCTTCCTGACGCCAAGTGATTGATGTCGCTGCTAAGGAAGGGTGGCCGAGTGGTTTAAGGCACCGGTCTTGAAAACCGGCGTGCCTGCAAGGGTACCGTGGGTTCGAATCCCACCCCTTCCGCCACCAAAGCACGGTCCGTTCCGGACACATGGGTTACGGTTTATACCGACGACATAGGTAACACTTTTGGTCCGAAGGGATTTGCAAGGGGTTCGAGCCTGCAGGTCTCATCATCGAAGTATCCGAGATCATAATCCATAAAGCTGACGAGCCAAATGCCGTCGTCGACTTCCTTGATGCCGAGTTTCTGGCCAACCTGAACAGCCGTTCATAAGACTGTGCTTGACGACGCAGAACGTAATGGGCCACCTTTTCCCCGCATCACAAGTCTACCAACGAGGAATCAATGAAGAAAATTGCTTTCGTTCTGGCAGCTTTGGCCGCCATCGCTTTTGCTCTACCGGTTACCAGCGCAGAGGCCCATGGGCATCACCATCACTGGCATCACCACTGGCACCATCACTGGCATCATCATCACTAGCAGCATCGCAGACACAGATGGCCCCGAATAAGGGGCCATTTCTTTGAGCTGCGGTTGGTGTCTTGGGATCAGCAGTTTTACGATCCGATCGAGCTACCCGGTCATCAGCCGCAAATCGGACGCTGGCCGATGGTGTGCGACAGCGCGGCGATATCGCCAGGAAATTCGATCGGCTTCGGTTCAACGTCGTTAACGCTTTCCAAAGGGGATTCGGGACTTGGTCTTATCTAGACTAGGCAGAGGGAATCAGGGCGTGCGAGAGATACAGAAACATCGACGCTCCAAGAAGGATCAGCAGCAACGCCAGGACAATATCCAGCTTCGATCCGGTGCCCTTCGTCTCAGCATCGCTATCGATGGCTTTGGCGTTCCTGATGAAGCGGAGCATGGCAAGGGCAACCATTGCCGTACCCGCAACGATCAACGCCAGGCCCGCGATGTTCCCAAATCTGTGCCCGAGCGGCGACGCAACGCGTCCCAAAAGGGATGGCGCCACGGTTTCGACGAAGAGATCGAACCGCTCCACGAGGAAGCCAAAAGCCATGATGGCAATGGCGGTCCTTATCCAAGCAAGAAAGGTGCGTTCGTTTGCAGCGTGATCCCGGAAATTCTTGATCGTCATTTTCACCGCGGCTCGTTGGCGAGAGCTTTGCGATAACTCTCCAGCAGACACGGCCCAGCGACAAGCCCGGGCCCGGTCATTTTACAGCTCCTGTTCAGTGATTGTCAGCAACGCATTGATCCACTGTCTGCCTGTCAGCGGCCGATAATTGCCCATAGTCGGCCGCCGCCTTGTCTTGATTGGCTATCGAGACGTAATTGCTGATGTGCAGGGTGAACGGGAGCCTCGTCGAAAGACATTCACACAGCGAACGGTTCCCATCGCTTATAAGACACTGCAATCTCTTTCGACCTCTGATCTGATCGACAACCGCCATGGCTCGTTCAAATTGGCTGGTGCGCTCGAATTGCTCGAATGACTGAGACAAGGCTTGCGACGAAATGACCAGGCTTGGAATCAGAATGGCAGCCAACGTCCGAAGCATCTTGATTTCCCAGAGGCGCGACATCCGTTCTACCATGGGTGCACAGGTAACACCTGTCTTGAGCCTGATTATGTCTTGGCCTGATCATGCGCCCTGCTGCTCGCCGCCCGATATTGTGTCAACGGGAAGGCCGCGGATCGCATCGGTCCGAGTGCGTTCGAGCTGGGTATCCCCGGGATGCCCCCTACACCCTGGGTTGGCTGCTTCACCCGAATAGCGCTATAAATCTCCGAATTGCGAAGCGGCACCAAACAGGACGCGCATGAGTTCTCGTTCTACCAACGCGAAGGCCAGGCGAGCACGGTTGGTGCCAACCTGCCTTGCCCTTGCGGGTCTGGCTGCGCTGATATCGACCGTGGATCATGCGGGGGCCGCGGGCCGTCATAGCGCCCGCGAGGTCGAGTCCGTGGCGACCCGCATCGCCGGCGAGCCCATCATGGCGATCGTTTCGCTGCACAGCCAGATGGTCACCGTTTATGACGCCAAGGGCTGGATCCTCCGGGCGCCGGTGTCGACCGGCCAGAAGGGACGCGAGACGCCCGCCGGGATCTTCAGCATCATCCAAAAACAGGCGGAACACTATTCGAACCTGTATGATGATGCCTACATGCCCAACATGCAGCGCATCACCTGGTCCGGCATCGCACTTCATGGCGGCGTTTTGCCAGGATATCCGGCGTCGCATGGCTGTATTCGGATGCCGTTCGACTTTGCCGCACTATTGTTCGATCAGACGCCACTGGGGTTGCGGGTGATCGTGGCACCAACCGACGTGGAGCCCATCGAGATAGCCCATGCCGCGCTTTTTCCGTCGAAGCCGGGCGATGGCGCCCTGGCCGCGGCCCGGACCGCCGCCGCAGATGAGGCGACCAGGAAGGCGGATCAGGCGAGACTCGCCGCCGGTGCGGCTTTTCGGGAGGTTGCGCAGGCGACGGCGCCGGTCCGCGTGGCGGAGAACCTGACGCTGAGAGCCAAGGAGCAACTGGCCGCGGCCGAGGCTGCGCTTGGCTCCGCCGGCTCGGCGGATGCGAAGGAGCAAGCCGAGGGCGCCAAGGCGCAGGCGCTCGCCGGGATCTCTGAGCTGCAGGAGCAATGGGCCGCCGCGAAGGCGAAACTGCAGCCGAAGCTCGACGCCCTCGCGACGGCGCGTGAAGCGGCTGTTGTGGCGGAAACCGCGCAAGCCACGGCCACTGAGGCGGCGCGCCAGGTGGCGCGGGCACTCGAACCGGTATCGGTCTTGATCAGCCGCAAGACCCAGCGGCTCTATGTCCGACAGGCTTTTGAGCCGATCTTTGAAAGCCCGGTTACCATCCGTGATGCTGATCGCCCGATTGGCACGCATATCTTTACCGCCATGGAACGGGCGAGCGGCGAGACGGACATGCGATGGAACGTCGTCTCCCTGGAAAGCAAGCGTCCGCACGGGGGCGCCATCGACCCCAAAAATAGGGCACGCGGGGAGCAAGGTCGCGACGTCGAGCAACCGACGGACCCAGCCGGTGCGACAAGTGCGCTCGACCGGATTGTCATACCGCAGGACGCATTGGATCATTTGGGGACGATAGCGCCGCGATCTTCGATCATTGTCACTGACGAGGGATTGAGCCCGGAGACGGGAAAAGGAACGGATTTCGTGGTCCTGTTGAGCGGCGAGCCCCAAGGTGGCATCAAGATCAGGCGACGCAATCCGGAACCGGAGTTCAGTTACACACCCTATGACGGCCTGCCTATGTGGCGCCCGCCATTCGCAGGCCGCTCTGCCTGGTGAATATCGCCAGGCGACGGCCCTGCTACCGACGGCCAATAGAGAGTTACCGGGCGCTTGCGCTTGGCCGCCGCTCCGGTCTGCGAAGGTCAGAAACCAAGCGTCCAAACCGCAACATCGCCAAGCAGCCATATCCACGCGATCGTCGCTGAAACGGTCGCGAGAATATACACAATCCTGAGGGCTGCGCTGCGCATCGGTCAGCGGAGACCGTGCATTTGACTATGAATCCGCCTTCGCTGCGAATTGAGCGCCCGGGTTCCGTAACCTGCACAAAATCCAAGCAAGAAGATCACAACTATCACCGTGAGCAGCGGAAGCATGTGCGCACCTCCATGGTTCAGAGGCATTCTTTCGCTGCGCCGCGACCAAAGTTTGACCTTGTAGAAAATTGAGTCATTAGCGTTAACGCAGGGCTAAGCATTGGAGGTCGGGAACCAAGCCAAGACTGCACTTCCAGCGAACTACGCCGGCGATGGGTCATCGCGCCATTTTCGTCATGGCCGGGCTTGTCCGGGACAAGCCCGGCCATGACGACGCAACAAGCTCGCGGTTCTATTGGCCCCACTCACCGCCGTGCTGATGTTCAGATCTCGGCTTTCCCCGCTCAGAACTTGAACCGCAAGCCGGTCTGCGCCGCGAATTGCGATTGATCGGCGTAGCCAGAACCGAGATAGGTTGCGGTTCCCCAACTATAGAAGCTCTCCGCCGCACCGTTGGCGTTCGTCATAAAGGCAACCTGCGCATAGATGTCGACGTACGCATTCAACGTGTAGTCCACCAGCAGCCTGCATATTTCGGTGTTATTGGCCAGCGTCAGGTTGTTTCGGTAGACGAAGTCGCCGGATATCACCCACTTGGGGGCAATGTTCCAATCGATACCTGCCAAATAGGCCGCAGCCGTCTCGGGCGTCAAAACCGAGATCGGTCCTGCGCCGCCGGGGTATGGCGTGTTGCCGGGCGTGAGATGATTGACCGCAAAGCCCCCGCGGAACTTGAGTTTGCCAACCCTGTAGCTCGCGCCGAAGCTCTCCATTTCCGAAATCACGTTGCCGAACGGATCGGTCTGCTGATCGTAGACCGCGGCGATGGTGACCGGATCAAGCTTGTAGCTGACCATGAACTCGAGCGCCCTGTCCTTCAGGCTCGTCGCTCCCGTGTCTCCGTCATATTGGTAGTAAACCCCGGCCTGAATGCCGTGAAAGCTGGGCGTCACATACTTGACGACGTTGTCGTGAAGATCGCTCAACTCGCCAAATTCCGTGAGCCGAAAGATCGACAACGGGTATCCGCCCGTGAAGACCGACCCGATCAGATAGTCGTCGTTGAAATTCCACTGGCGCCCAAACGTCAACGTGCCCAGGTTGCCGGCGACACCAAACCATGCGTTTCTCGAAAAGAAATGATTGGGATCGTTTCCCGTGAACCTGGTCAAGTCGACACCGGCTTCGATGTCGAAAATGAATTTCGCGCCGAGTCCGAGGGAGTCGAGTCCAAGAGAGTCGAGCGGCTGCTCTCCCTTCAAACCGATCTTCGACACCGTAAGCGCGCCGCTCTCACCTCTAAGTACGGAGCCGGACGATCCGGTGTTGGTCCCGTTCGAAACCGAGGTGAAGTAAGACTCGCCGATGTCAAAGACACCAAGGGCCGTCAATTTCATTCCGGTCGGCAGCACGATCGAGAGCGGTTGTGCCGGTTGGTTGCTCGTGAGCATCTGCCAATAGGGAATCGGCGGCTGCTGTTGCGCCTCGGCATGTCCTGCGAACAGCAAAAACGTCGAGACTACCGCAGTTTTGGTTAGCAAAGACATCTCGCGCCCCCGCGCCTTTCGAGATCATCAGCTACCGTCGTAGTTGCCCACACTCTCCACAACGCGCAAAGAAGAACGGCGTAGCCTTGAGCTGACAACGCGTAGGCCAACGAATGCAGGCGGCCTTGATTTTCGTGGACACCATCGCCGGCCCGACCGGCGCACTCCGTTGCGCCGACGACCGGCAAGGTCGCCTTGTCGGAACATCCCGAGCGACACTCGCACCTTCGCAGGCCGATCCATTGCCCACGCCCGGTTGAGATGACTTCCATTGATTGTTGCGAAAATGCTAGGTTGCGTCGACGACGGCGAAGATCTGGCCCGGCGGTCCGATCTGCCAGCGGCGAAGGGATTGCAGGAATGACCGAGCCGAAGGATACGGAGGATGTCGTCACGGTGTTCGACGACAAGCTTCGAAAACTGATCAAGCGCGCCAGGAAACAGCGCGGCATGCTCTGGCCGTCGGTCGTTTCCAAACTCGAACTCGCGCGCGCCGACGTCAAGGCGATGATCAAAGTCTACGGTTCAGGGCCGAAATGACCGATGGTCAAGGAAGGAAAATTCTTCCGTAAACAGGCCGAGAAGGTTAGCGGATCAACACTTCGCTGGAATCGAGCGCGGCGTCGACTTCGAGCGCCTTCAGCCGGCTTGGCTGCAGTTCGCCAGCCGCCTCCAATACCGGATAGGCTACCGAGCAGATATGCGAATGGATTCGCTTCAGGTCGCGCAGGATGTCGAGATGCAGCGAGCTGGTCTCGATACTGGCCAGCCGTCCTTCGCGCAGCCGCACCAGATGGTTTTCGGCCGCAACCCGCTCGGCCTGCCTGATCGCCACCTTTTCCTCGATCAACTGCCGCGCAATCTTGACGTCGCCGGAAATAAAGACGCTGAGCGCCAGTTTCAGGTTTTCGATCACCCGTCGGTGGAAGGCCTGTAATTCCGCCGCCCCTTCGTGGGAGAAATGAAGGCGGTTCTTGATCTTCTTGGCGGCGAGCTCCATCAGATTCTTGTCGATGATATCGCCGATATGCTCCAGATTGATGGCGAATGCGATCACCTCCATCGCGCGGGTTCCCTCGCGGTCATCAAGGCTTTCCCTGGTAATCCTCGTCACATAGAGCTTGATCGCTTCATGGAGCTTGTCGACCGCATTATCCATGCGTTCGATCGCCGAAACCAGCTTGCGATCGTCGGTCATCAGGGCAACCATGGTATCGCGCAGCATGGTCTCGACCAGATCGCCCATGTGCAGGGTTTCCCTGGCCGCACTCGTGAGTGCCAGCGACGGTGTTCCGATCGCTGCGACATCGAGGTAGATCGGCGCCGACGGATCGGAGGGAGCGGCCGGCGGCGGCAATAGCCACTGCAACAGCTTGGCGAAGGCAGGCAGCGGGATGATGAAGATGGCGGCCAGCGCCAGGTTGAACAGCGTGTGAAAATCGGCGACCAGCCGAACCGGATTGGTATCGTAGCCACCGAGAAACTCCACCGCCGGCTGCAGGAAGGGCAGGACGAGGGCGCATCCGAAGGCGCGATTGATCAAGTTGCCGAGCGGCAGACGGCGGGCGATCGGATTGCCGAGACCGCCGCCCTCCAGCAGCGGATTGACGGCGCTTCCGAGGTTCGCCCCCAGTACCAGGGCGAAGGCGGCGACCGGAGTAATAAAATTCGAATAGGCCAGCGAGATCACCAGCAGCACCACGGCCACACTCGAATGCGCCGCCCAGGCCGCGGCCGCCCCGAAAATCAGGTTCAGGATCGGCATCCCGGTCATGGCGGCGAGCAAGGCCCGCACGTTGGGCGCGGATTCCGCCGGCGCCAATGTGTCGAGCAGGATATGCAGCGACAGCAGCATCAGCCCAAGACCGATCGCAACCCGGCCGAGGTCGCGAATCTTGGTGCGCACGCTGTTCTTGAAGACGATGACGCCGATCCCGAGCAGAACCGGAGCGAGCATGGAAACGTCGAAGCTGAAAACCTGCACAATCAGGGTGGTGCCGATATTGGCGCCGAGCATGATCGCCAGTGCGGGAACCAGCCCGACCAGCCCATCGCCGAGAAAGGTCGTTGTCATCAGGGCGGTGGCCGTACTGCTTTGCAGCAGCGCTGTGGCTCCGACACCTGCCAGCAATGCGGCGAACCGGTTGCGCAGGGCGATGCCGAGCACGCGGCGCAGATCGGCGCCGAATGCGCGCAAGATGCCGGACTGCACCATGTGCAGTCCCCACAGCAGCAGCGCGATTCCGCCTACCAGATTCAGAAGTACGGTCGTACCCATTGCTTCGCCTGGCCCGCCGGGAAATTAGAGAATTTTCTTCTGCAGATGGCTGCTGATCGCATCGGCCGCCCAGATCAGCAGGATGATCACCAGGATACACGTGGCGGTTTCGTGATACTTGAACATCTTCATGCTGGTGATCAGCGCAAAACCCAATCCACCGGCGCCGACCAGACCGAGCACCGTGGCCGAGCGGATGCTGACGTCAAAGCGATAGAGAATGTAGCCCACCACCGCGGGAAGCACCTGGGGCATGATCCCGAACAGGATGATTTGCATTCGTCCGGCGCCCGCGGCCTGAAGCGCTTCCACCGGACCGCGATTGACATGTTCGATCTCTTCCGCGACGAACTTCGCCAGCATTCCGGTTGCATGCAGCGCGATGGCAAGAACGCCGGGAAATGGTCCGAGGCCGACCGCGCTGACCAGAAGCAGCGCATAGATCAGCTCGTTGATGCTTCGCAAAAGATTGAGGAACAGCCGCGTCACAAAGTAGATCGACGGATGAGGCGCGGTATTGTGCGCCGCGAGCAGCGCCAGCGGCGCCGATGCAACGACGGCGATCACCGTTCCCCAGGCTGCGATCTGGACCGTCTCGATTGTCGGCGCGATCAGCGACCTCAGATTGGAGAAATCGGGCGGCACCATGCGGCCGAAAAAGTCGGCCATGTTTGGAATGCCGGTGATGATGTTGGTCAGGCTGAGATGGATCCGGACGGCCGCCAGCCAAAGCACCACGCCGCATCCCGCCATGACCAGCAGGCGGACCGCCATGCGGCGGTGCCGCCACGCGGCTTCGCGGACCAGGCCCTGATCGACCGCGATATCGTAAGGACTAGCCAACCGCGCTCTCCATCCGCGGGCCGTAAATCTGGTTGAGGATATCGTCGGTCAGCGCGCCGGGCGGGCCGTCGAATATCAGCTTTCCCTGCGACAGCCCGATGATGCGTTCGGCATACTCGCGGGCAAAATCGACCTGATGGAGGTTGCAGATCACGCTGATCCCGAGTCGTTGCGAAACATCCTTGAGGTAATCGAGGACCTGGCGGGCGATCTTGGGATCGAGGCTCGCGACCGGTTCGTCGGCAAGAATGAGTTTCGGCCGCTGCGCCAGCGCGCGTGCGATCGCCACCCGCTGCTGTTCGCCGCCGCTCAGGGTGTCGGCCCGCTGGAAGGCTTTCTGTTCGAGCGCGACCATCTCGAGGCACTCCAGCGCAATTGCACGATCCTCGCGGGTGAAACTGTAAAACAGACTGCGCCAGGTCGAGCGATAGGACAGCCGGCCCGACAGCACGTTCATCATGACCGAAAGCCGCGTCACCAGGTTGAACTGCTGAAACACCATGCCGATTTCCTGGCGTGCCTTGCGCAGGCTGCGGGGCGCCGCGGTGATCTCGTTGCCCCGCAGAAAGATCTGGCCGCTGGTCGGCTCGGCGAGGCGGTTGATACAACGCAGCATGGTCGACTTGCCGGCGCCACTCGGACCGAGAATGACGACGAACTCGCCGTGGCCGACATCAAAGCTGACATCAGTCAGCGCGACCAGTTTCCCCCGGATATAGGTCTTGCTGACTTTGACAAGCGATACGATCGGCTTTTTTTCCACCGGCGCTACGCTGACGATCCGATCGGGGGTGCTGACGTTCATGTTCATGTAGGCCTTCACTTCACTATACTGCTGCGCAGCAGCGCCGATGCCTGATCGATCAACGTGACAAGCCCCAGAATGACCAGCAGAATTGCCGAGGTTTGGCGAAAGTCATAGAGCCGGATCGTCGTGACCAGTTCGAATCCGATGCCGCCTGCGCCGATCATGCCGAGCACGGTCGCCGAGCGAACCCCGACTTCGAACCAGTACAGATTATAGGACACGATCTGGGGCAGGACTTGCGGCAGCACCGCAAACAGGATGGTCTGAACACGACCAGCGCCGGTCGCCCGCAGCGCTTCCAGCGGTTTCGGATCGACATTCTCGATCGCCTCGGCGTAGAGCCGGCCGAGTATGCCGCCGAAGTTGACTCCCAGCGCAAGCGCGCCGGGAAACGGCCCGAGCCCGACCGCCGACACGAAGAAGATCGCCCAGATCAATTCGGAGATGCTGCGAAGCACGTTGAGGATGGCGAGAGCCGACGACCGCAAGGCTCGCGAGCCGGTCAGGTTCTTGGCGGCGAGGATGCCGAGTGGCAGGCCGATGGCCGATGCGATCACGGTGCCCCACAGCGCGATGCAGATCGTATCCAGCGTCGGCCCCCACAGGCCATCCAGCGCGGTCCAGTCCGGCGGAATCATCCTCCCGACATAGCGCCCGATGACGGGCATCGAACCGAAGAGCTCTCCGGGGCTGAGCTCGAGCGCGTTCGCGCTCCAGCCCAAGAACGCGGCTCCAATAGCCAGGTAGGCGACGAACTTGGCTCTCCCGCCGAGCGTCAGTCTCGGCAGGCGGCCATCGGATTTCGTCAAGCTGGGCAAAGCCTCGTTCCCCGCGTTACTTGGCATATCGATCGCCAACAGCCGGGCATCATTTCATCTTTGTCAGGTCGAGCTTCAGCGTCTTCGCGATGTTTCTGACGACATCATAGTTCTTGTCCGTCGTTGGATCAAAGCGGGCCACGGTACCCATCTCGCCAAACGTCAGGTTCTTGATGCCGTAGAAGGCGTCACGAATCTTCTTCTTCATGTCGTCCGAAATGGCCGAGCGGTAAAACAGCGGATCGTTGGGTATCGACGGCGACGTCCAGATGACCTTGATCTTGTCGCAGTCGGTTGCCTTCTTGGCGCAGGCGATCGCATCAGATTCGATCGGCAACCGATGCCGCATCGACCTTGCCTTCCGCGACAGCGAGAATGCTGGCGTCATGGCCTCCGGAATAGATCACCTTCTTCAAGTCGCTTTCCGGAACGATGTGGTCGTCCATCATCGCAGCCTTCGGCATCAGGGAGCCTGACGTCGAACTCGGATCGACGAACGCAAACGTGTGGCCCTTGAGGGAGTCGAGCGAAGTGAGATCGGCTTCGTCCTTTCGCGCGATGATGATCGAGTGGTAGTCGGGCGAATTGCTTGCGGCGGTGACGGTGACTGCGAAAGCCTCGACCGGTGCCTGCGTGGTCGCCAGCACGTAGCCGAACGCGCCCATCAACGCCACGTCGACCTTGTTGCTCCGGAGCGCCTCGATGGTCGCGTTATAGTCCGACCCGACGAAAATCTCCGTCTTCATGTTCAGCGCCTTGCTGATCTGGTCCATGACCTCCTTCGATTGGCGCACGACTGCCCGCCCATCCTCCGCGGGAATGATCCCGACCTTGAGCACGCCCGGTTCGGCAAGCCCATCGGCGGCCTCTCCGGCGATGGCGGGATGACTGACCGCACCGATCAAAAGAGCGGCGCCGACCAGGATCTTGGAAATTGCAGCAAGCTTGTTAGCACTTCGCATCGTATCCCTCCCACGGGTTCTGCTGGTTGTCTCGTTTTTATCAATCAGACCAGTTCACATTGCGCCGTTTCATCGGCCTTCGCGTTTTTGCCGGCGTCCTCTGCTTGGCTCGGCTGGTAATCTATCGCGGCCTCCGGCCGCCGCTCACCACCTCATATTGATGTTCTTCACCTGCGTATAACTGACGATCTCATCGAAGCACTCTTCCTCGCCGATTCCGCTCTGCTTCCAGCCACCATAGGGCGCGCCGATATAGCGGCCGCTGGAATTGATCCAGACATAACCGGCTTCGATGCGTTCCGCGGTCTCCATGGCCTTCGCGAGGTCGTTGGTGACGATCGCGGCGGTAAGGCCGTATTCGACGCCGTTGGCCTTCTCCAGCATGTCCTCGTAGCTGTCCCAGGTGATCACCGACATGACCGGGCCAAAGATCTCTTGATGTCCGATCCGCATCGCCGGCGTTACGCCATCGAACACGGTCGGCGCAATGAACAGGCCGCCGGCGAGACTGGGGTCCGAAGGCTTGCCGCCGCCGGTGAGCAATTGCGCGCCTTCGGCTTTCGCCGATGCGATGAAACCCATCACCCGGTCGAACTGACGCTGCGAAACGATCGGCCCCACATCATTGTGCTTGAGCCACGGCGCGCCGATCGGGAGCGCCTCGGCGAGCTTGACCAGCTCCCGGGTGACTTCCTTGTGCAGCGACGCATGAACGAGCACCCGCGAGGTCGAGCTGCAGGACTGACCCTGCCAATTCATGTTCATCCCCTTGATGGCGGCCGATGCCGCCTTCTTGGGGTCGGCGTCGGGGAAGATGATGATCGGATTCTTTCCACCGAGTTCCAGGGTCACGCGCTTGAGGTCGGCGGCCGCCTCCTGCGCGATCAGTCTGCCGGTCGGCACCGAGCCGACAAAGCCGATGCGGCGTACGTCCGGATGGCGAACCAGCGCAGATCCGACCTTGCCGTCACCGGTGATGATGTTGACAACGCCGGCCGGGAAAATTCCTTCACAGAGTTCGCCGAGGCGCAGGCTCGAGAGCGGTGCCTGTTCGGAACCCTTGATCACGACGCTGTTGCCGGCGGCGAGCGGCGCCGCCGCCTTCTCGGCGCAAAACCGAAATGGATGATTGAATGGATTGATCTTGGCCACGACGCCGAACGGCTGGCGCCGCGTGAGGTTGAGATGACGCGCGCCCTGCGAGGAGGTCTCGCCCTTGATTTCGGTGACGAGCCCTGCGCAATAGCGCAACCAATCCGCGGTCCAGGTCATGTCGCCGCGCATGCCGACGATGGCGTTTCCGGCGTCCACGGCGTCAAGCAGCGCCAGTTCATCGGCGTGTTCTTCAATGCGATCCGCCAGCAGCTCAAGGCATCGCGCGCGTTCCTTGATCGGAACTCTCGACCATTCCTTGAAGCCCTCCTTCGCCGCCTTTACCGCAAGGTCGACGTCGGCCTCGCCCGCGGCCGGAATATCTCCGAGCTTCTCCATGTTCGACGGATTGATCGACGCGAAGTGCTTGTCTTCGACAGGTGAAACCCATCGACCGCCGATGAACAGTCCGTGCGGGGTGAAATTGAGCGAGGGAGACTGCATGCTTCAACCCCTGTAGCCCGGGACGATCGCGGCGCGGAGCACGGTTCGCTCCGACGCCTTCTTGAAAGCCGCGTCGAGATCCTGCAGGCCGAACTTGGAATCGACGATTTCCCTGAATGGGAAGCGATTGCGGTTTGACATGACAAAATCCAGCGCCTGGATCAGATGTCGTGGATGGTAGTTGTGGATGCCGCGCATCGTGACCCAGCGTTTCACCAGCATGTTGGCATCGATGGTGACGTTGGCGCCGGGGTTGACCAGGCCGCCGAGCACGTAGCGGCCGCCGGTGCGCAGCATCTGCAGCCCCTGATTGATCACCTCGGGGACGCCGCAGACCTCGATCACGGCATCGGCGCCGTCCGGCCGGCACATCTCCCTGACTTCGGCGATGACCTGTTTTTCGGGCACGCGGCCGATATTGATGACATGATCCGCGCCGAATTTCCGGGCGGTAACTAGCCGGCTCTCCACGGAGTCGAGGCCGATCACGCACCGCGCGCCGCGCGCCTTTGCCATCGCGGCTCCGTACAGACCGAGCAGGCCAAGGCCCTGGATCACGACGGTGTCGCCCAGAGCGATCGCGGCGGCCTCGGTGACCGAGGCCATGGTGGCCACGCCGCAATTGAGCGGCGTCGCCTCCTCATCGCTCAGTTCGTCGGGAAGCTTCAGGATCCACGTGCCGGGAAGGATGTAGCAGTATTCCGCAAAGCCACCCAGGAAATGCGGATCCTCCTCCGAAAGATCGTGGCCATATTTGCGCACGCCATGGCATTTCTGCGGCATGTCGAGAACTTCACGGTAGTAACAGGCGCCGTCGAAGAAATACTCGCTCCAGGTAATGCGGTCGCCGAGCTTGAGCGGATCGCCGCGCATGTCCTGGCTGATGTCTCCGCCGAGTTCCTCGATGATTCCGATGATCTCGTGGCCGAGGATGCCCGGGCACGGGTTAGGCCGGCGTCCTTCATAGGAATGGATGTCGGAGCGACAGATCGTCGACATCGTCACCTTAACCAGCACCTCGCCGCGGTGAACCGGGCGCACCGGGAATTCCTTGATGACGAAAGGCGTGTTCGGTGCTTCGTAGACGGCGGCCTTGGCGGTGCGCATTATGATCTGTGACTCTCTGGTTGATGATGGTCCGGCCCGGCGGCAAAGCCGCGATGGCGTGCCGGGCGTTCAGACTACCCCGTTCAGCGCGAAATCGAAGATATCGTAGTTGTGCAGCGCTCCCGCCTTGGCCCGCTTCTGGTACTCCGCATTGATCGGCCGAGACAGCAGAAACGGCACTTTCTGCTCGCCGAGACCGCCATGGGAACGAAGGCGATGACCTGCCAGTTGACTGAGATTGTGATCTTCCTTGCGGGCGCCGACCACGGTCTGCCGATCGCTGAAAACGGCGAAATCCCCTTCCCGGTCGAGGGGAAGTTCGTACCGCTTGCAAACCGTCTCCTTGTCGAGAACCAGTTCGACGCCGGGCAGCGTGCGGGCAAACGCCATCATGGCCGGAACATCGCCGGTCTTGCGCAGATGCACGCGGACGAATGAACCGAGCGCGCCGTGATGCCGAACGAAGGGATCGGCGATGGGACAGATGACCCGGACCGATCCTTCGCCGAAGCGCGCATTCAGTTCGTCTTCCAGATAGATGACATTTGGCGTGCCGTCCTTTGCGGACTTGTCGTTCATCCCGTGGTCGGCGGTAATGGCCACGGTGGCACCGAGCGCAATCAACGCCGCCACCGCCTCGTCCACCTTGCGGTGATAGGCGTCCGCCTCGGGCTCTCCGGGCGCGTGCTTGTGCTGCACATAATCGGAGGTCGACAGGTACATCAGATCCGGACGCACGGTAGACAGAAGCTTCACGCCGGCATCGAACACGAACAGCGACAGATCCGCGGAGTACTGGTCAGGCGTTGACCGGCCAACCAGTTGCTCGACATTGTCGATGCCGTTGTCCCCGAAATTGGCCTTGCCGGCATGTTCCGAGGAAAAGTGGATACCATCCATCTCGTAGGCCAGCACCTTGAGCAGCTTGTCCTTGGCGGTGACGACCGCCGTTCTCACGCCAATATGGCTCAGCGCACCGAGGATGGTGCCGCACCGCAGCCGCTTGGCGTCGGTGATCATGATCTCCTCGCCGGTTTCGGAATCGAGGTAATAGTTGCCGTTTATGCCATGCACCACCGGCGGCACACCGGTCACGATCGACGTGTTGTTGGTGTTGGTCGTGCTTGGCATCGAGCAATCCGCAATTGCCATGAAGCCGTTTTCCCTGAACGATTTCATGGTCGGCAGGGTACCGTTGGCGATCCCGTGCTCGAGATAGGCCGGATCGAAGCCGTCGACGATGATCACCACGGTCGGGCTCTTTGGCGCGGCATAGCTCCGTCCATTGACTTCGACGGTCCGGTCTGGATGGCGGGAAGACGCGATGGATTGAGGCACAGGTGACGCTCCGGTCGTGGAAAAAATTGATCAAATCGAGGAAATGCGCTCCGCGTCGCCGCCAGATGTACGGCACTGTGATGCCGGATTGATGACAAGCGGCAATAGATCGCCGAAATGGTCGATGAGCCGGTCGGCGTTGAACTCGGACGGCGGCCGATGATGGTAGCCATAAGTCACGGCGACGCAGCGCATACCGGCGGCGTGCGCGGCTTCGACGTCATGGATGTTGTCGCCCACCATCAGCGATTGGCTGACGTCGACCCCCAGTCGTCGGACCGCCTCCAAAAGCGGCGCCGGGTGAGGTTTTCGCTGCCGTACGCTGTCGCCGCCAATGACCACCGGGAAGAACTCGGTCAGGGACAGCGCCTCGAGGATCCGGTTCGTCGCAAACACCGGCTTGTTGGTCACGACGGCCAGACGAAAACCGTTGCCATGCAGCAGATCGAGGGTTTCCAGCACGGCCGGATAGCAGCGGGTCAGATTCGCGGAATTCGCCTGGTAGATTTCCAGAAATCGGGGCAGCAGGGCATCTGTCTGCTGCGGATCGCCGTGCGCAGCGGCCAGCGCGCGCTGCACCAGTTTAAGCACGCCGTCGCCGACCATGCCCTTGATTTCGTTTGCTTCGATCGGACGGAGGCCGATCCCGCCCAGCAACTGGTTGAGCGCGGCGCGGAGGTCTTCGGCACTGTCCACGAGGGTGCCGTCGAGATCAAAGATGAGGGCCCGGAGCGGGTAGAAACTCGGCATGTCTCACCGTATGAACCTAGCCTGGTGAGTTTCAATCGAATAAATTGCACAAATGTGTGAAATTTAGTAACATCCGGGACCGAGAACCTCTTTGGGAATGACGGAATGAAGGCACGTGAATTACCGCTGGTGGCCTTGCGGGCGTTTGCGGTTGCCGCGCGGGCGCCCAGCCTCACCGCTGCCGCTGCCGAGTTGGGCGTGACCCACGGGGCCATCAGCAAACAGATCAATGCACTCGAAAACTGGCTGGGACAGCAGATGTTCATGCGCGAGGGCCGACGTCTCGTCCTCACGCCCTATGGCCAGGTGCTGGCTGAAAAGCTGGGTCAGTCGATCAACGAAATCCAGGGCGCCTGCGAATATGTGCGCCGGCAGAAAAACCAGCTCGTCGTTTCGGTCGAGGCGCCTGCGACTTTGGCGATGTACTGGTTGCTACCGCGGCTTCTGGAATTTCAGAACGAAAATCCCAACATCACGGTCTGGACGGCGACCAGACAGACCGGCCAAGACTCCGGACCTGTCTTCCACCGACATTGTGATCACGCGAGGCAATCCGTCTCATCTCGCGACGCGCCTGCGTGCGACAGAGTTTCTGTTTGACGAGCAACTGACGGTGATTTCGTCGCCGTCGCTGTTGGCTCAGCTTCCGGTCAGACAGCCCGCAGACGTCATGCGTCATCGCATGATCGCGGCCGCGACGCGTCCCGGCCAATGGGAAGCGTGGCTCGATTTTGTCGGGGTCGACCACCAGATCATGGAAGGAGGCCATCGCTTCGACCATCTGTTCGTCGCCATGCACGCGGTTCGCGACGGACTGGGATCCATCATCGCTCCGAAAAATCTGTTCGACGCAAGCTTTGCAAAACAGGAGTTGATCGCGCCGTTGCCGAATCTGACCCTGAAGGGTATCCCCTATTTCGTTCACCGCACGCCACGCGCCGAAGGAAAGCACGTCAGCCAGTTCACCGACTGGCTGCATCGTGCGGTCGCCTGAGGCGATCTCAGCCAGGGAAACCAGCGTGCTGCCGGCATCCGCTGAAAAGCCGCCCCATTCCGCAACGCATTACGCTTACCGGAATGAGGCGGGAAGTCAATGGAGCCTAGGTCGTCGCACCGCCGCTGCGACAACAGCAAAGTGCGATCGTGATTCGGGCAACTTAGCGGCGAAGCCTGCCGGAGCGCACAGGTTGCGGAGTTTTATGCCGCGCTGTCGCGCGCCGCCCTCACCGACCTTCGCTGAACGCCTGTGCGCGTTGGTAAACGATCCGTTTCCGGACACCGCCGGGTTTGCTCGCCGTCGTTGACAAGGCGCTTAAACTTTTAGCCTAAATCGGGCGAATGATCGAGCGACGTGCAACACCACGACAGCGGGTTTTCAAGGCCGGAACGATCGAGTTCGACGGCGTCGGGATCGATTGCATCGTGCGCAACCTGTCGCACCTTGGAGCCGCGCTTGACGTGGCGACCATGGCCGGTATTCCCCACGAGGTCACGCTCGCCATCGCAACCCGCAATGTGCGCCACCATTGCTACATCGTCTGGCGCAAGGAAAAACGGATTGGCGTCACCTTCGGGTGAAGGCGCGCCGCACATCGAGTTTTCGCTACGATCGGGATGGCCTTCGCAGGCTGTTTGTCGGCAGGGAACGCTTGTAGGCTTGTCGGGTCCTGGAGGCGTCGATGGAGAAGCTGCTGCTTGCCGTGGCGCTGGCGTGCCAGCCTGGCGATCGCCTGATCGATCTCGGCGGTAAGCTGCCGCGCGATCTTCAGTTCATCGATCTGGTGATTTCGGTAAAGCCGTTCTACGCGCGGCTTTATGTCTATCAGCCCGGCTTCCCCGACAGCTTCCAGCAGTGCTGCAGCAACAAGCCGGCTTCGATTTTGCGCGTGCCGGTCAGCGGCGGTCGATTTTGCATCAGGCAGAGCCAACCGCAGATGAAATGGCGGGTGCGCGGCCTGCTGCGACCCGACATCGAAATGTAAGCCGCTGCAGCCGCCCTGCCGCCGACGTCAATCCACTATCTTTCGCCCCGCAGCGGCGTAAACTGCCGAGCGCGGCGCAACGTGCGGGTGGCTTTCGCACATGGATCCCAAGGCCGTCCTTATTCTGCTTGCAATCGGATTCGTTGCCGGCGTGATCGTCGGCTACGGGACCAGAGCTGCCCTATCCCGGATGCGGCGGATGCGGGCTGGGAAAAACTGAAAAAAACTGAAATCGATTTGGTGCGTGCCGGCTGCGCGGCCAAATCTCGCAATTTTGGCTTTCTTCGACCATTGAAGCGGCTCGGAAGCGCCCAAAATTAGCCCTCAAACCCCACCGTCAATGAAAAAACCAGCGCCACGACAATCATGAGAGTTAGTAACATGCGTGATCTCAAATCGATGTCTGTGGATGAGCTGTGGCCTCTCGAAGGGTCCGATCGAACCGAGTCTGCGACGCGCGCGGAGGATTTCCGGGCGCAACGGGAAAGAATCCAGCGGCTGAACGAATACTGCAGCCGGGTTGCCGCCGAACTCCGCGCTTCGCTCGACCGGACTCATGACGAAGGCAGTTGATGATGACTGGCTGCCAACGATAAAGAGATCGCATGAAGCGTCTAACGGTTTTCCAGAGCGCCCTCGCCCGCCGCGTTGCCGCGCGTTGCTGTGTCCTGCTCACGATGATGGGTGGCGCCGCGCTCGCCCAGACCACCGGAACGGTGAACCCGAATCCCGCCCCGGCGGAACCGGCCGTCAAGCAAGACGTGCCGCCCGGCGGCTGCATGCCGATCGGGTTGACCGCTTCCGGAGAGATCGTTTTCCCGATTCAATGCAAGGAGTTCATCGACCGGGAGCGCGGCAAGGCGGTGGAGCAGACTCTGCCGGCTGCAGCCGGGAAGCCCGCCACAGCGGATGAGAAACCCGCCGCCGAACCGAAGCCCGCCGTGGTGCAAGAGAAGCCGGCCGCCAGGGAATCGGAAGCCGGGGCTCCGGCGCAAGACGCGACACCGGAGATCAGCAAGCCGGCCGACAAACCGGCTGAAGCCGCCGCCATGCCACAGCGCGCCGACCCCGATCCGCGCAAGCGCGCCACGCGTTCCGAGGGCTGCTCGCACTACCGGACCTATGATGCGGTCTCGAGAACCTACCGGGGCTATGACGGAAGGCGTCGTTCCTGCTGACCCGTTCGGACGGTTCCCGCCCCGCGCTCCGCCGGGCGTGACCGGGCAATCACGCCGCCGGGGTGGCGGCGTCAAGAGGGGGACCAGGCGGCTATTCGCAGGTGGAAAGCCCTCGTTGGTCAGAAATAATGGCATTTACGTCCGGTAGTTCCGATGGTAACGATGGAACCCGGCGGGGTTCGAGTGATGTTAGGCGTTGGAAAAATCTACCGATTGAAGTTTCCCGGAATTGCCGCGCGCGTGATCAAGCCGCCGGCCGGGTACGCACCTCCGAATTTTCCTTATCTGGTCGAAAGCCTCTTTCTGCGAAGCCGGTGGTATGTAAATGCCCGCGGCGAGCCCGCTTATGCCGATGCCCCGCGGCTGATCGTTACCCCGGCCAGGGAAGCCGTTGGCAACCTTTCGACAGGGCCGGCAAATTCCGACCGTTCCGGCGCATGCCGGGCCTCGATCAATTTGAAATAGCCTGCGAACTGGCCAGCGGCCATTTCGTCTTCGACCGCGCCCGCGGTGGAATCGGCCGGCCTCAATGTCAGAAGTGTAATCCTGCCCGGTCGAGGAGGTTGAACAGCCGCGAGGGCGCCGACCGGTGGCGGCGTGGCTCGCAGATTTGGCTTTGTTCGACCATTGAAGCGGCCCGGAAGCGCCAAAATTAGCCCGCAAACGCGACCGTCAATGCATGGACCGGCGCCAACGGCAATTCATGAGAGTTAGCAAAATGGAACGTCATGATCTCGGAGCGATGTCCGAACAGGAACTCTGGTCTCTTCACGAGCTGGTCACCTCGGTATTGGCGCGCAAACTTTCGGCCGATAAAGCCCGCCTGGATCAACAATTGCGCCGGCTCAAGCTCGGAACTCTGCAGGCCAATATCAGGAGGATGACCCAGGCGAGCCGCCCCTACCCGCCGGTGTTTCCCAAATATCGAAACCCCGCCGAACCAGCAGAGACCTGGTCGGGCCGCGGCAAGCAGCCACGCTGGCTAACCGCAGAGCTCAGGTCCGGAAAGAAGCTCGACGATTTCCGGATTCAACCGTCATTGCCTGACCACAAGCTTCACATTCTGAGGCAATAACGGCCGACATACAAAAAGACCGCCCAGAGGCCGCCGCCTTCCGGCGGTCTTTTTGTTTGCGCAGCCTGCGGCCTCGGCCGGATCGAATGCGGCGGAGGCCATCATGCCCGACCAGGACGCCGACCCCCGGATGCGCCGGAACCGGTGCTATCGCCATCCTGCCATGTGCATAAGACCGAACCTGCTCTGAATTCCAATTGACTCCCCCTCAGCGCGTCGTCGAAATAATTGTTTGCCGGATGGGGGCCGCGTTGTGCAGCAGAGGCAAAACCTGAGCGCGCTCGGAACCACCAGCGCACAAGCAACCATGCGGAGGCGCTGATGGCTTCGACGATCTCCGAACTGCCTGCCGAAGTGCGGGTACGGCGTCACAGCGACGTCCCGGACTGCGACGTGATTGTCGTGTTCCGCGGCCGGGAGATTTCGCTTCGGTGCCGCAACTACAAACAAGCCGTGGAGTGGGCGAGGATCGAATGCAAGTCGTACAAGATCGCAGGCGGGTTCACCGTCGAATCCTGATCCGTCGGCGCGCTTTGTCAAACGCCTCGGGCCTTGTGGCGGCGAAGTCCGAGCATGACCGGACCTGAAGCTGACGACGATGCCGGCAAGGTCCATGCGCCCGGCCCATACGAGCCGCCTCGATCGAGCCTCAACAAGATCACCTGGGCGCAAGTCGGACGCGTGGCCGAACCAGGCCGGTACATGTTCAAATTCGGATGGCTCACGGTCACGGCCGAGGATCTGGCGGTCTGGAAGCTGTATCCGAACGCCGCTTTCACGCTCTTCACGACGGCGGCTGCCGCCGACGGCGAGGACGAGTTTCGTCTGGGCATATTCGAACTCAGGGAAACGCTCTCGCTCAGCGAGAAATGACGGAGACCGCCGCTGCGGCGTCGTTGTTTCCAGTGGCAGCCGCGGAATATCGCGCGACCAACGGTGTCCAAGTCGGTGTCCAGTTCATGCGCGGCCTTATTCGCTCGCTTGCAATTCAAATTTGCCGCGATCATGGGCGTTCGGAATCGAGATTGCAGCGCCATGTCCCGACCGCTCTTCAAAATCGCCGTTCTGGTAACCGGCCTGGTCGCGGTGGGCGGCTGGCTCTGGCTATTGGGAATTGCGATCAGTTGGCTGATCGCCAAGTTCTGATATCAGAATTCGAACAGATCGGAACTTAGCCGGGCCAGTTCGTGCAGTTCGCCCAGAGTTCCCCGGACGGCGCCGCAACGTGCGCATTCCACGAGCGTGGTCGAGGGAGACGTCACGGGATCGGCAACCTTGATCGAGAGACTGCCGCATCTCTCGCACACGAACTTAAATCGCGGCCGCCGGCGGGCGAAGCTGTCTTCCACGCTCGTCATGGTAGCGCTCACGTCAGCACGCGATCATGGCGGCAAGGAAATTGCCTGCTTTCCAGCGGAGGTAATTGGCGGCCGAACGCACCGGCTTCCGATATCGCTCGACCGAAATACCGGCCTGTCGGGATCGTCCCTCGATGTACGGGCCGTACAGAACGTCCATGCGACGCTCATAGGACAGCGCGGCCAGCGCGGCAGCCGCGAAGACAAATCCTGCAAGCGCGATCATTTCGATCGTCATTTTGAGCCCCCGCTCGTTGCGACGGGGACTTGAATACCGATAGAATTTTAAAATGGAGGTCTCAAGCGACGATCACGGTTGAACGATTGCGTTAGGGAGCGCTCAACCATGAATTGCCGCGATCGGCGCCGGCGCGTTCAGACCGGCGGATCCGCGCTAGCCTTGGGCCGGGCTTCCAGCAGCATTCTCACTTCCCTGGCGCTGACCAGCGCGCGGCGGATATTGCTGTCTTCCGATGTGGTGTCGAAGCTGATCAGCCGATTGCAATGCTGGCAGTTGGTCTGGAAACCGTTGCGGATTTTCTGTGCGCGCTCGCGAAAAAACTGCGAGCACTTCGAACATTTGATTTTGACTTTTTCGTCAATCATGGAATGGCCCCAAAAACCGTATCGTGCGGTCCAGAGCTTAAGGGCTTGCTAATCGATCGAATGAAATACCCCGGGCCGGCTCCTTCGCAATCGTCATTTACCCATTAAAATCAATATCATAGGAAACTCATCGGCGTTACCCGTCGTTTCTCTGCGCTGTCGTAAACAGTTAGTTTATTTTTTGCGGTGCGGTTGCCGCCGTCTAAATTGCCGCCGCTGTTGTTTTCCCGACGTTAAATTATTTTCGTCATCCTGGCGGGATGAAAGCTCTGCTCGCCTGCGTGGCCGGCTGGATCGCCTTCTATCTGGCCGACCAGGCATTCTATAACGGCCACTATGTCCAACAGCTCGGCGAATTCGCCGGCGCCGTCGGCGCGGCCTTCTCGTTCCACTAGCGCGCCCGATGATTCGGGGCGCGCGCACCGTCGTGACAACGCGGCCGTCGCGCGGGTTTGCAACAATCAGATATCAAATAAGGCAGAATCAGGACTATGTTCGCGCACCTGCCTGGTTGCTTTGAAGGCAAACCGAAGATGACCGAGCTAGAGGTTCTGGATCGCAATACACAGGGGCTGAAGGAGTTGCTGAGGGTCGCGTGGAGAGACCTTGCAAACCCCTCGCTTACACCCTTCGAGCGTCGCGAGGCGCGCAACCAGATCAACCAGTACGGCGCCGAATTGCGACGCCACCTGCAGTTGATCGAGGCCGAACGAGACCGCGCCCGAAAACAACTCGCCGAGACCGCAGCCCACGGTGTCGGCAAGCCGAACTTCCGCATCCTTGCATAGCGAGGATCGACATCGGCGAGCGATGACGGACCGGACACAAACTCCGCTGGCTGGTCTCGGCCTGGACACGGCGATCCACCTCCGCTGGGTGTTGCGCGACGTCAGAGGCAAGCGCACCCAGTTCATGCCCGCGAGTCCTGACGATCTCCGCACCCTGGCCGAGATGGGGCTGATCGAAATCCGCGGACCGGACCCGATCATCACCAGCGAAGGCGAACGGGCGCTTGCGGCCAGCGGAAACCACGGCTGGACCCGTTACCCAAGGCCGGCCCAGGGCGCAAGTAACCTTGATCGGTTAGGTTAAGCGCCGAACTCGATTGCGAGATCACTTCGGCACGGTAGCGTGCGGTGGTTTCGCTCCATCGGGTCACGCATGGCTACGGACAGTCACCATCTTCAAATCCCAACCGTGAGCGCCAAACCGGGCTGGGCCGAGGTATGGCACCTCTGGACTGTGTACATTCCGCGACGATCGATCACCGGTCGGCTGGTGTTCGGGCAGGTGTGGCGACGTCACGATGGCCGGCGCTGGATCTACAAGAAATTCGTCGAATATCGCTGACCGGCGGCGATCCCCGCGGGACCTCTCCAAGATGCTTGGAAAGGGCTGCCTTTCTCTTCTCATTTTCCCCGGTTATGAGGTCGGCATGGTTCACCGAATCGTCGCCGTTGTCGCCTGGGCGGTGCTGATCTTCATCGTCTATGCGACGATCTCCCCGATCGGGGACAGGCCGAGCATGCCTGCGTCGACCACCTTTCAGCATCTCGCCGCATTTGCCGCGCTCGGCGCACTGTTCTGCCTGGCCTATCCCCGGCAAATTCCCCTGGTGTGCCTGATCGTGCTCGGCAGCGCATTGTCGCTGGAACTCATGCAGATGCTGACACCCGATCGCCATGGCCGTGTGCAGGACGCAATCGAGAAGATATCGGGTGGTGCTGCCGGCATCCTGGCCGGCCGCGCGATCCTCTATTTCGAGCAAGCCCGCCGCTGGTTTCAGAGTTGAGGTCAGCGAGAGCTGCGTGAAAAAATCAGGCGCTGCTCTCCTCGGCCCCCGCCTTGGCCAGTTGATCCTGTGGCGCTGCAACAAACGTTACGCCGATCCGTTTCTGCTGGATCCAGGCAATCCGGCACTCCCGCACCGAGGAGCCGTTGGCCATCACCAGGCGAAAGCGGGACGGCACAAAGGCCGGGTTCTCGACATCGATGGCAGCGCCCTCGGGCGAGATGTTCCGCACGATGCAGCTCATGACGGAACCTTCCGCCGACACATAGGCCGGTTCGTCGATTTCCGTCCGCTGATATTTTCGCTTCTCTTCCATCGGCCTTCTGCCTTCCCCGCTGCCCGCACCGGCTAGGATAGCCACAAACCTTAAATAAAGCTTATGGCCGTTCGCCGGCACGAATCCGGGCTTCCAGCCATGCGGGCGAGAACCGAACTCGCGTGGCCGGTGCGCTGCCGCTCCGTCGGGTTGCGGCTGCGGATTCCGCACAAGGCTGCCCGGTCGCGCGCCGACCTCTCCCGCGTTTTCGGAAGGGCTTGCGCTCTTCCGTTCGACGCGCCGAGGGGATAGCCTTTCCGCCATTGTCGGAGCGCAGGCGCGGCGCCCGCCGAAAACGAACATGCGCCAAGGGGGACCACGCCATGTTCGAGATACTCGATCGCCGCACGAGTCTGACCGGCAACCAGATCAGGATCCTCACCGCCGCGATCATCGGTGACGCGCTGGAATTCTTCGACTACTTCCTGATCGGTTTCGTGCTCGCCTTCCTGATCGGCCCGTGGAAGCTGACCTTCGGCCAGTCCGCCACCGTGCTCATGAGTTCCGGCATCGGCGCCATCATCGGCGCCTTCGTCTGGGGCTGGCTCGCCGATCGCATCGGACGCCGCAAGGTCTTCATTGGAACGGTGCTCAATTTCTCCATCGCAACTGGCCTGCTGTATTTCACGCCGGACAATGGCTGGGTCTATCTGTCGATCATGCGCTTCTTTGTCGGGCTCGGCGTCGGCGGCCTCTATTGCGTGGATCTGCCGCTGGTGCAGGAATTCATGCCCTCGTCCAAACGCGGCTGGGTCGGCGGCATCGTGACATGCGTGATTCCGCTTGGCGTCGGCATCGGGGCGGTGATGGGCGCCATGTTGGGCTCCGGCGAGTGGCGGCTGTTGTTCGCGGTCGGGGTGCTCCCCGCAATCCTGGTCCTCCTGGTCCGCCTGTGGGTGCCGGAATCGCCGCGTTGGCTATGCCGTCAGGGCCGATATGAGGAGGCCCGCAAGTCGCTGGCGTGGGCGCTGCAAATGGACCCGTCCGCGCTTCCGCTGCCCACGGCGGCCGACGCCGGTCCGGTGATCGAGGCCAATTGGCTCGACCTGTTCAAATACCCGCGCAGCCTGATCGTGTCGTGGCTCGGCAATGCCGGGGCGCAGACCGGGGTCTATGGGCTCACGCTCTGGGCGCCCTCGCTGTTCGTGCTGCTGCTCAAGGTGACGCCGCAGGAAGCCGCGCGGATGATGATCCTGCTCAGCGTGTGCGGTTTCGTTGGCCGGATCTCGTTCTCCGTCTTCTCGGAGCTGATCGGGCGGCGCGCCGCAGGCGGCCTGCTGGGCTTCGGCGCCGGTATCCTGACCATCCTGGCCGGTTACAATTACGATGCCACGCTGTTCGGCGTCTCGGCATTCTGGCTGATCCTGGCCGTCACCTTCTTCTTCGCCGATGGCGGCTTTGCCATTGTCGGGCCTTATGCGGCCGAAGTCTGGCCCTCGCATCTGCGCACATCCGGCATGGGCTCGGCCTATGGTTTTGGCGGCATCGGCAAGATCATCGGCCCGGTCGGCCTGGCTTTGATCGTGGGCTCGGGCAACTACCTCAAGCCGGACGTGCCGCTGCCGCAGATTCCACTGGCTTTCGTTTATCTCGGCTGCTGGTTCCTGATGGCGGGGGCGGTGTACTATTTCCTGGGGATGGAGACGCGGGGCAAGTCGATCGAGCAGATCGACCGGGAACTGACCGTGACGGCCTGATCGATCGATGACATCGGTTCGACGAGAATTGCCGTGGACACGCTGATCGATGGAGTGCCGCTTCCGCGACATCCATACCGTGACCCGGCAATTGCAGCGCGGGCTCAACCATTTTGAAACCGTCGGCGCCTGGATGCTGGGCGCCGATACCGACCTGACCTTTGTCCAGGGAGAGACCGCATGCCACTCGGCGGATTACAGCACTACACCATCGAACCCTCCGATCTGGAGCGCACCAAGGAGTTCTACTGCGACGTGCTCGGGCTTGAGAATGGCGAACGTCCGCCGCTCGATTTCCCCGGCTACTGGCTCTATTCCGGCGGCGCCGCCACCGTGCACCTGATGGGCACGCGCAAGCCGCGCGAGGGCATCGTGGTGCGCGGCACCGAGAAGAAATTCGAGGATACCGGCCGTCTCGACCATATCGCCTTTGCGGCCACCGATGTCGAAGCCGTGCGCAAGCGCCTGCAGTCGAACAACGTGAAATTCCGCGAGAGCATCGTTCCGCGCACCGGCGACACGCAGATCTTCCTCTACGATCCCGACGGTGTCGGTGTGGAGCTGAACTTCCCCGGATCATAGCGGCCGTCCGGTTCGCGCGCGACGCCCGGCCGGCGATCCGCCGGCCGAAATCGTCGGGGCGGCCGGATTCCCGACAAGGTCATGACTCCGCCATGTATCGGGCGCCGAACGGTCAGCGTTTCTTCAACTTCACATGACGAGTTGGCGCGCCGCGCCGCTGCGGCAGGATAGCCGGGTGCCGCGCCATTAACCTACCCCAGGGCCCGCGCGCCCGGCTATTCGAGGCGGCCCGGTGGCGACATTGCGGCCTGTCGACAGCGTATTCGCGCGAAGTGGGTACCGGCTCGCGCAACGAAAACGCGAAACAAGAAACCAGAGCCCGGTTCTGATACCACCGGAACCGAACAGGCCTTAGTCGAGGCCTCGCTCGTGGCTGAGGCGCACCATCTCGCCGATGAAAACGGCCTTCTGCTTGTCGTCGAGGCTCGTGAACAGCGGCTCGGCGGCATCGGCGACGTTGCGCTGATCGATGGCGCGATCGTTGAGGAACTGGGCCTCGTTGCGCATCTGCTCGATGATGTCGTCGGGCGGATCGCGCTTGGCCCGCGCCAGTCGCAGATTGAGGCGGTCGGCGCCGTTGTGGCTGAGATAATGCATCGCGCTGCTGAATCCGGACCAGTTCTTTCCTTGTACCGGCGTCAGGTTCAATTCCGCCTTGATCCGATCGATATTGGCATCGCTGTTGGCGACGATCTGCTCGGCGGTCAATTGCGGCGCGCCCTCCTGGGTCAGCACCGCCGTTTGCTGCGGGGGTGCTGCCGCTTCCTGGGCTGGGGCGGCCGCATCCGGCGTGGGCGCGGCCGCATCCTGAGCGGGCGCTCCCGGCCTGACTGCCTTGCCGCCCTTGGTCGCGGCCTTGGCTGTCTTGGCGGGTGCGGCCTGCTTGGCGCCGCTCGGTGGATTGGCCGCATTGGCCGCGGGCGGTTGCGGATTGTTTCCGACGCCCAGCACGCCGGTAAATACGCCGACAACACCGCCGATCGCGCCTCCCAACACCCCGCCGACCGGGCCGGCCGCCTTGTTGCCGGCCTGAGCCCCCTGCTGAACACCCTGGACCAGTCCTTGCGCGACCACCACCGCGGGCGCACAGAGCAGCGCCACGGCGACCAAACCAAGTCTCAGCGGCGCAAGCGTCGTCGGCGTCATTCTCGATCTCCATGGTCGATTCGATCCGGCAACTCCTGCACATTAAGGCGCCAGATCGATGCCGGCGCCAACACTAGCGGCTTCGCACCGCGCAAGTCTACCGTTGCGCCGTGGCACCGCGATCGACAACGCGGTGACGCCGGTCGGTGAAGCCTGCGGCGCATTTACGCACCTTGCACATCATACCGCTGCGCGACGTGTGCGGCGCAGTATCCGGCTCAAACCTCAGCAAAACACTTCGCCGCGCCGAGTCAAACGGTCGGCGCCCGCATGTCAAAGGCCACCGCCGGACCTGAGACACAACGTTAGTTCTAGCCTCTCCAGCGCCTGATTTCTCGACAGAGGCACGCAATTCTGCTCTGATCGCCGCAACGAAATCTCCGCGGCGTCCTGCAGGCCAGCATTGGGCCTGCCCGGCGGCGACGAAAAACAACAACAGCAGCGAGATTTCAGTCTTGTCTCAATCGGTTCACCTGGGAGCGAACGCCATGTCTCGGAACAAACTATCTCGACGGCAATTCGTAGCCGCTACTGCGCTATCATCCGCAGCGCTGATCTCAGCGCCCTATGTTCGGACGGCTTACGCCGCCGGCAAATTGACCATGGGCTTCTGGGATCATTGGGTACCGGGCGCCAACAAAACCTCGACCGATCTCGTCAACGAGTGGGCCGCCAAGGAGAAGGTCGAGGTTTCGATCGATTACATCACGAGCCAGGGCAACAAGAACCTCGTGACCATCGCCGCCGAAGCCCAGGCGAAATCCGGCCACGACATCCTGGCGATGCCGACCTGGTGGCCGCACGCCAACTCCGAACAGATGGAACCCGTCAACGACATCATGGAGCCGCTGATCAAGCAGAACGGCGAAGTCAACGGCACCGTCAAATATCTCGGTCAGCTCGACGGCAAATGGCTCGGCGTCCCCGCCTGCATCGGCAGCCAGATCAAGGGCCCCTGCTCGCGCATCGACCTGATGAAGAAATACGCCAATATCGACGTCCAGGAGATGTATCCGGCCGGCAGCCCGCCGAAAGCCGACAATTGGAACACCGACACCTTCCTGAAGGCGGCAGAGGCCTGCCACAAGGGTGGTTTCCCGTTCGGCATCGGGCTCGGCGAAACCTCCGACAGTGTCGATACCGCAGGCGCGTTCTTCCAGGCGTTTGGTGCCGAGCTGGTTGATGGCAAGGGCAACCTCACGGTCAAGACCGACGCGGTGCGCCAGGTTCTCGAATTCTACAAGAAGCTGATCGCCTTCCTGCCGGAGGGCGTGGCGGCGTGGGACGATGCCTCCAACAACAAATGGCTGGTCGCCGGCAAGGGCGCCCTGATCATGAATCCGCCCAGCGCCTGGGCGGTCGCCAAGCGTGACGCCCCGCAAATCGCGGAACAGTGCTGGACCCACGGCTTCCCGGTTGGACCGAAAGGCCGGTTTGCGCCGTTCCTGCCGTTCTTCTGGAACATCTGGAGCTTCTCCAAGAACAAGGAAGCCGCCAAGAGCCTGTTGGTTCATCTGTCGCAGCCGGAGTCGATTGCCAGGCTCGTGGAAGCCAGCGGCGGCTATGACCTCCCGGCGTACGCGAAGCTGACGACGCTGAAGACCTGGGCTGAGGAAGGTCCGCCAAAGGGCACGCTGTTCAGCTATCCGAATCCCTACAATCACCAGGTGCTGTCGATTGCCGCTTCGCCGGCGCCGCCCAAGATCGCCCAGCAGATCTATGCGCAGGCCACGCTGACCAAGATGTGCCTGAAATACTACCAGGGCGAGACGATGGAAAAGACGCTCGCCTGGGCCGAAGGCGAGTGCGAAGGCTTCATGCGGAGCTAAACGACCCTTCGCCGCAATGGCGCGCCTCCTGTGGCGTGACCGTTGCGGCCGGTCGCAACGGCGTCAGTGCGATCCGGAGCCGGCACCATGCCGGCTCCTCCGGTGGTAATTCCGAGATTGCTTCTGTCTCAATGGGACGCGCGAGGATGATGCATCATGGTTGACGTCGCATTTCAGGCCAACGGCCTTTCCACAGCCAGGTCCAGGCGCCGACGCGACAGTCTCAGGGTGGCGCTGAAACGCAAGTCGACGGCGGCGTTCCTGATGACGCTGCCGCTGATCCTGCTGATCGGCATCCTGGTGATCTATCCCGCGTTCTATTCCCTGCATCTGGCGACGCTGAACAAGTCGATGCAGCACTTTGTCGGCCTCGGCAACTTTCAATTCCTGTTCAAGCGCGACACGTTCTGGCTCGTGGTCGAGCAGTCCTGCATTTTCGCGATTTCGGCGGTCATCTTCAAGGCGCTGATCGGCTTCATCGTCGCCCACTTCGTCCACAACATTCCGGCAAAGGGACAGCGCAAATGGCGCGGCATGCTGCTGGTGCCCTGGGTGATCCCGCCGGCGATGAGCACGCTGGCGTGGCTGTGGCTGTTCGATCCGTCGTATAGCGCCTTCAACTACACGCTTTCGTCATTCGGCATCGGGCCGATTTCTTGGCTCGGCGATCCCGGCTGGGCCCGCTTCTCGGTGATCCTGGTCAATGTCTGGTACGGCGCCCCCTTCTTCATGATCATGTACCTGGCATCGCTGAAATCGGTGCCCGACCAGCTCTACGAAGCCGCCGCCATCGACGGCGCCAACTGGTGGCAGCGCATCTGGTACGTGACGCTGCCGATGATGCGCAACATCATCGCGATCACGACCCTGTTTTCGCTGATCGTGACGTTTGCGAATTTCGACATCGTGCGCATTCTCACCGCCGGCGGCCCGCTCGATCATACCCATCTGTTCGCGACATGGGCCTTCAAGGTCGGCATTGAGGGCAGCGATATTCCGCTCGGCGCCAGCGTGTCGCTGTTCATGTTCCCGATCCTTGCCATCGCTGCGGTCTTCATCCTCCGCGACATCAACAAGCGCGGGAACGAAGCCTGATGACAAGCACCGTGGTCATGGACAAGGCGGCACCGACCCGCGCGGTCAAATATGGCAGCATGAGCCGCGACCGCACCTGGGCGCTGCGATGGTCGTATTTCTTTCTGACGCTGTTTGCGATCTTCTCGCTGGTGCCGCCGATCTACATGCTGATCACGTCGCTGAAAAGCAGCGCCGAGATTTCGGCGGCGACCAATCCGTGGTGGGTGTTTCACCCGACGCTGGAATATTACTTCGGGCTGCTGACATCCAATCAGTTCCTGACGTTCTTCCGCAATTCGGCGCTGGTCTCGATCCTCGTGGTCGCCATTACCATGCTGATCAGCGTGCCGGCCGCCTTCGCCATGGCGCGGATGCGGTTCTGGGGGTCGGCGACCCTCGCGACCGGCGTGTTCCTGACCTACCTGATCCCGGATTCGCTGCTGTTCCTGCCGCTGTTCAAGATGTTTGCGGTGTTCAGCGACTTCACCGGCATTCAGCTCATCAACAGATGGTACGTGCTGGTGATCGTGTATCCGACGCTCACCGTGCCGTTCTGCACCTGGATCATGATCGGCTACTTCGCGTCGATTCCCAAGGAACTCGACGAGGCCGCGATCATCGACGGCGCGTCCTGGTTCCAGACGCTGACCCGCATCTTCATTCCGGTCGCGCTGCCCGGCCTGATCGCCGCCACCATCTTCGCCTTCACGGTGTCGTGGGCGCAGTTTCTCTATCCGCTGGTTTTCACCACCTCGACCGACCAGTTGGTGTTGCCGGTCGGCATCGTCACCACCCTGATCAAGGGCGACGTGTACAATTGGGGGCAGATCATGACCGGCGCCCTGCTCGGCGCGGCGCCCCCTCTCATCATCTACGCGTTCCTGATGGACTATTACATTGCCGGCCTGACCGCCGGCGCCACAAAGGGTTGATGCCGATGGCCGACGTGACGTTGCGGAAGGTGATCAAGCGCTACGAGGACGTCGAGGCGGTGCGCGGCATCGACCTCGACATCGCCGACCATGAGTTTGTCGTGCTGGTGGGGCCGTCGGGTTGCGGAAAATCGACCACGCTGCGGATGATCGCGGGGCTGGAAGATATCACCGATGGCGACATCATGATCGGCGGTGACGTCGTCAACGACGTGCCGCCGAAGGACCGCGACATCGCCATGGTGTTCCAGAATTACGCGCTCTACCCCCATATGACGGTCGCGGAGAACATGTCGTTCGGGCTGCGGCTGAAGCATTATCCCAAGGCCGAGATCAAGACCCGGGTCACCGAAGCCGCCCGCATGCTCGACATCACCGACCTGATCGATCGAAAGCCGAAGCAACTGTCCGGCGGCCAGCGCCAGCGTGTCGCCATGGGCCGCGCCATCGTGCGCAACCCCAAGGTCTTCCTGTTCGACGAGCCGCTGTCCAATCTCGATGCCAAGCTCAGGGTCCAGATGCGGATCGAGATCAAGAAGGTGCATCAGAAGGTCCGCACCACCACGGTCTATGTCACCCACGATCAGGTCGAGGCGATGACACTCGCCGACCGCGTCGTGGTCATGAACAAGGGCCGTATCGAGCAGATCGGAACGCCGAACGATCTCTATCACAATCCGCAAACCCGCTTCGTCGCGGGCTTCATCGGCTCGCCGGCGATGAACTTCATCCCCTGCCGGCTGGAGGACGTCGGCGGCAGGCTGCACGTCCGCATCACCGACCGGATCAGGCTTCCGCTGCCGGCCGCTCGCGCCGCCAGATATCAAAGCATCGACCGCGACGACAAATTGCTGCTGGGACTGCGTCCGGAACATATCGCCGAGGCGAGGGCGCATCCCGAACCGGGATTCGAACCGTTCGACGCCGTGCTTGATGTGACCGAGCCGATGGGCATGGAGACGCTGATCTATTTCACCCTGGAGGGCGCCCAGGTGTGCGGGCGGGTCAACCCCAATGCCGGCGCGCGGGCCGGCGGCCCGCTCCGATTGGCAGTGGACCTCAACAATATGCACCTGCTAAATGAGGTGACCGGCGCCGTCATTTGACGGCCGCGCAGCAAGAAAAGGCCAGGGGCTCGGGAATGGCGACCAACAAGAAGAAAATTCTCATCACGGAATCAATGTCGCAGCCGGGACGAGCGCTGTTGAAGGAGCGGGAAGATATCGAGCTCGTCGAATTTCCCAACATGATTTCAGCCGGTGATTTCGAGGCCATGCTCAGGCGTCAGGCGCCGGTGCACGGCGTAGCCCTCGGCGCCACCCGTTTCGGCGAACCGGAGCTTGAGGCATCAAAGGACATCAAGGTGGTGACCCGGATCGGCGTCGGCTACGACGCCGTCGATGTTCCCGCGCTGAGCCGCCGCCGGGTCCCGCTGATGGTTGCCGGCACCGCCAATTCTCCGTCAGTGGCGGAACAGGCGCTGTTCATGATGCTGACGCTCGCCAAGCGAGCCGTCGAGATGCATGCGCTGGTCAAGGACGGCGCCTGGGCGAGCCGGCTCGGCCTGCTGCCCTACGATTTATTCGGCAAGACCGTGTTGATCGTCGGCTTTGGCCGCATCGGTACCCGCACTGCCAAACGCTGCCTGGCGATGGAAATGAACGTTGTGGTCTATGATCCCTACAAGCCCGCGACCGAAATCAAGGCGGCGGGCTGCGAGCCGGTTGCCGATCTCGATGCCGCGCTGCCCCGCGCCGATTTTGTCAGCGTCCATTGCCCGAAGACGCCGGAAACGGTCGGAATGTTCAACGCGGCGCGCTTGAAGCGGATGAAGCCGACCGCCTATCTGATCAACACCGCGCGCGGCGGCATCGTCGAGGAGAAGGCGCTGTATGACGCGCTGGTGTCCGGCAAGCTTGCCGGCGCCGGCCTCGACGTTTTCGAGCAGGAGCCGCCGCCGCGCGGTCATTCGCTGTTCGAGCTTCCCAATGTCATCATGGCGCCGCACGTGGCGGGCGTGACGCGCGAGGCCGTCGACCGCATGAGCGAGCAGACCGCGCGCAACATTCTGAGCGCGCTCGACGGCGAACCGATCCGGCAGAATGTCATCAATCAGGATGTCCTCGGCTGATCTGGGCGGGGGTTTGCAGTCTGGCATCACGACAGGGGCTGATATGGCGTTCACGGAATACGGCAGGCACGACGCCGTCGGCCTTGCCGACCTCGTCCGCAACAAGCAGGTCAGTCCCGGCGAATTGCTGGACGAGGCCATCGCGCGGACCGCCAAGGTCGATCCGCAGATCAACGCGGTAGTCGTCAAGCATTACGACTATGCCAGGCGGCAGATCGAGAAGGGACTTCCCGGCGGTCCGTTCACCGGCGTACCGTTTCTGCTCAAGGATCTCGAGCTCCTGGAGGGCACCCGCACCACGTCGGGCGCGCGCGTCTACAAGGACAATGTCGCCGATCATACCGGCACCCTCGCGCAGCGTTTTCTCGATGCCGGGGTGACGATTTTCGGCAAGAGCGCGACCCCGGAATTCGGCTTGCTGCCGACCACCGAATGCCGCCTGTTCGGCCCGACCCGCAACCCCTGGAATCCGGCGCATTCGCCGGGAGGCTCGTCTGGCGGCGCGGCCGCGGCGGTCGCCGCCCGCATCCTTCCGGTGGCGCATGCCAGCGATGGCGGCGGCTCGATCCGCATTCCCGCTTCGGCATGTGGCGTGTTCGGATTAAAGCCGACCCGCGCCCGAAATCCGCTCGGGCCCGACCGCGGCGAAGGCTGGGGCGGCTTCTCCTGCGGCCATGTCGTGAGCATCAGCGTGCGCGACAGCGCGGCCATGCTGGACGCGGTTTGCGGTCCGGAGACGTCGAGCCCCTATGTCGCGCCGCCACCGGAGCGGCCGTTCGCACAGGAGGTCGGCCGCGATCCCGGCCGGCTCCGCATCGCCTTTACCGACAAATCGCCCTATGGCGAGGCCATCGATGCCGAGATCGCGGCGGCGGTTCGCGACGTCGCGGCGCTGCTGGCCGGGCTCGGCCATGATGTCGAGGAGCGGGCGCCCCACCTCGCCGCCGACCCGGCAGTCGTGATGGCGACAATCGTCGGCGCCAACACCGCGCTCGGCGTGCGGCTTGCCGAACAGAACCTCGGCCGCAAGGCGACCGACCGCGATTTTGAGATTCTGACGCTTGCTAGCGCCCATAACGCGCAGCAGACCACGGCGACCGACTATGTCGCCGCCCAGCTCGCCGCATTCCGGATTTCGCGGGGGCTGGCGACGTTCGCCGCAAGTTGCGATGTGTTTCTGTGTCCGACGCTTTGTTCGCCGCCGCTGCGCATCGGCGAACTCAATTCGATGTCGGAAGATCTGTCGCATATTGCACCGGTCCTGCGCCGCTACATGCCGGCGACCGCCATGTTCAACATGTCGGGCCAGCCGGCAATGTCGGTGCCGCTCGCATGGAACGCGGCCGGCCTGCCGCTCGGCATGATGTTCGCATCACGACTTGGCGACGAGGCCACCCTGTTTCGTCTGGCGGCGCAACTCGAACAGGCGCGGCCCTGGAAGGATAGACTGCCGCCGGTTTGCGCATAGGCCGACAAAACTCAGCCGCATTCGACGGCAAGCTATCGGCCGCGGGGTTTCCCGCTCAGGACGTCCGATCTGGAGGAATGGATTTTGAGTGAGAGTGATCCGACCGACAATGTGCTCGCGGCCATTGCCAGCATTCTCGATCAGCCGGAAGCGCCTCGCGAGCCCGAGGCGGTCGCGGCCGATGAGAAGCCTGCGGTATCCGTCGAACCGATCGAGGCTGACGGTTATCGTAAATTCGGCCCCGGCCCGATCGCATCGATCCGATTGAAGTGGACCGTTCGCCGCGAGGCCAATGGCGAATACTACGTGGATGAGACGGTCGGCGAAAATTCCACGCCGATCGTGAGCGGGCCAATGACAAAGGATGCCGCCATCCGGATGGTTGACGAACGC
Organism: uncultured Alphaproteobacteria bacterium; assembly: GCA_963748165.1. Lineage (GTDB taxonomy): Bacteria > Pseudomonadota > Alphaproteobacteria > Rhizobiales > Xanthobacteraceae > Bradyrhizobium. The sequence goes on from CAVVIM010000043.1 coordinate 310,743, forward strand.
GAACGCGAGGCGCAGCGGCGGTTTGTGCAGCTCAAGAGCGAAATGGCCAGCGGGACCGTGGCTGCAAATCCGGTTCGCAGCGAAGGCAGCGGAACCTAGCCAGCTTGGAGGCGTCAGCCCGGCCCGGTTCGAATAGCCCGCCGATTGACCGCGCACGCCCGGCCAAATCAGATAGTTGTCGTCAGACATTGAACCAAAGTCCACTGCTTCAAGACTCATCCGATGAAAGTGATACGGATCACGCAGCGATAATCCGGGAGCGCAGGGTTGGACCGCCAGTCCCCTGCTCAGGAGGTCATGATGAAGAGGCTGTTCGCACTAGCCGCCTTTTTGCTCGCCAGCACCGCCGCTCAGGCGCAATACACCTTCGAATATGGCGGACGCACCATACGCGTCGATCCCGATCGCGGAACGGTTTCGATCCCGGGCGTCTATGACAATAGCGGACGGCGGAAGCGCCAGCATGGCGGCCAGGACAATGATCGTCCGCATAAGCAGCCGCCCCAGCAGGTGAAAGTCGATCCGCAGGCGCCTGCGCCCGCTCCCGCACAGGCGGACCAGGCGGCTTCGCCTGCGGTTGCGCCGACGCCTGCGGCACCGGAGCCCGCGAGCACGACCGCGAACGCCACGCCAACGGGCTTGCCGGCGCCGCCGCCACCTGCTTCCGCCGCGCCCGCGCCGCAAGTTCAGCAGGGAACCGCTCCGGCTGCGAACCCGGAACCAGTCCCGTTGGTCGCCGCGGCTCCTCCGACAACACCGGCGCCGAGCCCGCCCGCGCCGGCGACGCCTGCGCTGGCGGCAAATTCGCCGCTCGGCCTTTGGCTCACGGAAGAAAAGCAAGGCAAGGTTCGGATCGAGCAGTGCGGCGTCAATCTCTGCGGATATTCGGTCGACGCCAAGTCGAACCAGAACGGCGAGCAGGTCCTGATCAACATGAAGCCCGACAAGGACTCACAATGGAAGGGCCGCATTTTCGATCCGAACACCGGCAGCACCTATGACTCGACGATCGCGCTGCGAGGCGCCGGCACCTTGCGTGTCGAGGGCTGCGCCTTCGGCGGCATGTTCTGTGGCGGCCAGACCTGGAGCCGCCTCGACTAGCGAGGGTGGCCGCGTCGATTTGATCCGGCTGGCAGCCGCATTGAGTCATTTGCGCTTTGGCGCCGCGCGAGCCGGTCATCCTCGGCGATGTCTGGATGAAGGTGCTTCAGAAGTGACCGGAGGAACGCCCGCGCCGCCGGGCCGGGTTGCAAACCAGATCACATGATGCGCCCCGCGGCGTTGTGCCGTGGCGCGAACGCCGACTTCGTTGACCTCGAAACCGGCGGAACGTAGTCGCTTCGAAAACGAGGGGTTCGGTCCTGACGACCACACCGCAAGCACGCCGTGCGGTCGCAAGGCGCGGCGGATCGCTTTCAGTCCCCGGAGATCGTAAAGCGCGTCATTGGCCTCGCGCATAAGTCCCTCCGGGCCATTGTCGACATCGAGCAGCACCGCGTCGAACGCCGACGCCGAGCCGTGAATCACGTCGACGACGTCGGCGCTGCGAATGATGCTGCGGGGATCGTCGAGGCTGTCGCCGAACAGATCCGCCATCGGACCTCGCGCCCAGGCGATCACGGCAGGCACAAGCTCGGCCACCACGATCCGGGCTTCGCTTCCCAGCACTTTCAGCGCGGCGCGAAGCGTGAAGCCCATGCCGAGCCCGCCGATCAGCACGGAAGGCCGCCTGACCTTCTCGATTCGTCGGCAGGCGAGCGTGGCAAGCGCTGCCTCCGATCCGCTGAGGCGGCTGTTCATCAGCTCGTTCGGACCCAGCATCATCGAGAATTCGGCGCCCCGCCGCATCAGGCGAAGCTCGATGTCTGCCCCGGGCACCCGCGCGGAATCGATCTGCAACCAGGGGATCATGCCCTGCTTCTATCCGACCGGTTGCCGGTCGGGCAGCCGCTATCCGCCGACTTTCGCCGTATATTCCGCGTCGGTGACCTGCTCCATCCAGTTCGAATAGACCCCGTCGAGCGCTTCCTGCATGGCGATGTGGGTCATGCCGTTGGCCGGCGAGGCGCCATGCCAGTGCTTTTCGCCGGGCGGAATCCAGACGACATCGCCGGGCCTGATTTCCCGGATCGGGCCACCCTTGGCCTGCACGCGGCCAATCCCCGAAATCACATAGAGCGTTTGGCCGAGCGGATGCGAATGCCAGGCCGTTCGCGCGCCCGGCTCGAAGGAGACGCGGGAACTATTGAGCCGCGCCGGGGCCGCAGCCATGATGATCGGATCCTGCAATACCGTGCCGGTGAAATTCTCCTTCGGCGCGCGGCGGGTCGGCCGTGAGCCGGCGATATGGATATCCATGGGGTTGTCTCTCCGTCCTGATGTTATTTCTTGGTGGCCGCGTAGCGCGCCTTGGTGTCGGCATTCATCGGGTAGAGGCCCGGCAGCGCCGCCCCGCCCTTCACCTGATCGACGATCCAGGCTTCCATCCGCTCCTGTTCGGCGCCTTCGGCCAGAACGTGATCCAGCAACGCCTTCGGAATCACCACGGCGCCATCCTGGTCGGCAACGATGACGTCGTCGGGAAAAATCGCCACACCGCCGCAGCCGATCGGTTCGCCCCAGCCGACAAAGGTCAGGCCGGCGACCGAGGGCGGCGCCGCGAAGCCGTCACACCACACCGGCAGGCCGGTGCCGAGGACGCCCTCGAGATCGCGCACGACCCCGTCGGTAATCAGCGCGCTGACGCCGCGCTTGACCATGCGCGCGCACAGGATGTCGCCGAAAATGCCGGCGTCGGTGATGCCCATCGCATCGACCACGGCGATGCAGCCGGCCGGCATGGCCTCGATCGCCGTCCGCGTCGAAATCGGCGACGACCATGATTCCGGCGTCGCCAGATCCTCGCGCGCCGGCACGAAGCGCAGGGTAAAGACCTGACCGACCAGCCGCGGCTGGCCCGGTCGCAACGGCCGCGCGCCCCGCAGCCAGACGTTCCGCAACCCCTTCTTGAGCAGAACGGTGGTGATGGTGGCGGTAGTGACACCGGAAAGGGTCGCGACGGCTTCAGGGGTCAGGGACATCGGACAGGCAACTCCGGCAGGATTGGATCGGCGGCGCATCTTGCGGGGCGCGGGCATCGCGTCAAGTGCGGCGGCCCGGTAGCGGCGTGACAAGCACGCGATATTGAGCGAAAACGCTGATCCGACGAGTGTGAAGCCATGGCTGCGACCCCTGCCCCGCCCCGCCTGCTGCCGAGTGGCGACAGCGCCATCACGGTGGAATTCAGCCGCCATATCGATGACGCGGCCAACCAGCGCGTGCTGGCGCTCGATCGCACCCTGGCCCGCGAGAGCCTTGCCGGCGTCACCGAGACGGTGCCTACCTACCGATCCCTATTGGTCCATTACGACCCGCAACAGATCGATTTCGGCGCGCTCAGCGACAAGCTCGCCGCACTCGCCGAGGTACCTGTTCCCGCAACCATGCAGGGCCGGCGTTGGCGCATCCCGGTGAGCTATGGCGGCGAGCACGGCGTCGATCTGGAAGACGTCGCCAGGCATCTCAACGCCAGCGCCGACGACATCGTGGCGCGGCACGCCGGCGGCAATTACCGCGTCGCCATGATCGGCTTCACGCCCGGATGGTCCTATCTGAGCGGTCTTGAGGAATTCGCTGCATATGCCGCGGCGGCAAAATCCGCGGCTGCTGACCCCGGCCGGCACCATTTCGATCGGCGGGGTGCAGACCGGCGTGCAATGCCTCGCCGGTCCGAGCGGCTGGCACCTGCTTGGCCGGACCGCGGTCCGCACCTACCAGTTGCACCGCGATCCGATTTTCCTGCTCGAGCCCGGCGACTACGTGACGTTCTCCATCGTCGATGCCAAAACCTTCGCCGAGCAGGATCGCGCCGCGGAGGCCGGCGAGATCGTCGCGGAGCTGATGGCCGCATGAGCAAGCTCGTAATATCCGCGATCGGTCCCGCCAGTTCCGTGCAGGACGGCGGCCGGCCAGGCTCGCAGCGTTTCGGTTTGACCCCGAGCGGCGCAATGGACCGCCTCGCCCTCGCCGCCGCCAACACGCTGGTCGCGAACGCCCGGTTAGCGGCGGCCGTCGAGATCGGCCCGTTCGGCGCGGCCTTTACCGCGCGCGATGGCGCGGTTCGGATCGCGCTCGCCGGAGCCCCCCGCAGCGCCGAAATCGCCGGACGGGCCGCCGCCTTTGACGCCTCAACGACGCTGCCGGACGGCGAAACCCTGACCCTGGGCTTCGCGCGCAGCGGTTGTTTCAGCTACCTCGCGATCGAGGGTGGCGTTCGCGGCGAGCCGATGTTCGGCAGCCTCGCCGTCAATGCGCGGGCCGGGCTCGGCAGCCCCTACCCGCGCCCGCTGCAGGCCGGCGACGAATTGCAGGCGTCGGATGCCAGCGGCGCGGCCGAGTGCCGCATTGATCTGCCGGCGTTGGCCGATGGACCGATCCGCCTGGTGCTGGGGCCGCAGGACGACGAATTCGACGCGGCCGCGATCGCGCTCTTGCTGGACAGCGAGTGGAAGATCTCGGCTACCAGCGACCGCATGGGTTACCGGCTCGAAGGGCCCGTCATCCGGCACCTGCACGGTCACAACATCGTCTCCGACGGCACCGTGAACGGCAGCATCCAGGTGCCCGGCAACGGCGCGCCGATCGTCTTGATGCCGGACCGCGGCACCAGCGGCGGCTACCCCAAGATCGCCACCGTCATATCGGCCGATTTCGGCCGGTTCGCGCAGATACCCCCCGGCCGCGGCTTCCGGTTCCAGGCCATCAGCATGGCGGCAGCGCAGACCGAGGCGCGCCGGTTCGCGGAACTGCTCCGCACCCTGCCCGACCGGCTCCGCGACGCCGAAGGTTTTGATCTCAACATCGAGGCGCTGCAGGATGCCAACGTGGCCGGCGCGGCCGTCAGTGCCGTCGATGCCGGGACGTGGCAAGTCCCGTCAGCCGCGGACGCGCTCGGGCCGAACTGATAAAGATCCATTCACGGAAAGCGGACCAACATCATGACAATTATCGATCTCAACTGCGATCTCGGCGAAGGATTTGGCGCCTGGGAAATGGGCAATGACGCCGCCATGATCGATCTCGCCACGTCGGTCAATATCGCCTGCGGCTTTCATGCCGGCGACGCCGATATCATGCGCCATACTGTGGAGTTGGCCAAGGCACGCGGCGTCAGCATCGGTGCCCATCCCGGCTACCGCGATCTGCACGGCTTCGGGCGGCGGCCGGTTCCCGGCCTGAAGGCCTCCGAGATCGAGAACCTCGTCGCCTATCAGATCGGCGCCCTGCAGGCGATCGCGACCGCGGCCGGCCACAAGGTGACCCATGTCAAGGCGCATGGCGCGCTCTCGAATGTCGCCTGCGAGGACGACACGACCGCCAAGGCGATCGCCGATGGCATCAAGGCGGTCGATCCCAATCTGATCTTCGTGGTGCTGGCCAATTCGCGGCTGGTGCAGGCCGGAGAGGCGGCCAACCTGCCGATGGTGCACGAAGTGTTCGCCGACCGCGCCTACGAGGATGACGGCTCGCTGGTGTCGCGCCGCAAGTCCGGCGCGGTGCTGCATGACGCCGGTCAGATCGCGCAGCGCGTGGTGCGGATGGTGCAGGACGGCGCGGTGGTCTCGGTTACCGGCAAGGTCATCAAGATGCGCACCGACACCGTGTGCATTCACGGCGACACTCCCGGCGCAGTCGATATTGCGCGCGGCGTCCGCCAGGCGCTGAAGGCTGCCGGGATCGAGGTGGCGCCATTCAAGAAGGCCGGCTGAACGGGATCAGAACGGGCGAACGGAGAGCGTGCCGAATACCACGGCCGCAATGACGGCAAAGGCGCCATAAAGTGCCGCAATATGAAATCCCCTGCCGGTTCGCCCCGACAGGGAACGCGCATAAAGATGCAGGCGAGCTTCCGCCGATAGTTCGCGCATGGTCGATTTCCAACGCAGCATCGGTTGGAGTGGAATATGGTTCGCGGCGCGACGCAAGGCGGGTGCGGAAATAGCGATGCAAATCCTCTGATCGAGTCCGATTGCAGAAGGATATTCTCTGCGCTGGATTCGCCCGAGATTTTTATTCGTTCGATTTTGATGCGGATTGGAACCGAAGCGCTGCGTCAGTAGACGTCCTGCTGGAACCGGCCCTTCTTCTTCAGTTCCCCGACAAAGCTCACCGCCTCGTCGGTTGACCGCGCGCCGAACTGGGCAACGATGTCGACCAATGCGCGTTCGACATCCTTCGCCATCCGTTTGGCGTCGCCGCAGATATAGACGTTGGCGCCTTCGGCCAGCCACGTCCATAGTTCACGGCCGACCTCGCGCATGCGATCCTGCACATAGAATTTCTTGTCGCCGTCGCGCGACCACGCCAGAGACAGCCGCGTCAGCAGGCCGGCCGTCTTCATCGCGTTGAGTTCGTCGGAATAGAAGAAGTCGCATTCGCTGCGCTGATGGCCGAAGAACAGCCAGTTCTTGCCGCCGGCGCCGGTGGCGCGGCGGTCGAGCAGGAAGGCGCGGAACGGCGCGATGCCGGTGCCCGGTCCGATCATGATGATCGGCGTTTTCGGGTCCTGCGGCAGCGCAAAACCGTGGGCTTTCTGCACGTAGACCTTGACCTCGTCGCCGGGGTTGATGCGCTCGGCCAGGAAGTTCGACGCGAGCCCGAAGCGCTTGCGCTTGCCGATCACATAGCGCACGCAATCGACCGTCAGCGACAGCCCGCCGGGCGTTGCGTTATGCGACGACGAGATCGAATAGAGCCGCGGCTGCAGCGGCTCCAGCGCCTCGACAAAGGCTTCGGGATGCGGCCGCACGCCGGAAAATTTCTGCAGCGCCGCCATCACGTCGAGCGTTGCGGCATCGCCATCGGGGTCTTCGCCCTGCGCCAGCGCGCGCGCCTTCTCGCGCAGCGCGCCGCCGCTGATGAAGGAGAGCAGCTCGAACAATTTGTCCGGCGCCGGCGCCAGCGACACATCGTCGATCAAGACGTCGCGGAGCGTCTTGCCATTGACTTCGGTGGTGTGTGATGCGCCCAACAGCGCGATGATCTGGTCGACATGGCCGACTTCGTTGCGGGCGAAGATGCCGAAGGAATCGCCGACGACATAGTCGAGGCCGCAGCCGCTGAGATCGAATTCGATGTGCCAGGTCTGCTTCTCCGACCCATTCTTGTTGAGCAGACGGCGCGAAACGAACGTGGCGGGCGCCGGATTGTCGCGCGAACGCCCGAGCGCCGCCGCGACCGGCGCCGGTTGCGCGGCGGGAGTTGCGGTCGCCGCTGCGCCGGCCGGAGCCTTTGCCAGCTCCTCATGCAGCGCCTTCAACATCCGGGCGGTCTCCTTGCCGCCGGGAACGCACAGGTTCAACCGCGCCTCGCTCTTCGCCGCGATCGCATCGGAATAGTCGTTGCAGTTGTAGCCGCACTGGCCGCAGTCCTGCTGCGCCATCGCCGCCATCATGCGTCGCCGCAGCGGTCGCCCCTCGGCGAGCTTCATGCGTTCGGCAATCGGCACGGTCTGGTCGTGCCAGGGCGCTTCGCCGTCGTCGCCATCGCCGGCCACGCCCTGCAACACGGCAGCGCCCTGCTCCGGCGACAGCGGTACCGAGCCGTCGAGCTGCAGCAACCCGACCAGGAAGCCGTTGAGCCAGGAGCGCTGGCCGGCCGAGAACGGCGCACTTTCGGGAATGACTTCAAGCCGCGGCGGCGTGGTGATCTGGTTCATGTACTGGTCTCCGCATCCGCCATTCTTCGCAAGGCTTCCCCGTCATGCCGGCGTGAAAAGGCAAGAAACGTCTCGTCGGCCGAGCCACGGTTGGCGAGGTAGGCCTTGAGCAGCCTTTCCACGATCTTCGGCGCATCCTCGGCCCTGACGTCGCGATAGACCTCGCGCCCGATTTCGGCGTCCGGCCCGAAGCCGCCGCCGGCATAGAGGTGATAGCCCTCCACCGTGTCATCCTCGTTGCCCGCCGGGACCTTGGCCGCGAGCAGGCCGATGTCGCTGATGTAGTGCTGGGCGCAGGAATGGTGGCATCCGGTGAGATGGATGTTGAGCGGCGTCTCGATCGGAACGCGGCTTTCGCACCAGTCGCCGATCTCGGCGGCGTGACGCTTGGTGTCGGAAGCCGCGAATTTGCAGCCGGCGTTGCCGGTGCAGGCGATCAGCCCGGCGCGCAGGTGCGATGCCTTCACGGCAAGGCCGAGCGCGTCGATGGCCGCGCCGGCCAGCGCCAGACTTTGGTCGGCGACACCCGAGATCAGCAGGTTCTGCCAGACCGTCAGGCGAATGTCGCCATCGCCGAGATCGCCCGCGATTTTGGCAAGCCCACGCATCTGATCGCAGGTCATCTTGCCCATCGGCAAGGCAACCCCGATCCAGTTCAGGCCCGCCTGTTTCTGCGCGTGCGCGCCGATATGCGCCATCCGGTCGAACGCCGGCCGCGCCGCGAAAGCTTGCGGCGGCACGCGGCTCAACGCCTTGCCGTATTTGGCTTCGACGGCCAGCAGGAACTGGTCGATGCCCATGCCGTCGATCACGTATTTCATCCGCGCTTTCAGCCGATTGGTACGATCGCCGGTCTCGATGAAGACGCGCACGATGGCGTCCGCCATCCTGGTCGCGTCTTCCGGTTTGACAATGATGCCGGTGTCTCTGGCGAAATCCCTGTGACCGGTAATGCCGCCGATCCCCAGCCGAAACCAGACCCCGGGCTCGACCCCGAAACCGTCCTTGACCTCGACGGCCGCGAACGCGATGTCGTTGGTGTCCTCAAGCACCGCGATCCTGCCGGCACCGTCGAAGGCGACGTTGAACTTGCGCGGCAACCCGGTCAGCGAGCGATCGTTGAGAATGTGATAGTGCCATTCGCGGGCGTAGGGGCGGGTGTCGATCAGTTCCTGCGGATCGATGCCGGCGGTGGGCGTACCCGTGACATTGCGGATGTTGTCGGCCCCGGAGCCGCGCGAGCACAATCCGATGTCCTGGATCCCCTCGATCAGCGTCACCGTGTTCGTTGGCGCGATCTCCCTGATCTGGAGATTGGCGCGGGTGGTGACATGCGAATAACCGCCGCCACAGCGTTCCGCGAGATCGGCTACCGCGGAGAACTGCCAGTGTTTGAGAATGCCGTTCGGGATGCGCAGGCGGCACATGAAGGAATCCTGCGCCGGCGCGACATAAAACAGGCCGAAATAGCGCCAGCGGAAATTATCCGCCGGCGGCGGCGGCAGGTTGTTTCGGGCCTGCTCCTTGAGACGTTCGTAGGCGTCAAACGGATGCTGCTCGCGCTTGAACTTCTCGGGATCGGACAGCTTCTTGCCATCGCGGACAACCTTGTCCTGGGCCTTCAGGGCGGCGGCGTCCGGACCGACCGGTTCGGGATCGGCCGGGGCGCTGGCGCTGCCGGCCCGCCGGCAAGCCCGACGCCGCGGCTGACACGCCCGACCTGGAGGCCCGACATGAAGCCTTCCAGGTAACGCTTCTGCTCGTCGCTGAAATCGGCTGACGTGGTTTCAAGTTTCATGATGTTGGGGGCGTCGGCTTCATTCGGCCGGAACCTGCGCGGCGAGCGGCGCTGTCACCTGCGATCCGGCCGGCTTGAAGGTCACGTAGAGCGCAAGGCCGGTGAACAGCAATCCGCCGACAAGGTTGCCGAGCGTGACCGGGATCTGATTCCACACCCACCATTGATAGACACTGACCTTGGCGCCCATCAGCATGCCGGTCGGGATGATGAACATGTTCACGACCGAATGTTCGAAGCCCTGGGCGAAGAATGTCAGGATCGGCAACCACGCCGCCGCGATCTTGCCGACGGTCGAGGTCGAGGTCATCGCCAGGACGACGCCGAGGCAGACCAGCCAGTTGCAGAGAATGGCCTTGACAAAGACGCTGACCATGCCGGCGGCCCCGAGCGCCTCGTTGGCAATGGTTTTTGCCTCCGCAACCTGGACAATGCGCGCGGCGACGCCGGCCGGTGCCGCGGTGCCCATGTTGGTCAGGGCGATGGCGAGCAGTCCGCCATAGACGACGCTGCCGAGCAGGTTGCCGAGAAATACCCACGACCAATTCGAGGCGACGGCGCCCCAGGTCGATTTTCCCTCCAGCGGAGCCAGCGGCACGATGGCAAAACTGCCCGTGACCAGTTCAAGCCCAAGCAATACGATCATCACAAAGCCGACGGGAAAGATCAGGGCTCCGACCAGCGGCTGACCGGTTGTGACCGCCGCGCCAAACGCCAGGCTGGTGGCGGCGCCGAGCAGGGCACCGGACAGCGCCCCGCGGATCAGGAGATCCTTTGGCGTCAGCGCCAGCTTCTTCTGGCTGGCATCGATCATCGAGGCAACGACGTCGGCAGGTTTGGCATAATCCATATCGAGGCTCCACTTGCCATGCGAAAGGCATGGCCACGACGAAAAAGGGCGACAGATCGCTCGGGAAACGGTTCGAATGGCAGCGCCGTATCGGAGGTTTCGAAGCGATCCGATCAGCTTCGTTGCTGCGGAAATCCATCCCGCGCGGGGACGGGCCAGCAGGCTGCTATGGCGGCTGACGCGCTTCTCTATTCAAATCATGTGCCAGTGCAGCAATCTATAGAAACGTGCTTTTATTCAATGACTTAAGACAGTTCCAGGATCTTGAACCGGCGGCCTCGCCTGCCCGGATAGGCGGCATGGGATTAAAAATAAGGCTTCGAATCAATACGCCTAACTTTTAGACTTCGGGGCCTCAGCCGGACCAGCGGAACGGCGGAACCAGCCGAGATATCCGCTGAGATCGGCTGCATCGAAGCTCGGCCCGGTGAATGCCCTGACGGGATCAAGCACGGCGCCATCGGCCTCGCCGTGCAGGCCCAGCGCCGCATCGTAGAGATCGGGCCTGAACACCGCCTTGGCTGCTTCGAGCGCCTCCGGGCTGATCGCGGCCTGGCCCCAGCGCACCATCTGGGCGTAGAGCCAGGCGGCTTGCACCGGGTCCGGGCGAGACGCGCCTTCCCGCCCCACCAGCCAGTAGCGACTGCTCTCGCGCATGGCGCCGTCGGGCGAGATCTTGAGGCGGCCGTTGAGCGTTCGCAAAATAACCTCCGCATCGACGCCGAGATATGACGGTTGCGCCAGGATGCGCGCCGTCTCGGCCCGATTTTCCGGCTGCCCGATGAACTCGGTGGCGCGATGGGCGCTTCGGACCAGCGCTGCGGCGACTTGCGGATTTCTTTCCGACCAGCTCTGCCGGATCGCGAGCACCTTCTCCGCGGCGCGCACCAGGATGTCCGAGACGAAATGCAGGATGTGGCCGACGCCACGATCGACCGCCACCGAATTCCAGGGCGCGCCGACGCAGAACGCGTCGACCTGACCGCCGGCCAGGCTATCCACCATGTAAGGCGGTGGCAGCACCACGAGGCGAACATCCTCGTCGGGATCGACGCCGCCGGCGGCCATCCAGAACCGGAGCTGGTAATTGTGGCTCGAAAACGGAAAGGTCATGCCGAAAGTCAGCGGTTCGGCCCCGCCCTTGTGCCGCGTGGCAACGACGCGCGCCAGCGCCAGCGCGGTGGCCATCGGATCGAACGGATCGCCGTCAACCTCGCTCAGGATCGCCGCATGCAGCGCCGGCGACACCGTGATCGCGTTGCCATTGAGGCCGAGCGTGAACGGCGCGATGATCGGCACCTTGATGTGCCCGAGCCCGAGGCTGGAGGCGATCGCCACCGGCGCCAGCAGATGCGCGGCATCGAACAGGCCGATATTGAGCTTGTCACGGATGTTGGACCACGACACCTCACGGATCAGGGTGACATCGAGCCCCTCGGCCGCGGCAAATCCCTTGTCGACGGCGACGATCAGGGCGGCAGCATCGACCAGCGGAATGAAACCGACGTGAAGCGGCGTGCTCATTTCAAAAGCTCCGACGCGGTCAGGATCGATTGGGCGATCTCGCCGATCTTCTTTTTCTCGCGCATCGCCGTCGAGCGCAGCAGCACATAGGCCTCCTCTTCCGTCAGCCCCTTCAGCTTCATCAGGATGCCCTTGGCGCGGTCGATCACCTTGCGGTCTTCAAGCGCGGATTTGGCGCGCGCCAGTTCATCCTGCAGCTTGGAAAAGGCGTTGAAGCGTGAGACGCAGAGGTCGAGGATCGGCTTGACCCGTTCCTTCTTCAGACCGTCGACGATATAGGCGGAGACGCCGGCATCGACCGAAGCCTGGATCGACGCCGCGTCGCTCTGATCGACGAACATCGCGATCGGGCGACGTACCGCGCGGCTCACCTGGAACATCTGTTCCAGCACGTCGCGGCTGGGATTTTCCAGATCGATCAGGATGATGTCGGGATCGAGCGCATAGATCCGCGACAACAGGCTTTGCATTTCGCGGATATGGACGACGCCGGTAAAGCCGGCCTCGCGCAGCCCCTCCTCGAGGATTGCGGCTCGGATCGGGCTTTCGTCCACAATGACGATTTTGGGAGACAATTCGGCGGCCATCGATCACTCGCATTCCGGCCCACCTCCTTAGCACGCCGCAGACCGGCTCAAAGCCTTGTAATTATGCGCAATTGGGACTAGCTCCTGCCGATCAATCAGGCAGTTCGGACATGCAGCAGGCCGCCGCGCCAAGAGTCAGCTTTGTTTCGCTGGGATGCCCCAAGGCGCTGGTGGATTCCGAGCGCATCATCACCCGGCTGCGCGCGGAAGGCTATGAGCTGGCGCGCAAGCACGACGGCGCCGATCTCGTTATTGTCAACACCTGCGGCTTTCTCGACAGCGCCAAGCAGGAATCGCTCGGCGCCATCGGCGAGGCGATGGCCGAGAATGGCAGGGTGATCGTCACCGGCTGCATGGGGGCGGAACCCGGCCAGATCGAGGCCGCCTATCCCGGTGTGCTGTCGATAACCGGGCCGCAGCAATATGAAAGCGTGCTCGACGCGGTGCATCGGGCGCTGCCGCCGCTGCACAACCCGCATCTCGATCTGGTGCCGCCGCAGGGGATCAAACTGACCCCGCGGCACTACGCCTATCTCAAGATTTCCGAAGGCTGCAACAACCGCTGCAGCTTCTGCATCATCCCGAAGCTGCGCGGCGACCTGGTGTCACGGCCGGCCAACGACGTGCTGCGCGAGGCCGAAAAGCTGGTCAGCGCCGGGGTCAAGGAATTGCTGGTCATTTCGCAGGACACGTCAGCCTACGGCGTCGATCTGAACTATGCCGCGAGCCCGTGGAAGCACCGCGAGGTCCGCGCCAAATTCCTCGATCTCGCGCGCGAACTCGGCGAGCTCGGCGCCTGGGTCCGGCTGCAATATGTCTATCCCTATCCGCATGTCGATGACGTCATCGGCCTGATGACGCAAGGCAAGATCCTGCCCTATCTCGACATTCCGTTTCAGCACGCGAGCCCTGAAATCCTCAAGGCCATGAAGCGGCCGGCGGCGCAGGACAAGACGCTCGGGCGTATCAGGAAATGGCGCGAGGAGTGCCCGGAGCTGACGCTGCGCTCCACCTTCATCGTGGGCTTCCCCGGCGAAACCGATTCCGATTTCGCTTATCTGCTCGACTGGCTCGAGGAGGCCGGGATCGACCGTGTCGGCTGCTTCAAATACGAGCCGGTCGCAGGTGCAGCCTCCAATGCGCTCGGCAACGCCGTGCCGGACGATATCAAGCAGGAACGCTGGAACACGCTGATGGCGCGGCAGCAGAACATTTCGGCGCGCCGGCTGAAGCGCAAGGTTGGTTCGCGGCAGCAGGTCATCATCGACGAGGTCGGACCGACCGTGTCGAAGGGCCGTTCCAGGGCGGACGCGCCCGAGATCGACGGCGCGGTTTACCTCTCCAGCCGCCGGCCGCTGCGCGTCGGCGAGATCGTCACCGCCAAGATCGAGCGGGCCGACCCATACGATCTGCACGGCAGCGTCGCCGGGTTCTGACGCCACCCTTGACAGCAGCCGCGGTTCGGCGCTATGGCCGCGCCATGACATGCAACCGGACCCACCTCCGCGCCGCTTTCCGTCGTCGCTCGTTCGACGCCGATGGGTCGCGCCATGTCCGACGACAAAGCTGAACTGATTAACAGCTAGGTTTTCGAGAAGGCCGCACCCGCAAGTGCGGCCTTCTCGCGTTTTGGCCGACTTTTCCAATCAACCGCAGGAGTTCGACATGACCAACGCCACCCATCCGTTTGACGCGCTGATGGATATCACGGCACGGCCGCCCAACGTTTTCGTCAGGGGCGAAGGCTCCTGGCTGTGGGATGACAGCGGCAGGCGCTATCTCGACGTCGTGCAGGGCTGGGCGGTCAATTGCCTCGGCCACGCCCCGCCCGTCGTCGCCGACGCGCTTGCCGCCCAGGCGAGGCGGTTGCTCTCGCCGAGTCCCGCCTTCTACAACGCGCCGAGCCTCGCGCTCGCCAAGGCCCTGGTCGAGCATAGCTGCTTCGATCAGGTGTTCTTCGCCAATTCCGGCGCGGAAGCCAACGAAGGCGCGATCAAGCTCGCGCGCAAATACGGCGCACTGCACCGCAACGGCGCTTATGAGATCATCACCTTCGAGGGCGGCTTCCACGGCCGCACGCTGGCGACCATGTCGGCTTCGGGCAAAAAGGCCTTCGCGCCGCTGTTCGAGCCAAAGGTGCCGGGCTTTCGCAAGGCGATGCTGAACGATCTCGCCTCGGTCGAACGCCTGATCAACGGCAACACCGTGGCCGTGATGCTGGAGCCGATCCAGGGCGAAGCCGGCGTCTGGCCCGCGAGCGATCCGTTCCTGCGGGAATTGCGGGCGCTGACCCAAGCGCGCGGCCTGTTGCTGATCCTCGACGAGATCCAGACCGGGATCGGCCGCACCGGAAAGCTGTTCCACTATCAGCACGCCGATATCGAGCCCGACATCATGACGCTGGGAAAAGGCATCGGCGGCGGCGTGCCGCTGGCGGCGCTGCTCGCCACCGAGCGCGCCTGCTGTTTCGAACATGGCGACCAGGGCGGCACCTTCAACGGCAATCCGCTGATGTGCGCGGCGGGGCTTGCGGTGCTCGAACAGGTCGCCGCGCCGCCATTCCTCAAATCAGTGGTCGATGCCGGGCTGCTTCTGGCAAGCGAGCTGCAGCGGCTGTCGGCGCGGCACGGTCTCGGCGAAGTCCGCGGCCGCGGGCTGTTGCTGGCGCTCGACCTCAAACTGCCGATCGCCGCCGCGATCGTCGCCCAGGCATTCCAAGCCGGCGTGCTGCTGAACGCGCCGCAGCCGGATGCCTTGCGCTTCATGCCGGCGCTCAACATCAGCCGCGACGAGATCGCGGTACTGATCGATGGCCTCGATCACCATCCTGATCAAGGCCGGCGCGGCACGCCGCGTCGCCTGACGCATCCGGGACAATCCAATCCCTTCGTCATTCCGCGCGCGATGCGGAGCATCGATCGGAATGATGGTGTCGGCGAATTCTTCGACGCGGAGTTTCGCTGCTCGCGGATGACGCCGAGCTACGGCCTGAAGATCGCGGCGCCGGTGGTCGCCCTGCCCTCGAGGTCGGTATGGGCCTTGGCGGCGTCCTTCAGCGCATAGGCGTGGTTGATCGGCACATGCAGCTTGCCATTGATGACGGCGGCGAACAGGGTGTCGGCGCCCTCCAGCAATTCCGACCGCCTGCCGATATAATCGTTGAGCTTGGGCCGGGTTGCGAACAGCGAACCATGGCTGTTGAGCTCGGCGATGGCGAACGGCGGCACCGGGCCCGAGGCGTTGCCGAAGCTCACGAACATGCCGCGCGGCTTCAGGCAGGACAGCGAGCCCGGAAACGTGGTCTTGCCGACGCCGTCGTAGACGACGTCGCAGAGTTCGTTGCGGCTGATCTGTTTTACGCGCGCGACAAAATCCTCTTCATTGTAGAGGATGACGTGATCGCAGCCATTGGCGAGCGCGAGATCGGCCTTGGCCTTCGAGCCGACCGTGCCGATGACATGCGCCCCGAGCGCCCTCGCCCACTGGCTCGCGAGCAGGCCGATGCCGCCCGCCGCGGCATGAATCAGGACCCGATGCCCGGGTTCGACCTTGAACGTCTTGTGCAGAAGATACCAGACCGTCAGCCCCTTCAGCATCAGCACGGCGCCCTGCTCGTAGGTGATATGGTCGGGCAGCTTGACCAGTTTTTCCCAGGGGATGTTGCGTTCCGAGGCATAGGCGCCGAGATTGTGGTAATAGGCGACGCGATCGCCGGGATGAAAATTGGTTACGCCGGGCCCGACCGCCACCACTTCACCGGCGGCTTCGTTGCCGGCGATGAACGGCAGTTGCGGCGCCTTGTAGAGGCCGGTGCGATAGTACACGTCGATGAAATTGAGGCCGACGGCATGCTGGCGGATGCGCACCTCGCCGGCTCCGGGCGCCGGCACGTCCACCGCCTCATAGACCAGCGCCTCGGGGCCCCCCACCTTGTGGACGCGAACGGCCTTGGTCATATCGGGCTCTCCCTCGACATCGTCTCGCCTTGCGATCCCAAGCGAAAGCCATCGAGGCCAGGTTGTCAACTCAAGGCCGCTGAAAACCCAGCGATGGATCAGTGGCGGATGTTCTTCCGGTTGCGCTTGGCCAGGACGTTGAAGGCTTCGACGGCGGCCGAGAACGCGATGGCGAAATAGATATAGCCGCGCGGGATATGAAACCGGAATCCGTCCGCCACCAGCGCGACCCCGATCAGCACCAGAAATGCCAGCGCCAGCATCTTGGTGGTCGGATGCTCCGCGACGAATCGCGCCACCGGGCCGGACGACAGGTACATCACGAGGCAGGCGATGACGACCGCCGCGATCATGATTTCGAGGTCCTGCGCCATTCCGATCGCGGTGATGATCGAATCCAGCGAGAACACGATGTCGATGACAATGATCTGGACGATCACCCAGAACAGCGCGCCGGCCTTTGGCGTATCGCCGCCGGCCGCCTCGCGCGCTTCCACTTCGGTATGGATTTCATGGGTCGCCTTCGCGATCAGAAACAGCCCGCCGCCGATCAGGATGATATCGCGCCACGACAGTGCGATGCCCCGCACGGTAAGGACGGCTTGCGTCAGCCCGATCAGCCACACCAGCAGGCTGAGCAGCAGGATACGGAACAGCAGCGCCAGCAGAAGGCCGATCTGGCGCGCCGTTTTCGCCTGCGCCGGCGGGATGCGTGATACCACCACCGACAGGAAAATCACATTGTCGATGCCGAGCACGATCTCCAGCGCGGTCAGGGTCAGCAGCGCCGCCCAGGCTTCCGGGTTGGACCATAACGCGATCATGCACTGAACAACCGCATTCGCCGGATCACGGCATCGCTTCCGACCACATAGGCGGCGATCGCACAGAGACCGATCGTGACGGCGGCGCCGACCTGGAAATC
Organism: uncultured Alphaproteobacteria bacterium; assembly: GCA_963748165.1. Taxonomy (GTDB): domain Bacteria; phylum Pseudomonadota; class Alphaproteobacteria; order Rhizobiales; family Xanthobacteraceae; genus Bradyrhizobium. The sequence goes on from CAVVIM010000043.1 coordinate 328,139, forward strand.
GTTCGCCAGCGTGAAGATCACAAGCAGCGCCCAGATTCCGATCAGTGACAGCGTAAGCCCGCGCAGCCGAACCACGCGCACCGGATGAAGCGTGTGAAACGGCGCAAAGGTCAGGCCGATCAGGACGGCGACACCAAGCGTCGACAGCACGGGCGGCGCATGCAGCAGGAAGAGATAGAATGCCGCCGCGTTCCACAGCGCCGGAAATCCGCGAAAGCAATTATCCGGCGCTTTCATGCGCCGATCGGCGAAATAGAGCGCGCCGGACACGACAATGCCGAGGCCGAGCAGCGGCGCTATCAGCGGCAGCAACAGACCGCTGGCGGTGATCGCGTAGGCCGGCACGAACACGTAGGTCACGAAGTCAACCACGAGGTCGAGCACCTCGCCGGACCAGTTCGGCAGCGTGTGCACGACGTCAAGGCGCCGCGCGATCGGGCCGTCGATCGCGTCGATCACCAGCGCCACGCCGAGCCAAGCGAACATCGCCGCCCAATGCTCGCGCACCGCCTCCAGCAATGCGAGCAGCGCCATGCCTGCGCCGAGCGCGGTGAAGATGTGCACGGAAAACACGACGGTCCGACCGAGCGGCGGCGCCGGCGTTTCCTGCTGGTTTGCCTGATCCATTTGCCCGGCAGTGCTATCAGGAATCGTCGCGGTTTTGCACATCCGCGCTTGCGGCGTTCCGCCGCGCAAACCGGCGAGCGCGTTGCGGCTTGAAAATGCCGCCGGGAACATCAATTGTCCTGATATGAACGATAGATCCGGCATATACGATGTCGTCGTGGTCGGCGGCGGTCCGGCCGGGCTCGCCGCCGCGCTCGCGGTGGCGGCAACCGGCGCGAACACTGCCCTGATCGCCCGCCGCCTGCCCTATGCCGACAATCGCACCACGGCGCTGCTCGGCGGTTCCGTGGATCTGTTGCGGCGCCTCGACGTCTGGTCGCGCTGCGCCGACCAGGCGGCTGCATTGCGGACCATGCGGCTGGTCGACGATACCGGCCGGCTGATCCGCGCGCCGGAGGTCCGATTTTCATCCGAGGAAATCGGTTTCGATCAGTTTGGCTACAACATCGAAAATCACGCGCTGATGTCGGCACTGGAACAGCGCGCGACCGAGATTTCCAACCTGACGCGGATCGACGATGAGGCCGACGCGATCACCCCGGAACAGGCTGAGACAATCGTCCGGACCCGCCAGGGAAACTCGCTGTCCGCACGTCTTGCGATCGGCGCCGACGGACGGCATTCGCTCTGTCGCACGGCGGCCGGCATCGAGATGATGCGCCGCGAACTCGATCAGGCGGCGCTGACCTTCAATGTCGGTCATTCCCGGCCGCATCGGAATATCTCGACCGAGTTTCATACGCCGCAGGGACCCTGCGTGTTGGTGCCGCTGCCGGGTGACCGCAGCAGCGTGGTGTGGGTAGCCACCAGGACGGAAGCCGAGCGGCTCGGCGCGCTGACCGATCCGCAATTGTCGGAAGCTGCGGAAACCCAATCGCATTCCATTCTCGGCCGCATCCGCATCGAGCCGGGACGCCACTTGTTTCCGCTTGCCATCGAGCGGCCCCGGCGATTTGCGCAGCATCGTATCGCACTGGTCGGCGAAGCCGCCCATGTGCTGCCGCCGATCGGCGCGCAGGGCCTGAACTTGGGATTGCGCGACGCCGGCGACATTGCCGACGCCGTGCGGGACGCGATCGATACCGGCGAGGATCCGGGCGCACCGTCCCTTCTGGACCGTTACAATTCGACCCGGCGCGCCGATGTCGCCAGCCGCATGTTTGCCATCGACATCGCGAACCGTTCCCTGCTCAGCGATTTCCTGCCCATGCAAACCCTGCGCGCCGCCGGACTGCACTTGATCGGATCGTTTGGACCGCTCCGGCGCGTCGCCATGCGCGAGGGCCTGGCGCCGTCCTGGCGCGCGGCACGGCGGGTGCGCTGATCGCATCGACAGCAACGCCGGCAGCCCCGGGGGTGCAGCATCTGCGTCGATGAAGATCAGGCTGAAATATGGCGGCGCCGGATGACGAACGTCGATCGGGGCAGAGGTCGCTCTAGCCTAGCTGGCCCCGGTCGATTGGCGGACCGGCGCCAAGGTAGGGTTAATTCGGCGGTTTGCCCCTAGCATCGGCCACAATCATGGTCTATTCGACGAGCTATGATAAAAACGCGGACCGCCAAATTCCAGATCGGACAAATCGTCCGCCACCGGATCTATTCGTTCCGGGGCGTGGTGTTCGATATCGATCCGGAATTCAACAATACCGAGGAATGGTGGCTGTCGATTCCGGAAGAGCACCGGCCGCACAAGGATCAGCCGTTCTATCATCTGCTCGCCGAGAATTCGGAGTCGGAATACGTCGCTTACGTATCCGAACAGAATCTGTTGCCCGACGAATCCGGCGAGCCGATCCGGCACTCGCAGGTCGCCGAGATTTTTGTCAAAGACAAATCGGGCGGTTATCGGCCCCGGAACCCGTCGCTGAACTGAACTTGCGGCCCCGTACGTCATTCCGGGGCGCGCATTGGCGCGAACCCGGAATCTCCGAGATTCCGGGTTCGACGCTTTCCGCATCGCCCCGGAATGACGGCTACTATTTCGCGGCCGCGTTGGGCGCCGCGCCGGCCCCGGACTGGGTGGCCTCAAGCTTCTTGCGGGTTTCCTCGGCGCGCTTCTGCAACTCTTCCTGCAACTTCTTCTGGGTCTCTTCAAACACCTTCGGGTCGGTCGGCGGGCCGTCATAGGCCTTGGCGAACTCGGCGAGCGGCAGCGGCAAGGTCAGCGGCGCGCCGTTGGAGTTGATCGCCTGAACCACCAGGTTCTGCCCCTTCTTCATGTTCGCGAGCAGCTCCGGGGTCAGCTCGTAGTCCGACATGCAACCGTTGGCAAAGCAGATCACATAGGGGCTCTGCATCGGAGGGTTATTGTCGACGATCACGCGGGTGCCGTGCACGAGCTGCATGCCGAGCGGAAGCGTGACGCGCAGGATTTTCTTCGGCTCGCCTTCGGGCTCGATGATGACGGCCGCGACCACCGGCTGGCCCAACTCGATCCGCCCGTCCTTGCCGGTAAAGCAAACCTGCTTGGCGTTGGCATCCTGGCCCTTCAGGCAGAATTTGGTCCAGGGAGCGTAGATGAGCTGCACCTGTTCCGGAGGCTGGGCGCCTGCGGCGGGCGCGCCCGCTGCCGGCGCAGCCGCCGCCGGCGGCGCTGGCTGGGCAGCGGGTGCGGCTTTCGGGGCCGCCTTCGGCTTGGCATGCGGTGCGGCTGCCGGCGGCTGCTGGGCCTGCGCATCGGGAACCAACAACGAAGCGGCCAGCGCGCTCAGGGCCAACAGCGCGAAAACCCGCACACGCGGCCTCACCGGCGCGGCCAAGATACGGAAATTCATCGCGGAAACCCTTTCTGAACGGGAGCGCCCGAACCGCTTCGGGCACCGACAGCCGGCTATTTGGGCGGCTGTGTCCGTGCCAAATGAGGCGGATACGTGACAGGCCCGGCGGTCTCGGTCAATTGCCAGCCTTCATACAGCGGCGGGCGAAAAGATCAATGGCGACAGGCTTCTTTGGCATAGACCTTTGGCGCACCGCGGCTTCGGAAACCCGCGGCTATGATAAAGCTCGCCACGTGAGCAGCATCGAAATCACATCGGCGTGCGGCGCCACCTTTATCGGAGCATGCCGGCCTCGGCACCGTGCTCCGTTGCGTGCTGGCCTGCGGTCTGTTTCTGGCGGCGACGACCGCTCGGGCGCAGGCGTCGGAGAGCTACGCCATCGCGATGCACGGCGCGCCGGCGCTGCCGGCCGATTTTACGCATCTGCCTTACGCCAATCCCGACGCGCCGAAAGGTGGCCGGCTGGTGCAGGGCCTGCTCGGCAGCTTCGACAGCCTCAACCCCCTGATTGTCAGGGGTGTCGCCGTGCAGCAGATCAGGGGCTACGTGTTCGAACGGGGCTATGTGCTGGAAAGCCTGATGACCCGGGACAATGACGAGGCCTTCACCCTGTACGGCCTGTTGGCCAAGAGCGTCGAGACCGACGATGCCAGGAGTTATGTCACCTTCCATCTGAACCCGCTGGCGCGTTTCTCCGACGGGCAACCGGTGCTCGCCGACGACGTGCTGTTTTCCTTCGCGTTGCTGCGCGACCACGGCCGCCCCAACCATCGCCAGTTCTATTCCAAGGTGGTGAAAGCCGTAGCGCTCGACCCACGCACCGTGAGGTTCGATTTCGGCGGCGTCGGCGATCGTGAGCTGCCGCTGATCCTCGGCCTGATGCCGATCCTGCCCCGCCACGCCACCGACGTCGCGAGCTTCGAAGACACCTCGCTGTCGCCGCCGATCGGGTCCGGTCCCTATCGCGTCACCGCGGTCAACCCTGGTGCGAGCGTCACATTCACGCGCAATCCCGATTATTGGGGCCGCGACCTGCCCATTAACCGCGGCTTCTGGAATTTCGACGAGATCAGGCTCGATTTCTATCGCGAGGCGAACGGCCAGTTCGAAGCCTTCAAGCGCGGACTGTACGATTTTCGCGTCGAGACCGAACCGCTGCGCTGGCACGACGGATATGATTTTCCCGCCGCCCGCGACGGCGAGGTGATCCGCGACACCATCAAGCCCGGGGTGCCGCAGCCGTCGGAATTCCTGGTGTTCAACACCAGACGGCCGGTGTTTTCCGATATCCGCGTACGACAGGCATTGACCCTGCTGTTCGATTTCGAATGGATCAACCGCAATTACTTTTTCGGCTACTATGCACGCTCGCCGAGCTTCTTCGCCGGGTCCGAATTGTCGGCCTATGGCCGCCCGGCGGATCCGTACGAGCAGCAGCTTCTGAAGCCGTTCGCCGCGCATCTGGCGCCGGATATTCTCGACGGCAGCTACCGCCTTCCGGTCAGCGACGGCTCGGGCCGTGATCGCACCGCGCTGCGCCAGGCGCTGACGCTGCTGTCCGCCGCCGGTTACGATCTCGACGGCACAATGTTGCGGCAGCGCGCGACCAAGGCGCCGCTCAGCTTCGAAATCCTGGTGACGACGCGCGACCAGGAGCGGATCGCGCTGGCCTATTTGCGCGATCTGAAGCGCGCGGGTATCGAGGCGACGGTGCGTTCGGTCGATCCCGTCCAGTTCGATCAACGGCGGCTCGGCTATGATTTCGACATGATCCCGAACCGCTGGGACCAGTCATTGTCGCCCGGCAACGAGCAGTGGTTCTACTGGGGAAGCGCTGCGGCGGACGATCAGGGCACGCGGAACTACATGGGGGCAAAGGATCCTGCGATCGATGCCATGATCGGGGCGGTGCTGGCGGCGCGCCAGCGTCCCGCCTTCGTCTCGGCGGTTCGCGCGCTGGACCGGACCTTGATGTCGGGCTTCTACGCTATCCCCCTGTTTAACGTCGGGGAGCAATGGATCGCGCGCTGGAATCGGATAGAACGGCCAGCGACCACTGCGTCGACGGGGTATCTCCCGGAAACCTGGTGGCAAAGGCCGGCCCCGCAACCAAAGTGATTCCGTGATCCAGACCAACCCATCGCCGACGCTCGACGGCCTGTTTCGACGGATCATGGCACGGCAGCCGAACGCGCTGGCGTTGCTCGATCCGCCCAACAAGTCGCGCCTGACCGGGCAGGCCCCGAGGCGCCTGACCTTCGTTCAGGCCGACCAGGCCATCTCGGCGCTGGCGGCGCATTTCATCGAAGCCGGGCTGCCGGCGAATTCCGTCGTCGCGGTGCAATTGCCGAACACCGTCGACTTCATGCTGACCGTGCTGGCGGCGCATCGCGCGGGATTGATTGTCGCGCTGGTGCCGCTGCTGTGGCGGCAGGCGGAATTGACGGTGGCGCTGAGCCGCACCGGCGCCCGGGCCATCGTCACCGCGGGCAAAATCGACGGCGTCAATCACGCCGACCTCGCCATGAACGCGGCGGTCGAGGCCTTTTCGGTTCGCCACGTCTGCGGCTTCGGCGGCGACCTGCCCGACGGCATGGCCTCGCTCGACCAGGCAATCGCCAGCCCATCCACGACCACCCGTGCCGTTACCCAGGATGGCCGCAGGGCGGCGATGATATCCTTCGACGTCACCGCCGAAGGTTTTCGTGCGGTGCCGCGCAGCCATCTGAGCCTGATCGCCGGCGGCCTTGCGGTTTTTCTCGAAAGCGCCTTGCCGCTCGGCACCACCATCCTGTCGGCATTCGCGCCATCCTCGTTCGCCGGCCTTGCCTCCTCGCTGGTGGCCTGGCTGCTGTCGGGCGGAACGCTGGCGCTGCACCATCCGTTCGACGGCGAGGTACTCGAGCAGCAGATCGGCGACGACGGCTGCGATACGCTGGTGGCGCCGGCGCCGTTGGTGATGCGGCTGGCCGAGATCGAGATGGCGGCGCACCTGCCGACGCTGCGCCGGGTGGTCGGCCTCTGGCGTGCGCCGGAGCAGATCGCATCGAGTGCGCCCTGGACGGTCGCGCATGCCGCCCTCACCGACGTCTACCTGTTCGGCGAAGCCGGGCTGTTCGGCGCTCGGCGAACGGCGGACGGCGCTGCGGCGGCCATCCTGCCCGGACCGCATGGTGCTCCCCGCGACGTCGCGGGATCGTCGATCGCAGGCGAAACCCTGATCACGCCGCGCGGCACGCTCGGCTTGCGAGGACCGATGGTGACGGTCGCGGCCTACGCGCCTGCCACGGCCCCGGGCGATTCATTGATGGCGCCGCCGCCACGGGATTATGTCGACACCGACTACGCGGCGCGGCTCGACCGTTCGAGCGGTGCGATCTGCATCACCGCCCCTCCGCCGGGCATCATGGCCGTCGGCGGATACCGGTTTCTGGCACAGGACCTGCAGGAATGGACAAAGCGGCTCGGACAGGGCGCGCTGTTGACGGCGTTGCCGGACCGGCTCAGCGGGCATCGCCTCGCAGGCCGCGCCCAGGACAACGCCCGGGCCCGCGACGCGCTCGGCGAACTGGGGCTTAACCCATTGATGGTGGAAGCGTTTCGTGATCGCACCAACGCCAATTAGGACGCCTGCAGGATCGCGTTGACGCCGCATTAAGGCACGCAAACTAGGATTCGGCGATTCAATCGATCGCGTTGGTCCGTTCCAGATGTCCCAGCAAGGCCCGATCATCGTGGTATCGACCGCCGGGCGGCCGCCATTCGCGGCGGCGCTCGAGGATGCCAAGCTGTTTCCGATCATCGACACCGCCTGGCGCGACGCTGCGCGCGCGGTGGCGCAGTTGCAGCCTGGCGCGGTCCTGGTCGAGATGTCCGGAAGCATCGAACCGGCGTTCGCGGCGCTGGCCGAACAGGTTGCCGCACGTCAACCCTATCTGCCGCTGATCGCAATCGACCCCACGACATCGCTGCCGGAAAACGCCATGCCGTTTTCGTCAAGCGGCGGCCGCTTCGACCGGCTGGCGGCGCGCCTGAGCGCGGCGCTGCGGGTCAGGAGCCTGCATGCCACCGTGATGCGCCGGCTTGAAGACCAGCCGGCAGCATTGTCGGATATCGACCCGGTTCGCGACGCCACCGTGCTGCTGATCGGCCGCGGCGCGGCCTACCCTGCGCTTTCGGTATCGCTCGGCGAGCGGATGGGGATCGTCGGTGCGCTGAGCATCGAGGCGGCGGCGAAACAACTCAATGCTCGCGACGTCAACGGCATCGTGCTCGGCGAAGGCTTCAGCCTGCGGGTGATGGACGCCTTCCTCACGGTGCTCGCCGAAGATGCCCGCTTTCGCAATCTGCCGGTGGTGGTGACGTCGGATGAATTGGCGCCGGATTACGCGCTCGCAAACCTTGAAATCGTATCCGGCTCCCCCGCACATATCGCCGCCAACGCCTCGCCGCTGATCCGTCAGCACGCGCTCGAGGCCCGGTTGAGCCGAGCGCTCCGTTCGATCGATGCCGGCGGCCTGCTCGATCCCGGCACCGGGCTGCTGACGCCGGCGGCGTTCGATCGCGATTTCGCGACCGCGATCTACCAGACCCAGTCGCGCGGCGGCGGATTGTCGGTGGCGCGCTTTGCGTTCGACCCGGATCATCCCCGCGCGCAGCTCGACGGCGGGCGGATTCTGAGCCGCCTGATGCGGCAGATGGATTTCGGGGTCGCCCGCGATGATGGATCCGTGGTCGTGGTATTTGCCGATGCCGATCTGCGCACCGCACACATGATCGCGCGGCGGCTTTCCAGCGTGATGCGCCACACCAGCCACGGCCAGGGCGACGCGCGCGCGGAACCTGTCGTGACCGTTGCGTCGATGCAGCCGTCGGACTCGGCCAAATCCCTGCTCGCGCGGCTGTACGAGCAAACCCGCCGCGCCGCCTCCTGAACTTCGCGCCGTCATTCCGGGGCGCGCGTCAGCGCGAACCCGGAATCTCGAGATTCCGGGTTCGATGCTTTCTTCGCATCGCCCCGGAATGACAGGCGGCCTGAACTGGACCGCTACGCCGCCTTGCGGTCCTCGGCGAGATTGGCGAGCTGGCGCAGGATTTCGGTGGTGCCGGTCAGCCGTTGCTCCGGCGTCTCCCACTCCTGGAAGAACACCACCTTCATATCCGGCCGCACCCGCGCCGCCTGGCCGTGCTGGCGGATGAAATAGACCAGCCGGTCCGGCTGCGCGAACTTGTTGTCGCGGAAGCTGATGACGGCGCCCTTCGGCCCGGCGTCGACCTTCTCGACATTGGCGCGGCGGCAATAGCCCTTGATCGCGGCGATCTTGAACAGATAGCGCACCTCGTCCGGCAACACGCCGAAGCGGTCGCGCAGTTCGGCGGCGAAATTGTCGATTTCCTCGTCGGTGTCGAGGTCGGCGAGCCGCCGGTACAGCGACAGCCGCACCGCGAGGTCGGCGACGTAGTCCTCCGGGATCAGCACGGGCATGCCGACGGTGATCTGCGGCGACCAGCGATCCGCGGCGGGTTCGACCACGCCGGCCTTGAGATTGAGGATCGCCTCCTCCAGCATCGACTGGTACAGCTCGAACCCGACTTCCTTGATGTGGCCCGACTGTTCCTGGCCAAGCAGATTGCCGGCACCGCGGATATCGAGATCGTGCGAGGCGAGCTGGAATCCGGCGCCGAGCGTTTCCAGCGATTGCAGCACCTTCAGGCGGCGTTCGGCCTGGGCCGTGATCTTCTGCTGCGCCGGCAGCGTGAACAGCGCGTAGGCGCGCAGTTTCGAACGGCCGACCCGGCCGCGCAACTGATAGAGCTGCGCCAGCCCGAACATGTCGGCGCGATGCACGATCAGCGTGTTGGCCGTGGGAATGTCGAGACCGGACTCGATGATCGTGGTCGAGAGCAGGATATCGTATTTGCCGTCATAGAAGGCCGACATGATGTCCTCGATCATCGTCGGCGGCATCTGTCCATGCGCGACCGCAACCTTCGTCTCCGGCACGTTCTTGTCGAGAAAGTCCTTCACGCCCGCGAGATCCTCGATCCGCGGCACCACGTAGAACGCCTGTCCGCCGCGATAGTGCTCGCGCAACAGCGCCTCGCGGATCATCAGCGGATCGTGCGGCGCGACGAAGGTGCGGACCGCCAGCCGATCGACCGGGGGTGAGGCGATGATCGAGAGGTCGCGCACCCCGGTCAGTGCGAGCTGCAGCGTGCGCGGGATCGGCGTCGCGCTCAGCGTCAGCACATGCACCTGCGCCCGGAGCTGCTTCAGCCGCTCCTTGTGGCTGACGCCGAAATGCTGCTCCTCGTCGACGATCAGGAGCCCGAGATCCCTGAACTTGATCGATTTGCCGAGCAGAGCGTGGGTCCCGACCACGATGTCGAGATTGCCGTCGGCGAGGTCCTTTTTGACCTGCGTCAGTTGCTTCGGCGCGATCAGGCGCGAGGCCTGTGCGACCTGGACCGGAAAGCCGCGAAACCGCTCGGCGAAATTCCTGGTATGCTGGCGCGCGAGCAGGGTCGTCGGCACCACGACGGCGACCTGCCTGCCGTCGAGCGCGACCGCGAATGCCGCCCGCAACGCCACCTCGGTCTTGCCGAACCCGACATCGCCGCAGATCAGCCGGTCCATCGGCCGGCCGCTTTCGAGGTCCTTCAGCGTGGCATTGATCGCGCCGAGCTGGTCCTCGGTCTCCTCATAGGGGAATCGGGCGCAGAACTCGTCATAGGCATGCGGCTGCACCGGCATTTTCGGCGCCTCATGCAGATGCCGTTCGGCCGCGATCTTGATCAGCTCGCCGGCGATTTCACGGATCCGGTTCTTCAGTCTGGCCTTGCGCGCCTGCCAGCCACCGCCGCCGAGCCGGTCGAGCTCGACATGGGCGTGGTCAGAGCCGTAGCGCGACAGCAGTTCGATATTCTCGACCGGCAGGAACAGCTTGGTCTCGGCGGCGTAATGCAGTTCGAGACAGTCATGCGGCGCCCCGGCGACGTCGAGCGTCTGCAAGCCGACAAAACGGCCGATGCCATGTTCGACATGGACCACGAGATCGCCGGCGGTGAGGCTGGTGACCTCCGAAATGAAATTGTCGAGCTTGCGGCTCGGCCGGCGCGGCCGCACCAGGCGGTCGCCGAGAATGTCCTGCTCGGTGATGACGGCGACCTGGTCGGTCTCGAAGCCGGACTCCATGCCGACCACCGCCAGCATGGTTTCGTTGCGCGGCGTCGCCTGCACCGTGCGCCAGGTGTTGACGCTGGTCAGATTGAGCAGCTTGTGGTCGCGCAGCATGCTGCCCATGCGGTCGCGCGAGCCTTCGCTCCACAGCGCGATCACCACCTTCTTGCGCTGGGCCTGCAAGGCGCCGACATGGACGACCACCGCTTCGAACACGTTGACGGAGCCGTCGGCTCGCTCCGGGGCGAAATTGCGTCCCTGCCGCGCGCCGGCATCGACCACGCCGTCGCTGCCCTCGGGAACTGCAAACGGCGTCAGCCGTGCCAACGCGGCCCGATCGAGCCGTTTGGTCCATTCGGCCTCGGTCAGATAGAGCCGATCGGGCGGCAACGGCTTGTAAACCGCGCCGCCGCCGGGATGCTCCATCGCCTCGCGCCGCGCCTCGTAATAATCCGCGATCTGCTTGAAGCGCTCGCGCGCGGCATCCTCGCTCTGCGGCTCGATCGCGACCGGCGCGTCGCCGAGATAGTCGAACAGCGTATCCATGCTTTCCCAGAACAGCGGCAGCCAATGCTCCATGCCGGGATGGCGGCGGCCCTCGCTGACGGCCTCGTAGAGCGGATCGTCGCGTTCGGGGGCGCCGAACGCCGCGACATAACCCATCCGGAACCGGCGTATGGACTCGGTGACAAGTTGAAATTCCGAGATCGGAACGAGGTCAAGCGCGCGCATGTCGAGCAGCGTGCGCTGGGTCTCGGCGTCGAAACTGCGGATCGATTCGAGGGAATCGCCGAAGAAATCGAGCCGCACCGGCTGCTCGAGCCCGGCCGGAAACAAATCGAGGATGCCGCCGCGAACCGCATATTCGCCGGGCTCGCGCACCGTGGAGGAGCGGCTGTAACCGTTATGCTCCAGCCACGATACGATGGAATCCATCGGCACGACATGGCCGGGCGCCACCGACAGCGCCTGCGCGGCGATGATGTCGCGCGCCGGCACCCGCTGCACGATGGCGTTGACCGTGGTCAGCACGATCAAGGGCTTGTCGCTGCCCGCCAGCCGCGCGAGCCGCGCCAACGTGGTCAGCCGTTGCGCCAGGATACCGCCATGCGGCGACACCCGGTCGTAGGGCTGACAGTCCCAGGCCGGAAACTGCATCACCGGCAGATCGGGTGCGAAGAATTCCAGCGCCCGGGCCAATTGCTGCATGCGCGGACCGTCGCGGCAAACCACCGCGAGGCTGACCGCCGGCGGCTTCGGTCGTGCCGCAACCGCGCGCGCGAGATCCGATACCACGAGTCCCTCGGCACCCTCCGCCACATTGGCAAAGGTCAGGGGGTGGCCCGCGCCGAGGCGCTGTGCAGGCGATCGAGCCGGCGCCTTCATGCGTCGTGATCCACGGCCCGAATGGCCTTGAGACGCTGGAAAACGGCGTTGGCGTATTCGGGCGCCGGCGGCACCTCGCCGGTCATGGCGGCATAGAGGTCGGGGTCCGGCAACTCGATCAGGCGTTCGAGTTGAACCAGTTCCTGTTCGGTGAGGCTTGCGATCTCGGCGTCTGCGAACCGGCCGAGGATGAGGTCCATCTCGCGGGTGCCGCGATGCCAACAGCGAAACAAGAGCCGTTTGCGGCGGTCATCCAGACCGTCGCTCGATCGTGTCGATCCCGTCATCGCAATTCCCAATCCGAACGCCAAAAGCCCGGACGTGCCGGGCGAGGCTGATATAGCGTCGGCGCCGGCGAATGTCAGCACCTGATCCCGTGCAAATGCAGCACAAACGCGAGCCAGCCGAAAAAAGACGTGGATGCCGCGCCTAAAGCCGGGCATGACGGATGGAAACGGTCCCAGGTTTCCCGATGCGCCCCGCTTTGCTCAACCCGCTGTTTGCACCGGTCACGAGCCTTGCCGGCGTCGGGCCGAAGCAGGACAAATTGTTCCGCTATCTGCTCGGCCGCGATGACACGCCGCGGCTGGTCGATCTCCTGCTGCATCTGCCGACGAGCGTGATCGACCGCCGCGCACGGCCCAGGATCCGCGATGCCGTGCCGGGAACGGTGGTCACGCTGGAAGTGACGGTCGATCGGCACCGCCCGGCGCCGGGCGGCCGTTCGCGCGCGCCGTATCTGGTCTATGCCAGCGACGACAGCGGCGACGTCGTGCTGACCTATTTTCGCGCCCAGCCCGGCTATGTCGAGAAGCTGCTGCCGGTCGGCTCAAAGCGCTACGTGTCCGGCACCCTGCAGATGTTCGACGGCATCCCGCAGATCGTGCATCCCGACCGCGTCGTCGACGAGGCGAATTTCGCCAAGCTGTCGGGCATCGACCCGGTCTATCCCTTGACCGAGGGACTGGCGCTCGGCAGCCTGCGGCGCGCGGTGGCGCAGGCGCTGCAGAAGCTGCCAAACCTGCCGGAATGGATCAGCCCGGAGATCCTGCGCCGCTGCCGTTTTCCGCCGATCGCGGCGGCGCTGAACCGCCTGCATGTACCGGTCGAGCTGACCGACATTCTGCCGGATGGCCCGTACTGGTCGCGACTGGCCTTTGACGAGTTGCTGGCCGGCCAACTGGCGCTGGCCCTGGTGCGCGCGCAGTTGCGGCGTCCCGCGGGCGACCGTCATGCCGGCGACGGTCATCTGCGCAACAAGATCATCGACGCGTTGCCCTATGCGCTGACATCGTCGCAGCGACAGGCTTCCGCCGCGATAGCGGAGGACCTGCGTCAGCCGGTGCGCATGCTGAGACTGCTGCAGGGCGATGTCGGCTCGGGCAAGACCGTGGTGGCACTGCTCGCGGCCGCGGCCGTCGCCGAGGCCGGTCGGCAGGCGGCGTTGATGGCGCCGACGGAAATCCTGGCGCGCCAGCATATCAAGACCATCACGCCGCTGGCCGAACGCGCCGGCCTGCGGGTCGCGATCCTGACCGGCCGCGAGAAAGGCAAGGAGCGCCGCGATGTCCTCGCCCGGCTGGCCGCCGGCGAGATCGATCTGCTGGTCGGTACCCACGCGCTGATCCAGGACGACGTCGTATTCCCGGCACTGGCACTGGCTGTCGTCGACGAGCAGCATCGCTTTGGGGTGCGCGAACGCCTCGCGCTCACCGCCAAGGGCGAGGCGGTCGACGTGCTGGTGCTGAGCGCCACGCCGATCCCGCGCACTCTGGTGCTGACCTATTTCGGCGACATGGACGTCTCGGAGTTGCGCGAAAAACCAGCGGGACGACAGCCGATCGATACCCGCACGGTGCCGAACAGCCGCCTCAACGAGGTGATGGACGCCGTCGGCCGGGCACTGGCGGCCGGCAAACTGGTCTACTGGATCTGCCCGCTGGTGGAGGAATCCGAAGCCGAGGGCGCCGATCACCTGACCAATGCCACCGAGCGGTTCGAGAGCCTGCAACAGCGCTTCGGGACCCGCGTGGGCCTGGTGCATGGCCAGATGAAAGGGGTTGAGAAAGACCGGGTGATGGCGCAGTTCGCTGCCCACGAAATCGGCTTGCTGGTGGCCACAACCGTGGTCGAGGTCGGCGTCGACGTTCCCGCGGCAACCATCATGGTGATCGAAAACGCCGAACGCTTCGGCCTCGCGCAACTGCACCAGTTGCGGGGACGGATCGGCCGTGGCTCCGAAGCCTCGACCTGCCTGCTGCTCTACCGCGAGCCGCTGAACGAGATGTCCACGGCGCGGCTCAAGGTGATCCGGGAAACCACCGACGGCTTCCGTATCGCCGAAGAAGACCTGCGGCTGCGCGGCGAAGGCGACGTGCTCGGTATCCGGCAGAGCGGCCTGCCCGGCTACCGCATCGCCCGTTCCGAATTCCACGGCCAGCTCATTACCCAGGCGCGCGACGAGGCGCTGCGGATCATGAAGGAAAACCCCAGGCTGAAGGGCGCGCACGGCGAGGCGCTGCGCTGCCTGCTCTATCTGTTCGAGCGCGACGAGGCGCTGCCGTTGATCGGTGCGGGATGAACGTCCCGTCCACGGCGACGCCGTCGCTCCGCTTTTCACACCGACGATGACGCGCGCGTTCGGTTCGTCCGTTTCTCGCCCTTCTAGAGGGTTGTCGGCCAACTTTCTCGAACGCTCGATAAGACGCGCGACAAGCCGCGATGCGATATTGCGATATCAGGACTATCGTGGCTGATATAAGCGTGGATTTGCGAAAGGTCGCGCTGCGCCAGGCGGGTAAAGCGAACCCTCATGCACGCGAGTGCAAGCGATAAAACTCGATCATTTCCTCTTCCGACGCAAAATCGCCAGGGCGCGCGGCATCCATTCCCGCCCGTACCGCCGTTCGCTCCTGGTCCGATAGAAGGTAAGCGCCACTACGCCGTGATTCAATTTCACGCGCGACATCGGCAAGTTCCTCCTGATCCTCTTCCGGCCAGGACTTCACCCGCTCCAGCAATTTTTCAGTTCCAGGGCTCATACCTGGCAAATCTAGCATATCGAGGGCGTGTCCGTCATTTCCTAACCTGTGGCCCAGCAATCACTCCGCCTTCGCCGGCAGCGCCTGCAGCGTGGAGGCATTGGCGACCCGGGCGGCATTCGCCATCCCGGCCAGGGCGGCGACTTTTTTCTGGGGATCGGAGCCGGGCTGTACCACGCCGGCGGACATGATCAGGGTCGCGGCGTCTTCGGCGCTCATGTCGACTTCGATGATCTTGCTCCTCGGCACGTAGAAGAAAAAGCCCGTGGTCGGGTTCGGCGCGCAGGGCAGGAACACGGATATATGTTCCTCCTGACCGGGCAGGCTGTTGGCGATCTCCACACTTGGCGACTGCGAGATCAGCACGATCGACCACATGCCAGGCGAAGGAAATTCGACCAGGCCGACCCGGCGAAAGCTCGATCCCTGCCCTGAGAACAAGGTTTCGAACACCTGCTTCAGGCCGCGATAGATCGCCCGCACCACCGGCATGCGCCCCAACAGCTTCTCGCCGAGATCGACCAGGGTCCGCCCGATCAAATTGGCGGTGAGGAAGCCCAGCAGCGTCAGCGCGATCACGGCGACGATCAGCCCGGAGCCCGGCAGGCCGAACGGCAGATAGGTCTCCGGCCGATAGGCGACCGGCACGAACGGACGCACCAGGCCGTCGACCCAGGTCACGAACCACCAGGTCAGATAGAAGGTGATCGCGATCGGCCCGGCGACGATCAAGCCGGTCAGAAAATAGTTGCGGAACCGGGCCATAAAGCCGCGCGGAGGATCCGGCGGGGGCTCGGCGGGGGGCATGGTCGGCGGCAAATCGTCGCGATTCATTGCGGTTCCAGGTCGGTCCAAGCCGCCATCATACAATGTCAGCTAGGTGTCATAGCAGAATTTTGAAGGCCCGGTGGCGCAGCGACCGGCACCGGGGCTTATTCCACCGTCACCGATTTCGCGAGATTGCGTGGCTGGTCGACGTCGGTGCCCATCACGACGGCGGTATGGTAGGCCAGCAACTGGACCGGAATGGCATAGACCATCGGTGTGAAGGTCGCCGCCATGTCCGGCAGCACGATCGTCACCAGCGAGTCGATGGTCGCTTCCGCCGCTCCCTTGGCATCGGTCATCAGGATGATGTTGCCGCCGCGGGCCGCGACTTCCTGCATGTTGGAGACGGTCTTCTCGAACACCCGGTCGAACGGCGCGATCACCACGACCGGCATGTTCTCGTCGATCAGCGCGATCGGCCCGTGCTTGAGTTCGCCGGCGGCATAGCCCTCGGCGTGGATGTAGGAGATTTCCTTCAGCTTGAGCGCGCCTTCCAGCGCCAGCGGATAGCTGGTGCCGCGACCGAGATAGAGCACGTCGCGGCACTTCGCGATGTCGCGCGCGAGTTTCTCGATCTGTGGCTCGGCGGCGAGCGCCGCCGCCATCAGCCGCGGGATTTCAACCAGGCCGTGGACGAGCCTGGCCTCGTCGGCCTCGGACAGTTCGCCGCGTGCCCTGCCCGCCGCGATCGCGATCGTGGCCAGCACCATCAACTGGCAGGTGAAGGCCTTGGTCGAGGCGACGCCGATCTCGGGACCGGCCAGCGTCGGCAGCATGGTCTCGCTCTCGCGCGCAATGGTCGAGGTCGGAACGTTGACCACCGACAGCGTGTGCACGCCGTGGGCTTTGGCATAACGCAGTGCGGCCAGCGTGTCGGCGGTTTCGCCGGATTGCGAAATGAAGATCGCCAGGTCGCCGTTGCGCAACGGCGCCTCGCGGTAGCGAAACTCCGAGGCGACGTCGATTTCGACCGGCAGCCTGCTCAGGCGCTCGAACCAGTATTTGGCGACGTAACCCGCATAGCTCGCGGTGCCGCAGGCGACAATCGAGATGCGCTGAACGTCCTTGAAGTCGAACGGCAGTTGCAGCGGCAGCGCCACGCGCTCGGTCGCCATGTCGATATAGCGGGCCAGCGTGTGGCCGACCACCTCGGGCTGCTCATGAATTTCCTTGGCCATGAAGTGGCGGTAATTCGCCTTGTCGACCAGCGCGGTCGCGGCGCTGTGCTTGAGCGCGTCGCGATGCACGATCGCGTTGTTCTTGTCGTAGATCGTTGCGCCTTTGCGGGTCAGCACCACCCAGTCGCCGTCCTCGAGATAGCTGATCGTGTCGGTGAACGGGCCGAGCGCGATGGCATCCGAGCCCAGATACATTTCGCCGTCGCCGTGGCCGATGGCGAGCGGCGGTCCATTGCGGGCGCCGATCATCAGATCATCGTCGCCCGCGAAGATGAACCCGAGCGCGAAGGCGCCGCGAAGCTGCGACAGCGACGCCTTCACCGCCTCGACCGGGTTGATGCCCCTGGCCAGATATCCGTCGACCAGGTGCAGGACGATTTCGGTGTCGGTTTCGGTCTTGAAGACCGCGCCGTTCTTCTCCAGTTCCTGGCGCAATTCGCGAAAGTTCTCGATGATGCCGTTGTGGACCACGGCGACCCGGGCGGTTGCATGCGGATGCGCGTTGTTCTCGTTCGGCTTGCCGTGCGTGGCCCAGCGCGTATGACCGATGCCGGTGTGACCCGACAGCGGTGCGGCCCTGAGCCTGGCCTCGAGGTTTTTCAGTTTGCCTTCGGCGCGGCGGCGATCGAGATGGTTGCCTTCCAGTGTGGCAACGCCTGCGGAATCATAGCCGCGATACTCAAGGCGCTTGAGCGAATCCACCAATTGCTCCGCGACCGGCGCGCGCCCGAGAATGCCGACAATGCCGCACATGCGGGTCCATATCTCCAAATCGAACGAAAATTGCCACTCGGCCGGCGGGTTTCGCCGCCGGTTCTCTTAACGAGAATCGCCGCGGTCCTGATACTCAATAATTATTGCCGATTGAAACAGCGTTAAGCCGAAGGCTTAACGACCGACCGTTAGCCGTCCTTCGGCGTCTTGTCGCGGGTTTTCATCTCGCGATATCGCGTGGCCCCGCCCTCGCGCGTGGTCTGCTGGCTGCGCTCCAGCGCCATGGCATTGGCGGGCACGTCGCGGGTAATCACCGAGCCCGAACCGATATAGGCGCCGCTGCCGATATTCACCGGCGCCACCAGCGAGGAATTGGTGCCGACGAAGGCGCCGGCGCCGATCGTGGTCTTGTGCTTGCCGAAGCCGTCATAGTTGCAGGTGATGGTGCCGGCGCCGATGTTGGCTGCCGCGCCGATATGGGCGTCGCCGATATAGCTGAGATGATTGACCTTGACGCCCGCTTCCAGTTTCGCAGCCTTGGTCTCGACGAAATTGCCGATCCGCACGCCCTCGCCGAGGAGGGTCCCCGGCCGCAGCCGGGCATATGGGCCGATCGAGGCGTTCCTGCCGATCGAGGCCTGCACGATATGGCAAAACGAATGGATGACCGCGCCGTCGCCGATCGAAACACCGGGGCCGATCACCACAAACGGTTCGATGGTCACGTCGTTGCCGAAGGTGGTATCGGCGGCGAGGTAGACGGTATCGGGCGCGATCATGGTCACGCCGGCGTCGAGTGCCGCCTTGCGCAGTCGCGCCTGCATCGCCTGTTCGGCCTCGGCGAGCTGGGCCTTGGTGTTGATGCCGCGCACTTCATCCTCGCTGGTTTCGATCACGACGGCCTCCCATCCCAAATCCCGAACGATACCGACGGCGTCGGTCAGGTAGTACTCGCGCTTGCTGTTGGCATTGCCGATCCTGTCGAGGATCGCAAGTGCCCTGCGGCCGTCGAACGCCATCACCCCGGCATTGCTGAGTGTGATTGCCCGTTCCGCCGCACTGGCGTCGGACTGTTCGCGGATCGCCACCAGATGACCGTCCTCGACCAGCAGGCGGCCATAGCCGGTGGGATCGGCGGCGCGAAATCCGAGCACGGCGAGCGCGGCGCCGTCTTTCAGCGCCGCGCGCAGCCGCGCCAGGGTGTCGGCCGAGATCAGCGGCGTGTCGCCGAACGCCACAACCAGGTCGTCGGCGCCGCGGGCAATGGTGTCCCGGGCTGCCAGCACCGCGTCGGCAGTGCCGCGGCGCTCGCGCTGCACGAAAACCGCGGCGTCCGGCCGCAACCGCTTTGCCGCTACGGCGACGGCCTCGTGTTCCGGGCCAATCACCACCGCCAGCGCGTCGCCCGCTCCCTTCGGAGCGGCCCCGAGCACATGGGCCAGCAGCGATCGGCCGGCGACCGGGTGCAGCACCTTGGGCAGCGCGGACCGCATCCGCGTGCCCTCACCGGCTGCGAGCACGATCGTCAGGCTGGTTCTGCCGGTCATCCCTCATCCTTCCCCGACGGCGACGGTTTGTGCCGCCGTCTTATAGCGTTTTCGAGCGAAGTGGGTACCGGTTCACGTGCAGAAAACCCGTCAAAACAAGAAACTGGAGCCCGGTTCCAATTCAATCAGAACCAGCAGGCTCGAGAATTCTTGAGCCGCCGTGGAAACCTGATTCGGCATCCCGCCAATGGACGGATTCCAGCGGCGGGTGCATTTCCTGTTAATGTTCGCGGCGTGATTCGGCGGGCCTTGGGGGGCCGAAGAATTCCTATGGCAAAACATCCCATCCATCGGGGCGGCGGCGTCGAGACCGAGAACTCGGGCGGCGTGCTGGCCGGACTTTTTGCCGATGAGGATGATTTCGACCGCCGCTCGCTGCTGAGGCTGGCATCCTGGGGCGCGGTCGCGGTGAGCGCGGTAGCGGTCGCGCTGTACGCCAGCCAGTCTTCGATCGGGCTGCGGCAGGAGCGGGTCGCGGTAGCCGATCTGACGCGGCAGGAGCAGCAGATCCAGTCGGTTGCCAGGGACGGCCAGAACGAGACGCGGCGGCTCGCATCGGCGATCGATACGCTCAACGGCGACCGCGACCGGCTGTACTCCCGTGTCACCGTCCTGGAACAGGGGCTCGAACTCGGTCACCGGCTCGATTGCGCGGCAGAAGGCGGTCGTTGCCGCGGCGCCGCCTGCCCCCACCCCTGCGCCCGCTCCCATCCCGGCGGCTGTGGCGACAGCGGCGCCGGCGGCGCCGCCAAATCCGGCGCCAGCCCCGACCGCGGTCGCGACCACCGTGACGCCGACGGTGGAAAAACCTGCGGAAAGGCCTGTTGCGGACGCGAGCCCGCCGCGACCGGGCCCCACCGCGCCGGTGTCCGTCGAACAGGGCACTCCGAACAAGCCCGCTGCGGCAGCATCGGCTGCGCCGTCGACGGCCTCGAAATCGATCATGGCTCCGCCGGAGGCCGCGGCCGGGAAACCGACCACGCCGGAACCGGCCGCCAGAGCCGCGGCCACCCCAGCGCCGACGCCAGCCCCGACGGTGGTCGCCGCGGCTCCGGCCGCCGGCAAGCCCGACACGGCGAAAGCGGACGCCGCGCGGCCGATGCCGCCCAAAGTCGAGGTGCAGAAAACCGAATTCGCGGTCGATGTGGGGGGCGCGAATTCGGTCGGCGGCTTGCGTGCGCTGTGGCGGGGCCTGCTCAAATCGCGATCGAACGCGCCGTTGGCGGCGTTGCATCCAATCATCATGATCAAGGAAAGCAACACCGGCGCCGGGATGCAATTGCGGATCGGCGCAGGACCGCTCAGCGACGCCGCTGCGGCCGCCAGGATCTGCGCGGTCATGATCGAGAACCGCCGGCCATGCGAGACGACGGTGTATGACGGCCAGCGCCTTGCGATCACCGGCGAAGAGGCGTCGGCCTCGGCCCCTGCGGACAAGCCCGGTCCAGCCAGACCTGTGGCGCATCGGCGAAGCTATGCCAAGCGGGTCACGGTCGAGGAGCAGCCGCCGCCACCGCCTGAACCCACGACCCTCTCGACGATTTTCGGCCGGCGGTAATTTCGCGGCAAAAATCCTCTGGATACAATGCCTTAAGGCTGATTTCTGAGATCCGTTCAGAACCGCGGTCGGGCGGGGTTGTCGCGCCTTGCGTTCCCCGCCATATTCGCGCGATGAAAAAACTGCCGTTCCGGCTGACGCCCTACCAGGTCCAATGGTTGCTGATCGTCGGCTTCGTCAGCGTCGGTTACGCGCTTTACCTGCGTTATCTCGCGATCGAGTTCTCGACCGTGGCGCTGGCCTGCGATGCGGGCCTGCAGACCATGCTGTGCAAGACCCGCAGCCTCGCGACCTACCTGTTTCGCAATTCGGTGTTCGGCAGCGTCGCGCTGATCATCGCGACACTGCATCTGATCCGGCCCTCGATCGTGCTGCTCACCGGCGGGCTGATCGCAGCCGGATTCGGCATCGTGCTCTACAATATCGGCCTGTCGGGTCTTGCGATCGGCCTGCTTATTTTGGGATTTGCACGCCCCGCGCCTGCCACAGCGTAAGCGCCAGCAGGAAATATACCGCGCAGGTCCATAGCGACTGCCAATTGTCCGCGCCTTCATTGAACCCGGTATAGAGCGTCGCCGCCGTCAGCAGCCCGGCAAACACCGCCTCGGCGATCGGGCGCGACCCCTGTTGCGGCCGGTTCAGCAGCGTCAGGGTCGAGAACGGCACCACGGCCATGGTCAGCGCCGCAAACGGAAAATCGCGATAGCGGGGATCGAACGCGAAACCGAGCGCGGTCTCGGCAGCCACCAGCGTGGTCACCGCAAGGACCGCGCCGAGCAGGACGCTGAGGACGGACCGCGTTCTCATCTCGCGGGGCCCGAGCAGTTCAAGGAATGTCGGCAGCGCCCGCCCCGACATCAGGGCGTGGCTGCTTAACAGCGGCGAAGCGATGCCGGCGGCGAGCAGCAGGCCCCAGCAAAGCCAGCCGCCGAAACCGTAGCTTTCATAGTACATCTTGTCGGAAGCGATCCCGAGCAGGATTCCGGCCGTGGTCGCCGAACAGCCGACCGCGATCCAGGAAGCGAGGCGCGGTGTCCAGGGCCGCCGGCGCAGGGTGAGCCAGGCGGCGCCGAACACCACAAGGCTCAGCCCCATGCCGCACCCCATCTGCAGCTTCCAGAACGGGAAATTGCTGATGGCTTCGCCGGGCGGGTATTTCAGCGCGCGCTGCTCGGAATCGAACAGACCCCAATAGCCGCCGACCGTGCCTTCGAGCTGGCGCTTCCAGGGCTGGTCGTAGGCTTCGATCAGATTGACGCGAAAGTTCTCCTGCTTGGCCAGATCGAGGATTTCGGAGACCACCCGCGCCTGATTTGAACGTGACGGCAGCGCGCCGGCGCGCATCCGCCCCTCGCTCGGCCACCCGGTCTCACCGATCAGGATTTCCTTGCCCGGAAACGCCACCGCCATCTGCTTGCGGATGGCGTCGACATGGGCCGCCGCATATTTGGCACGGATCGGGAAGTCCTCCCAATAGGGCAGGATGTGGATGGTGACAAAATCGACCGCGTCGTAGATTTCCCGATTGCGCAGCCAATACTCCCACACATCGGCGTAGGTGACGGGAACGGTAACCTGCGATTTCACCGAGCGGATGATGGCGGCGAGATCGGACGTCGTCATTTCGCCGCGCAACAGCACCTCGTTGCCGACCACGACGGCGGTGATGACGTCGGGATATTGCTTGGTCAGGCCGACCACGGTCGAAATCTGGGCGAGGTTCTTGAACCGGTTGCTTCCGAGCCAGATTCCCTGGATGACTTTCAGCCCTGCCTTGGCGGCAAGCGCGGGAACCTGATCGAGACCGTTTTCGATCGAATAGGTGCGCACGCAATCGGAGATTTTGGCGAGTTGCGCCAGATCCCGGGCGATCTGCTCCGGAGCAACGCGGGTGGTCGGCAGCAGCGGCGTCTGCGCCCCGCGGAACGGCGCATAGGATACGCACAGCAGTTTGGCGGCGGGATCGATCGGTGCGCGCGCCAGCCTGATCGGCGTGGCAAGCCACCACCACACCGCGGCAATCAAGGCCAGGGACATCAGGAGAAGCGCCAACGGCGTGCGAAGAGAAATCGGTTCCATCCTCCGGGCGGGGATCGTCGATTAGCCGGTCACCGGCGCGCTGCCAAGAGTAACCCGGCCGAAATTGCGCCCGGGCTTTACCACGACTCGATAAAGTTGTGAGTTTGCTGGACAAAATCGGAAATGTCCGTCATGGGAATCCAGCAGCGTCGCCGCCGCATTGGAGACCCATTTGAACGGCATCAAACCAGCCGGAGCAGGCCGCAGCCAGGCCACGAGCGGGCAGCAAAACGGGGAATCCATGGGTCGACGGGTGCTTGAACTTCACAATGCGGTTTTGCGCCACCTTGCCGTCGCCGGGTTTGCGCTCTTGATCGGTGCCGGAACTGCCGCTGCCCAGAGCGGCGACGCACACCCCCAGGAGCAGCCTGGCAAAGCGGCCACGAATGCCGCCCAGCCGGCCGACGCCGCCAAGGAAGCCAACCAGCACAAGACCGACGAGTTCGCCGAAGCCGCCCAGGTCCTCAATGGCCCGGCGGGAAACCCTGAATGCGTCTGGCTCGGTCGCCGGGTCGTACGTCTGATGTGGCTCGACGACCTCGATACCGCCTTTCGTCACCTCGATCTGTACGACCGCTTCGGCTGTCCCGGCGGCCATATCCAGGCGGCGTTCCGCTGCCTGACCCGGTTTGGCGGCCAGATCGATTCCAAGGTCCCGGACTCGCTGAACAGCCGCGTCCATGGCTGCTGGATCAATCCAGCGGCGCAACCGCAGGCGGCCGCGGCTGCGACACCGGCCGCCCCCACGACCGCGGGGAGCGCCGGCCCGGCCACCCCCGCCCCCGCCGCCGCAGCGCCGCCTGCGGCCACCCCTGCTCCCGCGCCGAACAAATAAAGCCGGCCGCGCCCGACAGCGGGAACGATCCGGAATTTTGGCGGTTTGGATCGGACGCGCCCTCAAAACGCCACGGCGTCATAACAGTTGTTAAATCGCGTGGCAGAGATATGCTCGATTTGCCGCTGACTTGGTCGGATCTCGGGGACGGATCCGCTGCCCTGCCATATTGGCCCCACATGGTTTAGTCGCGATGCGCGCCGTCGCCGTTCTGCTGTTTGTGACCGCCATTCACGCCGCGCTGTGGGGCGCTTTCCGGGACAAGCAGCAGGCCCCCGACTTTACCGGCATCCTGCCCAGCGTCTCCTACGCCCCGTTCGAGGGGACGGCGCATCCCGACGTCGACAACATCCCCAACGCCGACAAAATCCGCGCCGACATGAAGAAGCTGGCACCGCTGACGCGGGCGATCCGGCTCTATTCGTCGACCGGCGGCGTCGAACTGGTGCCGCCGATCGCCGCCGAATTCGGCATCAAGGTCATGGTCGGCGCGTGGATCGACAAGAATGCCGATCGCAACGCGCGCGAAATCGAATCCGCGATCAATCTTGCCAAGCACAACAGCAACGTCATCGGCATCGTCGTCGGCAACGAGACGGTCTATCGCGGCGAACAAAAGGTCGACGACCTGATCGAACTGATCAAGAAGGTGAAGAAATCCGTCAATGTGCCGGTTACGACGGGCGAGATCTGGAACATCTGGCGCGACAATCCGCAGCTCGCCTCGTCGGTCGACTTCATCGCCGCGCATGTGCTGCCCTATTGGGAGAACTTCTCCGCCAATCAGGCCGTCGACCAGGCCGTCTACATTTACCAGCTTCTGCGCGACAAGTTTCCCGGCAAGCGGATCATGATCGCGGAGTTCGGCTGGCCGAGCGCGGGCTATAATCTGCGCAATGCCGATCCCGGGCCGTTCGAGCAGGCGGTGGTGTTGCGCAATTTCGTGGTCCGCGCCGAAGCGATCGGCATGGAATACAACATCGTCGAAGCGATCGATCAGCCGTGGAAATTCTTCGAGGGCGGCGTCGGACCCTATTGGGGCATTCTGAACGCCGATCGCGAACCGAAATTTTCGTGGACCGGCCCGGTGGTGAACGAGAACTACTGGAAACTCGCGACGATCGCACTGCTCGTCGGCATCCTGCTGTCGCTGCCGATCGTTCGCCTCGAGCGCCCCACGGTGATGCAGTCGCTGGTGCTGTCGGCGGCGGCGAACGGGGTCGGCGCCTGGGTCGCGACCGTGTTCGCCTACTGGACCGGCCACTATTTCGTGTTCGGCTCGGCCTTTGCCCTGACGCTGGGATTGATCCTGCTGGTGCCGCTGGTGCTGATCGCGATGGCGCGGATCGAGGAAATCGCCGCGATCGCCTTTGGCCGAAATCCACGGCGGCTGCTGGTCAAGCCACCAATGACCGCGCTGGACCGGCCGGCGACGGTCCGTTCCCCAAGGTCTCGCTCCATGTGCCGGCCTATTTCGAACCGCCCGAGATGCTGAAGCAGACGCTCGATGCGGTCGCGCGGCTGGATTATCCGAATTTCGAATGCGTCGTGATCATCAACAACACGCCCGATCCGGAATTCTGGCAGCCGATCCAGGATCACTGCCGCGCGCTCGGCGAACGCTTCAAGTTCATCAACGCCGAGAAGGTCGAAGGCTTCAAGGCCGGCGCCTTGCGCATCGCCATGGCGCGCACCGCGGCCGACGCCGAGATCATCGGCATTATCGATGCCGACTATGTCGTCGAGCCGGATTGGCTGAAGGATCTGGTGCCGGTATTCGCCGATCCGCGGGTCGGGCTGGTGCAGGCGCCGCAGGACCATCGCGACGGCGACCGTTCGCTGATGCATTACATCATGAACGGCGAATATGCCGGGTTCTTCGATATCGGCATGGTCCAGCGCAACGAGGCCAATGCCATCATCGTGCACGGTACCATGTGCCTGATCCGGCGCGCGGCGATGGACATGGCGGGCGGCTGGGCCGGCGACACCATTTGCGAGGACACCGATCTCGGCCTTGCGATCATCGAGCACGGCTGGCTCACCCACTACACCAACAACCGCTACGGCCACGGCCTGCTGCCGGACACCTTCGAGGCCTTCAAGAAGCAGCGCCACCGCTGGGCCTATGGCGGATTCCAGATCGTCAGGAAACACTGGCGGCGTTTCCTGCCGGGTGCCAGCCGGCTGTCGCCGGATCAGCGCCGCGAATTCGCGCTGGGCTGGCTGAACTGGCTCGGCGCCGAGAGCCTCGGCGTCCTGGTCGCCATCCTCAATCTGATCTGGGTGCCGATCGTCGCCTTTGCCGACATCGCCATTCCCGACAAGATCCTGACCTTGCCGATCATCGCGGCGTTCGTGGTGTCGTTGGTGCATTTCGTGGCGGCATACCGTCTTCGCGTCCCGGTCAAGACCGGGCAGATGCTGGGCGCGATGATTGCCGCGATGTCGGTGCAATGGACGGTATCGCGCGCGGTCGCCAACGGGCTCATCACCGAGCATCTGCCGTTTGCCCGCACCTCCAAGGGCGGATTGTCGCGGATGTCGATCGAATTCCAGGCGTTCTGGGAAGCCGTCATCGGCGTGCTGCTCTTGGTCGGCGCGGTGGTGCTGGTCGTGACGAACAATTCCAAGCAGGTGCGCGAAATCTACGTGTTCGCCGCCGTGCTGGTGCTGGAGAGCCTGCCGTTCCTGTCCGCGGTCGCGATCGCCATCCTGGAGACGTCGCGGGTCAACGCGTTTTCGTTCTGGCGCAACAGCGCGGTGCGGACGGCGGAACTGATCGGCCTGCGCCCGGTGGCGATGCCGACCGTGGTCAGCGCCTCCCCGCCGGTGGCCTCGGACATTCCTCGGGAAGCTGGTTGACCGCGGCCCGATTTTTCCAAAGGCAACATACCAAGAGGCGTCGCTAACAGCTTGCAACCGCACGAAAATTGACCGACGTCGGCGGGCAGTCAACGGCTGTCGCGCTATTGACCGACACCCCTCGGGCCCCTACACAGCGCGGCGAGTGAGCGCGTAGCTCAGGCGGTAGAGCACGTGACTTTTAATCATGGGGTCGAGGGTTCGAGTCCCTCCGCGCTCACCAAATAATCAAATCAAATCAGTTATATAGCAGCAACTTCGATCATGCGCTTTAATCGAAGTCAAGCTTCGGGTAACACGGGGGTAGCAAATTCGTTGGGCAAAGGCGTACATTTTACGTCTATTTGGATCAGCTCCGAACGAACTGGGGCATCTGCGTCCGCTCAAGAATGGGGCGCCTACGTTGCGACCGGACAATGCTTGTTATGAAAGTATTTTATTGTCGGAAAATATGCATAATCCGGTTTCGTCGATACTGAAAATCCGGTGTCTCATTTTCCTCTTTTTTTCCAAGGGTTCGTAGCATGATTCCCGGGACGGTTGCTGAAAATAGCGGAACAAAGGGCGAGACGTTTTTTCAAAGCGCGCTTATTCTCGCAGGCAAAAATTCCCGGCAAACAATTTGGCCGATCAAGCCAAGCGGCACGAGGATACCGCTTTATCTGGTTCCTTCGCTGGTCCACATCCCCGGCGATTTTAACAGGTTGGGCGGACTGCTTGACGCCGACCAGCCTTGTTATGCCTTTAACCTGCCGATCAAGAAATGCAGATCGGATAGGGCGGGTTTTATCAAGGAACTTGCCGGCCTCCTGGCGGACGAACTGCATAAATTTCAACCGGAAGGGCCGGTGGCGATCGGCGGATGGTCGGCAGGCATTGTATCGGCGCTTGAACTCGCGCAACAAATGAAGGCGCGCGGGCGCGAGGTAGTGGTGCTGCTCTCCTTTGATTTAGCGCCTGAAAATACCGGCGTCGATGACTACCCAGACTCTATCGCCCGCAGATTTAAGGTTTGGTCTCATAATAATCGAAGTCAGGAACGCAAGGATTCGATGGCCGTCCTGGCAAAAGAGTTTGGCCAAAAATCCTTCACAGCCATCGTGAGAAAAATGTGCGGCTGGGAGAGGGACATCGTAGGCAATATAATCAAAGGCTATGGAAACTTGTCCCCAACCCACCAAACCGCGATGCACAGGCTGTATGACGGAGTTTGCGCCTATCAGCCCGAAGCCTACGACGGTCAGACCTGGCTGATCGAGTCAAGTCTTGAGTACAACCAAAGACTTAAAGAGAAATGGACTTCCATCGTTTCGCCCGGCAAATTGCGTCACGACATTATCACCGGAACGCATCAAAGCATCGTTTTGTGGAATGACGCCCCGATACTCGCTGCGCTGCTCAACGAGGGGCTGCCCGCCTATACGTCCTGCCGGCAAGCATTGCCACCAGCCAGCAAACCTGCCCCCGCATTCCTTGGAACGCTGACAGAAGAGTGAAGCGCAGATAAATAAGATGGAAGAGGCTCTGGCAATCTACCGGAAATCCTTTGACATCAAATGCGGCCAATCGAGCGCGAGGCCGTTGCTCACTAGCCAGCCGCCAAGATCGATGCCGTTCACTGAGCACGTTGCGACTGTACGTCCGTATTGGTCAAGGTTGACAGGCGAGCAGCGTACCGGCGTCGCACCCAAGAACACTTGGTCGTAAGCCCTTCTGAGACTTCGGAACCGGACAGTGGCGGCGGGCAGCCAGGTGTTTGGTCCCGGGGAGTCTTGGCGCTATCCATGGCGATCCAAGTCATGACGCGCGGCTGGCGCGGACTCGGCGCGGGCCATGCGACGAAACAGTCCTGAAACCACGCCGACACCATTTCGTCTCGGAGACGAAGTCGGCGCGTCATCGACTCCAGCTACCAATGACGTTGTTGACCAACCAAGGAGACCGTCATGGCTGCCATTGCAAAAGCGATTTCGAGCTTAACTCCCGTAATCTCGGCAGACTTCGATAGTCTGAAAACGGTTGTCTTATTCAGCGCAGCCGGTCTGCTTCTCTGTCTCCTGGCGGCAACCTACGGTCTGGATTACGGCGTTTTCTAGCGGGCGGCACTTTTACCGACGGCCACTCCACCGCTTCAACCATTCTCCGAGCGCCGGGGCTGGCGATTTGATAAGAATCACTTTTTACCCGGAGGCCGCAGCAGCGAAAATGCTCTGCGGGCTTTTCATTTTGGGGCTGATTGCGTTTCCCTGTTCGCTCCATTTTCTATTCCCCGACTCAGCGAAAGGTGGTCATTTGTGTTCGGGGTAGGTCAGAGCGAGTTTAGCGATGACCCACAAAGCGATCACCTTTGAATTTGTCGTCCCGACGGTGTTAGCCGTCGTGCTGGGGAGCGTGCTGTCGATCGGCGCCATCTATTTGGCAAACCGCTACCTCGGTCCTGTCGACCAGGCGGAAGCCAATCATTTCGTCGCCGACAGCCGCGGAATTGCTGAAGCAAACCCTGACGGCCGGCTTTCGCGTGTTCAGCTCTTGCTTTCCAGTGTGAGGTAAGCCGCGCGTCCCTGCGGCCGCCGATACCGATGCGGCTCCGCGCAAGTCGTCCGTGCTGCGGCCAAAGAAAGGCTGCCCGAAAGACGGCTCCTGAATTCAATCGCTCATGACGGTCGATCCAGCGGTCTTGCGAGCTGATCGAGCTCCGGTGATTAGCGGGGATAAATAGAACCAGCGCGTTGCCAGCTCTTTAATTTCAGGTTCGGGCGCTCAAGATCGGCGGCATTGACTAGCCATCATTGGAGGTCCGACATGCTCGTTCGCCCACGCGATTTGGCAGACCGGATGTCTGGCTCGCAGCAGCCAACGATATTCATACTACCGATTGAATCCGCTCGCCTGAAAGCCCGCGAAATCCTCGATCAATTTCCGCAGGCTGGATACGTGACCGTCGTCGAAAACTGGCGGCAGCTTCCCGACGGTCAGATTGAGTTCGCGATGCGACATCTACCGACCGCGGACTGATCGGCCAAAAAATTGAGCCGTTCTCAATTCAAACCTGATGATCGTTGATCAGGCCGACACCAATGCACCATCGGCGCTACAGGGACGCCGCCTTCAGGCGGTTTTTGCCCCTGGACCATGACCGGCAACGAGATCCTATTCCTGCAGGTCGAACTGAAAGCGCAACCGGTTGGCTATTCCCTCAACGCGCCTTTGAAAGCCGATCGTGTCGCCGGGAGACGAGATAACGATCGGCTGCCAACCATAAGCGTGATCTCTGCGAATGCGGACATGTACATTGCTTATGCCAAGCGCAGTGATGATCATTTGCGACAATTGTTCAGCGGTTTTAAGTTCCTTGGTCATAGGTATCTCAAGCCCCCGCACAATGCGTCGCAGGCTACCACCCGAGGCTGACATCAGCCTTACGTCCTTCGCGCGGTCTGCCCGCAAGGCGCTTGATGCGAAAGTGCCGACTTCCCGATTGGCCCCGCCCCTTGATCCCCATCGGGCGGGGTTTCCTTGGCGCTAGCCAAACGGCCCCGCCTTGCGGGCAATGCAAAGGCGAGGCCGTTGGCAAGCGGCCCGCTGGTCTGCAAGTAAGCCGCCGCAATAGGAATACGGCCTTGGTCCCTTGCCGGGTTCAAATTTCCCCGGCGATGCCCGGATGACCCAAGCCGATCCAACGCGCCACCCGTGGCACCGGCCGCGTCTGCCGGCGGCTTTTCACGGCCCGGCCGGTATCTCGATGGCGCCGGCCCGCGTCACCGCGTCGCTGATCATCCCGTTGCCATGCGGTTGATTGCCCGGACCGAAGTCGCCGAAGAGGACGATGCCTTGACCAACCACCGCGACGATCAAGGCTACGATTACGGGGATAACTGGGCTGTGTCGTTGCATGTTGCGATGTTACCTGACCGCTGCTCAGCTAGTGCGTGCAGCCGAATTCGACTATCCCGCCGTATTCACAATGATGCGATGGAGCGGCGAAGACGCGAGCCGGGATCGGGAAATTGTGCCCTCGGGAATGGCAATCGTTCCCGACTCCCTTGATCCGCCGATATGCAATGGTTTGCCGCGTGGGCTCTGTTTGCAGAGCCACGACGTACCAATGAAAACTTGCCCTGTCCTTTGTTCCATCGGGCAGGGCTTCTTTTCTGCGCGACGATCATCCTTGGGGAAAGCGCCAGCTAGAAAAGCGAGCAATAGCCGGCCATTGTCCAGCGGGCTGGACTATTCGTGGCGCGCCGATACCGGGTGGTCGGCGCTGCGCGTGCGCGGAGACGGCGGCTAGCGCCGACGCCTTCGCGGACCTTGATCCCTTGCACTTTGATCGGGAATTCCAACACAGGTCGTCGATCCATCGGTCTCGCGCGCAACAGTTCCGCACGGCACCGCCTTGACCGTCCGGGTGGAAACGCCGTCTGGCGCTACGGTGTTCAATCCCGGCCCCTCGCTGGACGACGGCAATGGGCCCGTGGAGTACGGCGTCGGCGGCGTGCCGGCCGGCGCATAGGCCCCCCTATAGCCCTTCGGCGCGGGTTCGCTGGCCTGAGGCGCGGCCGCGGCTGGCGTCGGCGGCGTCGGTGGCGTATTCGCCGGCGGTCCGGGAATCGGCGGCGGACCGGGAAGCGGCGGAGGATGGCCGATGGCGTCACCGACTGGTTTGTCAGTGGTCGTATCGGGAGACTGTTGAGCCAGCGCGGCCGACCACCCAAGCGCGAGCCAAAGTATCACTGCTAAAAAAGCCAAACGCATCGAATCCTCCCCTCGAAAACCGAGGGATTTTACGCCCCTTGCGCCGTCGATCCACTGCTTTGTTCGCAACTCTCGATTGACATCCTTCGAGAACGCGGCCCGGTTGGTTCAGTTTCATCGCGATCCATGCCAGGTATCGCGAAACGGGCGCAAAGGACGGGCATCAGCCTCGCTAGCCGGGTCGCCGTGGAGAGCGCATCTCGGAGACCCCGGAGCAAGCGGCGACGAGCGCCGGCGCGATACAACATCTACGCCGTCGGCGGCACACTGTTGAGAACCTGCGAAACGGCCGTGACCAGTTGCGCCGGCGCGAACGGCTTTGACAGCATGATGCTGTTGGGAACGCCCTGGGATGACCAATCCTCGGCGCTGTCGCCGCTCATATAGATCACCGGAAATGTCGGGTCGATCTCACGGGCATGACGGGCAACGTTCCAGCCGTTCATCCGATCGCGCCCCAGATTGACGTCGGTCACCAGCGCCCGATATTTGCCATCGGACGTGTTCAACAATTCCACGGCGTTCTCGCCCGACGCCGCGATGACGATCTCAAAGCCGCCGTCCGTCAGCGCCTCTGCGATGACGCTCTGCAGCAACTGATCGTCTTCGACGACCAGAATAATTGGCAAGTCTTCCAACGTCCTGCGTCCCCACCGTCGACTAGATAGCGTCCGTAGCGGATTTTCGTTCCGGCCGTAATGTATAAAAGTGAACTTAAGACGGCCGGCCAGAGGGTGCCGCAGGCCCCGCCCCGACTGGGGGTCCGGCCTCTCCGCTCCCTTCTCAATGCTCAATCGTCGGCGCGGGGGAGTAGCTTGCTACCGCTGTCCGGGACCATCTCCCGACCGGTGTTGCTCGAAATCATCAACCCGGCCGAAACCTGCCGCCGGGCCGGGTAAAAGCTTTTGACTGTGCGCCGGGACCTGTCGTTCTGTTCGCGAGGGCGCGACGTCGATAAGGTGACCAACAATCCCGAGCGGTAGGTGGTGTGCCATGCGTGAAGAATTCGCTTCCAACAGTTTCCTCGCCGTGACCGTTGCCGGACTTGTCCTGCTCTGCTCCGGCCTCGTGGCTTTCGCATTTTCCTGAGCGGCGGCGGCGTGGCGCCTGATGCCGTTTCAGGATTGATGCCTTGCGAGGCGGGCACGGCCAGGTGTCAACCTTGGCCGTCCTCCAGACCATATTCCCGATAGATCGACAGCGGATCGGTGCCGGGAAACAGCCTGCACTTGGCCTGGGCCAGATGAAGGTTGACGCTTCCGGGCTGGCAGCCGGCGGCAAGAAGTTTCCGGACGTCGTCCATATGGGTGCGCGGCTGGTGGATCGGCGGCAGTTGCTCGAGCGCGACCAGCGCCGTTGCCAGCGCTTCCGTGATGACCCATTCGTCGTGGCCTGTAATTCCCTTTTTTGCCATCTGTCCTTCCCACCGGTTGCTGGTCTGCTCCGTTATCTCAATGGACGCCACACCTCACGACGGATGCCCGGACGACACGCGTACCGAACCATGAATGGGCTCCGATATGGCAACTCTTTGGCGGAATTGCCGCCGATGGGCGCTCAGCCGGTGTGGGCTTTTTCGTGTCGTCGGCGCAACGCTTTCGGTGTTCCTCGCAGCCGGGCCAGCTTTTTTGCTTCACAGAGCGAGGGAGTGCTGCGTAGATGAATTGCGCGCCACGATGGCGCGGTACCATGATCGGCGGTAACGGCGCGTAGCCTGGCTTCCGTCAGCGCTACAGAAAGATCGCCTTCGGGCGGTCTTTTTGTTTGTGCGATCGATTTCAGATCGCGAAATTTACCACCGACTTTCATAATCACGAAAAACTGTTTTGTAATCTTTTGCCCGAACTCTGCCGCCGCCTGAAATAACGGGCGGGCGGCGTGCCATGAAACAGAAAGAAGCAAAGCGTCTGCTGATTTCAGGAATGGGATAGCTGGATCGAGAAGCAGCCGATCAAGGGCGACAAGGCTACCGGCAGGGACTCGCTCAAATTCTTTTTTGAGCTGCAGGATACGCGTTCCCGACTGTTGAAATTCTCCTCAAGGGGGCGGGATAAATGGCATATTGTCCACGCCTGGTTGCTCTGCGAGGATCGCGTCTCCGATTGAATTCCGGCGTGGCTTCGCCGCGCATTGCCGCGCCGCCAACCCCCGCAGCCCAACCTGGGCGACGCCGTCGATCGGTTTCATGCGCCCTGCCCGTTCGAGCCGGGAGCTGAGGCGCTAAGGGGCTGTCCGGGCCGCCAAATAGAGAGTAAGAGCAGCAGCGGGGATATGACAAACAGCCGAGCGCTCGCACTCTGGGGTAGGTGAAAAGGCGGCACCCGGCTGTTCGGCCGCGCGGCGGTGCGGCCTTCCAATAAAAACATCATAGATTTAACGAACCGTCTTCGTCTGAATTCACCAGCCGAATTTTGCCACGATCAAACCGGTGCGGAAAACAAACTCCGTCGGGGCGTTCTCGACTCCAGGTTGCAGGATTATTCCGCGATACGAATCAAGGGTAGTATTCCGGGCCTGGACCGGGCCGAACCGGCGCCGCGGCCGTCCGGAGCGCATGGTCAGCGCGGCACGCTGCCGGTTGCCCCGTCCTCTTTGGTTGGCGCCGAAGAACAGCCGTGGCAAATGATCAATTTTCTGGCCAACGCCTTTTCGGCGTCACGATCTGCCGCCTCCTTCTGCGCCCACCACTCATCCGAATGCGGTTTGATCGCTGCGGCGGCAGTCCCGCCACCGTTTGGCTTGGCGACCGGTTTTGCCGGTCTCTTTGGCTGTTCCTCGGTCACGCCGTTTTCCGTGATCACCCTGGGCTGGTCGTCCGGGGGCGGTCCCAGTCCATCCCAGGCGACCGGCGTTCCCGCCACCGGGGCATAGCAGCCGGTTCCCGACGCGCAGCAACCCGCGAGAGCGATGGCAGAGAAAAGGAGGGCAATCCATTTCGATGTCATCGCAGCGTCCTTCGGCATGGCCCGGCCGGCGAGGCCGGCCCCGGATGGTGGCGAAACGGCCCGTCCCGGGCCTGTGGCCCTGAAAGACAGGACGCTACATTGCCCGCGAATGCTGGCGTCTTCAATAGCGGGCGCCTTTGCACTCGCTCGGACACCGGTCAGCGCGCGGCAGCGTTGGCTGCCTTGTTTGCACCCGCCCGGCCGCGAAAACATGTGGATCGAGGCCGGCCAAGCCGTTTGCGGCACCCCGCGCCGGGTCATCTATGGCATTGATGCGGTTTGCGGCCCGGTCCGGCGTCGCCGCCCGAAAGGACCATCATGCGGATTACTCTCGTCGGCTCCCGCCATTTCGGCGTGACGACTTTGGATATGCTGCGCGGGCGCGGCGTTGATGTCGTCAGGGTGGTGGTGGCCGACGGCGATGATCGCCTCGCCGCAGCGGCCCGGCATGCCGGGATCGAAGTGATCGTGCAGGCCGATCCAAGACTGGTGGTGGCCGAGGAGATCGCGCCCGGAACCGACCTGATCGTGACCGCCCACAGCCACGCCCGCATCAGCCATCAGGCCCTTGCGGCCGCGAAACTCGGGGGCATCGGCTATCACCCCTCGCTGCTGCCTCGGCACCGCGGCATCGCGGCGGTTGAATGGACGATCCGAGAAGGCGATCCAATTGCCGGCGGTACCGTGTATCACCTCGCTGATCGCATGGATGCCGGGGCCATCGCGGCGCAGGAGTGGTGCTTCGTCAAGCGGGGCGAAACCGCCCGGGAACTGTGGGAACGCGCGCTGGCGCCGCTCGGCCAAAAGCTGCTCGGCGAGGTGATCGACTACGCCAAAGCCCACCACAGCCTGCCGGCCAAACCCCAGGATGAAGAATTCGCGACAAAGGCGCCGAGCCCGTCACATTAGGTGCCGGAATCGGCGCCCTTTTTGTTCCCGGCAGCGCCGATATTGTTCCGGAGTGGGAACCAAGCTCACCGCTATGTGTTTGAACCCATGGGAACAATTCGACCTCTTGCAATGCAGCAAATTTTGGACACATTCTGCCGGAATAAGCCATGTCATCACACACATCGGGAAACATCATTCATGCGCCAAGAACGCCTCAGAACCGCATTGCTCGGTTCCGCATTGACCGCCG
This sequence comes from uncultured Alphaproteobacteria bacterium, assembly GCA_963748165.1. Taxonomy (GTDB): domain Bacteria; phylum Pseudomonadota; class Alphaproteobacteria; order Rhizobiales; family Xanthobacteraceae; genus Bradyrhizobium. The sequence goes on from CAVVIM010000043.1 coordinate 363,592, forward strand.
CGGCTGCCCTCGTCGCCGCGCCCGCGACGGCCCAGACACCCTATGACGGCCTGTGGAGTGTCACGGTCGTGACCAAGTCCGGCAGTTGCGAACCTTCGAGCAATTCCACCCTCACCGTGGCCGACGGAAAAGTTTCTGCCGCCGGAGCGGATGTTAGCGGCAGTGTAGGACGCGAAGGCCTTGTCCGTGTCTCAATCCATGGTGCATATGCAAACGGCCAACTCAATGGCAAATGCCGGATCGGGGAAATGGAATGGCGCTTCAGCGGGCATACCGTGCAGCGGTCGGTGGGAAGCGTCGCGACAGTAGAGCAGGCCGCATGGCTGGTGCGTCCCTGTTCATTAGGCATTTGATCCTGGCCGCCGCCGCGCTGTTTGCCGTGGCGGGGTTCGACTCCAGCAGCTACGCGCAATCGGGCCCGTTTGCCGGTTTGGCAGGGTACTGGTCCGGCGCCGGCACGGTCACGCTGGACGACGGCTCGACCGAGCGCATCCGGTGCCGCGCCTCCTATGCCGTCGGCGACAACGGCGCCGGTCTCAACCAGACCCTGGTCTGCGCCAGCGACAGCTATAAATTCGACCTCAAAGCCAACGTCATCGCCGAGCGCGGAACGCTGTCCGGGACCTGGAGCGAAAGCAGCCGGGGCGTCAACGGCAACATTGAAGGACGCGGCGGCAACGGCAATTTCCAGGTCGTGGCGAGCGCGCCTGGTTTCACCGCCAGCATCTCCCTGATCACGCGCGGCAACCGGCAGTCGGTGGTGATCAAGTCCGAGAACGGGTTCCGGGGCGCCACGATCTCGCTAACCCGTTCCTGACGCGGGCCCCGCCTTGGCTCTCCGGCTCAGGCCTGGGAAGCCGGGGCGAACGCGGTGACTTCAATCTCGACCTTTGCCCTGAGATCGACCAGGCCATCGATGTAAAGCAGCGTCGAAGGCGGGAAATATCGCCCAAGCGTCTCGCGCCAGGCGGCGCCGATCCCGGCCCCGGCGGCTTCGTATTCGCTCCGGCTGGTCAAATACCAGGTCAGGCGAACAATGTGCTCGGGACCGGCACCGGCCTCGGCCAGCAGCTTGATGATCCGGCGTAGCGCGACCCCGACCTGCGCGGCCATATCGGGCTGGTATTCCCCCTTCTCGTCACCACCGGTCTGGCCGGCGAGCACGATCCATCGACCGGGACCATCGACCGCAACCCCGTGCGAGAAGCCGCGCGGCTTGGCCCATTCAGCCGGTTGCAAGATGCGCATGAGGGATCCTCCAAAAGCCAATATCGACCGCCGATCCTTATAGCGTTTTCGCGCGAAGTGGATACCACCCAAATCGAGGCCGCGCGGCACGCCGGCATTTTTGCGCGTTGCAAATCCGCAAGCGGTCGCCGATACCGGCGACTCCCCCGCCCTTCGCGCTGCGCCTGCCGCAGCCTGCATGGTAATTCCCGCCGATGGACCGAACACCTTCCAAGCCAAGGGCCGCGTTGTGGATGGCCGGCTGGCTCAGCCTGATGCTGATCGTGGCCGTCGCCGGTCGCGAAGCGATGCGCGAGCTGAACGTGTTCGAGCTGATGGAGCTGCGCTCGATCCTGGGCTTTTTGATGCTTTATCCGCTGATCCGCCGCAACGGAGGTTTTGCGGCGATGAAGACCTCGCGGCCGTTGCAGCATATCGGGCGCAATCTCGTCCACTACGGTGCCCAGCTCGGCTGGTTCTTTGCGCTGACCCTGATTCCGCTGGGCCAGGTGGTCTCGATCGAGTTCACCATGCCGATCTGGACCGCCATTCTCGCGGCGAGCTTTCTCGGCGAGCGCATGACGGTCTGGAAGATCGCGGCGATTGTGCTCGGGATTGTCGGGGTGATTGTCATTGTTCGTCCCGCCACCGGCGAGATCAATCCCGGCCAGTTGATCGCGCTGGCGGCAGCGGTGGGATTCGGCATCTCGATAGCCATGATGAAGTCGCTGACCCGCACCGAAAAAACCCTGGCGATCATTTTCTGGATGCTGGTGATCCAGTCGGCGGCCGGATTTTTCCCCTCGCTCTACTTCTGGCGATGGCCGTCGGCCGATGTATGGGGCTGGACCGTCGTGATCGCCTTTTGCGGAACATTTTCCCACTACTGCATGGCGCGCGCGATGCTGCACGCCGATGCGACCATCGTTGTGCCGATGGACTTCCTGCGCGTGCCCCTGACCGCGACCGCCGGCTGGCTGATCTATTCCGAGCGGCTTGACGCTTTCACCGTGCTCGGCGCGATCCTGATCCTCTCCGGCAACCTGCTGAACCTGAAGACCCCGCTACCGGTCCCCGCGCGCGCGGGAACCTGATGGGTGACGTGCCGATTGTGATTTAGATCACGCAAGGCCGGTCGAAAACCGGCGATGATCGCCTCGTCCTCGGCTCCACCCGGAATTGGCGCGCGGTTGCGACTTTTCTGGCGCCGAGTATGGTTTTTTCGTGTAACCTGACCCGATTGTTGCCGTTGAAATTGCACGACTCAGCCAGGGGAATTTCCATGCGTTACGCCACCCTTTTCCTTTCCCTGATTTGCATGCTGTTCGCCGCCGACCCGGCCAAGGCCGACAAGCGCGTCGCCTTCGTGGTCGGCAATGGCGCCTACAGGAATGTCGCCCAGCTTCCCAACCCGCCGGTCGATGCCAAGGCGATGGCGGCCGTGCTGCGCAATGTCGGTTTCGACGTCGTCGAGGGCACCAACCTGACCCGCGACAAGATGACCGAACTGCTGCTGGAATTCGGCAAGAAGGCGCAAGGCGCCGACGTCGCGGTGTTCTTCTACGCCGGCCACGGCATTGCCATCAGCGGCACCAACTATCTGCTGCCGGTCGATGCCGACATCAAATCGGAAATGGACGTCAAGCTCGGTGCCGCCATCAACATCGATCTCACGCTCGACCAGACCATGAGCGACGCCAAGGTCAAGCTGGTGTTTCTCGATGCCTGCCGCGACAATCCTTTCGCGGCCAAGATCAAGTCGAATTCCGCGACCCGCAGCGTCAGCGTGCAGTCCGGTCTTGCCGAAATGAAGTCCGGAGAGGGAACGCTGATCGCCTTCGCCACCGGTCCCGGGCAAACCGCGCTCGACGGGCAGGAAGGCACCGACAGCCCCTTCACGCGCGCCCTGATCGCCCACATCACGCAGCCGGGCGTCGAGATCCAGCAGGCGATGACCGAGGTCCGCGCCCAGGTCAATGAGGAGACCAACAAGGGTCAGCTTCCCTGGGGCCACACCAATCTGATCGGCTCGGTATATCTCAATCCGGCGCCGGCGCCGGCGGCCAATGCCGCGTCGCCATCACCCAGCGCTCCCGCGGCGGTCGCCTCCTCCAACGGCGCGACCGATGTCGAGCTCGAGTTCTGGCGTTCGGTCAAGGAATTGAACAAGCCTGAAGAGCTCAACGCCTATCTGAGCAGCTATCCCAATGGCCAGTTCAAGTCGCTGGCGCTGGCCCGCATTGCCGAGTTGCAGAATGGTCCGTCGACCACGACCCGCAACCTGACGACCGGCCCCGATCCCGCTACCTTCACGGCGGAGGCCACCCAGGTCACGGAAGACCAGATCGGCCTCGACAGGGGTCAGCGGCGCGACGTGCAGCGTCGATTGACTGGACTTGGCTTCGATACCAAGGCGACCGGCAAGTTCGACGACGCGACCCGCGCCGTCATCACGCGGTGGCAGGCGGCGCGCGGCTATCCCGCGACCGGCTTCCTCAACAAGCTGCAGCACAAGGCATTGCTGGCCGAAATCGTCGCGACAACGGACCCCAGCGCCAATAACGATTCCGATGACAAGCCGGCGCGTCATCACCGCGGCGGCGGTGGCGGCGGCCGCCAGTATCGCGGTCCCAGCGGTCCGGGCGCCTTCATCGGCGGCGTGGTCGGAGGGTTGTTCCGGTAGGCATTCTGCGGCGCCGTGGCGCCTTCATCCTTCGAGACGCCGCGCAAAAGCGCGGCTCCTCGGAGGAGGGTTGGACCTCCGGTGTTGGACCCTCATGGTGAGGAGCGCGGCGACGCCGCGCGTCTCGAACCACGAGGCCACCTGTTCATGCCCGACCTTCGCCGATCACATCCCAACCGCCTTGCGCAGCGCATCGTTGATCCGCTCCTGCCAGCCCGGACCGTCGGCCTGGAAGTGTTCGAGAACGTCCTGATCGATCCGCAGCGAAACCAGTTCCTTTACACCGGGGAGCGCGGTCTTTTTGGCCGGCGTTTCCGGCACCTTGGTCGTGGTTCGCTTGAACGCCGCTTCAGCTTCGGTGCGGGCATCGTTCAGGGTTCGGGGACGTCGCGGTTGATCCGACACGGCTAAATTCCTTCAAATAACGCGATCGACAAATTGCGTTGCAAGAACGGTGACACCACGATCCGAAGTGCGGATCGGCGCACCCATGAGAAACTTCTGTAACGTTGTGGCAGCAATGTGTGGGGAATTTGCGGCTCGCCACCGGAGGCAGCAGGTCAACAAGCCTGCATCCGAAACATCACGAGCGCTCGGGAATGTGTGGGCCCCCCGCGAGTAAAGCCCCGGAGATTACTCTCCGGGGCTCCTCTGGCCTGCGCTGGCGTACATCCGGCCAGCCGCCGACAATTGCATTTTGTCTCTTATTTCTTGAGCAAATTACGACCACTCACGGGCAGGCGCGCGGCCCAAGCGTGGTCCGCGCCGCCAGCGCGGTGCACCGTTGCTGCACGCGGGCGCAGGCTTGAATGCCATTGACGCGGCGCATCATCGACCGGCAATCCGCCGAAACGAATCGGGAATATGAAAGATCTGCGGCGGCGATTGTGCGCTGCGGCAGCGACGCGCCGCTGCTTTTGCACACAAATTTTTCTGTGAATAATTCATCGGCAAGCGTTCTGGTGAACGGAATAATCACCAAACCAACGCATTTGTGTTGTGACGTCGTCAAACAAATCCGTGTATAACTTAGCGTGTGTAGAGCCAAGGTTCAGATCGCAAGGAGGTCACGATGCCAGCAATTGCTGAAGTCCTGTCGACCGTAGCGTCTAACCCCGACCCGCGTGGCTGTGATTTGCCGACCTGCCCGGTTTGCTCGGATTCAATGGTGGCGGCGGAAGCCTCCGCCTATCTCTCCGACAACTTCATCAGCTATCTCTGGACCTGCGACACCTGCGGTTACGGTTTCGTGACCAAGCATTTGCTCAAACGATTTGCCTGCAACTAATTCCGCTTCCAAAAGCCCGCCGTCATTCCGGGGCGCGCGTGAGCGCGAACCCGGAGTCTCTGGATTCCGGGTTCGATGCCGTTGGCATCGCCCCGGAACGACGCTCCATCGCGCAGCGATGCGTCTCAAGGGATGAAGCCATTGAGGTTGAAATTGCGTTAGCGCTCCGCGATATCGCCCTTTGCCCATCCGGCCCGGGTGTCGCTGCGAAAGCTTTCAAATCTGCGCTGCGCCACCGCGTCACGGGCGTCGTGCATCAGGCGCTGGTAGTAGGCGACATTGATTTCCGACAGCAGCATCGCCCCCAGCGTCTCGCCCGATTTCACGAGATGATGCAGATAGGCGCGCGAGCAGTTGCGGGTCGACGGCCACGCACTTTCCTCGTCGAGCGGCCGCGGATCGTCGGCATGGCGGGCGTTGCGCAGATTGATCTGGCCGAACCGCGTGAACGCCACGCCGTGGCGGCCGTTGCGCGTCGGCATCACACAATCGAACATGTCGACGCCGCGCGCCACCGCCTCCAGCAGGTCTTCGGGCGTGCCGACACCCATCAGATATCTCGGACGATCCTGCGGCAGGATCGGGACCACCTCGTCGATCATCGCAAGCATCACCGCTTGCGGTTCACCGACCGCGAGGCCTCCGATGGCATAGCCGTGAAACCCGAGATCGACCAGGCGCCGCGCGCTGGCCTGGCGCAGTTCGGGCACATCGCCGCCCTGGGCGATGCCGAACAGCATGTATCCCGGCGGCGCCGTCTCGAACGCGCGCTTGCTGCGCTCCGCCCAGCGCAGCGACAAATGCATGGCCCGCTCGATGTCGCCGCGCTCTGCCGGCAGCCGCACGCATTCGTCCATTTGCATCGCGATGTCGGAGCCAAGCAGCCGCTGCACTTCGATTGAGCGTTCGGGCGACAATTCGATCCTGGCGCCGTCGATGTGCGAGCGAAAGGTGACGGCGTTTTCGCTGACCTTGCGCAGCGCCGACAGTGACATGACCTGGAAGCCGCCGGAATCGGTCAGCATCGGGCCCTGCCAGCCGGTAAAGACCTGCAGGCCGCCAAGCGCGGCAATCCGTTCCGCGCCCGGCCGCAACATCAGATGGTAGGTATTGCCGAGCACGAGGTCGGCACCGGCGTCGCGCACCTCGCGCCAATGCAGCCCCTTCATCGCGCCGGCGGTGCCCACCGGGATGAAAGCCGGCGTCCGCACCGGTCCATGGGGCGTGGTCAGCAGGCCGCTCCGCGCGCGGCCGTCGCGTCCCAGCAATTCGAAATGATTGGCGATCGTCATCCGCTGGACTTATCACGAAACAACAGGCAGGCGTCGCCATAGGAATAGAACCGGTAACCGCTCTCGATCGCATGGGCATAGGCCCGTTTCATGGTCTCGAGACCGCTGAACGCCGATACCAGCATGAACAGCGTCGAGCGAGGCAGGTGAAAATTGGTCAGCAGAATGTCGACGGCGCGAAAGCGGTAACCCGGCGTGATGAAGATATCGGTTTCGCCGGCGAACGGCTCGATCATGCCATCCTCCGCCGCGGCGCTTTCCAGCAGCCGCAGCGACGTGGTGCCGACGGCGGCGATCCGGGCGCCTGCGGCCCGTGCCGCATTGAGCGCGGCGGCGGTTTGGCGGGAGATGACGCCCGATTCGGCGTGCATCCGATGGCCGGCCGTGTCATCGGCCTTGACCGGCAGGAAGGTTCCGGCTCCGACATGCAGCGTGATCCGCTGAATCCCGACGCCACGGTCGCGCAACGCCTGCTCCAGTGCCGGCGTGAAATGCAAGCCCGCGGTCGGCGCCGCAACCGCTCCCTCATGGACCGCAAACATGGTCTGGTAGTCGGCCGCGTCGCGCGCGTCGGCTTCGCGCTTCGAGGCGATATAGGGCGGCAGCGGCGGCGCGCCGAGATCGGCGATGGCCTGATCGAGCGCCGGTCCGTGAAATGAAAACGACAGCGTGATCTCGCCGTCGTCGCCCTTGTGCTCGACCTCGGCGTCGAGATGGCCGAGCAGGCAGACCCTGCCCTCATTGCCGAAGCGAACCACGTCACCCAGCGACAGCTTCTTCGCCGGCCTTACCAGCGCCCGCCAGCGCGAGCCGTCGAGACGTTTGATCAGGGTCGCCTCGATCTTCGGCTCGGTCGGTCGGCCGATGCGGCGACCGCTGAGCTGGGCCGAGATCACCCTGGTATCGTTCACCACGAGCTGATCGCCGGGCTCCAGCCATTGCGGAAGATCGCGAAACAGCACGGTCGCGCCAGACCGCGTCGGGCTGCACGACCAGCATCCGCGCGGAATCGCGCGGGCTCGCCGGTCGCAGTGCGATGCGGTCCGGGGGGAGTTCGAAATCGAACAGATCGGTGCGCATGGCGCGATGCGCTCCAGCGTTGTCGAGAAACGTCACTCCGGAGGCCGCGCGGGGCGCGGCAATCCGCAATCTCGAGCTTCCGGGTTCGCTCGTTTCGCGCGCGCCCCCGAAATGACAGTGTTTAGCTCAGGCCGCGTCGGCCGCCATGTGCGCCTTGACGATCTTGTCCGGATTCTTCACCGGCTCGCCGCGCTTGATCTTGTCGACGTTGTCCATCCCCTCGGTCACCTTGCCCCACACCGTGTACTGGTTGTTGAGGAACGATGCATCGTCGAAGCAGATGAAGAACTGGCTGTCGGCGGAATCCGGGCTGGCGGCACGCGCCATCGAGGTGGTGCCGCGGACATGCGGCTCCCGATTGAACTCGGCCTTGAGCTTCTTGCCGGAGCCGCCGGTGCCGGTGCCCTGCGGACACCCGGTCTGCGCCATGAAACCGTCGATCACGCGGTGAAACACGATGCCGTCGTAAAAGCCCTCGCGCACCAGCTCCTTGATCCGCGCGACATGACCGGGGGCAAGGTCCGGCCGCATCTCGATCGTGACGGGGCCCTGGGTGGTTTCGAGGATCAGAGTATTTTCGGTAACAGCCATGCTCTCTTCTCTGTCGGTTGGAGGGAAGGTTTGCGATTGTGGAACCGGACCGCGAAGGGATGACCGGCCACCGCCCCGGCCATGCCTTGCGTAAATGGCATCGGCGTGCAGCGCTGCAACGTCTCCATCACGGCGATGCGGTACATCAGCCGGTCATTATCGGTTGCCTGCCGCGATTCATAAGTGATTTTCGGATGGCCGAAGATATTGCCGTCGCGGTTGAAACTGACGATCACGGTAATGTCCATGTCCGGATTGGCGCGCCCCGGCGGCGGCGGCCGCCAGCAACTGCCCAGTCGTGCGAATACGTCCTTGATGGTATCGACCTTCGCCGGTTGAGCCCGCGCCGGCGCGATCAGGGACGGCAACAGCAGCGCTGCGGCTAACAAGGGCGATGGCCGGCGCAACGATGCCATGGCTCACTTGATGTCGGATGCGACCTGCACCTTCACCATCTTGTCGGGATCGGTGACGGTGCCGCCCGCCGAGCCCGGCGGCGCTTTCTTGAGCTTGTCGACCACATCCATTCCCGAAACCACCTCGCCGACCACGGTGTACTGGCCGTCGAGGCTCGGAGCGTCCGCAAACATGATGAAGAACTGCGAGTTCGCGCTGTCGACGCTGTCACCGCGCCGGGCCATGCCGACGATCCCGCGCTTGAAGTGAACGCTGGAGAATTCCTGCTTCAGGTTCGGATATTTCGATCCGCCGGTGCCGTTGAAATTCTGGCCGTCGCCGGTCTGTGCCATGAAGCCATCCATCACACGGTGGAATGGCACGTTGTTGTAGAAGCCGTCGCGCGCCAGTTGCTTGAGCCGTTCGGCATGTTTGGGCGCCAGATCGTTCCGCAACTTGATGACGATGCGGCCCTTGGTGGTGTCGATGACAATCGCATTCTGCTTGTCGAGATCGGCCGGAAGCGGCTGCGCGATCGCGGGGGCCGCGCAGACCAGCGCGACGATGAGGGCGAGAATTCGGATCATGAAAACTCCGGATAAAGGGAAGCCGGCGGCCGTTCTGGCTAGCCGGCGAGTTTGGCTTTGAGGCTGGCGGCGACCGCCGGCGGCACGAATGCCGAGACGTCGCCGCCCATGGTTGCGATTTGGCGCACCAGTGTGGCGGTGATCGGGCGGACCGAGGCCGAGGCCGGAACGAACACCGTATGCACCTCGGGCGCCATGGTCTCGTTCATGCCGGCAATCTGCATCTCGTAGTCGAGGTCGGTGCCGTCGCGCAGGCCGCGAATCATGACGGTCGCGCCGTTCTGCCGCGCCGCCATGACCGTAAGGTTGTCGTAGGTGGTGCAGGCGAAGGCGCAGCCCGCAGCGGCGGCAATCGGCGCAAATACGCTATGCGCCATATCAAGCCGTTCCTCGACCGAAAACAGCGGCTTTTTGCCGGGATGGATGCCGATCGCGACAATCAGCCGGTCGCAGAGGCCGACCGCATGCCGGACCACGTCCAGATGGCCGTTGGTGACGGGGTCGAACGAGCCGGGATACAGCGCGACGCGGGGCATACCCCCCTCTACCGCGCCCCGGGCAGCCCCGCAAGCCGGCGGGTTCCCGGCCTTTCGGGCCAACCCCACCACTTTATTTTGGCTCGGCACCTGAACCATTCGCAGGGTCGCCGCGTCTCCTCTGCAAGCCGACAATGTTTCTTCCCGCCGAACTGCGACGAAACAAAACTCCGGCGGCACGAAACCATTTTCCGCGTTTGCGAAGACATCCGGAAACCGGCCTTGGTTATCAATCCGACAACGAAACGGGCTGCAAAGGCCCAATGACAGGGGACCGTCATGATCAAGGCTCTTTCGGCCATAGCCATCGCTGCGTTTGTCGCCGCCGCCCTCACCATCCTTCCTGGCTTTGCTCCGCAGGTCGAAGCGAGCGTGCCGCAGGCTTTCGCCAAGGGCGACCGGCTGGATGTGCGCCCGGTCGGCCGTGACTGTTCGCAACAGGCCTGGCCCAATTTTGAAGCCTCCTGCCTGCGTGCCGTCGGCACCAAGGCGGTGATCCGGCAGGCCCGGCTGGTCAGCGCAGACCGCACGCAATAAGTCGAGCCGCCATCCTCATCGATGTAATCCGATGGCAATTTGTCGCGGGGTGTCGCAGACTGGCGCTTGACCGTGCCGCGCCGGCGATCCGACTGGCAGCGTGCGGTCACTGCCCGGGGGATCGCCAGTGACCGCCACGCCCGTCGCCGAATCAATCAAATCCGCCGGCCTGCCAGTCACGGCAACGATCGGCGCGCTCGGCGTCGTCTACGGCGACATCGGCACCAGCCCGCTCTACGCCTTGAAGGAAGCGGCCAAGGCCGCCGCCCATGGCGGCGCCGTGACGTCGCAGGCTGTGCTCGGGGTCGCTTCGCTGATCCTGTGGGCGCTGATCCTGATCATCTCGATCAAATACGCGCTGCTGATCATGCGCGCCGACAACCGCGGCGAAGGCGGCATCGTCGCGCTGCTGGCGCTGCTCTCGGCGCGCAACGCCCAGCCCGGAACGTGGCGGGCGCAACTACTGATCGTCGGGCTGGTCGGCGCCGCCCTGCTCTACGGTGACGGCGCCATCACGCCGGCGATCTCGGTGCTGAGCGCGATCGAAGGCCTCAAGGTCGATGCGCCGTCGCTGGCGCCGGTCGTGGTGCCGGTGACCATCGTCATCCTGATCGGCCTGTTCGTCATGCAGAGGCAGGGCACCGGGGTGATCGGGCAGATCTTCGGGCCGGTGATGGTCGGCTGGTTCGCCGTTCTCGCCGCGCTCGGCATCCACGGCATCATCAAGGCGCCGGCCGTGCTGGCCGCGCTGAGCCCGCTCTGCGCGTTCGACTTCCTGATCCACCAGGATTTCCGCATCAGCTTCGCCATCCTCGGCGCGGCCTTCCTGGCGGTCACCGGCGGCGAAGCGATGTACGCCGACATGGGCCATTTCGGCCGGGTGCCGATCCGGCTCGCCTGGTTCGCCGTGGCGCTGCCGGCGCTGGTGCTGAATTACTTTGGGCAGGCGGCTCTGCTGATCACCGATCCGACCGCGATCGACAATCCGTTCTATCAACTCGCGCCCGACTGGATGCAATATCCGCTGGTCGCGATTCGCGGCGCTCGCCACCGTGATTGCCTCGCAGGCGATCATCTCCGGCGTGTTTTCCCTGACCCAGCAATCGATCCAGCTCGGCTTTCTGCCGCGCATGCACATCAAGCACACCACCAGCCACGCCATCGGCCAGATCTATGTGCCGCTGGTGAACTGGCTGCTCGCCGCAGCGACCCTGGGGGCCGTGATCGGCTTCGGCACCTCGGACGCGCTGGCCGGCGCCTATGGCATCGCGGTGTCGCTGCTGATGGCCATCACCACTCTGCTGGCGGCGCTGGTCGCGATCCAGTGGGGTTACTCGCCGTTGATCGTCATCGCCGTGAACGGCTTTTTCCTGATCATCGATTGCATTTTCTTTGCCGCGAACTCGACCAAGCTGGTCGAGGGTGGCTGGTTCCCGCTGCTGCTCGCGACCGCGGTGGCGTTCCTGATGCTGACCTGGCGAAGCGGCGTCAGGCTGGTCGAGCGGGCGCGCGGTGCGCTGCGGCAACCGGAGGAAGACCTGATCGAGACCGCGGTCAGCCGCTGCCATGCGCGGCTGTCCGGGACCGCCGTCTTCCTGGCCTCGGCGCCCAACGGCGTACCGCTCGCCCTGACGCAATTCGTCAGGCACAACCATTGCCTGCACCAGCGAGTGGTGCTGGTGACGGTGCTGATCGAGGAATCCCCGCGCATCGCGGAAGAGGATCGCGCCGAGGTGATCGAGGTCATCCCGGGGATCACGCGCGTCATCCTGCATTACGGCTTCATGCAGTACCCGACGATCTATGAGGGGCTGGCGCTCGCCTGCCGGCAGGGCAAGCTGCCGGGCATCGATCTCACCGACATCACCTATTACATCGGCCGCGAGACCATCATTCCCAGCGAGGACGTTCCGGGCATGTGGATGTGGCGCGAGTCGGTGTTCGCCTTCCTGCAGCGCAACGCCGAGCGTTCCGCCGCGTTCTTCGGGCTGCCAACCCGGCAGGTGGTCGAGTTCGGCACCGAGATCGAGATTTGAGGGGCGAATGGGGAGTGGCGAGTAGAAACCCGGCCCGCCATTCGCCACCCGCGACGCTACCCCCCGTTCTCGCCGTTTTCTCCGTCATCGCCGATATGCTCGACCGACACCACGTGCTCGTCTTCGGCGGTGTCGAACACGATGACGCCCTGGGTGGAGCGGCCCGCAATCCGGATGCCCTCGACCGGACAGCGGATCAACTGGCCCTTGTCGGTCACCAGCATGATCTGGTCGCTGTCCTCGACCGGGAATGACGCCACCAGCTTGCCGTTGCGGCCATTGACCGACATCGCGACAATGCCCTTGCCGCCTCGGCCCGTGGTCCGGTACTCGAACGACGACGAGCGCTTGCCATAGCCGTTTTCGCTGATGGTCAGCACGAATTGTTCGCTGGCGGACATCTCGACATAGCGCTGCTCGCCAAGCTCGATGGCGCCGGAGGCATCCTCGCCGTCGGTTCCCGCCTCTTCCTCGACCCCGCCACGCCGTACCGCATTGGCGCGGCGCAAATAGGCGGCGCGCTCTTCGGCATCGGCGTCCATGTGGCGCAGAATGGTGAGCGAAATCAGCTTGTCGTTTTCCGGCAGCGCGATGCCGCGCACCCCCATCGAGGTGCGGCCCTGGAACACCCGCACATCGGCGACGGGGAAGCGAATGCACTGGCCGCCGGCGGCGGTCAGCAGCACATCGTCGCGCTCGGTACAGATCTGCACATCGACGATCGCCTCGGCGGCGTCGAGCTTCATGGCGATGATGCCCGAACGCCTGACGTCGACGAAGTCCGACAATTTGTTGCGGCGGACGTTGCCGCCGGTGGTCGCGAACATCACGTCGAAATTGCCCCAGGACGATTCGTCCTCGGGCAGCGGCATGATGGTGGTGATCCGCTCGCCCTGCTCCAGCGGCAGGATATTGATCAGCGCCTTGCCGCGCGCGTTCGGCGCCGCGATCGGCAGCCGCCACACCTTTTCCTTGTAGACCTGGCCGCGCGAGGAGAAGAACAGCACCGGGGTGTGGGTCGAGGCCACGAACAGCCGGCTGACGAAATCCTCGTCGCGGGTCTGCATCCCCGCCCGACCCTTGCCGCCGCGGCGCTGGGCACGATAGGCCGACAGCGGCACGCGCTTGACGTAGCCGGCATGCGAAACCGTGACCACCATGTCTTCGCGCTGGATCAGGTCCTCGTCTTCGACCTCGCCTTCCTGCTCGATGATGTCAGTCTTGCGCGGGGTGGCAAATTCGGATTTGACCTCCGCAAGCTCGGTCTTGATGATCGCCTGGACCCGGGCGCGGGAGCGCAGGATGTCCAGATAGTCGTTGATCTCCAGCGCCAGCTTGTCGAGCTCTTCGGAGATTTCCTCGCGGCCGAGCGCGGTGAGCCGCTGCAGGCGCAGGTCGAGGATGGCCCTCGCCTGTTCCATCGACAGCCGGGCGGTGCCGTCCTCGGCAAGCCGATGACGCGGGTCGTCGATCAGCGTCATCATCGCCGCGACGTCCCTGGCCGACCAGTCGCGCGACATCAGGGTTTCGCGCGCGGTGTTGGGATCTGGCGAGGTCCGGATCACGCGGATCACCTCGTCGATATTGGCGACCGCGATGGCGAGACCGACCAGGATATGGGCGCGGTCGCGCGCCTTGTTGAGCAGGAACTTGGTCCGCCGCGTCACCACCTGTTCGCGGAAGGCGACGAACAGCGTCAGCAGGTCCTTCAGGTTCATCAATTGCGGCCGGCCGCCGTCGAGCGCCACCATGTTGGCGCCGAAATTGGTCTGCAGCGGCGTGAACCGGTAGAGCTGGTTCAGCACCACGTCCGGAACCGCATCGCGCTTCAACTCGACCACGACGCGAAAACCGTCGCGGTCGGACTCGTCGCGCAGATCGGCAATGCCCTCGATCTTCTTCTCGCGGACCAGCTCGGCGATGCGTTCGACCATGGTGGCCTTGTTCACCTGGTAGGGAATTTCCGAGACGATGATGGCTTCGCGGTCCTTGCGGATGGTGTCGATCGACACCTTGCCGCGCATCACAATCGAGCCGCGGCCGAGATGATAGGCCGAGCGGATGCCCTGGCGTCCGAGGATGATGCCGCCGGTCGGGAAATCCGGCCCGGGGATGATGTTGATGAGGTCGTCGATGCCGAGCCCGGGATCGTCGATCAGCGCGACGCAGGCGTCGATCACTTCGCCCAGATTGTGCGGCGGAATGTTGGTGGCCATGCCGACGGCGATGCCGCCGGCGCCGTTGACCAGAAGGTTCGGGAATTTCGCCGGCAGAACCGTCGGCTCCTTCTCGGAGCTGTCGTAGTTCGGCTGGAAGTCGACGGTGTCCTTGTCGATGTCATCGAGCAGGTAGTGCGCGATCTTGGTCAGGCGGGATTCGGTATAACGCATCGCGGCTGCCATATCGCCGTCGACCGAACCGAAATTGCCCTGCCCGTCGATCAGCGGCACACGCATGGAGAAATCCTGCGCCATGCGGACCATCGCATCGTAGACCGACTGGTCGCCATGGGGATGGTATTTACCGATCACATCGCCGACGGTGCGCGCCGACTTTCGGTATGGCTTGTTCCAGTCGAACCCGTTCTCATGCATCGCGTAGAGAATGCGGCGATGCACCGGCTTGAGCCCGTCGCGCGCATCGGGCAACGCGCGCGCCACGATCACGCTCATGGCGTAATCGAGGTAGGAGCGTTTCATCTCGTCGAGGATGGATACGGGACGAATATCCGAGGGCGCCGGCGGCTCTCCGGGCTTCGTATCTTCAGGGTCAGACAAAGGGGGATTCCGGTCAGTTTGGCTCAGGAATCATATAGCGTATGAGGGGCCTTCAAACCACCCCCAAGCGTGCCCCATTCGCGGTTTTTCCCTTCGTTTTTCCAGAGACTTACACCGACCGCCGGGATTTTCGCCGTGACCCCGAAACCGGTCCGGGAACGATCCGCGCGGCGGCGTTTTCGCGGCTGCAAAAACCGCTCCCGCAGCGCCCGCTCGGGGGTGGGTTTTCAACGGCCGAACACGACCGCATGCATGATCCGCCCCGGCAGCAGGGTGAACAGTCCGGCGACGACCAGCGCGCCGGAAAAAAGCGAGATCATGATCCGCCGGTGATCGGCGACATCGTGACGGTGCGCCCGCCAGACGCCCAGCGGCAGCACCACCAGTGTGAAGATCGACAGCAGATGAATCGGACTCCAGGGCCCGACCAGCCGGATTTGATGGATCCAGAACGAACTCGCCGCCACCACGGCCATCAGCGTCACCCAGATCCAGCCGAGCGTGCGATGGGGCAAGGTGCCCTTGGGCGCGGCAAGCTGCACCACGCCCAGCACGAACGCCGCCATCGCCGCGAAGGCATGGAGGGGAATTTGGGGAGCGGCATCGAGCAATGGCGCAAGGCTCACGGCGAGGCCTCCCCGATTTCGATTTGGACGGCGCGGCCGACCGGGCCTCGACCGTTCGCGGCGATCAGAACGGAATGTCGTCGTCCATGTCGCTGTTGCGGGCGCCTGCGGCGGCGACCGCGCGGCGCGGCGCGGCCGACGATCCGCCGGAGCCGAAATCGCCCGCGGAATCGTCGGAGCCAAATCCGCCGCCGCCACCGCTGCGGCCGTCCAGCATGGTCAGATTCGAATTGAATCCCTGCAGCACCACTTCGGTCGAGTATTTCTCGGCGCCGCTCTGGTCGGTCCATTTGCGGGTCTGCAACTGGCCTTCAAGGTAAACCTTGGCGCCCTTCTTCAGGTACTGCTCGGCGACCTTGCAGAGACCTTCGTTGAAGATCACGACCCGATGCCACTCGGTCTTTTCCTTGCGCTCGCCGGTCGCCTTGTCGCGCCAGCTCTCTGAGGTCGCGACGCTCAGATTGGCAATCGGCCGCCCATCCTGGGTGCGCCGGATTTCCGGATCCTTGCCGAGATTTCCGACCAGAATCACCTTGTTCACACTTCCCGCCATCGCTGCTCTCCACGCTCGAATTTACTGGACTTGCGCTCTGCCCGTTGCCGGCCTGAGTCTTGCGTCCCTGATATGCCCTTGCGTCCCATTTTCGGGGACCGACCCTATACGCTCGCCGCATCGCGCGCCGGACGATCCCGGGTTATCCACATATAGCATGCCGGTCGGTCATGTTCCAGTTTTGTTCCCATGCTTGCTGGTACTGAAAATCGGGTGTTGGTATTCCGATGCGGCGAGCGGGTAATGGACCACGAGCGCCTCCAAAAGTTCCGTCGGGTTCCCGGGAAAACCTAGATGAATCATTGCCTTCCGCGAGACACACTTGGTTCGCGACTGTTGCATTTTGGCGACGGCATGGCGGTTTGAATCGGGATATGTTGCACGCAGAAGTTGGAAGGTTGGGCGACCATACTCCGGTTCTGGACTCCGGTTCTGGCATATTCGGGATTTCAGAATCGATCGCCATCAAAGCCAAAGCAAGTAAGAAAAAGGGGAGATATAGGATGAAGAAATTTTTGCTGGGTACCGTTGGTCTCATCGCATTGGGAATGGCTCCGGCATCGGCCGCCGACCTCGCTGCGCGGCCCTACACCAAGGCGGCTCCGATGATCGCCCCGGTCTATGACTGGAGCGGCTTCTACGTCGGCGCCAACGGCGGCTGGGGCAACCAGCGTAACTGCTGGGCGGCGACCGATGCAGCCTTCAATTTCATCGCCAATGAGGGATGCCACGATACGGATGGCGGGGTCGCCGGTGGCCAGATCGGCTATCGCTGGCAGAGCGCCTCCTGGGTGTTCGGCCTCGAAGCGCAGGGCAACTGGGCCGATCTGCGCGGCTCCAACGAAAGCCTGTTCTTCCCAGGCTTCACGAACCACTCCAAGATGGACGCATTCGGCCTGTTCACCGGCCAGGTCGGCTGGGCCTGGAACAACACCCTGCTTTACGTGAAGGGTGGCGCTGCCGTGACCGACAATCAGTATCAGATCGTTTCCGACGCCACGAACGCGGTTGTCGGAAGGTCCGGCGATGACACCCGGTGGGGCGCGGTGATTGGCGCCGGTCTCGAGTTCGGCTTCGCGCCGAACTGGTCGGCTGGCGTTGAATACGACCACATCTTCATGGGCGACCGCAACACCACGTTCGCCGATCCGGCCACCGGAGCTTTCTTTGCTGCCGATCGGATCAGCGGCGATGCCGACCTCGTTACGGTTCGCGTGAACTACCGTTGGGGCGGCCCGGTAATCGCGCGCTACTGATCGCCGCGAGCCGAACCTCTCGAAGTCCGAAAGGCCGGCCTCGCGCCGGCCTTTCCATTTGTGCCGTGCCCTTTTCGCGGCAGCCCTGCAATCCGCCCTGCAACAAACCGTTGATGGCGTGCACGTGGCACTGGAAATCGATCCGCGTTCTTCCTATGTTCCAAGCGCACCCATCGGCGTTCAGTCCCGGCTTTCGGCGACGCGCCCTCGAACTCGGCGCCCGCGCGCCTGGAATTGCCGGCATGGATGAAGTGATCAAGGCGAAGCGCCAACAAACCGCCGGCTCCGGCCTGCGCGCGATAACCATTCGCGGCGCGCGCGAGCACAATCTGAAGAACCTCGACGTCGAGATTCCGCGCGACCGGCTCGTGGTGTTCACCGGGCTGTCCGGCTCGGGCAAATCGTCGCTCGCCTTCGACACCATCTACGCCGAAGGCCAGCGCCGCTACGTCGAATCGCTGTCGGCCTATGCGCGCCAGTTTCTGGAGATGATGCAGAAGCCCGACGTCGACCAGATCGACGGCCTGTCGCCGGCGATTTCCATCGAGCAAAAGACCACGTCGAAGAATCCGCGCTCGACCGTCGGCACCGTGACCGAGATCTACGACTACATGCGCCTGTTATGGGCGCGGGTCGGCGTACCCTATTCGCCGGCGACCGGCCTGCCGATCGAAAGCCAGACCGTGTCGCAGATGGTCGACCGCGTGCTGGCGCTGCCGGAGGGCACCCGCCTCTATCTGCTGGCGCCGGTGGTGCGCGGCCGCAAGGGCGAGTACCGCAAGGAGCTCGCCGAATATCTCAAGAAGGGCTTTCAGCGCGTCAAGATCGACGGCACGTTCCACGAATTGGCGGAGGCGCCCGCCCTCGACAAGAAATTCCCGCACGACATCGACGTGGTGGTGGACCGCATCGTGGTGCGGCCGGATCTCGGGCAGCGACTGGCCGAGAGTTTTGAAACCGCACTGAAGCTCGCCGAGGGGCTGGCGGTGATCGAATATGCCGACCCTCCGTCATCACCGGGCCGTGCCGAAGGTACGCGACCCGGTGATCCATCTTCTCCGAATGAGATGGATGGCCGGGTCAAGCCCGGCCATGACGAGAAGAAAAAGACCGCAAAAATCCACGACAAGAGCGGGCCGGAGCGGATCCTGTTCTCGGAAAAATTCGCCTGCCCGGTCTCCGGCTTCACCATTCCTGAAATCGAGCCCAGGCTGTTTTCGTTCAACAACCCCTACGGCGCCTGCCCGGCCTGCGGCGGGCTCGGCGTCGAGCAGCATATCGATGAAGACCTCGTCATTCCCGACAAGGAACTGACGCTGCGCAAGGGCGCGATCGCGCCGTGGGCGAAATCCTCCTCGCCCTATTATGTCCAGACCCTGACCGCGCTCGGCAAGTTCTACAAGTTCACCCTCGACACCAAGTGGAAGGACCTGCCGAAGAAGACCCAGAGCGCCATCCTGCATGGCTCCGGCGAAGACGAGATCAAGTTCTCCTACGAGGACGGCGTGCGCTCCTACGATACCAGGAAGCCGTTCGAGGGCGTGATCACCAATATCGACCGCCGCTACCGCGAGACCGAGAGCGAGTGGGCGCGCGAGGAACTGGCGAAGTATTTCTCCGACGTGCCCTGCGAGGCCTGCCACGGCTATCGGCTGAAGCCGGAGGCGCTGTGCGTCAAGATCGGCGGCAAGCATATCGGCGAAATCTCCGAACTCTCGGTGCGCCGCGCCGGCGAGTGGTTCGAGACCGTGCCCGGGGTGCTGAACGCCCAGCAGAACGAGATCGCTGCGCGGGTGCTGAAGGAGATCCGCGAGCGGCTGTCGTTCCTGCTCGATGTCGGTCTGAACTATCTGACGCTGGCGCGCGCCTCGGGCACGCTGTCCGGTGGCGAGAGCCAGCGCATCCGGCTCGCCTCGCAGATCGGCTCCGGCCTGACCGGCGTGCTCTATGTGCTGGACGAGCCGTCGATCGGCCTGCACCAGCGCGACAATGCGCGGCTGCTGGAAACCCTGAAGCGGCTGCGCGACCTCGGCAATACCGTGATCGTGGTCGAACACGACGAGGATGCGATCCGGCTCGCCGACCATGTGCTCGATGTCGGCCCCGGCGCCGGCATGCATGGCGGCCATATCGTCGCCCAGGGCACACCCGGCGACATCATGAACAATCCGAAGTCGCTGACCGGCAAATATCTCACCGGCGAATTGTCGGTCGAGATTCCCGAGCGTCGGCCGCCCAACCATCGCCGCACCATCAAGGTGGTCAACGCCCGCGGCAACAATCTGAAAAACGTCTCGGCGGAAATCCCGCTGGGGCTGTTCACCTGCGTCACCGGGGTCTCCGGCGGCGGCAAGTCGACGCTGCTGATCGACACGCTCTATCGCGCGATCGCACGCAAGCTCAACAATGCCAGCGAAGGCGCCGCGCCGCATGATCGCATCGAGGGGCTCGAGCATATCGACAAGATCATCGACATCGACCAGTCGCCGATCGGCCGCACCCCGCGCTCCAATCCCGCCACCTATACCGGCGCGTTCACGCCGATCCGGGAATGGTTCGCAGGCCTGCCCGAAGCCAAGGCGCGCGGCTACGAGCCCGGGCGGTTTTCCTTCAACGTCAAGGGCGGCCGTTGCGAGGCCTGCCAGGGCGACGGCGTCATCAAGATCGAGATGCACTTTCTGCCCGACGTCTACGTCACCTGCGACGTCTGCAAGGGCAAGCGCTACAACCGCGAGACGCTCGAGGTGCTGTTCAAGGGCAAGTCGATCGCCGACGTGCTCGACATGACGGTGGAGGAAGCCGCCGAATTCTTCAAGGCGGTGCCGCGCGTGCGCGAGACCTTCAAGACGCTGCATCGGGTCGGCCTCGACTACATCCATGTCGGCCAGCAGGCGACGACGCTGTCCGGCGGCGAAGCCCAGCGCGTCAAGCTGGCCAAGGAGCTGTCGAAGCGCGCCACCGGGCGCACGCTCTACATCCTCGACGAGCCCACCACCGGGCTGCATTTCCACGACGTCAAGAAGCTCCTGGAGGTGCTGCACGAGCTGGTGTCGCAGGGCAACACCGTGGTGGTGATCGAGCACAATCTCGAAGTGATCAAGACCGCGGACTGGGTGATCGACCTCGGTCCCGAAGGCGGTGACGGCGGCGGCGAAATCGTCGCCTGGGGTCCGCCGGAAGACATCGTGAAGGCGCCGCGCAGCTACACCGGCAAGTTCCTGGGCCCGGTGCTGGCAAGAGCGCGCAAGCCGCGCAAGAGCGGGACCAGCGAAGCCGCGGAGTGAGCGGCAATAGCCCTTCCCGTCATTGGCAATGACGGTGAGAATGTGTAGCCCGGATGCAGCGCAGCGAAATCCGGGCTAAGCGGCCGTTTGACGACCACCTTACTCCGCGATCGCCGCTTCCATGAAGCTTGCGGGATCGACGCAGAACTCGCGCATGACCTTGTAGTGATCGGTGTCCTCGACGGCCACGGTCTCCAGCCCGTATTTCGACAATCGCAGCAGACGCGCGTTCGGATAGGCCATCAGCATCGGCGCATGCGTAGCCATGACGACCTGGCAAATCCCGGAGCGGTCCATGCGACGCAACAGCTTCAGAAATTCGATCTGGCGCGCCGGCGACAGCGCCAATTCCGGTTCGTCGAAGATGAAGACGCCCTGCCGCTGGCAACGCTCCTCGAAGAAGCGCAAATAACCTTCGCCGTGAGAGTAGGAGAGGAAATCAGGCGGTGTTCCGCCAGGAACGCCCGGAATGGGTTCCGTGTTGACCTTATCCAGGTATCTCGCGACCGCGAAAAAACTCTCCGCCCGGAAGAACCAGCCGTTGGTGATCTTTGGCAGCCAACTGGCGCGCAGCGCCTCGGCGAGCTCGCCACCCATCGCCTCGATCGCGTCGGAGTGATCGACCGGCCTATATCCCTTGCCGCCACCGGCCTCGTCGAATCCGACCAACCCGGCGATCCCTTCCAGCAAGGTCGATTTGCCGGTGCCGTTCTCGCCGACAATGATGGTGACGGCGCGGTCGAAGCTCAGCTCGAACTCGTTCTGCAGAAACGGAAGGCAAAACGGATAGGTGTCGGGATCCGGGACGCGCGCGGCATCGATCCAGATGCGCTTGAGATAGGGCGCGGGCATGTTGATCGTCCGCTGGCGTCTCCTGCCCATGCTGCAAGTGCCCTTTTTCCGGCCGGATGCGATGTTCAAGATTTCATATTCGATTTTTGAACGAGATCCGGAAGTCCAACGATCGGCATTTTCCTGCTGTAGGACACGATAGCGACGTATATTCCGCCTGACTACAGCACCTCCAGCGCCAGTTCCATTGTCATCAGCACCGGGTTGTCGCCGCGCATCAGCCGGCCCTCGGCGACGCCGCCGGTGTAGTCGACCAGCGCCACGTCGAGGGTCGCTTCCAGCGCGCCACCTGCCCCGGGTTCGACCGTGCCCGAACTCACCGCCAGTTCGGTCGCGAAGGGTTCGACCGTGCGGCCATCGGCAAAGCGCGCGCCGATCGTGCTGCCGACGCCGCCATGAAGTTTTGCCCGCGCGATCCCGCGCGCTCGACAGAAATCTTCCAGCGCGCCGGCAAAATCCTGGTTCGGCCGCAGCCGCAGCGCAAAGGCGCGGCTGGTGGTTTCGGCAGCTGCCACCGGGCTCGGCAGCGGTCCGAACAATTTGAAATTGGTCTCGGGGTCGGGCTCGGCCGTGAAGATCGCGCCGTCGAGGCCGAAGGCGGCGGCCTCGAAGGACTCGGCGACAGTGGTTTCCTCCGGCAGGATATGGCCGCCGCTGAGGCGCCCGTCGGCTTCGGCCCACAGGCCGTGGCAATGGAAGAAAGCGGCGCCGTCGCGCTGGCCCAGCGTAAGGCTCGCGACCTTCAGCCGCGTCAGGCCGGCGGGCCGGAAGATATCGCTGTAGAAAGCCGCATTCGCGCCGGTCTTCGACAGCGCCGGCATCACATAGGCAAACGGGCCGAGCGCTCCTGCCCCGAGGTTCAAGGTGCCGCCGGCAAATCCTTGCGCCGCAAAGCCGCGGCGCGCGGCTTCCAGCAGCGGCAGGCCGGCCTCCAGCGTCAAGGCAAAGCGCGCGGCCGCGGGCTTCCACCCATTGCATGCGCGCGGGCACCGGCGCGCCGGGCTGGACGATGCGCCGCATCAGTCGCGCTGTTTCGCGGTGAGGTCGAGCAGCCCGCGCGCCTCGAGTTCATCGCGCACCAGCCGTTTTGGTATCTTGCCGTAGCCCGATTTCGGCAACGACTCCCAGAAGAAGAAGCGCTTCGGCATCTTGTAGCGCGGCACCTTCGGGGCGAGGAATCCGGCCATGTCCGCCTCCGTCACCGGGCTCGCCCCCTCGCGCGGCACGCAGACGGCGACGCCGACCTCGCCCCACACCGGATCGGGCACGCCGAGCACCGCGACCTCGCCGATCGCGGGATGGGTGAGGATCTTCTCCTCGACCTCGCGCGGATAGATGTTGGATCCGCCCGATATATACATGTCCGAGGCGCGGCCGGTGATATAGACAAAGCCTTCCGCATCCATGTGGCCGAGATCGCCGGTGCGGAACCAGCCGTTGCGGAAGGCCTTGGCGTTGGCCTCCGGGTTGTCATAGTAGCCGGCGAACACGGCCGGGCCGATCACGCAGATCTCGCCGGTCTCGAACGGCTTCAGCTCCTCACCATCATCGCCCTGGATCGAGACCTGCATGCCGGTGCGCTCGTATCCGCAGCTCCCGATCCGCGCCGTCGGGCCATCCTCGGGATCGTGCAGCTCCGGCGGCAGCACCGTGATATTGCCGGTAACCTCGCCAAGGCCGAAATACTGCACCAGCACCCCGCCGAGCTTGCCCAGCGCCGCCTTCTGGTCCTCCCGGTACATCGGCGCGCCGGCATAGATGACATAGCGCAGCGATGAATGATCGTAGCGTTCGATCGCGGGATGCTCGACCATCATCTTCAGGATGGTCGGCACCGTGAAGATGTTGCTGACGCGGTGCGCCTCGATCAGCCGGAACGCCTCGTTGATGTCGAACCGCTCCGAGGGCAGCAGGATGGTCGGCACGCCGCGCGCGGTCTGCACGAGCTGATGCACGCCCGCGCCATGCGACAGCGGCGCGACCACCAGCGAGGCATCGTTTTCCGTCGTCCCCGGCATCAGATCGCTGAGGTGATTGGTGACGACAAAGGCCATCTGGCCGTGGGTCAGTACTGCCGCCTTGGAACGCCCGGTGGTACCCGAGGTGAAAAAGAACCAGCAGGGATCATTGTAATCGACCCGGGCATTCTCGACCGTCGCCCCCGCATGCGCTGCGATCGCCTCGCCCACCGACGTCTCGCCGAATGCGCCTTCGCCGATCCGCCACAGGAAGCCGAGCGCCGGGCTCGCCGCCTGCACGGTCGCGGCATGATCGGGAAAATCGCCGTGGCAGAGAAAGCCCTTGGCGCCCGAGGAGGTGGCGAGCCAGGCCACCTCGTCCGGCATCAGCCGGAAATTGGTCGGCACCCAGACCGCGCCGAGCCGGAACGCGGCGAACATGGACCAGAACATCGCCTCGCCATTCTTGGAATGGACCAGGATGCGGTCGCCCTTGCCGATGCCGCGCGCGGCGAGCGCGGCCGCCAGCGCGGAAACCGAGCGATCGATCTCGCGCCAATTCCAGCATCGGTCGCCCCAGATCAATCCGATGCGATCGCCATGGCGGCGGCCATTCTGGGTCAGCAGATGCGCCAGGTTCATCACCCGGTCCGACATCCGCGTCATGCCGCCCGAAGACGCCGTGGCCTGCGTCGGGTGCTGCGGGGCTTCGTCGCTCACCGTCTTCCCATCCACACGCCCGCGGCCAGCAGCACGATGCCGACCACACCCGCCGCGATGCCATGCTTGGTATGCACATGCGTGACGCCGGCCTCATGTCCGGGGAAGAAACCCGGCAGTTGGTCCGCCGGCACCAGGAAATAGACGGCGGCGATCACCAGCAGGACGACGCCGAGCAGGGTAGCGATCAGTTTCATTGACAGACCTTCTTGAAATGGAGCGACGCTTGAAATGGAGCGACGCGGCTTCTCCAGCCTCGCGCTGTCGGTGAAATTGAACCAGATTCACGGCGGCTTGTTAATGGCCTCCAGCGCTGATTTCGCGGCGGCGTTCCGGTCTCGCCTCGCTATCTTCTATATGCAGGAGGGGACGGGTTTGATGATACAGCATAGGCCATGGGCGACGTTATCGACAACAAGCCGCAGCACCGTTTCGAACTGGCGGTCGACGACCATGTCGCCGCGACCTATTATGAGATCGCCGACGGCGTCATCACCTTCGTCCATACCGAGGTGCCGCCCGAACTCGGCGGCCGCGGCATCGGCTCGAAGCTGATCAAGGGCGCGCTCGACCAGGTGCGCGTCAGTCGGTTGAAGGTGATTGCGCAGTGCCCGTTCGTGAAGGCCTTCATCGACAAAAATCCCGCCTACCAGGATTTGCTGAAATGAGTTCGACATGAACCGGGTTCGCGACAACAAATCGCTCAGCCGCTTCGAACTGGACGTCGAAGGCACGCTGGCGTTTGCCGATTATCGCCTTGCGCCCGGCGCCGTCATCATTACCCACACCGAAACGCCGCGCGCGCTGCGCGGCCGCGGCATCGCCTCGGAACTGGTGCGGGGCGCGCTGCAGCGCATCCGGGGCGATGGATTGAAGGTGGTCGCCGGTTGCGGCTTCGTCGTCGACTATCTGCGCAAGCACCCGGAATTCGCCGATCTGGTGGGTAACCGGTTGCAAGGAACGTCGGGCGGTCGCCGTCTTGCGGCCGGCAAGATAACGGCCTGTCGGCCATGATCATGAAAAAGGCCCGCACTGGCGCGGGCCTTCGATCGCGGTGGAAGTTCGGCTAGTGCTTGATCTCGGGCGGCAGCTTGCCGCCATTGGCGGCGAGCTTTGCCATCACCTGCTTGTGCAGCCAGATATTCATGGTCGCGGAATCATTGGTGTCCCCGCTATAGCCGAGCTCCTTCGCGAGTTCCTTGCGCGCACCGAGACTGGAATCGATGTCGAGCGCCTTCATCAGATCGACGATGGAGGTGCGCCATTCGAGCTTCTCGCCTTTCTTGGCGGCAGCCGCCTTGTCGACGATGGCCGCGACGTCGACGGTCTGTGCCGGCGCGGCTGTCGCCGAGGATGAGCTGGCCGCGGATCCGCTGCTGCCCGCAGCGGCACCGCCGCTTGTCGAAGCACTGCTGGTTGCGGCGCCACCGCTTGCGGCCGTGGCAGTCGCCTTGGAGCCGAAGATCGCGCCCATGATTTTCCCGAAAATGCTCATCGTTTGCTCCCGATCCAGTGACGCTGCGGTTGATCGTCGCCAAGCTTAGTCGCCTCGGATGCGCTTGCCAATGCGGCACAGCGGCGCTGCAACGAACCTGGCGGAAACGGAATGACGGCAGCATGACAGGCGCGTTTGCGCTGCGACAACGCAGATAGTCACCGAAGCGTGAGCGACAGTGCAGGCGATTGAGAGTACGGCTTGCGATTCAGCTCGCGACATGGCCAGCCTCGGTTCCCTGTCTTCGCGTCTGGCTTGATCGTGATCGTTTCCGCAGACGGCCGCTCGCGTCCCGCGAGGCGCGCGAATTCCGGCCGTCGCCACCAGGGAGACAACGAAATGGCGACATCATACCCGGGCAATGCGGCACCCCTCGGCCCGACCGTGCCGGAGATCGCAGCCGCGCCGATCATCCGAACCATCCAACTGTCCGATCTGCACAAGGCGTTGCGGCTCGGCTGGGACGATTTCAAGGCGGTGCCAAGCCATGCCATCATCCTGTGCGTGATCTATCCGGTGCTTGGATTGGTGCTGGCGCGCACGGTGCTGGGCTATTCGGTGCTGCCGTTGCTGTTTCCGCTGGCCGCCGGCTTTGCCCTGCTCGGCCCGTTTGCGGCCCTCGGTCTCTATGAGCTGAGCCGCAGGCGCGAGCGCGGCGACCAACCGTCGGCGTGGGACGCCATCGACGTGCTGCGCTCGCCCTCGTTCGGCGCCATGCTCGGGCTCGGCACGCTGCTGCTGGCGCTGTTTGTGGTGTGGGTGACCACCGCCCAGGCGATCTATGTCGCGGCGTTCGGTTACGAGGCCGCGGCCGAAATTCCGGACTTTGTGCGGCGGGTGCTGACCACGCCGCAGGGATGGTGGCTGATCGCCGTCGGCTGTGGCGTCGGTTTCCTGTTCGCCGTGGTGGCGCTGTGCATCAGCGTGGTTTCGTTCCCGCTGATGCTCGATCGCCATGCTGGCGCCGGCGAAGCCATGGTGACGTCGCTGCGCGCGGTGGCACGTAACCCGGTGCCGATGGCGGCATGGGGACTGATCGTGGCGGTCCTGCTGGTGGCGGGATCGCTGCCGGCCTTCCTCGGCCTCGCCGTCGTGATCCCGCTGCTGGGCCATGCCACCTGGCATCTCTACCGCGAAGTGATCGCACCGGATCCCAACCCGCGACCGGTTACTCCCCGGCCGCCGCGCGAACGGCGTTCGGCGGCGGATTTCCCGGCGGCGTTGTTTCCATGGCGGCGCCGCGACGGCGCCTGACCGCGCAACCCCTGGGCAATCCGGCCGTGTGGCTCGGCCCGGATTGCCTCCTCTCTCCCGCCCGCGCCCGGCGCGCCGTTGTGGCAAGCCTTGTTTTGGCCGCGGTTGCCGCGGACATTTCCGGGCGCGTGGTCATCCCCCGAGAGTGAATGATTTTAGTGCGCCCCCTGCTGAGCCGTGGTCTCGTCCGTGCACTGGCACTGTCCGCCGTGCTGGCGATGCCGGCTGCGCCGGCTTTGGCGGCCGCCTGCGGAACCGGCAGCTTCCAGGCCTGGCTCGACGATTTCAAGAATGAAGCCGCCGCCAAGGGAATTTCGCAGCCGGCGATCACGTCCGGCCTGAACGGTGTAACGCTGGACCAGACGGTGCTGTCGCGGGATCGCTCGCAGCGGGTCTTCAGCCAGAGTTTCGAGGAGTTCTCCGGCCGCATGGTTCCGCCCCGGCTCCTGCGCGGCAGCAATCTGATGAAGCAATATGGATCGGTGCTCGGGCGCATCGAGCAAAGCTACGGCGTGCCTGGCGAAGTGCTGGTCGCGATCTGGGGGCTGGAAACCGATTTCGGCGTCAATATCGGGAAATTTCCGACGCTGCGTTCGCTGGCGACCCTGGCCTACGATTGCCGTCGTTCAGAGGAATTCCGTGGGCAGTTGATGGATGCCCTGCGCATCATCGAACGCGGCGATCTCTCGCCGTCGGAAATGCGCGGCGCATGGGCGGGCGAAATCGGCCAGACCCAGTTCATGCCGTCGTCCTATCTCAAATTCGCGGTCGATTTCGACGGCAATGGCCGCCGCGACCTCCTGCACAGCGCCCCCGACGTACTGGCATCGACGGCCAATTACCTCGCCTCTTACGGCTGGCAGCGCGGCAAGGATTGGGAGCCGGGCAGCGCGAATTTCAGCGTGATCCAGCAATGGAACAAGAGCGAGGTCTACGCCAGGACCATCGCCTATTTCGCCAGCCAGCTCGCGCACGCGCCTTGAGACATTTCCGGCTGGCCGAGTGCGGGCCGATCACAACGCAATCGGCCCCAGCCCCGATTCCTACTTCATCATTCCAGCGCGCATCGCGTGCTGAATATGCATCGCGCAGGCGCCCATCTTGCCATCCAGCATTGCGGTCTGCGCCATCGCTACTTCCTTCTGCGCCATCATCTTGCCGTCACCGTCTGCCATCGCTTCGATCGCGGTTTCGGTTTTCGTCAAGTTGTCGCCGCTGCAGCCACCCATCCTCGCGGCCGAGGCCGGTGCCACTGCAGCGATAACGGCAGCTATTGCCGCTGCTCCGAGTAACTTATTGATCATGTTACTTTCCATTCTTGTCTAGAACAGACCCAACGCCATTGCTGGAATCTGCGCAGCGATTGTTCGCTATCGCCGAAAAGTTTCGGAATGAATTTCGCGCGATGCAAATGTGATCGGCGCGCGACGCAGAGCGTTATGCGAAACGGCGTTTTTTGATGACGCGTCGGTAACTTGATTTCTGGTCAGCAACGAATTTTCGGGCGGCGATGTTGCGAAATCCCAGATACCGGACGGATCGGCGATAGACGCGTGCGGCGGCGCGAACCGACGGGTCGTCGGCGAAGCTTCGCGATCGCAGGGCGGGATGCCGGCCTCTCCACGCCCTGACGGCCTCGATCCGTACGATGCGATGGCTGGCGGCCTGCAACTCCTGGTGGTGCCGGCGCCTCGGACCAGATTCGGGACGATCCGCCGCACGAGAACGGGTAGCCCGGCCCCCGGGGCTCCGAAGTCAGGGCCATCCGGTGGCGGGATTCGGTCGGCAGCCGGCTTCGCAGTCTTGAAGTTATGATTTTATATTCGTAATTATAACACATGCGAATCATGCATGGGGAAAGCGTAATAATCGTCCGGCTGGCAGCGCTGCCTAACCAGCCGATCCTCGGCCTTTTATATCGCCGCAGTTAGCCGATTCGGGCAGTTAGCCTACCCATATGGCAAGCCGTTCGACGGTTTTGGCCTATTTTGCTGTCAAACAGGCATTTTGGCGAAAGATCTCGGCGCGGTGCTGATTGGTTAATCAGTTCTTACGGATGCTATGCGTTTTATACTTAGCTGCACCGCAGCATTGGAACTTCTACAGCGAGTACCCCTGCTCTATATTCATTTCAACGATGAGGCTTCCTCCAAGAGCTAAATCGTAAATAAGGAGAATACCCATGTTGCTCTCGCTCATCCGCATGATCCAGGCTTTCCGGGACTATCAGCGCAATGTCAGCGAACTGGCCCAGCTTAGTGATCGCGAACTGGCCGATATCGGGCTTGATCGCTCGGACATTCCGCGCGTTGCAGCCGGTACCTATAACGGCTGATCGCCTTCAGCCTGATTAGAACGGATAACGCCCGCCTTCGCGCGGGCGTTGTCGTGTCTGGCGCGCGGCGCATTCCACTCGGCCTGAAAACGCGCTACGTCTCCGCCCATGACAGGCATGAAATCCCCTCGCAACCCGTGCACATCATCGGCGCGGGCCTCGCCGGCTCGGAAGCGGCCTGGCAGGTCGCGAATTCAGGCGTCGGCGTTGTCCTGCACGAGATGCGCCCCGGCCGGATGACCGAAGCCCACCGCACCGACGGTCTGGCTGAACTGGTGTGCTCCAATTCATTTCGTTCCGATGACGCCGCCAACAACGCGGTCGGCCTGCTCCATGCCGAGATGCGCCGGCTGGGGTCGCTGATCATGCGGGCGGCCGACGCCAACCAGGTGCCGGCCGGCGGCGCGTTGGCGGTCGATCGCGACGGGTTTTCCGCCGCCGTCACCAAGGCCCTGCACGAGCATCCCCTGATCGAGATCCGTCGCGCCGAGATCGCAGGCTTGCCGCCCGCGGACTGGCACAATGTCATCGTCGCAACCGGGCCGCTGACCTCGGCGCCGCTCGCCGATGCCATCGGCGCGCTGACGGGCGAGGATGCGCTGGCGTTTTTCGACGCCATCGCCCCGATCGTGCATCGGGAATTCGATCGACATGTCGATCGCGTGGTTTCAGTCGCGCTATGACAAGGTCGGCCCCGGCGGCACCGGCGCCGACTACATCAATTGCCCGATGACGCAGCAGCAATATCAAGGCTTCGTCGAGGCGCTGCTGGCCGGCGAAAAGACCGACTTCAAGGACTGGGAAACCAACACGCCCTATTTCGACGGCTGCCTGCCGATCGAGGTGATGGCCGAGCGTGGCCGCGAGACGCTTCGCCACGGTCCGATGAAGCCGGTCGGGCTCACCAACCCGCACCAGCCCGCCGTGAAGGCCTATGCCATCGTGCAACTGCGCCAGGACAACAAGCTCGGCACGCTCTACAACATGGTCGGTTTCCAGACCAAGCTGAAGCACGGCGCCCAGCAGCGCGTTTTCCGCAGCATCCCCGGGCTGCAACAGGCCGAATTCGCCCGGCTCGGCGGCCTGCATCGCAACACCTTCCTGAATTCGCCAAAGCTGCTCGATGCACAATTGCGGCTGCGGGCGCAGCCGCGGCTGCGTTTCGCCGGCCAGATGACGGGGTGCGAAGGCTATGTGGAGTCCGCCGGCATCGGCCTGATCGCCGGACTGTTTGCCGCCGCCGAGGCCCGCGCCGAGGTGCTGGCGCCGCCACCGGCGACGACGGCGCTCGGCGCCCTGCTCGGCCACATCACCGGCGGCCATATTGAAACCATCGACGCCGGCCCGCGCTCGTTCCAGCCGATGAACATCAATTTCGGGCTGTTTCCGCCGCTCGCCAGTCCACCCACCCGAAAGCCCGACGGCGGCCGCCTGCGCGGCAACGAAAAGACCGTCGCCAGGAAACAGGCGATCAGCGCCCGCGCGCTGGCCGATCTCGATCGATGGATTGCCGACGGCCTGCCTGTCCCGGCGGCGGCGTGAGTCCTTCATGAGTTTGCCCAACGACGATGCCGCGGTTCTGTCGGCGCAATGGATCGACGGCGTGCTGCTCAAGCGCGACGTGTTTTCCACGGTCGAGCGCGGCCGCTTTCGCAGCGAGAGCGGCGAGGTCGACGCGGTGTTGCGGCGGCTCGACCTGGTGCCCTGGTGGTCCTACCTCCCGGCGCGCCATCTGTTCGCGCGCGAGCGCCGCGCCCTCGCACAGAGCGCGCGGCCTGCAGGTCGCGCCTGAGCTGCTATGGGCCGGTCGGCAGGCGCTGGTGCGCGGCTTCATCGACGGCGTTGCGCTGCACCTCGCCAAGCCCGTCGGCGACGTCGCCTATTTCCGCTCCGCCAAGCAGGCGCTGCGCAAGCTGCACCGCGCCGGCATCTGCCACAACGATCTCGCCAAGGAACAGAACTGGCTGCGCGGCAGCGACGGCCGGGCCTATCTGACGGATTTCCAGCTCGCCGCCTGCTTCAGGACGCGAAGCCGGCTGTTCCGCATCGCCGCCTACGAGGATCTGCGGCATCTGCTCAAGCACAAGCGCAGCTACGCGCCGGACGCGCTGACCGCGTCGGAGCGCAAGATCCTCGCGCGCAAATCGCTGGTCGCCAGCGTCTGGCTTGCGACCGGCAAGAAGGTCTACCGCGCCGTCACCCGCGGCCTGTTCAACTTCACCGATCGCGAAGGCGGCGGTCGCCGGCTGGTCAATGACGCCCCGGCGCTGGTCGACCTGATCCGGAAGAAATCCGGCCGTGCGCGATACCGCTATCGTCGCGTTCGCCGACCGGCGCACCGGCGTCGGGCTTTATGCCTTTGTCGAGGCCGACCGGAACGCGCTCGAAGCCCAACTGCGCGATGAGCTCAGTGCCGCCAAGGGCCCCAAGCCGCCGGAGCATATCCAGGTGGTGCAGGCACTGCCGCGCGACAGCGCCGGCAAACCGCGCACCGAAATCCTGCAACTGGTGGCGATGAACCAGCTCGATTTGATCGAGCCGATGATGACCAGCGACACCGACCGCGCGTTTCTGAGAAATATCCTGGAATCCCGCAAGAACCTGCGGGACCGGTTCAATTTTGAGACGGAAACTTGAACACTGCGTCATTACCGGGGCGACGCGCCAGCCTTGGCGCAGGCCCGATCCAGCCACCTCGGCGATGTACGGATTCGAAGCTGAGCCGAGGCGCGCCCAGGAATGCGAGAAGAAATCGATCAGGCGCGAAAGGGCCGCGACCGCGATGCCCGCCACAGGGTCCACAGCGTACTCAGCCTCGATGTCGCATGAGGCAGGAACGGATCGCGATCGGCGCGCGACATCCACATGAGCTCGCGGCCGACCAGCGCCAGCGGCAGGAATACCGGCCTGACCTCCGGCGGCGCATCCGCCAGCAGCGCACGCGCGGTCGTCTCATGGGCGGCGGCTTCGCCGATCAACTGATCCAGGGCCGCGGCGCAGCTTCGGGGTTTGCCTGCCGGCGAACACCTCTTCGATCCCGCCGCCATCGCCCTCCAGCAATTGCAGCGGCACGAACAGCCGACGCCGCGCCGCGTCGAGCGGCAACGCCGCGACCACCTCGGCGATGCCCTGCGCCAGTCCGGCATGGCGTGCGAGGTGCTCGATCTCGCCGGATTGCCAGCCCGCCACCTGCGCGGCGAGAGCGAACAGCGCCGCGCAGGTCTCGTTGAGGTAGCCTTCGAGCGCCGGAAGGGTCGGCATCGGATCGTTGTAGAGATCGAACTGATGCTCTTCGATCAGCCGCGACAACCGCTCGACCGGCAAATCCCAGTTGCGGATCGCCAGCAGCAATTCCGCCGCAACCGGATTGCCCTCGACCCCGCCATGGCCGGCGCCGGCGAGCATGTCGCTCCACCATTGCAGGCGGATCTCGCCCGGCAGCGGCTGGCTCACCTGGTTGCGGACGCGGGAAATCTCGACATTGAAGGCATAGAGCGCGAGCAGGCCGCGGCGCAGCGTTGCCGGCACAAACAGCGCGGCGGCATAGCGGGCAAAATCATGCGTCCGCACCAGTTCGGCGCAGAACTCCGCCGACCGGCCCGCCGGGTCGGTGACGCTCATGGTACCGCGATCAGGGCCGCCGCGACCCGCCGCCGCTCGCCCAACATGATGTTATAGGTACGGATCGCCGGACCGGTCTGCATGGTATCGAGAACCACTCCCACGGCGCGGAGCGCCTCGCGGAGGTCGGACGGCGCAAGCCAGACAGCGGTGCCGGTGCCGATGATCAGGGTATCGATGGCCTTGGCCGCGGCGAATACGCGATCCAGCGAGGTCCTGTTGATCTGCTCCGGCGCGGCGACCGGCCAGGCCCAGATCGCATCCGGCAGGCACAGCAACGAGCCGCGATGCGACATGTCGGCAAAGGCAAACCCGCCGTTGCCGTAGGCCTCGATCGGCGCCGATCTCGGAAGATGCGGAGCGTCCGGGCGATCCGGCATCGCTACTTCTTCTTCGACGGCTTTTCCGGTGTCTCGGCCCGGTTCGTCCCCACGCCCAGATAGATCAGGATCGGCGCGGCAATGAAGATCGAGGTATAGGTGCCGACCAGCACCACACCGAACATCATCACGGCGGTGAAGCTGTGGATGGCGCTGCCGCCGAACAACAGCAGCGCGAGCAGCGCCAGCGTCACCGTGACGTGGGTGATGATGGAGCGCGACAGCGTCGAGTTGATCGATTCGTTGAGCAGTTCGGGCATCGGCATCTTCTTGTAACGCCGCAGCATTTCCCTGATCCGGTCATAGATCACGACGGTGTCGTTGAGTGAATAGCCGAGGATGGTCAGCAACGCCGCGATACTGGTGAGATCGAAATCGACCTGCGTGATCGACATGAAGCCGATCGTCAGCACGATATCGTGGACGTTGGCGATCATGGCGCCGAGCGCGAACTGCCATTCGAAGCGGAACCAGAGATAGATCAGGATCGAAAAGATCGCGAGCATCAGGCCGAGCATGCCGTAGGCCAGCAATTCGCCGGAAACGCGCGGTCCCACCACCTCGACCCGGCGGTAGTCGACGGCGTCGCCGAGCGCGCCACGGACCTTCTGGACCGCCACCTGCTGCGCGGCGTCGCCGCCGGGCTGCTCGGCAACCCTGATCAGCACCTCGGCGGGGCTGCCGAACTGCTGCAACTGCACGTCGCCGAGCCCGAGAACGGAGAGCGTTGCGCGCATCGACGGGATGTCGGCGGCGCCGGATTTGGCGCGCACTTCAAGCAGCGTGCCGCCCTTGAAGTCGATGCCGAAATTCAGCCCATGGGTGAAGAACAACGTGATCGCGACGATCGAAAGCAGCGCCGAAATCGGAAAGCTGATGCGGCGGAAACGCGTGAAGTCGAAATGCGTATTGTCCGGCACGATCCGCAGCGGAGGCAGCCAGCCGAAGCAACTGACCACCGTCAGCAGCACAATGAGGGCGCCAAGCCCGAGGAGAACCAAATGTGTCACAGCCGGCTCCGCATTCTCAAATCGGCACGCTTTGCGGCCGCTTCCACCGGACCCAGCCCGCGACAATCAGCCGGGTCAGCGTAAACGCGGTAAAAACCGTGGTGATGATGCCGATCCCGAGGGTCACGGCGAAGCCGCGCACCGGCCCGGTGCCGATGTAGAACAGCACCGCGGCGGCGATGAAGGTGGTGATGTTGGAATCGAGGATGGTCGACAGCGCCCGCTTGAACCCGGCATCGATCGCCGAAATCGCGGTCCGGCCGCCGCGCAATTCCTCGCGGATGCGCTCGTAGATCAGGACGTTGGAGTCCACCGCGATGCCGACCGTCAGCACGATGCCGGCGATGCCGGGCAAGGTCAGGGTGGCGTTGAGCAGCGACAGCAGGCCGAAGATCATTGCGACGTTGATGGCGACCGCGATATTGGCGAACACGCCGAACAGCCGATAGGTCACCAGCATGAACACGATCACCATGATCGAGCCGACGTAGGCTGCGAGCTCGCCCTGTTCGATCGAATCCTGGCCCAGCCCCGGCCCGACGGTGCGCTCCTCGATGATGGTCAATGGCGCCGGCAGCGCGCCGGCGCGCAGCAGGATCGCCAGATCGTTGGCCTGCTGCACGGTAAAGCTGCCGGAAATCTGACCGGAGCCGCCGGTGATCGGCTCGCGGATCACGGGTGCGGAAATCACCTCATTGTCGAGCACGATCGCAAAGGGTTGCCCGACATTCTCCGAGGTCGCCTGGGCGAATTTGCGCGAGCCCGCGGTATTGAAGCGGAAGCTGACGATCGGTTCGCCCGAGCGCTGGTCGAAGCCGGGCTGCGCGTCGGTCAGATCGGCGCCGGAGACCAGCACCTGCTTCTTGACGACATAGGGGATCTTCGGGGAGGTCGAGCTCATCAGCACTTCGGAATCCGCCGGCACGTTGCCCTGCACCGCCTGATCCGGCGACACGGTCGTGTCGACCATGCGGAAATCGAGCTTGGCGGTCTTGCCGAGCAATTCCTTCAGCCGGGTCGGGTCCTGCAGGCCCGGCACCTGAACCAGAATGCGATCCGCGCCCTCGCGCTCGATCAGCGGCTCCACGGTGCCGAGTTCGTTGACGCGGCGCTCGACGATCTGGATCGACTGGTCGACCGACTGGCGCACGCGATCGTTGATCGCCGCCGGCGGAACCGTGAGCCGGATCAGCCCGCCGCCGGCGTCGCTGACCTCTAGGCTGCGCTGGCCGCTGGAACCGAGCAGCCCACTGAGCGGCTGCGACAGTTCGCGCAGCTT
Organism: uncultured Alphaproteobacteria bacterium; assembly: GCA_963748165.1. Taxonomy (GTDB): domain Bacteria; phylum Pseudomonadota; class Alphaproteobacteria; order Rhizobiales; family Xanthobacteraceae; genus Bradyrhizobium. The sequence goes on from CAVVIM010000043.1 coordinate 399,245, forward strand.
GGTCAGGGCATTCTGCAGATCGGTATCCTTGACGCGAACCTCGACGCTGTCGGGCCGGGTCGCAAGCCCGGTATAGCCGATCCTGGCTTCGCGCAGCGTGCGGCGGACGTCGTCGCGCACCTGGTCGAGCTTGTCCTTCTTGACCGAATTGGAATCGACCTCGAGCAGGATGTGCGAGCCGCCCTGCAGGTCGAGGCCGAGCACGAGGCGACGCTGCGCCCAGTTCGGCCAGGTCTTGACCGTGGCTTCGGAGAAGAAATTCGGAACGGCGCAAAGGCACACCACCAGCGCTGTCAGGATGATCGCCAGCGCCTTCCACCGCGTGAAATACAACATCGAGTTGATCCGTCAGATTCTGAACTGTGCGCCGTTGGAAAACGCTAGCTCGCCGAGCTGTCTTCCTTGGCGGTATCGGCCTTTTCCCTGGCCGGTTCGCCCTTGGTGCGCACGCCGGAAATCATCTGGCGCATTTGCCGCACCCGCACCCCGTCGGAGATTTCAAACTCGATCTGGTCGTCGTCCACCACCTTGGTGACCTTGCCGACGAGGCCGCCCGTGGTCACCACGGTGTCGCCGCGGCGGATGTTCTTCACGAGTTCGGCGTGATCCTTCACCTTCTTCTGCTGCGGCCGCAGGATCAGGAAATACATGATCACGAAGATCAGCGCGAACGGCAGCAGCGACATCAACATGCTGTTGGTATCGCCGCCGCCCGCGGCCTGGGCAAACGCAGGGGTAATCAGCATTCGGACAATCCTCGTGAAACGGGAAGCAGCCGGCCACGCGATGGCGTCGGGCCGGTTCGGCAAATTCGCGCGGACTATAGCGGCCGCGGTCCCAATTGCAACGCTGCCAGCCCCCTCTTTTGGGCTGCTTGCAGGCCACCAAAAGGCCCGATATGGCTGCGTGGTCAGGAACCCCGCCGATGTCGAAAACCCCGCGCAAAACCGCAGCTCGCGCCGCCTCCGGGCCGGCCTCCCGAAAGCCGCCGCAGGGCGCGACAAAACGCCCATCGCCTCGGCTGCCGCCGGAGCCGGTGGAGCGGATCGCACGCGCGCTCGAAGCCATTGCCACGCAGCTTGCGATCGCCGCGCCGCCGCCGGCCGCCACCGACGCGTTCCGCCAGGCCGACGCCTTTGTCTGGCATCCCGACGGCCGCCTGGCATCGGTGCCGCATGTCAGCCGTGTCGATCTCGGCCTGCTCAAGGGCATCGATCGGATGCGCGACATCCTGATCGAGAACACCGAGCGCTTTGCCGATGGCCTGCCCGCCAACAACGCGCTGCTGTGGGGCGCGCGCGGCATGGGAAAATCGTCACTGGTGAAGGCCGCGCATGCCAGCATCAATGCCGACCGCAAGCCGGCCGAGCGGCTGAAACTGATCGAGATTCACCGCGAGGACATCGAGAGCCTGCCGGCGCTGATGGAGCTGCTGCGCCGTGCCGAATTCCGCTTCATCGTGTTCTGCGACGACCTGTCGTTCGACGGCAACGATGCCTCCTACAAGTCGCTGAAAGCGGTGCTGGAGGGTGGCATCGAGGGGCGTCCCGACAATGTCATCCTGTACGCCACCTCGAACCGCCGCCATCTGCTTGCGCGCGAGATGATCGAGAACGAACGCTCGACCGCGATCAATCCCGGCGAAGCGGTCGAGGAAAAAGTCTCGCTGTCGGATCGCTTCGGACTGTGGCTTGGCTTTCACCGCTGCAGCCAGGACGAATATCTCGCGATGGTGAAAGGCTATTGCGGCCATTTCGGCATCCGGCTCGCCGAGGACGAACTCGAGCGCGAGGCGCTGGAATGGTCGACCACACGCGGCTCGCGTTCGGGCCGGGTCGCCTGGCAGTTCACCCAGGAATTGGCGGGACGTCTCGGCGTGAGGCTGGCGGGCAAGTAGACGGGACCGCGATCCGCCTCATCCGTCATCCCCCGCGAAACACGAAAGCGGGGGGACCCAGTACGCCGCAGCCCCTCGTGGATCACCGGCGCCCGGGAATACGGGGTCGCCCGGTCAAGCCGGGCGATGACGACTGGCTTACGCGCCGCTGAGGAATTGCAGCGGGTCGACTGGCGAGGAGCCCTTGCGGATCTCGAAGTGCAGTTGCGGCGAGGCCACCTCGCCCGACTGACCCGATTTGGCGATCACCTGGCCGCGCTTGATGGTGTCGCCGCGCTTCACCAGGAGCTCGCTCGCATGGGCATAGGCGGTGACGTAACCATTGGCATGCCGGATCAGCACCAGATTGCCATAGCCCTTGAGTTCATTGCCCGAATACGCCACGACGCCGTCATCGGCGGCCTTGACCGGCGTGCCTTCGGGCACGGCGAGATTGATACCGTCATTGACCTTGCCGTTGGTCTTGGCGCCGTAAGCCGTGATCACCCGGCCGCGCACCGGCCAACGGAACGACGGCAGCGCACCGGTCGCCTCGGCGGCCTTGACCGGCGACGGACCTGACAGCTCCTCGGGCGTCGTCGTCGACTGGGCCAGCCGGGCCTTTTGCTGCGACTCCGGACCTGCGGCTGCCATTTTGGTGGCGGTCACCGCCGCTGCCGCGGCGGGCTGGGCGGCCGCCATCGGCTGCAAGGCTGGCGTCGGCGGCGCCACGGCCGCGGTCTTTGCGCCCGGCACAGTCAGCTTCATGCCGAGCTTGAGGCTCGCGGTCGGTGCAAGGCCATTGGCCCTTGCAAGTTCGGCAACCGGGATGTGGTTGCGATGGGCAATGCTGAGCAGGGTATCGCCCCGGTTGACGACATGAACCGCCGGCGCGGCGGCCGCGACCGCGACCGACCTGCTTGCCGGCGCAGCCAGCGCCGGCTCGGCCATCGCGGCGGTCTGATGCGGAATGATCAATTGCTGGCCGGGCGACAGCACGCGCGGCCCTTTGTAACCGTTGGCCTGCATGATCGCGGCGGGCGAGACGTTGTAGCGGTGCGCCAGGATCTCCAGCGTGTCGCTGGTGCCGACGATGATCGTGGTCGCGCCCTGGCCCACGGCATGGGCGGCCGCCACCGAGCGCGGGGCCACCGTGCCGGTGGTTTCAAGCGGACGCGCGGGCGGCGGCGAGTAGGAAGCCACCCCGCGACCGCCTCCGGACACTCCGGCCGTCGGCGCCGGCAAGGACCGTGGCGTCGCGATGGGCGGCGGCAACGCTTCCGCCTGGTATTGCGACGGCGGACGGGAGTATTGCGGAAGCTCGCGATGCTCGACCACGGGGGTCGGCACCGAACCAGTGGCTTCCGATTGCGAGGCGAACGGGTTGGAGAAGGGGTCTTGCGAGAGCCGCGACGACATGTCGGCGCTGCAGCCGGCAAACCCGATCGACATCAGCGCCAGCACCGCGACCTGCGGCGCGCGGCGCGAGCAAAGCAACTCGACGACACCTGACATGGTTACTCACTCGTACGCAACAAACTACGATTTGAGTAAACACCCCCGCAGTAAACAACCGCTTAACCCTGCGAACAGGATCTCGGGGGACAGGCGATCCACAGGCTCTACAGCTCGCGCGCAATGCCAGGCAACGCCGGCACGAAACGCACGTCGACCAGCTCCTTGCGCTGCAGTCCGTCCTCGGTACGGACCACCCGGACGAGGGTCTGTGAGCCATGATGCGGCCCGACCGGCGCGATCAGGATACCGGCCGGTTCAAGCCGCTGCGTCAGCGCCTCGGGGATCTGCTCCATCGCCGCGGTCACGATAATGCGGTCGAAATTGCCGATCCCGGCCGGGAGGTCAAAGCCATCCCCCAGTATCACCTCGACATTGTCGCAGCCGAGCTTCTCGAGCCGTGCGCGGGCGAGGTCGGCGAGGGTCCGGTAGCGCTCGACGGTCAGCACCTGCCGGCAAAGCCGGGCCAGGATCGCGGCCTGATAGCCGGAGCCGGTGCCAATCTCAAGCACCCGGTGCTGCGGCTGCAGCTTCAGTTGCTGGGTCATATAGGCCACGACAAAGGGCTGGCTGATGGTCTGCCCGCAGGCAATGCCAAGGGCACTGTCGCGGTAGGCATCGGCGCGGTCGGCAGCCTCCACGAAGGCCTCGCGCGGAATCTCCTCCATGGCCCGCAACACGGTTTGGTCGCTGATCCCGCGCCGCCGCAGGTTGAGTTGAAACATCATCTTTTCCGGCGGATTTTGAACAGATGGCATGGCAATCCCGCAAGCAGCGCTGACCGTGTCGGCATGGCGACAGGGCCGCCCAATGAATTCAAAATAGGGGTCGGAGGAGCAAAGAACGACCTTCCCCGGCTGAATGTTCCGCCCTCCGGAACCGAAGCTGACACCTTGCGTTGTGGAAGCCGGGCCATCAACCGGTTTTAAGGACGAAAATGGCACGGCGACGGGTTATTCGTGGTGCAGCTTATCCGCTGCCTGGATTCACGTTGACGTTGCGCCGAATGACGTTATTTGCGAACTTGGGTCGAGAACAGGGGCAAGGACTTCACGATGACTGCGACGCGGCCGCCAGGCGGTTCAGTGTTTCTCGTCGAAGACGAGGTCATGATCAGGATGATGGTCGCTGACATGCTGGAGGAACTCGGCTTCCGCGTCGCCGCCGAGGCCGGCGAGATCGGCGAGGCGCTCAGGCTCGCGCAATCCACCGAGTTCGACCTCGCCATTCTCGACGTCAACGTCAATGGCAAGGTGATTTCACCGGTCGCTGAATTGATCAAGGCGCGCAACCGTCCCTTCATCTTCGCAACCGGCTACGGCTCCTCGGGCCTGCCGGAAGAATATCGCGACCGTCCCGCGCTGCAGAAGCCGTTTCAGATCGAATCCCTGGCCAAGATGATCGACACCGCGCTGAGAAGCCCGGCCGCGTAGACGCCCTTCCATCAGCCTATTTCAGCGTCGCGGTCAGCGCTGCCGAAAACGCCTCGTCGGTGCGATCGAGCCGGAGCGGCGTCACCGAAACATAGCGGGCGGCGAGTGCCTCGAGATCGGTACCCGCTGCGGGCACGTCGACTTGCGCGAGCCGCTCGAACCCGATCCAGAAATACGGATTGCCGCGGCCGTCGCGGCGCTGGTCGACTTTCAGGAACCCGAGATTGCGCTTGCCCTGCCGGGTGACGCGGATACCTGCGACATCCTCCGGCGCGCAGGCCGGGAAGTTGACGTTGATGACGGTGTCCTTGGGTACGCCGGCGTCGATCACCTTGCGCAGGATCTGCGGGCCGAATTTCAGCGCCGTCTCCCATAACGGCGCGTTGCGGGTCTCCATGCTGAATTCCTGCGACAGCGCGAACGACGGCAGCCCCAGGATGGTGCCTTCCAGCGCGCCGGCGATGGTACCGGAATAGACCACATCCTCGGCGACGTTGCGGCCCTTGTTGACGCCCGAGAGCACCAGATCCGGCATGGTTTCGCCGAGAATGTGACGCGCGCCCATGATCACGCAGTCGGTCGGGGTGCCGCGCACCGCGAAATGCCGCGGGCCGACTTCCCGCAGCCGCAGCGGGTCGTTCAGCGACAGCGAATGCGAGACGCCGGACTGGTCGAGCTCGGGCGCCACCACCCAGACGTCGTCGGACAGCACACGGGCGATTTCCTCGACGATCTTCAGGCCGGGCGCGTGGATGCCGTCGTCATTGGTGCAGAGAATGCGCATCCGCCTGAACGCCCTTTCGATCCAATTCCGCCGTGGTCGCCGCGCCGTCTTATCCGGCTATCGGCGCAGAGGCAAACCCGCGCAAACGGTCAAAACTACCCTGATCGACGGTCTCGAGCGCCGCCGGATTGTCTCACGGTCAGTTTACTGTCGAGCACTCGAATAATCATGCAGCGAAAACGTTTATGCCTCTGGGAGCGACTTCTTCCAAGAGGTGGAGAGAACCATGATGCGGAAATCGATTGTTGCGCTGCTGGCGTTGGCAGCCTTGAGCCTGGCTCAGCCGACCGCCGCGTTGGCCCGCGGCGGTGGCGGCGGTCACGGCGGCGGCGGTGGCGGCGGATTTCACGGCGGCTTTGCGGGCGGCGGTTTCCATGGCGGCGGATTTCACGGCGGCGGATTTCATCGACATGGATTCGGTGGGTTCGGCTTTGGACCCTACTTTGCCTACTACCCCTACGATTACTACCCCTACGACTACTACAATGACGGCTGCTACCTCGTTCGTCGTCGGGTGATGACCCCCCATGGCTGGCGAATTCGTGCCGTCCAGCGCTGCGGATAGAGTCTCGGTCGAAGCACCCGCCGGTTGACGCCGGCGGGTGTCCGCTACGAGCCTTCTCCGGAAACCACCGTTAGCCCTCCCATATAGGGCTGCAACACATCGGGCACGGCAATCGAGCCGTCTTCCTGCTGGTAGGTCTCCATGACCGCGATCAGCGCGCGGCCGACCGCGGTGCCGGAACCGTTCAGCGTATGCACGAAACGCGGCCTGCCGTCGGAGCCGCGATAGCGCGCGTCCATGCGCCGCGCCTGGAAATCGCCGCATATCGAACAGCTCGAGATCTCGCGATAGGCTCCGCCGTCGCCCTGCCCCGGCATCCAGACCTCGATGTCATAGGTTTTCTGCGCCGAAAAACCCATGTCGCCGGCGCACAGGGTCATCACGCGGTAATGCAGATCGAGTTGCCGCAACACCTCCTCGGCGCAGGCCAGCATCCGCTCATGCTCGTCGCGGCTTTGGTCAGGCGTGGCGATCGAGACCAGCTCGACCTTGCTGAACTGGTGCTGGCGGATCATGCCGCGGGTATCCCGCCCGGCCGCCCCGGCCTCGGCGCGAAAGCACGGCGTCAGCGCGGCCAGCCGCATCGGCAGTTCCTTCTCGCCGATGATGGATTCGCGGACGAGATTTGTAAGGGGCACTTCCGCGGTGGGGATGAGACCGAGCCGTTTATGTTCCAGCGCATTCAAAAAGTTGTCTACGCTGCCAACCGCATCTATCGCATATTGTCTTGGTCCTTTTTCTTCGGCGTACTGCAAGTTCCGAAGCAAGTCTTCTGTCTCAATGGCTAGATCGCGAATTGCGAAAAATTGATCTTCTTCAAATTTCGGCAACTGCCCGGTGCCGAACATCACGTCATCGCGCACCAAGAGCGGCGGATTGATCTCGGTGTAGCCGTGCTCGTTGGTATGGAGGTCGAGCATGAATTGCCCGATCGCCCGTTCCAGCCGCGCCAGGCCCTTTTTCAGCACCACAAAGCGCGCGCCCGACAGTTTCGCGGCCGTTGCAAAATCCATGTAGCCGAGCGCGTCGCCGAGATCGTCATGCGGCTTTGGCGCGAACGCATAATTGCGCATCGCGCCGAATACGTGGTGCTGCACATTGCCGTGTTCGTCGACCCCGTCAGGCACTTCGTCGAGCGGCAGGTTCGGAATCGCGGCGAGCTCTTTTGTCAGTTCCTCATCCGCCTGCTTGGCCGCCAGCTCGAGCTGCGGCATCGTGGTCTTGAGCTCGGCGACTTCGGCCATCAGCTTTGCCGCGCGCGCGTCATCCTTCGTCTTCCTGGCCTCGCCGATCTCCTTTGATGCCGAATTACGCCGCGCCTGCGCCTGTTCGGACGCCAGGATCGCCGCCCGCCGCTTCTCGTCGATCGCCAGCAGCGACCCGGACAACGGCTCCAGCCCGCGCCGCTTCAGCGCGGCGTCGAAAGCGTCGGGATTGTCGCGGATCCATCTGATGTCGTGCATGGCGCCATGGTCCCTGCGTCATGGCCGGGCTCGTCCCGGCCATCCACGTCTTGGTCGCACGGTCTGTAAAAGACGTGGATGCCCGGGACAAGCCCGGGCATGACGATTAACCCCCTACTCCGCCGGGTTGGCGGCGGGCGGCGGCGGGGCGGCGGAGGGCGGGGTTGGCGTCGCCTTGGCGGCGGCGGCCTTCTTTTCCACCATCCGCACGGCGATGATCGAGCCTTCGTAGAGCGCCAGCAGCGGCACCGCGAGCGAGGACTGGCTCAGTACGTCGGGCGGCGTCAGCACGGCGGCGATGATGAAGGCGACCACGATGAAATAGCGGCGCTTGTCGCGCAACTGCTTCGAGGTGATGATGCCGATCCGCCCCAGCAGCGTCAGGATCACCGGGAGCTGGAACGCGATTCCGAACGCGAAGATCAGCGACATCATCAGCGACAGATACTCGCCGACCTTCGGCAATAGCTGGATCTGTGCGGTCTCCGGACCGCCGAGCTGCTGCATGCCGAGCGAAAACCGGATCAGCATCGGCAGCACCACGAAATAGACCAGCATCGATCCCAGCAGGAAGAAGAACGGCGTCGCGATCAGATAGGGCAGGAACGCGCTGCGCTCGTGCTTGTAGAGGCCCGGCGCGACGAACTTGTAGATTTGCGCCGCCACGATCGGGAACGAGATGAAGCCGGCGCCGAACAGCGCAAGCTTCAACTGGGTGATGAAATACTCCAGCAGCGCGGTGTAGATGAACTTGGAGTTTTCCGCGCCGGCGACCCACACGAACGGCCAGACCAGCACGTTGTAGATCTGCTTGGCAAAGAAGAAGCAGAAAATGAAGGCGACGCTGAACGCGAGCAACGCCTTGATCAGCCGGGAGCGCAGCTCGATCAAATGGTCCATCAGCGGCGCCTTGCTGGCCTCAATATCCTCGGCGCTCATGACGCTTCGGCGTCCTTGAGACCATCGGAGGCGGCAGGCACGACAGGCGGCGGCGCGGCTTCGGCTTCCGGCGTAATTCTCAGCGGCTCCGCCACGGCGTGGGCGTCTGCCTCGACAAAGGTCTGCGGCGTCGGCGGCTCCGGCGTCGTCGGGCTCACCGGCGGCTCGATCGCGGGCATCTCGGCTTCCGGCACGGCCGGCTTGTCGACGTCATCGATCCGGAGCAACTCGGTGACGTCCTTCTGCAGCGAGGTCATGTCGAAGCCGCTGCCAAGCCCGCTTGCGGCCTCCTTGACCTCGTCAAAGGTCTTCTTGAGGTCGGACATTTCGGCCTCGCGCATGGCTTCCTGGAACTGACCCTGGAATTCGGCGGCCATCCGTCGCGCCTTGCCCATCCACTGCCCGACCATGCGCAGCACGCCCGGCAATTCCTTCGGGCCGATGACGATCAGCGCGACAACCGCGATGACGGCGATTTCACTCCACCCGATGTCAAACATGAAAGTTTCCGCTCACGCGAGGCGATCACCCGCCGCGACGGCTTTGTCGCAAGTCCTGTTCAGACGGCCTTGCTGCCGACATCGGACCGCGCGGCCGTCGACGGCGTCGCGTTATGGTCGATCGACTTCACGGGCTCGGGCTTCTCTGCAGTCTTCTCATCGTCCTGCATGCCCTTCTTGAAGGCCTTGATACCCTGCGCGACGTCGCCCATCAGATCCGAAATTTTGCCGCGTCCGAACAACAGCAGGACGACTGCGATCACGACGATCCAGTGCCAAATGCTAAGCGAACCCATCCTGCAACCCTCCAAACACGAGAGGCCAGCAACCCGGCCTGATCTTCCCGGAAAGTAGGCTCACGGGGTGTCAAAAACAAGGACTTAGGCCCGGTCAAATCGCGCTTCACACGCTACCGTTAACCCGCATCCGCTGCAGGCAATTCGGGGCCCCGCAGCGGGCGGATCAGCCACCCTCGCCGCCTTCCGGTTCGGCGACCGGCGCCAGCGCAAGTTCCAGATCGCCGATCTCGAGCGGATCCTCGTCCTCGCGCAAGGCCGGGTCGTCAGACGGCGTTGGAACGCTGAACCCGGAAGGCAGCCGTGAATCAAGCAGACCGGTGCCTCTCAGCTCTTCCAGCCCCGGCAGATCGCCGAGCGCCTCCAGGCTGAACTGCGACAAAAACGCCTCCGTGGTTCCGAAGGTCAGCGGGCGGCCCGGCGTCTTGCGACGGCCCCGCGGCCGGATCCAGCCGGTCTCCAGCAAGACATCCAGCGTTCCCTTGGAGGTGATGACGCCGCGGATTTCCTCGATCTCGGCACGGGTAACCGGCTGATGGTAGGCGACGATCGCCAGCACCTCGATCGCCGCGCGCGACAGCCGGCGTGTCTCGGTGCTCTCCCGCGTCATCAGCCAGGACAGATCGCCGGCGGTGCGGAAGGTCCATTTGTTGGCGATGCGAACGAGGTTGACGCCGCGCGAGGCGTAGTCCGCCTGCAACTGCGCCAGCGCCAGCTTGATATCGACGCCGTCGGGCATCCGCTTGGCCAGCGTCGCCTGGTCGAGCGGCTCGGTCGAGGCGAACAAGAGCGCTTCCAGCAGCCGCAGCTCCTCGGGCCGCGCTTCCGGATCGACGGGGCGCTGCTCGATTTCGGCTGTGCGTTTTTCCGCCAGGCCTGCCATGGGTCGATCTCCTTCTTCCACTTACTCGGCCGACAGATCCGGCGCGGTCATCGCGCCCGATGCCGGTTGCGGCGGACGCTTTCGAAAAAACAGCGGCGCGAACGCCTCTTTCTGGTTCAGTTCCATCTCGCCCTCCCGCACCAGCTCCAGCGCGGCCGCAAGGCTGGAGGCGAAGACGGTGGCCCTTTGGGTCGGATCGGCGATGTAGCTGAGCAGGTATTCGTCAAGGCAGCTCCAGTCGTCGGCAAGGCCGACCAGCCGCTCCAGCGACGCCCTCGCCTCGGCCAGCGACCACACCGAGCGCTTGGTCAGATGCACCGTCGCCAGCACGCGCTGCTGGCGCTGCGCGGCGTAGGCGGTGAGCAGGTCGAACAAGGTGGCGGTAAAGCGCGGGTGGCGGATTTCGGCGATGGTTTCCGGATTGCCGCGCGGAAAAATGTCGCGTTGCAATTGCGGGCGGTTCATCAACCGGTTCGAGGCTTCGCGAATGGCCTCGAGCCGGCGCAGCCGGTTGGCGAGCGCGGTCGCCATTTCCTCGGCGCTCGGCCCCTCCGCGGTGGCGGGTTCGGGCAGCAGCAGCCGCGACTTCAGGAAGGCGAGCCACGCCGCCATCACCAGATAATCGGCGGCAAGCTCGAGCCGGATTTTTCGGGCGGCCTCGATGAAGACGAGATACTGATCGGCCAGCGCCAGGATGGAGATCTTGGCGAGATCGACCTTCTGCTGCCGCGCCAGCGCCAGCAGCAGGTCAAGCGGGCCCTCATAGCCCTCGACGTCGACGACCAGCGCCGGCTCGCCATCGGCGATGTCGGCGGGCCGTCCGGTTTCAAACGATAGAATTTCCGCGCTCATGCGCCCGTCATCCCTGCCCGCTCGATCAACCCATCCAGTTCGGCCCGCGCCCTCGACCGGTCGAACGGCTGCGGCGGCTGGCGCGACCCCAGCGCCCGTTCGGCCCGCTGCAGCGCCTGGCCCGACAATTCCGGGGTCTCGCCGGCGACCTCGCGCATTTCGTCGAGCTTGCCGTTGCAATGCAGCACCATGTCGCAGCCGGCGGCGACGATGGCCCGGGTCCGGTCGGCGATCGATCCCGCCAGCGCGTTCATGGACACATCATCACTCATCAACAAACCCTGGAACCCGATCACGCCGCAAATCACCTGCGCGATGATTGTCGCAGAAGTCGTCGCCGGATGGGCGGGGTCGAGCGCCCTAAACACAACATGTGCGGTCATCGCCATCGGCAAGTCGGCCAGCGGTCGAAATGCCGCGAAATCCGTCCGTTCCAGCTCCATTTTGGACGTATCGACTTCGGGAAGCCTGAAATGCGTATCCGCGGTCGCTCGTCCGTGCCCTGGAATATGTTTCAGCACCGGCAGTATTCCACCCTGTTGCAGCCCCTGCGCCACCGCGCGAGCGATCGCGGCGACCTTGCCCGGCTCGGTTCCATAGGCCCGGTTGCCGATCACGGCATCGGCGCCTGCTACCGGCACATCGGCCAGCGGCAGGCAGTCGACATTGATCCCGGTTTCATGGAGGTCGGCCGCGATCAGCCGCGCACTCAGCCGGGCGGCCGTGAGCCCGAGCCTGGGATCGACGTCATACAGCGCGCCAAAGACCGCGCCGGGTGGATAGACCGGCCAGTGCGGCGGGCCGAGCCGCTGCACCCGCCCGCCCTCCTGATCGATCAGCACCGGCGCCTCGGGGCTACCCTGTTCTTTCCGTAATTCGCCAACGAGCTGTGCGACCTGGTCCGGCGCCTCGATATTTCGTTTGAACAGAATAAATCCCCACGGCCGCTGCGAACGAATGAATTCGCGCTCGGCGGCGTTCAATTCCGGTCCGGATATGCCGGTGATGAAGGCCCGCATGCTCATGCGGCCGAATAGCCTGCATGCGGCCTGAGGGTCAAGGAAACCGCCGCTAATTCCTCTGGATGACGCACTGTCCGCCCGCAGTCTTCAGACTGCCGCAGAATTGTGACGCCTCCTCCGAGGACCCAAAGGGACCCACCATGGCGCGGTAATAGACCCCCTTTTCGCCGAGGTCGGCACGCTTGATCAACGGCGAGCGCGATCCCAGCACGGTCGGGAACTTGCCCTGCAGGACCCGGTAGGAGGCCTGCGCGTCCGCCTCGTTGCGCTGCGAGGACACCTGCACCAGATATCCGCCGCCGCCGGGCGCGGTCGGCGTCGTGGCGGCAAGACGGGTTCGCGGCTCCGCCGTCTGGGCGCTCTGCGGCGCCAGCGAGAGCGGTGTGTTGGCACTGGAAGCATTGGCATTGACGGCCGAAGGTCGCTGCACCGGCGCCACCGCGCGCGGGGCGGCCGGCGGCTTCGGCGCCGCGACCTGATCGCCCGCGGCCGGCGCCGCGGCTGCGTCAGCCTGGTCACCGCGAACCGAGAAGGTCTTGATCTTGCGCGGCTGGTTGCTCGGCAGCGTGCCATTGCCGGCGCTCGGCGGTGGCGGTGCTGCGGGTGCAACGCTCGCCAGCGGTGGCGGATTGGCGTTCGGGCTCAGCGGCGGAAACACCATGCGCGGCGCCGGATTGGTGCCGGCGCTGGCGTTGACGTCGACCGGCGCTTCCTCGCGCGGGACGATCTTTTCGGTACCGTCGCTTGATGCCAGGCGGTCCGGCACCTTGGCGGCTGCCTCAGCGGCGGCCGGCACGACCTTGGTCGGCGATGTGTCCGCCCTGATGATCGGAGGCTCACCACCGTTGCGCGGCGTTCCGACATAGGTGCGGTAGGCAAAGGCGGCGCCGGTCCCCACCACCGCCAGCGCGAGGACGGCAGCAACGGTGGCGATGCCGCCACGGCGCTTCGGCGCCGGCTCTTCGGGAGCTTCTTCTCGATAGCCGGGATGATAGCCATAGGGATCGTTCGCAAACGCCCGATCGGGCTGCGCCGGCTCGGCGCGGGGATCGTATTCGCCGTACAGCGCCTCGTCGTAGCGCGACGGCTCGGCTTCCTGATCCTCGTCTGCGTAGCGCGCTTCCTGATAGTCCGGTTCCGGCGCGGCACGCTGGGCGGCATAACGCTGCAGCGGATGCACGGAACTCGGATAGTCCTGCTGCGGGGCTTCCTGGCGCGCGACACGCTGCATCCATGGCGGCGGGCCTGCGGGAGGATCATCCTCCGGTTCCTCGGGCGCCTCATAATGGTCGTGGAGCTCGGCGCGCGGCTGCGGCGTCAGATTGGCGCGCCCCATGTTCGCGAACGGATCGGTCTGGCCGATCAAACGGGCGAGTTCAGCCAGCGGATCGCTCTCGGCCCTCGCCGCATCATGCTGGTCGTCACGGCGATCATAGGCATTGCCGGCGGGAAAAGGTCGGTCGTGGTATCGATCAGCCATCGTGATGATGCGTCCCCTCCGGGAAGGCTGCCAACTCGCGTTTCACATGCGAACCAGTCACTGCCAGATGCCGCTCACAGGCCCCATGTGAGCGAGGTATGCCCCGCCTATCGCATCTCGTCCGGGGCATGGACGCCGAGCACGGCCAAACCCGATGCCAGGACCGAGACAACGCCCTGGACCATCGCCAGCCGCGCTTTCGTGATTTCTGCATCATGATTGATAATGAAGCGTAAATAGGGCAAATCGCGGCCTCTGGTCCACAGCGCGTGAAATTCGCTGGCAAGATCATACAGATAAAAAGCGATTCGGTGTGGTTCGTGTGCGACCGCGGCGGCCTCGATCATCCGTGGATATAAGGCCAATCGTCGCAGCAGTTCCAGTTCCGCCGGGTCGGTCAGGCGGTCTACGGCGGCATTGCCGAGGAACGCGGCGCGGGCAGCGGGCTGCTCAGGCAGTTCCGGCACGACCTCCCGGGCGTTGCGGAACACCGAGTGGCCGCGGGCATGACCATACTGGACATAGAACACCGCGTTGTCCTTGGACTGCTCGATCACCCTGGCGAGGTCGAAATCCAGCACGGCGTCGTTCTTGCGGAACAACATCATGAACCGCACCGCGTCGGAGCCGACCTCGTCAACGACCTCGCGCAAGGTGACGAAATCGCCGGAGCGTTTCGACATCTTCACCGGCTCGCCGTGGCGCAGCAATTTGACGAGCTGCACGATCTTGACGTCGAGCGCGGCTTTGCCCGCGGTGACGGCCCTGATCGCGGCCTGCATCCGCTTGATGTAGCCGCCGTGGTCGGCCCCCCAGACGTCGATCATCTCGCCAAAACCGCGCTCGAACTTGTCGCGGTGATAGGCGATGTCGGAGGCGAAATAGGTGTAGGAACCATCGGATTTGAGCAGCGGACGATCGACGTCGTCGCCGAACGCGGTGGCGCGAAACAGCGTCTGCACCCGGTCTTCATAGTCGTCGACCGGCGCGCCCTTCGGCGGCGGCAGCCGGCCTTCGTAGACGTCGCCCTGGCCACGCAGATAATCGATCGTCGCGGCGACGCGATTGTTTCCGGTCTCGATCAGCGACCGCTCGGAGAAGAAGACGTCGTGCCGGATATTGAGCGCGCCGAGATCGCCCTTGATCTCCTGCATCATCATCGCAACGGCCGTGGCGCGCGCAATCGGCAGCCATCCGCCTTCCGGCATCGCCAGGAGCCTGTCGCCATGCTCCGCCGCCAGCGCCTGGCCGACCGGCTTGAGGTAATCGCCGGGATAGAGCCCTTCCGGGATGGCGCCGATCGCCTCGCCCAGCGCCTCGCGGTAGCGCAGGAACGCCGAGCGCGCCAGCACATCGACCTGGGCGCCGGCATCGTTGATGTAGTATTCCCGCGTCACATCGTAGCCGGCAAACCCCAGCAGGCTCGCCAGCGCGTCGCCGAACACGGCACCGCGGCAATGGCCGACATGCATCGGTCCGGTCGGGTTGGCCGAGACATATTCGACGTTGACCTTGCGGCCTGCGCCGGTCGTGCTTCGCCCATAGCAGGAACCTTCGCGCAGCACCACCCGCAGCGCCTCCGCCCAGGCCGACGGCTTCAAGGTGAGATTGATGAAACCGGGCCCGGCGACATCGACCGATGCGATCAATGACTCGGCGCGCAGCCGCGCCGCAATCTGTTCGGCGAGATCGCGCGGCTTGGCCCCGGCTTCCCTGGCGAGCACCATCGCGGCATTGGTCGCCATATCGCCGTGGCTGGGATCGCGCGGCGGCTCGACGACGACGCGCGACAGATCGGTGCCTGCGGGCCATCCGTGCTCGATGGCAAGCGCGGCGCAAACCGCATGCACGCGCGCCTGCACATCGGCAAAAAGATGCGGCGGAGAGGCATTTTCGTTCATGGCCGCCGCCTAACGCAAATCCGGGGTCGAGTCAAAAAGCCTTTGGTGTTCGGTCATTGCAAAGCGGTCGGTCATCCCGGCGATGAAATTGCCGATCCGCCTGGCCCGCTCGGCCTCGGTCTCGCTCTCGGTCGCCTCGAGCCATTCGGCCGGCAGATCGTGCGGCGTCTTCTGATAGCGCGCGAACAGGTCGAACAGGATCTGTTCGGCATCGCCCATCACCCGCATCACCCGCCGATGGCGGTACATGCGCTGCTTCAGGAACGCCTTGATCCCGGCCTCCTGCCGCGCCACCTCCGGCGAAAACCCGATCAGCGCCTGATCGTGCCGGCGCACATCATCGGCCGATCGCGGTTGCACCGCCTGCAGGCGCCTCACCGACTCCGACATCACGGCCCCGATCAGGTATGAGATCAGTTCGCGCACGAATTCGGCGCCGCGCCTGCCGTCATCGAGCGCCGGATAATGCCGGGCGATAGCCGCGACGATTTCGGCGGCGAGCGGCATCACCCTGAGATCGTCAACGCCAAACAGCCCGGCGCGCAGGCCATCGTCGATATCATGGGCGTCATAGGCAATATCATCGGCGATCGCCGCGACCTGCGCCTCCAGCGAGGCAAAGCTCCAGAGTTCCAGATCGCATGTCCTGACATAGCTGGCGATCCCGACGGGAATGCCGCGCTCGCGATACCGCCCGACCGCCTGCCCGTCGCGCTGCATCAGCGGCCCGTTGTGCTTGACGACGCCCTCGAGCAATTCCCAGGTCAGATTGAGCCCGTCGAACTCGGGATAGCGATGCTCCAGCGAGGTCACCACGCGCAGGGTTTGGGCGTTGTGATCGAAGCCGCCATGGGCGTGCAGACAGCTATCCAGCGCCCGCTCGCCGGCGTGCCCAAAAGGCGGGTGGCCGAGGTCATGCGCCAGCGCCAGCGTTTCCGTGAGATCCTCGTCGAGACCGAGCTGCCGGGCCAACGCGCGGGCGATCTGCGCCACTTCGAGGCTGTGGGTGAGCCGGGTGCGATAATGGTCGCCCTCGTGGAACACGAAGACCTGGGTTTTGTGTTTCAGGCGCCGAAACGCGGTGGAATGGATCACGCGGTCGCAGTCGCGCCGGAACGGGCTGCGGCTCTTGCTCGGGGGCTCGGCGACCAGCCGCCCGCGGCTGCGGTCGGGGTCGCAGGCATAGACCGAACGGGGAGCAGCCATTCCGACCGACACGTTGTATTAATCCTTAAAGGTTTGATTCCGGTGCCTGCCGCACTTAACTATGGTGCAGGCCGGACACCAGATAAATCGGGTGACCCGGCCGTTGGAGACCTTTTACATGACTGCAGCCGTGACCATCAGCGAGCGGGCGGCCCGCCGCATTGGGGAAATCCTCAAAACCGAGGGCGATGGCGCCATGCTTCGGATCAGCGTCGAGGGCGGCGGCTGCTCGGGTTTTCAGTACAAGTTCGACGTCGAGCGGGCGCAATCCGAGGACGATCTGGTGATCGCGCGCGACAGCGCCGTGGTGCTGGTCGATCCCGCCTCGGTGCCGTTCCTGGCCGGCTCCGAGGTCGATTTCGTCGATGATCTGATCGGTGCATCGTTTCGGGTGGTCAACCCCAATGCCACCGCATCCTGCGGCTGCGGCACCAGTTTTTCCATCTGACGGCGTCACCTTTCATGCGCATCGCCTCCTGGAACGTCAATTCGATCCGGCAGCGGCTCGACCCTCTTGTGAGCTGGCTGAAGGATTGCGCGCCCGACATCGTGTGCCTGCAGGAAATCAAATGCGTCGATGAGGCGTTCCCCCGCGAACCTCTCGAGGCGCTCGGCTACAACATCGTCACCCACGGCCAGAAGACCTTCAACGGCGTCGCGCTGTTGTCGAAGCTGCCGTTCGACGAAACCAAATCGGGCCTTGCCGGCGACGATGACGACGCCCACGCCCGGTTTCTTGAGGGCGTGGTGACACTGAAGCATGGCGTCGCCAGGATCGCCTGTCTCTATCTGCCCAACGGCAACCCGCCGGAGACTGAAAAATACCCGTACAAGCTCAAATGGATGTCGCGGCTTGCGGATTATTCAAGAGAACGGCTGAAAGCGGAAGAGCCGCTGGTGCTGGCGGGCGATTTCAACGTTATCCCGGCCGCACAGGACGTCCACAATCCGGCCGCCTGGGTCAACGACGCCCTGTTCCGTCCGACCACGCGCGAGGCCTTCCAGTCCTTGCTCGGGCTCGGGCTGACCGATGCGCTGCGGGCCGTCACCGACGCGCCTGGTCAATATACCTTCTGGGACTATCAGGCCGGCGCCTGGCAGAAAAACCACGGGCTGCGCATCGATCATCTGTTGCTGTCGCCACAGGCCAGCGACCGGCTCGTCAGGGTCGGCGTGGATAGCTATGTGCGCGCCTGGGAAAAGCCGTCGGACCATGTGCCGGTCTGGGCGGACTTCGATCTGGAGACGGCGTAACCAGCTACTTGCGCGAAATTGCAGCCCCTTCGGCACGTTAGTCCCGGCGGCCCTGCACCCAATGTTCGAGCATCTGCAGCGCCATGGCGCGGTCGTCGTCGGACGCCTTGGCGATCGCCCGGTTGTAGCTGTCCTTGATCCAGGTCTCGTCCGGTCCGGCGCTGTCGCGGGCCAGGGTCAGCCACATCAATCCGCGGGCTGCCTGACGCGGCAATTGGTCGCCGCTGAACAGCATCTGGCCGAGCATGGCCTGGGCCTGATGCTGACCCTTCTGGGCGGCCATTCCAAGCCAGCGCGCGCCATAGCGGAAATCATCGCGCGACGAGCCGACGCCCTTGAGATAGAGCCGGGCCAGATCATATTGCGCGTCGGCATTGCCGAAATAGGAGGCGGCGTAGGAGAACATCTCCCGCGCCCGTTCCTGATCGGGCTTGATGTCCGAGTTCGGGATGCCGTTGAGATAGTACCGTCCCAGCGCCACGAAGGCATTGGCGACGATCGCCGATTGCGGCGCTGACGGACTGTCCTCGGCGTGCGCGTTGGCAATGCGGCTGAAATACTCGAAGGCGCGAAGATCGTTCTGGGTGACACCATCGCCATTGGCGTACATCCGCCCCAGTTTCCACTGCGCGATCGGATGACCGCCTTCCGCAGCGTATTGCAGCGCCGTCAGCGAACTCTCCGGCGTGGCCGGCGCAAGCACCTTTTTCAATCCCGGCGTTGCCGGGGCCGCGACGACCGGAATCGCCGCATCCTGGGTCACCGGGGCACCGTCAAATGCCGATGCCGGGGCCGCCACCGACGCGGCCCCTAAAATCGACGCAAGAATGATACGCTCAAATGTCCGCATAACACTGTTTCTCGTGCGCCCCACCGGGGTGGGTTACGGCTCCGCCGACCGCCGGCCCAACCTGCTGGGCGTATTTCCAAAGCGCACCCGTCGTATGGTTGGTCGCGCGAGGCCCCCATTTGGTTCTACGTTCGGCGAGTTCGGCGTCGGTCAATTTTACGTTAAGGGTCCCGACCACAGCGTCGATTTCGATGATATCGCCGTCGCGCAACAGGGCGATCGGTCCGCCTACCGCCGCTTCCGGCCCGACATGGCCGATACAGAAGCCGCGGGTCGCGCCGGAGAACCGGCCATCGGTGATCAACGCGATCTTGCCGCCCATGCCCTGTCCGGTCAGCGCGGCCGTGGTCGAGAGCATTTCGCGCATCCCGGGGCCGCCGCGGGGCCCCTCATAGCGGATCACGATGACCTCGCCCTCTCTGTAGGTCTTCTTCTGGACCGCCTCGAAGGCATCCTCTTCGCGGTCGAAGCAGCGGGCTGGACCGGCAAATTTCAGGTTCGACATGCCCGCAACCTTCACAATCGCACCTTCAGGCGCGAGATTCCCTTTCAGGCCGACCACGCCACCGGTGACGGTGATCGGCTTGTCTGCGGACCGCACCACATCCTGGTGTGGATTCCACTTCACGCTTTTGAGGTTTTCGGCGATCGTGCGGCCCGTGACTGTCAGGCAGTCGCCGTGCAAATGGCCGTTATCGAGCAGCGTTTTCATCAGAAGCGGTATGCCACCAACTTCGAACATGTCTTTGGCGACATAACGGCCGCCCGGTTTCAAATCGGCGACATATGGTGTCTTTTTGAAGATTTCGGCGACGTCGAACAGGTCGAACTTGATGCCGCATTCATGAGCGATTGCCGGCAGATGCAGCGCCGCATTGGTCGACCCGCCGGACGCGGCGACCACTGCCGCGGCATTTTCCAGCGACTTGCGGGTCACGATGTCGCGCGGACGAACATTGGCCGCGATCAGTTCCATGACCTTTTCGCCGGCCGCGGTGCAAAACGCGTCACGGATCTCATACGGCGCCGGTGCGCCCGCGGAGTATGGCAGCGCCAGCCCGATGGCCTCGGACACCGTTGCCATGGTGTTGGCGGTGAATTGTGCGCCGCACGCGCCGGCCGACGGGCAAGCAACCCGTTCGATCTCGTCGAGGTCGGCATCGGACATTTCGCCGACCGAATGCTTGCCGACCGCCTCGAACATGTCCTGCACGGTGACCTGCTGGCCGCGGAAATTGCCGGGCAGGATCGAGCCGCCATAGATGAAGATCGAGGGTATGTTGAGCCGCACCATCGCCATCATCATGCCCGGCAGCGACTTGTCGCAGCCGGCGAGTCCTACCAGCGCATCATAGGCGTGGCCGCGAACGGTCAACTCGACCGAATCGGCGATGCATTCCCGCGACGGCAGCGACGAGCGCATCCCGTCATGGCCCATGGCGATGCCATCGGTCACCGCGATGGTACAGAACTCGCGCGGGGTCCCGCCGGCGGACGCCACGCCCTTCTTGACCGCCTGGGCCTGCCGCATCAGCGAAATGTTGCACGGGGCGGCCTCGTTCCAGCACGATGCCACGCCGACGAAGGGCTGGTGAATCTGATGGGTGGTCAGCCCCATGGCGTACAGATAGGAGCGGTGCGGCGCCCGCTCCGGGCCCTCCGTCACGTGGCGGCTGGGTAGCCTGTTTTTGATGCTGGTCTTGGCGTCCATCGCGAACCTGTTTCCCGACCAACTCTTGTGGCCGTTAGCCTGCGAAGGATGATTTCACGAAGCGGTGTGGCTAAAAAGCGGCGCGGGCAGCAACTGGCCGGGATGACGGTTAAATCTTGGCGAAGTGTTGCGGTCAAGCAACAATCGTGGCGCCAGAGCAACCATTTTTACCGCCGCGGCGGGTTTCAGGAGGCCATTTATTCAATCTTGACGTTTGCCGCCTTGATCATTGGCCACCATTTGGCAATCTCTGCCTTCTGCCAGGTGCCGAGCGCCTCCGGCGATAGCTGGCTTTGCTTCGGCATCTCAAGACCCAAATCTTGAAACTTCTTGCGCACCCCGGGGTCGCTTAACGCATCTACGGCGGCGCGGTTGAGCCTGGCGACGACCTCTTTCGGGGTATTCTTCGGCACCCACAGGCCGGACCACAGAGTCATGTGAAATCCGGGCAGGCCGGCCTCGTCCGTGGTCGGGATGTCTGGGGCCGCTTCAACGCGCTTGTCGTCGGTGACGGCATAGGCGCGGATGGTACCGGCACGCACCTGGGCGATGGAATTGGAGGTCTGGTCGATGATGAGATCGATCTGGCCGGCGACAAGGTCGTTGAGCGCAGGCGCGGTGCCGCGATAGGGCACGTACTGCAGCTTGATGCCGGTGATGTTCTCGAAATAGAGCCCGGCGATGTGGCTGCCCGAGCCGGCGCCGGCGGTACCGGCGGTGGGCGGCGTCGGCTTTGCCTTCATCCAGGCCAGCAGTTCCGGCAGGGTTTTGGCCGGGACCGCATTCTTGCTGACAATGATCATCGGGTTGCTCGGCAGCAGAACCACCGGCTCCAGATCCGTCACGAGGTCGTAGCCGAGCTTGTAGATGGCGCCATTGGCAACATGGGTGCCGAGATGGCCGATGCTGACGGTGTAGCCGTCAGGGGGCGACCGAACCACGCGCCCAACCCCGAGCGACCCGGCCGCCCCCGTGACGTTCTCGATCGTGATGGGTTGACCGAGCGTCTTCTGCATGCGCTCGCCCAGGATCCGGGCCATCGCGTCGGTCGGCCCGCCGGCGGAAAACGGCACCACGAGGGTGATGGGATGCGACGGAAAATCGTCCGCCAACGCCTGGCCGCCCCATGTCAGTAGCGCCATCAGCGCGGCTACAACCGCTCGTCGCATCGCATCCTCCCGTTATCTGGTTTTGATCGCTTGAAGCTACAATCTGGCGTAGTCGATCGGCTGGTGGCGATCGAGCCCGCGGGTCACCGGCGGCAGCGGATATTTGAGCCCGGTGGCGCAATTGAACAGCATCACCCGGTCCTGCTTGGTCACGCGGCCGTCCGCGAGGCTCTCCTTGTACGCCGCATAGGTCGCCGCGCCCTCGGGGCACAGCAACAGGCCTTCGTCGCGCGCGACCTCGTTCAATGCCGCCGAGATTTTCTCATCGGTGACGGCGATCGCAAAGCCCTTGCTCTCGCGCACCGCGCGCAGAATCAGAAAATCCCCGACCGCCTGCGGTACGCGAATGCCGGAAGCGATGGTGTGGGCGTCCTCCCAGCGCGGTGCGTGCTCGGTGCCATTCTCGAAAGCACGCACCATCGGCGCACAGCCCGCGGCCTGTACCGCCACCATGCGCGGCCGCTTCGCGCCGATGAACCCGATGGCTTCGAGTTCGGCGAACGCCTTCCACATGCCGATCAGGCCGGTGCCGCCGCCGGTCGGATAGAAGATCACGTCCGGCACGTCCCAGCCGAGCTGTTCGGCAAGCTCGAGCCCCATGGTCTTCTTGCCCTCGATCCGATAGGGCTCCTTCAGCGTCGAGGTGTCGAACCAGCCGGCTTTCGCCTTGCCCTCGCCGACGATCTTGCCGCAATCGTCGATCAGGCCGTTGACGCGGTAGACGGTCGCGCCCTGCAGCTCGATCTCGCTGACATTCACCTCGGGCGTATCGGCGGGACAGAAAATCGTGGTCCTGATGCCGCAGTTCGTCGCATAGGCCGCGAGCGCCGCGCCGGCATTGCCGTTGGTCGGCATCGCCATGTGCCGGATGCCGAGCGCCTTGCCCATCGACACCGCCATCACCAGGCCGCGGGCCTTGAACGATCCGGTCGGCAAGCGGCCTTCGTCCTTCACAATGATCTCGCCGCCGCCGAGCTTGCTGGCGAGCCTCGGCAGGCGGATCAGCGGCGTCATCACTTCGCCAAGACTGACAATATCGGCGCATTTCCGCACCGGGAGCATCTCGCGATAGCGCCACAGGTCGGCCGGCCGTTGCGCCAACGCATCCTTGCTCAGCGCCTTCTTCACGCCGGCGAGGTCGTAGCGCACCAGCAGCGGCTTGCCGGCCTTGGAGAGATTGTGGATCTGGTCGGCCGGATAGCGGTCGCCTTCCATCGCGCATTCGAGATGGGTCACGAAGGTGGGGCGCTCGATGGTCAGATTGTCATTGTCTTTCACTGGATTGCGATCTCGCTCTCTAGATGTTCAGCACGCGGCCATAGGCATCCAGCACGGCTTCCTTCATCATCTCGGACAAGGTCGGGTGCGGGAAAATGGTGTGCATCAGTTCTTCTTCGGTGGTTTCGAGGTTCATGGCAACCACATAACCCTGGATCAGTTCGGTGACCTCGGCGCCGATCATGTGCGCGCCGAGCAATTGCCCGGTTTTCCTGTCGAACACGACCTTGACCAGTCCCTGGTCCTCGCCGAGCGCAATCGCCTTGCCATTGCCGACGAACGGGAAGCGGCCGACCCTGATCTCGCGGCCGCCCTCCTTGGCCCTCGCCTCGGTGAGACCGACGGAGGCGACCTGCGGATTGCAATAGGTGCAGCCGGGTATGAGGTTCTTGTCGGTGGCGTGCGGGTGCAGGCCCTTGATCGCCTCGACGCACACCACGCCTTCATGTTCGGCCTTGTGCGCCAGCATCGGGGGACCGGCGACATCGCCGATGGCGTAGATGCCGGGTACGCTGGTTTTGCCGAAGCCGTCGATCACGACGCAGCCGCGCTCGGTCTTGACACCAAGTTTCTCCAGTCCGAGGTTTTCGATGTTGCCGACCACGCCGACGGCCGAAATCACCCGGTCGAATTCCGCGGTTTGCGGTTTGCCCTTGCCGTCGTCGATGGTGGCGACCACGCTGTCGCTCTTTTTTTCGAGTTTCGTCACCTTGGTATTGGTGAGAATCTTGATGCCCTGTTTTTCGAACCGCTTGCGCGCCAGGCCGGCGATTTCGGCGTCCTCCACCGGCAGGATCTGCGGCAGCACCTCGACCACGGTCACTTCCGCCCTCATGGTGTGGAAGAACGAGGCGAACTCGATGCCGATCGCGCCCGAGCCCACCACCAGCAGCGATTTCGGCATCTTCTCGGGCACCATCGCCTCGAAATAGGTCCAGATCAGCTTCTTGTCGGGTTCGAGCCCGGGCAGCACGCGCGGGCGGGCGCCGGTGGCGAGGATGATGTGCTGGGCCTGATAGGCGCCCTCGCCCAGCGCACCCTTCGGCGCCTCGACGGCGGATTTCTTGACCATGATCTTGCCGGGCGCGTCAATCGAGGCCTCGCCCCAGATCACGGTGACCTTGTTCTTCTTCATCAAAAAGCCGACGCCGTCGTTGAGACGCTTGGAGACGCCGCGCGAGCGCTGCACCACCGCCTTGGAGTCGAAGCTCACATTGTCGGCGGACAGGCCGTAGTCCCTGGCATGCTGCATGTAATGATAAATTTCCGCCGAACGCAGCAGCGCCTTGGTCGGAATGCAGCCCCAGTTCAGGCAGATGCCGCCGAGGTAGGATTTTTCGACGATCGCGGTCTTGTAGCCGAGCTGTGCGGCGCGAATGGCGGTGACGTAGCCGCCAGGGCCGGAGCCAATGATGACGATGTCGAAGGATGTATCGGCCATTTCAGGCTCCCGTTAGCTCAAGCGACCGTGGCACGGCGTCCGCGTCGATATTGGGTCTCGATGTTCATGGCGAAGCGGCTCTCGTGAGCGCGGCCTGCCGCCTGGCAGCGGCATCGTCACACCATCATCATGACCGGATTTTCGATCAGCATCTTGAATGCGCCGATCAGTTCCGCGCCGAGCGCGCCGTCGACCGCACGATGATCGCAGGACAGCGTCACGCTCATGATATGGGCGGCCTCGATCTTGCCGCCTCTGACCACCGCGCGTTCCTCGCTGGTGCCGACCGCCAGGATGGTGGCGTGCGGCGGATTGATCACGGCGGTGAAATCCTTGATCCCGTACATGCCGAGATTGGACACCGCCGTGGTGCCGCCCTGATATTCCTCGGGCTTGAGTTTGCGCGCCCGCGCCCGCGCCGCGAAATCCTTCATCTCGGCGGAAATCGTCGACAGCGACTTGGTCTCGGCCTTGCGGATGATCGGTGTGATCAGGCCGCCGGGCATCGCGACCGCGACACCGATATCGGAATGCTTGTGTTTCAACATCCCGGCGTCGGTCCAGCTCACATTGCTGTTGGGAATGCGCTGCAGCGCGATTGCCATGGCCTTGATGACGAAATCATTGACCGAAAGCTTGTAGAGCGGCTTTTTCTCCTTGTCCTTCGGCGCGGCCGCATTGATCTCCTCACGGGCCGCGAGCAGTTTGCCGATATCGCAGTCCATGGTCAGGTAGAAATGCGGGACGGTCTGCACCGAGGCGGTCAGGCGCTGGGCGATGGTCCGCCGCATGCCGTCATGCGGCACGATCTCGTAGCTGCCCGGTTCGAACAGCGCGAGGATCTGCTTGTCGGACATCGACGGCGCCAGCGCGGGCGCACCCGCAGGGGCCGCGGCCGGGGCTTTCAGTCCCTTGCCGGATTTGGCCTGCTCGACGTCGCGCGCGATGACGCGGCCATGCGGGCCGGAGCCGTTGATCCGGCCGAGTTCGATGCCGGCCTCCCTGGCAAGACGCCGAGCCAGCGGCGAAGAGAAAATGCGGGCGTGGCCGTTGGCTTGCGGCGCGGCCGTGCCGGACGGGGCGGTCGGCGCTGCGGCCTGGGCTGCCTTTTTGTCAGCAGATGCCGGCGCCTGTTTCGGGGCTTCGGGTGCGGTCGCCGCCTTCGCCTCCGGCTTGGCCTCGGCCTTCGGTTCGCTCTTCGGCGGTTGCACGGCCGCGCCCGCCGCCTTGACATCCTCGCCATCGCCGGCGAGCACCGCGATCACGTCATTGACGGCAACATCCTGGGTGCCCTCCGGCACCACGATCTTGGCAAGCGTACCCTCGTCGACCGCCTCGACCTCCATCGTCGCCTTGTCGGTCTCGATTTCCGCGATCACGTCGCCGGACTTGACCGTGTCGCCCTCTTTCTTGAGCCACTTGGCAAGGTTGCCCTTCTCCATCGTCGGCGACAGCGCGGGCATCAGAATGTTGGTCGGCATGTTCAAGCCCTGCTCTGTCAGCGATAACAAACGGCCTTGGCGGCTTCGACGACCTCCGCCACCGACGGCAAAGCGAGCTTTTCGAGGTTCGCCGCATACGGCATCGGCACATCCTTGCCGGACACCCGCGTCACCGGCGCATCGAGGTAGTCGAACGCGTGCTCCATCAGCCGCGCCGCGATTTCGGCGCCGACGCCGCTTTGCTGCCAGCCCTCTTCCACCGTCACGGCGCGGCCGGTCTTCTTCACCGAGGCAATGATGGTGTCGCTATCCATCGGGCGCAGCGTGCGCAGGTCGATCACTTCGGCTTCGATGCCTTCCTTCGCCAGTTGCTCGGCCGCCTTGAGCGCGTATGACATGCCGTTCGACCACGACACGATGGTGACATGGCCGCCGGAGCGCACGATCCGCGCCTTGCCGAGCGGGATCACGTAGTCGTCGAGCTTCGGCACCTCGCCGG
This sequence comes from uncultured Alphaproteobacteria bacterium, assembly GCA_963748165.1. GTDB lineage: Bacteria > Pseudomonadota > Alphaproteobacteria > Rhizobiales > Xanthobacteraceae > Bradyrhizobium. The sequence goes on from CAVVIM010000043.1 coordinate 425,604, forward strand.
AATGGCCGTACAGCATTTCGTTTTCGAGGAAGATCACCGGGTTGGGATCGCGGATCGCAGCCTTCAGGAGCCCCTTGTAGTCCGCGGCCGAAAACGGTGCGACCACCTTGAGGCCCGGAATTTGCGAGTACCAGGCCGAGTAATCCTGGCTGTGCTGGGCGGCGACGCGGGCGGCGGCGCCATTCGGACCGCGAAACACGATCGAGCAGCCCATCTGGCCGCCGGACATATAGAGCGTCTTCGCCGCCGAGTTGATGATCTGGTCGATCGCCTGCATGGCGAAGTTGAAGGTCATGAACTCGACGATCGGCTTCAGTCCGGCCATGGCGGCGCCGACGCCGATGCCGGCAAAGCCGTGTTCGGTGATCGGCGTGTCGATGACCCGCCTCGCGCCGAATTCCTGCAGCAGCCCCTGGCTCACCTTGTAGGCGCCCTGATATTCCGCGACCTCTTCGCCCATCAGGAACACGTCGGGATCGCGCCGCATTTCCTCCGCCATCGCGTCGCGCAATGCTTCACGGATGGTCATCGTCACCATCTCGGTGCCTTCGGGCACCTCCGGATCGGGCTCGGCGACGGCCTTGGGCGCGGCGGGAGCCGTCGGCGCATCGATCATCGGCTTGCCCTCGCCGACCGGCGAGCGTGACTCCGCCACTTCCTCGGCGACGTCGGGTGCAGGTTCGGCCGCCTTCTGCGGCTTGGCCGGTGCGCCGGCCTTGCCAAGATCGGCCGCGCTTTCGCCATCGGCAAGAATGGTGGCAATCGGCGTGTTGACGGCGACGTCCGCGGTGCCTTCCGGGATCAGGATCTTGCCGAGCGTGCCCTCATCGGTGGCCTCGACTTCCATCGTCGCCTTGTCGGTTTCGATCTCGGCGATGACGTCACCCGATTTGATGGTTTCGCCTTCCTTCTTCAGCCATTTGGCGAGGTTGCCCTTCTCCATGGTGGGCGACAGCGCAGGCATCAGGACTTGAATTGGCATATCAGCTCCGAAAGTCAGCTTGCGCGCTAGCGGTAAATGTCGGTGTAGAGTTCGGACGCATCCGGCTCCGGATCGTGCTGGGCGAAGTCGGCGGCGCTGTTCACGATCTCGCGCACCTCGGCGTCGATCGCCTTCAATTCCTGCTCGCTCATCCCGGCTGCCAGCAGCCGGTTGCGAACCTGCTCGATCGGATCCTGATCGTGACGGACCTTGTCGACTTCCTCGCGGGTGCGATATTTCGCCGGATCCGACATCGAATGGCCGCGATAGCGATAGGTCTGCATTTCCAGGATATAGGGCCCCTTGCCATCGCGGCACCAGGCAACCGCCTCGTCGCCGGCCGCCTTGACCGCACGGACGTCCATGCCGTCGACCTGCCTGCCCGGAATGTTGAAGGAAATGCCGCGCTTGGAAAAGTCGGTCTGCGCCGACGACCGCGTCACCGACGTCCCCATGGCATAGCGGTTGTTCTCGATCACATAGATCACCGGAAGCTTCCACAGCTCGGCCATGTTGAAGCTCTCGTAGACCTGGCCCTGGTTGGAGGCGCCGTCGCCGAAATAGGCCAGGCTGACAAAATCGTTACCGCGGTAGCGGTTGGCGAAGGCAAGCCCGGTGCCGAGCGAAACCTGGGCGCCGACGATGCCATGCCCGCCGAAGAAATTCTTCTGCTTGCTGAACATGTGCATGGAGCCGCCCTTGCCCTTGGAGTATCCGCCATGGCGGCCGGTCAGCTCGGCCATCACTCCCTTGGCTTCCATGCCGCAGGCCAGCATGTGGCCGTGATCGCGGTATCCGGTTATGACCTGATCGCCATTCTTCAAGGCCATCTGCATGCCGACGACCACCGCTTCCTGGCCGATATAGAGATGGCAGAAGCCGCCGATCGCACCCATTCCGTAGAGTTGGCCGGCTTTTTCCTCAAACCGGCGGATCAGCAGCATGTCGCGCAGCGCGATCAGTTCCTGTTTCCTGGTGAATTCCGGCGGCGAGTCGCTTGCTTTGTCGTGCCCTGCTTCCTTCGCGACGCTTTTTTTCGGTGCGGCCATGGCAATTCCGGATCAGAGAGTGGGTAACCCTCTCTAACCCAACTCAAACCGCCATGAAAGGATTGCGTGCGCGCCCGAAAATTTCGCTATGCCGCAGTGCAACGCGACACGAAACTTTCGAAATCAATTCCACAGGTATTTGAAATTTGACGCTCAGTTCGGATCGACGGTCCGAACCAGATCGTGCGGATTGACGTAGTCGAGCTGATAGCGCGCGCGCTCGTCGAGCATGTCCGGATCGACCCGGTCGGACCGCAGCAGCGAGACCCGATGTTCGCCCGCGGCCCGTTCCTGCTTCAGCCGCGCCAACTCGGAGGTCAGCGCGATGATCTCCTGGTCGAGCTCCTGCTGGGCATTGAGCCCATACCTGCCGGTATAGGCATTGACGCCGAAATAGCCGATCATCGCTGCCGCCATCGTGTAGAGGGCGAGCCCGGTGAGCACGGATTTCAGGCGGCTGCGCGAGACCATGGAGCGGAGCATGCGACGGTCCGGTTAACGCAATCCTAAGGCGGTCGCCCGCCTATCGATAGTACCTTTCGATGAAGGCGGCGTAGGCGTCGATGTACTGCTTCAGCACCGCCCGCAGCGCGTCCTTGACGAGTTCGCCCTTGTCGTCGAACGCGTCGCCGACGCCACTCAGATAGATCTCGGGCTGCCCCATGATCGGCCCGCAAATGCCCGGCAGGATATTCTGCAAATGTTTGGCGGCGCTGACGCCGCCGAGCGGTCCCGGCGAGCTGCTGACGATGCCGATCGGCTTGCCGAGGAACGAACTCTTGCCGTAGGGACGCGATCCGACATCGATGGCGTTCTTCAGAACGCCGGGGATCGAACGGTTGTATTCGGCTGTGACGAACAGGACGCCGTCTGATTGTTGAAGCTTTTCGCGGAACGCAACCCAGTCGGCCGGCGGCGCCAATTCCAGATCCTGGTTGAAGAATGAAATGCCGTGCAGGGTGACAACCTCGAGCCTCAGCTTGTCCGGCGCCAGTTTGGCGAGCGCCTTGGCGATCTTGAGGGTGAAGCTTTCTTTGCGCAGGCAGCCGGCAATGACGACGATGTGGTGGGGAGTGGCCATGGGAAATCCTCTTGACGCAGACGCCGGGACGGAAGCCCCGGCAACCTAGCCGGATTCGGAAAAGATGCAAGTGCATGAAGTGCTGAATTGCATGGCAATTCTTCGCCCCGAGGCAGAAACCGGCCGCTCCGGAAGGACGGCTGGTCTGTCCGATCTGGAAGCGGCGTGGGATCAACCGGTATTTCGCGCCGGCGCGGTCCCGGGCGGTGCGTCTCAGGTGCCCTTGTTCGGGTCGATCAGGTACTTTTCGCCGGTTGCGCGTTTGGCGTAGACGGCGATGTTTGCTAGTTGCAGCGCCTCCTGCAGCGACACCACCCGGGTGTAATGGCTGGCAAAGGTGGTCTTGAGTTCGGCGACGACCCGCTGACGCAGCCGCTCGCCGTCGGCCCGTCCGATCTTCTGCAGGAACGGAGTCAGCAGCCAGCCGCCGACCCCCCAGGCCATGCCGAACGCCCGATTGAGCTCGATTGGGCGTGGGTCGAGGCTGCCATAGACATAGACCTGCTTGTGCACGCTCGATCCGTAGCGGCTGTAAACCTTGGCAGTCTTGTTGGCGGCTATCTCCATGCAGGTGAGAATCTGGCCGGCGAGCCGGCCGCCGCCGATGGCGTCGAACGCGATGGTCGCGCCGGTCTCGACCAGCGCATCTGTCAGATCGTCCATGAATGTCGGCACGGTGGAATCGACAATATGCCTGGCGCCGATCTTGCGCAGGATCTCGGCCTGCTGCGGATTGCGGACGATGTTGACCAATCCGATGCCGTCCTTGAGGCAGATCCGGTTGAGCATCTGTCCGAGATTGGACGCGGCCGCGGTATGCACCAGGGCACGGTGGCCCTCGCGCCGCATCGTCTCGGTCATGCCGAGCGATGTCAGCGGATTGACGAAGCAGGAGGCGCCTTCGGCGGGGGTGATCCCCGGCGGCAGCACCAGACAATCCGCCGCCCTGATGGCGCGGTATTGCGCGTACATCGCGCCGCCGATCATCGCCACGGTCTTGCCCATCAGCGCCCTGGCCAGCTCGGATGACCCGGTCTTGACGACCACGCCGGCGCCCTCATTGCCGACCGGCATCGATTCATCGAGCCGTCCCGCCATCGCCTTCATCGCGGCTTCCGGAACGGTTGCGGTAATCACCGGGGCGTCCTTGGTACCGGACGCTTTGGCCGTTGCCATGTCGGCGGCCCCGATCAGCAGGCCGAGGTCGGACGGATTGATTGGCGTGGCCTCGACGCGAACGATGACGACATCCTCTGCCGGTTCGGGCGTCGATACGTTGGCGAGCGAAATTTCGAGCTCGCCGCTCCTCTTGATCAGCGAGCGCAGTTGAAGTCCGGTCGTGTGATTTTCGGCAGCCACGTTGCTCTCCCTTTGGTCCGGTCCTGACCGGTGTGTGTCGTCGTCAAGGTTTGGTTGCGGCGTGATCTGCAAGCCCGCTTGTCCATGTCGACGGCTTGCCTTCGAAGGCGGACTTGGCGCGCTTGCCCAGCCAGTAGGAATAGGGTGGCGGTACCAGGTCGAAATTGGGATCGGCACCGAGCTTCTGTGCCGCGTCCATCGGCCAGTTCGGATTGTACATGATCTCGCGCGCGAGCGCGGTCAGGTCGGCCCGGCCCTCCTGCAGGATCGCTTCGGCCTGGTCGGCATGCACGATGTGCCCCACGGCCATGGTCATGATATCGGCTTCCTTGCGGATTCTCTCGGCATACGGCACCTGGTAGCCATATTTGCGGGCGCGCGCGCTGTCCATTGGCGAATGCGCCAGCGTACCGCCGGAGGAACAGTCGATCACATCGACGCCCTGCGCCTTGAGCAGCCGGGCCAGCCGAACGCTCGCGTCCGGCCCCCAGCCGGCGTCGTCCTCGCAGGAAAGCCGCATGAACAGCGGCTTGTCCGCAGGCCAGACCGCGCGCACGCATTCGGCAACCTCGATCGCAAACCGCATGCGGTTGAGTTCGGAGCCGCCATATTGATCGGTTCGGATATTGGCGACCGGCGACAGGAATTGATGGATCAGATAGCCGTGGGCGCCATGGATCTCCAGCACGTCGAAGCCGGCCCGGTCGGCGCGCGCCGCCGCCTCGCCCCACTTGACCGCGAGGTCGCGTACCTCGTTGTGAGACAGCGCGCGCGGCGTCGGCGATTTGTCAGTGTGGGGTACGGCGCTCGGGGCCACCAGTTCCCAGCCCTCCCAGTCGAAGATCTCGGGCTCGTCGCCGCGCAGCGGCGTGCCGCCTTCCCAGGGGCGCGTCAGCCGCGCCTTGCGGCCGGAATGGCCGAGCTGAATGCCGGGCATGGCTCCGTGAGCCCGGATGAAGGCGGCGCAGCGCGCGAGGTTCGGAATAAAGGTGTCATTCCACAGGCCGGTATCGCCGACCGTACCGCAGCCATTGCGCGTCACCTTGGTCGATTCCATGATGACGAGCCCGGCACCGCCCTGGGCATATTTGCCGGCGTTGACGAGGTGCCAGTCGGTCGCAAAACCCTCGACCGCCGAGTATTGGTGCATCGGCGCGACCACCACCCGGTTCTTCAGACGCACGCTCCTGATCTCGAGCGGAGAAAACAGCATCGGTTGCGTCATCGCATCTGATCTCCAGCACTGCGGTGCGAACCGCCATGATCCAGCGAGGTTTCGCTGCTAGGCAAGGGTTTTCAGCGCCGCCCTGCCCGCGTATTTGGCCTGGCTGCCCAGCTCCTGCTCGATCCGCAGCAACTGATTGTACTTGGCGGTACGGTCGGAGCGCGCCAGCGAGCCGGTCTTGATCTGACCGCAATTGGTGGCGACCGCGAGGTCGGCGATGGTGGAATCCTCGGTTTCGCCGGAGCGATGCGACATCACGACAGTATAGCCGGCCTTGTAGGCCAGCTCGATCGCGCTCAGCGTTTCCGTCAACGTGCCGATCTGGTTGACCTTGACCAGGATCGAGTTGGCGCGGCCGTGCTTGATGCCGTCGGCAAGCCGGATCACGTTGGTAACGAACAGATCGTCACCGACCAGTTGACATTTGCCGCCGATCAGATCGGTCAATTCCTTCCAGCCAGCCATGTCGTCCTCGGACATGCCGTCCTCGACCGAGACGATTGGATAGCGCGAGACCAGGTCGGCGAGGTATTTGGCCTGTTCGGAACGCGAGCGCGTCTTGCCCTCGCCGCCATAGACATAGGCACCGTCCTTGAAGAATTCGGTCGCTGCGCAATCCAGCGCCAGCATGACATCGGCGCCGGCCTTGTAACCGGCCTTGTCGATCGCGGCCATGACGAATTCGAGCGCGGCGTCCGCCGACGGCAGGTTCGGCGCGAAGCCGCCTTCGTCGCCGACATTGGTGTTGTGGCCGGCCTTTTTCAGCTCGCTCCGCAAGGTGTGGAAAATCTCCGAGCCGCAGCGCAGCGCCTCCGCGAAGGTCTCGGCGCCGACCGGCAGGATCATGAATTCCTGGAAGTCGATCGGGTTGTCGGCATGCACGCCGCCATTGATGATGTTCATCATCGGCACCGGCAGCGTCCGCGCCGAAGTGCCGCCGACATAGCGGTAGAGCGGCATGTCGAAGGATTCCGCCGCGGCCTTGGCGACCGCGAGCGAGACGCCGAGAATGGCATTGGCGCCGAGCCGGCTCTTGTTCGGCGTGCCGTCGAGATCGATCATGATCTGATCGATCTGCACCTGCTCCTCGGCGGCCATGTCACCCAGTGCCTCGAAGATCTCGCCGTTGACGGCCTCGACCGCCTTCTGCACGCCTTTGCCGAGATAACGTGTCTGGTCGCCGTCGCGCAACTCGACCGCTTCATGCGCGCCGGTGGAGGCACCCGAGGGCACCGCCGCCCGTCCCAACGAGCCGTCCTCCAGCACGACATCGACCTCGACCGTGGGATTGCCGCGGCTATCGAGAATTTCGCGGCCGATAATGTCGACGATGGCGGTCATGGGAGCCTCTTGGAGCGGGTGGATGGACGGTTGGCGCTGCTTCTACAGCAAGCCATGGGGCCGGAAAAGGCCGGGTGACGGCCGCAGCCTGATTGGCTAAGACGACGGAATGGAGACGGTCATGTCCAGCAAACCCCGCAAATCACCCAATTCGTCCGGCTTGCAGTTGGGCCGCGCCGTGGCGTGGCCGCAGACACCCGAGCAAGCCAAACTCGACCGCATTCCCAATCCGCAGCGCGACACCTTCTATCTGGTGCGCTTCACCGCACCGGAGTTCACCTCGCTCTGCCCCGTTACCGGACAACCCGATTTCGCGCATCTGGTGATCGACTATGTGCCGCGCCAGTGGCTGCTGGAATTGAAATCGCTGAAACTCTATGTCGCGAGCTTCCGCAACCATGGCGCCTTCCATGAAGACTGCACGATTTCGATCGGCAAACGGATCGCGGCCGAAATCAAGCCGAAATGGCTGCGCATCGGCGGCTACTGGTATCCCCGCGGCGGGATTCCGATCGACGTGTTCTGGCAGACCGGCACCCTGCCGAAGGGCATGTGGATTCCCGATCAGGGCGTCGCGCCCTATCGTGGACGCGGCTGATCGCCTGCGATCATCTGCCGCGGGGCGCCTCCGGGGTGCCCCGCGTGCAACGTTCGACCACAAACCTGCGCCTGAAAATTACCTGATTAGCTGCCAGAAAATGCCGACCTCGGCAACAAACCCCAATGTGAACAGAACCGTTCGAACGATGGGAATCCCGGCCCAGTAGACGACCGCATGGGCCAACCTTATCCAAAAGAAGCTCGCCGACCAGAACGCGGTCATCGCATCCGCCTTGGCGGTCAACTGCGCGACGACGACAAGCGCGGCGAAGGGCGCAAAAACCTCGATCGCGTTCAGATACGCCCGATGCGCACGCAGCCCCCATGGCGGGATCGGCCGTGGCAAGCCGGGGTCACGATAATTCGCCGGTCGTAGCGGTCCATTGGTCCTCACCTGGCAGACAACATAGGGAATCCATAGCGCAGCAGTCAGCAACGCCGTGTAAGCGAGGTATCTGAGGTCGGTTGTCACCATAGCCTCCTGAATTGGGTGCCTGAGCTCGCGGTTTTGCGATCCGATCGGCGTCTATAGTCGTTCGGGCCCGGGGCAAAATCGACAGGTCCTGAAACTTTCTTTTCCAAGGGGCAGGAAATCGGCGTCGGCAGCGGCCAAACGGGGTCATTCCGGTTGGCTGCCCAGTCCCGACGCGCTTGACTCGGCGCCCGGGCCGGAAATAGGTTTCGGCAGGTCGAGCAGGCGACCGACGGACCGCGTAAAGGGTTTAACCCGCTTCCCAGCACTGAGCTTACATCTCCTTCTTTCTTGCCCGAGAGTTGCGGTCGCCGGGCGCAGAGAAAGAAGGTGTGCCATGCCGCAGGCTCTACCCGCGAAACCCGATCTCGACTGGCTCAGAAAGGCCGCCAAGGCGCGGCTCGCCGAACTGCGCTCCAGACGACCCGATGCCAAGCTGCATCAGGCCCAGTTTGCCGTCGCCAACGACTACGGCTTCAGGAGCTGGCGCGCGCTCAAGGCGCATGTCGACGGCATCGTCCAACGTTTCGCGACCGCGACCGTGTTTTCGCCGCACGCGCCGGCGCCGCATTCCACCGCCCCCGCGCCGAAGTCCGAACATCCGTGACGCGACGCGATCCCACGCGGCTGGGCAGATTTCTTCGGCCGCGCGGACGTGCGGGCCTGATCCGGGACAAAGGCGCAAGGTTATGAGGCCCGGGCGCTACGTCGCACCCGCCCGCCTTTGGCAAGCGCGTCAAACGCCATCAGCGTTCGCACCAGGCCCTCGAACTCGCGCAGCGGCACCATATTGGGGCCGTCGGACGGCGCATGGTCGGGATCGGGATGGGTTTCGATGAACACACCGGCGACGCCGACCGCGACCGCGGCGCGCGCCAGCACCGGCACGAATTCGCGCTCGCCGCCGGACGCGTTTCCCTTGCCGCCCGGCTGCTGCACGGAATGCGTGGCATCGAAGATCACCGGCGCGCCGGTACTGCGCGCCAGGATCGGCAGCGCCCGCATGTCCGACACCAGCGTGTTGTAGCCGAACGATGCGCCGCGTTCGGTGACCAGCACCTGGCGGTTGCCGGCGCCGGTGACCTTGGCAACGACATTCGCCATGTCCCATGGCGCCAGGAACTGTCCCTTCTTGACATTCACGATCCTGCCGGTTGCGGCCGCGGCCTGCAGCAGGTCGGTCTGCCGGCACAGGAATGCCGGAATCTGCAGCACATCCACGGCTTGCGCCACCTCGGCACATTGCGAGGCCTCGTGGACATCGGTCAGCACCGGCAATCCCAGCGAGGCGCGAATTTCGGCAAAAATCGGCAGCGATTGCATCAGGCCGATACCGCGCGCCGCCGAACCGCTGGTGCGGTTCGCCTTGTCGAACGAGGTCTTGTAGACGAGGCCTACTTTCAGGCGCGCCGCAATTTCCTTGAGCGCACCGGCGACCTCCAGCGCATGGGCACGGCTCTCAAGCTGGCACGGGCCGGCAATGATCGAGATCGGCAGGTCATTGCCGAATTTGACCGATCCGGCGGCGACGACCGGCGCGGCTGAAATGGTTTCGTTCACTGCATTTTCCTTTTCCGCGACGACCATGCCGGGCGCCGCGCGGGGGATCAACCCTACTTCGGCGGCTTCGAATATCAGGGTTGCCCCGTGGGCGACCTCCGGCGGTACCACCGAGGCGTCCGACATGGCGGCGCGACGCGATCCCGTTGCGGCGGTGCAGCGTCTCGGCCTGCGCGACGTCCGCGACCACGAAGCGCAGGCCGTTGAGCGTCATCCCCGCGCCGCCCACCGCGGGCGAAACGCCGAACCGATCGCGAAACGCGACCTGCTCGATGATCTCGACATCGCCGTTCTCGGTGCGCGCCTTGACGCCAGTCGAACTCGCATGCAGGTCGTTCACACCGGTGAAGGCTTGCAGGAAGATGTGATGATCGGCTGGATGGTTCGCCACCATCGCCACGCCCGGCACATGTCGCGCGCCGTTGGCATGGCGTCTGGTACGCCGGGTCCCAGAAGTTCTCCGGGAAAATGATGCTGGCAGACCGCAAAACGGACATTCGGCGAGCCCGGATCGTGCGCGAACGCGAGCGAGAAGGCGAGCTTCACCGGCGTGCCGTCGGGCCTGGTCCCGTCGCGGGCAAACTCGAACACCTTGAAGCCGCCGATGCCGGCCGCCGCGAACGCGCGCGCATCATCGGCCGCTGCCGTGCTGTTGAGGATCAGCATCGAGAAGCCCTGCTGGGCGGCGACAAAGTCACGGTTGAAGGCGCCGAACGAAAACGAGTGGGCGCCGTGCGGCGCGATCTTCTCGGGCTCGGCGACTTCGAGGATTTCGATGTAGCAATTCTGCAATTGCACAATTCGGTTGTGGGTACCCCAGCGGATGCCGGTTGCGCGCGCCGACGGTGAAACCGGCGCGGCGATAGAAGTCCGCCGCCGCGTCGAGATCGCGGACGGCGTGCACGATATGGTCGAGGCCGCGGGGCATTCGCCGCAGCTTTCGCCCTCCAGGCGCCGATTACTTCACCGACGAGAATGAGGTCGGCACCAGCAATTGATTGACGATGTTACCGACGATCTGGCCATCCGCTTCGGTCTTGGCGCGCGCCGCGATCCATTCCGGATCGCTCTGGAATGCCGCCCACTTCTTCTCGCGGTCGGCAAGCGAGTCCCAGGCCAGCAGATAGGTCAGTTCCTGGTTGGATTTGCCGACCAGGGTGGTGAAGAAGCCGGCCTGCTTGATGCCGTGCTTGTCCCACAGTTTCAGCGTGATGGTCTCGAACCGTTTCAACAGCGCCGGCAGCCGGCCCGGCAGGCAGCGATAGACCCGCGTTTCGTAGATCATATGTGGTCCTCCATTTTCTTGTGCGGCGGTTATAGCCGCTGGTCAGTAGGCTGTCTTGAGGCGATGATCACATGACACCCTTGCCGCGCTTGACCGAAACACCAACAAATTGTATATACAAGACAATGGCTGATTTCGACCCGGCCAAGGATGCGATCAATCTGTCGAAGCACGGTGTGTCGCTCGCGCGCTGGGTCGATCTCGATATCAAGGTGACTTTCGTGGACAACCGCCGCGACTATGGTGAGGTTCGCTATCGGGCTTTCGGCTTTATCGATGGTGTTGCGTATTTCCTGGCCTTCACTTCGCGAAACGAACAAGTACGGCCGATAAGTCTTCGACGCGCTCACACCAAGGAGATGAGGCGACATGTCGCGAAAACCTAAAGAACCCGCTTTTGACGACGACAATCCGGAATGGACCAAGGCGGATTTCGCCAAAGCGAGGCCCCCTGCCGAAGTTCTGCCGCCCGAATTGCTCGCTCAGTTCAAGGGGACGCGCGGCCCGCAGAAAGCACCTACCAAGGTTGCCGTGTCCATCCGCCTCAGCCCCGAGGTCATTTCGCACTTCAAGGCCAAGGGGCCGGGTTGGCAGTCGCGGATCGACGACGCACTGCGCAGGATCGCCAGGAAAGCCGGCTGACCGGATCTTCCGTTCTATACCAGCCGGCTCTGCACCACCGCGGCCTGAATGAACGAGGCGAACAGCGGATGCGGTTCGAACGGGCGCGATTTCAGTTCGGGATGGAATTGCACCCCGATGAACCAGGGATGATCTTCATATTCGATGATTTCCGGCAGCACCCCGTCGGGCGACAGGCCCGAAAAACGCAAGCCATGCTGCTCCAGCCGGTCCTTGTAGGCGGTGTTGACCTCGTAGCGGTGGCGGTGACGTTCGGAAATCTCGGTAGCCCCGCCATAGACCTGCGACACCCGGCTGCCGCGATTGAGCACCGCGGGATAGGCCCCAAGACGCATGGTGCCGCCGAGGTCGCCGGCCTTTGACCGCCTTTCGAGTTCATTGCCGCGCAGCCATTCCGTCATCAGGCCGACCAGCGGTTCAGGCGTCGGGCCGAACTCGGTGGAATTGGCGTCCTCGATGCCGACGAGGTTGCGTGCCGCTTCGATCACGGCCATCTGCATGCCAAAGCAGATGCCGAAATAGGGCACGTCGCGTTCCCGCGCGAACTGCGCCGCTCGGATCTTGCCCTCCGCACCGCGCTGGCCGAAGCCGCCGGGAACCAGGATGCCGTTGACATGTTCGAGAAACGGCGCCGGATCCTCGTTCTCGAACACTTCGCTTTCGATCCAGTCGAGGTTGACCTTGACCTTGTTGGCGATGCCGCCATGCGACAGGGCCTCGATCAGCGACTTGTACGCATCCTTCATGCCGGTGTACTTGCCGACGATGGCGATGGTCACCGCGCCCTCGGGATTGCGGACCCGCTCATTGATGACGTGCCAGCTCTGCAACGCCGGTGGAATCCGCGCCTCGATGCCGAACGCCGCCAGCACCTCGTCGTCGAGACCGGCCGCGTGGTACGCCTCGGGCACGGCATAGATGTTATCGACATCGCGCGCCTCGATGACGGCGCTCTCGCGCACATTGCAGAACAGGCCGAGCTTGCGCCGTTCCTCCTTGGGGATCGGCCGATCGGTTCGGCAGAGCAGGATATCCGGCTGGATGCCGATCGAGCGCAATTCCTTGACCGAATGCTGGGTCGGTTTGGTCTTCAGTTCGCCGGCACTCGGGATGAACGGCAGCAGCGTCAGATGGATGTAGATGGCGTGATCGCGTGGCAGATCGTTCTTGATCTGGCGGATCGCCTCGAAGAACGGCAGGCCTTCGATGTCGCCGACGGTGCCGCCGATCTCGCACAGGACAAAATCATACGCGTCATTGCTGTCGAGGATGAAATCCTTGATCGCGTTGGTGACGTGCGGGATCACCTGGATGGTGGCGCCGAGATAGTCGCCGCGCCGCTCCTTGGTGAGAATGTCCTGGTAGATGCGACCGGTGGTGATGTTGTCGGCCTTGGTGGCGGGCCGGCCGGTGAAGCGTTCGTAGTGACCGAGGTCGAGATCGGTCTCGGCACCGTCGTCGGTCACGAACACTTCGCCGTGCTGATACGGCGACATCGTTCCGGGGTCGAGATTGAGATAGGGATCGAGCTTGCGAAGCCGGACCCTGTAGCCCCGTGCCTGCAGCAGGGCACCGAGCGCCGCTGAAGCGAGACCTTTGCCGAGCGAGGAAACCACGCCGCCGGTGATGAAGATGTACCGCGCCATGGGACCTAACCTTTAAGGCCACCGACGCGATTCGCCAAAACGAATCGTGTGCCGCGCCGAACATTCCTCGCGGCTGTGGGTGACGTGAAAACTCAAGTATTGTCAGGACATTGATGGGGTCTGCTCATGCGGGACGGCAGATGCCGCCCTGCATGGCCACCCCGCTTTATTGCGACTGCGGCGCCTGCGGAGCAGATGGTGCGGGCGGATTCTGCTGCTGGTCGGACTTCTTCAGCGAATCCAGAATGCCGCCGCTGGTCGGCGGCGTCACCGGTGCGGCTCCTCCCGCCGGCTGCGACTGCGAGGCCGGGTTGCCGATGATCGAACTGGGCGCGCGGTTGTAGCTCGCGAGCCAGGACAGCAGCAGGCTGGTCACGAAGAAGCCGACCGCGAGGATCGCCGTCGTGCGCGATAGCAGGTTGGCGGTGCCGCGGCTCGACATGAAGCCGGCACCTCCGCCCATGCCAAGACCGCCGCCCTCGGACTTCTGCAGCAGCACGGTCGCGATCAGGACCGCAACGATCATCAGGTGGACTACGATAATAACACTCTGCATCGTTACCTTCCGTCACAGGCCCACAACGCCGGCGTCCGGCGCAATGTCGGGCTTGCGGGGTTTGAATTCGGGCGGTGTTACACGATTGGACGGGGCATTGTCACCCCTGCACCGCGTGACCGTTAGTTAGGGGCAGCCCGCCGCAATCGCAAGAAAGTCGGTCGCTTTCAGGCTGGCGCCGCCGACCAGCGCGCCGTTGACGTTGGCCACGGCCATCAATTCCGCCGCATTCGACGGCTTCACCGAGCCGCCGTACAGGATCCGGATGCCGTTTCCGTCGCGGTTAAAGCGGGCAATCAGAGTTTCCCGGATAAACCGATGAATTTGCTGGACATCTGCCACCGTAGGGGTGAGGCCGGTGCCGATCGCCCAGATCGGCTCATAAGCCACCACCAGATTACCGGCCGTCCCGGCGTCCGGTAATGAGCCCTGGAGCTGCCGGCCGCAAATATCGAGGGTGTGTCCCTGGTCGCGTTGCTGCCGGGTTTCACCGATGCATACGATCGCGGTCAGCCCGGCGCGCCAGGCCGCTTCGGCCTTTTGCCGTACCAAGGCATCGCTCTCGCCATGATCGGCGCGGCGTTCGGAGTGACCGACAATGACCGCGCTGGCGCCGGCATCCGCCAGCATCTCGGCTGAGAGGTCCCCAGTGTGGGCGCCCGAGGATTTGGGGTGGCAATCCTGGGCACCGATCGCAAGGCCCCTTGCGCCACGCGCCCTGTCGGCAAACGCGGCCACCAGCGTCGCCGGCGGGCAAACCAGCAGATCCGCCTTGGCCGTTACCCGAGCCGCGCCCGCAAGCATGGCCTCGAGTTCAGCCGAAGAGGCCTTGAGGCCGTTCATTTTCCAGTTACCCGCAATCAGCGGCCGAATGGCGTCGGGCATTTGGGTTCTCGCAGATGATTGACGCGCATCCGCTAGCAGAGCCGGCGCCCCAGTTCCAGAGACCCCGTCACGGGCCAGCAAGCCCTTAACTTGCCGATCGGCCCGCCGCGCCAAGGTTGCGACCCGGCGGCTGCCACTTTATGATGCTTTATCAATTCGGTGACGCCCGGAATTCAAGACCGAATTCATCTTGGGCGCGAACCGGTTCCCTCCTGCAAACAAGTTGGACCCATGCTTCGAGGATTGCGGAAAGCCTCATCAAATTGGCTCGGCAGAACCATCATGGCCGTGGTGATGGGCGTGCTGATCGTCAGTTTCGGCGTCTGGGGCATCGCCGATATCTTCCGGGGATTCGGACAATCGACGGTCGCCACGATCGGTCACACCGACATCTCGATCGGACAGTTCCGCGAGCTCTACACCGAGAAGCTGCAGCAAATCAGCCGGCAATTTGGCCGTCCGCTGACACCGGAACAGGCCCGCTCGTTCGGGGTTGACCGGCAGGTGCTGCAGCAAACCATCGCCGAGGCCGCGCTTGACGAGGAGGCTCAACGGCTGGGGCTCGGACAATCCGACGCCGAAACCCGGCGCGTGATCCTGAGCGATCCCAATTTCAAGGGAACCAACGGCGCCTTCGATCCCGCCCGCTTCCAGGCTGCGATCCGGCAATTCGGCTATAACGAGCAGCGCTATGTCGCCGATCAGCGGCGGGTGTCGCTGCGCCGCCAGATCGCCGGCTCCATTTCGGCCGGTCTCGAACCGCCGAAGGTCATGATCGAGGCGCTGAGCCGCTTCCAGAACGAACAGCGGTCGATCGACTACGTCAAGCTCGAGGCCACCCAGGCCGGCACCATCGAGCCGCCATCGCCGGAAACGCTGGCCGGTTACTTCGACGAACACAAGATCCAGTTCCGCGCGCCCGAATACCGCAAAATAGTCTTTGTCGCGATTACCCCGGAAGCGATCGGTAAATGGACCGAGGTCTCGGATGCCGATGCCAGAAAGCTGTTCGAGCAGCGCCGCGACAAGCTCGGCACGCCCGAAAAGCGCGAGGTCTCGCAGATCGTGTTTCCCAACACGGAAGAAGCGATGACGGCGCGCAGCCGCATCGCTTCCGGAACGTCATTCGACGATCTGGCGAAGGAGCGCGGATTGAAGCCCGCCGACGTCGATCTCGGACTGGTGACGAAATCGGAGATCATCGATCCCGCGGTCGCGGATACGGCCTTCTCGCTGCCCTCGGGCGAGGTCAGCCAGCCGGTAGCGGGCAAGTTCGGCGTGGCGCTGATCAAGATCGGCAAGATCGAGCCCGGGGTCGAGGTTTCCTATGAAAGCGTTGCGGCAAATCTGAAAAAGGAAATTGCCACCGAACGCGCGCGCAAGTCGGTTTCCGATCTGCGCGACAAGATGGAAGACGAGCGCGGCGGTGGCGCGAGCGTGGCCGAGGCGGCGCAGAAGCTGGGATTGACCGCCGTCACCGTCGACGCGGTCGATCGCTCCGGCCGCCTTCCCGACGGCCAGCTCGCGACCAGCATTCCCCACGGGCTCGATGTCGTCTCGCAGGCTTTTGCCAGCGATGTCGGCGTCGACAACGATCCGATCGCATTCGACGGCGGTTATGTCTGGTACGACGTTCTCGGCATCACGCCCTCGCGCGAGCGCAGTCTCGACGAGGTCAAGGATCAGGTCGAGGCCAAATGGCGCGAGGACCAGATCGCCAACCGGCTGCGCACCAAGGCCACCGAGATGGTGCAGAAGCTCGATCAGGGCGGCAAGCTTGCCGACGAGGCGGCAGCCGCAGGATTGAAGGTTGAGACGGCGACGGCATTCAAGCGCGATGCCTCGCTGCCCGGGGTGCCGGCGACCGTGATCTCGGCCGCCTTTCGCACCGCCAAGGACGGCAACGGACAAACCGCCGGCACCGGCCCCAGCGAATGGGTTGTGTTCCGGGTGACCGACATCATCGTGCCGCCGGTCGATTTTGCGTCGGACGACATCAAGAAGCTGAAGCAGGCACTTGAGCGCTCACTGACCGACGAACTGCTTGCCGAATACGTCACCAAGCTCGAATCCGACATCGGCACCACCATCAACGAGAGCGCCTTCGCGCAGGTGACGGGCGCGAACAACTGAACATGATCCGAATGAAGGTTGGGCTTGCACCGTGAAACTTCTCTGCGCCTGAGCAGCGGCCGCTTGGCCGCAGCTATCTCCAAGCGGCCTTGATATTGAAAGCAAGCGATGGACGACCTCAAATCTATCATCGGAAAAGTCGCCACCGGCGCGACATTGTCGCGCGACGAGGCGGCTTCCGCCTTTGACAGCATGATGTCCGGCGAGGCAACGCCTTCGCAAATGGGCGGACTGCTGATGGCGCTTCGCGTCCGCGGCGAAACCGTCGATGAGATCACCGGCGCAGTGTCGGCCATGCGCGCCAAGATGCTGCGCGTCAACGCGCCCGCCGACGCCGTCGACGTGGTCGGCACCGGCGGCGACGGCTCCGGTTCGGTCAATGTGTCGACCTGCGCTTCGTTCATTGTCGCGGGCGCCGGCGTGCCGGTCGCCAAGCACGGCAATCGCGCATTGTCGTCGCGATCCGGCGCGGCTGACGTGCTGTCTTCGCTCGGCGTCAGGATCGACATCACGCCTGAGCATGTCGGCCGCTGCGTCTCGGAGACCGGAATCGGCTTCATGTTCGCGCCCTCGCACCATCCCGCGATGAAGAATGTCGGCCCGACCCGGCTCGAACTCGCGACCCGCACGATCTTCAATCTGCTGGGCCCGTTGTCCAATCCGGCCGGCGTCAAGCGGCAAATGATCGGGGTATTTTCCCGGCAATGGGTGCAGCCGCTGGCGCAGGTGCTGAAGAATCTCGGTGCCGAATCCGTCTGGGTCGTGCACGGCTCCGACGGCCTCGATGAAATCACCCTCACCGGTCCGACCTTCGTCGCCGCGCTTGAGAATGGCCATATCCGCAGCTTCGAGGTGACGCCGGAGGAAGCCGGCCTGCCCCGCGCCGGCGCCGACGCGCTGAAAGGCGGCGATGCCGATGCCAACGCGATCGCGCTGCAAAGCGTGCTCGACGCAAGGCCAGGTCCGTTTCGCGATGTCGCGCTGCTCAATGCCGCCGCGGCGTTGATCGTGGCCGGCCGCGTCACCAATTTGAAGGAAGGCGTGACGCTTGGCGCACGGTCGCTCGACAGCGGTGCGGCGGCGGCGCGGCTGAAACATCTGATCGCAGTCTCCAACGGCTGACCGCAAGGACCTGGTGATGTCCGACATCCTGACCAAGATCGAGGCTTACAAGCGCGAGGAAATCGCCGCTGCCAAGCGGACGCATCCGGTGGCGAGCCTGGAGGCACTGGCGAAGGCGGCGCCTGCACCGCGCGGCTTCGTGCGGGCGATCCGGGATAAGCTCGCCCGGGGCGAATACGCGCTGATTGCCGAAGTGAAGAAGGCCTCGCCGTCAAGGGGCCTGATCCGTGCCGATTTCGATCCGCCTGCGCTGGCGCGCGCCTATCAGGCCGGGGGTGCGGCGTGCCTTTCGGTGCTGACGGATACCCCCTCGTTCCAGGGCCATCTCGATTTCATGGTGGCGGCGCGCGCGGCCACCCAATTGCCGGTGCTGCGCAAGGATTTCATCTATGACACCTATCAGGTGGTCGAGGCGCGGGCTCATGGCGCCGATTGCATCCTGATCATCATGGCGGCGCTCGACGACGGTGCCGCGCGCGACATCGAAGCCGCGGCGCTGGCGCACGGCATGGACGTGCTGGTCGAAATCCATGACCGCGCGGAACTCGACCGCGCCTTGAGGCTCCGCTCGCCGATGATCGGCGTCAACAACCGGAACCTGCGCACCTTTGAAACCACGCTCGCCACCAGTGAAGCACTGGCGCCGCTGATTCCGGCAGACCGCCTGACGGTCGGCGAAAGCGGAATCTTCGCGCCCGGCGATCTCGCGCGGCTTGCGCGGGTCGGCATGTCGACCTTCCTGGTCGGCGAGAGCCTGATGCGGCAGGCCGATGTCGCGGCGGCGACCCGCGCCCTGCTCGCGCGCGGCGATGCGCTTGGCGCGACCGGGACCCGTTAGGTCATGGCGCGCAAATCGTCCAAGGTCGAGTCGGCCCTCACCCATATCGACACCAGGGGTGAGGCGCGAATGGTGGACGTCTCCACCAAGCCCGCCACCGAGCGCATGGCCGTGGCAGAGGGACGCGTCGTCATGAGCAAGGCGACGCTCGCCCTGATCGAGAGCGGCAACGCCAGGAAGGGCGACGTGCTCGGCACCGCGCGGATCGCCGGCATCTTGGCCGCAAAGCGCACCTCGGATCTGATCCCGCTATGTCACCCGCTGGCACTGTCGAAAGTCACGCTCGAGATCACGCCCGACCCAAGGCTGCCGGGTTGCGTGGTCCGCGCCACGGTCAAGGTCACCGGCCCGACCGGGGTCGAGATGGAGGCGTTGACCGCTGTCGCCGTGGCATGCCTGACGATCTACGACATGATCAAGGCGGTGGAGCGCGGCGCGCGCATCGAGGGCATTCACCTGATCGAAAAGAAGGGCGGCAAATCCGGCCACTACCGCGCCTGAGAAACCGATCGGGTGCATCTATCGTCATGGCTGGGCTTGTTCATGACGATCCGCCTCGACACCCCTCCTGGAACTCGTTAACTCGTCATTCCCGGATGCGCCGTTCAGGCGCAGACCCGGAATCCAGCAGTTTTGATCGAGATTCCGGGTTCGCGCGTTGCACGCGCGCTCCGCAATGACAAAAGAGGCGTTGCGGCAGCGTGAACATTTTTATGTGAGCGGAGCCACGGTTCGATCGAACGGGAATATCGGAACATAAGCGTTCCGCGGCGAGTTGTTCGTGAGTCATTAAACCCGAAGGAAACTGTCATGAAACTCACGACCATCGCACTCGCCGGCGCCCTTGCACTGTCCAGTACCCTGGCCTTCGCGCAAAGCAGCGGCACGTCGGCTGGAGGCTCAACCGCCGGCGCCGCGGGCGGCACGGGCTCTTCCATGAGCGGCACCGGCGGCACGGTAGGCATGGGAACCGGAACCGGATCGTCGACCCCGAACACGACGGCGCCGAATGGGAATACCACGATGAACCCGTCCGGAAACACCCTCGCCCCCAACGCTTCGCCGAGCGGGTCGACACTGGCCCCGACCGGTCCGGGTTCCGGCCTGAACAGGTAAGGCCGCCAGCAGATCGCCTCAAAAAGCCTCGCGATGCGGGGCTTTTTATTGCCGCTTATTTGCGCCGGCGTGCGTTGCCGGCATCGTGCGATCGACGCTGCCGGCCGCCGACAATTAAATATCTTTTAACTTTGATTCCTAACGTCACTTCCACCTCCCCACGGTAGCCATGTGCGCAGTGCCGGAGGGTGAGAAGCTGCTCCCGGCGGTGAGCCTTTGCAGCGACCAAACCATGACGGCAGAAGGTAGGGCCACGTTCAACCACAAGCCGGCGCTGCGCAGCGGACCGATCCGCTGGCTCATCCTCGGCGGCGTGTTGCTGGTTGCGGCCATCGTGGTCGGCACCGCGATGATGGTCGGGGTTTTCCGCGAGCGCGCCCTCAACAGCGCTGAACGCGAGCTGGAAAACACGGTGCTGCTGCTGACCCGCCACTTCGACCAGCAGCTCGAGGAGTTCGTGACCGTCCAGGACGCGGTCGTCGCGCAGATTCGCGCGAGCGGATTGTCTTCGCCCGATGCCTTCCGCAACCTGATGTCGACGCCGGAAATGCATGAGGTGCTGCGGGCGAAGGTGCCCGGCCATTCCGACGTCGCCGGCGTCAATGTATTCGATGCCGACGGAAAGCTGATCAATTCGTCGGAAAACTGGCCGCTGCCGAACGTCAGTATTGCCGATCGCAATTTCTTCAACGCCTTCAAGACGGGAGCCGCGGCAACGCCGGTCCTGATCGAACTGGTAAGGGGGCGTTTTGCCGGGGGTTGGGCAACCGTCATTTCGCAGGGCGTCACCGGGCGGAACGGTCAGTTTGTCGGCGTCGTCACCCGAGCGATTACGCCCGCCAGCTTCGAAAGCTTCTTCGCATCGATGGCGCTGGCGAAAGGCGCTGCAATTTCGCTGTATCACAGCGATGGAACGCTGCTGGCGCGTTATCCGCATGTCGATGCGATGATTGGCTCGAAATTCGCCGGTAATCCGGTTCATGTCAGGATCCTGGCGAACTCCGACCACGGCACGATCCGGTTGACCAGCCCGATCGACGGCCTCGACCGGCTGGCCTCGGCCCGCAAGCTGAACGATTTTCCGATATCGGTCATCGCGACCACCACGATATCGGCGGCGTTGACCGATTGGCGCGAGCAGACCCGGTTTCTGATCGCGGTGGCCGGCCTCTCCGTGCTGGTGATCGCGTCCATGCTGTTCCTTGTGGTTCGCAAACTGTCGCGGCAGCACCGGCTCGAAAAGCACCGTCTCGACACCGCGATCGACAACATGACGCAAGGACTGCTTCTGTTCGATCCATCGAAGCGGCTCGTCGTCTGCAATCAGCGCTACGTCGAGATGTTCGGTGTTTCCACCGATGTCGTGAAGCCCGGCTGCACCATTCGCGAGCTGCTGGAACACCGCAGGGAAACCGGGTCGTTCACCGGCGACGTCGATCAGTATTGCTCGACCCTGTTCGAGAAATTGGCGGAAGGAAAGGTATTTCAGACGATCCTGGATACCGCCGAAGGCGGCGCGATCCAGGTCATGTATCGTCCGCTCGCCGATGGCGGATGGGTGACGACGCTGGAGGACATCACCGAGCGGCGGCGCGTCGAAGAGCGCATCACGCATCTAGCGCATTACGACGCGCTGACCGATCTGCCGAACCGGGCGCTGTTCCACGAGCGACTGAAACGCGAACTCGCACGGATTGCGGAAGGCGAGCACCTCGCGGTGATCTATATCGATATCGACGAATTCAAGAGCGTCAACGATACACTCGGACATCTGATCGGCGATGAATTGCTGAAATCCGTCGCCGTGACGCTGCGCCGCTGCGTCGACCGGGACGATTTGGTCGCGCGGCTGGGTGGCGACGAATTCGCCATCGTCCAGACCGGGATCAGGACGCCCGCCGACGTTATCGAGCTGGTGACGCGGGTATTCGGCGACATCAGGGCATCCTACGAATGTCTCGGTCACCATGTCACGACCGACGCCAGCATCGGCATCGCGCTGGCCCCGCAACATGGCACCGACCTCCACCAGTTGCTGAAGAACGCCGATCTGGCGATGTATGCGGCGAAGTCGGCGGGTCGGCGCACCTACCGGTTCTTCGAGCCGGCGATGGATGCCCGCGTCAAGGCGCGCCATATCCTGGAGACCGATCTGCGCCAGGCGATCGCCGATGGCGGGCTTGAGGTGTATTACCAGCCTTGCGTCAACCTCAGCGATGACAGCATCACCGGCTGCGAGGCCCTGCTGCGCTGGCGGCATCCCCAACGCGGCATGATCTCGCCCGCCGAGTTCATCCCGATTGCGGAGGAAACCGGGCTGATCAACCAGATCGGCGAGTGGGTGCTGACCACCGCCTGCGCCGAAGCCGCAACCTGGCCCGACCATTTCAAGATCGCCGTCAACGTCTCACCGGTGCAGTTCAGGAGCGGCACGCTGGCGCTCAAAATCGTCGCCGCGCTGGCCGCCTCCGGCCTGCCGGCAAGCCGGCTCGAGCTCGAGATCACCGAGGCGGTGCTGATGCGCGACGACGAAGCCGCGCTCGCCATTCTGCATCAGCTACGCGGCATCGGGGTGCGGATCGCGCTCGACGATTTCGGCACCGGCTATTCCTCGCTGAGCTATCTGCAGCGCTTTCCGTTCGACAAGATCAAGATCGACCGCTGCTTCGTCAACGACATCGAAGACCCGGACGGCTCCTCCTGCATCGTGCAGGCGGTGGTCAACATCGCCGCGGCGCGTCACATGACCACCACCGCCGAAGGGGTCGAGACCGCGCCGCAGCGCGAATTGCTGCGCGCGCTCGGCTGCTCCGAAATGCAGGGCCATCTGTTCAGCCAGGCCAAGCCCGCCGCCGCCATCCGCCAGATGTTGCTCGCCGCCAGAACACCAGAGGCCGGCGCACGACCCCCGAAACGGATCGGGGCGGCCCGTGGCCGCCCCGACTGAAGCTGCTGCCGACCTCGGAAGTCAGTTCGGAACGGCCGTCTTGGAAGCCGGGACGCCTGCGTTGACCGTGATGCCGCGCAGCAAATTGTAGGCAGCGGCAAGTGCCTTGTCGTCCTTTTCGTCCGGCGGAACGTAGGCCTGCGAGCCGGTCTGCTCCGCGCCTTCGGCCGAGAGATGACCGCGCATCGACGCCTCTCCCTTGATATCGGCGCGGCCCTTCAGCTCGGGCGGCACATCCTGCAACACCTCGATGTCGGGCGTGATGCCCTTGGCCTGGATCGAATGACCGGACGGGGTGAAATAACGTGCCGTGGTCAGCGCCAGGGCGCCGTTGCCGGTACCGAGCGGGATGATGGTCTGCACCGAGCCCTTGCCGAACGAGCGCGTGCCGATCAGCGTCGCGCGCTTGTGATCGTGCAACGCCCCCGCGACGATCTCAGATGCGGAGGCCGAGCCGCCGTTGATCAGAACGACCAGCGGCTTGCCCTTGGTCATGTCACCGGTGCGCGCCGAGTAACGCTGGGTCTCCTCGGGCGTCCGGCCCCGCGTCGAGACCACCTCGCCCCGCGCCAGGAACGTGCCGGACACCGATACCGCCTGATCGAGCAAGCCACCGGGGTTGTTGCGCAGGTCGAGGACGTAGCCGGCAAGCTTGTCCTGCGGAATCTCCTTCATGATGTCGGCGACCGCCTTGTGCAGCCCGTCGGTCGTCTGTTCGTTGAACGAGCTGATCCGGATGTAGCCGATATCGCCGCCATTGGTCCGGAAACTGACCGGCTTGACCTGGATGATTTCGCGCTCGATTGAAACGTCGATCGGCTTGTCCGCCCCCTTGCGCTCGATCTTCAGGTTGGTGGTGGTGTGCACCGGCCCCTTCATCTTGTTTACTGCCTGCTCGAGCGTAAGGCCCTGAACGGCGTCGCCATCGATAAACGTGATCAAATCGCCGGACATGATGCCGGCCCTGGCCGCCGGCGTGCCATCCATGGGCGAGACCACCTTGACCAGACCATCCTCCATCGTGACCTCGATGCCGAGCCCGCCGAATTCTCCGTGGGTCGTCTCCTGCATGTCGTGCCAGGCCTGCTCATTCATGTAGCGCGAATGGGGGTCAAGCGAGGTGATCATGCCGTTGATGGCGCCCTCGATCAGCTTGGCGTCGTCGGGCTTCTCGACATAGTCGGCCTTGACCCGCTCGAACACGTCACCGAACAGATTGAGCTGCGAATAGGTCTCGGCATTGGTCGCAGCCCTGGCCGCGGCGATCCAGAACTCGCTCCGAGGCGCGGTGGCCAGAAGGGTTAGGCATGTTCCTGCTACCGCGCCGAGGAAAAAGACCGAATTCTTGCGCATTGTTGGCGAACCTTCGCTGTGTTGCTGCCCACCGGGGGCCGGGTGAATCTGCCGAGCTCGGACCTGATAGCCTCACAATACCATTCTGGTGGCATTGAGGCCGGAACTATCCGTCACTGCGGAATAATGAGGCATCGGCGTTGAACGCATGCCTATACGCGCCGGGCCGCCGGTATGCAGCCGGAATCCTGCTTCCTGTCCAATTTGTAATTGGCTGGCTCCACGGCGGTCGCCCACGAATCGACGTTTTCGTGGCGCCGCGGCCGGTTTCTTCGTGGTGCCGCGGCCGGTTTCGGCCGGAGCCGCGGCCGGAGCGCTGCCGCGTGGTATTCCGGATGGAACCCTTCAGCGGCCGTAGAGACCGGTCAACGTCGCCTTCGCCAGGGTATGGAAATGCAGGTCGAAGCCGACCAGTGCCGCCGAGGCCGCATCGTTCTTGGCGTCCGGCAGCTTGTCGACGTCCACCGCGAAAACCGTAATCTGGTAGTGATGCGGCTTGTCGCCGGCCGGTGGGCACGGACCGCCATAGCCGTCGCTGCCGAAATCGGTGCGGCTTTGGACTGCGCCCTTGGGCATCAGGTTCTTTTCGGCGTCGCCGGCACCCTTGGGCAGTGACGCCGTACCGGCCGGAACATTGAACACCACCCAGTGCCACCAGCCGCTGCCGGTCGGCGCATCCGGATCGTACATGGTGACGGCGAAGCTCTTGGTGCCGCTCGGCGCCCCGCTCCAGCTCAGGGCCGGCGAGATATTGCCGCCGGTGCAGCCAAAACCCTTGAAAACCTGCTCATTGGCAACGGTGCCGCCCTCCTTGATATCGGGACTGCTCAGCAACAGGCTCTGCGCATTGGCCGCGCTTGCGCTCCATGCTCCAATGGCGATGCTGCCGAACGCCGCTATCCGGACCGTCAATTTGGCCATGCCAACCTCCCCTTCAGCCAACCGGGATCATTATGCTTCCGTCCCGCCGATGGCAGCCATAGCAATTTTCGGGATGGCGTGGAAGCTCCGGAAGCGATAGGCGAAAGGCCAAGACCATCGCCCGCTGGCAGGCAAGCATTCCCGGGAGGAGACCCATGAACGAAGCACCCCGTATCCGGCCGGCGGCGACCGCCGAACTCGGCGCCAGCAGCGAGGAATTCCAGAACCTGCACGAATTCGTCCGCAAGGCGCGCGCCAATCTCAACCAGAATGCGTGGGACTACATCGTTGGTGCCGCCGAGACCGAGACCACCATGCGCCGCAACCGCATGGCGCTGGACGAGATCGCGTTCCGGCCGCGGGTGCTGCGCAACGTCGCCAAGGTCGACGCGTCGGTCGAGCACTTCGGCCGCAAACTGCGTCTGCCGGTCATGCTGGCGCCGGTCGGGGCGCTGGAAATCTTCGACCCCGGCTCCGCCGCAAGCGTGGCCCGCGCGGCGGGTACGTTCGGCGCCGTCCATATGTTGAGTTCGGTTTCCGAGCCTGGCCTGGAGAAGGTCGCGCAGGCCGCGCCCGACGCGTTGCGCATGTATCAGCTCTACGTTCGCGGCGATGACGCCTTTGTCGAAGACCGCGTCGGCCGCGCGGTCGCGAGCGGCTATGCCGCCTTCTGCCTGACCGTCGACACCGCCCATTACAGCCGGCGCGAACGCGATATCGCCAAGCGCTACGTCCGCGAAAGCCGGCTGCGCGCTACCGGCGGCGACTTCCAGAAGGGGCTGGAGTGGCGCACCGTGAAACTGATCAAGGACAAGTTCAGGATTCCCCTGGTCATCAAGGGAATCGCCACCGCGGAAGACGCGGCGCTGGCGGTCGATCACGGGGTCGACTGGATCTATGTGTCGAACCACGGCGGACGCCAGCTCGATCACGGCCGCGGCTCGATGCACGTGCTGCCGGAGATCGTCACTGCCGTCGCCGGCCGGGCGAAGATCATGGTCGACGGTTCGTTCTGCCGCGGCAGCGACATCGTCAAGGCCGTCGCCATGGGCGCCGATCTTGTCGGCATCGGCCGGCTGCAATGCTGGGCGCTCGCCGCCAACGGCGAAGCCGGAATCGTCCGCATGCTGGAGCTGCTCGAAGACGAGGTGATCCGGTCGCTCGGGCTGCTCGGCGTCAGGAATTTCGCCGAACTCGACAAGTCCTATCTGCACGCCGCCACGGCGACCAACCTGCCGCACGTCTTCAGCGCCTTCCCACTGCTGGAGATCGATCCCTACCGATATTGAGAGCGACCCGTGCGGCGATGACTCCTGCCCGCCTCTCCCCCGGCTCGGCCGACGCGCTGCTGTTCGATCTCGGTCGCGTGGTCATCGATATCGATTTCGGCAAGGCTATCGCCTGCTGGGCCGGTCATGCCGGCTGTAATCCCTCCGACATCGTCGCGCGGTTCGAGCGCGGCGAGGCCTATCGGCAGCATGAGATCGGCCGGATCAGCGATGCCGCCTATTTTGACAGCCTGCGCAGCGGGCTCGGGCTCGGCCTCTCCGACGAGCAGTTGCTGGAAGGATGGAACGCGATCTTTGCCGGCGAAATGCCCGGTATCGCCGCGCTGCTGGCGCGCGCGGCCAGGCGGCTGCCGCTCTACGCTTTCTCCAACACCAACCGGCCGCATGTCGCGCATTTCTCGAAGGCCTACGCCGACCTGCTTGGCCATTTTCGCAAACTGTACCTGTCATCGACAATCGGGCTTCGGAAACCCGATGCCGCAGCCTATGATCATGTGGTGAAGGCCATCGGCGTGCCGGCCTCGCGCATCGTGTTCTTCGACGATCTCGCCGAGAATATCGAGGGTGCGCGAGCGCGCGGCCTTCACGCTATCCAGGTGCGTGCGCCGGCCGACGTCGCGAACGCGCTTGCCGCGCTGGGAATTTAGGAGCTTGCCGTGGCCTTGATGCCGGTCGCCGATGCCCTTGCCGCCGTTCTCGCCGGCGCCGAGCCGCTGCCGGCCGAAATGGCCACGCTCGATAGCGCGTTCCATCGTGTGCTCGCGGGGGACGTTGCGGCCTTGCGCACCCAGCCGCCGCAGGCGATGTCGGCGATGGACGGCTATGCGGTTCGCGCCAGCGATGCCTCCCAGGCCAAGGCGCGCTTGAAGCTGATCGGCGCGGTCGCCGCCGGCCGGCCGTTCGAACGCGCGGTTGGTGCGGGCGAAGCCGTGCGGATCTTTACCGGCGGCGTCATTCCCGAGGGCACAGATGCCGTCGTGATCCAGGAGGACACCGTGGCTGACGGAGGTGGCATCACCATCAGGGAACCCGCCGTCGCGGGTCGCCATATCCGCCCCGCCGGCGTCGACTTCAACAAGGGCGACGTTCTGCTCACCGCCGGTACGCGCCTCACCGACCGCGACCTGTCGCTGGCGGCCGGCATGAACTATCCGGAGCTTCCGGTGCGCCGGCGGCCAATGGTCGCCGTGCTCGCCACCGGCGACGAACTGGTGATGCCGGGTTGCCAGCCCGGCCCGGGACAGATCGTCTACTCCAACGGCTACGCGCTGCGGGCGCTGGCGCGCGCCGAAGGCGCCGAGACCATCGATCTCGGTGTCGCCGCCGACACCATCGAGGCGACCACGCAAGGCATCCGTCGCGCCCGCGACAGCGGCGCCGACATCCTCATCACCACCGGCGGTGCCTCGGTCGGCGACCACGATCTCGTCAAACAGTCGCTGGAGGCCGAGGGCGTCACCATGGCGTTCTGGCGGATTGCGATGCGGCCAGGCAAGCCGATGATGCACGGGCGGCTCGGCGCCATGCGCGTGATCGGTCTGCCCGGCAATCCCGTGTCGTCCTACGTCTGTGCGTTCCTGTTTCTGGTGCCGCTGATTCGCCGCCTGTCCGGCTGTTCCATCGTCCATCATGCCGGCGAGACGGCACGTCTCGGCCGCGATGTCGCCGCCAATGACCATCGTGAGGATTACCTCCGGGCCCGTCTCGAAGAGCACGGCGACGGCGTTCCAATCGCGACGCCGGTGCATCATCAGGACAGCTCGTTGCTGGGGAATCTCGCTGCGGCACGGGCACTTGTGATACGTCGGCCGTTGGCGCCGGCGGCCGCCGCCGGCTCGCCCTGCGACATCCTGCGGCTGCCGCTGTGAGTTCGGTGCGCCCGGGGCCGCCCCAGCGACCCCGATCCTGTTCACCGGAAATTAAGTGGTTGCGGAACACATATCGAACATATAGTGTCCGTTCATGATTTGTTTCGAGTGTTGAAGCCAGCAAATTGGAGTCCGTGACCAAAAAGTATCCGGCGACCAAAAAGTATCCGGCGACCAAAAGTCTTCGGCAACCAAAAGTCTTCGGCAACCAAAAGTCTTCGGCGACCAAAGGTCTCCAACTCCAAATGTCTCGGAATTGAACGACACCACCAACCTGGGGACTGGTCGAGATGCTCACGCGCAAACAGTACGAACTTCTGCGTTTCATCAACGAGCGGCTGAAGGAAGCCGGCGTGCCGCCCTCCTTCGACGAGATGAAGGACGCGCTGGATCTGCGTTCGAAGTCCGGGATTCATCGCCTCATCACCGCGCTGGAGGAGCGCGGCTTCATTCGCCGGCTGCCCAATCGCGCCCGCGCCATCGAAGTCATCAAGCTCCCCGAATTGTCGGGGAACGGCAATGGCAACAGCCGTCGCGGTTTCACCCCGAGCGTGATCGAGGGTACGCTCGGCAAGGTACGCAGCACCGGTGCGAGTTCCGAGGATGACGGCAACCATCCGGTTGCGGTACCGGTGATGGGCCGCATCGCCGCCGGCACCCCGATCGAGGCACTGCAGACCCGCAGCCACACCATCAGCGTGCCGCCGGACATGCTCGGCGCCGGCGAGCATTATGCGCTGGAGGTGCGCGGCGATTCCATGGTCGACGCCGGGATCCTCGACGGCGACATGGCGCTGATCCAGCGCAACGAAACCGCCGAAACCGGCGATATCGTGGTGGCGTTGATCGACGAGGAGGAAGCTACGCTGAAACGCTTCCGCCGCCGCGGCGCCTCGATCGCGCTGGAACCCGCCAACACCTCCTACGAAGTCCGTATCCTGCCGCCTAACCGGGTGAAAATTCAGGGCAAGCTGATCGGGCTTTACCGGAAATACTAGAGCGCCGCATCGACGGTTCACGCACGCCGCCTCAAACGTAGTTGTGATCAGGCTCGTCGGCTGGAGCCGCAGAATTGCCCATAACGGGGCAAAATCTCCGACGCTACTGTCCACTCTGATAGAGGCCTGCGCCTCTAGGGGCGCGGGTTTGCTATCTCGAACGAGGAGCAATCCGATGTGTGACTACAGCCTGCACGCTTTGGCGAGCCGCCCGGCCGAGGTCGGAGAGACGTTGGTGACGGCGAAATTTCCCGGCACATCCACCCGAGGCTTCGCTTCCAAATCCGACCCTGGGGTCGCGGTCTGCATGCTTCCGGGAACCGAGTTGGCGTTCGCCGACGACGTCCAATACGACAATCGCTGGATATGGACCAAGGCCGTCCACTTCCGTGTCGGAAAATTCGCCGCGATCGAGCCGGGCGTGCCGCATCGTCACCATGACGCGATCGAATTTCCGGATGGAAGCCATGTGCTGGTGACGCAGTTGTGCGAAGGCCAACGCGTGACCGTGCTGCAATTGCCGGTGATCCATCGCAGAGCTGAATCGGTGCCATCGACCGCCGCCGCAGATGCGGTGCCATCGGCCGCCATCGGCGGTTGATTCGAAAAGGAAGCCGTCTGGTGGTCGACAAACTCGGCTGGCCACAGGTGGGACGCGTGAGCGAGCCGGGCCGTTACATGTTCCGGTTCGGCTGGCTCACGGTCACGGCAGAGGATCTTGCGGTCTGGGCGCAACATCCGAATGCCGTGTTCACGCTTGTCAGGGTACCGAATGCGGAAACCGAGGACGAGTTTCACCTCGGAGCCTTCGAATTGGGGGCCTTCGAATTCCGCGACGGCCACGCCTGTTCCGGGAAGTAGGGCGGCGGCCGGCCGGGAGAGGCATTACTCGTCGGCCTGAACGTCGGCTTCGGATGGCGTGGCGTCCACGGCGCCCCTGGCAAGGGGGCGCGTGAGAAGTGTTTCGTACTCGGCGCCGCCGTCGACCGCCGGCGACCACGGCCGGTCGAACCCTCTCGGCCGAACCGACTCCACCAAAAACCCGTTGCGGGCTCGCCGCAGGTCCATTGTCCCCTGCCGCCGCAAATGGTCGAGATCGATCGCCGGCGCGGAACATGACGGCGGTAGCTGTCTTGCGGTCACCACCAGCGCCGCCCGTTCGCAATCATCTGTCAGCGCCTCGGGCCGCAACGCCAGCGCGACAAGAGCGCCGTCGGCCATCTCTGCCACGCAACCCGCCTCGTCGCATGAGATGCCTTGCGGCAGCGAGGGATCCGCCGGCAGGCGGGCGTCGGCATCGGCGGCAAGCCATTCCTTGACCAGAAAGGCATCCTTGGTGGTCCGTATCAAATGGAGGCGGCCGTCCTTGCCGCGAACGGCGAGCTGGTGACCGTCGCCGGAAATCAGGATGTCCGGCTTCGGCACCGCCAGCGCCCAGATCGTCGCGAACACCAGTACGATTGCCCCCGACCAGCGCAGCGGCGTTCGCAGCAGCCCCAGCAGCACGATCCCCACGCTGGCTGTGATCAGCGGTCCGATCCCGAACGCCGCCATGCGGCCGACGGCGCCCGGCAGCGCGGCAACCCACTCCGTAACCGCGATCATCCAGTCGATGCCGATCCCCATCAACCACCAGAACACGCGGTCAAGCCCGAACGGCATCGCCAGCAGACCAAGCAGACCCGCCGGCATCACCACCGCCGACACCACCGGCATCGCCGCCAGATTGGCAACCAGGCCGTAGGGCGTCACCCGGTGGAAGTGAAAGGCGGCATAGGGTGTGGTCGCAAGCCCTGCCACCAGCGAGGCCATTGCGAGCGTCATGATCTCGCGCCCGCCCCACAGCGCCACCTTGGCGGCGAGCGAGTTGTCGGGCGAGGCGAACAGGCGCGGCATGCCGATCTGCACCAGTGCCACCAGGCCGAGGGTCGCGGCGAACGACATCTGGAAACTCGGGTGCACCAGGGCTTCCGGCGCGAGCGCCAGCACGATCATCGCCGCCACCGCCAGCGTCCGGAAAGTCACGGCGCGGCGGTCGACCATGACGGCGATCAACACCACCGCTGTCATGAAGTACGAGCGCTGGGTCGCGACCTCGGCGCCGGACAGCAGCAGATAGAAGGTGGCGGCGGCCAGCGCGGCGGCAGCCGACCATTTCTTGATCGGAAAGCCGGCGGTCAGCACCGGGATCAGGGCGAGCAGCGCGCGGACCGTAAAGAACACCACGCCTGCGACGACGGCCATGTGATATCCGGATATCGAGAGCACGTGGCCGAGCCCGGAAATGAACATCGCATCGTTGACGGGCGTGGTGATCGCGTCGCGGCGGCCGGTCAGCAAGGCGGTTGCGATGGCGCGCCGGTCGCCATCGAGCGCGGTTCGGATACGGGCGTCGATGGCGTCGCGCAGTCCCTGCATGAACGCGGCATAGCGCAACGACAAGCCACCGCGGGAAGGCGGCGCCACACTCTGGATGGTGCCCGTCACAAAACCGGAGGCGCCGATGCCCTGGAAATACATGTCGCGGGCAAAATCGTAGCTGCCGGGCCGCAATGGCGCGAGCGGCGGCTGCAGCCGCGCCTTCAATTCGACAAAGCTGCCGACCTCCGGGGCGGTGCCTTTTCGGACCGACAGCCGAACCCGCTCGAGTGGCGTGCGGGCACGTGGCGCTTCCATTCGGGTGACCCGCAGCACGAACCGGTCGGTGCGCTCGCGGATGTCGCGCGCCTCGACGAACCCGGAAAGCTGCACCGAATAGAGCGGCCTCGCCAGCACGACGTGGCCGATCCGCAGGGTTCGCCAGGTCGCCGCCGCGAAGCCCGCCGCGACGGCGGCGACCAGGACAGCGGCGGGAAACAGTTTTTGCCGCCGCGACAGCAAAGCCGCGGCGCCACACCCTGCCGCGGCAGCCAGGCTGACCGGCAGGACCGGCTCATGGTCGGCGGCAAAATAAACCGCAATCCCGACGCCGAATGCCACCGGCACCCAGGGAAACAAACGCCCGGCGCCGGCTTCCGCCGCTGCCCATTCGCGCAGCTTCGCTGTGAATGACGACCACGCCTGGAGTCCGGACGGCGCCAAGCCACCCGCAGCGACGGCGCTACGGGGCGGCCAGGTTCCCGCATAGCCCTGCAACCGGCCTGGCGCCCTGCCCGGCTCTGTGCCATCCCGCCAACACCTTACGCAACGTCTAAGATGGAAATGCTATCTTAGCATGTAAATATCGGGATCGGCCCCAATGTCCAAGTCCATGTTCAGCGCCCCCACTTTCAGAGCCCCGAGGCCGCTCAGGGATATCTTGAAGTCCTCTGCTGGGGAAGCGAGCGCGCGTGTCCCGCATTGTGGAACAATCAACGAGTTCCTTCGCCACCGCGAAGGCGGGCGTTTATCTTGCCATCAAAGGATGCTGCAAGGACTTCAGCATCACCCCAAGAGCGTCGTGTAATCCAGCCATATCAAGCTGAATGTCTGGCTTCGGGCGTCCTTCTGATGTCCGCAGCTTCCACGTTGAAGGCACTCGCGTCTGTGATTTGCCGCCGATTATTGATGCCAATGTAAGGCCGCGAAGCCAAGCTGATGACCGATGAACTCAACACCTACAAATATGTTGCTGCAGACTACGCCAGCCACGAAACCGTCAAGCACTCCAAGAACGAATAGGTTCGCGGCTCAGTCCACGCCAACACGGTCGAGGGCTACGATTCGATCTTCAACTGCGGCATGAAGGGCGTCTACCGGAACTGCGGCGAAAGGCATTTGCACCGCTATTTGTCAGAATTCGATTTCCGCCAGACGTCACGTGTCGCATAGGGCGTCAACGACGGGCTACGGCCGCACCTCGCCATCAAAGGGCGGCTGGCGACCCTCTGACGTATCGCCGACCTAGCTGAGTGGGACTCCAAACGGTCGGCCCGGCGCTTCCTGCGCTGGCGCAAAAAGAAAAAGCCCGGCCAAGCAAGCCGGGCCTTCGCGCTGCTAGACGCGCGGTTCTCCGCCCTTAATCATGTGAACCTCCATCTCTAAAGCGAGTAGCTGCCGCCTTCGGCCTCCACCCGTTTGCTATCTCTATTATATGCTCGAAACCGGTAGGACTAACCCCTATTTTTTCGCGCATGCCACCTTGACTGAACTCATCAATATGGAACCAGGCGATATGATCCATGAAATCCTGCACCATTTCCGCGATGAACACTTCCTGCTTAATTCCTATGGCGATAGTTTCAAGGTAGTTCATTACCGCAAGTATATCTACTCGATAGTCATGGGCCTTCTCTAACAGAACGCCCTTATCTCGCGCGCTGGCCATGTTGCGCAGCGCCTGATCTAGCATTACAGTTGTCTTTTTGCTTTGAGGTGAGCGCGTTGAGCGGCAGCCTGGTGAGCCCTTCGCCAGAATGACCATGCGATGACATGCGCGGGTTGAATACGGTTTCGAGCGAGTCTGACGGCGATGCGGCGGATTTCCTGGATTGACCAGCGGATCAGCGGCGGGGTGGTGAGGTTTTGCCTTTTTTCGGAGTTCGGCGTTTGGTTTTTTTGGGCGGTGGCGGGTTGGCGCGATGGCGGATCGCGGCCATCATGGCGAAGGCGAGCATCGCCAGGGACACGTGACGGTGCCAGCCATGCCAGGATCGGCTCTCGTTGTGATCGAGCCCGAACTCGTTTTTCGCGGTCTCAAAGCTGTCCTCGATCGCCCATCGATGGCCTTCGACCGCGACCAGCGTTTCAATGGATGTTCCCGCCGGGCACCAGGTGGTGAAGAAGGCGAGGTCACCGTCGGCGATGCGACGACGGATCAGTAGACCGCGCGTCCACAAACCATCATTTGCACGGTTGAATTGCCCGACCTCGAGATCGGCCAATTCGAGATAACACCAATCGTGCAGCCGCGGTCCTTTGGTTCCGGCTCCCGCCGACAGGCGCTTCCAGTCGGACGGGCGCCGGGTCCGGGCGAGGTCTGCGGCCGTACCGGCGACCGGCGACCGCTTGCCCCAGGATCGGAACACATGAGCGCTGCTGACCCCAAGCACGTAGCCTTTGCCGGCGCGGCGTAGTTGCTGTTCGATGTCGCCAACACCGTAGACGGTATCACCGGCAACCCACTTGAATGGTACAGACGCGGCTATCGCGCGGGCGATCATTCTCGTCGCAAGCTTTGGTTTGGTCGCAAAGCCGACATCGGCAGGCACATATGCGGCTTCCAGACGATCTGGATCGTCGGTCCATTCCTTCGGAAGATACAGCGTACGGTCGATAAACGCATGGCCGTGGCGCGAAACGTAGGCTGCGAACACCCCGATCTGGCAGTTCGTGATCTTGCCCGCGGAACCAGTGTATTGCCGCGCCACGCCGCATGACGCTTTGCCCTGTTTGAGAAAGCCGGTCTCGTCGATCACCAGCACCGCATCATCATCCGCCAAATGCTCGATGACATAGCCCCGGACGATATCGCGCAGGGCATCGGCGTCCCAATCCCTGCGACCCAGGATCGCCTGCTGCCGCCAAGGGCCGGGATCGCCAGCCGCCTCCGCGCGCATCCAACCGGTCTTGCGTTGTTCATCTCCAAGCAGACCTTCCAGGAACAAGCCTGCATTGGTCGCAACACGCTCTTGCGTGAACAACGGACGTATCCGCTTCTTGACCTCTCGAAGCGACGCCGCCCACAACGCAAGCGTCTCTTCAATCGACGCTGCCCGCGCCCACGATCTTCGAATCATGGTTGCCCATTGATTCAGAAGCCTTCCGAAAAAGCAACTGTAATGCTAGGGTCTGTACTCAATAACGACTAACCCATTGAAATTGAATCGATCTGCTTTTCCGCTCCGTGCATCAACGGTAAATCAGATCAAAGACTTACGCGTTATTGAATCCAGACCCTAGCACTACTTTGGCAGAATTTGGCGATTGATTGGCGAAACTGGATTCCCGAATCAGATTTTCAATGATTCATGGATGGTCGGCTGTTGGAGGGCCGACCATGGTGGGCACGAAGTCGAAGTGGGAAGACGAGCTTGGACGCTGGCTCAAGCCATTCCTGGATTGTTTAGGTCACAAGGCGCGGCGGCGGATGTGTCCGCTTTATATCTCGGGATTGATTGGACCGGGTGATCGCAAGAGCGTCCAGCCGATGGCGGCGCGGCTGGCACCGGGCGAGTATGACCAATTGCACCATTTCATTGCTGATGGCGTTTGGGATGCAGCGCCATTGGAGGCGGAATTGCTGGTTCAAGCCGATCGCCTGGTCGGCGGCAAAGATGCGGTGCTGGTCATCGACGACACGGCGATGCCGAAGAAGGGCGATCGCTCGGTTGGTGTCGCTCCACAATATGCCTCGTCTCTCGGCAAGACGGCCAATTGCCAAACATTGGTGTCACTGACGCTTGCGCGGGGTGAAGTGCCGGTCATGGTGGCATTACGTCTCTTCGTTCCGGAGAGTTGGACGAGTAATCCGGTGCGGTTGAAGCGTGCGGGCGTTCCAGTCGAGCACCGCGCAGCGCGGACCAAGCCAGAGATCGCCTTGGCGGAGATCGACCGCGTCATCGCCTCCGGTGTGCGTTTCGGCTGTGTGCTTGCCGATTCAGGCTACGGCTCCAGCGGGCCTTTCCGTCAGGCTTTGAGCGAGCGCGGTTTGCTGTGGGCGGTGGGTTTGTCGCGGCGCCAGAACGTCTATCCCGCCGACACTGCCCTGATCTTCCCCATCGCGAAGACCGGCAAGTCCCGCAAATACCACATCCCTGATCAGCCACCGGTCTCTGCTGAAGCGTTATTGGCCGAAGGCAAATGGCAAAGGGTCAGTTGGCGGCGGGGCACCAAAGGTCGGCTGACATGCCTCTTCACGGCCCGCCGTGTCCGCGTTGCGGATGGCCATAAGCACCGGATGCTCGATAACCGCATGCAGTGCATGCCTGGCGACGAGGTCTGGCTCGTCGGCGAGCGGCGGTCGACCGGGGAGCAAAAATACTATGTGTCGAACCTGCCGGCCGATGCCACCATCAA
The DNA here is from genome assembly GCA_963748165.1 of uncultured Alphaproteobacteria bacterium. Taxonomy (GTDB): domain Bacteria; phylum Pseudomonadota; class Alphaproteobacteria; order Rhizobiales; family Xanthobacteraceae; genus Bradyrhizobium. The sequence goes on from CAVVIM010000043.1 coordinate 461,868, forward strand.
GACGCTCGCTGCCACGATCAAGGCTAGGTGGGTCTGTGAACAGGCCCACCAGCAGCTCAAGGAGGAGCTTGGGCTCGACCACTTCGAAGGTAGATCCTGGACGGGATTACATCGACACGCGTTGATGACGATGATCGCCTATGCATTCCTCCAATCCCGCCGCCTCAAAGCAGCGGGACGGAAAAAAAAGAATCTCAGGACCGCCACCACAACCAAGCATGCCGGCCATCAGGCAAGCGATCCTCGACCTATTCGCACGACCTCCACCCCGACAATGTCCTCACTGTGACATGTTCCTTGCAGATATCGCGGACTAAAAGTGCCAAAGTAGTGCTAGTACGGGGTCGTGATCGTATCTCGATACAATCTCAAGCGTTCGAGTCTTTTTTGCTTCGGCTCGCGCCGCCGCCGCCTCAGTCCGCGCAGCCGCGATCTGATAGCCCGCAACCCAAGCAACTCCGACCGTTGCAAGCGTCAAAGCTATTGTGGCTAGAGCAACTATCGCCGTCCAAGCGGTCGCCGTCAGGCACCAAAAAACCGGTTCAGGCTGCATAAGATACCCCCGCGAGAGGGGAAATTACTGCAATTCGGAGTTGAATCAAGTAGCCTACTTTCAAGAGGCCCAAGCGCGATTTGAGACTGCGCGCCGCGTCGAACAGCCGCCCATGGATAAGCCAAGGCTGAAGAAGGCTCGAAAGAGACGAAAAGCCAATGGAAAGCGCAGATCGTGACCGGCCCTGAACTCAGACGGCTTCGCAATGATCTCGGCGAGGCGATCGGAAGACCGCTGTCGGCCGCCGACATGGCCAAACTGTGCGGCCTCGCGCCGGGCAAGGCCGGCGCCGATACCATTCGCAGATGGGAAGTGTCCGGCCCCACCGGGCCCGCCGGCGAGCTGCTTCGCATTCTGGCGATGGCCAGCGACCGTTATCCGATCCTCGACAATTTCAACGTTTTCGACCGGTTCAATATCCCCGAAAAGGAGCGGCCGGCACGGCGACAGGAGTTCCGCGAGAAGATGCGCGACGAGATTCGCGGACGCCTCGACTGACCGCGTGAAGCGGGGCCGTAGCTGGCCGTTCAGCTCTTGCCGATTTCCTTGGCGAAGGTGTCGCGCAGGCCGATGGTCCGGTTGAACACGATATGTCCCGGCGTTGAGTCCTTGTCGCGCACGAAATAGCCCTGCCGTTCGAACTGCATCGGCGCGGAGGCGTTGCCTTGTGCGATCGCGGGCTCGATCCGGGCGCCGGTGAGAATTTCCAGCGATTGCGGGTTGAGATCGGCGGCGAAATTGGCCGGGTCCGGCGTCGGATTGACGAACAACTGGTTATAGATGCGGATTTCGGCGGGCAGCGACTGCGCCGCCGGCAGCCAGTGCATGGTGGCCTTGACCTTGCGCCCATCGGGCGCATTGCCGCCCCTGGTTGCGGGATCGTAGCTACAGCGCAATTCGATCACCTCGCCGGCGGCATTCTTGATGACCTCGCGGCAGGTGATGAAATAGGCGTAACGCAACCGTACTTCGTTCCCGGGCGAGAGCCGGAAGAATTTCTTCGGCGGATTCTCCATGAAGTCGTCGCGCTCGATATAAAGCTCGCGCCCAAAAACGATGTGGCGGGTCCCTGCCGCCGGATCGTCCGGATGATTGACGGCCTCGATCTCCTCGCTCTTGCCTTCCGGATAATTCTCGATCACCACCTTGAGCGGCCGCAGCACCGCCATGCGCCGCGGCGCGCTCTTGTTGAGGGTTTCGCGGATCGAGAATTCCAGCATGCCGACATCGACCACGCTGTTGGCCTTGGCAACCCCGATGCGTTTGACGAATTCGCGGATCGCCGCCGGCGGCACCCCGCGCCGCTTCAGTCCGGCGAGCGTCGGCATGCGCGGATCGTCCCAGCCGGCGACGTGGCCGTCGCGCACGAGCTGGGTCAGCACCCGCTTCGACAGCAGCGTGTAGGTCAAATTGAGCCGCGCGAATTCGTACTGGCGCGGCTTTGACGGCACCGGCAGCTTGTCGAGCAGCCATTCGTACAGCGGCCGGTGATCCTCGAACTCCAATGTGCAGATCGAATGGGTGATGCCCTCGATCGCGTCGGACTGGCCATGGGCATAGTCGTAGCTTGGGTAGATCGACCATCGATTGCCGGTGCGCGGATGGGTGGCGTGCAGGATGCGATACAGAACGGGGTCGCGCAGGTTGATGTTGCCCGAGGCCATGTCGATCCTGGCCCGCAGCACGCGGGCGCCGTTGCGGAACTCGCCCGCCTTCATGCGGCGGAACAGATCGAGATTCTCCTCCACGGAGCGCTCGCGAAACGGGCTGTTCTGACCGGGTTCGGTCAGGGTGCCGCGCCGGCTGCGGATTTCCGCCTGGGACTGGTCGTCGACATAGGCATGGCCCGCGAGGATCAGGCTTTCCGCCCACTCATAGAGGCGCTCGAAATAATCCGAGGCATAGAACAGGTCGGTGCCCCAGTCATAGCCGAGCCAGCGCACATCGGCCTGGATCGAATCGATGTACTCCTGCTCTTCCCGGGTCGGATTGGTGTCGTCGAACCGCAAATGGCAGCGCCCGGCAAACTCCTGGGCGATGCCGAAATTGAGCGCGATCGACTTGGCGTGGCCGATATGCAGATAGCCGTTCGGCTCCGGCGGAAAGCGCGTCACAATCCGGCTGTGCCTGTTCGAGTCGAGATCGGCCTGGACGATATCGCGGATAAAGTCGCGGCCCGTCTCTGCTGCCACCGGTTCTGCCGTCATTCCTGTTTCCTGTTCGGGGTCAGCCGACCTTCTGCCAAATTAGTCCGAGCGAGCCAAGCCCGCTTTGTCGCGGCGAGGCTTTAGTTATGTGTCGTTCCTGCTATACACCACCGCGCCCTGCACATGCCCTCCTTGTCCGCGACCCGCCCCTGCAATGACCGATTCCGTCGTCACCCGATTTGCCCCCTCGCCGACCGGCTTTCTCCATATCGGCGGCGCCCGCACCGCGCTGTTCAACTGGCTTTACGCCCGCGGGCGCGGCGGCAGGATGCTGCTGCGGATCGAGGACACCGACCGCGAGCGATCCACCGAGCCCGCGATTGCGGCAATCCTGGACGGGCTGAAATGGCTCGGGCTCGATTGGGATGGCGAGGTCGTCTACCAGTTCAGCCGGGCGGCGCGCCACCGCGAGATTGCCGAGACGTTGCTGGCCAACGGCAAGGCCTATCGCTGCTACGCCACGCCGGAGGAACTCGCGGCGATGCGCGAAAAGGCCCGCGCCGAGGGCCGTACCCGGCTCTATGACGGCATGTGGCGGGATCGCGATCCTGCCGAAGCCCCTGGCGGCATGAAGCCCACGATCAGGCTGAAGGCGCCGCTGAGCGGCGAAACCGCGATCGAGGATGAGGTGCAGGGCCGCGTGGTCTGGCAGAACGAGAATCTCGACGACCTGGTGCTGCTGCGCGGCGACGGTAACCCGACCTACATGCTCGCCGTCGTGGTTGACGATCACGACATGGGTGTCACCCACATCATTCGCGGTGACGACCACCTGATCAACGCCGCCCGCCAGAAGCAGATCTACGACGCGCTCGGCTGGGACGTGCCCAACATGTCCCATATTCCGCTGATCCATGGGCCGGACGGCTCGAAGCTGTCGAAACGCCACGGCGCGCTCGGCGTCGACGCCTACCGCGCCATGGGATATCTGCCGGCGGCGCTGCGCAACTATCTGGTCCGGCTCGGATGGAGCCATGGCGACCAGGAGATATTCTCGACGCAGGAAATGATCGACGCCTTCGACCTTTCAGGCGTTGGGCGCTCCGCCGCGCGGTTCGATTTCGCCAAGCTGGAAAATCTCAACGGCCACTATATCCGCCACGCCGACGATCAATCTCTCGTGACCATGTTCGAGGACGTGCTGAACTACACCCCGGGCGGCCTTGACCTCAAGGCGAAGCTCAATGACACCACCCGCGCCCAATTGCTGCGGGCGATGCCGAGCCTCAAGGAGCGTGCCAAGACCCTGATCGAACTGGCCGACAGTTCATATTTTATCTTTGCCGACCGGCCGCTCCAGATCGAGTCCAAGGCGGCGGCACTGCTGACCCCGGAAAACCGCGCGTTGATCGGCAGGCTTCGCGCCGCGCTGGAAGCGGTGACGCCATGGAGCGCCGAGACCACCGAAGCCGCCATGCGCGCCTATGCCGAACAGCACAACCTCAAGCTCGGCGCGGTCGCCCAGCCGTTGCGGGCGGCATTGACCGGGCGCACCACCTCGCCCGGCATTTTCGACGTCCTGGCGGTGGTGGGACGGCAGGAGTGCCTGGCCCGGCTGGCCGATCAGGCTTCCTCCTGAAGCCGGCGAACGTCGCGTCGACCGTCCATCTTGCAGTGCAAACAGCAATAAGATACCCATCTAGGCAGCGCATCTAGAATATCCGGCTTGCCCTCGCCATTTCAATCGTATCGGCGCGCGACCGCCGGTTTTTCGCAACGATTTCATCGGGGAATTCACGATGGACGCAAAATCCAGTTCGAAAACCGCAACACTAACGGTTGGCAACAAGACCTACGATTTTCCCATTCTGAACGGCACCATGGGGCCAGACGTCATCGACATCGCCAAGCTTTACGCCCAGGCCGGGATGTTCACCTACGACCCCGGCTTTACCTCGACCGGGAGCTGCCAGTCCAAAATCACCTATATCGACGGCGACGCCGGCGTTCTGGAATACCGCGGCTACCCGATCGAGCAACTGGCGGAACACGGCGACTTCCTCGAAACCTGTTACCTCCTGCTCTACGGCGAACTGCCGACCAAGGCGCAAAAGCAGGATTTCGACCAGCGCGTAATCCACCACACCATGGTGCATGAGCAGATGGCCCGGTTCTTCCAGGGCTTCCGCCGCGACGCCCATCCGATGGCCGTGATGGTGGCCTCGGTCGGGGCGCTGGCCGCGTTCTATCACAACTCCACCGACATCAACGATCCGCAGCAGCGCATGATCGCGTCGATGCGGATGATCGCGAAGATCCCGACGCTGGCGGCGATGGCGTTCAAATATACCATCGGCCAGCCCTTCGTGTACCCGAAGAACTCGCTGAGCTTCGCCGAGAACTTCCTGCATATGTGCTTCGCGGTCCCGTGCGAGGAGTACAAGATCAATCCGGTGCTCGCCGACGCGCTCGACAAGATCTTCATCCTGCATGCCGACCATGAACAGAATGCATCGACCTCGACGGTGCGGATCGCCGGCTCCTCCGGCGCCAACCCGTTCGCCTGCATCGCTGCCGGCATCGCCTGTCTGTGGGGACCCGCCCATGGCGGTGCCAACGAGGCCGCATTGGCGATGCTGTCCGGGATCGGCTCGGTCGACAAGATTCCCGACTTCATCAGGAGGGTGAAGGACAAGAACAGCGAAGTCCGCCTGATGGGCTTCGGACATCGCGTCTACAAGAACTACGATCCGCGCGCCAAGATCATGCAGAAGATGTGTCACGCGGTGCTGGCGGAGACCGGCCACGGCGACGATCCGATGCTGAAGGTCGCGCTGGAACTGGAAAAGATCGCGCTGCACGACGACTATTTCATCGAGCGCAAGCTCTATCCGAATGTCGACTTCTATTCCGGCATCACGCTGAAGGCGATGGGCTTCCCCACCTCGATGTTCACCGTGCTGTTTGCGGTCGCCCGCACCGTCGGCTGGATCAGCCAGTGGAGCGAAATGATCGAGGATCCGCAGCAGAAGATCGGCCGCCCGCGCCAGCTCTACACCGGCGTCACCCGCCGCGACTACGTCGACATCGCCAAGCGGAAATAAACCGCGGCCTGCAGTATCGGATGCGCTCGGACCCGCATCCGTTCGCCGGTTATGCCAGTTCCCTCGACCGGCGCAACGCCGCCAGCACGATATCGGCCGCCCGCACGCTCGGGGGCTGGTCGCCCGTCGCCATGATCCGGTCGATCCCCGCAAAGGCCTCGACCTGGCGCCGGCGCAGCGCGGAATCCGTCAGCACGTCGCGCAGGGCCTGGCCAAGCTTTTCCGGGCTGCAGTCGTTCTGTAGGAATTCCGGAACCACGTTCTCGCCGATCACGAGATTGGCCAGGATGATCGAGGAAACGTTGATGGCGCGCTGCAGGATCCAGGCCTCCGCCGCGCCGGCCCGATAGGCCGCGACCATCGGCACCCCCGCGAGCGCGAGTTCGAGCGTCACGGTGCCGGATTTGGCCAGCGCCGCGTGGGCGATCCGAAATGCCGCGCGTTTGTCCGCTTCGCCGAGCACGACCCGCGGCGCGACCGGCCAGCTCTTCACGCCCGCGCGGACCGTCTGCTCCAAATGCGGCATGGTTGGGAGAACCGGTTCGAACGCGATGCCCAGCGCCCGCAGCCGGCCCAGCGCCGCGCCGAAGATCGCCAGGTGATGCCGGATCTCGCTGCGGCGGCTTCCCGGCAGCACCAGCAGAACCGGCGGCTGCCGGTCCCTGCGCTGTTGCTCGGCGGGTCCGGGCCGCAGCGTGGCGACCTGCTCGATCAGGGGATGACCGACATAGCTGCAGGGCGGCCCGCCCAGTCGGCGGTATTGCTCCGGTTCGAACGGCAGCAAGGCCAGGACATGGTCGACATAACCGCCCATCGCGCGGGCCCGGCCCGGCCGCCACGCCCAGACGGAAGGAGACACGTAGTCGATAATCGGGATCGCGGGATTGCGGGCGCGGACACGTCTTGCCACCCGATGGGTGAAATCGGGGCTGTCGATAATCACGAGAATATCGGACGATGCCTCGGTCACCGCGTCGGCGGTTTCCCGAATGCGCCGCAGGATCGTCGGCAACCGCTTCGCGATCGCCGCGAGCCCGATGATCGATAGCTCCTCGATCGGAAACAGCGACGACAGACCCTCCTGCATCATCGACCGGCCGCCGACGCCGTCGAACCGCACCGCGCCGCCGAGGCGTTGGCGCAGCACCTTCATCAGGCTGGCGCCGAGCCGATCCCCGGATTCCTCGGTCGCGACCAGGAATATGTTTCGCGCGACGTCGGCTGTGGCTCGCGCCGGCGTCACGCGGCAAGACCGGTCACGAAAAGGCCCGCGGCGTCCGCCGCCTCGATCATGGCCTGGGGATCGGCAACCATCGTGTGGCCGGCCACGATCGCAATCCCCGCCAGTCGGGCCGCGGCGGCGCCCTCGACGGTCCGCGGCCCCATGGTAGGGAGGTCGAACCGCAGATCCTGGCCGCTCTTGGGGGCCTTCACCAGCACGCCACGCGTCGTCGCGGCACGAATCCGGCCTTCGGCGCGCAGCCGCGCCACCCGCGCCAGCAGCCCGTCGGTGCCCTCGATGTCCTCCACCCCGACCACATGACCGTCGATGACAATAGCTGCCTGGCCGATGTCGAAGCGGCCGAGCGCATGCAGCACGTCACGCCCCCGGGCAATATCGGCCAGCGCATGCTCGTCCGGAACGGCTCGGGTCAGGCATCCCTCGGGCATCAAAAGGTCGGGGGCGACGTCCCTGATCCCGACCATCCGGAAGCCGTCCTGTTCGAGAATGTCAGCTATTCCGGACAGCAAATGATCGTCGCCGCCACGGAACGACGCCCATACCCGGCCGAGGACCCGGAGCGTGCCCCAATCGAGGCGAATTTCCGAGAGGGCGGGGCGCACCAGCGTGCCGATAAAGACCAGATCGCGGCAGTTTTCCGCGCGAAACAGCTTCACCGCCCGGCCGATCTGACCGACCGATATCCAGTGATGACGGAAGCGTGCCACCCGTTCGGGATCGCAGGCCCCTTTGAGCGCGAACACAACCGGATGGATGCCGCGGGCGGCGAGCGAGTCCGCGACCGCGAAAGGCATCACGCCGCCGCCCGCGATCAGTCCGACCGGCGACGAAATGTCCAAGGCCTCGCGGGTCATGGCTTCGGCGACCCCCTCATCAAGGCCGGCTGCCGTCGTCGGCCGGCAGGCACAGCGCGCGATGCTTGGCCGCGCCGATGAAGGCGAGGATTTCCGCGATCGCCGGATCCTCGGTCGCCAGCGGCTGCAGCTCGCTGAGCCGCTCGGCAAACCTGCCGGGGCCATGAAACAGCTTTTGATAGAACGCCCGCACGGTGGCGAGCCGCTCGCGGCTGAACTTGCGGCGCTTCATGCCGATGATGTTGAGACCCTCGAGGGTCGCATACTGGCCGTTGACGAGGCCGAACGGAATCACGTCGCCGCGTACCCCGCAGACGCCGCCGACCATCACCTGCGGCCCGATCCGCGTGAACTGATGCACCGCGGACAGCCCCCCGATGAAGACGAAATCGCCGATCTCGCAATGGCCGCCCAGCGTGGCCGAAGTCGCGAAGATGACATCGTTGCCGACCTGGCAGTCGTGACCGACATGGCTGCAATTCATGAAATAACCGCGATCGCCGACCCGCGTGATGCCGCCGCCAGCGACGGTCCCGGCGTTTATGGTAACGGATTCCCGCAAGGTGCAGTCCGCTCCGATTTCCAGTTTGGTGAGCTCGCCGCGATAGCTCAGGGATTGCGGCGGCGTACCGAGCGAGACGAACGGATAGAGGGTGCAGCCGTTGCCGATCGTGGTCTGCGCCGTGATATGGACATGGGCGATCAGCTTGCAGTTCGCGCCAATCACGACATCGGGACCGATGATGCAATAGGGTCCGATCGACGTGCCCTCGCCGATCACAGCGCCATCTTCAATCCGCGCGGTGGGATCGATCGTGCTCATCGAAGGGTTCGCTGCCAGCCGTATCGTTTAAGGTGAATATGTCGGGTTTTCCGCTGGTTAGCGCGGCATCACGGCACTGTCCAGTGACGTCTGGTTACCCTGTGTTGCAGCGGTTGGGGCAGCAAGATGATGCGGGACCGGGCCGGCAGCGGCGCCCGGCTTCCGCTCAGTCGGTCAGCATCGCACCGACATCCGCCTCGGCGACGGTCGTGCCGTTGACCTTGGCGTCGCCGTGAAACCACCACATGGTCTTGCGCCGGCCGATGCTGCGCATGTGATATTCGATGGTATCGCCGGGCATCACCGGCTTGCGAAACTTGCATTTGTCGATGGTCAGAAAATAAACCGCGCGCGGCTTTTCGGTGCCCTCCACCGACATGATGCCGATCACGCCAGCGGTTTGCGCCATGGCTTCGATCATCATGACGCCCGGATAGACCGGACGATCGGGAAAATGGCCGAGAAACGGCACTTCGTTGAAGGTGACGTTCTTGATTCCGGTGCCGCTGTAGTCGGTCCGGATATTGATGACCCGATCGATCAACAGCATCGGATAGCGGTGCGGGAGCGTCTTGAGGATGGTATTGATGTCCACGACATCAAATCTGACCGGTGCCTCCATCAATCCCGTCCTTCGTCCTTCGCGGCGGCCGAGCCATCGCGTACCAGTCGCTCCAGCGCAACGATCTCCCGGAACCACTGCTTGGTCGGCTTGGCGAAGAAGCCCCCCCAACGCCCGTTGGCCGGAATATCGTCCTTGACCGCGCTCATCGCCGTGACCTGGGCGCCGTCGCCGATATGCAGGTGGTTGTTGATACCTACCTTGGCCCCCAGCGCCACATTGTCGCCAATCGTCAGGCTGCCGGCGAGTTCGATCTGGGCCGCAAGCAGACAACGCCGGCCGATGATCACATTGTGACCGATCTGGACCTGATTGTCGATTTTCGTCCCCTCGCCGATGACGGTGTCGCGCAGGCTGCCCCGATCGATGGTGGTTCCGGCGCCGATCTCGACGTCATTCTGGATCAGCACGCGGCCGGTTTGCGGCACCTTCAAATGGCCGTCGGGTCCGAAGAAGACGAATCCATATCCGTCCTGCCCGATGCTGCAGCCGGGGTGAATCAGCACATGGTTGCCGATCAGCGCGCATTGAATGGCGCACCGCGCGCCGACGTTGCAATCCCTGCCGATCCTGACATCGGCTCCGATCACGGCGCCGGCGCCGATCACCGTTCCCGCGCCGATTTCGACGCGCGGTCCGATCACCGCCAGTGGATCGACGATCACGTCGTCCTCCAGACGCGCCGTCGGGTCGATGATGGCGGACGGCGCGATGCCGGCCTGGTCGAACCAGGATTGCGGGCGAAGGGCGTCGCCGTGAAGTTCGCGCGCGACCTTGACGAACTCACGGAACGGATGCGCTGCGCGCAGCACCGCGACACCCGCCGGAACCGTTGCCTCGAAACGCTGGTTGACCAGGCAGGCGCCGGCCCTGGTCGAGGCGAGCTGATCGGCATATTTCAGATTATCGAAAAACGTCAGATGCATCGGGCCGGCTTCGTCAAGCGAAGCCAGCCCCCTGATCTGTTGGCTGCCGCGCGACGCATCGACCAGATGCGCCTTCGTCAACGCAGCGATCTCAGCCAGCGTCGACGAAGGTGGTCGTTCGAAAAATACCGGCTGCGCCATTACACCCGTCGCGGTGCGGCCCGCGGTCAACCTCAGAACGAAGTCCCGCCGCCGAACTTGAACTCCTGCACGACGTCATACTTACCCTTGGTGATCGGAATCGCGTAGTCGAAGCGCAGCGGTCCGAACGGAGAAGCCCAGATCAAGCCGACACCGACCGAGGTACGGATGACGTTGGTATCGTCAAAGACCATGGCGCATTTGCACGGACTGCCGTTGACCAGGCCGTTGACTTCACCGGTCGCGGCCCAACTGGTCGGACCTTGATAGTCCCACAGCGACCCGGCATCGGCATAGACGGCGCCCTTCAGACCGACCTCTTTGGGCAGGAACCAGAACGGCATTTGCAACTCGGCTGACGCGCCCCAGTATTTGGTGCCGCCAAGCGCATCGCCCGTTCCGGTATAGGGGTAGAAGGTCAGGTCGCGCGGCCCGATGCCGTTGGGTGCGAAACCGCGGATGAGGTTCGGTCCCATCTGGAACTGGTCGAGCATGCGGAGATTGGTGCTGCCGACCTGATTGAGCATGCCGGTCTGAAGGTGGACCAGCCCGACCAGATCGCCAACCAGCGGCGTGTAGTATTTCGCATCGATCGCCGACTTCAGATAGCTGACATCGCCGCCAACGCCGGCGAAATCCTGTTTGAAATCGACAAGCAGGCCGTCGGTCGGGTTCTTGTTGTTGTCGAGCGTGTTGTAGTTGAGCGTATAGCCGATCGCCGAGGTCCATTCCGCGCCGTTCGCCAGCTCCTGACGAACCGGCAGCGACGACTCGCCGTCCGACAGACAGCCCGGAAGCAATCCGTTCTGGGCATTGCCGGTGGGATCGACGCCGCCCAACACCTGGTTGATATAGGCCGGTGTCGGGAAGAACGCCGGACCCGCCAGGTTGTTACAATTGTCGAGCTGGTACGGCAGCGTGATCTGCTGCTGGTAGAGCGAATAGCGCAATTGCAGGGACAAATCCTCGCGCAGGGCGAAGCCTAGTCTCGGCGAGAATCCGATGGTTGTGGTGCCGTACGAAATATAGCTATTCGCCAGTTGTTGACGATAGAACACGTCGAGACCGAGCGCGACGCGATAGTCCAGCAGATACGGCTCAACGAACGAGAGCGAGATGCCCCGCGCATACTGGCCGTAGGTTACCGATGCCTTCGCAAACAAGCCGCGGCCGAGCAGATTCCGTTCGGAAATGCTCACCTCGGCGAGCGCGCCCTGGGTCGTGGAGTAACCGCCCGAGACCGAGAAGTCGCCGGTGGACTTCTCTTCGAGATCGACGTCGAGAATCACCCGATCCGTCGACGATCCCGGTTCGGTGGTGATCTTGACGGTCTTGAAGAAATCGAGGTTCTTGAGCCGGCGCTCGGCGCGATCGACCAGCGCGCGGTTGTAGGCATCGCCCTCCGAGACATCGAATTCGCGGCGGATCACATAGTCGCGGGTGCGGGTGTTGCCGCGTATATTGATGCGCTCGATATACACCCTGGGACCTTCGTCGATACCGAAGGTAATCGAGACGGTGTGCGCGTCGAAGTTGCGGTCGCCGCGCGGGTGGACGACCGCGAAGGCATAGCCGCGCCGCGAGGCCTCGATTTGCATCTCCTCGACCGACTTCTCCAACGCCTCGGCGTTGTAGAGCGACCCGACATAGACGTGCGAGAAGCTGCTTAGCGAATTGCCGTCCAGCGTCGGGATGCTGGACTGGAAATTGACCGAAGCGACCCGGTACTGCTGGCCTTCCTCGATCTTGAAGGTGACCAGGAAGCCTTTTCTCTCCGGATCGTATTCCGTGAGCGCGGCCACCACCTGCACGTCGGCAAAGCCGTGCTTCAGGTAAAAGCGGCGAATCAGATCCCGGTCGGCTTCGACCCGGTCCGGATCGTAGACGTCACCGCTGGCAAGAAAGCTCAGCAGATTCGTTTCGTGGGTCTTGATGATGTCCTTCAGCCGATAGGACGAATAGGTGTTGTTGCCGATGAACTGGATCGACTTGACGCCGGTCTTCACGCCTTCCGTGATCGTGAAAATGAGATCAACACGATTGTTCGGCTGTTCGATGATCTGGGGATCGACGCGGACATCGTAGCGGCCGGCGTGGCGATAGATTTCGGCGATCCGGAGCGCGTCGGACTGCACCATCGGACGCGACAGCGTGCCGCGCGGCTTCGACTGCACCTCGGCCGAAAGCTGCTCGTCCTTGATCTTCTTGTTGCCCTCGAAGGCGACACGATTGATCACCGGATTTTCAATCACGGTCACCACCAGATGTCCGCCGGTCTGGTTGATCTTGACGTCCTGGAACAGCCCGGTCTGGATCAGCGCCTTCAGGCCGTCATCGATGGCCGCCTGATCGAGGCGGCCGCCGGGGCCCGGCTTGAAATACGAGCGGATGGTCTCGATTTCGACACGCCGGTTGCCCTCGACCTGGATCGAGGCGACGGTCTGGGCCACTGCTGCCGCCGGCAGCATGGTAACCAGCGTGGCAGCGACCGGCATAGCGAACATCATAAGGGCGGCGAACAAGCCCCCCCGCACTCGCATCCCAACATTCATGCGCAATGCGCCCTTGTCATCCCGATGCCGGTTCGCACCCCTACGAGCCGACAAATTCCCATTGATTGCCCCGCTTGTAGCCAATTTCGCCGGGTCGGCAAACGCTCTATCGCGGTGCAATTTCAATTTCATTCCAAGACGTTGCCCATCGGCCACGCCACCCGAATAAGGCATCATGATGCAGCCAGATGAAGAATATCGTTATAGGTCGCAAACACCATCAGCATCAGCACCAGCCCCAGCCCAATTCGGAACCCCATTTCCTGCGCCCGCTCCGACAGGGGGCGTCCACGCACAGCCTCGACCGCATAGAACAAAAGATGACCGCCATCGAGCAACGGAACCGGAAACAGGTTCAGCAACCCGATCGAGATCGAAAGTACCGCAGCCAGATGCACCAGCGCGGCAAGGCCGAAGGTGGCGACCTGACCTGAAATCTGGGCGATCCGCAGCGGGCCGCCGACCTGATCGGCCGCCTCGCGCCCGGTAAAGACGCCGCCGATATAGGCGAGCGTGCGGTCGACCACGAACCAGGTCTCCTTGACGCCGAGCCACACCGCAGTTGCCGGGTCGACCCGTTCGGTCGTGATATCGCCAGGCGACATCGACCGGGTGATTCCCAATACGCCAAGCTTGTGCGCATTGCCAAACGGATCCTTCACCTCTTTCAGTTCAGGCGTGCCCTGCAACTGCACGGTGGAATTGCCGCGCTTGACGGTGAACGTCAGTTTCTCGCCAGCGCGGATGCCGACAATTCGCTGCATGTCCGAGAAACTGTCGATCGCCGTGCCATCGATGGTCGTGACGACATCGCCGACCTGGAAGCCGGCTGCCGCAGCCGCACTGCCCGCCTCCACCTTGTCGACGCGCGCCGACGTGCTCGGCTTGCCCAGGAACGTGAACAGGCCGGCAAAGATCACGATCGCCAGGATGAAATTGGCGACCGGGCCGGCGGCCACGATCGCCGCGCGGGAACCCACCTTCTTGTGGTGGAAGCTGCCCGCGCGCTCCTCCTCGCTCATGTTGGCAAGCGCATCGGGAGACGACGTCGAGGCCTCGCTGTCGTCGCCGAAGAACTTGACGTAACCGCCGAGCGGGATCGCGGAAATCTTCCATCTCGTGTCGTGACGGTCGTTGAAACCGACCAGCTCCGGGCCGAAGCCCAGCGAGAAAGTTAACACCTTCACACCGGCCCAGCGGGCCACCACAAAGTGACCAAGTTCATGAAAGAAGACGACGATGGTCAGGACGAACAGAAAGGGGATCAGATAACCCACGAAACCGTGGCTCAACATATTGAAACTATGCAGAAAAAACTCTGACATCCGATTCCCCTCACCCAGAGCCGAAGGCTCTGCCCCAACCGTCTAGGATGCCTTTGCGGCAATTTGAGGCAAGAGGGTGGCAGCCCTATTTCGCGCGTTATGGTCAACGGCGATGGCGTCGTCAGCCGACGTCAGCGGCGCCAGATTGCCGGAGCGGACCCAGCCGTCCAGCGTCGCTTCGACCAGGCGTGCGATCGCGCCGAATTTGATCCTGCCTTCGATGAACGCTGCCACCGCCACCTCGTTGGCGGCGTTGTAGACCGTGGTGGCGCCACGACCGGTTCGCAGCGCGTCATAAGCGAGCCGGAGCGCGGGAAAACGCTCGAAATCCGGCGCCTCAAACGTCAACTGTCCGATCTTGGCGAGGTCAAGCTTTGCAGCCGGTCCGACGATACGATCGGGCCATCCAAGACAATGCGCGATTGGCGTGCGCATGTCGGGCGCGCCCAGTTGCGCGACCACCGAGCGGTCAGAAAATTCCACCATGCCGTGGATGATCGATTGCGGGTGCACCAGGACGTCGATCTCATCCGGCGTCAGCGCGAACAGATAGGAAGCCTCGATGACCTCGAGCCCCTTGTTCATCATCGACGCGGAATCGATGGTGATCTTCTGCCCCATGCTCCAGTTCGGGTGTTTCAGGGCCTGCGCCAGCGTCGCCTGCTCGATATCCTTGCTGGCCCAGGTCCGGAACGGTCCGCCCGATGCGGTGATGATGACGCGAACCAGTTCCTCCCGGTTGCCGGAACCGAGCGCTTGAAACAGTGCATTGTGCTCGGAGTCGGCGGGCAGGATACAGGCCCCGGCGGTCGCCGCGCGCTGCATGAAGAAATCGCCGGCGCAGACCAGGCACTCCTTGTTGGCGAGCGCGACCGTGGCGCCGCGATCCACCGCGGCGAGCGCAGGTTTCAACCCGGCCGCGCCGCTCACGGCGGCCATGACCCAATCGGCCGGTCGGGCCGCCGCCTCGATGATCGCACTCTCGCCTGCCCCGCATTCGGTGCCGGTGCCGGCCAGCGCGTCTTGCAGATCGTCCAGCAGGCCGGGGTCGGCGATGGCGACAAAGCGGGCGTTGAATTCCTTCGCGAGCTTCGCCAGATCCCCGACATTGCTGTTGGCGGTCAAAGCCTCGATCCGATAGCGGTCGGGAGCGGCTCTCAGGAGATCCATCGTGCTGTCGCCGATCGACCCGGTGGCTCCCAGGACGGTCACGGTGCGGACGGCGGATGCCGCGGCTTTGTTGTTACGCAAGGGAACGGCGCTCATCGCTTCACCAAACCATAAGACCGCGGCCGACGCCATCCGCGCCGCCGCGCAAAAGCCCGAAAATCGCTGCCAGGATCGCTGCGGCGACGAAGCCGTCGAGACGGTCCAGCAGGCCGCCATGGCCGGGGATGATGTGGCTGGAATCCTTGACGCCGAAGCGCCGCTTGACCGCGGATTCGAACAGATCGCCGAGCTGGGAAACAACCGAAAGAACCGAGCCCAGCAGCAGCAATGGACCGGTCCTGCCGAGGCCGCACGCGGCAAACCCCGCGGCGACGACCAGGCTCGCGGCAAACCCGCCGAGCGCGCCGGCCCAGGTCTTGCTGGGGCTGACGCGCGGCCAGAGCTTTGGCCCGCCAATGCCGCGGCCAGCAAAATAACCGCCGATATCGGTCCCCCACACCACCAGCAGGACCAGCAACAGGGCCACAAATCCCCAGACCCGGTCGAGGCGGATCAGGACCGATGCGATCTCCGCGGCTGCCGCATAGCAAAACCCCGCCGCGGTCCAGCGCCGCAGCGGCGGCGAAAGCCAAGCCACGGCGGCGAGGCCGAGCGCCAACACCACGAGCGAAGCGTCGATCCGCCCCCAGCCGAGGCAAATTCCGGCGATCAAGAGCGCTGTCGCGCCTGACACGATCGCGCCGATCCGCACGGCGCCGACGACGGTCAGCCATTCGACATACAGGCCAACCGCAGCCAGAGCGACCAAGGCGATCCAGAGCCAGCCACCGGCATACGCGATCGCAATGGCGAGCGGTGCAAGCACCAGCGCCGCGACAGATCGGATCAGAAGGTTGCGCGTGGCCTGCTTCGCAGCGGCCGCCGGCGCGGCTTCGTCTTCGGTCACGATCCGGTTTTCGCGGCCAGACCGCCAAAGCGGCGTTCTCGCCTGCCATATTCGGCGATCGCGCCTTCGAGTGCGGCTTTGTCGAAATCGGGCCAATGGATCGGCACGAACACAAGTTCGCTGTAGGCGGCTTGCCACATCAGGAAGTTCGACAGCCGCTGCTCGCCGCTGGTGCGGATGATCAGATCGGGATCGGGAATGTCGGGGGCATCAAGGTACCGAGCAAGCGCATCGGCGTCGATCGAGGACGGATCGCGGGTTCCTGCCGCGACCTCGCGCGCCAACCGCTGTGCCGCGCTGGCGATCTCCTGCCGCGATCCGTAGTTGAAGGCCACCACCAGACTGAGTCTGGTATTGGCGCGGGTCAGTTCCTCGGCTTCGTTCAGCAGCGCGCAAATGTCGGGTTCGAGACCGTCGCGCTCGCCGATCACGCGTACCCGCACGCCGTCGCGATGCAAGGTCGCCAGATCGTTGCGGATGAACCGCCGGAGCAAACCGAACAGGTCGCCGATCTCGGTGGCCGGACGCGACCAGTTCTCCGAACTGAAGGAGAAAATCGTCAAATAGCGGATGCCGAGCTCGCTCGCAGCGCGAACGACGCGGCGCAGCGCCTCGACGCCGCGGCGATGGCCCTCCGCGCGCGGCAAGCCGCGCGCCGCCGCCCAGCGGCCGTTGCCGTCCATGATGATCGCGACATGCCGCGGCCCCTCGGATCGGTCCGGGGCGTCGGGTGCGGGGGCGGCGACATTCGACATCGGTCAATTCCAGGGCGCGAACAAGGCGGCGCGACAAGACGCTAAACGGTCAGGATTTCCTTTTCCTTGGCCGCCAGCAACTGATCGATCTCCGAAATCGTGCCGTCGGTTGCCTTTTGCACATCGGCGGCCAGACGCTCCTGATCATCCTCGGAAATCTCGTGGTTTTTCTCAAGCTTCTTGACGGTATCGAGGCCGTCGCGGCGAACATGCCGCACCGCGACCTTGGCCGCCTCGGCGTATTTGTGCGCTACCTTCACCAGTTCCTTGCGGCGCTCTTCGTTCAGTTCGGGGATTCGGAGCCGAAGCACCTGCCCTTCGGTGGCCGGGCTCAGTCCGAGATTCGAATCGACAATCGCCTTCTCCACCGCCTTGACCATCGACTTGTCCCACACCTGCACCGACAGCAGCCGCGGTTCCGGCACGCTGATGGTCGCGAGCTGGTTGAGCGGCATGTGGCTGCCATAGGCTTCGACCTGCACCGGCTCCAGCATCGAAGCCGCGGCCCGGCCGGTGCGCAGGCCGCCGAGTTCGTGCTTGAGAGACTGGGTGGCGCCCTGCATTCGGCGTTTCAATTCGTTGATGTCGAAACCAGGTGTGGGCATAACACTTCTCCCCTCCTTAGGAACTAACGTCGCCGCCGTTGGCCGGTATGCGGTCCGCTGCCGAAGCGAACGCCTCAGCCTGCGACGATGGTGCCGCGGCCGGTTCCGCACAGGATCGCACCGATCGAACCCGGCTCGGCGATCGAGAACACGATGATAGGCAGCGACGTCTCGCGGGCAAGCGCGAAAGCAGTCGCATCCATGACCTTGTAGCCGCCCTCGATCGCCTGCGAATGGGTCAAACGGTCGAAACGCTTGGCGGATGGGTCCTTTTTGGGATCGGCGCTGTAGACGCCATCGACACCGGTGGCTTTCAGCACCGCGGCCGCGCCGATTTCGGCGGCCCGCAGCACGGCGGTGGTGTCGGTGGTGAAAAACGGATTGCCGGTTCCGCCCCCGAGCAGCACGATGCGGCCCTCGGCGAGATATTTGTGCGTCGCATTTCGGGTGAAAAGCTCGCAAATCTGCGGCATTACAAACGCCGACAGGGTCCGCGCCGGCGCCCCCCGCCGCTCGATCGCCGCCTCGAGCGCGAGGCAGTTCATCACGGTCGCGAGCATGCCCATGGTATCGCCGGTCGGCCGGGAGACCCCACGCGACGACACTTCCACGCCGCGGACGATATTGCCGCCGCCGACCACCACCGCCACCTCCGTACCCAGCTCGCGGGCGGCAATGAGGTCGCCGGCGATCCGGTCGATGGTGGGCTGGTCGATGCCGAAGGATTGGGCGCCGGCGAGATATTCGCCCGAGAGCTTGATTACCACGCGACGATAGACCGGCCCAGCCATGATGCGATCGCTTTCCTGTCCGCGCGGCAGCTCCGGCTTACGATACGGTCGCGGGATCTTCCGGCGGCTTCTTCTGACCGCTGGCGGCCGCGACTTCGGCTGCGAAATCCGATTCCTGCCTGTCAATTCCCTCGCCGAGAGCATAGCGCACAAATCCGGTGATCTTCACAGGCGCGCCGAGCTTTCCCTCAGCTTCCTTCACGGCCTGGGCGACCGATTTGGCACTGTCGTGGATGAAGGCCTGTTCGAGCAGGCAGACTTCCTTGTAGTAGGTCTTGAGCCCGGACTCGACGATCTTTTCGATCACGTTCTCCGGCTTGCCCTGCTGGCGGTATTTGTCGGCCAGCACATCTTTCTCGCGCTTCACGACGGCGGGATCGAGCCCGGCCGGATCCAGTGCCTGCGGATTGGCGGCGGCGACATGCATCGCAAGTTGTTTGCCGAGAGCGGCCAGTTCATCGGTCTTGCCGGCCAATTCGAGCGCCACGATGACGCCGTACTTGCCGGCGCCCTCGATCACGGCGTTGTGCACATAACCCGACACCACGCCCTTGCCGACCGCCAGCGAAGCCGCACGGCGCAGCGTCATGTTCTCGCCGATGGTCGCGATCGCATCGGCAATCGCGGTCTCGACCGTTACGTCACCGACCTTGGCGGCCTTGATCTTCTCGACATCGGCGCCGACCTCGAGCGCGACCTGGGCGATCATCTTGACCAATCCCTGGAAATGCTCGTTGCGGGCCACGAAATCGGTCTCGGAATTGACCTCCACGACGACGCCCTTGACGCCGGACGTCAGCATGCCGATCAGGCCCTCGGCGGCCACGCGGCCGGCCTTCTTGGCGGCCTTGGACAGGCCCTTCTTGCGCAGCCAGTCCTGCGCGGCCTGGATGTCGCCGCTGCTCTCGGTCAGCGCCGCCTTGCAATCCATCATGCCCGCGCCGGTCAACTCGCGGAGGTCCTTGACCATCGCTGCTGTGATTGTTGCCATCGTTGCAAATCCTCTGCCTGTCCGGGCAGCCGCGGCGCGGCCGACGCCCCGCCGCGATCCGGAATTAGGTAAATCGGAAGTGGGTGGCCGGAACGATCCGGCCAACGGCTCGCGTTATTCGGCTTCCGCGGTCATCGCCTTGGCCTGGGCCACCCAGCCATCGGCGCGGCTCGGCAGTCCGACTTCTTCGCCGATCTTGTGCGCGGTATTGTGGTCCAGTTCGGCGAGCTGCCAGTAATGGAAGATGCCGAGATCGTTGAACTTCTTCTCGATCGCGCCAGACACGCCGGTTAGCTTTTTGAGGTCGTCGGCCGTGCCGCGCGGCCCGGCCAGGCCCTGGAAGCCCGCGGGCTGGGTTGCGGCCGGAAGCTCCTCGCGGACCGGATGCGCCGATGCGCCGATATCGATCCCGGAATCGCCCTGCGCCCGGGAGATGCCATCGATCGCGGCGCGGGCGACCAGATCGCAATACAACGTAATGGCGCGGCCGGCGTCGTCATTGCCAGGCACGACAAAGGTGATGCCCTTCGGATCGGAATTGGTATCGACGATCGCGGCGACGGGAATGTTGAGCCGCCTTGCTTCCGCAATCGCGATGTCTTCCTTGTTGGTGTCGATCACGAAGATCATGTCGGGCAGACCGCCCATGTCCTTGATGCCGCCGAGCGAACGGTCGAGCTTGTCACGCTCGCGCTGCAGCGTCAGCCGCTCCTTCTTGGTGTATTGCGCGCCCTCGCCGGAGCCCAGCATCTCTTCGAGCTGGCGCAGCCGCTTGATCGACCCGGACACCGTCTTCCAGTTGGTCAGGGTGCCGCCGAGCCAGCGCGAATTGACAAAATACTGCGCCGAGCGCTTCGCCGCCTCGGCGACGCCGTCCTGCGCCTGTCGCTTGGTGCCGACAAACAGGATGCGGCCGCCCTTGGCGACGGTATCGCTGACGGCCTGCAGCGCGCGATGCAGCAGTGGCACGGTCTGGGCCAGATCGATGATATGGATGTTGTTGCGCGCACCGAAAATGTAATCCGCCATTTTCGGATTCCAGCGGTGCGATTGGTGGCCAAAGTGAACGCCAGCTTCGAGTAGCTGACGCATAGAGAAATCGGGTAGCGCCATAATTCTGGTTCTCCGGTTGGTTCCTCCGGAAACGTGTGAGCAAACGAGCCTGATCGGCCCGGTTGCCACCGGACGGCCTTGCGAGCCATGTTTCCGTGTGAGATGGCGCGGTTTATAGCGGTATTTTCGCAAGAAGCAAGGAAATCCGGGGCCGGCGTTCATTGCCCTTCTAAAGATACGCCAAGCATTCTCTTCGCACAACCATTGACTGTTAAATAAAAAATTTATCTGTACTCTTGGTTGAAGATCGTGACGGCCCCGCCACCCATAGCCATGCGCTTTGAGATTCTGGACGAAATGTCCCACATTGAGACCTTCGCTACGGGGTCGCGAATTCGCGAAATCGCCCGGTTGCGAAAGGCTTATGGGCCCGGTCGTTGGCGCAAGCGCAAGGGGATCACCCGTGTGCGCTTGGCGGATGGCACTATCCATTCGGCTGAAGTACACTGGTACGAGGCCGGCGGAATTGGACGAAAAGAATACAAAATCAAGCAACTTCTTTGAAGAGCGAACCGATGGCAAAGTCAAAACAGCTCGTAGTATGCATCGACAACGAAGGCTACCCGGCATCACTTGAAAAACGGAAGATCTATGTGGCGCTCCCCGATGCAGGCGCCGAGAAACAGGGTCTGCTCCGGATCATCGATGAGTCCGGCGAGGCCTATCTTTATCCAAAAGCATCCTTTCGCCCGATCGCCCTGCCGCAAGGTGTGAAGAAAGCTGTTCTGGCCGCCTAGACCAGACCAAACGCTCTTGAGGCCCTCAGGCGACCATATCCACCCGGCCGTTCTTGAGCCGGTAGATGCCGCCAACGACCTTGAGCTTGTTCTGTTCAACCGCTGCGCTGAGGATCGGCGTCGCCGAACGCAGCTTGGCGACATTGTCGATCACGTTTTGCCGGATCGCCTTGCCGAGTACATCGCCCCCCTGTTGCAAGACCGCGTTCACCGCGGGGGCGACGCCGGTCACCAGCGAAGGCAGGTGTCCCGGCAGCGTGGTGCCGTCTTTGAGCGACTTGATCGCGGCGTCCAGCGCGCCGCAGCTATCGTGGCCGAGCACGAGGATCAAGGGCGTGCCGAGCACGGCGACGCCGTATTCGAGGCTGGCGATGGTTTCGGTATTGGCGAAGTTGCCCGCCACGCGACAGACAAAGAGATCGCCCCGTCCGCTGTCGAAGGCATATTCGGGCGCGATCCGCGAATCGGCGCAGCTCAGGATGCCGGCAAACGGGTTCTGGCCTGCTGTCAGCGCCTCCCGCTCATGCTTGAAATCGTGACGCCGCGACACGCCCCCGACATAACGCGAATTTCCCTGCCGCAGGCGCTCGAGCGCCGCATCCGGCGACAGCACATTCTGCGGCTTGGGCGGCGCCTTGGATTGCTTGGCGCCGGCCGCACCCGCCAGCAACATTCCGATCGTCGCGGTCGCGCCGACCACGAAAGAGCGTCGGGAAGCCGCCGACCGATGCGAGAGTTTTTCGCGGCACAAGTCGCACATCTGAAATCTCCTATAGCGTTTGCACGTCCACCACGCCGGCGACGGCCTTGATCGCGCCGGCGATCTGCGGCGAGACCTTGAAACGGCCCGGCAACTTCATTTCGACTTCGGTCTCGAGGTCGAGCATCATCACCAGCGAGACGTCGCCGTCGGCGCCGGCCACCGCAGCGGAAACAGGTCTGCCCGGGGCGCCGCGGTTCGAGCCGCCGGGTGCCGCCGCTTCCGGCAGTTGCAGCCGCCTGGCGATCGATTCCAATGGCCTGGTGTCGCGGACGAAGATGCGCAGGCCTTTTTGGGTCTTGGCTGCGGCATCATCCAGCGGCTCGGCGTGAAGCACCCGGGCGCGGACGTCCTCGCCCTGCAATTCGGCGCCGAGCTGCAGCAGCACCGCGGCACCCGGCTCCAGCACTTCGCGGTACTGCGCGAGGCCTTCCGAAAACAGCACCGCCTCGAAATGGCCGGTCGGGTCGGACAACCCGATAATGCCCATCTTGTTGCCGGTCTTGGTGCGGCGTTCCATGCGCGACACCACCGTGGCGGCGACCTTGCCGGCGGTGGCGCCGGTCTTGACCGCGCGCGAGAATTCGGCCCAGGACTGCACCCGGAGCCGCTTCAGGGCGGTGGCGTAGTCGTCGAGCGGATGACCGGACAGGAAGAATCCGATCGCGTCATATTCGCGCCGCAGCCGTTCGGCCGGCAGCCACGGCTCGACCTGCGGCAGCATGATGGTCGGCGCGTCGGCCGCCCCGCCGAACATGTCGTTCTGGCCCATGGTCGCGGCTTCATGGCTGCGCTGGCATGCCGCAAGGATCGCTTCGGCACCGGCAAACACCCTGGCGCGATTGGAATCCAGCACATCAAATGCCCCGGCGGCGGCCAGGCTCTCGATCACGCGCTTGTTGATCGCGCGCGGGTTCACCCGTGCCGCGAAATCGGCCAGTGACGTGAACAGCCCCTCGCGCCTGACTTCCGCGATCAGTTCGATCGCCTGGGGTCCGACGCCCTTCAGCGCCGCCAGTGCGTAGTAGATGATGCCGCTGTCGACCTCGAAGGTGGCACCGGAGCGGTTGATCGAGGGCGCTTCGACCCGGATGCCGAGCCGCTGCGCTTCGGCACGAAACTCCGACAGCTTGTCGGTGTTGTTGAGTTCGAGCGTCATCGACGCGGCGAGGAACTCGACCGGGTAATGCGCCTTCATGTAGGCGGTGTGGTACGACACCAGCGCATACGCTGCGGCATGGCTCTTGTTGAAGCCGTAATCGGCAAATTTCGCCAGCAATTCGAAGATGGTGTCGGCCTGCCCCGGCGCGATGCCGCGCTCGATCGCGCCCGACACGAAGCGTTCGCGCTGCTTTTCCATCTCCGAGCGGATCTTCTTGCCCATGGCGCGGCGCAGCAGGTCGGCCTCGCCGAGCGAATAGCCGGCCATGACCTGCGCGATCTGCATCACCTGTTCCTGGTAGATAATGACGCCGAAGGTTTCCTTCAGGATCGGCTCGAGCATCGGATGCAGATATTCCGGCTCTTCGTCGCCATGCTTGCGGGCGCAGTAGGTTGGGATGTTGGCCATCGGACCCGGCCGATACAGCGCGACCAGCGCGATGATGTCCTCGAAACGGTCGGGCCGCATGTCGACCAGCGCGCGCCGCATGCCCTGGCTTTCAACCTGGAACACGCCGACCACGTCGCCTCTCGCCAGCATCTGGTAACTGGCGGCATCGTCGAGCGGCAGCGTCGCCAGATCGAGCTCGACGCCGCGGCGCCGAAGCAGCTTCACCGCGACGTCAAGCACGGTCAGCGTCTTGAGGCCGAGGAAGTCGAATTTCACCAGTCCCGCGGGTTCGACCCATTTCATGTTGAACTGGGTGACCGGCATGTCGGATTTGGGATCGCGATAGAGCGGCACCAGCTCGCTCAAGGGCCGGTCGCCGATCACGATGCCGGCGGCATGGGTCGAGGCGTGCCGGGTCAGACCTTCGAGGCGCTGCGCGATGTCGAAGGCGCGCGCCACCACGGCGTCCTCGTCGCGAAAGGCCTGCAGCTTCGGCTCGCCGGCGATCGCGGCGGCCAGCGTCACCGGGGCCGCGGGATTCTGCGGCACCAGTTTGGTCAGCTTGTCGACCTGGCCGTAGGGCATCTGCAGCACGCGGCCGACGTCGCGCAACACGCCGCGCGCCTGCAGCGTGCCGAAGGTGATGATCTGCGCCACCTGGTCGCGGCCGTAGCGCTGCTGCACATAGTCGATCACCTCGCCGCGGCGGTCCTGGCAGAAATCGATGTCGAAGTCCGGCATCGACACCCGTTCGGGGTTGAGAAACCGCTCGAACAGCAGGCCGAACCGGATCGGATCGAGATCGGTGATGGTCAGCGCATAGGCGACGAGGGAGCCGGCGCCCGAGCCGCGGCCCGGCCCGACCGGAATTCCTTCCGACTTCGCCCATTTGATGAAGTCGGCCACGATCAGGAAATAGCCCGCATAGTTCATGCCGGTGATGACGTCGATCTCGAACGCGAGGCGGGCGCGATAATCCTCCTCCGAGGTGCCCTGCGCGAGGCCGTGGATCCGGAGCCGGTTGCTCAGGCCCTCCTCGGCCTGACGGCGCAGCTCGGCGGCCTCGTCGCTTTGCGCATCGGCGGCATTGGCGCCGGCGCCGACCGTGAAGCGCGGCAGGATCGGCTTGCGCGTCATCGGGCGGAACGCGCAGCGCTCGGCGATCTCGACCGTGGAGGCGAGCGCCTCCGGCACATCGGCAAACAGCACCGCCATTTCCGCCCGGGTCTTGAAGCGATGGTCGGCGGTGAGCTGGTCGCGATCGGTCTCGGCGATCAGACGGCCGCCAGCGATGCACAGCAGCGCGTCGTGGGCTTCGTAATCGTCGGCGGTGGCGAAATACGGCTCGTTGGTCGCGACCAGCGGCAGCCCCTTGGCATAGGCAAGATCGATCAGGGCGGCCTCGGCGCGACGTTCCTTCTCAAGGCCGTGGCGCTGCAGCTCGAGATAAAACCGGTCCTCGAACAGGCTCGCCAGCCGGTCGCAGCGCGTCGCCGCGAGCGGCGCCTGATCGGCAGACAGCGCCTGCGAAATCGGGCCGTCCGGCCCGCCGCTGAGCACGATCAGGTCGTCGGCATGTCCCTGCAGCCATTCGAACTTGATGTGCGGGGCCTGGTGGGTCGGCGTTTCCAGAAACGCCCGCGAATTCAGCCGCATCAGGTTGCGGTAGCCGCGCTCCCGCGCCGCCAGCAGCACGATCCGCGCCGCGCCCGCAGCGGGCGCACTGCGCGCGTTGGGGTCCTGGTCGCCGAAATCGACCGCAAGCTCGCAGCCGATAATGGGCTGGATGCCATAGCCCGCGAGCTTGTCGGAGAATTCCAGCGCCCCGAACATGTTGTCGGTGTCGGTCAGCGCCAGCGCCGGCTGGCGGTCCGCCTTGGCCAGTTCCGCCAGCTTCTGGATCTTGATCGACCCTTTCAGCAGCGAATAGGCCGAATGGACGTGGAGATGGATGAATCCGGCATTGGACATGGTTGCGGCAGGTTTCTGCGTCATCGGCTGCGGCGGTCATCGAGCTTGAGGGATCGAAAGCCGTCCAAAGGCCGACTCGCCCCTCAATGGTGATGCCTGCTGCCAAACCTGTCTATGCGTAACCGGCCATTCCAGCCCGCCATCCGGCTTTTCCCCAGGACGGGCCAAGGCAGGCCACGCCACGCAACAACCCTGCCTGCGCCGGGCCGGCCGCTCAAAGCTGGGGAATGAGCTGCGCCCACACCGCGATCATCCCGATAAACAGCGTAATCGACGCCAGCGCGGCCGCCTCTTCGACAAAGATCTTCAACATTTCCCGCCTCCCAGATGTCGGAACATAACGGGAACAATGTTCCGTTTTTGTTCTAGGAGTCAAGCGGTGGAGTGGGTCAGTTTCGAAAAATGACCCCAAGTTCCCAGCTTGGTTAATTTGTAGGACAGATAGCGGCGCGTCTCGCGCCGAGCGGGAACCTGCGCTTAAACTGATCACAAATCTCAGAGAAGCCTGCGGACAAACCGCAATTGGATGCCTGAAGGATCAATCGTCCCCCGCAACGAAACATTCGAGCCGAGCCTGCGACCATTCAATTATGACACTAGGTGACGTAATGACTTGTTTCATAGAATCCAGGGTGCTATATCGAGCCATGAGGGCGAAATGGAAGTGGAATTTGCCGATGAAAATCTCGACCGACTCGAGACCGATCTTCAGTTTGACGGCGGATTTGACAGGAGCGCCGTCAAGGGATTCCGCAAGGTGATGCAAGCAATCAGGTCAGCAACAGACGAGCGTGATTTCTACGCGATGAAGAGCCTGCACTTTGAAAAACTAGAAGGCAAAAGAGCGCATGAGCGGTCAATGCGGATAACGAAACAATGGCGCTTAATACTGGAGCTGACAGGCGAAGCACCAAAGAAGGTCGTCAGGGTTACGGGCATCGAAGATTATCACTGAGAGGGAGGGCGAAATGACTGGAAGAACACCCGCCGAAGTATTCCCTCCGGGGGAATTTTTGGCAGATGAGCTGGAGGCGCGCGGCTGGACCCAGACTGAGTTTGCCGAAATCATTGGTCGACCTCAGAAGCTTGTGAACGATATCATCAATGCAAAGCGTGGTGTCACTCCGGAAACTGCCGCCGACTTTGCCGCGGCATTCGGAACATCTGCCCAGTTTTGGATGAATCATGAAACGGCTTGGCAACTTTCGAAGGTCCCTCCCCGGAAGGATTCAATTTCTCGCGCGGCTAAGTTGCGCGCCAGGTTCCCAGTTCGCGAAATGTGTAAGAGGGGCTGGATTAGAACTGGTGATTCAGCCGCCGAGCTTGAGCGGAATGTGCTGACTTTCTTTGAAATCGATTCGATCGAGTCTCCAATCGAGTTGAAGCATGCGGCGCGTCGGAACTATCAAAGGGAAGTCACCGCGCATCAGTGGGCTTGGATTTTTCGTGTCAACCAACTCGCCACATCGTTAAAGGTCCCTCCCTTTTCGGGAGCGACGTTGCGCGCAAAAATTACGGACCTAGAGAGTCTTATGGTTGAACCGGAGGAAATCCGGCATCTGCCACGTATCCTAATGGAATGCGGGGTAAGATTTGTAATTGTTGAGCCAATCCCTGGATCTGAAATTCAGGGTGTCTGCTTTTGGATACATGACAACAAGTCCCCGGTTATCGGTCTTACGCTAAAGGGGGATCAGATCGACAAGTTCTGGTTCGATTTCTGGCATGAAATTGAACATGTCCTAAATGGCGACGGCAAGGACGGTATGATCATCGAAGATTTCGATGAGACGAAGGCTGATACCAACGAGGCCGAAAAGAACGCCAATCGCGGCGCTGCCAATCATTGCGTGCCGTTGGGCGCAATGCGTGATTTCATCCTCAGACACAACCCCATGTTCTCTGAAAAGAGCATGCTTGGGTTTGCTCGCATCGTTAAGCGGCATCCGGGCATAGTCGCTGGTCAAATCCAGCGACTAACTGATCGCTGGGATTTATTCAAAAAACACCAACCTCGTATCAGACACGTCATAACCGAGACCGCTCTCACTGACGGTTATGGAGTGAATTCATGACGACCTACGTCAAGCAAATGCAGCGTATAGTCGACGAGTACCGGCCAGGCGGTTTACCTTGGCCCACTTCCGCAAAAAGTATCGCGGATTGGGCCATTGGTACGGGTCGTTGGGAGTTGCCGGTAGCAGCAATCAGGCGACGTTGCGCTGATGACATCGCTTCGGCCATGCGTGAAGAATACATGACCGACCGTAAAGGCCGTCGAGTTCGCCTTCTGCATCCGGCCGCCATCTTGATGGAGGGACAGACCGAGATGCTTTGGGACGATATCCGCACTGCTCGGCGCGATCATATGCAGATATCGTTCCAGCATCGACGGAAAGGTATCGTTGGCGACTGTCGGCAGATGAAGCTCGACGTTGATAGCTACAATGACGCTCACCCGGATGCCGAACCCATCCAGATCGTTTTCGACTTCACGATGGACTTGGCAGAATTGGAAGCGGCTGACGAAGCTGCTTAATCTCCCTTGCGTCTCCGGCGGCACTTGGGCGGGAGGCTTCTGACCGGTGTTCCGGAGTCGCGTCGCTCGGCTAGCGCTCTTGGCCTTCTGGAAGGATGGAAGTCGGCCATTGCAGATATTCGTCCCAGCGTCCTTGGTCCGGCAGCCTTCATGTTGCGGGCGGAGCCGCTTTGTCCGGCTCAACCAGCTCGCGATCGTGCAACTTTCCCCGATCCGCGTCCTCGATCGATCGCAGCAAGCGAGCGGCGTTCGCCGGGCTCTTGAGAAGGTGAACCGTTTCCACGAGACCCCCGTGGTCGTCCTCCGAGATCGGGAACACGCCGCGAGCATTCCGGCGGGTGAGCCGAGATAGAGTATCGCGATACCGTTTCTTCCAGAAGGTTATCATCACGCATCGTCCTCCTTGGACCAGCGCCAGACTTCGCTCGCGAATATGCCCCGCCGATTTGCCAATCCGGACGTTCGCCCCCGTTAAGCCGGGCCGAATGCCCGCGGTTGCAGCGCCCCGAAAAACGTGAATTGACGGCGACCCACCCGCCCGGCTTGGGTTGTCGCTGTGGAATCGATTCACAGAGGGCTACGGCCGAAGGGAGACTTCCATGCGTAACGTCGTTCTGGCCTTGCTGGCCGCCAGTGGTTCGGCGTTGCTGGGGTCCGCGCCGGCCCACGCGGTCGGCACCCGCTATCCCTTCTGTATTCAAGGCGATCAATATCCCGGCCTCAGCAACTGCACCTTTGAGACCTACCAACAGTGCCTGGCCACCGCGTCGGGCCGGGATCTCAACTGCATCGCCAATCCCTATTACGACGCCGGCCGCCAGATGCCCGTGGATCGCCGCCAGCCTCGCCCGCGTTCGATCTATCCCGCCGACTGAACGCGGCGCAGCCGCCGGGCCGCGGCCATTTCCCGAAGGAGTTATTGATGCGGATCCTGATGATGGCGATCCTGACCGCCGCCGCGGTTGCCGCGTCCGCTCCCGCGCAAGCCCAGACCTACGATCCGGACTATCCGGTCTGCATGCAGGTGTTTGGCAGGATCAACTATTTCGATTGCCGCTACACCTCGCTGCCGCAATGCAACGCCACGGCATCAGGCCGCTCGGCGGAGTGCCTCATCAATCCCTATTACGTCAATCCGCGCGCAAAGCCGGCGGTCCAACGCCGTCGCCGCCGCCATTAGACCGGACCATGGGCCGAGGCTATTCGAGTTCGATGATCCGGCCGGCTTCCAGCGACACCCGCCGGTCCATCCGTGCCGCCAGATCCATGTTATGGGTCGCGATCAGCATCGCCACCCGGGTCGCCTTGACGAGCTGCATCAGCGCTCCGAACACATGATCCGCGGTATGCGGATCGAGATTGCCGGTCGGCTCGTCGGCGAGCAGTACCCGCGGCGCATTGGCCACCGCGCGCGCGATCGCCACCCGCTGCTGCTCGCCGCCGGACAGTTCGGCCGGCCGGTGCTTGATGCGCTCGCCGAGCCCGAGATATCCGAGGATCTCGGTGGCGCGCTTGACGGTCTCGGCGCGCTTGAGGCCGCGGATCATCTGCGGCAGCATGACATTTTCGAGCGCGGAAAACTCGGGCAGCAGCCGGTGCGACTGATAGACAAAGCCGATATCGGTGCGGCGGATCTGGGTTCGTTCGACGTCGGATAATCCCGAGGTCGCGGTCCCCCCGACATAGACTTCGCCGTCGTCGGGACTCTCGAGCAGGCCCGCGATATGCAGCAGCGTCGATTTGCCCGAACCCGAGGGCGCCACCAGCGCGACCGACTGTCCCGCCCACAATGCGAGCTTGGCGCCGTCGAGGATGGTCAGTATCGTCTCGCCCTGGGTGTACTGGCGCTTGATCTCGTGGAGATAGACGACCGGCACATCTTCTGCCCCCTGCCCCATCTGTTCCTCACTCGTACCGGAGCGCTTCGACGGGATCGAGGCGGGCCGCGCGCCAGGACGGATACAGCGTGGCGAGGAAAGACAGGGTCAACGCCATGATGACGACCGCGCTGGTCTCGCCGAAATCGATCTCGGCCGGCAGCTTGGAGAGAAAATACAGCTCCGGCGAAAACAGCTCGGTACTGGTCAGCCATGACAGGAATTGGCGGATCAATTCGATATTCAGGCACACCAGCATGCCGACGAAGAGTCCGGTCAGGGTGCCGACCACGCCGATCGCCGCGCCCGTGATCAGGAAGATCCGCATGATCGAGCCTTGCGACGCCCCCATGGTGCGCAGGATCGCGATATCGCTGCCCTTGTCCTTGACCAGCATGATCAGGCCAGAGACGATGTTCAGCGCCGCGACCAGCACGATCATGGTGAGGATCAGGAACATCACGTTGCGCTCGACCTGAAGCGCGTTGAAGAAGGTCGCGTTGCGCTGCCGCCAGTCGACCAGGAATATCGGCCGCCCGGCGGCTTCGGTCACGGTCTTGCGGAATGCGTCGATCTTGTCGGGATTGGTGGTGAACACCTCGATCGCGGTCACGTCGTTGGCGCGATTGAAATAGGCCTGCGCCTCCGCCAGTGGCATGAACACCACGGTCGAGTCATATTCCGTCATGCCGATCTCGAACACCGCCGCGACCTTGTACGGCTTGATGCGCGGCGTGATGCCCATCGGCGTTACCGCCCCGCGCGGCGACACCAGGGTGATGCTGTCGCCGGCGTGCAGCGAGAGCTGATCGGCGAGCCGGCGGCCGATGGCAACGCCCTGGCCCTGGTCGAACCCCTCGAGCGTGCCCTGCTTGATGTTCTTGGCGATCGAGGTGAGGTTGTCGAGATCGTTGGCGCGAATGCCGCGCACCAGAACCCCGGCGGCGTTGAACGGCGAGGATGCCAGCGCCTGGCCGTCGACCACCGGGGCGGCAAGCCGGATGCCCGCGACCTGGCTGATACGGTCGGCGACATCCTTCCAGTCGGTCAGCGGCGATTCCAGCGGCTGCACCAGCAAATGTCCGTTGAGGCCGAGAATCTTGTCCAGCAGTTCCTTGCGGAAACCGTTCATGACGGCCATCACGATGATCAGGGTGGCGACCCCGAGCATGATGCCGAGGAAGGAGAAGCCCGCGATGACGGAAATGAAGCCTTCCTTGCGACGCGCACGCAGATAGCGTCCCGACATCAGCCATTCGAATGGCGCAAAGGGTGGGGTCCGAACTGGCTCGCTCATGGCTGCATCCATAGGTCGATTTTCACACGAATTGGGCTTTCTGAGCGTTTTCAGCGGTTTCCCACCGGTATTTTTCGGCTTGCCGAAGCGGTTTCCCAGATCGCTTTTTAGACGGCAAAACAGAAAAAGGCGGCGAAAACGAGCCGCCGCCTTGTAACAAATTCGTATTGGTCAAAGAGCGATTTCACCCGCCGCAGCCTTTTGACGCGCGCTTTCTTCGCCATCGCTTGATCCCCAGCCGAGATGGCTTTGCTGTTGACGTATCGAGTGGAGGGTTCGGACAGCGGTGGCAATTCGGCGCGACCGGCGCTGCAGGCGATGGCGCGTGAGGCCAGCAACCATCGCTACGCGGAGAGGCGCGCCAGCACCTCGGCCGGACTGAGGTTCTCGCGCGTGCCGTCGCTGCGGCGCTTGAGTTCGAGCTTGCCGTCGGCAAGCCCCTTCGGGCCGACCAGGATCTGCCAGGGAATGCCGATCAGGTCGGCGGCGGCGAACTTGGCGCCGGCGCGCTGGTCGGTATCGTCGTACAAGACCTCGACACCCCTCGCGGCGAGTTCGCGGTAGAGCTTTTCGCAGGCGGCATCGGTATCGCCAGCACCCTGCTTCAAATTCAGGATCGCGGCCTTGAACGGCGCGACCGCCTCCGGCCATTTGATGCCGGCATCGTCATGGCAGGCCTCGATGATGGCGCCGACCAGGCGCGACACGCCGACCCCATAGGAGCCGCCGTGGATCGGCACTTCGACGCCGTCGGCGCCCGCGACCATGGCTTTCATCGTGTCGGAGTATTTGGTGCCGAAGTAGAAGATCTGGCCGACCTCGATGCCCCTTGTGTGCACGCGCTTGCCGGCAGGCACTTCGCGCTCGAACCGGGCGGCGTCGTGCACGTCTTCGGTGGCGGCATAGACCGCGGTCCATTGCCGGATGATGGGCGTGAGGTCGCCGTCATAGTCGATCTCCGCGCCCGGTACCGGCAGGTCGAGCACGTCGCGGTCGCAATAGACCGCGGACTCGCCGGTATCCGCCAGCACGATGAACTCATGGCTGAGATCGCCGCCGATCGGGCCGGTTTCCGCGCGCATCGGGATCGCCTTCAGTCCCATCCGCGCAAAGGTGCGCAAATAGGCCACGAACATCCGGTTGTAGGAGCGCCGCGCCGCCGCCTCGTCGATATCGAACGAGTAGGCATCCTTCATCAGGAATTCGCGCCCGCGCATCACGCCGAACCGCGGCCGCTGCTCGTCACGGAACTTCCACTGAATGTGATAGAGGTTGAGCGGCAGGCTCTTGTAGGATTTCACATAGGCGCGGAAGATCTCGGTGATCATTTCCTCGTTGGTCGGCCCGTACAGCAGTTCGCGCTTGTGGCGGTCGGCGATGCGCAGCATCTCCGGGCCGTAGGCGTCATAGCGGCCGCTTTCGCGCCAGAGGTCGGCCAGTTGCAGCGTCGGCATCAACAGTTCGAGCGCGCCGGCGCGGTCCTGCTCCTCGCGCACGATCCGCTCGATCTTCTTCAGCACCCGCAAGCCCAGCGGCAGCCAGGCATAGATGCCGGCGGCCTCCTGCCGGATCATGCCCGCGCGCAGCATCAGGCGGTGCGACACGATCTCCGCTTCCTTCGGATTTTCCTTCAGGATGGGCAGAAAAAACCGCGACAGTCGCATGGGCAAACCCGGGGAATCGGTGAGATGGCGTAGGCCGGCAGTGAAACCGGATCGGCTGTGAAAACACAAGGGCGGGCGCCGCAAAAGCCGCTGGCATTACGTGATCTGCGGCCGTTTCGACCCCGTTGGCGGCATCATTGAGGCGCGGGGCCGGGCGCCACAACCAGGCCCTTGGAACAGCCATGCCGGTCGTCTTAGCGCGCCGCGACGTCGAACTCGTCTTCCAGCGTGACCTTCTTGAAGTCATTCACCAGGGCGTCGATGCGCATGTGCCAGCGCCCCGGATAAGGGATCGGCACCTCCCGTACATGCCAATAGCCGTCGGCCCCAAGCGTCGCCTGGCGCTCCAGCGGCTCGATTCCGCGCTCCGGCAGGCTCAAGGTCAAGGTGGCTTCCTTGGCATGGAGCGGCGTGGCGTCGCCGTTCATCAACTGCAGCACGAAACCGTCGGTGCCGACCTTGCCCGGCGAGATCAGGACCTGGAACATGGCATTTGCGGTATGGATGTGGATCGCCAGCGGCGTTGCGGCTTCGGCAGCAAGCGTCCGCGGCGGTACGGTGAAGCGCCAGCCCGCCACCGTGGCCAGGATGGCCAGCGCCGCCACGCCTTCGAGCAGGATCGACCGAACCAGCGATCGCCGGCTCGAACCATCGCGAGCCAGCGCCGGGGTGAGGTAAAGGCGGTTGAGCGCTGCGAGCCCCAACAGTACCAGCACGAGCGCGAGCTTCACCGACAATATCTGCCCGTAGGAGGTTTCCACCAGCGCACCGAAACTCTCGAGCTCGATCACCGCAAGCGTCAGCCCGGTCAGCACCAGCACCGCGACAACCGGCACGGCGAGCGCGCGAAAACCGCTGCAAGACCGCAAGCAGTGATGCGTCCTGTCGCCACCCCATCGCCGCCAGCGGCAACAGGGCCCCCACCCAAAACGCGACGCCAACGCCGTGGACGAACACTGCCGTCCGGGTCAGCCATTGCGGCGATGCGGTCGCGGCGTGACCGGTCGCCGCCAGCGACAGCCCTGCGGCCACCATCGCAACGGCGGACAGCAGCCGCGCCGTCGTCACCGACGCGGTGCGCAAGGCAAGCAGGGCGGCGGCGAGCGCCGCAGCGGCGATCAGCAGCGACGGTCCGAGGCTGGTGGCAAGGGCGCTGTTCCAGACTGCCGGGATCGCGATGGCGCCAAGCGGCAGGCCCAGCACATCAAGGCCCTGCAATCCCAGCGACGGCACGATGCCGAGGAGGCCGACGACCAGCGCGGCAGCGATCAGATCGGATACCGCGCGCACCGACGCGATCCAACAGACAAAGAACGCGCCGCCGACGCCCACGAACAGCCCGATATAAATCCCGATCCGGGCGAGCCAAATCAGCCAGCCGACTGAACTGGCCTCGGCCGGCACGGTTGCCGCCGCCGTGGCGGCGCCGATCGAAAATACCATCGATCCGCCCACGGGGTGCCCGTCTTGCGAGATTACGCGGTAGCTGACGAGCTGTGTTCCCCGCGGCAGGTCTGACGGCAGCACGATCTCGATGGCCTGGTCAACGACATGCGCGGTCGCATCATCGCGTACCTTGCCCGCAGAATCGATCAGCCGGATTACGCCCGGCGCGACGTCTTCATTGAAGCGCAACTGCACCGTCTTGGGCGCTACCGCCAGAACGCTGCCGTCGACCGGCTCGGTCGCGATCAGCGAGGCATGCGCGGAAACGCCGGTCGCGAAGCCGAGAACGGTCAGCAAGGTCGCCAGGCCGGCAAGAAGGCGCATGTGGACCGTCTAGGGTTTCGCCAGCAGTTTCACGCCCGGCGCCGGCCATTTCTCGTCATGCGCGCCGGCGGCATCGGCGGGAATGTCGATCCAGCGGCTGACGCCCTGCTCGCACTCCTGCACCACGGGGAAATACAGCGTGGTGTTGGGCTGCAAACCGTCAGTCAGGAAAACGCTGACGACGAATTCATCATAGAACTCATCCGGCAGCTTGCCACCGCTCCACACCACCTCTTTCACGCCTTCGCTGAGCTTGGCGCCGTGAAAGCCGTAGGCGGTGTCATATTTGCCCTTGATGGCTTCCAGATTCCAGCCGGCCTTCGGCATCGGCTTGACCGCGATCACGCCATCGGGGATCTGTACGCGAACCTTGACCGTCGCCGAGCCGGCACAGCCGTGCGGCACGACAAATACCGCCTCGTAGGATGAACCGATGGTCGCCTCGCGATGTTCCAGCGTGACGTGCGCCGCGGCCGGTGAGACCGCGAGCACGGCGCCAGTGACGACAACGAAAGCATGCCAGCCATGGGCCTTCGACATCGTCGCCTCACATCTTCTTCATGCTGTCTGGCATCTTCTTCATGTCCATGCCGCCCGAGGACGCGGCGGGCCCCTGCGCGCCCACACCCTCGACATCGAACGAGAGCTTCACCTTGCCTGCCTTTTCGAAGTCGAGGGTGACCGGCACCTTGTCGCCCTGCTTGAGCGGACTTTTCAGGTCGAACATCATCAGATGATATCCGCCGGGTGCGAGCTTCACCGTCTTGCCGGGTTCGATGGTCAGGCCGTTGTCGAGCGCCCGCATCGTCATGACGCCGTTCTTGGTGGCCATTTCGTGGACCTCGACCTTGCCGGCAACGTCGGCCGAGCCGCCGATCAGCCGGTCGGCGGTCGACCCCTTGTTCTCGATGGTCAGGTAGGCGCCGCCGACCTTGGCGCCCCCCGGCGTGGCGCGGGCCCAGGCCTGGGTGATCACGAGATCGCCGGCCTTGACTTCTTCAGCGCGTGCGGGCGCAGCCAACAGGGTTGCCAGGCAAGCGGCATAAGCGAGCATTGGTGCCCTTGATGTCATGGGATACTCCTTTAGTCCTGTTTCCTGCTATCGACCTTCGAGACGTGATCCCATCTGCGTGATGGGATCGCTGTTGCTTCAGAACGTGTATTTCCCCGCCAGCACATACGTCCTGCCGGGGAACGGGTGAAACAGGAAATACTGTTCGTTGAAGACATTATCGATCCCGAAATCGAACGAGAGCTTGGGGGTAGTGTTGTAATGGACTTTCATGTCGACGACGACGTAGTTGTCGAAGGCGCCGAAGACATGGGGAATGATGTCGGTGTTGTCGAGCGTCGAATATTGCTTGCCGCTATAGCGCGCGGCGACCGTGTAGGCCCAGCTCTGGTTCGGCCGATAGGTGACGCCGAACTTGGCGCGCCAGTCCGGCACATAGGGAACACGCTTGCCGATCACGCTATCCGCTAGCCCGGTTAGCGGGTTGGTTCCGGCCCAGGTCGGATCGGACAGAATGCGGGAGTCGACATAGGTCAGGCTGCCGAACAACTGCAGCCCCTTGATGGCCACATTGTCTTTTTCCGCCGAAAGTTCGACGCCCTGCATCCGGATCGCGGCGACGTTGCCGAAGGTCGTCGCGGTAGACTTGCGTGCCGTGGGCGCTGTCACCGTATTGGTCTGCGAGATGATAGCGTTGTTGGTCCGCTCCTCGAACAGCGTCAGCCTCACCCGGCCATCGTTCCATTTGCGCTCGATATTCGAATTCGCCATTGAGATCCTGTTCAGGGGTCAGATTCGGGTTGGCGAACGTTGCCGCGCCGCTGACCGTGATGTTCTGATAGAGCTCCGTCACGGTCGGATAGCGATAGGCTTCGCCGAAATTCGCCGTGAAGTTCCATTCCTTGTTCGGATCGTAGGACAGCGAGGCCTTCGGCGAGAAATTGGTGGAGCTGAGCTCGGGCTGCATCTGGGAAGCGGCAGTCAAGGTCGGTATCGGATTGGCCGGGGTCCCGGTGCCGGACGTTGCGGTGGAATTGATATTGAAGCCATCCAGCGCCCGCCAGGTTTCCAGCCGCCCCCCAACCGTCAACTTCAGCTCCGGAACGATCTTCCAGGCGTCCTGCAGCCACAACGCGCCGGTGCGGGTTTCGCCGATGCTGTCGGAATACAATTGACCGGTGCCGGTGGATGAAGTCGCGTTCCAGATCGACGAGGCAGATAGCCCGGATCGTCCAGGCGATAGCGGTCACCATGAACACCAAAGCTGATCTCTTGCGGCCCGTCATATCCGAACGGCCGCCAGATACCCTTGGCATCGGCGTTCTGCCAGTTGGTCCCGTCATTGCGCGTGATCTTGCCGTTCTGCGAGTAAGCCGACGCCCGCCGGCGTCACCGTGAACGGGATTGTACAAGATGTCCTGCAGATAATTATAGGTCGACGCCGAAAGATCGAAATCATAGACACCCTTGGTGTCGCTCCTGATCGACACCGCGTTGCTGAGATGGGTCTGATCCCAGATGTATTTGTTGCTCGCGAACGCCGAGACGCCGCCAAAAGTCGGCGCGCCGGTTGCCGCCGACGTGAGATAGGTCTGCGGATTGGAGGTCTGGACGTTATTCCAGATGCCGAGCGAATACGTCGCCTGCACCATCGGCGTGATGTCATAGGCAAGCCTCAGGTTCGCCGAGGTCTGCAGCGAATGCGCGAGCGCGCCGGTGCCGACAACATCGGCCGGCGTTCCCTGCTTGTTGAGCGCCGGAAAGGTTCCGCTGGTTCCCGCGGGAATCGAAGCGTTGGTCGTGTAGGTCAGCGGCTGCTGATAGCTGTCCTGGTAGTTGGCGCTGAGCAACCAGGAGAAGTTCCCGCTGCGGTCGCCGGCGGACGCGCTGGTCTGGCTGCTGACATAGGTATCCTTGGTGCCGTATTGATTCCACGGCATGATCGACACCGTTTGCTTTACCGAGGCAAAGGCATGGTCAGGCATCTTCGAGGTGATCAGCAGCACCCCGCCGATGGAGTTGCCGGGATAGGCGGCCGCGAACGGCCCGTCGAGGAAATCGATGCGCGCGATGGCGTCCGGCGAGATCAAATTCCAGTGCGGCGAAGCGCCGGAATTGTTGTTTCCGATCAGCGCCGAGATCAGCAGATCGTCGTAGTAGATCAGGGTACGCGCGCTTGAATTGAGGCCCCAGGTTCGGGTCGCCAACACCGCCTGATTGTCGCCGTCATTGCGCTTGCGGACGAACAGGCTT
This sequence comes from uncultured Alphaproteobacteria bacterium, assembly GCA_963748165.1. Classification (GTDB taxonomy): domain Bacteria; phylum Pseudomonadota; class Alphaproteobacteria; order Rhizobiales; family Xanthobacteraceae; genus Bradyrhizobium. Next base: position 499,961 of record CAVVIM010000043.1, read on the forward strand.
GGGAAATACTTGATGGCGTCTTCGGGGTCCTTGAGATTGATCGTCTCGTCAATCTGCTTGGCGGTGATGCTGTAGGTCTCCTGCGGCAACTGAAACCGCTGCTTGATCGGCGGAGTCCCGAGCGACGCATTGGCACCGCCCTCATCGCCCTGCGGGGCCGGCGGGTTGGCCGCAGCGGTCGCCACCGGCTTGCGGCGCCGCGGCGTCGCGGCGGTTCGGAGTGCCGGTTTTCTTGTCGCGCGAACCGCCTGACGCTGGTGAGGCGCTTCGACGGTTACGGGCGGCAGTGTCCGGTCGGCGGTCTGCGCCTCGATCGTTGAAGGAATTGTGGCGAGCGCGCTGCAAAGCACGAGCGTGCTCACGCTACCCCGGACATGAAGACGAAACATCTGAAGATCCTGACACTGGCACGGCCGCCAGCCTGCTCATCGGGCACGGCTCTCGCCGCACCCGCGCGTGAGATTTGGTCAGGAAAGGGACGGCGGCGCCCGGGCCTGGGCATGCGAGCCGGTTCGGGACTGCAACTCATCCGGCGCGACCTCGCGCCATACCACACGTCCGGGCTGCAAATAGAGCCTCGCGGTCGTCGGGTGGTGGGTGTCGACCGGCGCAGCGTGGGCCAGGCTGCAGGCGGCACAGCAGCCGTCATGGGTGCAGGGCTGGCCGGATGGATCAGCGGAGTTCGAGGTCGACGCCCCGTCGTCGTGGCAGATGGCGGAGCCGAGCAACGGGTTGGACGTACCGATGCTGGCTGCCCAGCATGCCACGATCGGCGCGAAAAACTGCACCGCCAAGGCCACCAGGACGATCGGAAGGAATTTCCGCAACCGCCGCCGCATCAGCAAACCCATCCCCTGCAACCCCGCGACTTAATCATGCAGCGAGTGACGTGTCGAGATTGGGCTCCCGGTGAACTGCGGTTCGACGCAAGGAAATTACACCTCATGCGGAGGCTGAGGTGGAAATAACCTGCCGCCGGCGGTGTTCTGGCGCGGCGCACGCGTCCCGGCTCGCCGGCCGGCACCCATACCCGCTTACCCCGGACGCTGATGGGCGCAAAAGCATCACACGCAAATGGCGAAATCCCAATCATTTCGCATATTGCTCGAATTTTGAACAATCGTTGCTGAAATTGGTGACAAGGCGAAAAAGATGGTCTACCACTGCCGTCTCAGGCCGACCGCAAGGTTGAAGTCTGGTGGTCCAAGTCTCGGGAGGAGCCCTGGCGCGCACAAGCAGCGTCGTCCCGCCAATCAAGATCAAATCCAAATTTTCGGGGAAATAGGGTCGACACGATTTTTAGAGCGGGGCTCGCGCCCTGCTCTTTTTTTCTTTTCGCGATGCTTTCAAGAATCCTGGCGTTTCGCCATGACCCATCCGATCGAGCACAGCTTCCAACTCGCCGCCGAACGTTGCGGGGATCTGACGCCGCTGGTCTATCGTCGCCTGTTTCAGGAACGCCCCGAAGCCGAAGCGATGTTCCGGCGCGAGGCGAACGACCTCGTCAAGGGTTCGATGCTCGCGCTATGCATCGAGGCGATACTGATCTTGCGGGCGAGCGTACCGGCACCTTTCGCATGATCGAATGCGAGGTGTCTTCGCACGACGCCTACGGCACGTCGCGCGAGCTGTTCGGCAAATTCTTCGCCGTGATCGCGACAACGGTGCGCGAGATTATCGGGCCTGACTGGTCGCCGGAGATGGACCAGGCGTGGCGCAGGCTGCTTGACGAGATCGACCTCGGGATCGCGGCCAGCGAAGTCTGAGCGGAACAGCTTTGCCTTGAAGCGGCAGACCAGTTCCAAATCCTTCACCCCGAGGTTCTGCGGCAGGTGGCGCGAATGCCGGGATTGTGAGACACTTGCTGCTTCCGCGGTGCGTGCAATCGGCGCCGTCGGGCAAAAAACATTGATAAACAGGGAGCAAGCGAATGTCCGGGACTGACAAATCCTCAACGACGAGGCGCGATCTTCTTCAGGCGGCGGCGACCGCCGGCGCGGCGACCGCCCTGTTTGGCGGGTTCGGCATGAGCCCAGCGATGGCGGCCGAGGTGGGGCGCTCGGAAAAGCCGCTCAAAGCGGCGTTCTCGAACGCCGGTCTGCAGGCAACCTGGTGCGCCCAGGGCAAGCAGGCCGCCGAATGGTGGGGCAAGCTGTTCAACGTCGAGGTCACCTGGTTCGACGGCCAGCTCGATGCCGTGAAGCAGCGCGCCGCGATCGACAATATGGCCTCCCAGAAATGGGATTTCGTCGCCATCCAGGCCTTCGGCATCGGCACGCTGACCCAGCCCGTGCAGAAGATGATCGATGCCGGCATTCCCGTCATCGACATGGATACGCTGATCGCCCCGCTCGACCAGATCAACGTCCACTCCTTTCTCGCGCCCGACAACGAGTTCATGGGCGCTTCGGTGACGCAGGCGCTGGTTAACGCCATCGGCGGCAAGGGCAAGATGATCATGACCCAGGGTGCGCTCGGTCATACCGGCGCGCAGGGCCGCGCCAAGGGCTTCAACACCGTCGTAAAGCAGTTCCCGAACATCGAGGTCCTCGACACCCAGCCGGCGGATTGGGACGTATCGAAGACCGCAAGGTTGTGGGAGACCTATCTCACCAAATACCCGCAGATCGACGCGGCCTTCTTCCACAATGACGACATGGCGCTTGCCGCCGCCAACATCATGAAGGCGCATAATCGCACCAACATCCTGATCGGCGGCGTTGACGCGATGCCGCCGGCGATCCAGGCGGTGAGCGAAGGCCGCATGTTCGCAACCGTCCGCAACCCCTCCTGCCGCATTCATGGCGGCGCCATCGTCGCCGGCGTCGCTGCGGTGACCGCGGGTGAAAAGAGCGGACAGGGCATTCCCAAGAACGTCGTGACCGACGGTCCCGTGGTGACCAAGGCCAATGCGCCGGGCATGCAGTGGATGGAGGATCATTTCCTGATCTGAGCTGTTATGCCGCAAGGCCGCTCACCCATCCTCGAACTCGACCGGATCACCAAGGCCTTCGGCGGCGTCGAGGCGCTTCGCGGGGTCGACTTCACGCTTTCCGCCGGCGAGATCCACGGTCTCGTCGGCGAAAACGGCGCCGGCAAGAGCACGCTGATGAAAATCATCGCCGGCGTGCACGCGGAATTCTCGGGCCGCTTTGCGCTGGATGGCAAGGAAGTCCGGTTCCGGTCGGTCCGCGATGCCCGCGCGGCCGGCATCGCCATGGTCCATCAGGAGCTCAGCGTCGCGCCCGATCTGACGGTCGCCGAGAACGTGTTTCTCGGCGTGCAGCCCACCAATCGCTTCGGTCTGGTGCAGTGGCGGCGCATGGCGCGCGAGGCCGGTGAGCAGCTCGCGAGATTCGGCATCGACGTCGATCCGCTGTCGCGGCTCGGCGACCTGCCGATCGGCCTGCAGCAATTGATCGAGATCGCCCGGGTGCTGTTTTCCGGGGCACGGATCATCATTCTGGACGAGCCGACCTCGGCGCTGTCGCCGCCCGAGGTGGAACGGCTGTTCTCGACCCTGCGACGGCTCCGCGACGAGGGCACCGCGATCGTCTTCATTTCCCATTTCATCGAGGACATCCTGCGCGTCTCGGACACGGTGACGGTGTTCCGCAACGGCCGCAAGGTCGCGGAGGCAGCGGCGGCCGCCACCAGCAAGGCGGCCCTGATCGAGGCGATGATCGGCAAGGGCCGCGAGGCGCTGGAAGAGACCTACACCGAGGAGATCGCATTGCCGGCATCGAGCGACCGGCCGCTGGTGCTGGAGGCCCGACAGCTATCGCTCGGCCGCAGCCTGCAGGAAGTCTCCTTCGGGGTTCGCGCCGGGGAAGTGCTGGGCGTCTACGGCTTCATGGGCTGTGGGCAGCTCGAGCTGGCACGGATCCTGTTCGGCAAGCTCAGGCCCGATGCCGGCGAACTCGCCATTGCCGGAAAGCCAGAGGCCTTCGGCAGCACGGCCGATGCCCGCGGCGCCGGGATCGCCTTCGTTCCGGAGAGCCGGCGCGCCATGCTGTTCCATCAGGAACCGGTCTACAAGAACATCTCGATCAGCATCCTCGATCGTATCTCCTCGCTGTGGCTGAGGCCGTCGCGCGAACGCTCGATCGCCACCCGGCAGATCGACCGGTTGCAGATCAGGCCGGCGGCGGTCGAGATCGACCTCGGCCTGCTGTCCGGCGGCAATCAGCAGAAGGTCGCGCTGGCGAAGTGGCTGAGCTACCCGCCGCGGCTGCTGGTGTTGTGCGAGCCCACCCGCGGCATGGACGTCGGCGCCAAAAACGACGTCATCCACATCATCCGCGGCCTGCGCGCGCAAGGGCTTGCCATCATCGTGCTTTCGACCGAGCCCGAGACGGTGCTGTCGCTGGCCGACCGCATCATCGTTCTCAAGCGGGGCGCGGTGGTGCGCGAATTCGCCAACGAGACCATCAGCAAGGACCGCCTGCTGGAAGCGGCGTGAGGAGAGAGCCATGGGGAGCGGTGAAAGCGTGACAGTCTCGGCGGCCGACCGCAAGCGATCGGGTCGAATCGCCGCGCTGCTGCGCTCCCAGATGCGGAATATCGCGCCGTTCCTGACGCTGATCCTGCTCAGCGGCTTCTTTGCCGCCGCGAGCTCTTCGTTTGCGACCCTCGACAATGTCGGCAACATTCTGACCCAGGTTTCGGTCACCGGCATCATCGCCGTCGGCCTCACCTTCGTGATCCTCTGCGCCGAGATCGATTTGTCGATCGCCAGCATCGCCAACGTCACCGGCATCGCGGTCGCCTATTTCACCCAGCAGGAATCCTACGTGAACATCGCCAATTTTCCGATGGCCGGCTGGATCGCGATCCTGCTGGCGCTGGCGCTCTGCGCCCTGCTCGGCCTCGTCAACGCGCTCGGATTGACCGTGATCGGCATTCCGTCCTTCATCATGACCCTCGCCATGATGCAGATCGCCGCCGGCATCTCCGCCCTTCTGGTGCGCGGCCAGATCGCCTACAAGGTGCCCGGCCTCGTCACCACGCTTGGATCATCGTCGATCGGCGGCATCCCCTGGATCGTGATCGTTGCGGCATTGATGCTGCTCGGCGGCCACCTCGTGCTGACCTACACCCGCTTCGGCCGCTACGTCTACATGGTCGGCGGCAACCGCGAGGCGGCGGAGTATTCCGGGCTCAACGTCAATCTGATTCTCGGCACCGTCATGGTGATCTCCGCGATCTGCTCCGGTATCGGCGGCATGCTCGGGGTCGCCCATTTCGGCAGCGCGCAGCAGAACGAGTTCGACACCTATTTGCTGGATTCGATCGCCGCCGTCGTGGTCGGCGGCACCAGCCTGTTCGGCGGCCGCGGCGGCATCGGCAACACCATTGTCGGCCTGTTCGTGCTCGGCGTCCTCAACAACGGGCTCGATCACGTCAACATCGACAGTTTCCTGAAGATATTGATCCGCGGTCTCATTCTGCTCGCGGCCCTCGTCATCAACGTCTACGCGCAGCGATTGCGTGCCAGGGCCGTCGAATAGACCGTCGAATCCGGCTTGCCGTCATCCACCGAAATCGGGCTGCCAGTCGCGCAATCGCCGCGCGGTCGCGGTTACCGCGCCGATGCTGCGGAACGACGCGGTGTCCAGCAGCATCGCGCGGGCGAGACGCAGGCTTCGCGCCTCGCAGACCGCCCGGGCCCGCGGGTCCTCGATCAACTCGAAATCGATATTGTGCGCGAGGCCGAGGATACGGCGAATGATTTTCGCGGCGGCGAAGCCGATCGCGTCCTGAAACAGCCGTTCCATATAGAGCTGCCGTTCGGCTTCGAGCCGCGCCGCGCCGGACCGACCGGCGAACAGCGCCGCCGGATAGGCGTCGCCAGCCCCCTGATCGCGCCAGAGCGCGACAAATTTCACCGCAAACCGATTCCAGACGCTTTCGGTCGTTTCCAGCACCCAGGTCTCGAAGGCGCGGCGTTCGCCGGCTGTGCGTTCGTGGCCTACCGAGGCGAGGTAGCTCATGATGAGATTGCCGATCACGGCGCCGAGATCGAACCCCATCGGGCCGTAGAAGGCGAACTCGGGGTCGATCACCCGCGTCTCGCTTTCGGTCAGCATGATCGAGCCGGTGTGAAGGTCGCCGTGGATCAGCGCTTCCGGGCTGGTCATGAATTTGAGCTTGAGCCGCGAGATCGCGACGTGCAGGTCGAGGTCTTCGCGAAAGTCGGCGGCGGTCGCGTCGAGCCAGGGCGACGTCCAGCGGTTCTGCTCGGCCTGGAAATACGGTTCGGTGAAGATCAGATCCTCGGTGATCTTGCAGAGCGCGTGGTTGCCGGCGAAGGCGGCGATGCCCTGCTTTTTCTGCGCGGCGGGAACCGCAAGGTCGGAACTGAGGAACAGCGTCCGCGCCAGGAAGGTCGTGATGTGATCGACCAGCCGCGGGTAGCAGGTGCCGGCAACCAGCCCCTTGCGCAGGATGATGTGCGGCTCAAGCAACTCCATGGCAATGAGGGCGAGAGCCTCATTGTGGTGCAGCACCGCCGGCACCAGGCCTGGCGCCAGTCGGGCCTGGTGGACAAGCGCCTGATACTCGTAGTGCGAGCGCGACAGCGGCAGCGGCCAGCTCTCGCCGACCAGCCGCACATAAGGCAGCGCCTGCTTGACGGCTATTCCGCCCGTCGTTCCCTTGACGATGAACACGAGATTGAGGTTGCCATCGCCGATCTCGCTGATCGACCAGGCTTCCGGCGCTCCTCCCAGGCGCGCGACGATCTCGGGAAGCCGGGCGAGGTAGGCCCGCAGCTCCGCGTCCCGCAAAACGCGATATTGATCCGGTCCGGAGACGCCCGGCGGGCGCGGCTGCGAAGTCATGGAAGCGTGCCAATCAAAATTCTCTGATACGACATCTGTTTCCCGGGCCGGAACCCGGGCCCTCACATTCCCATCAGCCGCGAGAGCCGGTCGACGTTTAGATACCCGGCATCATAGGCGAGCCACGCGGCGGCGAAGAACACCGCCGACAGAACGGTGGTCCAGATCAGCTTGCGCCCCATCAGGCTCGCGATCGGCGCGCCGGGATCGGTGCCGGGCACGCCGCCGCCTTCTTCATGCTGGCTGCGCACGCCGAACGGCAGGGTCAGGAACAGCATAATCCACCAGATGACGAAGTAGATCGCGAACGCTGTCGAGATGGTGTAGATCATGTTCAGGCCTGTTCGATTTCGACCAGAGCGCCGGAAAAATCCTTCGGGTGCAAAAACAGCACCGGCTTGCCATGGGCGCCAATTTTTGGCACCCCGTCGCCCAGCACCCGCGCGCCCTCCCTGATCAGGGTGTCACGAGCCGCAATGATGTCGGGCACATCATAGCAGACGTGGTGGATGCCGCCGTCGGCGTTGCGCTCCAGAAATTTGGCGATTGGCGAGCTTTCCCCCAACGGCTGGATGAATTCGATCTTGGTGTTGGGCAGTGTCACGAACACCGTGATGACCCCGTGCTCCGGCAGCGGCACCGCCGCGGAAATGTCGGCGCCGAACGCCGCGCCATAGATCCTGGCGGCCTTCTCGGCATCCTTGACCGCGATCGCCACGTGATTGAGCCGACCCATCATGGCCCTCATCTCCAGCTCCCATAACCCAGGGCGCGATCCTGGCCGACGGCGCCGCGGAACCCGCGCCAGACCAGAATGCTAAACCGTCAGAACATGAACATAGCATAGCGGCTTTTTGCCCCACTGCTCGTTCAGCGCGGCGCGCACCGCCCGCCGCACCAACTCCGCCAGCGCGTCGGGATCGCGCCGCCTCGCCCGCGGCAGGCCCTCGACCGTCGACACCACCACGTCGAACACGATCTCGTCGATGATCTCGCCGGCGGTGTTCTTCTCGGGAATCCCGACCAGATCGACCTCGGGATCGTCGGCCAGTTCGCCTTTCTCGGTGATCGCAACGGCCACGAAGACACAGCCTGCGAACGCCATCCGGCGCCGTTCGACCACCGCGCGCGACTTGGAATCCTCCAGGATCGAGCCGTCCTTGTAGAGCCGCCCCGATGGCAGCTCGTCAATGATGCCGGGATCGCCCGGCCCAAGCCTGACCAGATCGCCGTTGCGGCAGACCACAACCTTCGGCACCCCGGCGGCGCGGGCGAGCTGCGCATGCTCGGCGAGATGCAGCGCCTCGCCGTGTACCGGGATCAGCAATTGCGGGCGCACCCATGCGATCATGTCGCGCAGTTCGTCGCGGCGCGGATGGCCGGAGACGTGAACGAGGTGGGTGCGGTCGGTGATGACCTCGATGCCCTGGGTGATCAGCCCGTTGATGATGGCGCCGACCGCCTTCTCATTGCCGGGGATGGTGCGCGAGGAAAAAATCACGCAGTCGCCCTTGTTGAGCGTCACCTGCGGGTGGTCGTCATTGGCGATCCGCGCCAGCGCCGCGCGCGGCTCGCCCTGGCTGCCGGTGCAGAGCGCCAGCACCTTGTCGGGCGGAAAATGGCCGTAAAGGTCGGCGCCGCGAAAATTCTGTACCCCATCGAGATGGCCGGTCTCGCGTGCGACCTGAACCACGCGCTCCATCGCGCGGCCGACTACCACGACTTCGCGCCCCGCGGCGCGGGCGGCATCGGCTACCGCGCGCAACCGGGCGACGTTGGAGGCGAAGGTGGTCACGGCGACACGGCCCTTCGCCGTCTTGACCAGTTCGGTAATGGATTTGGCGACTTCGGCCTCCGACGGCGAGCGGCCTTCCCGCACCGCGTTGGTGGAATCGCCGATCAGCGCCAGCACGCCGGCGTCGCCGAGTTCGCGCAGCCGCCGCTCGTCGGTCGGCGGCCCGATGATCGGCGTCGGATCGATTTTCCAGTCACCGGTGTGCAACACCGTGCCGGCAGAGCTGTGAATGGCGAGCGCATGGGATTCCGGAATCGAATGCGCGACCGGAATGAACTCGACATTGAACGGACCAAGGTCGATGCGTCCGCCCGAGCGAACCACCGTGACCGGAATTTTCGGCGGATTGCGTTCGGAAGCGCATTTGGCCTCGAACAAGGCGGCGCTGAATTTGGTGGCATAGATCGGACATTTCAGGCGCGGCCAGAGGTCGATAATGGCGCCGAAATGATCTTCATGGGCGTGCGTCAGCACGAGGCCGATCAGATTTTTGCGCTCCTTTTCCAGAAAGCGGATGTCGGGCATGATGAGATCGATGCCGGGCAGATGTTCCTCGTCGCCAAAGGAGACGCCGAGATCGACCGCGAGCCAGCACCGCTGGTGGCGATTGCCGAGGCCGTAGATCGACAGGTTCATGCCGATCTCGCCGACGCCGCCAAGCGGCGCAAAGGTCAGCTCATCCGGCCGCGTCATCGGGTCGCCTCCGCCGAGGCCACTGAACCGAAATAGACGTCGCCGGCGGCGATCGGGACCCGCCCGCCATCGGGCGTCCGGACGACCATGCAGCCCGAGCCGTCCAGGGTGTCGAACGTGCCCTCGATGGTCGAATCGCCGGACCGGATCGCCACCCTCTCGCCAAGCCCGGCGGCGCGATCGAGCCAGAGCCGGCGGATCTGGTCAAATCCGCGGCCCTCGTCCCAGATTCCACGGAATTCAGCCCAGCAGTCCGACAGCACCGTGAACAGATCCTCGGCGCCGATCTGCACGCCGAGCGCCGCGAGCGAGGTCGCAGGCGTTGGCGTGCGCTCGGGTGCCGCGATCACGTTGGTACCGATCCCGACCACCACGGCGAGCCGATCGCCGGCCACCGCCTCGGCTTCAAGCAGGATGCCGGCGAGCTTGCGCCGACCTGCGAGCACGTCGTTGGGCCATTTCAGCGAAAACTTCATATCGTCCGATCCCGCCGATCTCAGCGACGCCTCGATGCTTACTCTTTGCAGTGCCGCCTCGAGCGCGAGCCCGGCGGCAAAACCCAGTGTCGCGGCGACCGATGGCGCGACATCGACGACTTCGAGGACGCTGCTGGCGAGATTGCCGCGCGGCGCGATCCAGGGGCGATGCCTGCGGCCGCGCCCCGCGGTCTGCTCCGAGGTCACAAACCAGATCGGTCCGCGCTCGCCCTCGCGCGCACGCGACATCGCTTCGGCATTGGTCGAACCGATCTGGTCAAAAGCGGCGAGCCGGTAACCCGCCGAGAGAGCCCGTGGACCGAGCGAAAATGGCATCTAGAAAAGCGACTTCGCCGCCACCGCTGCCACGCTCACGAGCGGCCCCGGATAGACGAAAAAGAAGATGTTGAACAGGCCGGCGACGGCCAGCACCGTGCGCAATTCCACCCGCATCGGGTCGAGCTTCGCGAGCGGCTCGTCGAAATACATCACCTTGATGATGGTCAGATAGTAAAACGCGCCGACCACGCTGGCGAGCACGCCGATCACGGCGAGCGTGAACAGGCCAGCCTTGATGGCCGCGACGAACACGTAGAATTTGGCGAAGAAGCCCGCCAGCGGCGGTATGCCCGCCAGCGAAAACAGCAGCATCGCGAACAAGAACGCCAGCAGCGGATTGGTGCGCGACAGGCCGGCGAAATCGCTGATGTTCTCGACATGCTGGCCGCTGCGCTTCATGGTCAGGATGACCGCAAAGCTGCCGAGCGTCATCGCCACATAGATCGCGATATAGACCAGCACGCCCTGCGCGCCCTCGGCGGTCCCGGCGGCAAGCCCGACCAGCGCGAAGCCCATGTGGCCGATCGACGAATAGGCCATCAGCCGCTTGATGTTCTTCTGGCCGATGGCGGCGAACGACCCCAGCACCATCGAGGCGATCGAGACGAACACCACGATCTGCTGCCATTGCAACAGGATGCCCGGAAATGCCGTGAGCGCCACCCGGGTGAATACCGCAAGCGCCGCCACCTTCGGCGCCGAGGCGAAGAACGCGGTGACGGGGGTCGGTGCGCCCTCGTAGACGTCGGGCGTCCACATGTGGAACGGCACCGCCGAGACCTTGAAGCACAGCCCGGCGAGCAGGAACACCAGCCCGAACACGATGCCGATGCTGCCGGTCTTGGCGGCGGCGGCGATGCCGGCGAAGCCGACCGTGCCGGTGAAGCCGTAGACCAGCGAGGCACCGTACAGCAGCATGCCGGACGACAGCGCCCCCAGCACGAAATACTTCAACCCGGCTTCGGTCGATTTGGCATTGTCGCGGTTGCTGGCCGCGACCACGTACAGCGCCAGGCTCATCAGTTCCAGCCCGAGATAGAGCATGATGAGATCGCCGGCCGAAATCAGCACCATCATTCCAAGCGTCGAGAGCAGCACCAGGATCGCGTATTCGAAGATCCGCCGCGACGGGTCGGCGAGAAATTCCGCCGACAGGACCAGCGTCGCGATCGAGCCGATCAGCGCCAGAATCTTCAGGAAGCGGGCAAAGTCATCGACGATGAAGCTGCCGCCGAAGGTCGTGAGTTTTCCGGCCGGAAGCCACAGTTCGAGTGCGCCGGTCAGCACCAGCAGGCAAACCGCAAGGCCGGTGACAAGGCTGGTCGCCTGCTGGCCCCGATAGGCCCCGGTCATCAGCAGCGCCATGGCGCCGACGGCGAGCACCATTTCCGGCAGCACCGGCAGCAATTGGTAACCTGCACTCTCAAAGCTCATGGCGCGTAGTCCTCACCCCGAACGCTCCGTTCACTGCAGCGCGGCTGCCTGCACGGCAGTGATCGCGTGGCTGTAATTGGCAACGAGTTGCTGCACCGAGGCCGCCGACATATCGAGCACCGGCTTCGGATAGATGCCGAACAGGATGGTCAGCGCCACCAGCGGCACCAGGGTCAGGCCCTCGCGGAACGTGAGATCCTTGATGCTCATCAGCGACGGCTTGACCAGCTCGCCGAACACGATCTTGCGGTAGAGCCACAACGCATAGGCCGCCGACAGGATCACCCCGGTGGTGGCGAACACGGTGGTCGGGACCGAGACCCTGAAGGTGCCGATCAGCGTCATGAACTCGCCGACGAAACCGGAGGTGCCGGGCAGACCGACATTGGCCAAGGTGAAGACCATGAACACCAGCGCGTAAAGCGGCATGCGGTTGACGAGGCCGCCATAGGCGGCGATCTCGCGGGTATGCATGCGGTCGTAAACGATCCCGACGCAGAGGAACAGCGCGCCCGACACGATGCCGTGCGAGATCATCTGGAACACGCCGCCGGCGACGCCCTGGATGGTGCCGGCAAAGATGCCCATGGTGACGAAGCCCATATGGGCGACCGACGAATAGGCGATCAGCTTCTTCATGTCCTCCTGCATCAGCGCCACCAGCGAGGTGTAGATGATCGCGATGGTCGACAGCGAGAAGATCAGCGGCGCGAAATCATGCGAGGCCAGCGGGAACATCGGCAGCGAGAAGCGCAGGAAGCCGTAGCCGCCCATCTTCAGCAGGATTGCGGCGAGGATCACCGAGCCCGCGGTCGGCGCCTCGACATGCGCGTCCGGCAGCCAGGTATGAACCGGCCACATCGGCATCTTCACCGCAAAGGAGGCAAAGAACGCCAGCCACGCCCAGGTCTGCAGCGAGCGCGGCACGGCGGTATGCATCAGGGTCGGAATGTCGGTGGTCCCGGCGTTCCAGTACAGCGCCATGATCGCGAGCAGCATCAGCACCGAGCCGAGCAGCGTATAGAGGAAGAACTTGAAGGAGGCATAGACCCGGCGCGGGCCGCCCCACACCCCGATGATCAGGAACATCGGGATCAGGCCGCCCTCGAAGAACAGATAGAACAGCACGAGGTCGAGCGAGCAAAAGGTGCCGACCATCAGCGTTTCCAGCAGCAGGAACGCCATCATGTATTCGCGCACCCGCATCGTCACCGATTTCCAGCTCGCGACGATGCAGAACGGCATCAGCGCGGTGGTGAGGATCACGAACGGCAGCGAGATGCCGTCGACCCCCATGTGGTAGGTGATGGCGCTGGCCAGCCATGGCGCCTTCTCGACGAACTGGAAGTCGGCCTGGGACGGATCGAACCGCCACACCAGGATCAGCGACACGCCGAAGGTAATCAGCGTGGTCCAGAGCGCGATCCAGCGCGCATTGCGGCGGGCGGCTTCGTCATCGCCGCGGTCGAGATAAATCAGCAGCGCCCCGACCACGGGCAGGAAGGTGACGACGGAGAGAATGGGCCAGCTCACCATCACTGGCCTCCGACGCTGAACATGAACCAGGTGATCAATCCGGCGACCCCGATCAGCATCGCGAAGGCGTAGTGATAGAGGTATCCGGTCTGCAGCCGCACCACGTTGCGGGTGACGTCAAGCACCCATGCCGAGACGCCGTCGGGGCCGAAGCCGTCGATGATGTAGCCGTCGCCGACCTTCCACAGGAAGCGGCCGATCCACTTCGTCGGACGAACGAAGATCAGATCGTAAAGCTCGTCGAAATACCATTTGTTGAGCAGGAACTGATACAGCATCTGGTGCTGGCGCGCGAGCTCCACCGGCATATAGGGCCGGCGGATATAGAACAGCCAGGACACCACAAAGCCGAGCGCCATCATCGCCGTCGGCAGCAATTTGATGGCCTCCGGCATTTTCTCCATGTCCTCGATGATTCCCGGATGCATCTTCAGCGACTCGCGGAAGAAATCGTCGACGCCGGCGCCGGCGAACAATTCCTTGAACGGAAAACCAGCCAGGATCGAGCCCGCGGCCAGAACGCCGATCGGGATCAGCATCCAGAGCGGGCTCTCATGCGCGGCTTCGTAGTGCTCCTGGTCGTGCGGCTCGCCGTGGAAGGTCTTGAAGATCAGACGCCAGGAGTAGAACGAGGTCAGTCCGGCCGCGACCACCGTCATCAGGTAGCCATAGAACGCCAGCGGATTGTGCGAGGCGTAGGCGGATTCGATGATCGCGTCCTTGGAGAAATAGCCGGCGGTGAGCGGAAAGCCGGTCAGCGCCAACGTGCCGATCACCATCACGATGTAGGTATAGGGGATCTTGTCCTTCAGCCCGCCCATGTTGCGGATGTCCTGCTCGTGATGCATCGCATAGATCACCGAGCCCGAACCCAGGAACAGCAGCGCCTTGAAGAAGGCGTGGGTGAACAGGTGGAACATGCCGACCGAGTAGGCCCCGGCTCCCATCGCCACGAACATGTAGCCGAGCTGCGAACAGGTCGAATAGGCGATGATGCGCTTGATGTCGTTCTGCACGAGGCCGACCGTCGCCGCGAAGAACGCGGTGGTGGCGCCGAAGAACATCACCACCGCCTGCGCATCCGGCGCGAGCTCGAACAATGGCGACAGCCGCGCCACCATGAACACCCCGGCCGTCACCATGGTGGCGGCGTGAATCAGCGCCGAGACCGGGGTCGGACCTTCCATGGCGTCCGGCAACCAGGTGTGCAGCAGGAACTGCGCCGACTTGCCCATCGCGCCCATGAACAGCAGCACGCAGGTCAGCGTCAGCGCGTCGGCATGCCAGCCGAAGAAGTCGATGGTCTTGCCGGTCAGGCCCGGCGCGCCCGCGAAGATGGTCTCGAAGTCGATCGAGCCGATCAGCGTGAAGACCGCAAAAATGCCGAGCGCAAACCCGAAATCGCCGACCCGGTTGACCACGAACGCCTTGATGGCGGCGGCGTTGGCCGACGGCTTCTGGTACCAGAATCCGATCAGCAGATAGCTGGCGAGGCCGACGCCTTCCCAGCCGAAAAACATCTGCACCAGATTGTCGGCGGTCACCAGCATCAGCATCGCGAAGGTGAACAGCGACAGGTAGGCGAAGAACCGCGGCCGGTACGGATCCTCGTCCATGTAGCCGATCGAATAGAGGTGCACCAGCGACGACACCGTGTTGACGACGACCAGCATCACCGCGGTCAGCGTATCGACCCGCAGCGACCAGTTGACCTGCAGGTCGCCCGAAACGATCCATGGAAACAGCGGGATCCGGACGTCGTGATGCATGAATCCGACATCGACCAGCGCGATCCACGACAGCGCTGCCGAAACGAACAACAGCCCGGTCGTGATCAGCTCGGCGGCACGCGAGCCCGCCGCCGCCGGTTCGACCGCATGATGATCGTCATGCGCAGCGGTTTCGTGGCTGGCGGCATCAATGACGCCGGCGTCCTCGTCGACCGGGACGGCGCCGTGGCCATGGGTATCGCCGTGGAATTCGACGGTGTCGCCGCCGGGATGCCGCGCATGGGCGCCAAAGATGGCGATCAGGCCTGCGAGTACCGCGCCGATCAGCGGCAGAAAGACGATGGCCTGGATCATTGACGCGTTAGCCCTTCATCAGATTGACGTCTTCAACCGCGATCGAGCCGCGGTTGCGGAAATACACCACCAGCACCGCAAGACCGATCGCCGTTTCCGCCGCGGCAACCGTGAGCACCAGCAGCGCGAACACCTGGCCGACGATGTCGCCGAGAAAAGTCGAAAACGCCACCAGGTTGATATTGACCGCAAGCAGGATCAGCTCGATCGACATCAGGATGACGATGATGTTCTTGCGGTTGAGGAAGATGCCGAGAATCCCGAGCGTGAACAGGATGGCGCCGACCGCAAGGTAGTGTCCAAGGCCGATTGTCATTGCACCCACTCCGGCGCGTCCGCTTCCTGCAGCCCCTGCCCCGACGCCACCTTGCGAATGCTCATCGCGAGCTCCGGCGTCCGCGCGTTCTGCACATTGATGTCCTGGCGCTTGACGTTGACCTTGTGACGCAGCGTCAGCACGATGGCGCCGATCATGGCGACCAGCAGCACCATGCCGGCGATCTGGAAGTAGTGAATATACCTGGTGTAGATCACGAGCCCCAGCGCCTCGGTATTGCTGACATTGTCGGGGATCGCCGCCGTGATCGATTTGGCGACGCCGGGATTGATCACCCAGACCCCGACGACCAGAAGCAGCTCGAACAGGAAGATCCCGCCGATCACGATACCGACCGGCAGATATTCGATAAAGCCTTCGCGCAGCTCGGTGAAATCAACATCCAGCATCATGATCACGAACAGGAACAAAACCGCGACCGCGCCGACATATACGAAGACGAGAACCATCCCCAAAAATTCGGCGCCCATCAGCACGAACAGCCCGGCGGCATTGACGAACGCGAGGATCAGGAACAGCACCGAGTGCACCGGATTGCGCGACACGATCACCATCACCGCGGAGGCGACGCAGATCCCGGCAAACAGATAGAAGAACAGCGCGGCAAGCATCATCGGTCATGCTCCGTCATTCCGGGGCGCGGACAAGGTCCGCGAACCCGGAATCTGGAGGTGAAGGGGCGAGATTCCGGGTTCGCGCTTCGCGCGCCCCGGAATGACGGAAGGGATATGCCATGCGAGCATGCCCTCACCTCACCGGTACGGCGCGTCGAGTTCGATCGATTTCGCAATCTCGCGCTCCCAGCGGTCGCCATTGGCGAGCAGTTTCGCCTTGTCATAGTACAGTTCCTCGCGGGTCTCGGTCGCGAATTCGAAATTCGGTCCCTCGACGATGGCATCGACCGGGCAGGCCTCCTGGCACAGCCCGCAATAGATGCACTTCACCATGTCGATGTCGTAGCGCACGGCGCGGCGGGTGCCGTCGTTGCGGCGCGGGCCGGCCTCGATGGTGATCGCCTGCGCCGGGCAGATCGCCTCGCACAGCTTGCAGGCGATGCAGCGTTCCTCGCCATTGGGATAACGGCGCAGCGCGTGTTCGCCGCGGAAGCGCGGCGAGATCGGTCCCTTCTCGAACGGATAGTTCAGCGTCGGCTTCGGCTTGAAGAAATAGCGCATGGCGAGAAAGAACGCCGATACGAATTCGGACAACAGCAGCGAGCGGGCTGTGGCATTGACGTTGACACTCATGGCGACCTCATGTCGGCGCGATCCCCGCGAAATGCAGCACGCCGGCGACGATCACCACCATCGCCAGCGACAGCGGCAGGAACACCTTCCAGCCGAGCCGCATCAATTGATCGTAGCGGTAGCGCGGCACGATCGCCTTCGCCATCGCGAACAGGAAGAACATGAAAAACACCTTCAGCGCAAACCAGATCACGCCGGGCACCCAGGTGAACGGCGGCAGCGCGATCGGCGGCAGCCAGCCGCCGAGGAACAGGATCGTCGCCATCGCGCACATCGTGGTGATCGCGACATATTCGCCGAGCATGAACAACAGATACGGCGTCGAGCCGTATTCGACCATGAAGCCCGCCACCAGTTCGGATTCGGCTTCCACCAGGTCGAACGGCGGACGGTTGGTTTCCGCCAGCGCCGAGACGTAGAACACCACAAACATCGGGAACAGCGGCCACACATACCAGTTCAGGAAGGTGAGCTGCGGCAGGCCGATCAGCCCGCCGAACCCGCGGGTGTTCTGCGCCTCGACCACGCTGGATAGATTGAGCGAGCCGGCGCACAACAGCACCGTGATAATGACGAATCCGATCGAGACTTCGTAGCTCACCATCTGGGCCGCCGAGCGCAGCGCGGCGAGAAACGGATATTTCGAGTTCGACGACCAGCCGGCCATGATGATGCCGTAGATCGACAGCGACGAGATCGCGAAAATATAGAGAACGCCGACATTGATATCGGAGATCACCCAGCCGAGATTCATCGGGATCACGGCCCAGGCCGCCAGCGCCAGCACGCACGACACCAGCGGCGCGAGCAGGAACACGCCCTTGTTGGCGCCGGCGGGGATGGTCGGCTCCTTGAGCACGAACTTCAGCAGGTCGGCAAAGGATTGCAGCAGCCCGAACGGGCCGACCACATTGGGTCCACGCCGGATCTGTACCGCCGCCCAGATCTTGCGGTCGGCGAGCAGGATGTAGGCGATCGCGATCAGCAGCACCACGAGCAGCAACAGGCTCTCGGCGACCATGACGATCAGCGGCCAGAGGAAGCCGGTCCAGAATGCGCTTGCGAACAATTCAGCCATCAGGTCACGCTCATTCCGCTGCCGTCAGCATCTGCCCGGAGGCGAGACGGGAACATTCCGCCATCACCGCAGACGCGCGCGCGATCGGGTTGGTCAGGTAGTAATCCGCAACGGTGGTCTTGAACGGCGCTTTCTCGATGCTGCCGCCCTTGCCGGCGAAGGCGCGCAGATCGGCGGCATTGCCGGGCTCGATCTGGTCGACGCGCATCAAATGCGGCGTCGCCTTGAAGATCGCCTGCCGCAATGCTCCGAGCGAATCGTAAGGCAGTTTCCGGCCCAGCACGTCCGACAGCGCGCGGATGATGGCCCAGTCCTCGCGCGCGTCGCCCGGCGGAAACGCCGCGCGGCTCGCCATCTGCACCCGGCCTTCGGTGTTGACATAGATGCCGGACTTCTCGGTATAGGCCGCCCCCGGCAGGATGACGTCGGCCCGATGCGCGCCACGGTCGCCATGGGTGCCGATGTACACCACGAAGGTGCCGTCGGGCACCTTGACCTCATCGGCCCCGAGCAGGAACAGGACGTCGAGGGTGCCGAACGTCGTCATCTGTGCCGCGCTGAGGCCGCCCGCAGCCGGTGCGAAGCCGATATCGAGCGCTCCGACCCGCGAAGCCGTGTCGTGCAGCACGGCAAAGCCATTCCAGCCGTCCTTGACCGCGCCAACATCCAGCGCGAGCCGGGCCGCCTGCGCCAGCACCGCAGCCCCGTCGTGCCGTGCGGCGATGCCGGCCCCGATCAGGACGATCGGATTCTTGGCGCCCTTCAACACGTCCGCGAAGGAATGCTTGCCGGCGGCGAGCTCGGCCAGCGAATCCGTGCCGGCGCCCAGATAATCATGAGCGTAGGTGAAATCGGCCTTGGCGCCGATGACGCCGATCTTCAGTTGCCCGCTGCGCCAGCGCTTGCGGATGCGCGCATTGAGGACGGCGGCCTCCTTGCGCGGATTCGAGCCGACGATCAGAAGCGCGTCGGCCCGCTCGATGCCGGCAATGGTCGGATTGAAGATATAGCAGGCGCGGCCGGCCGCCGGATCGAAGCCGTCGCCGCCCTGGGTCGCGAGATTGACCGAGCCGCATTTCGCCAAAAGGTCCTTCAGCGCAGACATCTCTTCGACCGCGGCAAGATCGCCCGCGATGGCGCCGAGGCGCTTGCCGTCGATGCGGCCGATCCTGGTCGCGATCGCGCCGAACGCCTCCGCCCATGACGCCGCGCGGAGCTGGCCGTTTTCCCGGATATAGGGGCGATCAAGCCGCTGCGTGCGCAGACCGTCGACGATGTGACGGGTCTTGTCGGAAATCCATTCCTCGTTCACCGCCTCGTTGAGGCGCGGCAGAATCCGCATCACCTCGCGGCCGCGGGTGTCGACCCGGATCGCCGAACCGACGCCGTCCATCACGTCGATCGACTGGGTCTTGCCGAGCTCCCACGGGCGCGCCGCGAACGCGTAAGGTTTCGAGGTCAATGCCCCGACCGGACAGATATCGACGAGGTTGCCCTGCAATTCCGACGTCAGCGCATGTTCGAGATAGGTGGTGATCTCCATGTCCTCGCCGCGGCCGGTCGCGCCCATTTCCGGCGCGCCGCAGACCTCGGCGGAGAAGCGGACGCAGCGGGTGCACTGGATGCAGCGGTTCATCGAGGTCTTGACCAGCGCGCCGAGATACTTGTCCTCGACCGCGCGCTTGTTTTCGGCGAAACGGCTGGTATCGACGCCGTAGCCCATGGCCTGATCCTGCAGGTCGCATTCGCCGCCCTGATCGCAGATCGGGCAATCCAGCGGATGGTTGATCAGCAGGAATTCCATCACGCCTTCGCGCGCCTTCTTCACCATCGGCGAGCGGGTGGAGATTTCCGGCGGCTCGCCCTTGGGTCCGGGACGGCAATCGCGAACGCCCCAGGCGCAGCTTGCGACCGGCTTCGGCCCGCCCTTCACCTCGACCAGGCACATGCGGCAATTGCCGGCAATCGACAGCCGCTCGTGGTAGCAGAACCGCGGAATCTCGGCGCCCGCCGCCTCGCATGCCTGCAGCAGGGTGTATTCGGCGGGAACATCGATCTCTTTGCCATCGATGATGAGTTTGGTCATTGCGGTCTCAAGTCTTTCCGAGCTTGCAATCGGGTGGCGTGACGCTGGCGGTCGTCATCGACGCCTTCACCCATCGCTGGGTGTCGGCGCTGTAGGTCGCGAGGTAGGCCGGTTCGGCCTGGTTCTTCTCGCACAGGAACGGCAGATGCGGTCTCAGATCGTAATCGCAGGAGGCCTGCCATTCGGGCCGGCCGGCGAAGGCGGCGGTGGCCTCCTCGCAGGCATAGAGAAAATAGGACACGAAACTCTCATATTGAACCTTCTCGTCGCGGCTTGCGGTCTTGATCGTATCGTAATCGGGCTGCGAGAATTTGGGGTTCCGGAACGCCAGGTCGGTATAGCCCAGAAATGCCTGCCGCGCGCTCGCCGCGCGCGCATTCGACCTGATTTCGTTGATCTGGAACAGGATCGCCACAAAACCGAGCAGCGCCACGGCCGCCTGCGCCATCTGCGCCAGCGTCCCGTATTTCTGCCACCAGAAACTCGGCTGCGACATCGAGCCTACTCCGCCGCGACCATATGGTCGGGATCCAGAATCCCGACATCGTCGATATCCGCCTTGTGTGAATACTCATCGATCCGCTGCTCGATCTCGTGGCGGAAATGCGCGATCAGCCCCTGGATCGGCCATGCCGCGGCATCGCCGAGTGCGCAGATGGTGTGGCCCTCGACCTGCTTCGTCACCTCGAGCAGCATGTCGATCTCGCGCTTGTGGGCGCGACCCTCGGCCATGCGGGTCAGCACCCGCCACATCCACCCGGTGCCCTCGCGGCACGGCGTGCACTGGCCGCAGCTCTCGTGCTTGTAGAAATAGGAAATGCGCGCGATCGCCCGGATCAGGTCGGTCGACTTGTCCATCACGATCACGGCGGCGGTGCCGAGCCCGGAGCGCAGCTTGCCGAGGCTGTCGAAATCCATCGGGGTATCGATGATCTGCTCGGCCGGCACCATGCGCACCGACGAACCGCCGGGGATCACCGCCTTGAGGTTGTCCCAGCCGCCGCGGATGCCGCCGCAATGGCGCTCGATCAGTTCGCGGAACGGGATCCCCATCGCCTCCTCGACATTGCAGGGACGTTCGACATGGCCGGAGACGCAAAACAGCTTGGTGCCGACATTGTTGGGCCGGCCGATGCCGGCGAACCACGCCGCGCCGCGCCGCAGGATATCCGGCGCCACTGCGATCGACTCGACGTTGTTGACCGTGGTCGGGCAGCCGTAGAGCCCGACATTGGCCGGAAACGGCGGCTTCAGCCGCGGCTGTCCCTTCTTGCCTTCCAGGCTTTCCAGCAGCGCGGTCTCCTCGCCGCAGATATAGGCGCCGGCGCCGTGCGTCACATACAGATCGAACGGCCAGCCATTGACATTGTCCTTGCCGATCAGCTTGGCCTCATAGGCCTGATCGACCGCGGCCTGCAGATGCTCGCGCTCGCGGATGAACTCGCCGCGCACATAGATGTAGCAGGCGTGCGCCCCCATCGCAAAGCTCGCGATCAGGCAGCCCTCGACCAGCAAATGCGGATCGTGCCGCATGATCTCGCGGTCCTTGCAGGTGCCGGGTTCGGATTCGTCGGCATTGACCACGAGATAGCTTGGCCGGCCGTCGGTGGATTCCTTCGGCATGAACGACCATTTGAGCCCGGTCGGAAACCCGGCGCCGCCGCGGCCGCGCAGGCCCGAGGCCTTCATCTCGTTGATGATCCAGTCGCGGCCCTTGTCGATGATCGCCCCGGTGCCGTCCCACGCGCCGCGGCGGCGTGCGCCGTCGAGGCCCCAGTCGTGCAGGCCGTAGAGATTGCGGAAGATGCGGTCCTTGTCGTCAAGCATGGCTCGAAACTTCCCGAAATCGGCGAGTGGACGGAGCGCGAGCGGGCATCACGTGGTTTCCTTCAGCGTGGTCGGTCCGCCGACCGGTGCCGAAAACTGGCGGCCGTTCTGCGGGCCCGGGTGCACCGGCTGGCCGGAAGCAAAGCCGTCGAGCACCTTGCCGAAGCTTTCCTTGGTCAGGTCCTCGTAAGTGTCCTTCCAGATCAGCACCATCGGCGCGTTGACGCAGGCGCCGAGGCACTCGACCTCCTCCCAGCTAAAATTGCCGTCCTTGGAAAGCTGGAAGGGATCGTGATGGATGCGGCTTTGGCACACCTCGATCAGGTCGCCGGCGCCGCGCAGCCGGCATGGCGTGGTGCCGCAGACCTGAACATGGGCCTTCCTGCCGACCGGCTGCAGTTGAAACATGGTGTAGAAGGTCGCAATCTCCAGCATCCGGATGTAGGGCATCTCGAGCAGATCCGCGACCGCGCGGATCGCCGCCTCCGAAATCCACCCCTCATGCTGTTCCTGCACCCGCCACAGGATGGCGATCGCCGCCGAGGCCTGCCGGCCCTCCGGATATTTGGCGATCTGCTGTTTCGCCCAGGCCAGATTTTCCGCGGTGAAGGCGAAACTGGCGGGCTGCATTTCCTTTGGTGCAAGGCGACGGACGGACATCTCTCTCAGTCTCTCATTGCGTGCGGCGCGCGGCGCTGGCGTTCAGGGCATTGATCCGGTCCAGCCAGAACGCGCTTGCGGTGCCGAACACGTTGTAGCCGACGTTGGACGAAACCTTGATGCGGTCGAGAATGGAAAGCTCGGTGACGGTCTCGAGACGGCGGCTGCCGGGATCGTAGACGATCAGCTTCAGCGGCGTCTGTTCAATGATATAGCGCGACACGGTATGCCGGGGATCGTTGCCGTGTTCCTCGCACAATATCACGCTGTCGCCCTGCAACAGCCGCGTGCCGCCCTTGATGGCGTCGATCTCGACGCCCTCGACATCGAGCTTGATCAGGTACTTGCCGCCAGCGGATACCTTGCCGTCGTCGAGCAGATTGTCGAGCGCGATGACCGGCACTTGCTCGCCGCCGCTGCCCGGATCGCAGGCGATGCTGAACGCCTCGTGCTTGGTGCCGGAGAGCCGCGCGGTTCCCCTGGCGGCGCCGATCGCGCATTTCATCAACTCGAAGCGGTTGCCGTTGATTTCGGCGTTGTTCCTCAGCTTGGCAAAATTCTGCGACGACGGCTCGATCGCGATCGCCTTGTGCGAGCCGAGCGGCGCGCTCGAGACCAGCACCGACCAGTAGCCGTAATTGGCCCCGCAATCGATCAGCGTGAAGTCGACCGCGGCGGAATCCCGAAACACCAGCTCGAGCTCGTCCTCGTAGTGATAGGAACGGTCGAGCAGCTTGCTCCAGTAGCCGTCGCCATAGGGAAATTCGAAGGTCGCGTCCGGGTTGAGCTTGATCGCGATGTTGCGCTCGGGCAGCGTCTTGCGCAGCAGATTGGCGCAGCCGATGTAGCCGCGATGCGAAAAGTGCGACGATATCTTCGAGCCGGTGGCCAGCGCCAGCGCAGCCGTCCGCTCCCACAGATTGGCTCCTTCGAGAACCCCCGAACTGCGGTCAAACTGGATGGGCGTTTGCGCCATCACCGGTCGACCTCTCCGAACACGATGTCGAGCGAGCCGAGGATGGCGGAGACGTCGGCCAGGAGGTGTCCCCTGCAGATGAAATCCATCGCCTGCAGATGGGCGAAGCCCGGCGCCCGGATCTTGCATTTGTAGGGCTTGTTGCTGCCGTCGGCGACCAGATAGACGCCGAACTCGCCCTTCGGCGCCTCGACTGCGGCATAGACCTCGCCGGCCGGCACATGGAAGCCCTCGGTATAGAGCTTGAAATGATGGATCAGCGCTTCCATCGAGCGCTTCATCACGGCCCGGCGCGGCGGAAAGATCTTGCTATCTTCGATGGCGACGGGTCCCTGCCCTTCGGCCGCGCGCAGCTTTGCGATGCACTGCTTCATGATGCGCACCGACTGGCGCATTTCTTCCATCCGGATGCAGTAGCGGTCGTAACAATCGCCGTTCTTGCCGATCGGAATATCGAAATCCATCTCGGCGTAGCACTCGTAGGGCTGCGCCTTGCGCAAATCCCACGCCGCACCCGAGCCGCGAACCATCACCCCGGAGAAACCCCACTCCCAGGCCTGCTTCAGCGTCACCACGCCGATGTCGACATTGCGCTGCTTGAAGATGCGATTGCCGGTCAGGAGCCGCTCGAGATCGGCGACCACCCCGAGGAACGGTTCGCACCAGGCATCGATATCGTCGATCAATTTGGGCGGCAGGTCCTGGTGCACGCCGCCGACCCGGAAAAACGCCGCGTGCATCCGCGAGCCGGAGGCGCGCTCGTAAAACACCATCAGCTTTTCGCGCTCTTCAAAGCCCCACAGCGGCGGGGTCAGCGCCCCGACGTCCATCGCCTGGGTGGTGACGTTGAGAAGATGCGACAGGATGCGGCCGATCTCGCAGTACAGTACCCGGATGAGCTGGCCGCGGCGCGGCACCGCGATGCCGAGCAGCCTTTCCGCCGCCAGGCAGAACGCATGCTCCTGGTTCATCGGCGCGACGTAGTCGAGGCGATCGAAATACGGGATCGCCTGCAGATAGGTCTTGTGCTCGATCAGCTTCTCGGTGCCGCGATGAAGCAGGCCGATATGCGGATCGACCCGCGCCACCACCTCGCCGTCGAGCTCCAGCACCAGACGCAGCACGCCATGCGCCGCCGGATGCTGCGGCCCGAAATTGATGGTGAAGTTGCGGAGGTTCTGCTCATTCATGAGGCGGCGTCCGCTTTCGGGCGTATGGCGAATAGCGAATGGCGAATAGCGTCATCTCACGGACGGTGGTGCCCCCGACCCTCCCCCGCAAGGGGGAGGGAGCGGATAGCCCCCGGACTCAATTGCGTTCACTGCACTGACCGACATGTCGCTCTTCGCCACTCGCTATTCGCCACTTCTCTTCTCGTCGCCCGGCAGGATCGGATAGTCCGCACCTTCCCAGGGCGAGAGGAAATCGAAATTGCGGAATTCCTGATTGAGCCGCACGGGCTCATACACCACCCGTTTCTCCTGGTCGTCGTAGCGCACCTCGACAAAGCCGGTGAGCGGAAAATCCTTGCGCAGCGGATGGCCGTCGAAACCGTAATCGGTCAGCAGCCGCCGCATGTCGGGGTGGCCGATGAACATCACGCCATAGAGGTCGTAGCATTCGCGCTCGAACCAGTCGGCGCCGGGAAACACCTCGATGATCGAAGGCACCTGGGTGGTTTCGCCGGCCTCCGCGCGCAACCGGATGCGGGTGTTCAGCGTCGGCGACAGCAGATGGTAGACCACGTCGAAGCGCTTCTCGCGCCCGGGATAGTCCACCGCGGTGACGTCGGTGAAGCTGACAAAGCGGCAGCCGGGATCGTCGCGCAGGAATGTGACGACATCGACGATCTTTTCGGCCTGGACATTCACCGTCAGCTCGCCGAACGCGATCGAATGCCCGGTCGCGGAGCCGGCAAGCGCGCTAACAATGGTCTGCCCCAGGGCGTCGAGCCTGCCGTCGTCCATTGCAAGAGCCTTCAGCGTTCGATGGTTCCGGTGCGCCGGATCTTCTTCTGCAGCAGCAGGATGCCGTAGAGCAGCGCCTCCGCCGTGGGCGGGCACCCCGGCACGTAGATGTCGATCGGCACGATGCGGTCGCAACCGCGCACCACCGAATACGAGTAGTGATAATAGCCGCCGCCATTGGCGCACGACCCCATCGAGATCACGTAGCGCGGTTCCGGCATCTGGTCATAGACCTTGCGCAACGCCGGCGCCATCTTGTTGGTCAGCGTGCCCGCCACGATCATCACGTCGGACTGCCGCGGCGAAGCGCGCGGCGCAAAGCCGAAACGCTCGACGTCGTAGCGCGGCATCGATACCTGCATCATCTCGACCGCGCAGCAGGCAAGACCGAACGTCATCCACATCAACGAACCGGTGCGCGCCCAGGTGATGAGGTCGTCGGCGGCGGCAACAAAGAAGCCCTTGTCGGACAGTTCGTGATTGACCTCGAGAAAGTACGGATCGGCGGCGCCGACCGGCTTGGCCGAGGGCGCTTGCTGGCCGGCAGTGGACACGGGACTCAATCCCATTCGAGCGCGCCTTTCTTCCACTCATAGGCAAAGCCGACGGTGAGGACCGCCAGGAACACAATCATCGACCAGAAGCCGGTTGCGCCGAGCTTTCCAAACGCCGCCGCCCAGGGAAACAGGAACGCCACTTCAAGATCGAAGATGATGAAGAGGATCGCCACCAGATAGTACCGGACGTCGAACTTCATGCGGGCGTCGTCGAAAGCGTTGAATCCGCATTCATAGGCGGAAAGCTTTTCCGGATCCGGCTGCTGGAACGCGACCAGGAACGGGGCGATCAACAGCGCCAAACCGATCAGGCTTGCCACCCCAATAAACACCACAAGCGGAAGATAGTTCTGCAAAATGCCGGTCATCGCCGAGACCTTATTCCTGCGGTTGCTGGCTCCGCAGATTCGTTCATTGGAATTATTCTGAGGCTTAGCGCAGCGCAACAAACCGCGCAAGACAAGCTATCTTGACTGTTCCGCGCGGCCGCGCGGCTCGATTCCGGGCAGCGGGCGCGCCCGTCAGATCGTCGCCTTTTCGGCGTCGAGCATCCTGGCGGCGGTGTCGGTCAGGCGGTCGACTTGGGCCAGCAGCATCACGGCCTCGTCCTCGCCAAGCTGTGCCAGCAGGCATTGATTGCGCTCCCGTGCGCCCGCCACAATCGTCTCATGGGCGGCAAGCCCGGCCGGGGTGAGACCAACCAGCACTTCCCGGTTGTCCCTGGGATTGACGGCGCGCGAAACCAGCCTGCGCGACACCAGGCGGGCGAGTGCCCGGCTGATCTGCCCCTTGTCCATGCCGACCGCTTCGGCAAGCCTGACCACGCTCATCGGCGGCCGGCGCCCCAGCGACGCCACCAGCCCGAACTCCACCGAGGAGAGCCCGGCCAGGCGTTTGTAACGCAGGATGGCACCCCGCTTCAGCAGGCTGGCGAGCACCATCAGCCGCGACGACATCATCGCGGTGATCGGCGCAAGCTGATCATCGTTGGGCGTGGCCGGCGCCGCCGCAATGGCTCGCTTCGAGTTCTGGTTCATGACCAAGAGATGCCCGCAAAGCCTGATGCCGCCAAGGGTTTACAGACCGTTGACATTGTCATCGATCTAACGTTGTCTGAGCCAACAAAGCAAGACCGGAGGAGGCGGCGATGAACATCAGCCAGCGGGATCGCGATCTCGGCACCGGCTATGCGATGCGGTCCGCCTGCAGCCGAACCGAACTCACCGCCGTCGGCCGCGGCACGCCGATGGGGGAACTGCTGCGACGCTACTGGCATCCGATTGGCCTCGTCTCCGACGCCAGCGATGTCCCCCGAAAAGTCCGCGTGCTCGGCGAGGACCTCATTCTGTTCCGCGACAGGCATGGCCGCGCTGGCCTGCTGCACGCGCGCTGCTGCCACCGCGGCACCACGCTGTACTACGGCAAGGTCGAGGAAGACGGCATCCGCTGCTGCTACCATGGCTGGAAATTCGACGTCGAAGGCCACTGCCTCGAGCAGCCCTGCGAAGTCGACGGCGGCCAGTTCAGGGACAAGGTGCGACAGCCCTGGTACCCGGTCCAGGAACGCTACGGGCTGATCTTCGCCTATCTGGGACCGTCCGAGAGAAAACCGGTGCTGCCGCGCTACGAAGCCCTGGAAAATATGGACGAGGACGAATTCGTGGAGGCCGACGACAGCTCGATCGGTGGCGGCGGACCGGCCGTGATCCCCTGCAACTGGCTGCAGCACTTCGAGAATGTGGTCGATCCGTACCATGTCCCGGTGCTGCACGGATCGTTCAGCGGGCCCCAGTTCACCAACATGATGGCGGCGATTCCCGAGGTGACGTTCGAGATGTCGCCGCGCGGCGTCACGGTGCGGTCGACCCGCAACCAGGACGACGGCAAACTGTTCTACCGGGTGACCGAAGCCGCGCTGCCTACCCTGCGCGTGGTGCCCAATCCACGCGTCGCGCAATTCGCCCGCGTCGAGTTCGATCGGCTGGACGCTGCCGATCGACGACACCTCGTTCCGCATCTATGTCGCCGGCCGGGTGAAACAACGCGGCGATATCGGCCGGATGCGCTCGAAATTCAACGGCAAATTCTGGTGGGACATGACCGAGCAGGAACACCAGCAATTCCCTGGGGATTACGAGGCGCAGGTCGGCCAGGGAGCGGTCACGCTGCATTCCGAGGAGCATTTCGGCCAGAGCGACCGCGGCGTCCTGATGATCCGGCGGATGCTGAGCGACCAGCTCGAGGCCATCGGCCGCGGCAGCGATCCCGTCGGCGTTTCGTTCGATCCCGATGCCGCGCCGGTCGAGTTCGAGGCCGGCAACTACATCCGCGAGGCGTAGCCAGCCTCGCCAAAACCGACACGGGGGAAACCAAGGTCGATGTCGCGCCGCAGGTCGCCGCGCCGGCGGAATACGCCGCAACGTCGGCAACGCGGCGATATTTCGTGCTCGGACTGCTCACCGTCGTCTACGCGCTGAATTTTCTCGATCGTACGATCTTCAATGTCCTGATCGAGCCGATCAAGAAGGAATTTGCGCTGAGCGACACCACGATGGGCCTGCTCGCAGGCTTCGGCTTCGTGCTGTTCTATTCGCTGCTGGGCATCCCGATCGCGCGGATCGCCGATCGCCGCAACCGGCGCAAACGGCGCGCTGCTGTTCGCGTGGGCTGCGGCGTTCGTCCGCGAGGATATCAAGCGGGCCGCGTAGCCTGCACTCAATGAGCCAGTCGGTGAACGCTCGCGTCAGGCGCCGGAGGACCCGACTTCCGAACTGCCTGACCTTTTCCGGGCGGAAAACCCCCTGACGAAACCATTTTGTGGAACCCGTGAAACCATCCTGAAACAGGCGCTGGGTAACCCTGTCGGCAACAAAGCGGCGCTCGCAGACGCCAGGAGGCTTCCATGAACCACTCAATTCACTCGGCCGACCGTGCGACCCACCTGAAGATCGTGGCTGTTGCGCTGGTAGCGGGCCTTGCGGTTGCCGGTTTCGGGATCTCCGCCCGCAGCATTTCGGATTACACCCAGACCGCCCATGTCATAAAGGCCAGCAAGACCGTGGCCGTGACCAGCTCGGACACGATGATGGTCCGGTGAGGCCCTTTTTGCGCGCATGAAGCGGGTCGCGGTGTTCGGCAATGCGGGTGGCGGCAAGTCCACCCTGGCTCGACGGCTCGCGGAACTGACGCGCCTGCCGCTTTATCCGCTCGACCTGATCCAGTTCAAGACCGGCGGCGGAAGATTCCGCATGACGACTATCTCAAGGCTCACGCCGATCTCATCGGCCGTGATGAGTGGATCATCGACGGCTTCGGGTGCGAGGCGTCGGCCTGGGCACGGTTCAGCGCGGCCGATACGCTGGTCTATGTGGATTTGCCGTTATCGAAGCATTACTGGTGGGTCACGAAACGGCTGATCAAAAGCGCCCTGGTGACTCCAGAGGGATGGCCGGAAAACAGCCCGATGTGGCGGAGCACGCTCGATAGCTGGCGCGTCATTCGCCGCTGCGAGCGTCATCTGGCGCCAAAGTACCGCCGGCTAGTGGCGGACGCTTCGGCTTCGAAGCGGGTGCACCATCTGACGTCGGCGAGCCGAATCCGGCGTTTCCTGGCGGCAGTGAAGCAGGAAGCGGCAGGGTAAGTCGAGTTCCTGCAAACCCACCTCTGCAATTCGTAGCTGCTCGCGTTCAGACGCCGGGGAATGCCCAGACATTGATGGTGGCGATGCCCTCGCGCAGCTTTTTGATCGGCACATAGTCTGGAGAACTCCAGAAGGCATGGACGGCCGCCATATTGGGAAACTCGAACATCACCACCGGCCGGGTATCATGCTCGCCTTCGAGCACATCGACCTTCGCGCCCCGCGCGGCGATTTTTCCGCCAAACCTGGCGATCAGCGGAACGACCGCCTCGCGGTACTTTTGATATTGCGGTTCGTCTGAAATGGTGGCTTGAACAACTTGAGCATGTCCTTGCTCTCGGATTCCTCCATCGGCAACTGGCCGGTCAGCATCTGGTAGAAGACGCAGCCGAGGAAATAGATGTCCGAGCGGGAATCTCCCTTGGGGCTCTTGCAGGTCCGCTCCAGCGCCGAGTAATCGACGGCGAGCTGGCTCTTGACGCCCGACCTGCCCTCATCGCCCTCGATGGTGGCGAGGCCGAAATCGACGAGCTTGGCGACGCCGCTGTTGGAGATGAGGATATTCGTCCCCTTGATATCGCGGTGGGTGACGCCCTGGCTGGATGGGAGACACTTCAGGCCCTGTGCTATGCCCTAGCATCAGCGGCACCGCCTGCTGCGGCTTCCGTGCGGGCCCCGGAGCCTGATGAAATCGCGGAGGTTCATCCCCTCGACGTACTCCATGATCATGAAGTGACGATTGTCCTGCTGGGACGTACTTCCATCATGCGGACGATGTTGTCGTGGCGGAGCCGGATGCCGGCCTCGGCCTCCTGGTGGAACCGTTGGACCCCCTCGGGGATCGTGGCGAACCGCTGGCGGAGCACCTTGATCCCCCACGGGCCTGCAGGCTGCCGGTGTGCTCGCCCCGGTAGACCCGTGAAGGTCCCTCGGCGAGGTGGAAGAGCACCTGGATTCGCCGTAGAAGAAGCCGGAACGGATCGCCCTTCTTGAGCCGATCGACCTGCCAGCTCGCCAGCCAGCCCCTTGCGGAGCAGCATCCGGAGCACGGCGTCGGCGAGCCCTCCTCGGCATCGGCCCTCGCCTCGCGGAGTTGATCGCGAGAGAGGAGGCCGATCATCACGACCTGGTTGACTAATGGATTCAGCGTCGAGATCGGGCATGGCGGAGACCCTCGACCCGTCGAGAACAGAAGATGCATCGCCGAGGACGCAGGCCGTCCGGGTGGCCGACCGGGAATCCCAAAGAGATCAGCAATCAACAATATACCATCAATCCCCGCCGCGTGCACGCCACTCGCAATTCCGAACGCCGCCGATCAATCGACCCCGGCCAGGAAGACCCCAAGGAAAGGTCGGCTGCGCACCGCGACGTCCCGCACTGATGGCTTCTACGTGGCCAGTCCTCCCCTTGTGACGGACATTTGTCCGGCATTTCCCCGATCCGACGCAGGTCGCCCGGCCCGCCCGTCGTGTCCGGGCGCGGCCGGATGCCCGATGCCACCGGTCATTCCTCGCCTTCGTCCTCGTCGCCGAGGGCGCCGTTGGAGCCGAAGGCGCCGCCGGAGGCGGTCCGGCTGGCGAGGACCTTGGCCGTGATCTCGTCGGCGAGGGCGGGGTTGTCGCGGAGGTACTGCTTGGCGTTCTCGCGCCCCTGGCCGAGCCGGAGGTCGCCGTAGTTGAACCAGGAGCCCGACTTCTCGATGAGCTTGTCGGCGAGGGCCAGGTCGAGCAGGTCGCCCTCGCGGGAGATCCCGTGGGTGTACATCATGTCGAACTCGCAGACGCGGAACGGCGGGCGCGACCTTGTTCTTGACGACCTTGGCCTTGATCCGCGAGCCGACGACTTCCTCGCCTTCCTTGACCGGCCCGATCCGGCGGACGTCGATCCGGCACGAGCTGTAGAACTTCAGGGCCCGGCCGCCCGGCGTCGTCTCGGGGCTGCCGAACATCACGCCGATCTTCTCGCGGATCTGGTTGATGAAGATCAGGACGCACTTCGACCGCGAGACGCCGCCGGTCAGCTTGCGCAGGGCCTGGCTCATCAGCCGGGCCTGGACGCCGACGAAGCTGTCGCCGATCTCGCCCTCGATCTCGGCCCTGGGGACCAGCGCGGCCACCGAGTCGATGACGATGATGTCCACCGCGTTGGACAGCACCAGCATCTCGGCGATCTGCAGGGCCTCCTCGGCGCTGCCGGGCTGGCTGACCAGGAGCGACTCGATGTCCACGCCGAGCCGCTTGCACCAGGACGGGTCGAGCGCGTGCTCGGCGTCGATGAACGCCGCGACGCCGCCGTCTCGCTGGGCGTTGGCCACCGCGTGCAGCGCGATCGTCGTCTTGCCGCTCGACTCCGGGCCGAACAGCTCGATGATCCGCCCCCGCGGCAACCCCTTGCCGCCGAGCGCCAGGTCGAGCGAGAGGGCCCCGGTCGAGATCCCCTCGACCTCCATGTGCGACCCCTCGCCCAGCTTCATGATCGCGCCGGCGCCGAACGTCTTCTCGATCTGGCTGATCGCGTTGTTCAGCGCCTTCTCCTCGGCCGACACCGTCGGCTTCACCTCGGTCGTACCCCTGTCGCTTGGCCACGGCGATCGCTCCTTCCGGCTACGGTCCTGGGTTATGTACGTTAGAACAGTAGCATAGCATGCGCGGCGGCGCGGGTCAATTGAGAATGTCCGGATTCCTCGCCCCGGCATCCCGGTAGCGACCCGGAAAGCCGGCGGCCGCGGATGGTTTCGCGGATAGGCTCTCAGAGCAAGCTACCTTGTCGGCGCGCGTCAATGCGACGGCCCGGTTTTTTGCCTTTCAACCGGCCCGGCCCAGCGGCGCGTAGCTGGGGCCGCCGGCGTCGAGCGTCGAGGCATACGTCACGACTTCGCACGACCGGAAACGAGCCCAGGGACCAGTCCTGTTCGCGTCGACGACCCGGTCAGGTCGCAGGCGGACCCGCGATCCGTCTTGATGCGTCCCAGGGTGACGTGCGGGTGGAACCGCGGATCGTCGGTCCGATAGCCGACTCGGGGTCGCCGCGCGACGACCGCTTCGCGCAAGTCAGGAGCGGATTCAGATTGGGGCGCGTGACCCCGGCCCAGATCACGCGTGGCTTCGTCGAGGCTCGGGAAGGCGCCGAGGCCCTCGAGCTCGAGCTCGAACGGCCCGAACGGCTCGACGGCCGAGGCGACGGCCAGGCACAGCTCGTTCAGGTCGCTGTTCCGGACGTCGCCCAGGAACGCCAGGGTGATGTGAAACGGCAAGGCGCGACGTCCACCGGCATCCCGGGACCTCGGGGGTAAGCTCGGACTGTCGGCGGACGAGCTTCTCTCGATCGGCTCGGGAATCGGGATCGCGATGAAGGTCCGGGTCGTCTCACGTCGGGGTCGTCCGGGCGGTCAGGCTCCCTGCTACCTCGCGCAGGGGTCGACTCGGAACTCATCCATTCGCCTGATGCGATCCATCACGGTCTCCTGTCCTTGCGGAATCGTCGTCCTCCACGAACCGCTCGACCCGGTTGGTCTTGACGACCAGCACGAGTTTGAAGCCATTCCGGAATTCTCACGGGGTCGAAGTCCGCGACCTGGAACCCACTCAGCGGCGTTGCCCTTCTGCCTGAACTCGAGCTGGAGCATCCCTTGGGGCCGGCCGTCAACCAGACATGGGTCGACTGCCCAAGGGGAGCTGGCCCACGGCGACACTCGTGTCCATCGTAGCTCGACGACCACGTCATCCATCGGTCCCGCGCCCTCATTGATGATCTGCACGCACGCCCTGGGGCTCTGCCAACGGCGGACGGCGACCTCGGCCCCGACGAGCAGGACGAGCGACACAACCAGGCCAATGATCCAGCGTCGTCGGGGCATTAGCGTGATCCGACGAACGGCGACCGCCTTCTAGCTGACCCACCGCGCCTCAGCTCGTCAGGTGAGTTGCACCGACCTACGTGCAGGTGCTCGCGGCCATCGAGTCGAGCTCGGGCGACGCGCCGAAGTTCTCCCGGTATCGAGCCCGGAATTCCTCGAGCGTATACGAGTGCTGTTGCGGCCCTCGATGCTCGATGGCGTAGACGCCCGACAGGGCGGCCACCCGGCCGACCACCGGCCAGGGCAATCCCTGCTTCATCCCAGGATGAAGCCGGCGCGGAAGGCGTCGCCGGCTCCGGTCGGGTCAACGACCGCCTCGGGCTTGGCGGGCGGGATGTCGAACTCCTCGTTGCCGACGGTGATCAGGGCGCCGGCCTCGCCCCGGGTCATCACCGTGACGGGTGCCATCCGTCGCAAGTCGGCTCGCCGACTCCCAGCTTCTCGGCCATCATCCCGAACTCGTAGTCGTTGCCCGCCAGGATCCGCGCTCCGCGGCAGCCCTTCTCGAGGTCGGCCCGTTCCAGCCGCGGGAACTGCATCGACGGGTCGTAAAGATAGGGAATGCCCGCCTCGATGCATTCGGCCGCATAGCGGTTCATGGCCCCCGGGTCGTTGGGCGCGATCACGACCAGATCGCTCGGGGTCACGCCGGCTTCGGTGATCGAGATCGACGCGGCATGCGCCATGGCACCCGGATAGAACGCCGTGATCTGGTTGTCCTGCAAGTCGGTATTGATGAAGCACGAGGCCGTGTGGTCGCCGGCGATGACCTTGACGGTCCGGCAATCCACGCCGTGCCCCTCCAGCCAGGCGCGATACTCGCCGAAGTCTTCGCCGACGCTGCCGACCAGGACCGGCCGCTCCCCCAGGAGCCCGAGATTGAAGCAGATATTGGCCCCGGTCCCGCCCCGCAGCCGCGTGAGCGAGTCGACCAGGAACGAAACGCTCAAGACGTGCATCTTGTCCGGCAGGATGTGGTCCCGAAACCGGCCGGGGAAGACCATGATGTAGTCGAAGGCGATCGATCCGGTGACAAAAATGCGCATTCGGCTTGTCCTTGTGAGTCTCGGCGGAATCGTCCGCTGGTCGGGCTGTCGATCAGGTGGTCGTTCGGCTGCTGGAGCATCTCCAGCGTCTGGCGGATCCGGGCCCGGCAACGTCGCGGCCCGAGGATCGCCAGGCAGTCGTACAGGCCCGGGCCGACCCCCTGCCCCGTGACGGCCACCCGCAGCGGGTTGACCACGTCGCCCATCTTGCGGCCGGTCCGCTCGGCGTAGTCGTGGACGGCCTTTTCGAGGGTCGCCACGTCGAATGGCTCGGCCTGCGCCAGGACCTGGTCGAGCTCGGCCAGCATGGCCGGGACGCCCTCCTTGCGCAGCCGTTTCTTCACGGCGTCGGGGTCGTAGGTCGAGCGTCTCCGTGAAGAAGAACCGGCCCAGCTTGAGGATGTCGGAAAACACCTTGAGCCGGTCGCCCAGCGCCGCGATCACGCGCCTCGATCCGGGCTCGATCGTCCGCCGAGAGCGGTTCGGCGACCAGGCCCTCGCCGCTTCAGGAACGGGATCACGCCCTGCGACCTTCTGCTCCAGCGGGAGCGTCTTCATCCACTCGCCCTCGATCCAGAACAGCTTGTCCTGGTCGTGGCTGGCGGGCGAGCTGTTGACCCGATCGAGCGAGAACTTCTCGATCAGCTCGGCGCGGGTGAAGATCTCCTGGGTGCCGTCGTAGCTCCAGCCGAGGCGGGCCAGGTAATTGAGCAGCGCCTCGGGGAGATAGCCCTTCTCGATGTACTGGTGCAGGTAGACCAGGATGCCCGAGCTTCTCGTACTCCGCGATCTTGCGCTTGGACATCTTCGCCTTCGAGCCCGGCTCGGCGACGTACGGGACGTGGGCGAAGGCCGGCAGGTCGGCGCCCAGCGCCTCGAAGACCAGGAGCTGGGGGAACGTGTTGGAGAGGTGCTCCTCGGCCCGGACGACGTGGGTGATCTGCATCGCGACGTCGTCGACGACGCTGGCGAAGTTGTACAGCGGCGTGCCGTCGGGCCGGACGATCACGAAGTCGCCGATCTCGTCGGTCGGCTGAACTCGACGTCCCCCTTGATCAGGTCGTGGAGGACGAGCGTCCGGCCCGGCGGGACCTGGAACCGCAGCGCGAACGGCCGCCCCTCGGCCTCGAACTGGGCGGCCTCGGCGTCGGTGAGCGGCTTGCGGCGAAAGCGATAGGCGCGCTTCTCGCGCTCGGCCGCGGCCTTCTCGGCGGCACGCTCGCTGTCGGTGCTATAGTCGCGATAGGCGTGGCCCGAGGCGAGCAGCCGCTCGGCGGCCCGGCGGTAAGGTCTCGGCCCGCTGCGACTGGTAATAAGGGCCGAACGGCCCGCCGACCTCGGGCCCTTCGTCCCAGTCGATGCCCGATCCAGCGGAAGCCGTCGAGGATCGTGCCGACGGCCTCCTCGACATGCCGCTGCTGGTCGGTGTCGTCGATCCGGAGGATGAACTGGCCGCCGTGATGGCGGGCCAGCAGCCAGTTGAACAGGGCGGTCCGCACCCCGCCGATGTGCAGGAAGCCGGTCGGGCTGGGGGCGAACCGTGTGCGGACTCGTGCTCAACGCCTTTCGGCATCCGGGAGGTGGCATTGCGGAACGACGGAATGATCGAGACCTATCGGTATCACACAGGATGGCACGTCAGGCCCACGATAGGCGGTTTCGAGCCGGCTGTCAACGGCCCGGGGCGGAGAATCGGATCGACCCGAGCCTTGGCGGAGCACGACGTCAGCGCGCGGCCAGGCTCGCCGGGACCTTCCGATCGACGGTCTCGCGCAGGGGCCGATCGGCTCGACCTTCTCGTAGCCGAGGGCACGGAGGACTTCGAGCACCTCGCTCCAGGTGGGGAACATCCGCCCGCTCCGTGCTTATAGTCGTTCATGGCCATCATGAATTCCATCTCCGCATCCGAGTATTCCCGTTCGCAGGTCGTCGGGTCGACGAACCGCCGGCGACCGCTGAGCTGCCGGGCGTTGGCAGCCCGGGTCGCCTGTTCCGAGGCGCGACGATTGATCCATTCCCCATCCGGGTTCGAGGCATGATCGGTTCCGCCGGTCTTCGGGATCTGACCTGATGGCTGATTCATTGTAAGTAATCCCCCTCGTTATCAATGCCGACCACGGCCGATAACGGACCGTCCTGGCAGACTGAACGTTCGATTGAGGGCCTTCCTGCAATCGTCCACTCCCGAGGGATTGCCTCCGTTGCGGCGGACGTGCACATCATGGGGCGGGAATCGGGATGCTCCACTCAAGAAGCTAGGACGGAGCGGTGACAGCGTGCATGTCACAGGTAACTTTTTTTCCGGATTTCGGAAGAGCCCGACGCGCCAGACAGGGGCACCGCGGTCCGGCCCCCATACAAACCCGTCGATGGGCGGGACCGTCGCTGCGTGATGTCAGGCGATCTCCGCCTCGCCGAGCCCGTAATCGCTCAACAGGCCGATCGCGTGCTCCAGGTCGTCCAGGCGGTTGCTCGGATCCTCCCGTGCGTTCCCGACCGTGGGCTCGACCGATTCGCCCCAGTGGGCCAGCCGTTCGCGGTTCAGCTCGTGCAGGGCATCTGGGCGGCCTGGATCGCGTCGAGGCTCGTGCCCGACGTACTTCTCGACGACGGCCGCGGCGATCTCGAAGGCGACGACGTTCTCGACGATCACGCTGGCGGCCGGGCACGGCGCAGACGTCGGAGCGTTCGTAGGCGGCGGGCTGGGGGGCCTTGGTCGCCATGTTGATCGACGGTCCGCGGGCGGCCAGCGTGCTGATCGGCTTCTTGGCCGCGCGGACGACGATCGGCTCGCCGTTGGACGTCCCGCCTTCGATCCCGCCGGCGTTGTTCGTCGGCCGGCGGAAGCCGAAGCGGCGGTCGTCGGCGCGGATGGTCCGGCTCGTAGGCGATCGGGTCCATCACCTTCGAGCCCGGCCGCCGGGCGGCCTCGACCCCCAGGCCGATCTCGACCGCCTTGATCGCCTGGATGCTCATCACGGCCGCGGCCAGCCGGGCGTCGAGCTTGCGGTCCCACTGGGCGTGGCTGCCCAGGCCGATCGGGCAGCCGGTCACGATCGCCTCGACGATCCCGCCGAGCGTGTCGCCGGCCTCCCGCGCGGCGTCGATCGCGGCGACGATCGCCGGGTCGGCCTCGGGGTTCGAGCGTGTAGACCGGGCTGGCGTCGCGGACCGCCAGGTCGAACGACAGCGGCGGCGCGGCGATCCCGCCCAGCTCGCGGACGTAGCCGAAGACCGTGATCCCCAGCTCGCGCAGCAGCAGCTTGGCCAGGCGCGCCGACGGCGACCCGCAAGCGCCGTCTCGCGGGCGCTGGCGCGCTCGAGCACCTGGCGGATGCCGGTCTGGTAGTTGATCGAGCCGGCCAGGTCGATGTGGCCGCCCCGCGGCGAGGCGGGCTCGGTCAGGCGTTCGAGCTTGGCGTCGTTGTTGATCAGGCGGAGCGTGATCGGGCCGCCGGTGGTCACGCCGTGGTAGACGCCCGAATCGACGATGATCCGGTCGGTCTCCAGCGTCTGCCGCTTGCCGCGGCCGTAGCCGCCCTGCCGGCGCTCGAGCTCGCGGTTGATGAGCGCGGTGTCGAGCGCGACGCCCGAGGGAAGCCTTCGACGATCGCGGTCAGGGCCGGCCCGTGCGACTCGCCGGCGGTCAGGTAGCGGAGCATGGATGAGCCTGCTTCGATTCATTTCCAGGGGAACGCCTGGCCGGTCAGGCGTCTCGTACGCCTCGATATACTTCTCGCGCGTCCTGGCCACGACGTCATCGGGCAGTCGCGGCGGCGGGCTCGCCTTGTCCCAGCCGGTCGTCTCGAGCCAGTCGCGGACGAACTGCTTGTCGAACGACGGCTGCGGGCCGCCCGGCCGATACGTCGTTCGGGCCAGTAGCGCGAGCTGTCGGGCGTCAGCACCTCGTCGACCAGGAGGAGCTCGCCGGTCTCGGTCGTCGAATCCCCACTCGAACTTGGTGTCGGCCAGGATCAGCCCGCGTCAAGGGCGTGGTCCGCGGCGATCCGATAGATCTCCAGGCTCATCGATTGTAACGTCTCGGCGATGTCCTTGCCGACCGCCTCGGCCATCACGTCGAAGGGGACATTCTCATCGTGGCCGGTCTCGGCCTTGGTGGCCGGCGTGAAGATCGGGTCGATCCGGTCGCTCTCGACCAGCCCGGGCGGCAGCGCTGATGCCGCAGACCGTCCCCGACGCGCGGTATTCCTTCCAGCCGCTGCCGGACAGGTAGCCGCGGACGACGCACTCGAACGGGACGACGCGGGCCTTGCGCACGAGCATCGAGCGGCCCGGCGAGCGACGTCGCGCTCGTCGCGGCGTCAGGTCGAGGCCGGCGCGTCGATGTCGGTCGAGATCAGGTGGTTGGGGACCTTCAGATGCTCGAACCAGAAGGCACTCAGGCCGGTCAGGACGCGGCCCTTGTCGGGGATGCCGTTGGGCAGACCCAATCAAAGGCGCTGATCCGATCGGTGGCGACCATCAGGAGGCGGTCGCCCAGGTCGTAGACGTCGCGGACCTTGCCCCGGCGCTTCGGGATCGGCCGGATCCGAGGTTCGTTTCCAGAACCGTCATGCCCATGGGAGTCTCGCCCGGGGTCGGATTGTTGTCGGAATTCCTCAAGCGATCATGTGGGCCCGCGTCTCGTCGATGAGTTGGGCGAGCCACTGGAGGTACGGCGTGCCGCCGGTGCCGCGGGGGTCGCGTGACGTGGGCGTGCGATGTAGTCGCCGGGCGAACTCGAGGTGGATCTCGCGGAACGTGGCCAGGGCCTCGAGCGCCTCGTTGTAGGCTCCTTGTCGCCCGGCCGCGGGGGTCTGGCAGCGGCTCGACGGTCTCGATCAGCTCCCGATGCTCGGCGCGGCATGAACCGTCGCATATCGGCCAGGTGGTCGGTGAGCATCGAGGGCCGGTGCGGGACCTTCAAGAAGGCGACCAAGGTCGGCATCACGCTGCTCTGGGCCCCGGTCTCGCCGCGGAAGTTCAGCGGCGCCGAATCCACGCCCTCGTAGACCACGCCTTCGAAGAAGCGGATGTAGGGCCGGAACGTCTTGTAGTACAGGGCCGGGTCCATCTTCTCGGGGATACGCCGCAGGGCTCGACCTGGCCCAGAGCGTCCGGGCAATGTCGGCCAGCGCGGCGTTCAGGCCGCCTCGATCGTCGGCCGTCATGCGCCTCGCGGCCCGGTCGATCGCCGCCAGGAGCGCGGCCGCCAGGGCCTCGATCTCGACGTGGACCAGGATGAACCAGTGCTCGTCGTAGAGATGGACGAAGTTCTGGATCGTGTCGATATTGCCCAGCGCGATCGGCCCGGCCGGGTCGAACCGCTTCCAGTTATAGAGGGCATAGCCGTCGTAGCTCAGGATCGGCGGGCGATCAAGCCGCGCGCAGATCGTCGCAGAGCGGACGGCGATGTTGCTCGGCAAGAGCGTCGCCGGTGCCTGGCCGACCTGGTTGATGTAGGCCGAGGCCAGGAAGCCGAGCCGCACGTAATAGAGCCGCAGGACCGCCGGCGGGGCCTCGCCCGAGGGCGGCCCCGGGATGGTGATCCCGCGCCCGGGGTGCGGAACGACACCTCCTGGAGCAGGCTGGGAAGATCCCGTGCCGAGCCGGTCGAGGACCGCCAGCCCCAGTCCCGGGGAAACTCGACCAGGGGGTCCTCCTCGGGCAGGAACTCGCGGCGTGTGAAAGTCGGCTGGATCATGATCAATGCGCGTTTGCGAGTGAATGGAGACTCATGAAGGTCCCGGGACCCCAACCGCGGATTTCACGGACAATGTTTCGTGACCCGAAGTCTTCGTCAGCGGGCGGCCTGCCGGGGACGGCCGGCGGCGCGGGGGAGGGTGGACGACGAGGATCGGCCGGTGCTCGAGCAGGTCGCTGAGCCGGAAGGCGTGATACGGTTGCTCGGCGGCCGGCTTACCTTCCTTGGAGGCGTGGGCCACCCAGAAGCGGGTCGTGGTGGTCTCGAACAGGACGCTGTGCAGGTTCGACTTCATGGCGACCGGCCGGTCCATCAGGTGTCGCGCGGATTCGGCGTCGAAGGTGCCGTGCCCCGCTGCACGCGGCGGGCCAGCTCCTTGTAGCGGTCGCCCGCCGAGAGGACGCACGGCGTCCTTGATGGCGGCGGGCACTTGGCGTGGCTCTCGCCCATCCAATGTGGTGAAGACGTCCCAGGACGCCTCCATGCCGACCGCCTTGCCGGTCTTGCCGTCGGCGATCACGAAGTAGTATTCGCAGGTCCGCTTGTGGTCGCGGAAGACCGCGATGGCGCGGTCGAGGCTATCGGCCTCCTCCAGCACCATCCGGACCAGCATCGCCATCGGGACGCCGTCCCAGTGGCCCAGGCCCCGGCCGCCCATCTCGCCAATCGAGACCCGCTGGGCGTTCATACCGGTGACCGAGCCGATGAACCGGCATAGGTGACATTCACGAACGGGATCTTGCCCCGGGGCTCGGCGATCGTCAGGATGGCGTGCTCCTGGAGCTTCCAGTCGCATCCGTAGTCGAGGATCCGGCCGTGGTAGAGGGTGCCGTCCTTGGTCGCCGAGCCGCTCAGCGCGAAACCGGAGCAGTGGAACAGCTCGGGGATGAAGTTGGCGACGACGACGTCCTGGACGTCCATCCCCGCGCCGTCGGCGACCCCGCGCATCTCCTCGAAGAACCGATCGGGGATGTACTTGCGCTGGGTGGCCACGATCCCCTTGATGACCTGCTTCGGGTCCAGCAGCTTGAGGCCGCCGAGCTCGACCCGCATCTCCTTCGCCTTGACGTCGAACAGGAAATGGACCAGCTCGCGGATATCGTCGCGGAGCAGGGCCCCCTGCTGATAGCCCATCTGGTAGGGGTCCCCTTGACATGGAGGACTGCGCGGAGCCGTCCACCTCCTCGAGGAACCCTTCGCCGCATCGGGCGATGGTTCTGGTCTCGCCCTGCACGGCGAGCCCGGTCCCCAGGAGCACAACCAGGAAAGTCCCCGCGATCCGCATTGATATTCGCTTCATGGGCCGATTTCCTTCGCCAACCCTTTGCCGGGACGGTTTCGTACGCACGACGTGGTGTGTTACGACTTTATACCAAGACCCCGTGACTTCCAAAAGACATCCAGCCTTCGAGGTGCGGATCGGCCGTCGCGGGTCTGCGCTGGTCGGCACTCAGAGTCTACATTCCGGACAGGATGCCAGTAAAGCTTCGCCCAACCTGTTGCGGCCCGAGTGGGCGCGCACCGCTACGCCGTCCGCGCCTCAATGCGGGTCATTCTCTTTCGGGAAGTCATCGACGACTGGCGACCTCGGGATTCCGGGGACATCCGATTAGGAGGTGTCGTCGCCGTCCGGCGGGCTGGTGTCCCTGAGTTCCTTCTTCTTCTCGTCACTGAGGTTCCAGGGCAAGAACGCCCGGATGTCCGCCGGGACCTGGCCCCCGGCGGCCGCGCATCGCTCGAAGTACCACGTCAGCCATTTCCGAGGATTGAGCCGGCACATCGACAACGTGGCAAAGATCGAGAAGGCTGCCGCCGCCAGTTCACCGCTCCATTTCGACCCCGAGCCGTAGAAGTTCTTCCGCGCCACCGCCGGACCCCGCGCACGTCGTTCCGAGGCGTTGTTGTCCATCGGGATCCGGGGATCGTCCACGAACCGGGTCAGTCCTTCCCAATGCTCCCCCAGGCTTACCAGAGCCTTTCGGCACGGTGTCGCCAGATCCGCTCGGGCCCGTTCCGCCTCCATCTGCGCCTTCATCTCGGCCATGGCTTGCCGCAGACAGCCGTCGGCTTCGCGGAACGCCGCTGTGCCGTTCTCCGCCGCTAACCGGCGCCGGTTCAACCGGTAGAGCGCGCGAATCCGCCCTAGCCATTC
This sequence comes from uncultured Alphaproteobacteria bacterium, assembly GCA_963748165.1. Classification (GTDB taxonomy): domain Bacteria; phylum Pseudomonadota; class Alphaproteobacteria; order Rhizobiales; family Xanthobacteraceae; genus Bradyrhizobium. The sequence continues at coordinate 542,296 of CAVVIM010000043.1, forward strand.
CAAGGCCCACGTCTTCGATTGCGGCCATCCTTTGCCCACCCGGATGAAGTCCCGCCGCACATGAGCCCAGCAAAAAGCCAGGACGAGGAGTCCTTGCTTAACCCAACTCATCGCTTTGTAAGCCGAATACCGGTCGACCACCAACACCCCGCGATCCGGCTTGATAGTGGTCTTCGGGGACCTCGTGGCCGCGACTGACATTCAGCACGAAGACGACGGTGTCCGGACCCAAGAAGACCCATAACCACCAGCCGTGTCCTTCTTTGCCCTCTAAGACGACGAACACCGGCCATCGTGTCTCATCGGCTTGATGCAAGTCGCCGTGCCGATTCCGCTCTCGAGCGCTTCGTAGATCGGTCGCAGCAGGACTTCTAACCGCTGCAAGCCGTCGGTGACGGTGCCCGGTGCCAGGTCCAAATCCCACAGCCGCCACGAATCCAGCAAGCGTTCCGTGGGCCGGTAGCCGAAATACTTGTCCAGGAGGACCTCGACCCACACCGAGGTGCCGTATCGTCCTTTGGGGATCAGCTTGGGAGCCGGAGGCGCCAGGATCGTGGTCGGGCCGTCGCAGGTGCAAGTCCGCCGATAGCGCCGCCGCCGAATCACCCGGCGGTAGGCACCACTTCGATCTCGATCTCCTCCGAATCGTCGGTGTAACCATGGGAAACCAAGGGCTGGCCGCAATCGGGACACACACAGTGCTCGGGAGGTAGTTCGAGGACCTTCTCGCGGACCGGCAGGTGGGAGTAATCGCGTCGCTTAGGTGCGGCGTTCCCCGGTTGTTGGCCCCGCTTCCGCTGCGTTTCCCGGGAGTCGACTTGGGGATCATCCAGGTGATTGGAGCGATCACGTCGCGTGGTGGTCTCGGTGCTTTTCCCGAAGAGATCCGCTTTGAGCTGGCGCTTTTCTCCTTCGAGTTGTTCGACCTTCTGATCCAAGGCGCTGATCCGTTGCAGGGCATCACGATGGCGACTCTTCCAAGATCCGGCCTGCTGGCGGAATTCGAGGTTCTCTCGTTTGAGGCGCTCGACTTCGGCGCGGAGGTCAGCGACTTCCTGGCGTAGAGTCGCCACCAAGGCAATCAACTCCACGGAGGACTTGCTGGGGCGACAGAGCTGGACCAGTTGGCCATTCATGACCAACCAGGTTTACCGAAGATGGGCAAGAGGGGAAGAGGCGAGTCCCCACAATTCGAGAGGAAACGAACTGGCGAACACTGCTTCGGCGGTCCTTTACCCGACACCCTCCCGAACTCGTCCTCACAAAAGCAGATGCGAAAATCCAAAAAATTTTCGCGGCGATAGTGGGAGGATAGCCATTGGCGTCATTGGGAGATGGAAGGAATCCTGTTCTGGCAGGTCTGCGATCGCGAGTCCGACCGAGTGCATCGACGCAATGAGCCACGAGTGAGTGGGGGCCGTTGTTATCGAGAATGAGGCTCCTCGGCCAGAGGCCGAGGTATCAGGAAGGCCCCCCAAGGGGGCCGTCCACGCGAGGTAACCCCCGTTGGGGGCTCTGGAGTCAACCGGATAAGCGACACTCCCAATCGCTCAACAACGCCTTCTCCACCGCAGAGACCCGGGATGCCAAGCCCAACGATTTCACCGGAGGACGGCACGCCGGATCGCTCGAAGCTCTTCGGGTCACACGGCCAGAGGCCGTGGATTGGAAAGTATTAATATCAAAGGATTTACGATCCGGCATGCAGTTTGCTGCATATTGGTCTGACGCATCTTCGAATCACGGAACGGCCAGAGGAATGACCGGCGAGAGGAGCCCAACGATGCATCGAGACAACATCGCCCACCGATATCTGGCCGGAAGGAGTCGGAGTCTGTGCAGCAAGCAGTTCGTGACCGAACTCCACGACCAAGGCTTCACCCACGACGATGCCATCGAGGCGGTCTGCCAGGCGTTCGGCGTCCGTCGCGCGTGGCTGCGGCTGTTCGTCGTCTCGCATCCGGCGTGGGCGGCCGAGGCCACTGCCGAAGGCCCGGAGTGGTCGATAACCTTCACGCTTTGAGGTCCGGGTCAAGGATGGCCTCATTCGTCACGGGGTGCAGCGATGTCAGCAACCAGAGGGCCATTCCGACCGGGTGAGATTGCCCCCCGGTCGGGCCAATACCGCGAGACCGGGTCGCGGGGCGGACGAGGTCGCGAGGTGACCGTCGTGAAGGGCGAGCCGCTGCCGCCGCCGCCGCCGCCGAACCGCACCTACAAGCTGGTGGACCCGACGAAGAACCAGTCCGGTCGGGGCGGGTAGCGACATCTCCCCGGCCGCCCCGCGGCCCGGTCGGGATCCTCCCGCCGCGACGGGCGGCTCTTGTGGCAGTCGGAGCGATTAAGGCATGCAAACATCAACCGAGCGGAGCTAGGAAATCACTTCCAGGAGTCGAGCCATGAACTGGTCGGAAATCGAGGCCCAGTGGGAGCAGATGAAGGCACTCCTCGTGTCCCACTGGCACAAGCTGAGCGAGGAAGACATCGCCCTCATCGACGGCAAGCGAGACGTCCTGGCCCAGGTGCTCCAGGAGCGTTACGGCCTCGGCGCCGGAGAGGCCGAGGACGCGATCTGCCGCCTTCGAGAGGGACGTCCGCCGCCCGGGGGCGGTCAAGTAAGCCGAGAGGAACGAGGCGTACCATGAGCCCGGATGGCACGAAATGGCCGCCGCAGCGGAAGTTGGCCACCGGCTACGCCGTTGCCATCGCGGTCCTGATCATTGATTTACTTATTACGTTTTGGAATTTGAATTCCATTAGCCGGACCTGGGATGCTCTCGCGTTGAGCCACGATGTCGTCGTGGGCCTGGATGACGTGCTCTCGAACCTCCGGGACGCCGAGACCGGCCAGCGCGGCTACCTCCTCACCGGCGACGAGCGATACCTGGAACCTTACACGAAATCCCACGCGGTCGTCGCCACCTCGATCGATCGCCTCCGATCGCTCGTCGCGAACAACGGCGTCCGGCGGGAGCACCTGAACACGGCCGCAGAGGCGACGTCGGCCAAGCTCTCCGAGCTCGAGCAGACCATCAGACTCCGCAGGGAAAGCGGTTTCGACGCCGCCCTCGCGGTCGTCAAGACCGACCGCGGCAGGGCCTCCATGGATCAAGTCCGCAGCGAGATCGCGGCGATGGGGGCCGAAGAGAACGCAACGCGCGTCCGCCTGAGAGACGGATTACAGGCCGCCCTCAAAGGCACGACGCTCACCTTCACGCTCACCTCCGTCCTGGCCTTGGTCCTCCTGTTCGGCGTCCATCTCCTGAGCGAGCGGAGCCGCGAGCAACTTCACCGACACGCCGCCTGGCTATCCACGACGCTCCGCAGCATGGGCGACGCGGTGATTGCAACCGACGGCGAGGGGCGCGTCACCTTCCTGAATCCGGTGGCCGAGACGCTGACGGGATGGGCGCGCGAAGAGGCAAGCGGGAAGCCGCTCGAGCACATCTTCCGGATCACCAATCAGATCACCGGCGAGGCGGCCGAGAACCCCGTCGCGAGGGTGCTGCGCGAGGGCGTCGTGGTCGGCCTCGCCAATCATACGACCCTCACGGCCAGGGACGGGACGAGCCGCCCGATCGACGACACGGCGGCACCCATCACAGGATGACGGCGGCCGCATCCAGGGCGTCGTCCTCGTCTTCCACGACGTGAGCGAGCGATACGCCGCGGAGGAGTCGATCCGCGAGAGCAGACAAGCGCAGCACACGGCCGAGGTCGCCCTCCGGCAGGCCGAGGATACGAGGCTGGTGCTGGCGGCCATCGTCGAATCCTCAGACGATGCCATCATCGGCGAGACGCTCGACGGGGTCATCACGAGCTGGAATCAGGCCGCCGAGCGGATCCTGGGCTACACCGCCGCCGAAATCGTCGGCAAGCCCGATCTCCGCCTTGATGCCGCCGGACCATTCCGAGGACATGGTCCGGATCCTGGAGCGCATCCGGCGGGGCGAGCGCATCGGCCACTTCGAGACCCAGCGACTCACGAAGGACGGGCGGGTCATCGACGTCTCGCTCAGCATCTCGCCGATCCGCGATGCCGACGGCACGATCATCGGGGCAGCGAAGGTCGCCCGGGACATCACCGAGCGCAAGCGCGCCGAGGCGGAGCGGGAGCGGCTGCTCGCCGCCGCCGAGGCGGCCAGGGCCGAGGCCGAGGCGGCCAACCGCATGAAAGACGACTTCCTGGCCACGCTTTCTCACGAGCTGCGCACCCCGCTCAACGCCATCGTCGGCTGGGCCAAGATCCTCCGTTCCGGCAGGGTGGATGCCGAGGACATCGAGGAGGGACTCTCGGCCATCGACCGGAATTCCCACGCCCAGACCCAGATCATCGAGGACCTGCTCGACATCTCCCGCATCATCTCGGGAAATCTGCGCCTCGACGTCCAGCGGCTTCACCTGACCGACATCATCGAAGCGGCCCTCGCCACCGTGCTCCCGGCCGCCAATGCCAAGGAGATCCGCATCCACAAGGTGCTCGATTCCCTCGCCGGTCCGGTCAGCGGCGATGCCGCACGCCTCCAGCAGGTCGTCTGGAATCTCCTGGCCAATGCCGTCAAGTTCACGCCCAAGGGCGGCCAGGTCCAGGTTCTGCTGGAGCGGGTCAACTCGCACGTCGAGATCAGCGTCATCGACACCGGCATCGGCATCCAGCCCGAATTCCTGCCCCACGTCTTCGACCGCTTCCGCCAGGCCGACGGCTCGACCACGCGGCGGCACGCCGGGCTCGGGCTGGGGCTGGCCATCGTCAAGCAGCTCGTCGAGATGCACGGCGGCAGCATCCGGGCCAAGAGCCCCGGCGAAGGCCAGGGAGCGACGTTC
>CAVVIM010000044.1:0-242071 GCA_963748165.1 uncultured Alphaproteobacteria bacterium
GCTGCCACGGCGTTTCGAGCGAGGTGGCTGCCGGGTCGGGTAAAGAAAAAGGCGTCAAAACAGGGAATCCAGCAGAGTCCAGCAAGAATCCAGCAGGAATCTAAAACGCGTATTCCTCGTAGGCTGGCTCGACCGAGCCATGCCAGGGGCCGTGGAACTTCTCCAGCATTTCCTCGGCGGGGCTGTGGCCGGTATCGAGAATCCGATCGAGCGGCTCGAGATGGCGGCTCTCGTCCCGGCCGAGGTGGTCGACCCGGCCGCGTCGCCGCAAGCCCGAATGCGCCAGCGTCAGGCATTCCTTGGCGATTTCGAACAGATAGCGGTCCCTGATCCGGGTCTTGAAGCCCATGCGCGGCACGTCGTCGCGCATGGCCTGGCGCTCCTGCGCATTCCAGTGCTTGACGATGTCCCACGCCGCATCGAGGCTGGTGTCGTCATAGAGCAATCCGACCCAGAACGCCGGCAGGGCGGGCAGCCGTCCCCACGGCACGCCGTCGGCGCCGCGCATTTCCAGATAGCGCTTCAATCGCACCTCGGGGAAGATCGTGGACAGATGATTGGCCCAGTCCGACAGCGTCGGGCGCTCGCCGGGAAGGGCGGAATTCCGGCCGTCGAAGAAATCGCGGAACGACGATCCCGCCACATCGATATAGGAATCGCCGCGCTTGATGAAATACATCGGCACATCGAGCGCATAGTCGACCCAGCGCTCGAACCCCATGCCGTCCTCGAACGCCCACGGAATCATCCCGGAACGCGCATTGTCGGTATCGCGCCAGATTTCGGAGCGGAACGACAGGAAGCCGTTGGGCTTGCCTTCGGTGAACGGTGAATTGGCGAACAAGGCGGTCGCCACCGGCTGCAGCGCCACCGACACCCGGAGCTTCCTGACCATGTCGGCTTCCGAGCAGAAGTCGAGATTGGTCTGCACCGTGCAGGTCCGGTACATCATGTCGAGGCCGTATCGACCGACCTTCGGCATGTAGTCGGTCATGATCCTGTAACGGCCTTTCGGCATCACCGGAATCTGCGCCCGCGACCAGGATGGCGTCATGCCAAGCCCGAGAAACCGGATGCCGAGCGGTGCCGCGATCTCGCGCACCTGCGCCAGATGCGCCATCAGCTCGGACTGGGTCTGATGCACGTTCTCGACCGGCGCGCCCGACAGTTCAAACTGCCCGCCGGGCTCCAGCGAAATCGCGCCGCCGCCGGTGACGTCGTAGAGCCCGATGATGTTGCCGCGCTCCATGATCGGTTCCCAGCCGAGCAGGAGCTTCATGCCCTCGAGCAGGGCGCCGATCCCGCGGCCCCCTTCGTAGGGAACCGGAAGATGGCCCTCGGCCGTGAACGGCGTTTTTTCGTGTTCGGTGCCGATCCGGAATTCGGAAACCGGCTTCACGCCGGCCTCCAGCCACGCGACCAGTTCGTCGCGCGACTGCAGCGGCGTCATATCGATCTGGTCACGCGCCATACGGATTCCGGATAAAAGGCGCTTCGACCGAACGCGCGCGGTGTCGGGGTTGGCCCCGGACCGATCGGCCCGGAGTTGCTTGAGGCGATAACAATATCATCGGACGGGCGCGCCGTCTCTCGCGGCGAGCGCCGGATCCTCCTCGCAGGAGCAGCCGAGCCGGTCGAGCAGGCCGCAGAGCTTCAGCGCATCCGTATCGGACAATTTCGAGCCGACATGCTTTTCGATCGCGGCGGAATACGCGCTCCACATCTTCTTCTGCAGCTCGCGCCCGGCCTCGGTGATTTCGACGAACTGGCCACGCTTGTCGATCTTGCATTCGCGGCGCGCCGCCAGCCCCTCGTCGACCAGCCGGTCGATCAGCCGCGAGGTCGAGTATTGCGGGATCAGCATCTGCTTTTCCAGCTCCACCGGGCGCATTTCGCCGCTCGGCGCGCGCGACAGCTCCAGCAATGCATCATACCAGGCGAGCGGCGGAAACCCCGCCTTCTTCAGATCCTGCTCGACGGCGTCGAGCACCCGGCTCTGGAGCCGCATCAGGCGGATCCAGGCCGCGGTGGCTTCGGTCGATGGTTTGCGTTTCATGGCTCGGTCCATACATCAGGCGCGTGAGTGTACCGCACTAAATGCATCTGCATCAATCTTGACTATTCCATGCAAATGCATTTAATGACCCGGCTCAACCAACCAGTACCGATCGCAGGAAGGAAATTCCCATGAAACTGTATTACTCGCCGGGCGCCTGCTCGCTCTCGCCCCATATCGCGCTGCATGAAGCCGGCCTGCAACACGAGCTGGTCAAGGTCGACCTCAGGGCGAAAAAGACCGAAAACGGCGACGATTTCACCGCCATCAATCCCAAGGGCCAGGTCCCGGCGCTGCTGCTGGACAGCGGCGAACTCCTGACCGAAGGCCCGGTGATCGTGCAGGTCATCGCCGACAAGGCCGCCGGCAAGAACCTGGCCCCGGCCAACGGCACCGACGCCCGCTACCGGATGCAGGAATGGCTGAACTTCACCACCAGCGAGCTGCACAAGAATTTCAGCCCGCTGTTCAATCCGGCGATCCCCGACGATGTCAAGAAATTCTTCACCGACCGGATCATCGGCAAATTCAAATATGCCGAACTCCCAGCTTGCCGGCCGCGACTATCTGATGGGCAAGCAGTTCACGGTTGCCGACGGCTATTTGTTCGTGATGCTGGCCTGGGCGGACCGCATGAAGATCGACCTCTCGGCAATGAAGAACCTGATGGCCTTCAAGGACCGCGTCGCCGCGCGGCCCAACGTCCAGGCCGCGCTCAAGATGGAAGGCCTGCTGCAGGCGGCGTGAGCTTTCTATTCCCTCCCCCCTTGTGGGGGAGGGTTAGGGAGGGGGTCAGCCGCAGACGCCGGAGTTCGTGATACCCCCTCTCCACCTCTCCCCCACAAGGGGGAGAGAGGGCCGACCTTGCACACGGAAGCTCAATGAGGATGAAATTCCCACCTACGCCGCGGCCTGCTTCTTCGGCGGGAAGCGGCCGTAGAAGGTCTCGTCCTTGGCCGCCATCTCGATCAGCAGCTTTGGCGGGGTGAAGCGCGCGCCGTATTTGGCCTCGAGCTTGTGGCAGAGCTCGACGAATTTCCTGGTGCCCATGAAGTCGATATAGGACAGCGTGCCGCCGGTGAACGGGGCGAAGCCGAAGCCCAGGATCGAGCCGACATCAGCCTCGCGCATATCCGTGATGACGTGATCCTCCACCGTGCGCGCCGCTTCCACCGCCTGCACCACCAAGAAACGCTGCTTCAGTTCTTCGACATCGAGCGTATCGGGGTCGAGGTGCCTCGGCTGCAGGCCGCCCAATTGCGACCACAGGCTCTTCTGCCCCTTGCCCTTCTCGGGGTAATCGTAAAATCCCTTGCCGTTCTTGCGGCCGAAGCGGCCCTGTTTCTCGACCATCTCGACCAGCAGCTTCTTCTGGCTCTGGTCGATGGCGTTGGCGCCGAGATCGGCCTCGGTCGCCTTCATGATCCTGAGCACGAGGTCGAGCGCGACCTCGTCGGACAGCGACAGCGGCCCGACCGGCATGCCGGCCATCCTGGCGGTATTCTCGATCATTGCCGGCGGCACGCCTTCCATCAGCATTTCCAGGCCCTCGGCGGTGAAGCGCAGCACGCAGCGATTGGCGAAGAAGCCGCGCAAATCGTTGACCACGATCGGCGTCTTGCCGATCACCCGCACGTAATCCAGCGCGGTCGCGAGTGCGACGTCGCCGGTGTTCTTGCCGACAATGATCTCCACCAGCATCATCTTCTCGACCGGCGAGAAGAAGTGAATGCCGATGAACCTGCCCTGGTCCTTGAATTCCTCCGCCAGCGAATTGATCGGCAGCGTCGAGGTGTTGGAGGCAAAGATCGCGTCGGATTTCAACAGCGGCTGCGCCCTGGCGTAGGTTTCGGCCTTGACCTTGCGGTCCTCGAACACCGCCTCGATGACCAGATCGCAATCCTTCAGCGCGTTGTAATCGGCGGTCGCGCTGATGCGCGCCAGGATGGCGTCGCGGTCCTTTTCCCTGGCGCGGCCCTTCCTGACCAGATCGTCGATCACGGATTGGGCGTGGGCCTTGCCCTTGTCCGCGCTTTCCTGGTCGCGGTCGATCAGCACCACGTCGATGCCGGCGCGTGCCGAGACGTAGCCGACGCTGGCGCCCATGAAGCCGGCGCCGATCACGGCGAGTTTCCTGACCTTGGTCGGCGGCACATTGACCGGCCGGCGCGCGCCCTTGTTCAATTCCTGCATCGACAGGAACAGGCTGCGGATCATCGCGGCCGCTTCCTTGCTGCGCAGGATCTGCGTGAAGTAGCGCGACTCGACCCGCAACGCGGCGTCGATCGGCAACTGCAGGCCCTCATAGACGCACTGCATGATGGCGCGCGCCGCCGGATAATTGTCGTAGGTCTCGCGGCGGAAGATGGCGTTGCCGGCCGGGAACATCATCATGCCGGCCTTGGAATAGACCGCGCCGCCCGGCAGCTTGAAACCCTTCTCATCCCAGGGCGCAACCGCCTTGCCGCCGCCCTTGATCCAATCCTTCGCCGCCCTGATCAGATCCCCGGCGGGAACGATGGCGTCGATCAGTTTCAGCGCCTTGGCCTTGTCGAGATTGATCGCCTCGCCCTTCAACAGCAACTGCATCGCATCCTGCGGCGGCACGATCCGCGGCACACGCTGGGTGCCGCCGGCGCCGGGGAACAGCCCGACCTTGACTTCGGGCAGGCCGAGACGGGTCCTCGGATTTTCGGCGGCGACGCGGTAATGGCACGACAGCGTCAGTTCGAAGCCGCCGCCGAGCGCAAGCCCGTTGATGGCAGCGACCCACGGCTTGCCGGAGGTCTCGATCGAGCGGAACACCTGCGAGAAACGTCGGCTCTGCTCGAACAGCGACTGGTTGGCCGCTTCCTCGCCCCGCGCCTTCAGCGTCTCGGCATAGCTGCGGCTCATGCCTTCCAGCATGGCCAGGTCGGCGCCGGCGGACAGCGCCTCCTTGCCCGAGGTAATGACGACGCCCTTGACCGCGCTGTCGGCGGAGGTCTGTTTCACGATCGCTTCGAGTTCGCTGACCGAAGTTTCATCGAGCACGTTCATCGAACGGCCCGGCGTGTCCCAGGTCACCAGCGCAATGCCGTCGGCGTCGGTCTCGATCTTGAAATTCTTGAAGGCCATGGTGTCGCTCCCAATTCGAAGATGCCGCTATGCCCGTTTTGCCGCAGCGCTCAAGTTTGGCGGAATTGTTCTCCCCTCCCCCCTGCGGGGGCGGGGGTGGGGGTCCGCGGGCGAGTTCACGCTTGTGGCTACCCCCTCCCCGACCCTCCCCCGCAAGGGGGAGGGAGTAAAGGTCGTCAAACCCGTTCGATGATGGTCGCGGTGCCCATGCCGCCGCCGATGCACAGCGTGACCAGCGCGGTCGATTTGTTGGTGCGCTCGAGCTCGTCGAGCACGGTGCCGAGGATCATGGCGCCGGTAGCGCCGAGCGGATGGCCGAGCGCGATCGCGCCGCCATTGACGTTGATTTTGGCGGTGTCGATGTCGAAGGCCTGGATGTAGCGCAGCACCACCGAGGCGAAGGCCTCGTTCAATTCGAACAGGTCGATGTCCGATTTGTTCATGCCCGAGCGCTCAAACAGCTTCTTCGTCACATCGACCGGACCGGTCAGCATCATCGCGGGCTCGGAGCCGATATTGGTGAAGGCGCGAATTTTCGCCCGCGCTTTCAGGCCGTGCTTCACACCGGCTTGCTTGCTGCCGAGCAGGACGGCGCCGGCACCGTCGACGATTCCAGAGGAATTGCCGGCATGGTGGACATAGTTGATGCGCTCGATTTCCGGGTGCGACTGGATCGCCACCGCGTCGAAGCCGCCCATCTGGCCCACCGTCACGAAGGACGGCTGCAACTGCCCCAGCGACTGCATTGTCGTGGTCGGCCGCATGTGCTCGTCCTTGGCCAGAATCGTCAGCCCGTTGACGTCCTTGACCGGCACCACGGAATTCTTGAAGCGGCCCTCGTCCCACGCCTTGGCGGCGCGCTGCTGGCTCTGTACCGCGTAGGCGTCGACATCGTCGCGCGAGAAGCCGTATTTGGTCGCGATCAGGTCGGCCGACACGCCCTGCGGCATGAAATAGGCCGGCACCGCGATCGAGGGATCCATCGGCCAGGCGCCGCCGGAGGCGCCGATGCCGACGCGGCTCATGGATTCGGCGCCGCCGCCGATGGTGAGTTCATGCTGGCCGCTCATGATCTGGGCGGCGGCGAAATTGACGGCGTCGAGGCCCGAGGCGCAGAACCGGTTGATCTGGACACCTGGAACGGATTCACCGAGGCCGGCCTGCAGCGCCGCAAAGCGCGCAATGTCGGAGCCGGCCTCGCCGACCGGATCGACCACGCCGAGCACGACGTCGTCGACGACGTCTTCGCCGAGATGGTTGCGCGCCTTCAGCGCCTTCAGCGGCGCCGTCGCCAGCGCCAGCGCGGTCACCTCGTGCAGCGCGCCATCGGCCTTGCCGCGGCCGCGCGGCGTGCGTACGTGATCGTAGATATATGCCTCAGGCATGACGCCCTCCTGGTATGAGGATCATAATATATCGGCGGGATCGGAGGTTGTCGCGGATCCTCGGCGGTCGCCGAAGAATTTCTCCGATCAAAAGGCTTCCGCCGCCAGTTCCATGGTGGTCGCGCTTCCGGTCTGGATGCGCGCAAGATGCAGCGGCGTTTCCGGCAGCATCCGCTCCATGAAGAAGCGGCCGGTCACGAGCTTGGTGGTCAGATAGGGCGTCGCGCCGCTGCCCGCAATCTTGTCCTGCGCGACTTTCGCCATTCGCGCCCACATGTAGGCGAATGCGACGAGCCCGAACAGTTGCATGTAATCGGTGGCACCGGCGCCGGCATTGTCCGGCTTGGCCATCGCATTCTGCATCAGCCAGGTGGTGGCCTGCTGCAGATGGCCGAGCGCCGTGCTCAGCGGCGTCACATAGGGCTTCATGGCCTCGTCGGCGCCGTGCTCCTTGGCGAAGGCGGCGACTTCGCCGAAGAACGACATCACGGCGCGGCCGCCGTTGCGCGGCAATTTGCGGCCCACCAGGTCGAGCGCCTGAATGCCGTTGGCGCCCTCGTAGATCATGGCGATGCGGGCGTCGCGCACGAACTGCTCCATGCCGTTCTCGGCGATATAGCCGTGGCCGCCATAGATCTGCTGCGCCAGCACCGCGTTGGAAAATCCGACGTCGGTCAGAACGCCCTTCATCACCGGCGTCATCAGCCCCATGTGATCGTCGGCGGCCTCGCGATCCCGGGGATCGGGGGAGCGATGCGCGACATCGCTCTTCAGCGACGTCCACACCACCATCGCGCGCGCTGCCTCGTTGAAGGCACGGATCGTCAGCAGCGTGCGGCGCACGTCGGGGTGCACGATGATCGGATCGGCCGGCTTGTCCGGCGCCTGCGGTCCCGAAAGCGCGCGGCCCTGCAGGCGGTCGCGGGCGTAGGCGACGGCGTTCTGGTAGGCGACCTCGGATTGCGCCAGGCCCTGCACCGCGACGCCAAGCCGCGCCTCGTTCATCATCACGAACATGCCCTGCATGCCCTTGTTTTCCTCGCCGATCAGCCAGCCGGTGGCGCCGTCGTAATTCATCACGCAGGTGGAATTGCCGTGAATCCCCATCTTGTGCTCGATCGAGCCGCACGACACCCCGTTGCGCGCGCCAAGCGATCCATCGGCATTGACCAGAATCTTCGGCACCACGAACAGCGACACCCCCCTGATGCCGCTCGGGGCGCCCTCGATTCTCGCGAGCACCAAATGGATGATGTTTTCCGCCAGATCATGCTCGCCGGCGGAGATGAAGATCTTGGTGCCGGTGATCTTGTAGCTGCCGTCGCCCTGCTTGACCGCCTTGGTGCGCAGCAGCCCGAGATCGGTACCGCATTGCGGCTCGGTGAGATTCATGGTGCCGGTCCATTGCCCCGCCACCATCTTCGGCACGAACATCGCCCTCTGTTCCGGCTGGCCATGGACCAGCAGGGCCGCCGTCGCCCCCTGGGTCAGGCCGCCATACATCGAAAACGCCATGTTCGCCGCGCTCTGGAATTCGGTGACCATTTGGGTCAGCGTCACCGGCAGCCCCTGCCCGCCATATTCCGTGGGTGCCGACAGGCCGAGCCAGCCGCCTTCGGCGACCCGGGCGAACGCCTCCTTGAAACCTTTCGGGGTCGTCACCCGGCCGTCGTCATGGCGGATACAGCCCTCGAGATCGCCGACCCGGTTAAGCGGCTGCAGCACCTCCTCGCTCAGTCTGGCCGCCTCGCCCAGGATCGCCTCGCGGACATCGGCGGAGGCGTCGGTAAAGCCGGGGAGATTGTCGTAGCGGTCAATCTGGAACACGTCGTTGAGCAGGAAGCTGACGTCTTCGAGCGGAGCTTTGTAGGTCGGCATGGTTACCTCTCGGCTGGGCTGGCGGGCCTCGTTTAGGGGAGATTTTGCAGCGCAGCAATTGCTCAATTCCAGAATGCGACCCAAGGTCGCGACAGATCAGGCGTGGGCTGCCGCGGCAAGCGCCTTGACCGGCGCGCCGGGCGGTCGCGGTCTCGAACCGCCATCCGACGCCGTCGCCGGGCAACTTTCCAGACCGGATGACCGAATCTTAACCGGTTGTTTACCGTAACACGAAAAAGTCGACCGCAGAGGCAGACGCTCTGCGCGGAATTCGATTGTCTCCTCCAGGGGACGCGCGGGGAGGCTGAAGGCGTGTGGCAGGCGCCGGAGTTGGACCGGACGAAAGCATGAATTCGCGCGTGTCGTGGAATGTAGAGGGCATCGATCCATCCGTGCGCGAGCGGGCCGAGTCTGCCGCGCGGCGCGCCGGCATGTCGCTGAGCGACTGGCTCAATTCCACCATCGGCGAATTCGCGCCGCCCGATTTTGGCCGCGCCTCCGACCAGCGGCCGACGCCGGGCCGGGAGTCGCGCGACGTTGCCGACATTCACCAGCGGCTCGATTCCATTACCCGCCAGATCGAACAGATTTCGCGCCCGGCACCGCGCCAGGACTCGCCGCGCAGCGAGCCGGCACGAGCCGAGCCCGGCGTCGCCCGGCAGTTGAACGACGCCATCTCGCGCCTCGATGCACGGCTGTCGCAGATCTCAAATCCCGCGGCGGCAAAAAAGGCCTTTTCACAGGACCCGCAGCACCAGGCCGACCTGGTCGAGCGCGCCGCCGCCGAGGTCTATCGTCCGTCCCCGCCGCTCAGCCCGGGTTCGCTGGAGCTGGCGGTCGCCGAAATTACCGCACGCCAGAGCGAGCTTGACAACGCCGCGCCGCGGCAAGTGCCGCCGCGCGGTGCGCCGCCGCTGGCGCCGGCCATGCCGGCAGCGCCGGCAGCGCCAACCGGGCCCGATTTCGCCTCGCTCGAGCGTCATCTTTTCAAGATCACCAGCCAGATCGAAGCGCTGCAGCAGCCCAGCGGGGTCGAGCCGTCGATCGCCGCCTTCCGGGTCGAACTGGCCGAGATTCGCGCCGCCATCACCGAGGCGATGCCGCGCCGGGCGATCGAATTGATCGAAAACGAGATCCGGTCGCTGTCCCGCCGCATCGACGACACCAGGCAGAACGGCATCGATGGCCGGGCCCTGGCGGGCATCGAACGCGCGCTCGACGAGATTCGCGAAGCGCTGCGCTCGCTGAAGCCGGCGGAACAATTGGCCGGCTACGACGAGGCGATCCGCAGTCTCGGCGCCAGGCTCGACACCATCCTGCGCGCCAGCGACGACCCCTCGACGGTCCACCAGCTCGAAAGCGCCATCGCCGCGCTTCGCTCCATCGTCTCCAACGTCGCCTCCACCGACGCGCTGGCGCGGCTCAGCGACGACGTGCACACGCTCTCGTCCAAGGTCGACCAGCTTGCCCGCACCGGCGACAACCGCGATTCCTTCGCCGTGCTGGAGCAGCGCATCGCCACCCTGGCCTCGTCGCTGCAAAGCCGCGAGCGGCCGGCGGCCGGCGAAAACTCCGAACAGATGGAAGGCGCGCTGCGGGCGCTGTCCGACCGCATCGATCGGATGCCCGTCGCCAATGACAGCGCCTCCGCCTTCGCCCATCTCGAGCAGCGCGTGTCCTATCTGCTCGAACGCCTCGAGGCCTCCACCGATCACCGCGCCGGCAATCTCGGCCGCGTCGAGGACGGCTTGCAGGACATCCTGCGCCATCTCGAAGCCCAGCATGCCAGCTTCGCAGCGCTGACCGAAAGCCGCGGGTCCGGCCATGCGCCGGAGGATTCCGGCCTTGCCGAACTCGTCAAGCGCGAGTTGTCCGATATCCGTCTCAGCCAGACCGACCGCGACCGCCAAACCCAGGATTCGCTCGAGGCCGTGCACACCTCGCTCGGCCATGTCGTCGATCGGCTGGCGATGATCGAAGGCGATCTGCGCGATGCGCGCGCCGCGCCGGCGGCGCCGCCGGCACCGGCACCGGCCTCGCGACCGGTGCCGACGGCCGCGGCGATACCACCGCAAGTCAAGCCCGAATTGCCCAATCCGGCGGCCGCCGAGCCGCATTTCGCGGCCGCGCCGCGCGACTTCCATGCTGCCGCGCCGGCCATCGCCGCGATCACGCCGCGCGCCATCAGTGAAATTCTCGAGCCGCATGCCGCGCCGCCGCGCGCCGCGATCGAACCGGGCCTGCCGCCCGATCATCCGCTGGAGCCGGGGACGCGACCGACCGGGCGCGCGGGTTCGCCCTCGGAACGCATCGCGGCTTCCGAAAACGCCATCAGCGAAATCGCGGCAAGCACGCGCGAGCAGGCCAGCGCGACCAATTTCATCGCCGCCGCACGTCGCGCGGCCCAGGCCGCCGCGGCCTCGCCGCCGGCCGACAAGGCTGGTCGCAGCCCGCTCAAGAGCACCGGGATCGGTCCGGCCAGGGCATCATCGACGATCACCTCGAAGATTCGCGCGCTGCTGGTCGGCGCGAGCGTGGTCGTGATCGTGCTCGGTTCGTTCAAGATGGCGATGACCATGCTGGACGGCGGCGGCGCGCGGCAGCTCCCGGCCGTGGAGAATTCGAGCATCCCGGCCGTGCCGGCACCGGCAGAAGACAGCGCCACCCCGGCCACGCCGGCGCCCTCGATGACCTCGCCGACACCGATCGGCCGGCAATCGTTCAACGATCCCGCACCGGCCGACGGCAGCGCGTCGGTCGCGATCCCGCAGGCCGCGCCGGCCGTGGGCAGTGACGTCACCGGCGCGATTCCGGTTACGCCGGCGCCGGCCGCCGGCAAACTGCCTTCGCTGCAGATCCCGCCGACCGAAAAACTGCCGGACGCGATCGGCGGCCCGGTGCTGCGCAGCGCCGCGCTCAAGGGCGACCCGGCGGCGGCCTATGAGATCGGCCTCCGTTACGCCGAGGGCAAGGGCGTGGCGAGCAACCTTGACGAAGCCGCCAAATGGTACGGCCGCGCCGCCGAGGCCGGCGTGGTGCCGGCGATCTTCAGGCTCGGGACCCTGTATGAAAAGGGTCTGAGCGTGAAAAAGAACATCGACATCGCGCGGCGCTATTACATGCAGGCGGCCGAGCGCGGCAACGCCAAGGCGATGCATAACCTCGCCGTGCTCGATGCCGACGGCAGCGGCAAAGGCGCCGATTACAAGAGCGCGGCGCAATGGTTCCGCAAGGCCGCCGATCGCGGCGTCGCCGACAGCCAGTTCAATCTCGGCATCCTCTATGCCCGCGGCATCGGGGTCGAACAGAATCTCGCCGAATCCTACAAATGGTTCAGCCTGGCGGCGGCGCAGGGCGACGCGGACTCCGCGCACAAGCGCGACGATATTGCGAAGCGGCTCGACGCCCAGTCGCTCGCCGCGGCCAAGCTCGCGATCCAGACCTTCACGGTCGAGCCGCAGCCCGACGACGCCGTCAACGCTGCGGCCCCGGCCGGCGGATGGGACAGTGCGCCGGCGCAGGCAAATACGGCGAAGCCCGCAGCCAGGCCGGTTTCGATCAAGCGCGCGGCGCGTTAATCTGAATGATTCACCACATCGCAAGCGTTTCTGCGCGGCGCGGCAAAAAAGCCGCCGCCAGCGAATCTTTAAGTCCCTCCGACGGATGATTTCGGTTATGCAGGGACGCGGCGCTTGAGCCGCGCTCCCTGAGAAACCACGCCGCGAGCGGTTCGGCCGGCCCTGCGGCTTATTCCGAAGCAGACGCGCGTGCAGCTCTACCTTCCGATCGCCGACCTGCCGATCAACATCTTCCTCATCCTGGCGATGGGTGCGGCGGTTGGTTTCGTGTCCGGCATGTTCGGCATCGGCGGCGGGTTTCTGATGACGCCGCTGTTGATCTTCGTCGGCATCGCGCCCGCGGTCGCGGTCGCCTCGGTCGCGAGCCACATCGCCGCCTCGTCGTTTTCCGGCGCGCTCTCCTACTGGCGCCGCCGCGCCATCGATCCGGCGCTGGCAATGGTGCTGCTGAGCGGCGGCATTGTCGGCACCACGCTCGGCGTCCTTACCTTCACGCTGCTGCGCTCGCTCGGCCAGCTCGATCTGCTGATCGCGTTGTCCTATGTGCTGCTGCTGACCACCGTCGGCGGATTGATGTTCTGGGAAGGGATGCGCGCGATCATGCGGGCCCGGCGCGGCGTCGTGATACCGATGCGCCGCTCCGGCAGCCATGGCTGGATCCACGGCCTGCCGCTGAAGATGCGCTTCAAGCGTTCCAAGATCTACCTGTCGGTGATCCCGATCGTGACCGTTGGCGTCATCATCGGCTTCATCGGCGCGATCATGGGCATCGGCGGCGGCTTCATCCTGGTTCCGATCATGATCTATCTGCTGCGGGTGCCGACCGCGACCGTGATCGGCACCTCGATGGTGCTGACCCTGGTCACCATGCTGTTCGCGACCATGCTGCACGCCGTCACCAACCATCTGGTCGACGCGGTGCTGGCGCTGATCCTGATGGTCGGCGGGGTGACCGGCGCGCAGTTCGGCGCCCGCGCCGGCCAGAAGATTCGTGGCGAGCATCTGCGGCTGCTGCTCGGACTGCTGATCCTCGCGGTCGGCATCCGCTTCGCGATCGAGCTGGTGATCCGCCCCGACGATCTCTTCACCATCCGTGAAACCGGGGGCGCCGGATGACCGCGCGCAGCGCCCTCGCGGCGGCCGGCCTTGCGCTGGTACTGGGCGCGAGCGGCCGCCGCAGCGCCGGCGCGCGCGGAACGGCTGATCGTGTCGGTCTCGAACCATCGGGTGACGGTGACGCCGAACTATTCCGGCGAAGAGCTGGTGCTGTTCGGCTCGGTGGAAAAAGATGCGGGCGCCCCGAGCGATCGCGCCGCCTATGATCTGGTCGTCACCGTGAGCGGCCCGCGCGCCGACATGGTAACGCGGCGCAAGGAACGCAGATTCGGCATCTGGGTCAACACCGACCACCGCCAGTTCCTGCAGGTGCCGGCCTATCTGGCGCTGTTTGCCAACCGGCCGTTCGGCGCCATCGCGTCGGCGGACGTGCAGCGGCGCCAGCAGCTCGGCCTCGACAATGTGCTGCTGACCCAGCGCGTCGGGCCGGACTACGCCGACGTGGTGCCGAACGATGCCTTTCGCCGCGCCTTCGTCCGGCTGCGCTCCGACCACGGCCTCTATCGCGAGGCGACTTCCGCGGTGACGTTCCTGACGCCGACGCTGTTTCGCACCGGCATCCCGCTTCCGGCCGAGGTGCCGATCGGGACCTACAACGTCGAGATCAAGCTGTTTTCCGATGGCAGCCTGGTGACGCAGACCGAGACCGCCTTCGACATCGTCAAGGTCGGCTTCGAGCAGTTCGTCGCCACCACCGCCCGCCAGGACGGCTTCAGCTACGGGCTGGTGACGGTGTTCATGGCCCTGATGACCGGCTGGATCGCATCGATCGTGTTCCGCAAGGATTAGGCCTGCTGGCCCGGCTCGATGACGGTGGCGGCGCTGCGGCTCGCCAATCGCCTCGCCTTTCCGGGGCTCCCCCCTCCCTGACCCACAAGGGGGGAGGGAACGGACAGAGGTGTTGCCGCAACTCCCTCCCCCCTTGTGGGTCGGGGAGGGGGGTCAGCCGCGAGCGCCGAAGCTGATGTCGCGCTCAATAGCAGCGCGAGGCGGCGATGGTATGGAGGCGGGTGTCGCCGAGCACATGCGCCATCAGGCCCGGGGTCCGGAATATCTTCGTAAAGGCGGCGTCGCGAATGTTGAGGCCGCCGGTATAGGCGCCGAACGCCGGCATCACCGCGCGCGCGCCGTCGCAGGCGAAACATCGCCGCTCCATCGAACGGCCACGGCTGCTGACCCGCGCCTTGGGATGCAGATGGCCGGCGATTTCGCCGGCCGCACCGCTCGGCTGATGACGAAACGCAATCGGCCCGATCGCCGCTTCGCTCGCGACCACGCCGCCGAGATCGGTCGGCAGCGCCGGATCATGATTGCCCGATATCCAGATCCAGTCGCGCCGCGCCTGCAGCGCCGCGAGGGCGCCGCGGTCCGGCGCCGACAGCCGGTGATGGGCGTTGCGGTCGTGGAAGCTGTCGCCGAGCGCGATCACCATGCGCGGATCGTACCGCGCCATCACCGCCGCGAGCCGGCTCAGCGTCGCCACCGTATCGTAGGGCGGCAGCAGCACGCCGCGGGCGGCGAAGCTCGAGCCTTTTTCCAGATGCAGATCGGAGACGACAAGCAGGCTCTGCTCTTCCCAGAACAGCGCGCCGGAAAGATCGGCGAGCAGGGTTATGCCGGCGATCGTAATATCTCGCTGCGCTCTTCTTTCCCCTCCCCCTTGCGGGGAGGGGTCAGGGGTGGGGGAGCGGCCGATCGAGTGCGTCAGCATCCTCGTCCCCGGCTACCCCCCTCCCCGACCCTCCCCCGCAAGGGGGGAGGGAGCAGGGCGGCAGCACAATGTCCATCGAACTGCATGACTGTTATCCGGTTATCCGGTCGCCTCTTTGACGAGTTCGTCGGCGGCTTCCGCCAGCAATTCGTCCGATGCTTCGCCATAAACTGACTCGCGGCCGATTTCCAGCATCACCGGCACCGCGAGCGGCGAAACATGTTCGAGTTCCCGGTGGATAATTCGTCCCTGGATGCGCGACAGCATATCGCCGAGCCGGCGCAGATCGAGCAGCCCGGTCGCGGCATCGGCCCGCGCCGCCCGCAGCAGCACATGGTCGGCCTGATGTTTTCGCAGCACGTCGTAGATCAGGTCGGTCGAGAACAGCACCTGGCGGCGGCTTTTCTCCTCGCCGGTGAAGCGCCGCGCGATCAGCCCGGAAATCACCGCGCAGGTGCGGAACGTGCGCTTCATCAGCGCGGATTCGGCCAGCCACGCCTCGAGATCGTCGCCCAGCATGTCCGGGTCGAACAGCGCGCCGAGATCGAGCCGGCCGTGCCGGATCATGAACGACATGTCCCCCAGCCCCCACACCGCCAGCGCATATTCATTGGCAACGAAGCCGAGCGGACGCACCCGCGCCCGCTCCATCCGCCGCGTCAGCAGCATCCCCAGGGTCTGATGCGCGAGCCGACCCTCGAACGGATAGCAGACCAGGTAATGCTTGTTGGCGCGGGGAAAGGTTTCCACCAATAGCTCGCGGACGCCGGGAACGCGGGAAAAATCCCGCTGCAGCGACAGCCAGTCGCGCACCTGATCCGGCAGCGCGCTCCAGGCACGCCGGTCGTCGAGCAGTCTGCGGACGCGTTCGGCGAGATAGGTCGACAGCGGAAACTTGCCGCCCATATAGGACGGCACTTTCGCATCCTTGTCGTTGGCGCGCGACACATAGACCTGATCCTCGGCGAGCGCTTCGTAACGCACCACCTCGCCGCCAAAGACAAAAGTGTCGCCGATCACGAGGCCCTCGATGAACGCTTCCTCGATCTCGCCGAGCATCCGCCCGCCGCGTCCCAGCGCGCCGGTCGATCCGGAACCGCCGCCGCGCGAGCGCACCAGCCGCACCTTCAGCATGGTATCCTCGACAATGGTGCCGACGTTCAGCCGATAGCTTTGCCGCACCCGCGGGTTGGCGACGCGCCAGCGGCCGTCTTTGTCCTGCTTGATGCGGGCAAACCGCTCGTAGGTTTTCAGCGCATAGCCGCCGGTCGCGACAAAATCGATCACGTCGTCGAAATCGCTCCGGGTCAGGCCGGCATAAAGCGCGGCCGTCAGCACTTCGCGATAGAGATCGCCGGCGAGAAACGGCGCGCCGCAGGCGCAGCCGAGCACGTGCTGGGCCAGCACGTCGAGCGCGCCGGTCCGCAGCGGCGGGGTGTCCTGCGCGTTCTCGGCGATGGCATCGATCGCCACCCGGCACTCCAGCACCTCGAAGCGATTGGCCGGCACCAGCACGGCGCGCGAGGCTTCGTCGATGCGGTGGTTGGCGCGGCCGATCCGCTGCATCAGCCGCGAGGCGCCCTTCGGCGCGCCGATATTGATGACGAGATCGACGTCACCCCAGTCGACGCCGAGATCGAGCGAGGAGGTGCAGACCACGCCGCGCAGCCGTCCGGCCGCCATCGCATCCTCGACCTTGCGGCGCTGCGCAACGTCGAGCGAGCCGTGATGCAGCGCGATGGCGAGGCCGTCGTCGTTCATGCGCCACAGATCCTGGAACAGCATCTCGGCCTGGCTGCGGGTGTTGACGAACACCAGCGTGGTGTTGTGGCGCCGGATCAGATGGTAGATCTCGCCGAGCGCGTGGCGCGCGGTGTGCCCGGCCCAGGGCAGCCGTTCGCGCGTGTCGAGCATCTCGACAACCGGCGCCGCGGCGCCGCCGGCGATGACGAGATCGGCGGCTTCGCTGTGGCCGCAGGCTTGCGGCACCAGAAACCGCGCCAGCGATTCCGGCTCGGCGACGGTGGCGGACAGCCCGATCGCGCGCAGTTCCGGCGCGAGCCGCCACAACCGCGCCAGCCCGAGCGACAGCAGGTCGCCCCGCTTCGAGGTGACCAGCGCATGCAACTCGTCGAGCACGATGCGCCTCAGCGAAGCGAACAGGAACGGCGCGTCGTCGGACGCCAGCAGCAGCGCCAGTTGCTCCGGCGTGGTGAGCAGGATGTCCGGCGGGTAGCGCCGCTGGCGCTGCCGCCGCGATACCGGGGTGTCGCCGGTGCGGGTCTCGACCTTGATCGGCAGCGCCATCTCGGCGATCGGCGCTTCAAGATTGCGCGCGATATCGACCGCGAGCGCCTTCAGCGGCGAGATATAAAGCGTGTGGAGACCACCGCTGCGTCGCAGGCCGCGCCCGGCGGAGATGACGCCGGCGCGCGATCCCCCGGCCGCCGCGGGCGCGCTCAACTCCACCAGGGTCGGCAAAAATCCGGCGAGCGTCTTGCCGGCGCCGGTCGGGGCGATCAGCAGCGCCGAGCGGCCGTCGCGGGCCTTTTCCAACAGCGCCAATTGGTGTTGGCGCGGCGCCCAGCCGCGGCCCGCGAACCATTGACGAAACCGGTCCGGCAGCAGCGGGTCGGTCTCGGCCGAAGATGCGGACAGAATGCGAGGCGGCGGCACGGCATCACAGGTAAGCGGTCGCAGCCGTTTCGTCGAGCCCGGCCCTCAGGACAACTTGCGTGTCGTTGCACGGGGCGTCATCGGCCGAAGCATCGAGCCCGGAATCTCGAGATTCCGGGTTCGCGCTGCCGCGAGCCCCGGAATGACGCGCTGGAGATGCTACGGCGATTCGGCTTGGTTGCGACCACGACGAGGCCGGGCACCGGGACATTGTCCTCATTGCGGGCGGACAAATCCTCGCATTGCGACAGGTTGAGACCGGCGGCCTCGATCGAGGCGCGGACGCAAGCGGTGCCGTGGGCGTAGCGCAGCCCGTCGCCGAGGATCACGCCGTCGCCGCCATGGGTTTCGACGGTGAACGCCACCACGCCGCCTGGCGCCAGCACGCGTTTGGCCTCGCGCAACACCGGGACAAGATCAGCCACATAGACCATGGCATCGGCGGCCAGAATCAGATCGGCACTGGCACCGGGCCGGCGGCGCAGGCCCTCTGCCATCTCGGCGACCTCCAGTTCCGCGTAAAGGCCGGTGGCGCGGGCGCGCTCGATCATGCGCGGCGACAGGTCGATGCCGACAAAGCGATCGACCTCCCTGGCAAAGGCTGCGGCCGCCAAGCCGGTGCCGCAGCCGAGGTCGATCGCGCATCTGAAGAACGCCGGCTTGCGCGCGGCAGCCCGCACCGACAGCACCGCGCGGAACAGCAGCGCCGGGCCGCGATAGCCGAGATCGTCGACCAGCGCCGCCTCGAACCGCGGCGCATATTGATCGAACAGCACCTGCACATAGGCCTGCGGCATCGCCGCCAATGGCTCGGCGCCGAGCCGCATCAAATGCAGGCCGGCGCCGTGCCGATCCAGCGCATCGGTGCCGGCCGCCTGACGGAACGCTGCGATCGCCCGATCGGGCTGGCCGGTCCGTTCGCGAATCTTGCCGAGCGTGAACCAGGCCGACGCAAAATTCGGTGCCAGTTCGACAGCCTGTTCGAGCAGGTCGGCGGCGGCAACCAGATCGCCCTTCAACTGCAGATCACGGGCGAATTCGAAGCGACGGTCGGCAACCAGATCACCGGAAGACAGGAACAGGCGGGCGGGCATTGGCTCTGCAACAGGCGTTGTCGGGAGGGATGCATCACCGCTAAAAATGCGGCGGAGGCAGCCTATATAACCGGGATGCGTCCGCAAGACATCCTGATGCCCGTCGCCGCCGGCCTGTGTTGCAAGCCCGGCGGCTTTCATATCGATCCGGTGCGGCCGGTCGAGCGCGCGGTCATTACCCACGGCCATTCCGACCACGCCCGCCCGGGCCATGGCGCGGTGCTGGCCACGCAGGAAACTCTCGACATGATGCGGCTGCGCTATGGCGAACATTTCGCCCGCAGCACCCAGGCCATCGGCTATGGCGAACCGATTCGGCTCGGCGACGTCAGCGTCAAATTCCATCCCGCCGGTCATGTGCTGGGCTCGGCGCAGATCGCGGTCGGCTGCAAGGACATCTGCATCGTCGCCTCCGGCGACTACAAGGACGCGCCCGATCCGACCTGCGCGCCGTTCGAAGTGGTGCCGTGCGACGTCTTCATCACCGAGGCGACGTTCGGCCTGCCGGTGTTCCGTCACGGCCGCGCCGCCGACGAGGTAAAGAAGCTGCTGGCCTCGGTGGCGCTGTTCCCGGAGCGCGCCCATCTGGTCGGCGCCTATTCGCTCGGCAAGGCGCAGCGCGTGATCGCACTGCTGCGGGCGGCCGGCTACGACGCGCCGATCTATCTGCACGGTGCGATGGAGAAGATCACGCGCTATTACCAGAGCCGCGGCGTGGCGCTGGGCGAGCTGCGGACCGTCAAGGGCATGAAGAAGGCCGATCTTGCCGGCACCATCACGCTGGCGCCGCCGTCGGCGACCTCCGACGTCTGGACCCGGCGGTTTCCCGATCCGGTGACGGCGTTTGCGTCGGGCTGGATGCGGATACGCGCCCGCGCGCGGCAGCGCGGCGTCGAATTGCCGCTGGTGATTTCCGATCATGCCGACTGGGACGGACTGACCGCGACCATCGAGGCCACCGGCGCCGGCGAGATCTGGGTAACCCATGGCCAGGAAGATGCCCTGGTGCATTGGTGCACATCGCGGGGCCTGACCGCGCGCCCGCTCGACCTGGTCGGCTATGGCGATGAAGATGACGGCGATGCGGTGCTGGCGAGCGAGGACGCCGAGGCATGAACCGCTTCGCCGAACTGCTCGATCGCCTCGCCTACGAGCCCGGCCGCAACAACAAGCTGCGGCTGATCGTCAGTTATTTTCGCGAGGTCGAGGATCCCGATCGCGGCTACGCGCTGGCGGCGCTGACCGGCGCGCTGTCGTTCAAGCATGCCAAGCCGGGCCTGATCCGCGACCTGATCGCGGCGCGCACCGATCCCGTGCTGTTCGCCCTGTCCTATGACTATGTCGGCGACCTCTCGGAGACGGTGGCGCTGATGTGGCCGGCCCATCGTGAGACTTCGCTTCCGGGCTACCCCCCTCCCCAGCCCTCCTCCACAAGGGGGGAGGGAGCCGACACAGCAACCACCCTCACCGTTCCCTCCCCCCTTGTGGAGGAGGGTCAGGCAGGGGGGTACCGCGAAGCCCGTGCCCATGATGGCCGCCATCTCCACAACAATCCGCCGCCGCCGACCCTGAGCGAGGTGGTCACCACGCTTCGCACCCTCGGCAAGACCGAGCTGCCGAAACAATTGACGCGCTGGCTCGACGAACTCGACGAGACCGGCCGCTGGGCGTTGCTGAAACTGGTCACCGGTGCGATGCGGATCGGCATTTCGGCGCGGCTGGCAAAGACCGCCGCCGCCGCACTCGGCGACAAGGATCCGCATGAGATCGAGCTGATGTGGCCCGGGCTGACGCCGCCCTATCTCGACCTGTTCGCCTGGCTCGAGGGCCGCGCGGAAAAACCGGTCAACCGCGATCCCGCGCCGTTCCGTCCCGTGATGCTGGCGCATGCGATCGAGGATGCGGATTTTGCCGGGCTCGATGCCGCCGATTTCGCCGCAGAATGGAAATGGGACGGCATCCGGGTGCAGGCGGTCAGCGGCCGCGACGACCGCGGCCATCTGCTGGCGCGGCTGTATTCGCGCAGCGGCGAGGACATCACCAAGAGTTTTCCCGACCTGCTGCCGTCGCTGCACCTGGCGGGCGCCATCGACGGCGAACTGCTGGTGCTGCGCGACGGCCGGGTGCAGACCTTCAACGTGCTGCAGCAGCGGCTGAACCGCAAGGTCGTCTCGGCAAAGCTGACGAATGACTATCCGATCCATCTGCGCGCCTATGATCTGCTCGGCGAAGCGGACAGCGACCTGCGCGAGCTGCCCTTTGTCGAACGCCGCAAGCGGCTCGAAGCCTTTGTCGCCAGGCTCGACGATGCGAGGGTCGATCTGTCGCCGATGATCGCGTTCGAGAGCTGGCAGGCGCTAGGTCGGCGCGCGCCGATCCCAAAAGTGCCGGCGCCGGCGCGGATGCAGAGGCGGTCGAAGGCGTGATGCTCAAGCGCCGCGACGCGCCCTACCTGCCGGGCCGCCCGAAGGGCCAGTGGTGGAAGTGGAAGCGCGACCCGCACATCATCGATGCCGTGCTGATGTATGCCCAGCGCGGCCACGGCAAGCGATCCTCGTTCTATTCCGACTACACGTTCGGGGTCTGGACCAACGGCGAGGACGGCGAGCAACTGGTGCCGGTCGGCAAGGCCTATTTCGGCTTTACCGACGAGGAACTGCTGCAGATCGACCGCTTCGTGCGCCGCAATACCACCGAAAAATTCGGCCCGGTCCGCCATGTGGTGCACGAGCCCGACCAGGGGCTGGTGCTGGAAGTCGCCTTCGAGGGCCTGGCGCGCTCGCCGCGGCACAAATCCGGCGTGGCGATGCGGTTTCCGCGCATCAACCGGCTGCGCTGGGACAAGCCGCCCCGCGAGGCCGACCGGCTCGAAACCCTGGAGCGGATGCTGAAATCCGAGCTGACACATCCCTCCGCGACGGCGGAGCAGCCATTGACGAGTGCGGGCGGGTTTCCCATCTGCCCTTGGCCAGCGTAGAATGCGGCGCTACCCCGCGCAGGAGATCACCGATGCCCAATGACACCCGGGAATTGCCGGCGACCAGCGACGGCATGTACCGCTTTCTCGGCGGCTCGCCGCTGGCGGTGGCATTCCGGCTGATCCTGCTGTCGATCCTGGTCGGCGTGGTGCTGGCCGCGATCGGCTTCGACCCCTGGAATATCGTCAACAGCATCCGGCTGCTGTTCCGGCGGATCTGGGATCTCGGCTTTGACGCCATCAACGGGCTGTGGCGGTATTTCCTGCTCGGCGCCGTGATCGTGATCCCGATCTGGTTGCTGTCGCGCCTGCTTGGCGCACCGCGCGGGCGATAGATCGCGCGCAGGCCAGCTTCATTGACTGTCTCGCCCAGGGTCAGCTCCGCCCAGGTCTTTGCCATCGCGGGGCCGGCGATGGTGGCCAACCTGACGACGCCGCTGATCGGGATCGTCGCCACCACGGCGATCGGCCGGCTTGGCGATGCCACGCTGCTCGGCGGCGTGGCGATGGCGTCGGTGATCTTCGACTGCCTGTTCTGGCTGTTCGCCTTCCTGCGCATGAGCACGGTGGCGTTCACGGCGCAGGCGCTCGGCAGCGGCGAGACCCAGGAACTGCGCGCGCTGCTGCTGCGCGGCCTGATCGTCGCCGGCCTGATCGGCGGCGCTCTGATCCTGTTGCAGCTCCCGCTCGCCGCGCTGTTGCTGGGAGCGATGGGCGGCAGCGCCGGCGTGACGCGCGCCGCGAAGATCTACTTCACCATCCGGATCTGGTCGGCGCCGCTCGCGCTCGCCAATTATGTCGTGCTCGGATGGCTGATCGGCCAGGCCCGGGCCAGGCTCGCCCTCGGCGTGCAGATGACCATCAACCTCGTCAATATAGCCGCTACCATGCTGCTGGTGCTCAAGCTGAACGCCGGCATCAGCGGGGCGGCGATCGCCGCTGTCATTGCCGAGGCGACCGGGCTGCTGCTCGGCATCGGCATCGCGCGGCGGCTCTGCGCCGGGCAGTTGAGCGTCCGGCGCGCGACGCTGTTCGACCGCGCCAGGTTGATGCGCATGCTGGCGGTCAATCGCGACATCATGATCCGCACCGCCGCGCTGATCACCGCCTTCCTGTTCTTCACCGCCCAGGGCGCACGCGCCGGCGATGTCACGCTTGCCGCCAACGCGGTGCTGAACAACTTCCTGTTGATCAGCGCCTTCTTCCTCGACGGCCTTGCCAACGCCGCCGAGCAACTATGCGGCCGCGCCTATGGCGCCCGCGACCGCGACGGGTTCTCCGCCGCGACCCGACGCGTCGTGCTCTGGGGTTTCGGCTTTGCGCTGGCGGTGACGGCGGCGTTTGCGCTGTTCGGCCCGGGTATGATCGACATCATGACTGCGAGCGAGGACGTCCGCCGCGATGCGCGGCTCTATCTGGCGTTCGTCATCCTCGCCCCGGTGCTCGGCGTTTTCGCCTTCGCCTTTGACGGCGTCTATATCGGCGCCACCTGGGCGCGCGACATGCGCAACCTGATGCTGCTGTCGCTGCTGATTTTCCTGTCGGCCTGGCTGTTGCTGCGCGGGCACGGCAATGCCGGGCTGTGGGGCGCGCTGCTGGTGCTGTACGCGGCGCGCGGCGGCCTCGAGGCGCTGCGCTATCCGTCGCTGTTCAAGGCGTCGTTCCGGGCAAAGCCGGTCACACCGGCCAGTCTTCCGCGGTGATCGTCGCCGCATCGGCGCCGACGATCTCCGACAGCGAGTCGCGCCCGGTACGCAGCAGCGTCGAGGCGAGATCGTTCTTGATGGCGTCGACCAGCCCGAGGCCCTTGTAGATCAGCGAGGAATAAAGCTGGATCAGGCTGGCGCCGGCGCGGATTTTGGTCAGCGCTGCGCCGCCGGAATCGATGCCGCCGACGCCGATCAGCGGAAACGCGCCCTCGGCGCGCACATAGGTCTCCGCGACCATGCGCGTCGACAGCCGGAACAGCGGCCTGCCCGACAATCCGCCCTGCTCGCGGGCACGGGCCGCTCCGCGCAGCGTCGAAGGCCGCGCCAGCGTGGTGTTGGCGACGATCATGCCGTCGACACCGCGCGAGCGCGCGACGTGAACGACGTCGTCGAGCTCGGTGAGGCTGAGGTCGGGCGCGATCTTGAGCAGCACCGGCGTTTCGCCGGCGTTGCGCCGCACCCGCTCGCGCGTCTCGATCACCCTGGCGAGGAGATCGTCCAGCGCCGCCGCCTGCTGCAGGTCGCGCAGGCCCGGCGTGTTCGGCGAGGAGACATTGACGGTGAAATAGCTCGCCACCGGCGCCAGCGCCTCGATCAGCCGGACATAGTCGGCGATCCGATCGGCAGAGTCCTTGTTGGCGCCGACATTGACCCCGACGATGCCGCCGAGATGGGCGCGCCCGGCGAGCCGCCGCAGCACGATGTCGGCGCCGTCATTGTTGAAGCCCATGCGGTTGATCACCGCCTCGTCGCGCTCGAGCCGGAACAGCCGCGGCCGCGGATTGCCGGCCTGCGGTTTCGGCGTCACCGAGCCGATCTCGACAAAGCCGAAGCCGAGCCGCAGCAGCGCATCCGGCGCCTCCGCGCTCTTGTCGAAGCCGGCGGCCATGCCGATCGGATTGGGGAAATTCAGGCCGAAGGCCCGCACCGCCAGTTTCGCATCGTCCGGGCGCTGCCGTACCGGCGGCAGCAGGCGCAGGCCCTGGATCGCCATGCGATGGGCGTCTTCCGGATCGAACCAGCGCAGCAGCGGCAGCGAGAAGGCGTCGAAGGCGCGGATCACGGCGTGAGCTCCGGAATGTCGTGGTAGCCATCCGACCGCGCGTGCAGGCCGAGTACGCCGGTGACCGCGCCGAGATCGAGTTCGCCATAGAGGTGCGGAAACAGCTCCTCGTTGCGCGACGGCTCCCAACGCAGCCGGTCGCCGAGCGCGTCGGCATCGACCTCGATCAGGAACAGGCCGGTCTGGCCGAAGAAATGCTTGCGGGCGGTCGCCGCGACCTGCGAGGCGGCCGAGAAATGAATAAAGCCGTCCCTGAGATCGTCGGCGCTGCCCCGGTACACCCCCTGCCGCTCGGCTTCGCGCCAGGCCGAGGCGGGGCAAATTTTGTAGATCCTGCGCACGCCCTCGGGGATCCTGCTGGTGGCTTGAGTCGCTTGGGATTTTGCCGGATTTTCCGGACCGCGCCCCGACCGTATCGGTGGCACCGGCGCACTTCAAGAGCCGGCTTCGGCGCTTGCGTGGCACGGCGGAAACAAGACGCTGGAATTGGCAGGATCACTGCGCCGACCTTGCCAGCGCGCCGTCGATCATCGCCACCGAATTGTGCAGACCATAGACCGCGACGAAGGAGCCGAAGCGCGGACCCTTCTCCTGGCCGAGCAGCACCTGATAGAGCATGTTGAACCAGTCGAGCGAGACCCCCGGCCGGCCGTCCTTGCCTTTCTTCACGGGATCGAGGAACGGCTCGCGGCGGCCGATTTCGTAGACCACGTTCTGGATCTCTTCCGCCGAAGATGCCGGCGGCAGTTGCGACAGCGCATCGCGCAGGTCCTGCAGCGCGGCGCGCTCGGTGTCGTTCGGCTCGCGGAACGCTTTGGTCGGCGCCACGAAGTCGCGATAATAGTTGATGGCGTAGCCGACCATGGCATCGAGCTTCGGATGGGTCTGCGGCGTGACGCCGGGGCGATAACGGCCGATGAAGCCCCACAGGGTCCCGGCATTCTCCGCATTGGACGACGACACCAGCGTCAGCAGCAACTGGAACGTGACCGGCACGTCGGCCTTGGGCGGATGGCCGGCGTGGATGTGCCAGACCGGATTGGCGAGCTGCTGGCGGCCGTCCTGCCGGGGAAATGCTTCGAGGAATTGCTGGTAATCGTCGACATTGCGCGGGATCACGTCGAAATACAGCCGCTTGGCGGCCTTCGGCTCGCGATACATGAACAGCGACAGCGATTCCGGCGACGCATAGCGCAGCCATTCGTCGATGGTGAGCCCGTTGCCCTTCGACTTGGAAATCTTCTGGCCCTGGTCGTCGAGGAACAATTCGTAGTTGAAGCCCTCCGGCGCCATGCCGCCGAGCGCCGCGCAGATCTTGCCCGACAGCTTGACCGAATCGATCAGGTCCTTGCCGGCCATTTCATAGTCGATGCCGAGCGCGAACCAGCGCATCGCCCAGTCCGGCTTCCATTGCAGCTTGCAGTGGCCGCCGGTGACTGGAAGCGTGACGTTCTGCCCGGTTTCGGGATCGTCATAGGAAATCGTCCCGGCCTTGAGGTCGTGCGCGGTGACCGGCACATACAGCACCGCGCCGGTGCGCGGGCAGATCGGCAGGAACGGCGAGTAGCTCGCCGCGCGCTCTTCGCGCAGCGACGGCAGCATGATCGCCATCACCGCATCGAGCCGCTCCAGCACCCGCAGCAGGGCCGCGTCGAACTTTCCGGAGGTGTAGTAGTCGGTCGAGCTGACGAACTCGTAGTCGAATCCGAAGGTATCGAGAAAGGCGCGCAGCCGGGCGTTGTTGTGCGCCCCGAAGCTCGGATGGGTGCCGAACGGATCGGGCACGCGGGTCAGCGGCTGGCCGAGATGGGCTTGCAGCATCTCCTTGTTCGGCACGTTGTCCGGCACCTTGCGCAGGCCGTCCATGTCGTCGGAGAATGCGATCAGCCGGGTCCTGATCCGGTCCTCGGTCAGCACGCGAAACGCGTGGCGCACCATGGTGGTGCGCGCGACCTCGCCGAAGGTGCCGATATGCGGCAGCCCCGACGGACCATAGCCGGTCGCAAACAGCACCTCGTCCTTGGATTTCTTGCCGAGCCGCGCGACGATCTGCCTCGCCTGCTCGAACGGCCAGGCGTTGGATTGTTCGGCTAGCGCGCGCAGATCGGACATCAAGCAGTGTCTCCGAAACCAGAAAATGGCCAGTTCGCAGTATAGTCATCATTGCGGGCGAAGCGAAGCGATCCAACTTCGAAGCTAGAACGGGCTGACCGAGAAATAGTGCAGCCACAGATCGGTGTAGCGGCCTTTTTCCCAGACGCGAAACAGCGCCCAGTTCAACGCCTGCCGCAACAGGTCATTGCCCTTTTTCACCGCGATGCCGATGCCTTCGCCGAAATAGCGGCTCTCGACAAACGGCCCGCCCGAGAACGCACAGCAATTGCCGGAATCGGTGCCGTTGATCCAGAACGCCAGCGAGATCGCATCGCCGAAAATGAAATCGACCTCGCCGCGCCGCAGCGCCGCGCGCAGCGCGTCGTCATTGGGATAGGAGTGCAGTTCGGCATCGGTGAACATCGCCTTCAGATAGGCTTCATGCGCCGAACCGGCGACGACGCCGACCTTCTTGCCTTCGATATATTCCGGCCGCACCTCGGCCAGCACGGCCTCGCGGCGCGACACGAACCGCGCCGGCGCTCGATAATACGGATCGGTGAAATCGACGCGCGCCCGCAGTTGCGGCGTCACCGCCAGCGAGGCGATGATGGCATCGCCGCGATTGCTGGTGATGGCATCGATCAAGGTCTCGAACCGCCGCATCTGGATCGTGCAGGAGACCTTGATCTCATCGCAGAGCGCCCGGGCCAGATCGACATTGAAGCCGGCCGGATTGCCGTCCGGGCCGGTGAAATTGAACGGCGGGTAGTCGGTTTCGGTCAGAAATCGGATCACCGTCAATCTCGACAGATCCGGCCGTTCCGGCCGCCGCCTGGGGTCCCAGAAACCGGGTACCGCCTGCGGCGCGGCTTGGGGCTTGGCCAAGGTCTGCGCCGGCGCGGCACCGCTGCAGCAAACGGCGCCCAGCGCGATGGCGGCCGACAATCCGGCCGTTGCCAGCATGGTCCTGGCTGATCTCACCAATTTGTCACGGGCGGCTGAAATCATCGTTCCTGGTGGCATACGGAGCGCTTTGCGGAAGTCGCCGGCCTTATAGACCATCCGGTCGGTAACGCGAATGCGTTCGCGGCCTTAGAGGTAGTGCCTGAGGTCGGCGGCCGCTTCCTCGGGCTTGCGCTTGAGGTTGAACGGCGCCACGAATTTGCCGTCGCGATCCATCAGATAGACCAGCGCGGTGTGATCCATGGTGTAGTCGCCATCCTTCAGCGGGACCTTCCTGGCGTAGACCCGATAATCGGCAATCGCCTTCGCCACCGCATCCGGATTGCCGGTCAGACCCTTCAGATGCGGATCGAAGCTCGAAAGGTAATCCTTCATCGCCGCCTGGGTGTCGCGCTCGGGATCGACCGAGATGAAATAGGCGTTGACGCGGTCGGCGTCCTTGCCCATCGCGCGCAGCACCTCGGACAGTTCGAACAGCGAGGTCGGGCAGACGTCCGGACAATGGGTATAGCCGAAGAAGATCAGCGTCGGGCGGCCCTGCAGGCTCTTGTCGGTCACGGTCTGACCGGACTGGTCGGTCAGCTCAAACGGCCCGCCGATCGCGGCAGGAGCGGTAACATGCTGCAGGCCGCCAAGCGCCCACAGCATCAGCAGCAGCCCGACCGCGAGACTGCCGGCAAAGGCTCCGACGATGACCAGCGGGCGGGTGGTCCGATCCATCACGAAATTTCCTTGATCCCGATCAGAAGCAGGCGTTGAAACCGGCCGCGATCATTTCGAAGAATACCGCCGTCCCGTAGTGGAACCAGAGCAGCAGCGTGCCAAGCAGGATGACGGCTCCAGCAACCACGGCGCCCACCAGGACCGCCGGCGCGATCCGGCGCTGCGGCAATGCGCCTGATATTGGCTGGGGCGTGGAGACGGGCTGGACCATGCGCGACCACCGGCGTGAACTGACATCGATGGCGCGGCGTTTCCGCCATTACCACAATGCGTTGTTCAGATAGAACCAGTCGGGTCGACGGGCAAGCGCCACGGCGGCAATGCCGATCACGTCATGCGGAGGAAAAGCCCGCTTCCACCGCGTTTTCGCGCGAAGCGGGCACCGGTTCGCGTCAAGAAACGCGTCAAACCGAGACCCGGAACCGATTTAAGCAGAACCGAACACGCCTCAGCGCGACGACGAGGCCTGGGCGTCGAGATAACAGGGCCGGTACATGCTCATGAGCTGCTTGCCGTGGAGAAAAATCATGTGCGGCGTCAAGCCCCCGCGCTGGGCGATCCAGCGCCGCACCGCCGACGGGTACATCGAGTACAGCATCTGCGTCGCTTCGGGGTTGGTGACGGCACGACCGTTGGCGCCGAAGTCCCAGGCCGCGTGGAACCCGAGCGTAGCGTGAGAGGTCACGCAGATCTTGTCGTGGGGAACCGCACCTAGAACGATCGTGCAGGCCGAGGCGCACAGGCCGTCGATGATCACGCTCTGGCCCGAACTGCGCAACTCCTGGTATTTGTCGACATAGGTACCGATCCGGCCGCCGCGATCCTCCCCGATTCGAACCACCGCCTGGCTCGCCCCAATCCCTGCCAGCAGGAGGACCATGGCGAGCAATCCCGTCACAAGCTTCATATCCAGCCCCGTCCAAACCGCCGAAACCGATTCTCAGGGTTTGGCGTGATGCAACGCGAGCGTGTTGCGGAAGCCGGAATTTGTCCAGATGGACGAGGTCAGTCAAAACAAATTCAAATCAAGTGTTGCCGGCCGGCTGCACTTGGCGCGCGCAAGCCCCAAACCGGAACAAGTCAATGGCCGCCGGGTACCGCGTTAACCGTTGACCGCCGAGGACGCCGCGGGCTTCAATCGGCGCGCCGATCGGGGATGACGAATGGCTGACGATGCAGACGTAATCGTGGTCGGAGCCGGTCTCGCCGGCCTCGTTGCCGCGACCGAGGTCGCCGACGCGGGCAAGCGCGTCGTCGTGGTCGACCAGGAAGGCGAGCAGAAGCCTCGGCGGCCAGGCCTTCTGGTCGCTCGGCGGATTGTTTCTGGTGGATACGCCCGAGCAGCGCCGGCTCGGTATCAAGGACAGCCACGATCTCGCGCTGCAGGACTGGATGGGATCGGCGGGCTTCGACCGCGACGAGGATCTCTGGCCGAAGCGCTGGGCGGAAGCCTATGTCGCGTTCGCCGCGGGCGAAAAGCGCGGATGGCTGCGCGCGATGGGCCATCGGATCTTTCCCGTGGTCGGCTGGGCGGAGCGCGGCGGCTATGACGCCATGAGCCACGGCAACTCGGTGCCGCAATTCCATGTGAGCTGGGGCACCGGCCCCGGCGTGGTCGAGCCGTTCGAACGGCGGGCGCGCGAGGCTGTGGCCGAGGGCCGCCTCGATTTTCCGCTTTCGCCACCGCGTCGATGCGCTCACCATCAGCAACGGCAGTGTCGATGGCGTCGCGGGTTCGATCCTGGCACCCGATCCGGTCGAGCGCGGCAACAGCAGCTCGCGTCAGGCCACCGGCGAGTTCGCCCTGCGCGCCCAGGCCGTGATCGTGGCCTCGGGCGGCATCGGCGGCAATCACGACCTGGTGCGGCAGAACTGGCCGAAGCGGCTCGGCGACGCGCCGCGCAACCTGATCTCCGGCGTCCCCGAACATGTCGATGGCCGCATGATCGGGATCACCGAGGCCGCCGGCGCCCGGCTGATCAATCGCGACCGGATGTGGCACTATGTCGAGGGCATCCGGAACTGGAATCCGATCTGGCCGCGCCACGGCATCCGCATCCTGCCCGGGCCGTCGTCGATGTGGTTCGACGCGACCGGCACGCGGCTGCCCTCGCCGCTGTTTCCCGGTTCGGACACGCTCGGCCAACTGCACTACATCATGCGCAGCGGTTACGATTATTCCTGGTTCGTGCTGACCCAGAGCATCATCAGGAAGGAATTCGCGCTGTCGGGTTCGGAGCAGAATCCCGATCTGACCGGCAAGAGCTGGGTGATGACCGCACGGCGCGCCACCAACAAGGGCGCGCCGGCACCGGTGGAAGCCTTCAAGACCCACGGCGCCGACTTCGTGGTGCGCGGCAACCTCGCCGATCTCGTCGCCGGCATGAACGCGCTGGCCGGCGACGATCTGCTGAAGCTCGCGCATCTGCAAGCCCAGATCGAGGCGCGCGACCGCGAGATCAGCAATCGCTATGTCAAGGATACCCAGGTGATGAACATCCATAACGCGCGGCGATATATCGGCGACCGGCTGATCCGCACCGCCGCGCCGCACCGGATTCTCGATCCCGCCCACGGCCCGCTGATCGCCGTCAAGCTCAACATCCTGACCCGCAAGACGCTGGGCGGCTTCGAGACCGATCTCGACTCGCGGGTGTTCGGCCGCGACGGCAACATCATGCCGGGGCTCTATGCCGCCGGAGAGGCGGCCGGCTTTGGCGGCGGCGGCATGCATGGTTACCGTTCGCTGGAAGGCACCTTCCTCGGCGGCTGCCTGTTCTCGGGCCGCAACGCCGGCCGCGCAGCGGCAAAGGCCACCGCCTGACGCTTTGGGCGGGGACATTCAGCCCAGCCGACCGCCGGAAACCTATTTGCCGCCGGCGCGCCGGCGCCCGCGCCGCTGTCAGGATCGAGGTTGCCCGGCGGAAGCCGGCAGTCGCTGCTCCGACACGATTCGCACCGCCGGATAGGCCACGCAATCGACCACATCGAACACCACCTCGATGATACGGTTGAAGGATTGCGCGAAGCCGAGGGCTTGATCGCGGTGGTCGTCGCGAACACCGATGCCCAGCGTACAATGCGGCACCCATGCGCCGGGACGATAATGCGGCCGGCACAGCGCCGGATCGATGCGTGCGTGGACCGATCGGTGAATCCGGGCAAGACCCGCAGCCGATTCCGGCTCGGCCCACAGCACCAGCGGAGAGCCATCGAAATATCGGATGCGGCGGAACACGATTCGCTGCTGCGTCTCGTTGGCAGAGGCGCGCTGCAGCGCTTTCCAGGCGGTCTCCGGATCGATCGCGCCGGAATCGTACATCGCAAAGGTAAAATGCGGGGCATAGCCGAGCGCGCGCATCGAAGCGCTGTCCTCGAACGCGCTGACCTCGTCCCACAACTCGGCAATGGCATGCGCCGACCGATGATCGGACCTGATGTTGAGCGCGAAACCCATCGGCAGCTCTTGTTGGTTGGCCGGGCGCCGGGCCGTCACGTTCGATGTGGCCGCGGCGGCGAGATGCCGCGCGCCACGGGCAGCGTTGGAGCGGGCGAAGGGAATCGAACCCTCGTATGCAGCTTGGGAAGCTGCCGTTCTGCCATTGAACTACGCCCGCAAACTCAATAAAATCAATAGCTTGATATCACAAGATCGCCAATTTTGGCTGGCATGAGCCGACGGTAGCCTGCCCTGTTCGAGCTTATAGCATTCGAAATTTCGCGTTCAAATCGTTTGTGACCGGACGGTCGGCGCACGATGCGGGCTGCGCCAGGAACGTCGAAACCGACCGGCTCTTGCCAAGCCCGCGCGCCAAAAATCCGTCGGTTGCGTCAAGCCGAAGAGACCCGTTTATTGTCTAATATGGGGGGCATCACCATCTGCGAATTCAGCCTCTGACGCCGCCAGCGAAGATACGGTTATGAACGATGCCAACCGAAAATCCCATTGGGAAGCTGTTTACACGACAAAGGGCGAAAATGAAGTCAGTTGGTTCCAGGAAAATCCCGCGCCATCGCTCGAACTGATCGAACTTGCACGGCTCACGCCCGGATCAGCCATCGTCGACATTGGCGGCGGCGCCTCACGCCTGGTCGATGGGCTTCTCGCGCGCGGGTTCAACCGCGTGACCGTGCTGGATATTTCGCAGGCCGCGCTCGAAGCCGCCAGGACGCGGCTCGGTGAACGAGCGAGCCAGGTGCAATGGATCGTCGCGGACGTCACCCAATGGCACTCAACCCAAACCTTCGACCTGTGGCATGATCGGGCCGCCTTCCATTTCCTGACTGATCCAGCGGACCGCTCTGCCTATGTCGCGCGCATGAAACAGGCCATCAAGCCCGGTGGTCATGTCATCATTGGAACATTTGCCACCGACGGCCCGGAAAGATGCAGCGGGCTGCCAGTCAATCGATACGATGCGGCTAGTCTCGTCCGAGAATTGGGTGAAGGGTTTGAACTGATCGGATCTCGGCGACACGATCATTCGACCCCCTGGAATTCCGCACAGCGTTTCCAGTTTTGCGTTTTTCGGCGAACCGCCTAAAGCGCGATGAGATTTGATTGAATCGTCATCGCGCTTCAGGTTATTGATTGAGCGTGATCTCTTCGGAAAGCCGGTATCCACTTTTCCGGATCATGCTTCAGGCGATCGTGATGCAGCTTCAATCGACGATCACTTGCCCACGGTGCGGCCATCGATCGCTGGAGTCGATGCCCATCGATGCATGCCAATTTTTCTACGACTGCGAAGGCTGCGGCGCGCGCCTGAAACCGAAGGCGGGCGATTGTTGCGTGTTTTGCTCGTACGGTTCGGTCCCGTGCCCGCCGATTTCAGGCAGGCGATCCGCCTTGCGCGTGACGCGATACGCCGTCCACGCTGCCCTTCGAGACGAGCCGAGGGAGAAGACCTACTTCAGGTCCTCACGGTGCGACATGCTCGCAAAGGCATGCTGCGGTTCATGTTGATGTTTGGCACGCCTTTTCCACGTGAAAAATGCGCCAAAGAAGTTGATGAACGCGACCGTGATCGCCACTGCGAGCAGGATATAGGTTTGGCTCATCGTCACTCACTCCCTTACGGCCGCGGCGGTCCAGCATATACCGCACAACGTCCCGAAGACTCCGGCAGCGACCCCTAATATGTTAATCAGCGATGGATCCGTTGTGCAGAGAAGGACCGTCGCAGCCGTCGTTAGCGCGCCGGCCACGGTACCCAATATCGCGGCAATCAAGTTCCATCTCATGTAGGCATTCCCCCTTTGCCTGGTAAGAGGCTATTCCCGGCGGAAACAACTTGCAACCACCCCGTGTGATCTACGAGCAGGAAGCTAAAGATAGCACGACTCCGTCCGGCCAACCCATGCGCAAAGCGTTGCCCATTGCACCGCGGCGGCCGCAGAACTAGCTTCCCGGGATGACCGCAAC
The DNA here is from genome assembly GCA_963748165.1 of uncultured Alphaproteobacteria bacterium. Lineage (GTDB taxonomy): Bacteria > Pseudomonadota > Alphaproteobacteria > Rhizobiales > Xanthobacteraceae > Bradyrhizobium. The sequence goes on from CAVVIM010000044.1 coordinate 33,569, forward strand.
GACGCTGCTGCAGCGCCCGTCCATCACCGTCTCCGACTTCCGCTGCCGCGCCAGTCCGGGCGACGCGCCGTTCGTGGAACGCCACCATCGCCACTCGATCTCCTATGTGCGCAAAGGCAGTTTCGGCTGTCACAGCCGCGGCCGCTTGTTCGAGCTGGTGACGGGATCGATTCTGGTGGGTCATCCCGGCGACGAATATGTCTGCAGCCATGATCACGTCTGCGGCGACGAGTGCCTGTCGTTTTTTCTGAGCCCCGCTTTGGTCGATGCGATCGGCGATCGGGCGGCGACCTGGCAGGTCGGCGGCGTGCCGCCGCTGCCGGAATTGATGGTGCTGGGCGAACTGGCGCAGGCCGCTGTCGATGGCCATTGCGATGTCGGCCTCGACGAGATCGGAGCGCTGTTCGCCAGCCGCTTTGTCGAGGTGGTGTCCGGGCGCGCCCCGCAGCCGGCGCCGGCCGCGGCCAGGGATCGCCGCCGCGCGGTGGAAACGGCGCTGTGGATCGACGCCCATTCGCATCGACAGATCGACCTGGAAGAGGCCGCCAGCCTGGCCGGCCTCAGCCCGTTTCACTTCCTGCGGCTGTTCTCGGCCGTGCTCGGCGTCACCCCGCACCAATATCTGGTGCGCTCGCGGCTGCGCCATGCCGCGCGCCGGCTTGCCGATGACGGCGGCTCGATCACCGACATCGCCTATGACGTCGGATTCGGCGATCTCTCCAATTTCGTGCGCACGTTTCACCGCGCCGCGGGGGTCTCGCCGCGGCGGTTCCGCCAGGCCTCGCGCGGCGACCGCAAGATTTTCCAAGATCGGCTCGCCGCTCGCGGACTAGGGTGATTTGCAGGCCGCGCCTCGAGCAGGCGCGCCGGATACGGAGATCATCATGTACGACCACATCGGAATCAAAGTCGGAAATCTCGACGCCAGCGTCGATTTCTACACCGCGGTGCTGGCGCCGCTGGGCTATGTGCCGTGCTCCCGCGATGCGTCGGGCGCCGGCTTCGGGCCCAAGGGCGAACCAGCGCTCTGGCTCTATCTTGACAAGAAGCGGCCGGGCACCGGCGCACATATCGCGTTCCGCGCGCCTGACCATGCCGCGATCGGCAAATTCCACGCCGCCGGACTGAAAGCCGGAGGCCGCGACAACGGCGCCGCCGGCCCGCGGGCCGATTACAGCCCGAGCTATTTCGCCGCCTTCCTGATCGATCCCGACGGCAACAATGTCGAGGCGGTGTGTACCTAGCCACCGTCATTCATTGCGACGAGGTAGCGTCTCGCAAGAGGAATCAACATCATGGCTTCCATCCACAAGGACATTGCCATCGAGGCCCACCCCGACGATGCCTGGGACGCGGTTCGCGATTTCGGCGCGCTGCACACGCGGCTGGTGCCGGGATTTGTGCTCGACAGCCGCATCGAGGGCGACGCGCGTATCGTGACCTTCGCCAACGGCACGGTGGCGCGCGAGCTGCTGGTCGATTGCGACGACGCGAGGCGTCGGCTGGTCTATGCCGCGATCAGCGAGCGCGTCAGACACTACAGCGCGTCGGTACAGGTCAGCGCGGGTAGCGACACGCCGACAGAAGTGAGCTGGACCGTCGATGTCCTGCCCAACGAAATCGCGTCCTATATCGACGGCCAGATGGATCAGGCGGCGCTAGCGATGCAAAGGGCGTTGAAGCGCGGCGCCTGATTGCCAATATGATCTTTCTCTCAGTGCTTGGCGCCAGCCCTTGATCAGGATAGCGCCGGATCAGGATAGCGCCGGACGAATGGCGGGGACCGGACCGCCCTTCGGCCCCCATCGGGTCAGCACCACGCTCGAGGTCGACAGCACGCCGAGCACCACCATGGAGGAGGCCGCGAGCGCGAAGAAGCCGGCCGCGGTCGCATGGTGGACCGACAGCCACCAGCCGCCCATTGCGATGAACAGCAGCCGCGCGGTTTGCGCCAGCACCGGTCCGAGAACCTTGGCTGCGCCCTGCGACGAGAAATACATCGACATCGCCAATCCGATAAAGGCGTACATCGGAGCCGCGGTCGACAGATATTGCCGGCTGGCGGCGCGCACACCGGCGTCCCCGGTGAAGATATTGACCCACAGATCGGGGAAGATCGCGATGATCGTTGCCACCGCGCCGACCGCGACAAAGGAGACGCAGCCGGCGGTCCAGGCGATCCTTCTGGCGCGCGCCACCCGTCCGGCGCCGATGGCCATGCCAATCATCGGCACCGACGCGATTCCGAACGCGAACGCGACCGAGGTCAGCATGAATTCGAGTCGCGCTCCGATGCCGTAACCGGCCAGAATTTCCGTGCCGAATCGCGCCAGCATGTGGGTGAAGATGCTGATGGTCAGCACCGACTGCAGCGGAGAAAAGCAGGAAATCATGCCGACTTTGAGAATATCGAGCAGCATCGCGCGTCGAATGCGAAGCCCCCTGAACTTGGGAACGACCCGTGCCCGCCCGGAAAACAGGTACCACATCATGACGGTTATGCTGATCAGGTAGGCCGTCAGCGAACCCGCCGCCACGCCGCGCATGCCGAATTGCGGTATCGGACCGAGACCGAGACCAAGCGTACCCCCGAGAATGATCTGGCAGACCGCGGAGTTGAGAATCATCAGCGACGGCACCTTCATGTTGCCGGTACCGCGCAGCACGCCTGCCAGCGTATTCATCAGCCACGGCGCCACCGCACCGCCGAAGAAGATCTGGGTGTAGCCGATCGCGTTCGCCAGCACATTGCCGCGACCGCCGAGCAATTTCAGCAGCGCCGGGCCGAATACCAGCATGCGCAGCATGAAGGTCAGTCCGAAACAGATGCCGATCAGCAAAGCGTGCGCGGCCAGCGCCGAGGCGCGGTCGACATCGCCGGCACCGAGCGCGCGCGCAATCGCCGACGCCACGCCGCCGCCCATCGCGCCACCCGACATGGTCATGGTCAGGATGACAAAGGGAAACACCAGCGCCATTGCCGCCAGTGACTCGACCCCGAGCCGCCCGATATAGGAGGTCTCGGCGATCACCACGCAGGTGCCCGCGCTGAGCGCGATGACATTCGGCCAGGCCAGTTCGAGCAGGGTGCGCAGGATCGGGCGATCGAGCAGCGCATTGCGCGCCGTCGCGGCCAGCGCCGGAGACGGAGACCGGTCGGCTTCGGCGATCGGAATTCCGGCAACGGCGATATCGGACATGGTTGCTCCAGGCCGGATCGATGCCGCGCCGGCAGGCTTCCTAGCATCGATCCGGCTGGAAGCCATGTGCATCGCGCGCATTGGGCCCCTGCCGGATTGCGGGCCGCCGCCAAGCTATCCGACCGACCAGACGAACGGTGGCACCCCGCCCGCCGCGGGCCTCATGCCGACCGCGATGTGGCGGCCGCAACCCGCCGCCAGGCCTTCGAACAACCCCTCGAGCGCCCTGGCGCAGGCCGGGTGATAATCGGCGACATCGGCCATCAGCTTCCAGGTCTGTTGCCTGATTTCGAAGCCCCGGCCGGATACGCCGCCATCGGCAACATCGTCCTGCGCAGCGAACACCGCGCGCAGGAAAGCCGCGAAATCGCCGGCGCCGCCGCGGCCGATCGCGAAACTGCGCGCCACTTCGTCGAAGAACTGCATGCCGATCAACCTTCCGGTGAGATGCAGCAGGTAGCCGGCATCTTCCGGACCGAACAACTGCACCATGACCGGCGCGGCCGTCCGTACATATTCCATGGCGTAGTTGCGATAGGCTTTCTCCAGCCGCGGCTTCGGCCAGGTCGCGATCGGCAACGCCGGAGCGAGCGCCGGATCAAACAGCGGAGCTTCGAGATGACGGGCGAATACCAGGCGCTGATCCGGCTCAAGTGCAAGGTCGTATTCGCAGTAGTAACCTTCCAGGCCGTCCTGGCCGTCGACGCTTTGCTTGGTGCAGACGAAGCCGAGTCTGGCATTGCCCAGCGAAACGCCATTGTTGGCATGCCATCCGCGCAGCATCGCGCGCGACACTTCGCCCGGTACGCCGCAGATCGCGGTGCCCTTCCAGATCCAGCGCGGCGGCGGGTAGCGGATCCAGGCTTTGCGGTCGGTCTCGTACATGTATTCGACATGGACGCCGCCGATCCAGTTCGAGAGATAGTGATATTGCGCCGCCGCTACCGCCGGCGGCAAATGGCTGAGCCCGAGCTTTTCGAGGCCCGGCAGAAAGCGTTCCTGCTGCTGGCGGCGGAACACCCTGAACACGAACTCCGCCGCATCCGCGCTGCCGCGCCGCGTCACCACGGTGAGGATGAGCCCGGTAAAGTAGGCATGATAGAGTTCGGCGATGCCGCGCCACTTCAGCCATTGTGCCTCTTGCGCACCGCCCTCACCGCCGCCCATTCCCGATCTCCATTCGTTTTCCGGCACTTCACGTGAAATTCAGGCCGAGGCCATCCACATCGACCGGCTTTCCGCATTATAAAGCGCGATCTGCAAGGAGCCACCATGCACAACCGAATTTGGCCGGCCGTCGGGATTGCGGTGCTGGCGCTCGCGCTCGCTGGCTGCAACGACCCGCAGGATCAGGATAGCGTGACCGCCGAACAGAGTTTCGGGCCTTCGCCGACCCTGCCGGCGCCGCAACATTCCTGGATGCCGACGGTCAATGTCGCCGCCGCGGTCGGCTGGCCTGCCGGCGGCAAGCCGACCGCGGCCAACGGCATGGCGGTCAACGCGTTCGCCACCGGGCTCAGCCATCCGCGCTCGCTTTACGTGCTGCCCGACGGCGACGTGCTGGTGGCGGAGACCGACGCCCCGCCGAAGCCCGATGACACCAGGGGTATCAAGGGCTGGATCGCGAAAATGATCATGCGCCGCGCCGGCTCTGGCTCGACCAGCGCCAACCGCATCACGCTGCTGCGCGATACCGACGGCGATGGCGTCGCCGACACCCGGAGCATTCTGCTCAAGGGCCTGAACTCGCCATTCGGCATGGCGCTGGTCGGTGACAATCTTTATGTCGCCGACACCGATGCGATCCTGCGGTTTCCCTATCATGACGGCGATACCAAAATCGACGTTCCCGGAATAAAGCTCGCCGAGCTTCCCGCGGGCACCATCAACCATCACTGGACCAAGGATCTCGCCGCCAGTCCCGACGGCTCGAAGCTTTACGCGACCGTCGGCTCCAACAGCAATGTCGGCGAGAACGGCATCGCGGCAGAAACCAATCGCGCCGCCGTGCTCGAAATCGATCGCGCCAGCGGTACATCGCGCGTATTCGCCTCCGGTCTTCGCAATCCGAACGGGCCCGCATGGCAGCCGCAAAGCGGCGCGCTGTGGGTCGCCGTCAATGAGCGCGACGAACTCGGCAACGATCTGGTTCCCGACTACATGACCTCGGTCAAGGAAGGCGGCTTTTACGGCTGGCCCTACAGCTATTTTGGCCAGCACGTCGACAGCCGCGTCGATCCGCAACGACCCGATCTGGTGGCGAAGGCGATCGCGCCGGATTACGCGCTGGGCGCGCATACGGCCTCGCTGGGGCTGACCTTCAACACCGGCAATCTGTTTCCACCGGAGATGGCCGGCGGCGCCTTTGTCGGCCAGCACGGCTCGTGGAATCGCAAACCGCGCGCCGGCTACAAGGTGATCTTCGTGCCGTTCGCCCACGGCATGCCTGCAGGCAAGCCGCAGGACGTGCTGACCGGTTTCCTCAACAAGGACGGCGAAGCGCAGGGCCGGCCGGTCGGCGTCAAGATCGACAAGCAGGGCGCGCTGCTGGTCGCCGACGATGTCGGCGGCACGATCTGGCGAGTGACGCCGGCGGCGAAATCGACGGCAAACTAGGGAATCAACTCACGCTCGCTCCGTCATTCCGGGATGGTGCGTAAGCACCAGACCTCAGATGCGCAATTGCGCATCGGGGAATCTCGAGATTCCGGGTTCGATGCGTTGCATCGCCCCGGAATGATGGTGTGGACGGCCCCCGACGGCATCAGTGTGCCAGACTGGTGATATCAATTCGACCAGACAAGGGAGCCGTCCATGGGCGAGATTAGCATGATTGGTTTGGATTTGGCGAAGAACGTGTTCCAGGTTCACGGGATTGACGCGTCGGGAGGGGTGGTGGTGCGGCGTCAGCTTCGGCGTGGTGCGGTGGAGAAGTTTTTTGCGCAACTGCCGCCGTGCCTGGTGGGGATGGAGGCCTGTGGCAGCGCGCACCATTGGGCGCGGGTGATCGGCCGTTATGGCCACGAGGTGCGGCTGATGCCGCCGGCCTATGTGAAACCCTACCTGAAGCGCAACAAGAACGATGGCCGCGACGCGGAGGCGATCTGCGAGGCGGTGGGCCGGCCGACGATGCGGTTCGTGGCGGTAAAGAGCGTGGAGCAGCAAGCGACGATGGCGGTTCATACCACGCGGGCGCTGCTGGTGCGGCAGCGCACGATGGCGGCGAATGCGCTGCGGGCTGCGCTGGGCGAACTCGGGATCGTGGCGGCGCAGGGCATCAGGGGATTGCGCGAGCTGATGGCCCGGCTCGAAACGGCAAACGCGGAGATCCCGGAGCTGATGCGGGGCACGTTGCTGGTTCTGGCCAGGCATTGGCAGGCGCTCGATGCCGATGAGCGCGCGCTGGAGCGACAGATTACGCAAGCCGCCCGCGCCGATCGCGAGGCGCGCCGGCTGATGGAGGTGCCGTGCGTCGGCCCGATCATCGCCAGCACGGTTATGGCCAAGGTGGCTGATGCGAAGGTGTTCCGCTCGGGCCGCGATTTTGCGGCCTGGATCGGACTGACCGGCCGCGATCACGGCACCGGCGGCAAGCATCGTCCAGGCCGCATCTCCAAACGGGGCGACCGCATGCTGCGAGCCCTGCTGATCAGTGGGGCGAGCGGCTATCTGCGCCACCAGAAGCGGCGCGGTGTCAGCGACCCGTGGCTGCGCGAGCTGCTGGCGCGTCGTCCCTACAAGGTCGTCATGGTGGCGCTCGCCGCCAAGACCGCGCGTATCATCTGGGCCATGCTGGCCAAAGGAGAGAAGTACCGGGCTCGCGCGAGCGCGTCGGCTGCTGCCTGATTGGAGGGCGACAGCCGCCGCGCTCGCGCTCATCTGTCGGAAAGGGCAACTATGGTGTGATGGCAAAATGGTCAGGAAACCGGGATCGAAACACTCCGTACCGTCATCGCGCGTCACAGCACGCCGGAATGATTGGAATTCGATCCGCGATCTCCATCAGGGCCCGCGGTCAGCGACCGCATTCAGAGGCCGTATACATGACCGCTCCCCGATCCGTTTGCCGAAACACCAAACAAGCCCTTGCCGAGAGGAGGCCGTCCATACATGACGAAGAGGGCTTCTCCGCCAACATTCGCCGCGGGCGGCTACACCCGAAAATGCTTGCTTAGCTTCAGGCCCTGGGCCTGATAGTTGGAGCCGATGCGCTGGCCGTACATGGCATCGGGACGCGCCAGCATTTTCTCGTAGACCAGCCGGCCTACGATCTGGCCGTGCTCGAGGATGAACGGCACCTCGCGCGAGCGTACTTCGAGCACGGCGCGCGAGCCCTGGCCGCCGGCGCCGGCATAGCCGAAGCCGGGGTCGAAGAAGCCGGCATAATGCACCCGGAATTCGCCGACCAGGGGATCGAACGGCACCATTTCCGCGGCGTAGTCCGGCGGCACCTGCACCGCCTCCTTCGACGCCAGAATGTAGAATTCGCCGGGATCGAGAATCAGGCTGCCGTCGGGCCGCGCCGCTATTGGCTCCCAGAATTCGCCGACGGCATAGCCGGCACGGCGATCGATGTCGATCACGCCGGTATGGCGCTTGGCGCGGTAGCCGACAAAGCCGCCGGCGTTTTCACCGGACAGATCGACGCTCAGCGCGACGCCATTGGCGAGATCGGCGTCGTCGCAATCGACCAGCCGCTCGCGCTCGTGCAGCGCATCGAGTTCATCGGCATTGAGGATGGCATCGCCGGTGCGGAAGCGGACCTGCGACAGCCGCGATCCCTCGCGCAGCAGGACCGGGAACGTCTTCGGGCTGATCTCGGCATAGAGCGGGCCGTGATAGCCCGCGCCGATCATGTCGAAGCGCCGCGTGCCGTCGGCGATCACGCGGGTGAACACATCGAGCCGGCCGGTCGAGCTTTTCGGATTGGCCGCGGCGACGATCTCGGACGGCAGCGCGAGGCTTTCCAGCAACGGCACGATGTAGACGCAATTGGTCTCCAGCACCGCGCCGTCGCTCAGATCGATTTCGTGCAGCTTCAATTCGTCGATGCGCTCGGCCACCGTCGCCCCCGGCCCCGGCAGGAAGCTCGCGCGCACCCGATAGGCAATATCGCCGAGCCGCAGATCGAGGCTCGCCGGCTGGATCTGGCTTTCGACGAACGGGTAGGCCGGCAGAATGAGGCCGGTGTCGGCCATTGCCGCGATCATGCGGTCGGGCAGGATGCCATTGGCACCGGGGTGAAGCGTGAGCGACACGATGGGGTCCTCGGGATGGCCTGGCTCCGGTCATCCAACGCTGAAAATACGGACTTTTACCGGTTATCCGATGGTTGCCTTGACGGAAAGGGCATGACGGAATAAGAGCATGACTTATCCCGTGGTGATTTGAGCCGGCCGGCTTGCAGCCACGTTAAATAAATCGCTAAACAGGCCGGGGACCTATGTGATCCCGGCCTGTGGAAGTTTTCCAGGCCGGTTTTTTGTGACCATTTCAAGGGTGGTCACGTCGGAGGTCACATGTCTGAGGCTACCCCACGCGCGTCAACCGCCCATTACCGTCCCGAAACCCGGCTGGTCCATTCCGGCACCATCCGTTCGGAATTCGGCGAAACCTCCGAGGCCCTGTTCCTGACCCAGGGTTTCGTCTACGCCAGCGCCGAACAATGCGAAGCGCGTTTCAAGGGCGAGGAGGCCGGATATCTCTATTCGCGCTTTTCCAATCCCAACGTTGCGATGTTCGAGCGCCGCATGATCGAGCTGGAAGGCGCCGAGGCGGCGCGTGCCACCGCGACCGGCATGGCGGCGGTGACCACGGCCGTGCTCGCGCCGCTGCGGGCCGGCGACCATGTGGTGGCCTCGAAGGCGATGTTCGGCTCTTGCCGCTATGTCGTGGAAGATCTGCTGCCACGCTACGGCATCGAGTCGACGCTGGTCGACGGCCTCGATCTCGACCAATGGCGCAAGGCGATGCGGCCGAACACCCGAAGCTGCTTTCTGGAGAGCCCGACCAACCCGACCCTCGACGTGCTCGATATCGGCGCCATTGCCGACATCGCCCATCAGGGCGGCGCGCGGCTGATCGTCGACAACGTCTTTGCGACGCCGATCTGGCAGAGCCCGTTCGCGCTCGGCGCCGATGTCGTGGTGTATTCGGCGACCAAGCACATCGACGGCCAGGGCCGCTGCCTCGGCGGCATCATCCTTGCGTCGGAAGCCTTCATTGCCGAGCATATCCACACCTTCATGCGCCAGACCGGCCCGTCGATGTCGCCGTTCAACGCCTGGGTCCTGCTCAAGGGGCTGGAGACGCTGGCGGTCCGGGTGCGCGCGCAGACCGAGACCGCGGCGGCGATCGCGGAAGTGTTGGCGCAGCATCCGAAGGTTTCGCGGCTGATCTATCCGGGCCGCGCCGACCACCCGCAGGCAGCGACGGTCAAGAAGCAGATGCGCGCCGGATCGACGCTGGTCGGATTCGAGGTCAAGGGCGGCAAGGCGGCAGCGTTCCGCTGCCTCAACGCGCTCACGCTGGCGCGGATTTCCAACAACCTCGGCGACGCCAAAAGCCTCGTCACCCATCCGGCGACGACGACACACCAGCGGCTGACGCCGGAGGGCCGCGCCGAACTCGGCATCAGCGAGGGCTTTATCCGCCTCTCGGTCGGCCTCGAGCACCGCGACGATCTGATCGAGGACCTGCAGCACGCGCTGCAGAGGGCGTGAGGATCGTGCACTCGACGCCATCCAACCACCGCGCCATTCACATCGGCCGGTAGGTCTGCACGCTGGACGGCACGTTGATGCCGAGCTTGATCTGGCCGACCGACTTGATGATGTCGTCGCCAAGCAACTGGGCGAAGCAGGCGTATCCCCAATCGTTCATGTGCAGGCCATCGGCGATGACGAAGCTGTCGATCGGAAGCGCCTGCTGATCATGCCACTCGCGCATCACCTCGAAGCGCGGGAAAATGCCGACATGGCGAAGCTCGGCGACCCTGCCGAGCATGCGCACCATCCGGTTTGCGCTTTCGCCACGCTCGGTTATTCGTGGAGAATACTGCGGATCGACCAGCACGAGGTCGGCGCCGGCGGCCTGGATCCGGGCAATCCCCTGCTCCACCTGCCTGGCGGTTTCCGCGGGATCGAGGTTGCGCAGCACCGCATTGGTGCCGACCTGCCAGATCACGAGATCGGGCTTTGCATCGATCACCGAGGTCTGCAGCCGGTTGATCATTTCGGGCGCGTCTTCGCCGCCCTTGCCGCGGTTGAGGATGGTGATGTCGGCGCCCGGATACTGCCGGTGCAACTGCGCCGCCAGCCGGTTCGGATAGGTGAATTCGGGCGAGGTCACGCCGAAACCGGCGGTCGAGGACGAACCGAAAGCGACGATCACCACCGGCTGCCCGGAAGCAAGCTTGCCCGCCACATGCGGTAACGATCCTATCGGGTTGGCCCCCTTCGGCGGCAGGCAGGGAACGCGGCTGAAAATGTCGTTGGCCGATTTCGCGACTTCCTTCACCTTGTCGATCGCTCTGGCGGCGAGGCTCTTTGGCTGCGCCGGAGCAGCATGGTCGGCAGACGCCGCGTTTGCGGCCGTGGACGGCTGATACGCCGTCGATTTGCTGCCGTCCGATGTCGCACTATCGGATTTGGCACTATCGGATTTGGCACTCTCAGGCCTGGTGCTGTCCGCCAGCGTCGCCTGCAGAGCGGCCTGCGCGCGCGCGCGCCCCGTCAGCGCCGGCATAAGCGCCGCGACGGCAGCCAGCAATAAGGCTGCGAAAAAAGGGCAGTGAAAACGCATTAATACAAACCTCAATTCTGCTGCGCCGGATTGATGTGGGCCGCATCGATCACAAAGGTCGACAGCGCACGGCCCAGACAATCGTGAACGCGTTTGGCCAGATCAATCCCGCGCACCGTGCTGAACAGGTCGAACTCCCCGGAATCATTCCATTGACGCATGATGGCAAACCGGTCGAACAGCGGAGCGTCGTGCTGCTGTGCTACCACGCGCATATTGTCCAGATAGGGCTCCGGCGCAATCATGGTTTCCGTGCGCGGGCTGTATTGCGGATTCATCAATATCACGTCGGCACCGGTATTTTGCAGTGCAACAACGCCCTCGTCGACCGCGCCGCGAAAATCGTCGGGATCAACGGATCGCATAGCATCGACAGTGCCGGTCTGCCAAACGACCAAAACGGGCTGTTTGCCTGCCAGGAGCTTGCTGAGGCCGGCAGCGACGTCCTCGGCGGTCTTCTTGATCTGCAGTTCCACGGCTACGTTAACCGTAAGCCCAGGCAGTTTCTCTTTCAGCATCGCCTGCAGGCGGGCTGGATAGGCGCTCGGCTCCGATGCGGGGATGGTCGAGGACCGGCTGCCTATCACCAGAATATCCAGCGGACGGCCGTTTTTCACGGCATCCGCGACCTTGGAAAGCGTGCTCTCGCTTGTCAGCAGGTAGGCCGGGACCTCACAGCGGGGTGCCGTATCCTCGGCAAAGACCTCTGAGGCGGCAAAAAGACCGGCCAGCGACACCATTGCCACAATGGTCCACGAAGCGGACCTCATAAACTCCCCCCTGCCATATCGGCATTGCCGATGGTGCCCTTGTTCCGCGAGGCACTCTTGTCGGCGGAGTATTTGTACCATGAAAACAGCCAGGCTGCGCCGGACATGATCAGGATTCCGGAAATACTGACGACGAAGTGCAGCCCGGCGCCGCCGGGGACCTCGGCCAGGATGAAATGTCCGGCGAATGCCAGGAACACGCCGAGACAGAAAATCTCCAGCGAGTGCTGCCCGCACAGAATCAATGGACGCAGCCAGCGCGACTTCAACCCCGGCCAGTCCTTCGGCAGGAAACGCACGGTCACGGCGGCCAGCGCCAGGAAATGTGCAAACCTGAGCACGTCGAGATCGGTCTTGTCGATGGGGTACATCCATTGCTCGAGCCAGCGCGGCATCAGGTAGCTGAGCTGCGGCAAATACCAGGTCAGGGTCACGAAGAACGCCGCCGCCAAATAGGCGAACGCGATCCCCAGCGTGATCCGCGATGCGAGAATTCGCGACATCCGTTTGGCGCCGCCCTGCGCGCACCAGGCGCCGAACACGAACAGCAATTGCCAGGCGAACGGATTGAAGGCCCAGACGCCGTTCGGATATGCCGACAGGTAGAGATCGTACTGCCAGGTGATGGCATAGAGCAGGACCGACAGCGCCAGCATGACGTCGGCTCTCCACTTCAACAGCCACAGGATCAGAGGCAGGAAAAGCATCAGAACGATATAGAGCGGCAGCACGTCCATGTTGACCGGACGAAATCTCAACAGCAGCGCCTGGACAATGGTGACGTCCGGCTGCTTGAGAAAATCCATGATCCCCATTTCTTCGCTGTAAAGCGGGTTCTCGAAGCTGGTGGCGACGTAGGAAATCTCCGCAAGAAAGATTGTGAACAGGAACACATGCGCGACATAAATCTGCCAGACCCGCCGCAGGATGCGCGCGGTCGCCACCACAAAGCCGGCCTCGCGCATCGCCCGGCCGTAGACGAATGCCGCGGTGTAACCCGAGATGAAAATGAATATCTCGGTGGCGTCGCTGAATCCGTAATTGCGGATCGTGAGCCAGGTCAGAAGATTGGGCGGCAAATGGTCGATGAAGATCAGCCATAGCGCCAGCCCGCGAAACAGGTCGAGCCGCAGCTCACGCCCGCTGACGTGCACCAACGCCGTCGGCGCCAGGTCGACATCGCGCCTGGTCGCATCCGCTGTCTCCGCAACGGGCGGTTCGGCAATTCGGTCGGCAACGGATGTCATCGGGCACCGTCTGGAACTGATCGACTCGACAGGCTTACACGCGAGCTTTGAGCGTGTGGGCAGATAGTACCGGCCCCGGCCGCGCAGGCAAGTTGCGGCAGTTTGAGGCCGCGCGAACCGGCCTTGGGCCGGAACCATGCTGAAACGGCGAAGAAAATGCGGCAAGAGGCAGGAGGCAAGAGGCAAGAGGGATGTCCACCCAGGCCGCGGGGCAATTGGTTCCGGCCGATGTTTTCGATATGATGGCATCCGATTTCGGAAAGTTGCCCGCATGTACCGCGCCGTCACCCGCCAGATCGAAGTCACTGTCGAGCCTAACTTCATGCCGGAACGTTCATCGGTCGAACGATCGGAGTATTTCTGGTCCTACACCATCGTCATCACCAACGCCGGGGACGAGACGGTCCAGCTTCAGACCCGGCATTGGATCATTACCGACGCCTGCGGCCGCAAGCGGGAAATCCGCGGCGAGGGCGTGGTCGGCGAGCAGCCCGTGCTCGCGCCGGGCGAACGCTTCGAATATACCAGCGGCGTCCCGCTGCCGACGGCATCGGGATTCATGACCGGCCGCTACCAGATGGTGAGCGAGAGCGGCGAACCGTTCGAAATCGACGTGCCGACCTTCTCGCTCGACAGTCCCGACAGCCGGCGGGTGTTGAACTAGATCCGCCAAGCTCGTCATACCTTGTCCCGGCTATTCCACGCCGGCTTGCTCCGGCGTGAATTGATGGACCGAGCTGCAGAATTCGCAGGTCACCACCACCTTGCCATCCTTCACCATTTCGGCCCGATCCTTCGGTGCGAAGCTCTTGAGCATCGCCGACACCGCATCGCGCGAGCAGGAGCATTGGGCGCGCAGCGGCAACGGCGGAAACACCCGAACGCCGCGCTCATGAAACAGCCGGAACAGCAGCCGCTCGCCCGAAAGGTCGGGATCGATCAGCTCGACATCCTCGACGGTGGAGATCAACGACTGGCCTTCGATCCAGGCATCGTCCTCCGCGACGGCATGGCTGACGACGCCCTCCGGGGCGTCGCCCGGATGAAGGTCGGCCCGCCGCGCCCGCTCCGGCGCCTTGGGGAGAAATTGCAGCAGCATGCCGCCGGCGCGCCAGCGATGTCGCGGGCCGTCACCACCGCGCCATTCCTCGCCAACCGCGAGCCGCACCCGGGTCGGAATCTGCTCCGAGCGCAGAAAATACTCATGCGCGGCGTCCTCCAGGCCGCCGCCTTCGAGCGCCACCAGGCCCTGGTATCGGCTCATGTCCGGCCCCTGATCGATGGTCATCGCGAGGTGGCCCTTGCCGAGCAGCGCGCCGGAGTCCTGACCGGCCTTGAGCCGCTTTGCGTCGAAGCGCGCATAGGCGCGCAAGCGATCCGGCGCCTGGAAGTCGACGATCAGGAACGACACCGGGCCATCGGTCTGGGTCTGCAGAATGAAACGGCCGTCGAATTTCAGCGATGAGCCGAGCAGCGTCGTCAGCACGATCGCCTCGCCGAGCAGCTTGCCGACGGCCGGCGGATAATCATGCTTGGTCAGGATGTCGTCGAGGGCTGGCCCGAGCCGGGTCAGGCGACCGCGCAGATCGAGCGCAGCGACCTCGAACGGAAGCACCGCATCGTCGACCGGAACGGCCGACGGCGCGCGAACCGGCGCCTCGGTCGCGATCTTCGTGTCGGGGGATTCTGAAACCATGGCGCTTTATCTGGGGTCGAAGAGGACAAAGTGGAAGGGGTTCAAGGGCCGGCTACGGTCATTGCGAGCATCAGCGAAGCAATCCAGCCTCTCGGTCATTCCGGGGCGCGCGTCAGCGCGAACCCGGAATCTCGAGATGACGGAGGGCGATGCGACGGCCCCAGCTTCGCGCCGCCTCAACGATCGTAGTTATGGATTCCGGGCTCGACGCTCGCGCGTCGCCCCGGAATGAGGGTGTTGAGGTCATTCCGCGCACGCGTGCTTCCGCAGGGACGACGGAGCGACTTACGCCACCGCCTCGAGACACCACGCCAGGATCCCCTTTTGCGCGTGCAGACGGTTCTCGGCCTCGTCGAACACCACCGATTGCGGGCCGTCGATCACTTCATCGGTGACTTCCTCGCCGCGATGCGCCGGCAGGCAATGCATGAACAGCGCATCCGGTTTGGCCAGCGACATCAGCTTGGCGTTGACCTGATACGGCTTCAGCAGATTGTGCCGGTGCTCGCCATCCTTGTCGCCCATCGACACCCAGGTGTCGGTGACCACGCAATCGGCGCCGCACACCGCCGCTTCCGGATCGCTGCCGAGCGCGATCGGGGCATCGGTCGCCCTGATCCAGTCCTTCATGGCCTTGTTCGGCGCAAGCTGCGGCGGGGTTGCGACGTTGAGCTGGAATTGAAATCGTTCCGCCGCATGCGCCCACGAGGCCAGCACGTTGTTGTCGTCGCCGGTCCAGGCGATGATGCGGCCCTCGATCGGGCCGCGATGCTCCTCGAATGTCATCAGGTCCGCCATCACCTGGCAGGGATGCGACCGCCGCGTCAGCCCGTTGATGACGGGCACGGTGGCGTGCGCGGCGAGCTCCAGCAGGGCTTCATGGTTGAGGATGCGGATCATGATGGCGTCGACGTAGCGCGACAGCACCCGCGCGGTGTCGGCGATGGTCTCGCCGCGGCCGAGCTGCATTTCAGCGCCGGTCAGCATGATCGATTCCCCGCCGAGCTGGCGCATGCCGACGTCGAACGACACCCGGGTCCGGGTCGAGGGTTTCTCGAAAATCATCGCCAGGGTCTTGCCCTCAAGCGGCCTGGACGGCGTCTCATGCGCCTTCAGCCTCGCCTTCATCGCGACGCCCGCGGCCAGCATGTTGCGCAGCTCCCTGGTCGGAAGCTCGCTGATGTCGAGAAAGTGACGCAGCGCCTTGCTCATTGCCCCGCCGCCCGTTGCAATTGATGGCCGGCGAGGGCGGCACAGGCACGCTCGAGCCGGGCTACCGATTCATCGATTTCAGTTTCGCTGACGATCAATGGCGGCAGAAACCGCACCACATTGTCGCCCGCGCCGACCGTGAGCAGCTTTTCGTTGCGTAGCGCGGTCACCAGATCGCCGGACGGCACCACCGCCTTTACGCCGACCAGGAGCCCCTCGCCGCGAACTTCCGCCAGCACGCCGGGATGGCGATCGACCACCGACGCGAGCTTCTGCTTCAGCAGCAGCGACATCTTCTGCACGTGCTGGAAGAATCCGGGCTCGAGCATGACGTCCAGCACCGCGTTTGCGGCGGCGACCGCGAGCGGGTTGCCGCCGAACGTCGAGCCGTGCGAGCCCGGCGTCATGCCGGCAGCGGCTTCCGCCGTCGCCAGGCAGGCGCCGATCGGAAAGCCGCCGCCGAGCGCCTTGGCAAGCGGCATGACGTCCGGGGTGACGCCGATGCGCTCGTAGGCGAACAGTTCGCCGGTGCGGCCCATGCCGGTCTGCACCTCGTCGAAGATCAACAGCAGCCCGTTGTCGTCGCAAAGCTGGCGCAAGGCCCTGAAGAAGGCCGGCGCTGCGGCACGCACGCCGCCCTCGCCCTGCACCGGCTCGATCAGGATGCCCGCGGTGTGCGGGCCGATCGCTTTCCTGACGGCATCGAGATCACCGAGCTGCACCTGATCGAAGCCATCCATCGGCGGCCCGAAACCCTCGAGATATTTTGCCGAGCCGGTCGCAGCCAGCGTCGCCAGCGTCCGGCCGTGAAACGCGCCCTCGAAGGTGATGATGCGATAGCGCTCGGGATGCCCCTTGGCGGCGTGATATTTGCGCGCGATCTTGATCGCGCATTCCATCGCCTCGGCACCGGAATTGGCAAAGAAGACGAAGTCGGCAAAACTCGCTTCGCACAATCTCGCCGCCAGCCGCTCGCCGTCCGGACTCTTGAACAGGTTCGACATGTGCCAGAGCTTCGTGGCCTGGTCCTGCAGCGCCGCGACCAGATGCGGGTGCGCATGGCCGAGCGCGTTCACCGCAACGCCGGAGGTGAAATCAAGATAGCGTTCGCCGTTGGTTGCGATCAGCCAGACGCCTTCGCCGCGCTCGAAGCCGAGGTCCACGCGGGCGAATACGGGAAGCAAATGCGACGTTGCGCTCTGGGTCATGGCGATCACTGAAGGTTAGAGCCGGCTCTCGTGCGCGCATTGGCGCGATGCAGCAACAGCCGGCCCCGGAAAACAAAACGTGCCGCCTTTTCAGGGCGGCACGTGGCGGGCATTCTAGGCCCACGGCGATAACTGTCAACCTGCCACGAAGCGATCGGGCCACGACCGGCCGATGGCGAATCTCCGTCAGGCATCCGGCGCTGTGGAAAAATCCAATTGCAATGCTTAATTGACGGAATGTGTGGACGCACCGACGCGGACTCTTGCGCCCGAGTTACGCCATATTGTAGCGTCTCAGCCGTCGGGTACGACATCTCGTGCGGCAGTTCTGATCCTCTAAGTCCCAGTGTTCCGCGTACACGTTCGGGCGCGCCTGCCGCGCCCGGCGAGGGCTAAGGGATTCTGACTACAGGGATTTTGGAGAATGAGATCGCAGCGCTGCCCTGGTTAACGGCCGGCGCGACCAAAGGGAAGATATGCGATGACGGTATTGACCTGGTCCGACGAACGCGTCGAGCAATTGAAGAAACTCTGGGAGGCCGGGCTTTCGGCCAGCCAAATTGCCGCGGAAATCGGAAATGTGACGCGAAATGCCGTGATCGGCAAGGTCCATCGGCTCGGGCTTTCCGGCCGCGCCAAGAGCCCCTCCTCGGCGGCGCCGCGTCAACGCAAGGCCCGTCCCGCCCAGCACATGATGCGGGTTGCGCGTCCGGTCTCGCGCGGCAATACCGCGCTCGCCCACGCGTTTGAAGTCGAGGTCGAGCCGGATCCGATTGCCTATGACAATGTGGTGCCGATAAGCCAGCGCCTGTCGCTGCTCGAACTGAGCGAGGCGACCTGCCACTGGCCGGTCGGCGATCCCTCCAGTCCGGAATTCTTCTTCTGCGGCGGCAAGGCGCTGACCGGCCTGCCCTATTGCGCGCACCATTCGCGCATCGCCTACCAGCCCGCCAGCGACCGCCGCCGCCAGCCACCGAAACCGGCAAGGTAGTTGCCGTCATTGCGATGCGAAGAAGCATCGAACCCGGAACCTCGAGATTCCCCGATGCGCCATTGCGCATCTGAGGTCTGGTGCTGACGCACCATCCGGAATGACGGCGATAGCGCGTAGCCCGGATGGAGCGCAGCGCAATCCGGGGCCGTTCGCCCGCGTCGCGATCCCGGATTGCGCTGCGCTCCATCCGGGCTACGGCGGCTCTACTCCACCTTGGCGAAGCGGTCGTCGAGCGCATAGCCGGCGCCGCGCACGGTGCGGATCGGATCCTGCTCGCGGCCCGGGTTGAGCAGCTTGCGCAGCCGGCCGATATGCACATCCACGGTGCGCTCGTCGATATAGATATCGCGGCCCCAGACGCTGTCGAGCAACTGTTCGCGGCTGAACACCCGCCCCGGATGCTCCAGGAAAAACTCCAGCAGCCGGTATTCGGTGGGGCCGAGGTCGACCGGGCGTCCCGACCGCGCGACGCGGCGTTTCTCGCGATCGAGTTCGATGTCGCCATAGGTGAGGATGGTGGCGAGCCGCTCCGGGCTCGCGCGGCGCAACAGGCCCTTTACCCGCGCCAGCAATTCCGGCACCGAGAACGGCTTGACGATGTAGTCGTCGGCGCCGGTCGCCAGCCCCCTGACCCGTTCGCTTTCCTCGCCGCGCGCGGTCAGCATGATGATCGGAAGCTGCCGGGTCTCGGGCCGCGCCCTCAAGCGGCGGCACAGCTCGATTCCCGACAGCCCCGGCAGCATCCAGTCGAGTACGATCAGGTCGGGCACGCGCTCCTTCAGCCTGGTGTCGGCGTCATCGCCCCGCCCGACCGTTTCGACATCATAGCCTTCGGCATCGAGGTTGTAGCGCAGAAGCGTGGTGAGCGCTTCCTCGTCTTCAACTACCAGAATGCGCGCGCTCATGGGCTGGCCTTCTCCTGGTTTCCGGGCACGGCGGTGGCAAACGTCGTCATGTCGCCCTTCGGTCGCTTGTCGAGGATTTGCTGACCTTCGATCATGTAGAACACGGTCTCGGCGATGTTGGTGGCATGGTCCCCGATCCGTTCGATGTTCTTGGCGCAGAACATCAGATGGATGCAGAAGCTGATATTGCGCGGATCTTCCATCATGTAGGTCAGGAGTTCGCGGAACAGCGAGGTGCAGATCGCATCGACCTCCTCGTCGCCTTTCCAGACCGCCATCGCTGCCGGCAAATCGTGCGCTGCATAGGCGTCGAGCACGGATTTCACCTGCGACTGCACGAGGTCGGTCATGTGCTCGAGGCCGCGGATCAGCTTGAGCGGCTGGAAATCGCTCTCCAGCGCTGCCACCCTCTTGCCCATGTTCTTGGCAAGGTCGCCGATCCGCTCGAGATCGGTCGCGACCCGCATGGCGCCGACGATTTCGCGCAGGTCGACCGCCATCGGCTGGCGCCGCGCGATGGTCAGCACCGCGCGTTCCTCGATGACGCGCTGCAGGCTGTCGATCTCGACATCGGCCACGACGACGCGCCTGCCGAGCTCGACGTCGCGGCGGATCAACGCGTCGACGGACTCGACGATCATGCGTTCGGCAAGGCCGCCCATTTCCGCGACCAGCCGGGTGAGTTCCTGCAGATCGCTGTCGAACGCCTTGGCCGTATGTTCCGAACCCATCATGTGCTCTCCTTAGCCGAACCGGCCGGTAATGTAGTCTTGCGTGCGTCGATCGCTCGGCGAAGTGAAGATCCTGTCGGTCTCGTCGAACTCGATCAGCTCGCCGAGATACATGAAGGCGGTCTTGTCCGAGACCCGCGCCGCCTGCTGCATGTTGTGGGTAACGATGGCGATCGTATAGTCCTCCGCCAGTTCCTGGATCAATTCCTCGATCTTGGCGGTCGAAATCGGATCGAGCGCCGAGCAGGGTTCGTCGAACAGGATTACCTCCGGCCGCACCGCGACGGTGCGGGCGATGCAGAGCCGCTGCTGCTGGCCGCCGGACAGGCTGAGGCCGCTTGCGTTCAGCTTGTCCTTGACCTCGTTCCACAGCGCGCCGCCGCGCAGCGCTTTCTCGACGCGCCCGTCCATATCGGACTTGGAGATCTTCTCGTAGAGGCGGATCCCGAACGCGATGTTCTCGTAGATCGTCATCGGAAACGGCGTCGGCTTCTGGAACACCATGCCGACGCGGGCGCGCAGCAGATTGAGATCGAGCCTGGGGTCGAGCACGTTGGTGGAATCCAGCATCAACTGGCCGGTGGCGCGTTGCCCCGGATAGAGATCGTACATCCGGTTGAAAATCCGCAGCAATGTCGACTTGCCGCAGCCGGAAGGGCCGATGAAGGCGGTGACCCGGTTGGTGCCGAGCGTCAGGTTGATGTTCTTCAACGCGTGATGCTCACCGTAGTAAAAGTTCAGTCCACGGACCATGACCTTCGGTGGCGCCTCGGGCAGTGCCACCGGGGGAACGGATCCGCCGGCAGCGCTCATCGACACGGAAACTTCACTCATTTTGCGGTCCTCTCGGCGCCGAGCACGCGCGCGCCAATGTTCAGCGCAAGTACGGTCAGGGTGATCAGCAAGGCCCCGCTCCAGGCCAGTTGCTTCCAGTATTCGTAGGGGCTTTGCACGAAGTTGTTGATGGTCACCGGCAGGTTGGCCATCGTCTTGGTCAGATCGAGGCTGAAGAACTGGTTGGACAGCGCGGTAAACAGCAATGGCGCAGTCTCGCCGGCGACACGCGCGGTCGCCAGCAGCACGCCGGTGATCAGACCGGAGCGCGCCGCGCGATAGGCAATGCGCTTGATCACGAGCGAGCGCGGCAGGCCGAGCGCCGACGCCGCTTCGCGCAGCGGATTGGGCACCAGAAGCAGCATGTCTTCGGTGGTGCGCAGCACGACGGGAATCACGATCACCGCCAGCGCCAGCGCGCCCGCGATCGCCGAGAACCCGCCCATCGGCACCACCACCGCGCCATAGACGAACAGGCCGATGATGATCGACGGCGCACTGAGCAGAATATCGTTGATGAAGCGGATCACCGAAGTGAGCCGATCGTTCCTGCCGTATTCGGCAAGATAGGTGCCCGCAAACATACCGAGCGGCGCACCGATGCCGACGCCCATCACGGTCATGATCACGGAGCCGACGATGGCGTTGAGCAGGCCGCCCTGGTTGGATCCCGGCGGCGGCGTGTTCTGGGTGAAGATCTGCAGATTGAGGCCCGCCAGGCCGTTGTAAAACAGCGTGAACAGGATCAGCGCCAGCCAGGTGACGCCGAAGATCGCAGCGCCCAGGCAGAGCAGCCTGATGATGATGTCGTTGCGGCGGCGGCGCCGATAGATCGGGTTCATGGGTCAGTTCCCCGCCTTCTTCTCGAGATGCATCAGCATCAGCCGCGCGGCCGCCAGCACAAAGAAGGTCAGCACGAACAGCAACAGGCCGAGCAGGATCAGGCCGGATTGATGCAGTCCGTCGCTTTCGGCGAACTCGGAGGCAATCGCCGCCGAAATCGTGGTGCCCGGAGAAAACACCGAACCGGTGATGCGGTACGCGTTGCCGATGATGAAGGTCACCGCCATGGTTTCGCCGAGCGCGCGGCCGAGCGCCAGCATGATGCCGCCGATGACGCCGACCCGGGTATAGGGGATCACCACGTTGCGCACGACTTCCCAGGTGGTGCAGCCGACACCATAGGCGGCCTCCTTCAGCACCGGCGGCACGGTCTTGAACACATCGACCGAGACCGCGGTGATGAACGGCAGCACCATGATGGCGAGGATCAGCGCCGCGTTGAACAGGCTGAGATAGGACGGAGGGCCGGCGAAGATCGTTGCGAGCACGGGAATGCTGGCGAAAGCATCGATCAGCAGCGGCTGAAAGTGGTTGGCCAGGAACGGACCGAGCACGAAGAAGCCCCACATGCCGTAGATGATCGACGGGATGCCCGCCAGCAGTTCGATGGCCATGCCGATCGGCCGGCGCAGCCATTGCGGGCACAGCTCGGTGAGGAAGATCGCGATGCCGAGGCCGACCGGAATGGCGATCATCATCGCGATCACCGAGGTGACCATGGTGCCGTAGAGCGGGCCAAGCGCGCCAAGAACCGGCGGATCGGCCGACGGCGCCCAGCGGGCCGTCGTCAGGAACGACAATCCAAACGCCATGATGGCGGGCCACGCGCCGACGATCAGCGAGACGATGATGCCGCTGAGGATCAGCAACACCGAAATCGCGGAGAGGCGCGTAATCCAGTAGAAGGTGACGTCGCCCAGCCTGAAGGCATTGAGGGCGCGGGCGCGATCGTAAGGTCCGGCGGCTTCCATCGCATCGCTCTGAACGGCCATGTCTGCCACGCCAATCCCCTATCTACTTCAACAGTACCAGAAATCGTTCGCTTCGGACCGGTTCGCGGCGGCCGATCCGGCGTCGCCGTTCCGCACTACGCCGGATCGGCGCGAAGCCTTGCGGACCCACCCGCGTCCTTGCTTGCTCCGGCGCGCCGGTCGACGCGCCGGAAATGATGAGGGGGGCAAGTGTGCTCGCCCGGCCTCAGCTCTTGATATCCGCCGACCAGGTCTTCTCGATCAGCTTGACCACCGAATCCGGCATCGGGATGTAATCGAGGTCTTCAGCCATCCTGTCGCCCTTGTCGAAGGCGAATTTGAAGAACTTGACGGCCTCGGCGGAGTTGGCCTTGTCGGCCGGTTCCTTGTGCATCAGGATGAAGGTCGAGGCGACGATCGGCCAGGACTTGTCGCCGGGCTGGTCGGTGAGGATCAGGTAATAGCCCGGCGCGTGCGCCCAGTCGGCATTGGAAGCCGCCGCCTGGAAGGCCTCCATGGTGGGCTCTATTGTCTTGCCGGCCTTGTTGACCAGCTTGGTATAGGTCAGCTTGTTCTGCTTGGCGTAGGCGTATTCGACGTAACCGATGGAGTTATTGGTCTGGCCGATGTTGCCGGAAACGCCTTCGTTACCCTTGGCGCCAACGCCAGCCGGCCATTCGACGGTGGTGCCGGATCCGGTTGTCGACTTCCAGTCCGCGCTCACCTTGGAAAGGTAGTCGGTGAAGTTGAACGTGGTGCCCGATCCGTCGGAGCGGTGCACGACCGCGATCGCCGCTGAAGGCAAAGTGAGCTTCGGGTTGAGCTTCCTGATCGCCGGATCATCCCATTTGGTGATCTTGCCGGCGAAGATGTTGGCAAGGGTTTCGCCGTCCAGCGCCATGTCGCCGGCCTTCACGCCGGCGATATTCACCACCGGAACGATCGCGCCCATGATCATCGGCCACTGCGCGAGACCATCCTTTTCAAGCTGATCGACCTTCAGCGGGGCGTCGGTGGCGCCGAATGTCACGGTCTTGGCCTGGATCTGCTTGATGCCGGCGCCCGACCCGATCGACTGGTAGTTGACCCCGTTGCCGGATTCCGTCTTGTAGGCGTCCGCCCATTTCGACAGCACCGGATAGATAAAGGTCGAGCCTGCGCCGGTGATGTCGGCGGCGAACGCCGACGTCGATGCGGCGACCAGGCCGGCAGCAACGATAGCCTTCATGAAATTCATTGCGGTCTCCATCTGGTGAGCGAAGCGCCGGACGCGCCCGATTGCGCTCACGCCGGTCCGTTTAGGAGCGGTCGATGCTGCTTTTACGAAGCTTTGGTGACACCTGGATGACATCGCCAAGTCGTTGAAATTGCTTGTTTTCAGGCCGATGGCGGGGTTTTCGCCTGGGGAAAACAGGCGGTGAAGGCGGCACCATTTTTCGGCACGCTTTCGATCAACAAGCGGCCGCGATGCCGGTTAACAATATGTTTCACCAGCGATAATCCGAGGCCCGTACCGCCCTGCGCGCGGCTGTCGCCGACATCGACCCGATAAAACCGCTCGGTCAGCCGAGGCAGATGCTCGGGCGCGATGCCGGGACCGAAATCGCGCACCACAACGCGGACCTCCGGGGTTTCTTCGCCCGCCACGGCCGAGGTGAGCGAGACCACGACCCTGCCGCCCGACGCGCCGTATTTCAGCGCGTTTTCGATCAGGTTTTCGAACAGCCGAAGCAATTCCTCGCGGTCGCCCGCGATCAGGACCGGCGTCTCCGGCAGTTCGACATCAATGACCACCTGGCGTTCCCGCGCCAGCGGCTCGAGGCCGTCGGCGACCTGCCGAATGATCGGCACGATATCCACCAGCGTGTCGGGACGGACATGGGCCGAGAGTTCGACCCGCGACAGCGACAGCAGATCGTCGATCAGCCGCGCCATCCGGATCGCCTGCACATGCATGATGCCGAGAAAGCGCTCGCGCGCCGTGGCGTCGTCCTTGGCAGGCCCCTGCAGCGTGTCGATGAAGCCCGACAGCGCGGCCAGCGGCGTCCGCAATTCATGGCTGGCATTGGCGACGAAGTCGGCGCGCATTTCCTCGACCCGGCGCAGTGGCGTTTGATCGTGGAACGTCATCAGCATGCATTTGTCGGTACCGCCGAACAGGGTCGGCACCGGCACCGGCGTCACGATCAGTTCCATCCAGCGATCGACCGGCACGTGGTCGAGATAGGTCGCGCGCCGCGTTTCGGAGGTCGCGATGGCTTCGCGCAGCGCGGTGATGATCTCGGGCGAGCGCAACGCGAACTGGGCGAGCTCGTTCCTGCGCAGCGCCGGCGCGAGCTGCGCCGCGGCGGCATTGAGGTGGATGACGCGGCCGGCACGGTCGAGCAGCACGGCGGGATCCGGCATGTTGGCAACGATGGCGCTGACCGCCGCGGTTTCGACCGGGTTGACGCCGCGGACATCCTCACGCGAGGCGGCGACATTGTGCAGCCGCCACGGCACCAGGGCCGCCGCGGCGATGCACAGGAACACCGCGGCGGCCCGCGACGGCGGCAGTTCGCCCAGTGCGACCACGACGGCCAGGGCAATGCCGGCGGCCAATAGAATAATGGCCGAATGCCGCAACCGGTCCGACCACGGCGAGGGCAAGGATGGAGAAGGGGCGTCTATGGCCATTGGGCCTCTTCCGCTCGGGGCCGCATCAGGCGCCGGTGTCACCACGCTTTCGAACGTAAGCGGCTTCGCGGTGCGGCTCGGGGTCCGATCCTCGCCTCGCCTGACGCAGCCGCTTCAATCGCGTTCCCAGGATAACTTCTCGAAACGTCAGCAGGATTACAGATATGACGAAGGGCGTAATATAATAGAGCAGGCGAAACAGCAGCATCCCCGCCAGCAGATCTTCCCGGTCCATCTGCCACAGCCCGACCAGCATGGCGGCGTCGAACACGCCAAGCCCGCCCGGCGAATGGCTGGCAAAGCCAAGCAGTGTCGCCGAGACGAAGATCACGGCGACCACGACAAACCCGAGATTGGGCTCGTCCGGCACCAGAACGTACATCGCCAGCGCGCAAAAGCCGAGATCGACAATTCCGATCACGATCTGCAACAGCGTCAGCGAGCCCCCGGGCAGGATCACGGTCCAGGGCCCGCGGCCGACCCCCTTGGCCGCGTCGAGACCCAGGCCACATAGGCCACCAGCCCCAGAATGATGCCAAACGCGACCAGGCGGTTCAGCCAGGGCGGCAGTTGGTCGATCGCGGTTGCAGCTTCCGGATGATAGGCGATGCCGAGCCCCAACACCGCGGCGTTGCCGAGCCAGAACGTCAGGCCGGCCAGAAAGCAGATCTTGGCGACGTCGATCGCATTCAATCCCCAGGCGGAATAGATCCGATAGCGCACCGCACCGCCGGTAAAGACGCTGGCGCCGACATTGTGTCCGATCGAATAGCTGGTGAAGGCGGCCAGCGCGTTGATGCGGTAGGGAATATCGGCGCGGCCGATGGCGCGAACCGCGAACAGATCGTAGAAGGTCAGGGTGAAATAGCCCGCCGCCACAAACAGGCCGGCCAGCGCGATCGAGCGGGCTTCGGTTCCCTTGATGGCCTCGACGACTTCGTCGACGTCGATGCCCGCCAGCATGTGGTAAAGCACATAGCATGCGGTCGCGATGACCGTGATGCTGATCAGGACGCCTAGTTTATGCAGGATTTGCTTGTGGCGCAGAAACGAGGTCGCCCTGCGTAGTGCTTCCAGCATCTAGACCTCGAATTGCGATCCTACCACGACGGCCGATCGGGGCGAACCTTGCCGCCGCCGGCGTCACGCTTGCTCCCCTGGTAGGACGTGGTAGCGCGTTTTGGGCCGGAGTGGAATTCGCTTGGCGTGAATAAAAACGCGCTCCGTCAATATATTAGGCGGAATCCACGTCGGCGCACAGTTTTGCTGCATTCGCTGCCGCAAAGGCAGCGCCCGAGGCTGCGACCTTGTGCCTCGGGAGGCCTGTTCGGTATCCCCGTCGCACAAAAACGCGACCGGGCCTCAGGCCGCAGGGGTTGAGTGCGAAATCACCCGGTCGCGCAACCACGATCCAACGGCGCAGCCGGCAAGATATAAAGTGAACATCATGAGGCCGAGGTCGAGCCAATAGCCGGGGCGGCCCGGAACCAGGCGGGCAAAGGCCGCGACCGCCAGTGCCGCCGTCAACAGCGCCAGCCATCGCGCGGTCACCCGGGAGACGCCCGGTCCGCGATGCACCACCGCGATCCAGCCCATCGCCAGGCCCAGCAGCAGCGACGCCAGCAGCCAGCCCCAGTGAAATGCCGCCAGATAGGCCATTGCGTTACCTCACCATGAAATCGATCCGGCGATTCTGCGCCTTGCCTTCGTCGGTATCGTTGGTTGCGATTGGCTGGGTGCTGCCATAGCCCGTCGCGGTGAAACGGTCGGCGGGCAGGCCGGCCTTGACCAGATAATCGCTCACCGCCTGCGCGCGCTTTTCCGACAACGCCTGGTTGAAGGCATCTTCGCCGTCGGCATCGGTATGTCCGGCAATCTCGATCCGGGCGTTCGGGCAGCGCAGGGCGGTTTCGGTCAGCCGGTCAAGCAGCCCGGCCGAATCCGGATCGATGGTCGCCTTTGCCGGCTCGAAGCGTATCTTGCCCTTGCTGAGCAGATCCGAAAACAGCTGCTGGCACACCGTCGCATCCACCGGCGCCGCCGCGGGCTTGACCGAGATATCGGCCTTGAACTGCCATCCCTGCGGGAAATCCTTGCCGAGACCGGCGCGGATCTGCACCGCCGCGGCGTCGTAGAACGCATCGCCCGACAGCTTCACTTCGCGGTCGCTCACCACCAGCGTGCCGGTCGACAGCCGCGACAGCGCGCCCAGCGCCGGCACCACGGCGGCCGCAAATCGCGGCGGCGCACCGATGCTCGCCTTGAGATTGTCGACGACCTTTTCGCTGAAGAATTTGCGCCCGGCAGCGGCCACCAGCGCGGCATGGACGGTGTTGTCCGGCACGTCGCCGGTCAGCGTCAGCGTCACCGCGACCGGATCCTTGTTGGCCTGAAAGATATAAGGCGGCGCCTTGATGTCGTTGGCGGCGACGGAAAAGCCCACCGGCAGATTCTTGAGCGCGGCCGCGATCGCCTCCCGGCCGCCAAGCTCGCGCGCCATGCCGGTCAGGCTGACCTTGCCGTCGGTGAGCGTGATCTTGCCGTCCTTCAGTTTTCCGATCTGATCGACCAGCAGCGCCGCTGCCGCGTCGAATTGCGGCGGTGCGCCGCGGGCCAGATTCATCTGGTCGACGACCTCGACCCCGCCAAGCGCGGCGCGGGCCGTTTCCAGCAACTTGTTCTTGCTGGCCGGCAACGGCGAACTGCCACCCAACGTCACCCTGACGACGTCGCGCTCGGCCGACCAGACGAACGGCTTTGCCTCCGGAACGAGCCGGGTTTCGTCGTTGACCAGCCGCACGCCCGGGACGGCTTGCACCGACGCCACCGCGCTGCGGCGCCCCGCCTCCGAGAAGGCGTCGGCCGCAAACGTGACGTCACGGCCGGCGACTTCGATCTGCCGCTTGTCGAGCACAGTGTCCTTCAGCGCCGCGGTGCTGCGCGCGGCGAGGTCGGATTCCACCGGCGCGGTATTCATCCAGGCCGCAATCACCCAGAACACAGCCAACGGAATCAGGCCCGGCCACCATTTGCTGCTCCACCTGAAAAGTCCGTGCATTCGGCGTCCTGCGGATCTGGGAACCGAGAGAAAACAAACCCTTGCGAGGCTGTCAAACTGGAAATAACACGGAACGGTCCGAGCCACGGACAGCGGCCCGGCTAACTGTTTGTTCAGTGGTCGCCGGCTAACTCTCGCCATCGCAGCCCAGGGCCAACACCTCCCGATGAAGCAGCTTCGCCACAGCGTCATCCGCGCCGGACTGGAAGCGCTGTACTTACACCGGCGCCCACTATCTGCTGCGGCCGATCTTTGCCGGCGTCGGCGCCATTTTCATGCTGCATCATGTGCGGCCGGGCCGCGACGGCGAGTTCCAGCCCAACCGGCATCTCGAGATCACACCCGAGTTTCTGCGCGCCACGCTGTCGCACCTTCGGGCCCAGGGCATCGACGTCATCGCCATGGACGAGGTGCAGCGGCGGCTGGTCGAACGCAACTTTTCACGGCGGTTCGCCTGCGTCACGCTCGACGACGGCTATCGCGACAACCGCGACTATCGCGCTGCCGGTGCTGCGTGAATTCGACGCACCCTTTACCGTCTATGTCACCAGCGATTTCGCTGCAGGGACCGGCCGGCTGTGGTGGATCGCGCTCGAGGCGGTGATCGCCGGCGCCGCGTCGGTCGAAGTCGAAATCGGCGGCGCGACCACCCGCTTCGACACCGAAACTCCGGCCGCGAAACAGTTCGACGTTCGATCGACTGCATGACTGGCTGCGCGGGTTGCCGGGCGAGCATGATCTCGCGCGCGAGATCGGCGCGCTGTGCGCGCGTTACGGCGTGGACGAAGCCGCGATCTGCAGGGATCTCTGCATGTCCTGGGACGAGTTGAAGCCGTTCGCGGACGATCCGCTGATTGCGATCGGGGCGCATTCCATCACGCATTGCAATCTCGCCCGGCAGACCGAGGCCACCGCTCGCCGCGAGATGACGGCGAGCCGCGAGCGAATCGAAGCCGCCATGCAACGTCCCGTCCTCCATCTCGCCTATCCCTATGGCGACAAGGGCGCGGCCGGCGCCCGCGAATTCGCGCTGGCGCGGGCGGCCGGATACAACACCGCGGTGACGACGCGGCCGGGCATGATCTTTCCCGAGAGCGCGAACCATCTGACGGCGCTGCCGCGGGTTTCGCTCAACGGCAACTATCAGGATGCGCGGATTCTGCCGGCGCTGACCTCCGGCGCCGCCACAGCCATGTGGAACGGCTTTCGCCGCATCGACGCGGCGTAACGGCAAGTGCGCGAAATCGTCATGCGCGGGCTTGTGCTGGCTTGTCCCGGGCATCCACGTCTTTACGGCAACTGAACAAGAAAGACGTGGATGGCCGGGACAAGCCCGGCCATGACGAAAAAGCGAATCACCCGGTACCGTCCGGGTTTGCTCGATCATCCGCCTTCGCGGATGATGACGTCCGGGGCTTACGTCTCGATCTTCACATATTCGAAATCGCCGGGCTTGTTGTCGATGCCGACCTTGGGCGGCGAGATCCAGGCGGCGAATTCGCCGATCTCGGTCACCGGGGTCATCAGCGAGGCGATGAAGTCGCCGTCCTCGGCGGACGGCAGCCATTCGCTCTTGCGGCTGTTCCAGGCGGCATCGTCGATCAGCACGCCGTCGGGGGTGGCATGCACATCCTTGAACTCGCCGATCTGGCGATGGAACGCGACGTTGGGCAGCGTCAGCTTGACGCCATAGCCGGCGAGCGAAATGATCTTGTTCCAGCGCAGCATGCCCTTGGCGCAATCCTGCGTGTAATCGTCGCGCAGCCGCATGTTGAGCGCAGTCAGCGCCGGCTCGTTGACCCGCTTGATCCTGCCGTCGACCAGCTTCAGGACCGGATAGGTCGAGCCCTGCAACCGATGATCGTCGTCGATCTGGGTTTCGCGATAGCGGCCCTTGATCCCGGCATTGAAGGCGTTGGCGGCGTTGGTCGACACTTCGGAGCCGAACAGGTCGAGCGACAGCGAATAATGCAGGTTCAGCTTCTTCTGGATGGTCGGAAGGTCGATGACGCCGAGCGCACGAACCCGGGCGACATCGGCGGGATCCTCGATGCCGGCGGCCTTCATCGCCTCGCAGGTCCGCTGCACCACGCGGCTGATGCCGGTCTCGCCGACGAACATGTGATGCGCCTCTTCGGTCAGCATGAAGCGGCAGGTGCGCGACAGCGGATCGAAGCCGGATTGCGCCAGCGAGTGCAACTGCATCTTGCCGTCGCGGTCGGTGAAATAGGTGAACATGAAAAACGACAGCCAGTCCGGCGTCGCCTCGTTGAAGGCGCCCAGCATGCGCGGGCTGTCCGCATCGCCCGAGCGGCGGCGCAGCAACTCGTCGGCCTCCTCGCGGCCGTCGCGGCCGAAATACTTCTGCAGCAGATAGACCATCGCCCAGAGATGACGGCCTTCCTCGACATTGACCTGGAACAGGTTGCGCAGGTCGTATAGCGAGGGCGCGGTCTTGCCGAGATGGCGCTGCTGCTCGACCGACGCCGGCTCGGTGTCGCCCTGGATCACGATCAGGCGACGCAACGTGGCGCGATGCTCGCCCGGCACTTCCTGCCAGGCCGGCTTGCCGAAATTCTCGCCGAACGGGATCACGCGATTGTCTTCCTGCGGCGCCAGCAGGATGCCCCAGCGATAGTCCGGCATCTTGACATAGTCGAACTTGGCCCAGCCGCGCGGATCGACCGAATAGGCGGTGCGCAGATAGACCAGCGACTGCTGGAAGCCGTCCGGCCCCATGTCGTTCCACCAGTCGATATAGCCGGGATGCCAGCCCTCCAGCGCCTTCAGCACCTGGCGATCCTCGCCGAGATTGACGTTGTTGGGGATCTTGGTCGAGTAATCGACGTTCATGATGTTCATGGCCGTACTCCCTGGGTTCATTTTCCGTCATGCCCGGCACTCGGGTCCGGCTTCGCCGGCCCGAGCACAGGCCCGGCCATGACGCAGCAAAATCTCTACACCCGCGTCATGTCGAACTGCGCCTTCTGGCCGGTGCCGTAGCGGCGCAGGGCGCCGTCTTCGCCGACCGCGTTGGGGCGCTGGAAGATCCAGTTCTGCCACGCCGTCAGCCGGCTGAAGATCTTCGATTCCATGGTCTCGGGCCCGACGAAGCGCAGATTGGCTTCCATGCCGGTGAGGCTGTCCGGCGAAAAGCTGGTGCGTTCCTCGAGGAACACCCTGATCTCGTCGTCCCAATCGATGTCGTCGAGCGCGAAGGTGACGAGGCCAAGCGCTTCGGCCTCTTCCGCATCGATCGCCTCGCCGATCTTCGCCTGCGCGCGGTCGAGATCGGACGGATCGGCCTGGAAGCGCGATTGCAGCCGGGTCAGGCCGTGGCTCATGGGATACGGCCCGAAATTCATCGCGGTGAGTTCGAGGGTCGGCGGCGCGCGGTTGTCGCCCTGCCTCGAGCCGATCAGCATGTAGGAGCGGTCGGCGGCGAACACCAGTTCGGCCAGCGTGCCGACGAAGCACGATCCCGGCTCGACCAGCGTCACCAGCGTGCGCGAGGTGACGTCGATGCGCTTCAGCACGCGCTTCCAGTACTGCCTGATCTCGTTGACCAGCCAGTGCGCCTTGTGGGTTTCGAGAAATGCGTCGCAGGCCACCAAATTGGCGCGGTCGCCATGCGACTTGAACAGCAGCATCGCGATCTGAAGCTCGTTGATGCGCAGATGCAGGATGGCGTCGTCGAGTTCGCGCGCCACCTGCAGCGGCCAGAACGACGCGCCCTGCGCGATCATGCCGTCGATATCGGCCGGCGGCGCGGCGTCCGGCGCCTTGATCGTGATGGTGGCAATACGCTCGACCCGGTTGATGTCGACGCTGACCAGGCCATAGCGGATGCCGCTGGCGTCGATGCTGCGGGCGAGCGGCGTCAGCGCGATGCCTTTTCCGCTGCCGGCGCGCCTGGAAGCCGCGGCGAACTGCTTTGCGCGCTCGGTAACCGTTGCCTCGAGCTTGCTGTTCGGCACGATCTCGTCGACCAGCCGCCACTGCAGCGCGCGCTTGCCCTTGATGCCTTCCTCGATGGTACAGAAATAATCGGCGTGGTCGCGGCGCACCTTGCGCTTGTCGACCACGCGCGTCAGCCCGCCGGTGCCCGGCAGCACCGCGAGCAGCGGCACCTCCGGCAATGCCACCGAGGCCGCGCCATCGTCGGCCAGCATGATGTGATCGGTCGCCAGCGCCAGTTCATAGCCGCCGCCGGCCGCGGTGCCGTTGACGACGGTGATGAAACGCTGCCCGGAATTCTCGCTGGAGTCCTCCAGGCCGTTGCGGGTCTCGTTGGTGAATTTGCAGAAATTGACCTTGTGGGCGTGGGTTGCGCCGGCCAGCATGCGGATATTGGCGCCGGCGCAGAATACCCGGTTCTTGCCGGAGCGCAGCAGCACCACCTTGACGCCGGGATGCTCGAAGCGCAGCCGCTGCACCGCATCGGCGAGTTCGATATCGACACCGAGATCGTAGGAATTGAGCTTGAGCTGATAGCCTTCGAACAGCCCGCCATTCTCGTCGACATCCATGGTCAAGGTGGCGACCTCGCCGTCGACGTCGAGCTTCCAGTGCCGGTAGCGCGACGGCTCGGTCTGGAAATCGATGGTGCTGGCGCCTGCAGCGAGGACGCGATCTTCACCGGCCATCGGGCCACCCTTGGATTGCTGGGATTGCTGGAGCGAACACCATGCACAATAGTGCATGTTTTTGGCGAAGTCTAGCTCTAAACGTCGAAATGTGCATTTTGTTGCATATTATAACCATGACAAAGCACCTGTTTCGGGAAAATCGCCGAACTGGCGCGCCCGAATTACTATCTGTGACTTGGTCCGATCCCGGTTAGGGGTCGGACGCGGAAATGTCACAAGGCAGACGTGATTGAGCTTAGTGTGTCCGGGCTTCCCCATTGGGCTCGGGTTGGTGTTCAAGAACGATGGTTGTCGTCTCCATGTTTCGGGATGCATCTCTTAAGACGCACAGAACGATCATTTTGCCGCCAAATGAAACGATCACATGGGTGCGAGCAGGTCCTCGATCTTTTGAACCCAGTTTGTAATGGAGAGTCAAACTTTTTAAGTTTGGCGGTTTTATAATTGGATATCACTCTGGCCGTACCTCTGTGCAGCATCTCGCCGCATTTGGCATACAGTTTTACTAATTCATCTTCGGTGATGGCATTTGGTTTGACGCCGCCCTGTACAGGTTTGTCTCGATATTCGACCGCTTGCGGGAAGAAATTTGGGTTTAGCTTCTCAAGTGCATCAATGATCTTTTCAGCATGCCATTGTGTTATGAGTTTCTTGTTCATAGCGATTTCGGAAATGTCTTCGTGAATGACCACGCTGGCGAGTGCAATAGTCTCACAGAGCATGCGGAGCTGAAGGAAGCACAATTCCATGACTAAGGCTTCCGCCAAACCTGTGCGGCCCGCGAGAATATGGTTGAATGCCTCAATTCGATATGTAGCTTAGACATCAGCGCTGGATAGATACTGATGGTTTCGTTTTGTTTTGGGATCGAATGGCAAGAAAATCTTCCGAGACAGAGATTGAACTGATGCCGACGCATGGGAACGCTTTGAGCGAGCACAAAGGCGGTTGTGAAAAGCCGCGCAGCATAGGGGTCAGCAAGAAAAAACGAAGCCGGAAAAGAAGCGACGGCTTCATACTCCGCTAGGTGTTCGCTGGGGACGCGAAAGAGGCCTTGATACAGGACTGGGTTCGGATACAAATTTGTATATGGGTCTTTCTGTAGAAGCCTGACCGTCATAAATCTGGCCACCTCAGCAAGAAATACACCTTCACTGAGTAAAGGGCGGGGATGGAGGCGTGGTAGATTGCTTGATTTGGTGAAGGTGGTTGATTACTGCGCAATCCAGCTCGCGCAGCAGAGAATCCGATCCGCATGGTTGGTTGGCATAGGTTTTTCTGCTCGCTTCGTGATTGCTGCGAAGCTGGCGTAAGCCGCCACAACCGCTGCGACTCCAGTCGAGGAAGTGAGGTCTAGGCAGTACGCTAAATGCAAGACGGCTCCCACAACGTAAGGATCGTCCTGGAACTTACCTCGTTTTTTCTGTTCCCCTGCAAACTCCAGTCCGCGCCTGGGATTTGCTTCCGAGAAGTAAATTCCAGACCCGAGCCAGTCGAATTCATTCTGGCTTGCCGCGAATGTGATTTCGCCGCTTAGGAGTTTTTCAGCCATGCTTCGCGCGCAGCCGTGATAGCCGAGCACGAAGGATGCTGAGAGGTTATGCAAGAGGAACTAGTTGCGATTAGAGCGAGCCGACTTGTAATGGTCAGCGACGGAACCGTCCTCGTTTAGATAGCCCTCGCGCTCAAGAAAGCCGGGGGTCGCGTCCGGCGGGCGTATTTGCCTCGCTCACTTGCCGAGCTGCGACCAAAAACTTTGCGAGTTCATCTTTGTTCATTGTCGGCTGCTCTGCCTCATCTCACTGATAGCGCACTGCTAGGTAGTGGGTTCCGCAGAAAAGTCAACCAACTCAATCGTTTATCCGGACCCCTATAAAGTTTCGTTAACGATTTGAGCGCTTTGCTTAATGCACCTCGCACGAGTGTATGCCGCGCGTCCAGGCGAGCTCTCCTCGCCTGGCAAAACCGCGGCCGCAAATGCCGCGATCGCCTCCAGTGTCGGCCCCGGCACGTCCCGATGCGGCGAATGGCCGGCGCCTGGAATCACCGTCACCTCGACCGGGCAATAGCACTCCTCGCGGGCGATCTCGATCTGCCGCAGGGTGCCATATTGATCGTCGGCCCCCTGCAGGATCGCCACCGGCACGCGGATATAGGCCAGGAATTCCGAGATATCCCAATCGCGGAATCCGGGGTCGAGCCAGGCGTCGCTCCAGCCGTAAAACGCGTTGTCGACATCGCCATGCCAGCGCGCGAGTTTTGCCTTGAGCCCGGCGGTCTCGTAGGCGGTCCGGGTCTCGGCGATCGCAGCGAGCCCGATCTCTTCCACGACAAAATGCGGGGCGATCATCGCGACCCCCTGCACGCGATGATCCTGCCTGCCGCCGGCATAGATGGTCGCGATCGACGCGCCGTCGGAGTGTCCGAGCAGCATGCCGCGGCGAAAGCCGACGCGGTCGAGCAGCTCTGGCAGGACCTCGAGCGCTTCGACGTGCATGTAGTCGAGCGGACGCGGTCGCGTTGCCGCGGTCGAGGCACCGTAACCGGCGCGCGAATATGCCAGCACGCCGGCCCCGGTGGCGGCCTGCAGCCGGTCGGGGAAATCCCCCCACAGCCCGGCCGATCCGAGCCCCTCATGCAGCATGACAATGGTCGGGGCCTGATCCGGTGCCGGCCCGATCATGCGGTATTCAAGCTCGGACGCGCCGATGTGCAGGAAGCCGGTGGCTGCGATGGCGGTCATGTCTCTTGTTCCTGCGACCTTGAACTTGGAGACCTTACGTTCGTCATTCCCGCAGCTTGAAGCGCTGGATTTTTCCGGTCGCGGTCTTGGGCAGGCTATCGACGATTTCGATCCAGCGCGGATATTTCCACGGACCGATCTTCTGCTTGACGTGTTCCTTCAGCGCCTCGTGCAGGCCGTCGGTAACAGCCTCCGCGCGCAACACCACGAAGGCTTTCGGCTTCAGCAATCCTTCCGGGTCGGCTTCGGGAACCACGGCGGCCTCGAGCACGGCGGCATGGGTAATCAGCGCGCTCTCGACCTCGAACGGCGACACCCAGATGCCGGAGACCTTGAACATGTCGTCGCTGCGGCCGCAGAACGTGTAGCGCCCGTCGCTATCGCGGATGTATTTGTCGCCGGTGCGGGTCCAGTGGCCCTCAAAGGTCTGGCGGCTCTTGCTGCGCTGATTCCAGTAGCCTTCGCCGGCGGAGGGCGCGTCGACCAGCAGTTCGCCGACCTCGCCATCGGCCACATCGGCGCCGGTCTCGTTGACGAGCCGCACCTTGTAGCCGGGCACCGGTCGCCCCGAGGAGCCATATTTGATGTCGCCCGGCGCGTTGGAGAGAAAAATATGCAACAGCTCGGTCGAGCCGACGCCATCGAGAATATCGACGCCGAAGCGTGACTTCCAGGTGTTGCCGACCGATTCCGGCAGCGCCTCGCCGGCCGAGGTGCAGACCCGCAAACGGCTGCCGCCGCGCTCGTGCTTCAGCGTCGCATCGTTCAGCATCGCCGAAAACAGCGTCGGCACGCCGAAGAAGATGCTGGGATTGTAGCGGTTCATCAGCGCGAACATGGTCGCCGGCGTCGGGCGCTCCGAATTGAGAACCGTGGTGGCGCCGACCGACATCGGAAAGGTCAGCGCATTGCCGAGGCCATAGGCGAAAAACAGTTTCGCCGCCGACAGCCCGACATCGTCCTCACGAATGCCGAGCACCTGTTTGGCGTAGGTCTCTGCGGTGGCGGCGAGGCTCGCATGCAGATGCCGCACGCCCTTGGGCATGCCGGTCGAGCCCGACGAATACAGCCAGAAGGCCGGCTCGTCGGCATGGGTCGCCACCGTCGCAAATGAATCGCTTTCGCACGCGACCTCGTCGGCGAGTTTCTTGTGGCCGTGGGCGTCGTCGCCGGAGACAACGACATGCTCGAGATCCGGCATCCGCCCGACCATGTCCTGCACCACCGGCAGCAGCGCTTCGGAGACAAAGAGCACCCGGGCGCGGCAATCCGCCAGCACATAGGCGTATTGATCCGACGTCAGCAGCGTGTTGAGCGGCACCGGCACCACGCCGGCACGGATCGCGCCGAGAAACACCATCGGGAAATCGACGGTGTCGAGCATGATCATGGCGACCCGCTCTTCACGGCGGACGCCGAGACGGCGCAGCATGTTGGCGACACGGCGGCTCTGCTGCTGCAACGCGCCATAGGTCAGCTCGGAAACCGTGTCGGTGAAAGCGAGCTTGCCGCCGCGGCCCTCATCGACGTTGCGGTCGAGCAGCCAGCTCACGGCATTATAGCAACCGGAGGCGCCGCTCATGCCGCGCTCCGAGAACTCAAGCGTGTCACGACGTTCCCATCTCCCCAACTTTCAGAATTATAATTCATAGAAAGCCACTCCCCGCGCTTGCTGTCAATCCCGCTCGGCATTATGTTTCCGAAACAGGTGTATTCGCGGGGCGACATGACCGAGACAGGTGATCCCGAAGCCGGCTTTCTTGAACAGCTCGGCCAGCGCGTCCGCACCATGCGCGCCCTGCGCGGCATGTCGCGAAAGGTGCTCGCCAAGGTCTCCGGCATTTCCGAACGCTATATCGCCCAGCTCGAAAGCGGCAAGGGCAACGTCTCGATCGTGCTGCTGCGCCGGGTCTCGAACGCGATGGCCGCGCATCTCGAAGACCTCATTCCCGCCGGCGAGCCGACGCCGGACTGGCCGGTGATCCGCGACCTGTGCGCCAGGCGACGCCGGACCAGATCGCTCGGGCCAAGGATGTTCTTCGGGCCATGCCAACGGAGCCTCGGCGCAGCGGATGGCGTTCGCCGGCATTGCCCTGATCGGCCTGCGTGGCGCCGGCAAATCCACGCTCGGCAAGATGCTGGCAAAGAAGATCGGCTGGCGCTTTGTCGAACTGAACAAGGAGATCGAGGCGCAGAACGGGTTGTCCGTCGCCGAGATCATCGCGCTCTACGGCCAGGAAGGGTTCCGGCGCATGGAGCAGGCCGCGCTCGGGCAATTGCTGGCGCGCCGCGAGCTGACGGTGCTGGCGACCGGCGGCGGCATCGTCTCCGAACCGCTGACCTTCGACCTGATCCTGTCGTCGTTCTACACCATCTGGCTCAAGGCGGAGCCGGAAGAACACATGGCGCGGGTGCGCCGCCAGGGCGATCTGCGCCCGATGGCGGACGATCGCTCGGCCATGGCCGAGCTCGCAACATCCTGCTCAGCCGCGAACCGCTCTATGCCCGCGCCGCCGCCGTGGTCGACACCGCCGGTCTTTCGGTCAACGAGGCCGCGGCGCGCCTGGTCGATGCGGTGGCGCCGGTGCTGCAAAGTGACGCGCAGGCGTTCGGCCTGCGCGGCGCAGCGTCCTGACCCCTTGCCGGGGCCAAGGAATCCGCTTGCCTCGAATGGCAGGGCTAGTAATTTAATTCCACGTCGAATTCGGCCGCGTCCCACTCGGAAGGGATCGTCGCCATGATGAGCCAGGAACAGAATGACCTGATCACCCGTACCGGGCCAAAGGATCCTTGCGGCAGGCTGATGCGGAAGTACTGGCAGCCGGCGGCGCTGGTCGATGAGATGCAGGGACCGCGCCCGGTCAAGCCGGTCAAGCTGCTGGGCGAGGATCTGGTGCTGTTTCGTGACGAGCAGGACCGCTACGGGCTGATCGAGCGGCATTGCGCCCATCGCGGCGCCGATCTTGCCTTTGGCCGCCGCGAGCATGGCGGTCTGCGTTGCGCCTTTCACGGCTGGCTGTTCGACGTGTCCGGCCAGTGCCTGGAAACGCCCGCCGAGGCCGGCGGGGTCCGTGCTGTGCAAGGGCATCCGGCAGCGCGCCTATCCGGTGGTCGAGAAGGGCGGCATTCTCTGGGCCTATCTCGGCGAAGGCACCCCGCCGGCCTTTGCCGAGATCGACTGCTTCGTCGCTCCCGACAGCCACGTCTTCGCCTTCAAGGGTCACATCAACTGCAACTGGCTGCAGGCGCTCGAGGTCGGTATCGATCCCTGTCACGCCTCCTTCTTGCATCGCTTCTTCGAGGACGAAGATACGTCGTCGGCCTATGGCAAGCAGTTTCGCGGCGCCTCGGCCGGCACCGACATGCCGATGACCAAGATCCTGCGCGAATATGACCGGCCCATTATCAATGTCGAGCATACCGAATACGGACTGCGGCTGATCGCGCTGCGCGAGATCGACGATCAGCGTACCCATGTCCGCGTCACCAACCAGCTTTTCCCGCATGGCTTTGTGATCCCGATGAGCACCGAGATGACGATCACGCAGTGGCACGTGCCGGTCGACGACGAGAACTGCTACTGGTATGCGATCTTCACCAGCTATGCGGCGCCGGTCGACAAGGCCAGGATGCGCGACCAGCGCCTCGAACTGTACGAATTTGCCGGACTATCGTTCGCGCAAGAACAAGTCGAATGATTACGGCTTCGATCCGCACCAGCAGGCGACCGCGACCTTTACCGGCATGGGCGCCGACATCAACGTGCACGACCAGTGGGCGGTGGAATCGATGGGCGCGATCCAGGACCGCACCAACGAGCATCTCGGCCAGTCCGACAAGGCGATCGTGCAATATCGCCGGCTGCTGCGCCAGGAAATCGACAAGGTCGCGGGCGGCGAACCGCCCTTCATGTTCCTCGACGCCGCGCATGCGCGCAGCATCCAGGGGCCGGCCACCATGGACGGCATCGGGCCGACCCGGGGCTGGGAAACCTTCTGGATGGAAGTCGACGTCAAGCGGCGGCGCGGCGCGCCATGGGCCGCGCCGGTCCCCGAAGAGATTGCCGAGCCGGATCCGCCATCTGTCGGCGGCGGAATAGTGGCTTTTCTCCGTCACCGTCATTCCGGGGGCGCGCCGCTTTTCTTTGGCGCGAGCCCGGAATCCATACGCACGATGGTGGTTATGGATTCCGGGGCCTGCGCCAAGGCGGCTGCATCCCGGAATGACGGAGCGGGGGAGTGACGCGTTGAGTTTTGTCGAGCGTCACGGTCTGTGGTCGGAGCGAGCAGAATGAGGCGGCGGGCCGGCTGCGCCGCACCGTCGACCAGCAGAAGCTCGAAGTGATCCGGCTGTCGTTTCCCGACCAGCACGGTATCCTGCGCGGCAAGACCCTGGTCGCCGGCGAGGCGCTGGCCGCGCTGCAGAGCGGCTGCTCCATCACCACCACCATGCTCGCCAAGGATACCTCGCACCGAACCGTGTTTCCGGTATTCACCGCCGGCGGCGGCTTCGGGATGCGGGAAATGGAGGGCGCCGCCGATGTGGTGATGGTGCCGGATCCCGACCAGCTTTCGCGTGCTGCCCTGGGCGCCCGCCACCGGCTGGCTTTTGTGCGACCTCTATTTCGCCGACGGGCGGCCGGTGCCGTTCGCGACCCGCCAGCTCTACCGATCGGTGCTCGAACGGCTCGGCCAGCGCGGCTACGATTTCGTCGCCGGGCTGGAGGTCGAGTTTCACATCTTCAAGCTCGAGGATTCCAGGATGGCGCCGGAGGATGCCGGCCAGCCCGGCCAGCCGCCGTCGGTCAGCCTGCTGTCGCACGGCTACCAATATCTGACCGAGCAGCGTTACGACCAGATGGAGCCGGTGCTGGAAATTCATCCGCCGCGACATCCTGGCGCTCGGCCTGCCGCTGCGATCGATCGAGGTCGAGTTCGGCCCGAGCCAGTGCGAATTCACCTTCCGGCCGACGACGGGGCTCGAGCCCGCCGACAACATGGTGCTGTTTCGCAGCGCCGTGAAGCAGATCTGCCCGTCGCCACGGCTATCACGCGACCTTCATGTGCCGGCCCAAGCTGCCGAACCTGTTCGCGTCCGGCTGGCACCTGCATCAATCGATCGTCGCGCGCGCGCAGCGGCGCGAACGCCTTCATGACCGACGACGAGCGGCGAAGTGCTGAGCGCGTTCGGCCGCGGCTATCTCGCCGGGCTGTTGCAGCACGCCCGCGCGTCGGCGGTGTTCACCACCCCGACCATCAACGGCTACAAGCGCTATCGCTCCTATTCGCTGGCGCCGGATCGCGCGATCTGGGGCCGCGACAACCGCGGCGTCATGATCCGCGTGCTCGGCGGCGCCGGCGATCCCGCAACGCGGCTCGAAAACCGCATCGGCGAGCCCGCCGCCAACCCGTATCTCTACATGGCTTCGCAGATCCTGTCGGGGCTCGATGGCGTCGATCGCAAGCTCGATCCCGGGCCGTCGGCCGACACGCCCTACGAGACCAAGGCGGCGCTGCTGCCGAAGAGCCTGCGCGAAGCGGTGAGTCGCGCTCAAGGACGATCCGTTCTTCCGCGACAGCGCTCGGCGCGGCGTTCGTCGACTATTACGTCCACATCAAGAACGCCGAGATCGAGCAATTCCAGGCCGAAGTCTCGGACTGGGAGCACCGCGAGTATTTCGAGATGTTCTGATCCAAACTTAAGTTGGGGCATCAAATCAAAAAATGACGGAATTTAGCGGGAGCTTATCGGAGTCCGGATTAATCGGTTCCCCCCCGAGACATAAGGCCTGTATTTGCCGGATGCCTTTGATGGTGGGCAACAGAGCGGTTTCGGGCTGTCCGGAAAAGATTGCGGAATAGAACACGGGTAGCGGGATATTTCGGTCCAGCCACAGCTTCGGCCCTTCGTGCTTCCCCCCGAGGGAACATAGCTTATCGGCGGAACGCCAAACCATCCGGTTGCCCTGGCAGGCCAGCGGCCGACCCTCGATCTGGTGGCTGGGTATCACAAGGCGAACACTTCGCCGGTTTGAACCTGCGACGTCCGGGTTGGGTGATCGCATCGGAGCAAGACGATTTGAAGAGGGCCACTTTGAGAAGTAGCTTGCCATAGACGGGGAAGCGGACGACGGCGCCCGGCCTCGTCTAGTTGCCGTCAAGCGCGAACGGGCGAGGAACATGGTCGAGGCGGTAATCTGGGATTTCGGCGGCGTGCTCACCGGTTCGCCGTTCGAGGCTTTTGCGCGATTTGAAGCCGAGCGCGGCCTGCCCGCCGACATCATCCGGCGCACAACGCCAACAACCACTGGGAAAATGCCTGGGCGAAGTTCGAGCGCGCCGAAGTCGATATCGAGGCATTCGATGAACTGTTCGCGGCGAAATCGCTGGAGCTGGGCGCGGAGGTCCGCGGTAAGGAGTCCTGCCGCTGTTGTCGGGAGACTGCGGCCCGAGATGGTCGAGGCGCTGCGGCGCACGGCCGCAAGGTTCAAGACCGGCTGCATCACCAATAACCTTCCAGCCAACGCCATCGGAAGCCTGGGTGGCCGTTCGCTTTACATCGCCGAGGTGTGGCGCTGTTCAACCACGTCATCGAATCCGCCAAGATAGGTCTGCGCAAGCCCGACCCGCGCATCTACCGGATGATGGTCGAGGCGCTCAAGTCGACCCCCGCAACTGCGTCTACCTCGACGATCTCGGCGTCAATCTGAAACCGGCGCGTGAAATGGGCATGACCACCATCAAGGTGGTCGATTCGGCTCAGGCGATCGCCGAGCTCGAGGCCGCGACCGGGCTGTCACTTCGTTAGTTCAACCGATGTGAGCGGCGCAAACCGGTAGAATCATCGAGACTATCGTGCCGGTTTGACTTGGAAAGGCGCTGGGGTCCGTCCCTCATTGGTCCACCTTCCCTATCGGCCTCACTTCCGGCCAAATCGGCGCAATCATGGGCGCGTGACTGACAAATCCGTCGAACTCTCGATCGAAATCCCCGCCGAGACCAAATTGGCGATCGAGCGCGCTGCGGCGGAACGCGGCGTTTCGGCATCCGAATTCCTCGAAGAGGCTGTGCGGACATTTCTGATCGATGCGGGCTACATCGACAAAGCGGTCCCCCCGGAAGCTCGGTGAATTCGCGGTGGTTGAATTCCAAATAGCAATAGGTCGGAGGGTTAGCCATGACCGCGCTGCGACGGGACCGGCGAAGTCCCTTGCCCAAAAACGCGGGCAAACCGAAGTCGCAGACGGGCACGTTGACGCACCGCGCCCGGCCGGACGTTTCCCGGGGATATACGTTAGTGACGCGCTACCTAAGCTGCGGCCGTGCCGCAGGTTGGCCTACTAGCGTGCAATATCCGCCTTCGACAGCACGACCTCCTCGATCACGCCGTCTCCGCTGAAGGGCAGCAGGCGCTGCTCGACATCGCGCAGCATCGCGTCCGCCCGGTCGCCGAGCACCGCCGGCGACGAAACCGAGAAGGTAAGGACGCGGCGGGCGAGATCGACGGCACTCACTTGGTTCGGCTCTCGACCTCGACGGTCTCACCCACGCGAAACCGTGTGCCGGCTAGCACCGACGCAAGGTTCGAACGACGACGCCCGGCGCCGGCCGCTCCCGACCAGAACTGCCGGGCTTCTCTGTACACCTCGTGCCAAGCATTGCGGCTGTCGGCCGCCGTGCTCGCCGAGCAAACCAGCAAGGCGCCACCCGGTGCTACCAGTCGCTCCAGCAGCGGACCGACCAGATCGAGATCCATCCAATGCATCGCGCGGCCGATCGTGACGACGTCGTATGGCCCCACTTCGCGCCCCAGTCGCTCGGCGGTGCTTTCGATCAAGACCAGGTGTTGCCCAACGCGGGCGGCAGCCCGGCTGGCCGCTTCAAGCATGGCCGGCTCCGGATCGACGCCAACCACCTGCCCGACATACGGCGCGAAGCCGAGCGCGATCAATCCGGGACCGGTGCCGAGATCGATCAGCCGGTCTTGCTTCGAAAGCCCTAGCTTCTCGGCGACAACGCGGAAAGACGCAGCCGGATAGGGCGGGCGGAATTGCTCGTACAGGGAAGCGGTCGTGGCGAAGCGGCCCATGCTCGTGATCTACCGCGCAGTTGTGGCCCTCACCACCCCGGACGGATCACGTTCTCGCGCGTGGGATCACAGGACCGTGGAGCGTAACGAAGACGAAACCGTTATGCCTTTCAGCTATAGCGAAGCACTGGGAATGGCCGATGGCAGAAGCCATTCGTTCGATGATGAGATTTACAGCTCGGAAAGTGACGTGCGGCTTGCCGCTTTTTCGGAATTAACGGGCTTATCCGGGACGCTAAAATTGTTCCGGTATCCTCTTTGTGAAACGAAGCATCCCTCTACCAAGCGGCCGACGCCACCTACGCCACCGGCGCCGAACTGTTCGTCGACGGCGGCTTGATTGACCTATAGGCCCATCAGGGCTGGGGTCATTTGGAGATCGCTAAAGCTAAGCGTAAGTCGAACTGATTATTTCAATCAGGTTAGTCGTTATTGAGTACAGACCCTGAGCTCTGCGCACTGGGTTACTGGGCTCGAATTGGCGAACTGGCGGTGGTTTCGCCGTGGCGAGCCTTCCCGGTAGAGCATAACAGAAGGGCCTGGTCGTTCTTCCTAGCGGTCAAGAAAGTTGCTGGAGCGGGTGAAAGATCGACCACGTCGGAAAGAAAGGCATCCACTGTCGGCCGGCCTAAAACTCCATAGGAACTTGATGGTGAAGAGCGGCAAGGGCGTCATGGATGCGTCGATTGCAGATTTGGAAAAATGGGTCGGGTATAGTTGAGTGTCCCGAGCGCACACCACGTGCCAGTTCCCGATTTTGAGCCGCTCCAGTATCTTCCGTGTTGTATGCCGTCCGGCCGGGCATTACGTACGCTGGGGCGTCGCGGA
This sequence comes from uncultured Alphaproteobacteria bacterium, assembly GCA_963748165.1. Taxonomy (GTDB): domain Bacteria; phylum Pseudomonadota; class Alphaproteobacteria; order Rhizobiales; family Xanthobacteraceae; genus Bradyrhizobium. Next base: position 78,025 of record CAVVIM010000044.1, read on the forward strand.
TAGATTGTGTCAGGAACGCTCGTGGGGCGGCTCATCGCGGCTCTCGATCGTGTCCCTGTTGTTTTCCTGGTTCAACTCGTCTTTGTAGATGTCGGCGACTTTCTCGGACATGTTGCCGGGGTTATAGTGGTACTTCCCGGGCGGCTTTTCGCCAGGCTGCTTCTTGTTTGGGTTCTTATTGTTCGCCATCGGGCGCTCCTGTGGTGTCGCCGATAACTACATCGAATGGCCTAAGTTCCGTCTGAGAGCCGCCGAAAAAAAGAAGCCACCCGGGACCCTGCCCAGGTTGGCGACTACCGACGGGGATTTTCTAATATGCAGCGATCAGCCGTAGTCGACTTTGAGCGGGCAGTTCGAGAGTTTGCGGAATGGCGAGCCGTGCCTGAATCCGAACGCTCCCCGGCTCCGGGGTGGTGGTGGGGCCCTGCGATCGCCGTTTTCAAAGAGCCGGAAACGATGCCGGCGAAGTGGTGTACCCAACTGGAACTGCCCCATCTTCGACGTATGCTGCAGGAGCGGCTGTCCCAATGGACGCGCTCTCGGACCAGACGTCGCTGCCGTGGCCTGACGAATTTCCGCGGAAGCGTCACGGCAACGAAGAGACTATTCAAGAGCCGCACGCACCCTGAGCCATGGCAGCACGCGTACACGGCCCTTTCGTGCCTCGCCAAAGAGACTCGCCAGGCCGACAACAACCGGCATCAATCCCGATATTGTCCAAACCGAAAGCGAGCCTGACGCAGTCCTGACGCCGAAGACCACGATCGCAACGCCAAACGCGATCAGTCCGATGGAAATCAGATACGAGACGAACGTGTCCATGTTTCACATCTCCAAGAGATCTGAACGTTCAGACGGATGCATCACGTCTCCGAAGCAAACGCCAGACGCTTGCAATGCAAGATAAGATCACTCGGAAAAAGATAACTATCAGGGTGATCTGCAACCAGATGAAGCCTCCGATTTCCCTGAAAACAAACTCGATCCGAGGTCCCCAGGGTGACGGAATATTGTCGCCGACAGCCTCCATGCCTTTCTGTATCGCGCGCTGAAGCCCGGTGAGCAATTCGGGCTTCTCATAGAAGGACGCCGCGATAAATACCCATGCCAAAATGACCGTGACAATTCGGAATGAGTGAACTTTGGCGTGATACCTGAAGCCTGAATATCGGTCTTCGTGGAGCAGCCGGGTCATTTAGGCGCGCCTGGGTTCGATTGATCCTTGAGCGGCTCGACGGTCTGTCGTTTAAGCGTCGCCAGGCGGCCTTCTATGGCCCGCCAAGTCCGCCCCAACGTCATTGCGATGACCGGAAGCGGCGTGCCGGCCTCACTGAATTTGAGGAGGCGCTCGTCGTCATAGGGCGCCCATCTCTTGTCGCGGTTGGCCATGAGCTCCACTCAGCCATGATGGAGTTCAATGGTACCTCGGCGCATTCGTTCCACGGTGGGTCGAAACAGAAGGACCTCGCCCTCGTCGCACCGAAGAAGACGTGGGGCGGAACTTAATCCACAACAGCCTGTTCCTTCTGCTCTGAAGTCGTGACCTCGAGGAGACTTCGAATGGAATTGATCCTTATTGTTGTTGTTTTGGTGCTATTGTTCGGCGGTGGCGGGTATTGGGGTCGCCGGCGCGGTCATTGGTAAGAATGATTCCCTTCGCCATCGGGTTCAATCGCGATGGCCGACGACGCGATCTAGCGATTAACCACCCGATCGGCCCATTGCTCGACATCGACGAACGGCACCAGGATTCCACGCGCGAAAACGATGGCTCCCCGCACCGGGACGGTCTCCGAGCCGATCACACACCGCACCCCTCGCCTAAACGGCCGACTAAGCCGTTTTCTTAATTCGAAGATCATCTAAGCTTTTGCCGGCTTCAATCATCTCATTGAACCATCGCGGTTTCTTTCCACGACCTGCCCAGGTTTGTGAAGGCTGCACGGGGTTTTGAAATTTGGGCAGGACCTTTGGATAGGGTCGGCGAGCTTCGCGCGATTGTTGCGTGAAGGTCCGGTTGAGGGTGCGCAACCGATCCTCAAGCTGGCGTTTCTCAAATTCAATCCGAGCGGCCAATATTATGCTGATCGTCTCCTGAAGCGCCCAAAGCTCGTCCACGGACATGGACTGGAAAGCGTCCTGTTTCATCACAGCCCCCGCCGAAGGCGAATCAACCTAGGATCGAACTATTCTGGCATTGGAAACTATTGTAGCATTGAACAAACAATGTGCGATGCCGGACTATACCATTACTTCGGTGGCACGACAGCCGACGCGACCGCTTGGCGAGATTTAATGGCAGTCGCCCAAAAGCATTTCATTAGCATTAAACACCCGGATCGCCGGGCCGCTGGGTCGCGCGGCAACCTTAAGACGAATTGGTTGGCGGCGGCGCAACCCAGCGTCTCTCTTTCTGGACGTTTGCTTGGGATGCAGGGAGGAATTGCAGGAAGTGTGCCTTGGGTGCACTAGCTCGCTCGGCTGAGCAGCGCGTTAATTCGTCAGCATCAATTTTCCACGAGGCTGAAAATGACAAAACCAGAGGCACGCGTCTCACCACAAAACAAAGGCGAGCCGTCGTTAGCAGAGCAGCATGCTGCTCTTGAAAAACTTCGTGAACTGGTTCGGCAGATTGAAGCCGACTGGGCCGATCGAAACGCCGGTTCCGAGCAGGCGTCGCGTCACAAGCACAAGGCTTCGTTCAAGGCCGCCTTTATCTTACCTCATAAAAAGCCATCACCCCGCAAACGGACACATACGTCGGCCCGGCAGCGGCGATTTCGGCTGATGCTGCGATCCTAACATCTCGCCGCTTCGTGCAAGATGGCAAGTAGATTCGCGAAAAGTTTCAGAGCTATCTCGGGATAACATGGAACTTAGCGTGGCCATTGTCTGTTTATTCCGAAAATGAGGAATGACATGGCCAAGAAAGCAGCGAAACGATCGACCAAAAAGCGGTGGTCCAAAAAGGTTACCGAGACCAGTGATGCCATGACCTTGAAAGATGGGGTGTTCAAGCAGACCCCTCGCGCTATCGCCTTATCCATTAGGCGGTCAGCTGAGAGAAGCACGCGAAAGAAATCCACCCCGTTTCGGTCCGCGATGTCGATGCTCACATTCTATGAAAACAGAGCGGGCAAGAACCTCTCCGCGAACTCGCAAGGCCAAGATAGAAAAGGCCAAGGATGAACTTCGAGCGTTGTACGGCAAGGATTGAGGATCAATCGCGTTTCAAAGCCGCGACGAGATGGCTTTCGAGCGAGCTTCGCGGCGGGCGAAGTGGAAACAAAACTACTACCGAACATTGGGACGGTATGGCTGAGTTTTTCGCGTTCATCGCCGCACACAGTTCGCGACGGCGGCGAGTTGCCGCTCCGCGTTGGATCCTTACAATTTCTCGCGATCAGCCTACCGCGGGATACACGCCTTGGTAAATTCGTGCGGTGATCACGGATAGGTGTGTCTGACTGCCGATGGGGTCAAGTGTCTGGCGAACGTTCCGATATTCGTCATCCCGAACTTGTTTCAGTTGCTCACGTAGGATGCTCCGGTTCGCGCTGCGAGTTAACTTCGGAGCCAACGGCTCGGTGCGCAAAATAGCGGATGGCTCGACCGATCAGAATGCCTAAAGCACCCCCCGTCATTTTCACGACAGCATCCTGAACTCGCCCATGGCGATCGGGCGTCAGCAGCTGCGCGAGCTCGAGAAGCACGGCACTGCCAATAACGATCAGCCACACAAGGGCACTATGTCGAGGATAGGCTAGGCAAAACAGCGCGCCGAGGACTGCAAACGCGGCGAGACGTTCCAAGCTCGGTGAGGCAAATACGGTCGGTCTGTCTTGGATCGGCGAGATCGTAACACAAACGATGAAGACGAGCAGGGTCCATGCGGCGGCCGCTATCAGTTTATGAAACATGTGAGCGTGATAGCCGATCCGTCCGCGTCGCGATAGCGATTAATGTGGGCTAAATTATTGATTATGTTCGCGCTCTGGCAACCGGGCGGGAACAGTCCGGAGTAGGTTGCGCACATGACCTGATCAGTGGTTGAACCTTCTCCATTCCGGCTGGACCAATAGTGACTAGAGCCATTTTGGAGGTCGTATAAAAATGACTTCAATCGCGATAGTTCGCAATACGACACGGACTTTAGACGGACTCTCGATCGAAGAAACGGTCGAGTTCGAAAGGCTCGACGCGTTGCCGCCCATTGATGACGAGGGCCATCCAACTTGGATCTTCGAAGGCGGGCCGACCACCCGCCGGGAAAAACGCTGGCTTGAGCTATACATGAAACACGCTCAAGCAAACCGGTGCGAGAGCTCCTAGCGTTGAAGAGATAAGTGCCTTGATGACTGCGGCCAGTCAGTAGCGCATGCTCTTACGTTCCGTCCTCCCTAGTTTTCACCGCATATTATTGGCTTTGCTGCTCTGATATCGTGATTCCGTTACGCTGCGTCCGTAGGCCGCACGCGCTTCGCTATCTCCGCGCCGTGTTTACGCTCTATGACGGAGATGTCGTACTGGCTCTGCAGGTCAAGCCAGAATTGAGCACGGTTTCCGAAATATCGGCCGAGCCTGACGGCCGTATCGGCAGTGATCGATCGGCGTCCATTCAGGATGTCGGTGATGCGACCCGACGGTACGCCGAGATCGAGCGCAAGCCGATTTGCGCTGAGCTCGCGCGCTTTTAACTCGCGCCTCAAGAGGCTGCCTGGATGTGGTGCGAATGGCATGCGCTATCCCTTGTGGTAGTCAACGATCTCTACGTCGTGGGCGTCGCCTTTCTGAAGATAAAGCAAATGCGCCACCGTGCGTTCAGCCAAATCCCCTGCGACCAAGCAAGTCCGGGCTCGTTTCGCATTTCCGGGTTTTTCTAACCTATTGCTCTCCTGCATATTAATTGGGTTCGTTCTGCCAAAACTCCAAACTCGCGCGGCCTTTGGTCCGATGATCAGCGTAAGTTCCTTCCCCTCCGGCGGTCTCCCACATTCCCGCTTTGTAAGCTGCTGCTTTCCATCATGTTAATTGGCTCTGTTTTGCCAAATCGCTGGAAACACCAGGTCGAGTTTTTGGAGGCTCCCTATCACTCTAAACCTGCGAGTATGCTACGACGAGTTCGCAATTCGCAAGCCTGTGGGGGGCCATCTGCAGTGCTGCCGGCGTTCCCCGCGCATCGGCCGTTTCGGAGCCACTAAAGTCGCCAATCGTGACTTCCGACGTGGTGATCAATTCGCAGATGTTTGGCGCGCCTGACACGCGCTCGGTGGGCAGGGGCGCGACTCTGGCGATGCAATGCGCGATTTGCCATGGATCCAGCCGGCAGGGTCAAATCGATACGCCAAACCTCGAAGGCCAGCCAGCGGCTGCGATCTACAAGCAATTGCGCGATTTCAAGGCAACCGCCAGGGTAAACGCCATCATGAGTCCATTCGCGGTCAAACTCAGCGAGCAGGACATGCTCGATATCGCCGCCTATTATTCATACTTGCCGCGCCAACCCGGCTCGCATCCTGATTCAGCCGTCGAAGCTCCGCCCATTGTCGCCCGCGGCATGCCGATGCGCAACATCCCGACCTGTTCTTCCTGCCACAGCACAACTAGCGGCAAACTCGGAACACCTTGGCTAGAAGGCCAGTCCGCCGTCTACATCCAGGCGCAACTTCAGGCCTTTGCTTACGGCACACGCCGGAACGATATCAGTCAGCAGATGCGCAATATCGCCCGCCATATGACTTCTCAAGAAATGAACGAAGCAGCCCGGTACTACGCTGCGCAGCCCTGACTTGACATCGAGGTCGCCGACAATTTTTGGCGATGAAGACGAGGCGCCGCGCATCAAGCCTGGATTGCTCGACCTTCAGCTCGGCACGCGCTGCAGCGACATCCGGACGATCCTGTTCAGCGGCGTGCAGAGCTTTTTTTGAACGTGATGTCGTGGCGTTCGTAGAAGCGCCAGACCGAGGTCGTGCCGGTTTTCAGCCGCTTCTCGGACTTGAGCCGCGCGCGAATCTCTTCGAGCGTCAAGTCCGGCTCCGCTGCGACCAGATCAAGCAGCCATTGGCGATGCGCCTCCAGCGGTGAGCGACTGTGGCCCGTGCCGGGCAATGCCGCTACACTTCCCGTTGTCGTCCAGCGCTCGATCCAGCGGATTGCGGTCGAGGCGCTGAGACCGAGCACCCGCGCCGCTTCCCGTCTGCTCTCGCCGTCTTCGACAAGCGCGACCGCCCGCGCCCTGAGGTCCTTCGAGTATCCCTTTGCCATCGCGCGACCTCGCCATTGCTGTCAAAGCAACCCGAATTTGATTTGCGCGCCTTTGGGAACCCCCTTATTGTCCCGATTCACATCAACCGAAAACCGCTCTAATTGTCCTGGTTCTGGTCCTTTTGTTTTGGCGGTGGCGGATACTGGGGTCGACGTAGAGGTCTAAGAATTTGACACGGCAGACAACGGCGATATCCAAGCAAAACAGCTCCGCGGCGCGATGAGACGCAAGGTGGCCGTGCGAACTATTCGACGAGATGCGCGCGCCCGGTCTATAGACGCCAATCATCCCGCTAAGGACGCTTTGATGCTGCGACCGCCTGCCGAGACGCCAGCGCCGATTCCTGCCTCCGTCATATTGCAGCGACTACATGATGAAGTACCGGCGGACCACTTCACCTTGGGCTGGCTCATGCGCAGCCTGCACACGCGCTCCTTCGGAATCGTCATGCTTCTCATCGCATTGGCGGCGATCGTGCCGGGTCTCTCGATTGTCGCTGGCCTCCTGATAATGATTCCGGCGTTGCAGATGATTGCGGGCAAGTCCGTTCCGGCATTTCCGAGCTTCATCGCAACGCGTTCATTGCCGACGCGCCACCTCGCCGCGGTGGTGCAGCGATCCATACCCCTGCTCCGGTATCTTGAGAGGGTGATCCATCCGCGCTGGCATACGCCGCTCGAGGCAACCAAGCACCTGATCGGTGCCATCGTCGTGATGTTGGGTGCAACCCTGGTGTTCATTCCGATACCCCTGAGCAATGTGGTTCCCGCTCTGGTAATTGCTTTGATTTCTCTTGCCTATATCGAGGAGGACGGGGTGCTGCTGTCTATCGCGTTGCTGGCCGCTGTCATCGTGCTGACCACGGCAACGGTGGCGGTTTGGGCAATGATCGTCGGGGCAAAATGGATTATCGGTCTCCAGTAACGAGTGGTCGCAGCCCAGACTTCGAATTGATTTTCCAATCCGCAAAGAAAGTTGGCGACGACTGCTCGACGGGACCATCTCACCGAGACGAGCTGTATATGCCGACACGAACTGAGCGAAGGACTTGCAATTGCGCCGCTCACATTGCTGCCTGGCAACGATTCGAGGTGGTCCTTGAGAATCTCGGGATTGGTTTGCATGGTCGGCTCTCATTCCGGTCACTGGTCAGTATTGCTCACTTTCAAATAAACTCAGGCAGAACTGAACCTAAGGAATGCTGAGATCGTTAGCGTAGTACGACTCTCTCCTATTCCCAAAATAAGTAGTGGATATTTCGGACTCTGCGCGCCGAATGAAAAGGTTGACGTGTTCAAGAAACGATTCAGTGAGGTTGAAGACGCTTGCGCACTTGCGCAGGCGATTGTGGATACCGTTCGCGAACCTCTGATTGTTCTCGACAAAGACTTGCGGGCGATTGCAGCGAGCCGGTCTTTCTACATCAAGTTCAAGACCAATCCAGACGAAACCCGCGGAAGGCATTTTTGCGAGCTGGGTGGTGGCGAATGGGGGAGCCCAGCGCTTCGGCTACTATTGGAAAGGATTATACCCGACCAAGGCACGATGGATGATTACCAGGTTGAGCACGAGTTTCCCAACATCGGAAAGCGCTTACTGCTGCTAAATGCTCGCATCGTCCGTTATGAGAAAGCACACAAGAATATCCTGCTGAGTATCGAGGATATTACCTCTCGGCGCGATCTAGAGCGCGAAAAAGACGAGCTGTTGCGCCAGAAGGACGTGCTTCTCAATGAGATCGAGCACCGCGTTTCCAATAGCCTCCAAATTATCGCCAGCATCATTATGTTGAAGGCAAAGTCGGTGGATTTGGAGGAGACACGTCGCCATCTACGCGATGCCCACAATAGGGTTGTCTCGGTGGCAGCCGTGCAGCGACATCTTCACGCTTCGGCCGCCCTTGGCTCAATGGAAATGCAACCCTACCTCTCCCAGCTTTGCGAGGCGCTGGCCCACTCGATGATAGGCGAGGACCAATCAATATCCCTGAAAGTCCTCGGCAAAGGGGGCCTGGCAACTTGTCGCGACGCCGAGAGTCTCGGATTAATAGTCACCGAACTTGTGATAAATTCGCTAAAGCACGCTTTCAATGCGGATACAAAAGACGGACAGATCAGGGTTGGGTACCAAGTAGTCGGGACAGATTGGAAACTCTCGGTCGCCGACAACGGAGTTGGCAAACCTGACGGCGTATTTGCCCAGCCCAAATCTGGGCTTGGCACCGGCATTGTTAAGGCGCTTGCCAAGCAACTCGATTCCCAAGTTGTAACTTCCAGCGGACCAAAAGGGACGACCGTATCGGTTACTCACGCCACCTTTGCGGGAGGGCAGGCTTCCAGTGATGCCGGAGCGTCAGTCGCATTTTAGCGAACATTGCCTAAAATCAAGGCTGTGCAGGTCCAATTTGCCACAGGTTGTATTTCGGAAATTGTGCAATTTTGACCATTTTTCGCAAGGGGCACAGCGCATACTCGCAACCGAGAGTGTTGCGCTCGCCACCAATTTTCGAAGGAAGGCGCCTTGCTGAAACCGCAGCCTTTGCTCACCCCGGTTCAAAGCGATCCTCACAAGTTTTTGGCGCAGATTGCTGCTGGCAGATCAACTTCTGACTATGGAAAGGATTCAGACATCTTTGTCCAAGGCTCGGTCGCGGACTCGGTCTTCTACATCCAAACTGGACGCGTCAAAGTTAGGGTCACTTCCGAACAAGGCAAGGAAGCGGTCATTGCGATCTTGGAAGCTGGCAATTTTTTTGGCGAAAGCTGTCTCAGGGGACGAGCCCATCGGATGGCGACAGCAACGGCCCTGACAGCCTGCCGTTTAACGTCAATCAAGAAAGAAGCGATGCTTGAGGCGCTTGAGGATCAGCCAGTATTTGCCAAATTCTTCATGGATCACCTACTGAGTAGAAACGAAAGGATTGAAGGTGACGTAATAGATCAGCTTTTCAATTCGAGTGAAAAACGGCTCGCGCGCCTGCTCTTGCTTCTCGCGAATTACGGAAAGGAAGGCAGTCCACCAATCGTCCCCATTACTCTCAGTCAGGAGACGCTTGCCGAGATGATCGGCACCACCCGATCCCGCATCAGCTACTTCATGAACAAGTTCCGGCAGCTCGGCTGGATCGACTACAATGGAACGATCTACGTTCGCCAATCGCTGCTGAACGCCGTTCTTCACGACAGGCCAGAGATAGGGGACGGGCTGGAGCCGCGCGGATTGAACACCGGCTCAACGTGACGGCTGATTGGGTGCAGGGCCACCCGTCCTCGGACCCATACGAACAACCAAATGGTTAATCAAGCGGCCGATGCTGCGAGCCGCTCGTTTGAACTTCATAATCGCATCTCGTTTTGGAACCGTTTCGCGAACTGTATCTTGGTCAACATGCAAACATTCGAAACGACTGATCGAAAAGTGGCGAGGCGCTGTCGGTATGACCAACATCGCGACCGCAAGACAACCTTGACAGTAAGGGGGTCAACTCTCACGGGGTTGGTCCATTCGGTGATGGAGGTTCAGTTCAGCAATCCTACGCGCTGGATCGTGAAGCTCATTGACAAGCCGCGCATCGCCGCCTGACCACGCGAGCATTCTTACTTATTTCGTCAGCCATCGGTTCAACTCGGCGGCAATCCGCAGGCGACCCGCTTCGCGGAGCGCGGCACGCCGCCGTTCTCCCATCGGCAACTTGCGGGCTTCCGCGATGACCTCTGTCGCGCGTTCATCCCATACGCGACTGTCGGGGCGATATTGTGCATCTTGTTCCACGGTCGCTACCTATAGGCCAGAGGGCTAAACGACATGCCGAACGCTTCGGTAGCGACCATTACGACGTGAACGTGATCGCACTTTGGGCACTCGAATGTGCGGAGATCGAAACCCACACGTGCAGGCATGATGCGAGCGAGCATCATATGGGTACTGCACTTCGGGCAGGCGGGGCATTGAAGCCGAACGTTGACATGCTCAGGCAGGAAATAAGATTTTTGCATGATGCTTCCCTGGTGCGGCGGGAGCGCAACACTCTCAGTCACCGGTATTGTGCCTTTTGCGAAGTAGCGGTGATGGAGCGAGCATTGATCACCGAATTCCGGTCCGCTGTTCCATATTGATCAGGGTCCGGCAAAATGATGCGAGTTGCTCAACACGGCCTTTCGGCCATCGCCTTGATTTGATTCAACTGAGAAGCCGCAAAAACCTCATCTTACCGGAGGCGCTGACCAAGGCCGCGCCGGCGCCGACACTCCGCGGAAAATCTGCCCGATTGTCTTGGGAGCCGCGTGCGGGTTGCAATCGGGAACCGGGATAGCCATTTGAGAGGTAGCGCCATCGGATCGCCTCAACAGCGCATATCCCGAACCGCGAAGCTTTAGCCACGCCAAATCCTACAGACGGTTTCGACCAGCGGCATGTCGCCTGACATGCGCGTATTGGGATCAGGACAGCCTATGGCCATCGAACATGCCGCCGTGCAGGTCGTCCGCAAGCCGTGGGGGCTCACCGATCTCGAGCCCTGGAGCGACATTGACGGTTCCAAGGACGCCGTCGGAGAACTGTGGTTTGAGCGCGCGGACAGCAACGCGCCGATCCCGGCGTTGCGGCTCAAATTGCTGTTCACCGGCAAGCCCCTGTCGATTCAGGTGCATCCCGACGATGCATTCGCGCTTCGGATGGGTCTGGCGAACGGCAAGACCGAGGCCTGGTACATTCTTTCGGCGACACCGGCCGCCCAGGTTGCCGTTGGATTGAAGCGGCATCTCGCACCGCAGGAATTGCGCACGTCGATCAGGGACGGCTCGATTGCCAGCCTGGTTCATTGGCGTCCGGTTGCGAAAGGCGATGTCGTTTTCGTCCCTGCCGGCACCATCCACGCCATCGGCGCCGGCATCGTGCTGGCCGAAATCCAGCAGCGCAGCGACGCGACATTCCGTCTGTTCGATTACGGCCGGCAGCGCGATTTGCACGAAGACAACGCGGTAGCCGCCGCCGATGCGTGGCCGGTTCGAACCGCGCTGCAATTCACCGCGCCGCATCGGGGTTCGCACGGTTCTCGTCGCGAGCCAGCATTTCATTCTGGAGCGAATTGATCTCCCGGAGGGCTCAAGCTGGGCGCTCCTTGCCGAACTGGAGACGTGGATTCTCGTGCTCGACGGCCACGCCGCGATCGGGTCGATCGCCGCATCTGTTGGGCAGGCGATGTTCATCGGTGACGACCGTACCGACATCGAGGTCGGTACCAATGGATTGAGCTGTCTGATCGCCTATCCAGGACCCAATCCAATCGAGTCTTTGTTGCAGAACCTCGGCAGGCGATCGACCAATTCCACTGCTCCGGTGGAGCCGACCCACCCGCAACCGACCGGCTTTATCGAGGTACAATCATGACACCGTTCCGCCGCATCGCCATTATCGGCAATTCGTTGCCCCGCCGCTGCGGCATTGCAACCTTCACGACGGACTTGCAACAAGCGATCTCGGCTTCGCGTCCGAACCTCGAGACCGGCATCGTGGCGATGACCGACCATGCTCAAACTTATGACTATCCCGCGACGGTCGCCCTGCAGATCAGGGACGACACGATCGAAGAATATGTGCGTGCGGCCGACTTCTTGAATGCCGGCCGATTCGATGCGGTGTGCCTGCAGCACGAATTCGGAATTTTCGGCGGTGAAGCCGGTGCCCACATCCTTGAGCTGCTGTCGCGCCTCACCATGCCGGTGGTGACGACGTTACACACGGTGTTGGCCAAGCCCACCGCGGTCCAGCGCGCGGTAGTGGAGCGCATCGTCGAGGCATCTTCGAAGGTCGTCGTGATGGCCAGCAAGGGAAGCGAACTGCTGCGCAGCGTCTATCAGGTGTCCGACGACAAGATCGAAGTCATCGCCCACGGCATTCCCGACTTTCCGTTTGTTGCGCCGGACGCGGCAAAGGCCAAGCTCGGATTTAGCGGCCGGTCGGTGATTTTGACATTCGGCCTGCTGTCTCCCGACAAGGGCATCGAAGTCATGATCGATGCCATGCCTTCGATCCTGAAGCGCCGTCCCGATGCGGTATATGTCGTGCTCGGAGCGACCCATCCCAATCTGGTTCGGGACCAGGGCGAAGCCTATCGCCAGAACCTGACGACGCGCGTCCGTGAACTTGGAGTCGAAAACCATGTGGTGTTCCTCGATCAGTTCGTCGATCAGGCCACGCTGCTCGAATTCATCTCGATGTGCGACGTCTACGTCACGCCCTATCTCAACGAAGCACAGATGACGTCGGGTACCCTCGCCTACAGCTTCGGGCTGGGGAAGCCGGTCGTTTCGACGCCGTACTGGCACGCGCGCGAGTTGCTGGCGGATGGGCGCGGCGTTCTGGTTCCTTTTGGCGACGCGACGGCGATCGCCGGCAAAATCGCGGAATTGCTTACCAACGATACCCGCCGACAGGCGATGTGCGCGCGCGCCTACGCGGCCAGCCGGTCGATGACATGGGGGCGTGCCGCCGAACGTTACCTGGCGGCCTTCGCCAGCGCGAGGCAGGGCCACTGGCTCAAGGTCATCGCGCGCTCCGACAGGTCGGTGCCGGAACTTCAGAGCCCCGCCATGCCTGACATGCAAATGGATCATTTCCTGTCGATGTGCGATGATACCGGCCTGCTCCAGCACGCCGTGCACTCGGTGCCCGATCGCTCGCACGGCTATTGTGTCGATGACAATGCCCGGGCGCTGCTGCTGGCGTGCGCCCTCAACAACCCGGGCGAACAGCGTTTGCCGGAAGTTCTGACGGCCCGCTTTGCCGCTTTCGTACAGCATGCCTGGAATCCCGACACCAAACGATTTCGCAACTTCATGGGCTTCAATCGCGCCTGGCTCGAAGACAGTGGTTCCGAAGACAGTCATGGGCGCACGTTGTGGGCGCTGGGCGAATGTTCGCGCAGAGACGCAAGCCCGTCGCGACGCCGATGGGCCGCGGCCCTGTTTGTCGAGGCATTGCCGACCGCGGAAGCCTTCCGCTCGCCGCGGGCGTGGGCATTTACTCTGCTCGGCTTGGACTCCTATTGCGCTGTATCCCCGGATGATCTCCACGCCCAGGAAGTTCGGCACCGGCTGGTCGACAGACTGATGGGCGGCCTGGCGACAGTCGAGTCGCCGGACTGGACATGGTTCGAGCAAGGGCTGGCCTATGATAACGCGCGCCTGCCGCAGGCCTTGATGCTGACAGGCATGGCGACGCAGACGCCGGCTTATGTCGATGCCGGGCTGAGATCCCTGCGTTGGCTGATGACACAACAGACCACACCAACCGGTCATTTCCGCCCTGTGGGCACAGCCGGCTTCGGCGAACTGCGGCAGCAGCCGCGCGCCTTCGACCAGCAACCGCTGGAAGCCTCGGCGACGATTGCTGCCTGCCTGACGGCCTGGCGAGCCGAGGGCGATGCCGAATGGAAAGCCATCGCGGCCAACGTGTTCGCCTGGTTTCTCGGCAGCAATGATCTGTCTGTGACACTGGTCGATCTGCAGACCGGAAGCTGCCGCGATGGCCTGCATCCCGATCGCGCCAACGAAAATCGCGGCGGCGAGTTGGCCGTGTCCTGGCTTCTAGGTCTTGCCGACATGCGCCAACTTGCGCGCGTCAGCGCGGGCCTGACAAAGCCTCCGGCCCTTCGTGCCGTTAGTGCCTGAATTTTTTACCGTTCCAGCCAGCGAGGGCACCTTGTTGCAAGCCACCTTCCTGAACCGGCAGGCGCTTCATCTGCGTCCCGACCCCGCGCGGGTGATCGTGCGCCCGTTCAAGCCCGCCACTGAGCCTCGCGATCTCAATCCAACCGACAAGACCCGTGCCAACCATATCGTCGAACGGGTTCTCGCACTCGATTCCGAAGCCGTTGCCAGCCAACTTGCCGATGTCCTGGAGAACTTCCAGGGCCGCCATCGCAACCTGCTGGAGACGTTCGAAACCCGCGCCGACGAAATGGAAGAGGCGCTGGCGGCTCACGGCAGCTTTTCCAAAGTCCAGCGGCAGTTGATCGGTGCCTATTTTCTCAACGAGTATTCGTTCGAAGCCTCCGCCTTGTTCAATCCCAGCATCGTGCCGCACCCCGACCAGTCGGCGGCGCCGAAAGGCGGTTTGCGCTTCATTCTCAGTCTCCGGGCTGTCGGCGAAGGTCATGTATCGTCATTGACCTTTCGCGCCGGCACCCTCGCCTCCGATGGAACCCTGTCGGTCGATCCCACGGCCCGGCTTGCCTCAAGCCCTCGAATTGGAGCCCGGATCACCGGACCGATCGGCGACGACGTCGAAGTGATATTCAAGCCGGACGGGGACATCAGCGAGCGTGTTATCTTTCCGGTGACGGAATTCCAGTCGAACGGGATAGAGGACGCGCGTTTCGTCGAATTCCATGATGGCGGCCAGAAAACCTATTACGCAACCTATACCGCCTACAGCGGACGGGCGATCCGGTCCGAACTGCTCGAGACCAGCGATTTCCTGTCGTTCCGGATGTCGCCCCTGCTCGGCGCCGCTGCACACAACAAGGGCATGGCGCTGTTTCCCCGCAGGATCAATGGCAAATATGCGATGATCGCGCGGCAGGACAACGAGAACCTGTACCTGATCTATTCGGACGACCTCTACAAGTGGGACGGCGGCCAAGCCATTCTGAAACCGCAATTCCCCTGGGAGTTCGTGCAGATCGGAAATTGCGGATCGCCGATCGAGCTCGACGAGGGTTGGCTGCTGCTCACCCACGGCGTCGGCCCGGTTCGCAAATACTCGATCGGCGCGGCGCTGCTCGACAAGAACGATCCCATGAAAGTGCTGGCACGCTCGCGCGAGCCGCTGCTGCGGCCCGAACCGTCCGAGCGCGAGGGCTACGTTCCCAACGTCGTCTACACCTGCGGCGCGATGAGGCACAACGACCAGATCATCTTGCCATACGCCGTATCCGACACGTTCTCCAATTTTGCGACCGTCAGGATTGCAACTCTGCTGAACACGATGAAGAGCTGATGGCGCTGCGGTCGTGGCGCATCATCGAAAGAAACCAAACTTCGTCTTGAGATTAACATAGTTGGTGCGGCTCTTAGCGACGCTGTAGATGTCAGCCAAATGCTGGCGGGTGTCTGACTTCCGCATTTGGGCTCTCGCGCCTAGATACTCTTCGAGGGTTACAGGCTTGTCGTGGTTGGCCTTAAGCCATTCACACCACTGCGGCGCGTGCTTGTCTTTTGCTTCGTTCCAATCAAATGTTTTCATAATCTACTTGCTAGCGGATAACTTGGGCTTAAACAATGCTGCAAGCAGGACCTGATACCCGTCTGTCCAACGGCACTAACAGTCATTTTGGCGCGTCTCGCGTTGTTTGCAGTACCAGCACACGGTGGATCATCTTCTGGCAGCCTTTCCGGCACCCCTGTTTATTTTGGGCTTCAGCTCCTGATGAGGTTTCATTCGCCTTCCAGCATGCCCATATAGCAATCATGGTTCAATGGCAGGCATCGATCACGCGGGCACCGCCGAAAACGAAGGCTGAGCTGCGCCAGATCCTGACTGAAGCGGTACGGAATACGCAGGCAGGGGCACCCGATGGGGTGAAGCGGCCGCCGAAGCCCGAGAAGGGATCGCGGTTGGGTAGGGGAAGTTGACTAGCCTGTTCCATTCCAGGTCGCCCCCGGGCTTTTCGTTGCCAGCATGATTGGACCGACGCACCCGTCCTGAAATTCCCTGTAACTGAAAGCCCTTTGATGACTTCTCCGATGAAAAAACCAATTCACGTATTTGACGAACCGAGGCTGGAGAAACCGGCACGAGCCGACAGACCGCCTGCCGAAGGTTTCGTGGTGGTTGTTGACGGCCACTTCAAGTCAGAGTTCGACGCGGTCGAGACTGCTGAAGCATCGGGCCGAACCCTCAAGTCGAACTATCCGATGCTGCAGGTCGAAATTTACGACGCCGCCACAAAGGTCCGCACCCTATTGACCTGACGATGCCGACCAGGGCGGCCTACGAATTCGATGTTCGTGAGTGGCTGGTACCCCCAGTATTGATGCCGGTGTTCTTTGGGCTGTTGATCGTTGCCGCGGTCATAATCCAGGGGTGACCCGTTTCAGTTTCGAGCAGCTCAACAAGAGGGGCGAGTCGGAATGGCAAATACCGCGACGATCAGGGATGCATACGGACTTCCGGCAATTTTTGTTGGCTCAAAAACCGGCCGGGATGATGCACCCTTCGTTTTTATCAGGGTCGGCGATGAAGAGCGACGGATGCGGTGGGCCGAGTGGGACGAACTTCCAGCCTGAACTGGCGCCGTTCCTTCCTGGGCACCTAAGCGCTAATCCCCCAGGATTCGATCATAGCGACCGATCGACGTGCCATCACCGATTGCAGCCCCGTCTTCGATCCTCGGAGGCCGCAAAGCCTAAATTGCCCGAATAATCTGTTCAGCTTCAAACATGGCGGCAAACTCGGACGTGGAAATCGTCCGGCGTTATGAAGCTAGTGGTCGTCCTGCCACGAATGAACAATCCAGAATGCGAAATCCGGCGTTATGGCTGCACGCCAATGCCCCGGACTCCTTTGGTAGGTAACGATCACAAATCTCGACTTATCAGCCACGTCGCCTCCCGGCGATGGACCCCGCGCCAACTAACCCGCGATGTCAACGCCCACGAGGCGCCCCGCGGCAGCGGCAGCGTGCCTGATCACGCCACCGGATGGGGCCGGGCTGGGCTGTTCTGACTGATTTGCCTGGTTTGCGCGTTCGCACGTTGTGAACTTCGCGGATCTCTTGCGGTGCGTTGGATGAAAACGCAAATTGAGCTGTCAACGCCCGCATTGCCCGAGATGCATTCCGTGGAATCTTCCTGTTGCCGCTCAGCAACTAGACTTTTGTTCCTGCCTTGGAACCGCGCGTTTGCGATTTACGTGCCCCTCCACTTGGACTTAGCTCCAATCACCGGGGCTGGGTAGGTTTCATAAACAATAGATTTTCGAACCCGGACAGCCGCAGCGCGAAAATGCCTGCGGCTTTTTAATTCTTTCACAGGCCGTGCAGGGTTCCTGATAGGATGCGGCTCGGATCTGTCCCGGGCGACGACCATCGGAGCGCCGCACTAGGCGCGGACAAACGGCTCGATCGCTGGACCGACCGGCTGTTTCCGCCAAAGGCACTTCTCGGGAACGATGGAAATAAGCAAACAACGATGACAGAAATAAAAGTGCCGACGGTTGCAGGCAGCTCCAAATTGTCGATCGGACGATGGTTCAAGCGTGAGGGCGATCCGGTCACGTTTCAAGAACCGTTGGTCGAGATCGACACCAATAACGTGACACGCGAAATCCAGGCGCCGGCCACCGGCATACTGTCTAGGATTTTGGCGAGAGACGGAGCAACCGTTGAACCCGGGACCGTGGTGGGGATGATTGATCAGATTTGACCGCGTGGGCTCGAGGTGAAGCGATGAACAAAGGGAAACGGTCTGCTGCGGAACAGGTGGCGGACGAGGCTAACCGAAGGGCGCTAAATCCTCTGGCGTCGAGGCAGACGATATCGAACGATCAAGCCGAGCCCGAATTCCAGGAAAATCACAAGCGCCTCAGAGCTGACCGGCTGGCGCGCGAGGCTGAGCGGACCGCAAACAGGAAATGACCGTTCGACCCCGTGCGCCGAAGACGGAAGATTATTCTGTTGTCCCGGGGTCGCTCGGTCCTCGTCGTGATTTTCGCATCAGTGTTGGCTTGCGTGAGGGCTGGGACGTGGATGGCCGTGTCTTCGACGTTTCCGAGGCCGTCCGCACCGCCCGCGCCTGGATGAAGCGCCGCGTTGAAGCGGGCCAGCCCGCCCTATCCGGCATGTTCACCCGCGCCGAAGTAACCTACGCTTGGCCCCGTCCAGATGGCACGGTTGGTTCGGACCGTGAACCGGTGGCGCTGTTCACCGGCGAAGCCGTCCACGCCTATCTCGGCCATCTGCCCGACGAGACGGTCGAGGCGATGTTGAACGAACTGTCGATTGAGCTTGGCGCTGCGCTCGGGCAAGAGCGAATTTATGTAGCGTTCGCCGACCGGACGTGGATTTTGGATGCTGGAGAACGCTAAAAGTCTTCGGTGCTTTGCCAAGGGCAGACTTGCAAGCGATTTGGGCCATCTTGCTTGCCTCGATGGCCGCCGAATTCCTGCATGGAAAGCCGAACAGATGGTATAGGGGTCAATCGGCTGGAACTTGAAAGTTTGACTGTGGAAATGCTCCGCGCCCGCGCCGGGCCTGAACTCTTCAAGGCCGAAGCATTGTCCCACCCGATCGGCGTGGCCGGTCGACTGGTCAACTGGCGTTATGTTGCGGCGGTTGGTAGCTATCACCTGCTGGCGTTGCTGGCGCTAGTACCCTGGTTCTACTGCCGAAGCGGCGTAGTGCTGGCCTTGGCCGGGGTTTATGTCTTCGGCGTGGCCGGAATTAACCTCTGTTATCACCGATTGCTGAGCCATCGCAGTTTTAGCTGCCCGCTTTGGCTGGAGCATACCTTCGCTATCATAGCGGTGTGCTGCCTTGAAGACACTCCCGCACGCTGGGTCGCGACACATCGCCAGCACCACCATCGCGCCGATGAAAGCGCCGACCCGCACAGTCCCCTGGTCACCCTATTCTGGTCCTACATGGGTTGGTTGTTTGTCGAAAATACCGATCTGGCCCGACATCCTGCCTATGACCGCTACGCGCGAGATATCATTCGCGATTCTTTCTACCGGTGGATCGAGCGTCACGTAGTGTGGATTACATTCTCGCAGTCGCCACTGTATTTTGCGACCGGTTTTTTGGTTGAGATATCACTCGGCGGAAGCAGCAGTGAGGCCGCTCAGTTTGGTGCCAGCATCTGGTTATGGGGCGTCATTATCCGAACAATTCTGGTCTGGCATGTGACATGGTGCGGAAATTCATTTCCTCACATGTTCGGTTATCGAAACTACGAAACCAACGACAATAGCCGCAACAATGCTTGGGTAGCCATCATCACCAGCGGCGAGGGATGGCATAACAATCACCATGCAGACCCGAGTTCTGCCAGCAACCAGCGGCGCTGGTGGGAAATAGACCTGACCTACTTGTTCTTGAGGGGGCTGGCACTCGTGGGTTTGGCGTGGGACGTCCAGTTACCAAAACGCTCGAGCGAACAGAGTATATGTTCGTCCGCCCTCCACGTGAGCAACCGAAGCGGGGGCGCGCCATAACCCATGGAATGAAGAGGGCCGCGTGGCAAGTCGCGCATTCAAACGTGCGTTTCTTGGAAGCCACGCTTTCCGGGAGAGATTCGCGTCGACCCCAACATGTGCTTACAGGTCGAACACACAGGCCTCGGCGGCGATAGGCGTTGTCATGATTTAGAGCACACTGCCCGTTAGATCGCGCGCGATGCTGTGGAACATTGGCTCCTGCATGGCGTTGGCCTGCATGAACAGATTGGATCTGATATTGGGCTCGGTGGTTCTGGCAATTTTTCTTGTCGTAATCATTGACGGCATTATTTGGAGCATTGTGTAACGCAAGAACCTTCCATCTGTCGATCGAAGGTCTGCAGCGGACGATTGTCGCCAGCATTCAGGAATGGCGCGGTTTTGGCTCCTGGTGCGGGACTAAACTTGTTTCCAACGGAAATTCAATTGCGCCCTCGCTATCAACGGCATATCGAAGCTCACCGTCATTTGTCGTGAAGACCGCTACGATCACGCCGGAGTGCCCTTTCGTTTGGTCGACTAGGTCGCCAATTGCAAATTTTGCCAAGGGAACTCCGAGAAGTAGTCGAACTGCGTTTGAGCAGTCTTGCTGCCTTAGCCCAGGAATACGCTTAACACTCATGACCTTTGCGTTACTGTACCCGAAACTTCGAGTTCCCCGAGGTCTGCGCGAAAGGACGCAGCAGGTGCTAATTTCCGGTGGCTGGTCAAGCTGACCGAAGGCGCGAGATCGGCGATTGGAAGCGTCAACTAAAGCGTCCGGATCATCTTTTCCGCTGCGAACATCGCATCCAACTCCGACGCGGAATCGTCGGGCGTTACAAAGCTGGCGGTCATTCGACCTCGGATGAACAGTCCAGAATGCAAATACGGCGTTATGGCTGCGCGCCAATGCCCCGGACTGCGCTGGTAGGTAACGATTGAAAACTTCGATTTGTCAGCCATGTTGCCTCCGGCAACAGAGCCCGCGCCAACTATCCCGTGATGTCAACGCCTGAGAGCGCGCGCGAGCCTTGCCCATGGCTTAGATCATGGATCGCCACCTTACGTTGGCGCTTGTAGTTCGCCTTCCAGCCAGCGGCCCGTTTCAGTGGATTTCATTGGATCAATGAGGCTCACCACGACCTGATGAATCGTGTGGCAAGCCGTGCATTCAAATGTTCGAATGTCGAAGCCTGACGGGCCAGGGGTGATCCGTGCCAGCATGGTTGTCATTCGGCACGCGGGGCAAGGTGGTCGCGGGATGACCATGATACTGCGCCTTGGTTCGGCGGGAGCGTTGCAGCTCTCGGTCACCGGTAGTCGCCGTGATGAGCGCGGTGATGGAACCAGCATGCTCTCCCGGTTCCGCGAAAGATGGTCAATACAGCTCACTTTTCGAAATGTTAACCGGCAAAAGGAACGCGGCTCGCCTACTCATCCGCTTTTAGCTGGGGCTTGTCATGCAAAACCGCACCCAGCAGCGAACTGTTCACCTCGATATGCCCGTTGTAACTGATGAGGCCCAGCTTGCGAAACTTGTTCATGAAGTGACTGACGCGCGAGCGGGTGGTGCCGATCATCTCAGCCAACGTTTCCTGACTGACGTTTGGACTGATCGGCTGCGGGGTGTGTTCTTTCCCGAAGTTCGCCAGCAACAAGAGCAAGCGCGCGAGTCGCCGCTCGCTCGAATTGAATAGCTGGTCGATCAGGTCTTCCTCAATCCGGCCGTTCCGCGTCAGGAGATAGGCCATAAACAGCTCAGAAAACCTGGGCTCGTCGTGCAGGGCGGCGATCATCGCCGCCTTCGTAATCGTGGTGATGACGCTATCCTCCATCGCCGTTGTCGTCGCCATGCGCATCGGATGACCATTCATGCACCCCTCGCCAAAGAATTGGCCGGGCTCTAAAATGGCGACGATCGCTTCCTTGCCCTGCTCGGATACGACAGTGATCTTGACCTTGCCGCTGCGGATGAAAAAGACCGAGTTGGCGACGTCGCCCTGACTGAAGATCTTCTGATTTTTCCGGTACCGCTCGATAGTCTTCCCGGCCCCAGCCCGGCTCAGGAAAGCCAGTGCATCGAATTCTTTTGAACCGGTCTTGGGCGCGTTGGGCAACGTTGCTGCTCCGTCACGGGCGGGAGCGCGACACTCTCGGTCACCGAGCGAAGTCGATGGAGGACCCCGGTGATAATGGAACTTATAGTCCCTTTATGTCGGGTCGGCGACATAATTTGGGTTTCGCTGTGCGAAATCTGGTTTACCGCGATACCGCTATTACCCGCTGGCACGTGGCGGTCATCAACGACGAGGCGCAGCGCTGAAACGGGATGAACGCCACCTGTCAAGCTTGAGGCCCTTGATTGGCGCTACTCGTCAACCTCGCGCCGCTCCTGCTTCAGTTCCGCAACGAGCGCCATGATCCGATCCGCCGTCAACTTGTCCGGCGCTCCGCGTGCAAGTGCCCGATAACTTATGATCTTGATTTCGAGCGCCGCTCGCTTGTTATTCGGAACCATGACGTGCGCCTCCTTACGTAGGACGGGCTCACGGCAATAAGGTTCAGTTCCACAGGGAGCTTTATTCAGGCCGCTTCAAATCCCCGCCGAACCAGCGCAGCGATTTCATCGGATCGGTTACTACCGTCGCTCTTCAGTGCAACCGGAGCTTCTCCGCGGTGACGATCTGGCCGCGATGCGTGGCATCGTCGGAACTTGTGAGATTGAGACCCCGGTCGGACAGCCAGAGCCGAATTTCCCGCAGCGTAACCTGGCCGCAACCCATGGTACGTTTCAGTGCGGTTTCCGAAGCCTGCGCGACAATCTCGGGACGATCGAGGTCGGCGCCCTGTCCCAGCAACTCATGCAAGACACGCTGCGCCCGCTTGCTCAAGTGCAATCCCGTGGTCGCCATCGCCAGAACCTTCGCCGCACCGGGAACGACTCCGGGAGAGGCCGTCCGGAAGCCGTTCCATCATAGGAAGCGTCGCCGCGGAGAGCCAAGCGGTTTTGTGTAGTCCACCGATCGGCCATTTTTACGGCGATTCGGGCGCCGGTGAGGCGAAGGCGATCGCGAAGTCGCGTTCTACGAATTGCAAATGGCGTCCTACATAAATTTAACGCGGTTCACCATGAACCTAAAGGATTGAGCAAGCCCCGCCGTCCTATTCAGCGAGCAGGCCGCCGGCGGCCCATTTCGACGCTCTCGCAGGGGGCCTTGATCCGGCCATGCGAGGGCGCCCGGGAGGCTGCCAAGGTGTGAGATTGCAATGCGATGGTTTCAAGCACTTCTTCGCAAGCTGAAACGGCGAAGGTCTCCGCCGCAAGCATTGGAGCTGGATCTCCAGAGCCACAGCCTTCGCCTCGAACTGGCGCTGAACAATATGAGCCAGGGCCTGGTGATGGTGAACGCAAGCGGCCGAATCGTGATCTGCAATGACCGTTATCTCGAGATGTACGGGCTGTCGCGCAGTCGTCTGAAGCCGCTATGTTCTCTGATCGAACTGATTCAATATCGCAAGGCCGCCGGCGGATTGTCGGAAAATGTCGAGCAGTATTGCAGCGACATTCTGCGGCGGATTGCACGGCGGCAGCCGACCAGCACTTTCCTCCACACCGGCGATGGGCGCACCGTACACGTCGTCGAACGCCCGATGTCCGATGGCGGATGGGTCGTGACCCACGAAGATGTCAGCCATCGCCAGAAGGCGGATGCCCAGATCGTCTATATGGCCCACCACGACTCGCTCACCGGTCTGGCGAACCGGGTGCTGTTTCGACAGCGGCTCGAGGAGGCGCTGAAATGGATCATCCGTGGCGAGCGGCTGGCCGTTCTTTACCTCGATCTCGACAACTTCAAGAATGTCAACGACACGCTGGGCCATCCGGTCGGCGACAATCTGCTGCGAGCGGTCGCGGACCGCTTGCGCGACTGCGTCCGGGAAACCGACCTGGTGGCGCGGCTCGGCGGCGACGAGTTTGCGATCATCCAGACCAAGATCGCCGAACCCGCGGACGCGGAACGATTTTCCAGACGGCTCCGCGACGCGATTGCGCTGCCTTATCACCTCGATGACAGCCAGGTCGTGATCGATACCAGTATCGGCATTGCAGTTGCGCCCAACGACGGCACCGACCCCGACCAGTTGCTCAAGAACGCCGATCTGGCGCTCTACGGCGCCAAGACCAGCGGTCGCGGCACGCACCGGTTTTTCGAAGCCGCCATGCATGAGCGGGTGACGGCGCGGCGGAATCTCGAGCTCGATTTGCGCACGGCGCTCGCCGAGGGACAATTCGAATTGTACTATCAGCCGATCATCAATCTCGAGCGAAACGAGATCGTCGCCTGCGAGGCGCTGCTTCGCTGGCACCAGCCCGAGCGCGGGACCATCTCTCCGACCGAATTCATCCCGGTGGCGGAAGAGACCGGCCTGATCGCAAAACTCGGGGAATGGGTGATACGAACCGCCTGTGCCGAAGCGATCAACTGGCCCGTCCATGTCAAGGTATCGGTCAACGTCTCGCCAAAGCAGTTCCTGAACTCGGATTTCTTCAAGATCGTCAGCGACGCGGTCGAGATCACCGGTCTTTCGGCCTCGCGGCTGGAAATCGAGATCACGGAATCCCTGCTGATGCAGGATACCGGACCGATACTGGCCACGCTGAATCGGCTGCATGACCTTGGCGTGCGGATCGCCATGGACGATTTCGGCACGGGCTATTCGTCGTTGTGCTACATGCGGAGCTTTCCCTTCAGCCGGATCAAGATCGACCGCTCCTTCATCAAGGACCTTTCCGACGAGAACGATTCAGCGGCCATCGTCCGCGCGATTGCCGACCTTGCCTGCAATCTGCGCATCAACACCACGGCCGAAGGCGTCGAGACCCGCGAGCAGCAGCAAATCGCCAAGGCCTTGGGCTGTACCGAGATGCAGGGCTATCTGTTCAGCCATCCGAAACCGAAAGCCGCCATCGCCAAATTGTTCGCGGCCTCGGCGAGGCCGCCTGCCGTGCGGAAGATGGCGCGGTCGATGTTCTGAAACGGCAACGGCGCGAATGCGGATGCCCTTAAAGGTCGAAATTGGTGGGCAGCATGACCACGTCGCGAATGGTCATGCCGCGTGGCCGTGTCAGCATGAACGTCACCACGCTCGCCACTTCGCTGGCCTCCAGCAGGCTTCCCAACTCCCTGGCTTCCTTCAGCTTCTCAGGCGGCCAGTCCGCGAGCAGCGCGCTGATGACGGGGCCAGGCGAGATCGAGCCCACGCGAATGCCGTGCTTGAAGACCTGGCGTCGCACCGTCTGGACAAAGCAGTGGATCGCCCACTTGGACGACGCATAGACCGGCTCCCACGGCGTCGGAAAATGGGCCGCCAAGGAACTCGTGACGATGATGTCGCCCGTCCGACGCTCGATCATGTGAGGCAGCACGTCGCGCACATTCTTGATCACGACGTTGACATTCAAGTTCAGCATGCGATCGATAGCCCCAGTGTCGGCATCGACCAGATCGCCGCCGATGTAGGTACCTGCATTTGCATGCAGGATATCGAGTTGGCCTGCCTTCTCCAGGACTCTCGGCAGCAGCGTAGCGCAGTCCATTGGGTCGAGCAGGTCGATGACCAGCGGGATCGCTGCGTCGCCATACTTGTTGCAGAGCGCCTTCAGCGCGGCCTCGTCGCGGTCGACCATCACGACGCGCGAGCCTGCAGCCAACATCGCCTCGGTGCTAGCCAATCCGATTCCCGACGCCGCCCCGGTCACGGCGGCAACCTTGCCTTCCAATTCTCTCGCCATCGGTCTCCACCTTGCTGAGGTCACCACGACACGCCCGCAGTATAGCAATTCGAGCGTCGAAAGCGCCGTTTTGACGGTGGGCCGATGGCTTCCGGTCTACCCCGAACTTCGGACATAACGATGCCTCGCTCGAAAGTGACGCGATGTGCCCAACAACAGACTGTTGCGCGGCTTCAAACCGCGGCTGGACAAACGCCGTGGGTGTCCACGTCGCAATGCGCTTTTCCCTGCGCGACGGCGCCAGAATGAGCCTGTTGAAATTTGAATATCGAAAGGGCGTCCCGGCGCGCCGATAGCTCGCGCCGGGACGATGTGCCACTTGACCAGGCTCGGAACGAGCTATCTTCTCCAGACCACCGGCGCTCTCCGCCAGACACCGGGCGGCGGCGGTGGCGGCCCGAGGTCGCGCTGCCAGACCCGACCGTCGTCGAACTGAATCTGCATTCCGTCGGGCGAATAGACGGCGCCCTCGTTGCGCGCGTCGATCCAAATCCGGCTGTTCGGCGCCGTCACATCGGGCCAGGCGCGGTAAGATTCTCCGGTCTCAGTCACAAGGTTCAGGTGCTCCCCGTTCTGGGTGACGAAGGCTGGAGCGCCTGGATATCCATCACGGCAGTCCTGGATGCATCTGTAGGTGCCAGTGAGGTTGATCGATTGCGCCGAGGCGCCGCTGGCGAACGCAGCGGCGACAGCGCCAATAACAAGCGCCAAACATCTCATCGGATCGCTCCATCGCTAGAAGACCGGACTACACGGCTTGCTCGCTACAAGGATAACTGCAGCCGCAAACCGACAGAGCCGGTAGAGCGTTCCATCTTTGAGAACACAAAACTGTGACCGCTGTGATGCGCCATAGCCTTGGCGTCGCGGAAATCGCGCATGGGGTGATCCTCTGCATCAACGAACGGAAAACGTCAGCGGCTTGCCGGCCCGTTCGCTCGGGCAAAGGGAGCCTCAGGCGGCTCGATACATTCACCATACCCCGAAGGGGCGCAAGCAGCGGGCCGTATCTGCCCGGCAAAAATGGGCACCGCAGTCACGGAAACGGTCAACCGGAAAGACGATGCCGGCAGCGGCGGCATTTCCAGCTTTGCTTGCCTCACTGGGCTGAGCCGAAACAGCGTTCACGCAAACAAAAAACATGACGGCCGCAACGACAGTCGCAGTGCGATGGGCTCGCAGAATATGGAACATCGGACGATCCCCCTGAAGTCGCAAACCCATGTTCTCACTCAGCCGATCCAGAGCTTCAGAAGCTGATCGATGGAAACCGGGCCGGCGCCGGCCGTAATAAAATAAAGCAGCATCAATGCGTACATCGTTTCCGGCTGGTAAAGCCAATCGTCGACACGATCCGCCGGGTCAATCGGTTTGTAGCTCGCAACCACCGTCGGGGAGTTCGTCAAGAGGGCTACCGAACAAATGACCAGAAGGCCAAGGGCGGCCAGCGGTGTGAGAAATCCGACCGCGACGCCCAGGCCGCCAAAGAATTCAACTCCCGGAACAAACCATTGCAGGATGCCAATCCGTGGGATGCCAAGGACCCTGAGCGTGTCTACAAATGTCTCATGTCTTTCCCTATTCGTGAGCTTATGAACTCCGGACAAGACGAAGAACGACCCAAGCGCCAAGCGCATCGCCGCGATCGCAGGCGATGTTCCGCCAATTCCGTCAAGCAAGATGTCTCGCACGGTCAAATGCCTTTGCGCTTCGACAATGCCGGCACCTGACCAGGACGTCGCCCGCGCCCGGCCTGGTATCCGGCATCCGATATTTCATCACTTCGGGACCGCCCTACGCGGACACCGCTGATGCTTTCACCTGTCGTGCCGTTTAGCCGTAAGCGAAGTCCGGCTTGCTTTGGCCAACTTCTATAATATACCCGTCAGGATCGCGAATGTAGCAGCGCGTCTCGCCGTACTTGTCCTTTGGCTCCGTGATGAACTCGGCTCCCCGATTTCGCCATAGTTCATAGCACGCTTGAATATCCGCAACGCGGATATTCATGAAGCTGCTGACTGAATTGGGGTCGGCGGGGACGCTGAGCGTTACCGATGGTTTGTCGGGTGTCGGGCCGCCCCCGACGTTGACAATGAGCCACGTGTTCGCGATCTGGATATAACCCGGCGCGCCCTTGCTATCGCCTCTGCTCAGAATGCGACTACCGAAGACCGTTTCGTAAAATCGAAGCGATCGCTCGATGTCGGCGACGGTGAGAAAGTGTGTGACGGTAAACCCATCCTGCGGCGGCATCTGATAGCTTTTCTGCTCGACTTGTACTTGGTTCATCGACGCCTCCAATTCGGACATGGTATTGCTCCGTTCGCCAGAATAGGTCTGATGAAACGCCTGGTGGCCCGGAAAGGCGCCCACACCGCTGGCGAATGCGCCATCGGGGGTCAGACGGTACAGCAAGGCGTAATGTACATCGATTTTCATGAAAAAGCCCGTGGCCCTTGCAAGGCTTTCCGGCTATCTGGCGCCGTGAAGATGGTGCCGGTCTTCGTGATCGACGGATGCTCCGGAGCAGCCCGCGAATTCCGGATTGATGTGGAAGAGGCGACCAGGAAATGGCGCGCGTTGAGCTCGATCTGCCGGCTTTGTACCAGGATCTCGCTGCGGAGAAGATCTTCCGAAGCCAGAACATCATCGATCGGCCTTCGAATATCCTTCACGACCGGCTCACCGAGTTCAGGCTGATCGATGACGGCTCGTTCATGGTACTGGTCGACATTACAATAGCCCGGAACTATACGCTGCGGCTGGCGTCCCAAAACTATGTACTGCTGGTATTCTACCTCGCCGGCCAACTTGTCCTGCCGTGGGAGCGCGGCAATCGCGCTCCGGCCGGCCCCGGCGCGTCGGTGACGGTGCTCTGGGACAGCGGTCGTCCCTGGGATTATCCCCGCACGATGGGTCAAGCCTATAAGCGGCTGAGCATCTTTGTCGACGCAGCCAAACTGGTGGATCAATACGGTCTGAAGGTCGACAACCTTCCTGCGGTCTGGAACGGGATCTTCAGCGGCCGGCCGAACGCGCGGGCCGCCATTCCGCTGTCGCTGTCGCCGAGGGCGTGGCTGGCGCTCGACGCCGTGTACCGATGCCAAATGGAGGAGCCGCTGCGAACGCACTACCTTCGGGCCAAGGGCGAAGAGCTGATCTGCGAGACCGTGGTCCAGCTCAATCAGATCGGACGCGCCGGCAAAAGCTCGGTGCTCGCCAAAGCCACCAAGGAGCGGCAATTGATCGAGACCGCAGCGCTGATCTACCAATCGGAGTTGCATGACCAGCCGGATCTCGAGAGCCTGGCCCGGCGCCTTGGTCTCAACCGCAACAAGCTCAGCGATGGGTTTCGGGAGATGTTCGGCATGGGTCCCGGCGAATATGCGCGACACGTGCGGCTGGACTGGGCCCGCGAGCAGGTTCGAGAACGAATGCATTCCATTGGCGCGATCGCCACCGCCACCGGATATTCAAACCTCTCCTCGTTCACACGGGCCTATATCCAGCAATTCGGTCGCCCGCCGTCGCAGGAAGAATAAGCACTCCTAGCGGCTGGCAGACTTCTTGCTGCTGCTCCGACGTGTAACCCGAAAAGGGCCCGGCGCTGTACCAGAGCGGAGCAAACCATGACCGAACAGTACTATTTTGAGACGACTCAACGCACAAACCGTCGCCCGGGGCGGTCGCAGGACCGGCCCCGCCCGATCCGTGATATTCGCCGAGAGCTGAAGGCGATCGAATCGCGCTGGCGCGAGGCCGCACAAATCCGATCGATGATCGCCTCGCTCCATCGCGAGGTCGCAAGCCTCGACGCCAACATCGCAGCCGAGCTGCAAACCTCCCGGATTCGCGACCCCCGGCATTACGCCTATCCGACCACGGCGAGAGCCATGGATCTACGCAAGCTCAATCTGAACGCGACCATCGCCGCGCTGACCAAGCGACTGGATCAGCTCGACCATGCGGACACTTCGGAAGCGCTGGTGCTAGGTCTTCAACCCGCCTGAGCCGCTGAAGGCAGGGGCGATTGCCCGACTTCGATGCCGGTTTTCGCGGTCCTTCATCGGCGGGCGCGGATCAGCCCGCGCCGTTCCGCGGCCAGCGCGACGCCGGCTCCGATCAGGATCAGCGCGAGCGTCGCGCCCAGACTTGCCGGCGTGATGCAGTTGATGCAGCTACCGATGATGGCGGGCGCTTCGTACATGGTCGGCTGTCCTCGCTGGTGATCCGGAAGAGAGCAATTTCGGACAAGTATATCCAGAAAACAAGACTTATGCCTCCGGATTCCGCCTTTAGATGCGTTCGATGACGATCGCCGGCGCCATTCCGCCCGCGGCGCACATCGTCACCAGGCCGCGTCTGAGATCGCGCCGCTCCAGTTCGTCGAGAATGGTGCCGATCAGGATCGATCCGGTCGCGCCGATCGGGTGACCCAATGCGATCGATCCGCCGTTGACATTGACCTTGTCGCGGTCGAGCGCGAGGTCGCGGATGAACTTCTCGGCCACCACGGCAAAGGCCTCGTTGATTTCGAACAGGTCGATGTCGTCCAATTTGAGCCCGGCTTTCGCCAGCACCTTGCGCGCCGCCGGCACCGGGGCGTTCAGCATCAATGTGGGCGAGTCTCCCATGTTCGCCATCGCAACCACCCGCGCGCGCGGTTTCAGGCCATGCGCCTTGGCGTAGTTCGCAGACGCCAACAGCACCGCCGCCGAACCATCGACCACGCCGGACGAATTGCCGGCATGATGCATGAAATCGATCTCGAGGTCGGGATATTGCTGCAGAATCAGGCTTCGGTAGGTCGTGCCCTTGTCATCGAGTGGATAGTCCGCCACCGCGGTGAAAGCGGGCTTCAGACCGGCGAGGCCTTCGAGCGTGGTCTGCGGTCTCGGATATTCTTCACGATCGAGTGCAAGGCTGCCATCCTCGCGGCAAACCGGAACCAGGCTACGGTCGAAGTGACCGCCCTTGATGGCGCCGGCCGCCCGCTTTTGACTCTCCAGACCCAGCGCATCGACGTCCTGCCGCGTGATGCCTTCGAGCGTCGCAACCGCGTCGGCGCAGACCCCCTGATGCGACTGCGGGTGCCTGGCGCGCAGCCGGAGATTGCCGGCGTCCATCATGAACGGGCCTTCGCCGCGGCGCCCCTCCATCGACATCATTTCGGTGCCGCCGGCGACGACCAGATCCTCCGAGCCCGACATGATGGCGGCAGCCGCCATGTTGACGCTGGTGATGCCGGAGCCGCAGAAGCGATCGAGCGTGACGCCGCTGGCGCGCACGTCATAACCGGCATCGAGCGCCGACATCCGGCCGAGATCGCCGCTCTGCGGGCCGCGCTGGGAACTGGTACCCCAGATGATGTCGTCGACATCGGCGGTATCGATTCCGGTGCGTTGCGCCAGCGCCCGCAACACCGTGGCGCCCAACTGCTGCGGATGGATGCCCGACAACGCGCCCTTGCCGGCCTTGCCGATGCCTCGCGGCGTTCTGCAGGCGTCGATGATCAGTGCGTCGATCATGGTGCTTCCTTCCATGCATTGGTTGCCCGCATTTGGAGCCGGCCGGAATGCAAAGTCAATTCATGCCGCGCGCCTGCCCGGTTTGCCATCGATCGGCCCGTTTGGTATGGACGCTGAGCCGATCGAAACCCGGACCGGCGCCGCAGTAGCCGGATCCTGACGCAGGTTCAGATGCAGACCAGCCCCCGCGACGACGTGCTGCTCGTTATCGACGTTCAAAACGATTTTTGTCCGGGGGGCGCGCTCGCGGTTGCCGCCGGCGACGCCGTCGTCCCGGTCATCAACCGGCTTTCGGAGCGCTTCGACCACGTGGTGCTGACCCAGGATTGGCATCCACCGGGCCACAGCTCGTTTGCCGCCAGCCATCCGGGTTCGGCGCCGTTTGAAACCGTCACCATGCCCTATGGCCAGCAGACGCTGTGGCCCGACCATTGCGTGCAGGGCACATCGGGCGCCGGCTTTCATCCGCGGTTGAAAACCGATCGGGCGGAGCTGGTGATCCGCAAGGGTTTCCGGCCGGAAATCAATTCCTATTCCGCGTTTTATGAAAATGACCGGCGCACCCCGACCGGCCTTTCGGGCTATCTGCGCGAGCGCGCCATGCGGCGGATTTTTCTGGCCGGGCTCGCCACCGATTTCTGTGTCTATTATTCCGCGATCGACGCCCGCAGGCTTGGCTTCGATGTGGTGCTGCTCGAGGCGGGCTGCAGGGCGATCGATCTGGCGGGGTCGCTCGAAGCCGCTCACCAGGCGATGGCCGCCGCCGGCGTCCAGCGTGTCGGCGATCTGGCCTAGTCGGTCACGCGGTCCGCGAGCCGCGGTTCGGCATGCCGCCGAGGGCGACGATTTCCGCACTCAACTGTTCGATGGTCGTGCGATGGCGCATCGCCGTCTGCCGGATCAGCGCAAATGCGTCCTGTTCGCAGAGCGCGTGGCTGCGCATGACGTGAAGCACCGCGGCGAAGACGACACGCCGGGAACGAATGCGGTCCTCGAGCCGCTCGATATGGGCGGCTTCGTCGCTGCGCCGCTGCGCCGCATCGAAGGCGACCACCAGCGCGGTGTAGAGTCCCGACGAGCGCAACGGCTTGACCAGAAATGAAGCCGGCTGCAGGTCGAGCAGCCATTTCAGGCGGCTGGGCGTCTCGGTTCCGATCAGCGCGACGATCGGGGCGTTGATGCTCGATGTCGACGCCGGGCCGCTTTTGATCGGAATGCTGTCGGCGTCCAGCACGATCACGTCGACCGGCCGATCCGGAGATCCGATCAGACCCGGGTCGGCTTCCAGCACCGTCATGCCGAGCCGATCGAGCTGACGACGCAGCAGGCCGATCTCGCGCTCGTCCCGCATCACCAGCAGAGCGCGACGGCCACGAACCGAGAAGGGCGATGATTTGGTCATTTCACGACACGCAGATGGTTTGACCGTCTCGGACCCTCGCCGCTTTCGAGCCTCGCGCCAATCGCCGCCAGATCGAGGTGCGAAAGATAGGGATCGGGCCGCTCCGGCGCGTCCGCTTCCCAGAAGATCCTGAACTGACCGTCCCGTGCGGCGCGCGCCAGGCGGGGGGTCAGGAAGCAGTGATTATTGTCCGGATCCACCCACACCGGGCCTTGCGGAGAATCGTAGCGATGATTTGCCGCAGCACGACGGACGGCATTGACGTCGGCGGTGCCGGCGCGGCGGATGGCACGGGCCAGCAGCATGACGCAGACATAGGTCGATTGCCCGTCGACCGAAGGCCGGCTGTCGTCGCCGTGGCGAGCCTTCCAGCGGGCGACGAACGCGCGATTTTCGGGGCGGGCGACGGTCTCGAAATAGGCTGACGAAGTGATGCATCCGGCGGAGGCTTCCGATCCGATCAGCTTGAGCTCGGGCTCGCACAGGCTGCAGCTCAGTACCGGGATGGTCAGCCCCGCTCGCGCGGTCGCGTGGTGGAGCGCGCGCATGAAAACATAGCTCGACCGTCCGACCAGCGTGTTCAACACCACGGGAGGCTTGCGGTCGATGATTTCCCTGACGATGTGATCGACCGAGGTTTCGCCCAGTTCCAGCAGCCGTTCGGCGAGCACACGACCGCCTGCGCTGGTGACGATTTCGCGGATGACCCGGTTGGTCTCCCAGGTCCAGACATAGTTGGACCCGATGCAGAACACGTCGCTGGAAATATGCTCGAGCATATGCCGCGCCAGCGGCACCACGGTGTGATTGGGCGCGGCGCCGACATAGATCACGTTGTCGCTGCTTTCGAACCCTTCATATCGTGCCGGATGCCACAGCAGCCGTTCGGTGCGTTCGACGATGGGGATGACCTGCTTGCGCGACGCCGAGGTGTAGCAGCCGACGATATGCCCAACCTGCTCTTCGCGAATGAGGTCGTCGCATGCGGTGTGATAGGCGGCGACGACGCCGCCGGGATCGCGCAAATGCGGAGCAAAGCTGAAATCGAACTCCTCGCTTTGATTGACCTCGTCGACCGCCATCAACGCGCTCTTCTGCATCTCGCCCGACATCATGGCGTAGGGGCCGGTTCGGGAAAAAACGAGACCGAGAGAGATCGAGGGCTTGGTCATCGGCGAAGCTCGGGCGTTGTGGTTCGGCTTATCTCACCGCAACGGGATCGATCTGTCACCTGTTATCGCCGACCGGGATTGCGCGTCATTTGGGCTGTCTGGCATAAAAATGTGCCGGCCTCTGATTGACAAGCCCGTCGGCGCTAAGACACAATCCTTGCCTTCGTACGTGAATACGTTCAGGGCGAAAGAGTTCTCGCGCAGCCGATGACGTCTGGGTGACCACTTCCAAGTTTCGTTCTGCATCGTGAGCCCTACGCGACCATCGATAGCAACGGCATTGATGCCATTCGAGGCCTTCTCGGGCCACGGGTGGTTTTTTTCGTTTTGTCGGCCGGGACCAAGAGCAGGTGAAGCATGGCAGTGCGCCTTCCGACGCTGGAGCAGATCGATCGTCTGGGATCGGATTTCGGTCTCATTCTCTCCGCCGACGAAGTCGCGGCGTTTCAGCAGGCCTTCAAGGGGCCACTGGCCTCCTATGGCCGGCTTGAAGAACTGGTGCCGCCTGCCCTGGCACCTGTGGCGCCGCGCTCGCCGGGCTACCGGCCTTCCGCGTCGGAAAATCCCTATGGGGCCTGGTATTGGAAGACGAATATCAAAACCGGTGGCGAGGGACTGTTGAGCGGCAAGAAGGTCGCAATCAAGGACAACATCTGTGTGGCCGGCGTGCCGATGATGAACGGCTCCGCATTGCTTGAAGGCTACGTTCCCGAACTCGACGCCACCGTGGTGACGCGGATTCTCGACGCCGGCGGCACCATTGCCGGCAAGGCGGCCTGCGAAGACCTCTGCTTCTCGGGCGCGAGCCACACTTGTGCCGGAGGCGTGATACGAAATCCGCATAATCCGGTCCATAGCGCCGGCGGTTCTTCGGGTGGCAGCGCGGCATTGGTGGCGGCCGGCGAGGTGCCGATGGCACTCGGCGGCGACCAGGGTGGATCGATCCGGACGCCCTCAAGCTGGTGCGGCGTCTATGGCCTGAAGCCAACCTGGGGGCTGGTGCCGACCACGGGGTCGATGCCGATCAGCTATTCCGTCGACCATTGTGGTCCGATGTGTGCGTCGGTCGAAGATGTGGCACGCCTGCTGACGGTGATCGCCGGCCATGACGGCTGGGACACGAGAACCATCGCCGCGCGCCCCGGCGACTATATGGCGGCGCTGGGCAAGCCGGCGAAGGGCTTGCGCATCGGCATCCTCGGCGAGGGCTTTGGCCATCCGGAAAGCGACCCGACGGTCAATGACAAGGTGCGGCAATCCATTGAAGCCCTGGGAAAAGCCGGTGTCGAAAGCGAGCCGGTCTCGGTCCCCTGGCATCTCGATGGGCCGCATGTCTGGAGCGGGATCATTCTGGAAGGCGCCGCCGAGATGATGCTGAAGGGATATGGCGTCGGCAACAACATCCACGGCTATTATCCGCTGTCGATGCAGGAGGCGTTTGCCCGCGGCATGGGGACGCGGATCAATGACGTGTCACCGACGGTGAAGCTGGTGCTGATGCTCGGCGAATACATGCACCGCAACTACCATGGGCGCTATCATTCCAAGGCGCAAAATCTGCGCGGGCTGCTGCGCCGCGCCTATGACGATGCGCTGGAAAAATTCGATGTGCTGGCGATGCCGACCATTCCATTCACGGCAACCCCGATACCGCCGGCCGACGCACCGCTCGGCATCGCGATCGACGCGGCCCTCAACATGCAGGCCAATACCTGTTCGTTCGACGTTTCCGGTCATCCTGCCTTCACCGTGCCATGTGGCCGCGTCAATGGTTTGCCGGTCGGCCTGATGCTGGTCGGCCGCCACTTTGAGGAAACCACCTTGATCAGGCTGGCGTCGGCGATCGAAGCCGGCGGAGACTGGAAACTGAACTAGGAACGACAAGGCAATGCTACTGGCGCGGGATTTGCACCGGCGCCCAGCTTTGAGGATATCGCGATGACCGACGATCCCTGGCTCAAGACCTCGATCATGGCCGAGCGCGGCCTGGCCAAAGGCCGCACCGGAAAGCGCCACGCGCTCTCGATCGCGGCGCAGGGCGACTACCATTATGTCTATGGGCCCTATGCTAAACCGGTTCTCACCGTTGACCCCGGCGATGTCGTCGCGGTGGAGACCGAGGACGCATTTGGCGGCGTCATTACCAGCGAGCAGGATAGTCCGACCGCGAAACTGCGGTTTCCCTTTCTCAATCCGCAATGCGGCCCGATTGCCGTGAACGGCATCGAGAAGGGCGATTGTCTGGCGGTCCACATCCATGCCGTGGAGACGCGGGGCGCGCAGCCCGCCGGCACCACCTGCATCATTCCGGAATTCGGCGGCCTGGTCGGGACCGCGTCGACTGCGATGCTCAACCCACCATTGCCGGAGCGGGTGAGGAAAATGCATGTCGACCGCGACGGCGTGCGCTGGAGCGACAAGATCACGCTGCCCTACCAGCCATTCATCGGCACCATCGGCATTTCACCCGAGATCGAGGCGATCTCGTCGCTGCAACCGGATTATCACGGCGGCAACATGGATTTGCCGGATGTCGCTCCGGGTTCGATCCTGTACTTTCCGGTCCATGTCAAAGGCGGGCTGCTTTATGTCGGCGACTGCCATGCCGCGCAGGGCGACGGCGAGCTATCCGGCGTCGCCATCGAGCAGCGCGCGACCGTCACGATGCGGATCGACGTCATCAAGGGCTGGAGCTTCGCATGGCCGCGGCTCGAGACCGAGAATTTCCTGATGACCATCGGCAGCGCCCGGCCGCTGGAAGACGCCGCCCGCATCGCCTATCGCGAGCTGGTGCGCTGGATGAGCGCCGATTACGGCTTCGACGAGATCGACGCCTACATGCTGCTGAGCCAGGCCGGACGGGTCCGGCTCGGCAACATGGTCGATCCGAAATACACGATGGGCGCGTCGATCCTGAAGCAATATCTGGTCGCATGATGAATTGGCAACAACGAGGAGGGCTACGGCAATGAAGGTCAATCGCAGAAGGTTCTTACAGACTACGGCCGCTACCGCTGCTGCCGGCATGTTGGGGTCGACCGCCTGGGCGGACGATCCGATCGGCGTGGCGAGCATCCATGACCTGTCGGGCGGGCTCGACATCTACGGCAAGCCGATGGTCGACGCCATCACCCTTGCGGTCGAGGAAGCCAACGCGGCGGGCGGCCTGCTCGGGCGGCAGATCAAGCTGATCAACTACGACACCCAGTCGAACATGCAGCTTTATACCCAGTTCGCGCAGCAGGCGGCGCTGAAGGACAAGGTCGCGGTGGTTCATGGCGGCATCACCTCGGCCTCGCGCGAGGTGATCCGGCCGGTGCTCGACCGCTTCAAGACGCTCTATTTCTACAACACCCAGTATGAAGGCGGCGTCTGCGACCGCGATCAGTTCGACACCGGCGTCACGCCGGCGCAGACGGTCGAAAAACTGGTGCCTTACGCGATGAAGAAGTGGGGCAAGAAAGTCTATGTCGTCGCGGCCGACTACAATTACGGCCAGATTACTTCGCAATGGGTGAAGAAATACGTCACCGAAAACGGCGGCGAGGTTTCGTCGATCGACTTTTTCCCGCTCGACGTCACCAATTTCGGTCCGACTGTTTCCAAGATCCAGGCGGCGAAGCCGGACTTCGTGTGGTCGGCGCTGGTCGGCGGCGCCCACATTTCCTTCTATCGCCAGTGGGCCGCGGCCGGCATGCACAAGAGCATCCCGATGGCGTCGACCACCTTTGCCGTGGGCAACGAGCACATCGTGCTGTCGCCCGAAGAGTGCAACGGCATGCTGATCTGCTACAACTACTTCCAGGATCTGAAGAACCCGGTCAACGAGGCGTTCGTGGCCAACTTCCATAAGCGCTTCGGCGCCGACTATCCCAACATCACCGAACTCGCGATGGGAACCTATCAGGGCTTCCGGCTGTGGGCGGAAGGGGTCAAGAAGGCAGGCAGTGTCGACCGCCTCAAGGTCATCGAGGCGCTGGAAACCGGGATCAGCATCGATGCCCCCTCCGGCAAGGTCACGATCGATCCGCCGACGCATCATTGCATCCTCGACGTTCATATCGCCGAAGTCAGCGACAAGAAACTCAAGGTGCTGGAGGACTTCGCCCAGCAGAAGCCCGCCGACACCGCCGCGGTATGCAATTTGATCAAGAACCCGAACGACAACCAGCAATATGTGATCAAGATCTGACGGTCCGCGGGCTGTCAAATCCTGCTTGGGAAAGGTGAACGTGGATCTCGTTGCTCTCCTGGCAGTCCAGGTGCTTTACGCGATAGCCAGCCTGGCGCTGATCAGCATCGGGCTGGCGATTATCTTCGGCATGATGCGGGTCATCAATCTCGCGCATGGCGAATTCCTGATGCTTGGCGGCTATGCCGCGATCGTCGCCACCGGATACGGTATCAACATCTGGCTGTCGATGCTGGTGGTCGCGCCGATCGTGGTCGGCATCATCGGCCTGATCGTCGAACGCACGATCATCCGCTTCCTCTACGGCCGCATGATCGACACCATGCTGGCGACCTGGGGCTTGAGCCTGTTGCTGGTCGGACTGACCACCGCCATCTTCGGCAATACCACGGTCGGCATCTCCGCCCCGCTCGGCAGCTTCCAGATCGGCGCCTACCGCACCAGCGCCTATACGCTGTTC
This sequence comes from uncultured Alphaproteobacteria bacterium, assembly GCA_963748165.1. Taxonomy (GTDB): domain Bacteria; phylum Pseudomonadota; class Alphaproteobacteria; order Rhizobiales; family Xanthobacteraceae; genus Bradyrhizobium. The sequence continues at coordinate 116,041 of CAVVIM010000044.1, forward strand.
GTCATCGCGGTGGCGTTCGTGGTGCTGGCGGCGATCTTCGCGACGATGCGCTGGACACGGCTCGGCCTGATTGCGCGCGGCACCATGCAGAACGCCAACATGGCGGCGGCGCTCGGCGTCAATCCGCCGCGCGTTTACGCCATCACCTTCGGGATCGGCGCCGCGCTGTCGGGGCTCGCCGGCGCGGTGCTGGCGCCGGTCTCCGGCGTCTTCCCCACCATCGGCGTCGCCTATGTCGCGAAATCCTTCATCACGGTGATCGGCGGCGGCGCCGCCATTCTCAGCGGCACGATATCCGCCGCCGCGCTGTTCGGCACCATCAACCAGATCGCCACCTTCGCCACCACGCCGGTGTTTGGCGAAGTGGCCTTGCTGGGTGCCGCCATCGTTCTGATCCGCCTGTTGCCTCAAGGCATTACCGGCCGCTTCTTCCGGAGAGGGCTGTGAACGGACGCGCGCTCAATATCGCGGGCCTGGCGCTGGTTGGCATCGTCGGCATCGCCTTCCTGGTGCTGACGCCGCGTTTTGCCGAGCTCGACACCGTTCTCGAACTCACGGTCTACATGATCATGGCGATCCTGGCGCTCAGCCTCGCGCTGATCTGGGGCTATGGCGGGATTCTCTGTTTCGGCCAATCGGCGTTCTTCGGGCTCGGCGCCTATACCTATGCAATCGCCATGTTCAACATCGGCGAGAGCACCATTCCGCTGCTGCTCGCCATCATTCTGCCGGCGGGCTTCGCCGCACTGCTCGGCTATTTCATGTTCTATGGCCGGATCAGCGACGTCTATCTCGGCGTCATCACGCTGACGGTGACGCTGATCCTGTTCAATTCGGTCAATTCCACGGCGGGTCCCGAGTTTCATATCGGCGTGGCAAGGCTTGGCGGCTTCAACGGCATTCCGGGAATTCCGTCGCTGAATGTCCCGGGCAGGGCGGCCTCGCCGATCGATCTCGAGGGCATGTTCTATCTGGCAACGGCGTCGCTGCTCGCCACCTATTTCGGATTGCGGCTGCTGCTGGCCAGCCGTTTCGGCCGTATCATCGTCGGCATCCGGGAAAACGAGCGCCGCGCCGAACTGCTCGGCTACGACCCCCGCGCCTACAAGCTTGCCACCTTCACCATCGGCGGCGCGCTGGCCGGCTTTGCCGGCTGTCTGTTTGCCAATTGGGGAAGCTTTGTCAGCCCGACGATCTTCGGGCTGGCGCAATCGGCGCAGATCATCATCTGGGTCATTGTCGGCGGGCGCGGCACGCTGATCGGCCCGATCGTCGGCTGCATCGGTATCCAGTGGCTCAACACCGCGCTGGGGGCAAACCAGCCCAGCGGGAATTCGGATTGGTGGGCGAAGGTATTCGCCAATGCGCCGCTGGTGCTCGGGACCATCCTGGTTGCATTCGTGCTGCTGGTGCCGAAAGGGCTGGTGCCGACGCTCGGCGATTGGGGCCAATCGCTGCTGGGTTCGCGTGGCAGGCGCGCCGCGCCGGCGATGGAGCCCAAACGCGCGGAGGAAGGCTGATGGCCGAACCGCTGCTCCGGACACGCGACCTCAGCATGAATTTCGGCGGCGTCCACGCGGTCCGCAACGTCAACTTCACGCTGGCCGAGGGCGAGCTGCGTTGTCTGATCGGCCCGAACGGTGCCGGTAAAAGCACCTTCTTCAAGATGCTGACCGGGCAGCTCGAGCCGAGTCAGGGCCAGGTGCTGTTCCGCGGCAACGATATCTCGCACGCTTACGCCCACCAGATCGCGCGCCTCGGCATCGGCATCAAGACCCAGGTGCCGAGCGTGTTCGACGGTCTCACGGTACGCGAGAATATCTGGCTTGCGGCGAGCCGCCTTCATGCCGGCCAACGCACCAACAGCGTGGTCGACGAGATGCTGGAGCGGATCGGGCTCACCGGCCTCGCGCAACGCCTGGTCGGCCAGCTCGCGCATGGCCAGCGGCAGTGGGTCGAACTTGGCCTCGTGCTGTCGACCGACCCCGAGCTGATCCTGCTGGATGAACCGGCCGCCGGCATGACCCATGACGAAGTCTACAAGACCGCCGAGCTGGTGCGCGAGATCAACCGCAGCAAGGCCCTCATCGTGGTCGAGCACGACATGCAGTTCATCCGCATGATCGCCAAACAGGTCACCGTATTCAACCAGGGCAGCGTGCTGGTCGAGGACGCCGTGGAGAATATCCTGCGCAATCCGCTGGTGCGCGACATCTATCTCGGCAAACAGGCGGCCGCATGATGCTCGATGTGCAGGCGCTGCGAACCGGTTACGGCCGCATTCCGATCCTCAACGGGGTCAGCTTCAGCGTCAGCGAGGGTGAATTCGTCGGCATTCTCGGCCACAACGGCATGGGCAAGACGACGCTGCTGAAGGCATTGATGGGGTTTCTGCCGGCCACCGCCGGGCGTGTACTGTTCAATCAAGAGGACGTCACGACGGCCGAACCCTATCGCCGCGCCCGCCTCGGGCTCGGCTATGTGCCGCAGGGGCGAGAGATTTTCCCGGGGCTGACGGTTTACGACAATCTGCGCATGGGTTGCAGCAAGCACGGCGGCCGTGAACAGGACATCATCTCCGCGGTGCTGCAGGAATTCCCCCGGCTCAGGACGCTGCTGGATCGGGCCGGCGGCGCCCTGTCGGGCGGCGAACAGCAATTGCTGGCGATCGCGCGATGCCTTTGCGGCCAACCGCGGCTCGTGCTGCTCGATGAACCGACCGAGGGCATTCAGCCCTCGATCATCGACGAGATCATCGAGACCCTGCAGCGGCTGCGCGCCAATAGCGGGCTCACCATGATCCTGGTCGAGCAGAACCTCGAATTCATCGCGGCGCTGTCGCAGCGGATTCTCATTATTCAGAAGGGAGCGATCACCCGGGAGGTTCAGCCCGGCGCGCTCGGCGACGCCAGCCTTGTCGGAGAATTTGTCGGAATCGCAACCTAAGCCCGATCTCACGGGCGATCAGAGGGAGACCAAGCCATGGCCGTCAGGAGACCCACTCTCGCGCAATTGCGCAGCGTAGCCGAAGACCTCGGGATGCATATGGGTGACGAGGAGCTCAAATCCTACGACGCGCTGATGCAGGCGAACTATGCCGCCTACGACGCGGTGGATGCCATGCCGGATTACGTCCCCGCCGTGAAATACCCGCGGACGCCCGGCTATCGTCCCGAAGGCGAGGAGAACAAATACAACGCCTGGTACGTCAAGACCGATATCAAGGGAGCCTCAAGCGGCAAGCTCGCCGGCAAGAAGATCGCGTTGAAGGACAATGTCAGCCTGGCCGGCGTGCCGATGATGAACGGCGCTTCGACACTGGAAGGCTACACGCCCGATACCGATGCCACCATCGTCACACGCATCCTCGACGCGGGCGGCACCATCATCGGCAAGACGCACTGCGAGTATTTCTGTTTCTCCGGCGGCAGCCACACCTGTGCGGCCGGCGCCGTCCACAATCCGCACAGGATGGGCTATTCCTCTGGCGGCTCGTCATCGGGAAGCGCCGTCGTGGTGGCGACCGGTGAGGCCGATATGGCAATTGGCGGCGACCAGGGCGGATCGATCCGTATCCCCGCATCCTTCAGCGGCATTTACGGGATGAAGGGCACGCATGGCCTTGTTCCCTACACCGGGGTGATGCCGATCGAAGTGACCATCGACCACACCGGACCGATGACACGCAACGTCCGCGACAACGCACTTCTGCTGGAGGTGCTGGCCGGAGCGGACGGGCTGGATCCCCGGCAAGGCACGCTGAAGGTCTCGAACTATACCGAAGCGCTTGGCGGCGGCGCCAGGGGCTTGCGGATCGGCGTCGTCAAGGAAGGCTTCGGGCATCCGAGTTCGGAAGCCGATGTCGACAGCAAGGTCAGGGCAGGTGCCGACCTTTTCAGGAAGCTCGGTGCCACCGTTGACGAGGTTTCGGTGCCGATGCATCTGGCGGCGCCGGCGATCTGGCTGCCGATCGCCGCGGAAGGCGCCACCGAGTTCATGATGAAGGGCAACGGCATGGGGACCAATTGGCGCGGTTTGTACAACACCACTCTGCTCGACGCCCATTCCGGCTGGCGTTACCGTGCCGACGAGCTGTCCGACAGCCTCAAGATCACCATGCTGCTCGGTCAATACTTCACCAAGCACTATCGCGGCCACTTTTACGCCAAGGCACAGAACCTGAACCGCAAACTGCGCGCCGCCTACGATGCGGCGCTCGGCAAATACGACCTGCTGCTGATGCCGACATTGCCGATGAAGGCGACGCCGCTGCCGCCGCCCGATGCGCCGCGCGAACTCTATATCCAGCGGGCGTTTGAAATGGTCCCCAATACTGCGCCATTCAACGCCACGGGACACCCGGCGATGAGCCTGCCCTGCGGAATGAGCGACGGCCTGCCGATCGGATTGATGCTGATCGGCAAGTATTTCGACGAGCCGGCCATCTATCGGGCCGCCGCCGCGTTTGAGGGCGCCGGCGACTGGACCAAGATGTAATTCGACAGCGCGGCCCGCCGACCGAGGCGGGCCGCCGCATCAACCCTGGAGGCGACGATGGATCTCGGACTAAAAGGAAAGAGTGTGCTGGTCACTGGCGCGAGCAGGGGAATCGGCCTTGCGATCGCCGAACTGTTCGCGGCCGAGGGAGCCAACGTGGCGATCTGCGCCCGCAACGCCGATCAGGTCAACAGCGCGGTGAAGGGCCTGGCGGCAAAGGGCGTCAAGTCCTGGGGCAAGGCACTCGACGTCGCCGACCCGGCCGCGCTGAAGGGCTGGATCGAAGGCGCGGCCGCCGAATTCGGCGGCATCGACGGCATCATCTGCAACGTCAGCGCGCTGGCGGTCGGCGACACCGCCGAAACCTGGGAGAAGTCGTTCCGGACCGATATGATGCACACCGTGAATTCGGTGGCTGCCGCGGTTCCCTATCTGGAGAAATCCAAATCGGCATCGATCACCATCGTTTCCAGCGTGTCCGGCTTCGAGGTCGATTTCGCCGCCGGATCCTACGGTGCCTTCAAGGCGGCCCTGATTCACTACGCCAAGGGCCTCAGCAGTCAGCTCATCGCAAAAGGCATCCGTGTCAACGCGGTGTCGCCGGGCAATACCTATTTCGAGGGCGGGATCTGGCAGAACATCGAGCGGGGAATGCCCGATTTGTTCAAGACCGCGATGTCGCTCAATCCCACGGGGCGGATGGGGACGCCGCAAGAAGTTGCAGCCGGCGTGGTGTTCCTGGCAAGCCCGGTGGCGAGCCGCATTTCCGGCACCAACCTCATCATCGATGGCGCGCTGACCAAGGCCGTATAGCGGCCGGGTCGTCGAAGCCGGATTTGCGCGAAGCGCGCCCGATGACAGGGTCCGCGATGCAATCCATCACTCCCTGTCATTCCGGAGCGATGCGAAGGAAGCATCGAATCCGGAATCTCGAGATTCCCCGATGCGCAATTGCGCATCTGAGGTCTGGTGCTAACGCACCATCCCGGAATGACGGCGATCGGGAGCTGGATTGCTTCGTCGTGGAGTTTATCATCGGGCCCGCCGAAGCGGGACCCGTTGGCTCCTCGCAATGGCGGATCAGGACTGCGGACCCATCAAACGCTGCGCATTTTCAGCACACAACACGTGGTGATGGAGGTTGGCAATCCACTGGCGACCGGAAACGGTCAGGTTCAGGTACTTGATGCCCTCGTCGAGGTGCATGGAGACGCCGTTCCAAAAGAATTCCGGATATTTATCGACGAGATCGGCGGGTGACGAATATCCCAACTGCTTGTTCATGCCGACTTCCTCAAATTCGTAGAACAGCGCGTTCACCTTCTTTGCATACATTGGATCTCCAAGCTGCCCGATCAGGTCGGCCGCCTGAACCAGACGGGGAAGAATATCCGCGCTCTCGGTCTTGCTCTCGGGCGAAGGCGGGAAGCGGGTTGATTCAATCGCCTTGGCAATCCGTTCGGCGTCGATCCCGGGAGAATTCCCAAGCCGCTCGAGGGCAAACAGCTTCGATCGCTCCACGTGATAAGGCATCAGCGATGCATCCGACGCACCACGAGGCAAGCTTTTCCGGCCTCCGTGGCTGTCTATGACGAATTCGTCCGCGGTATCGCCGCTCAGCACGCCGCGAACATAGCCGATATCGTGCAGCAGGCAGGCGACGATGAGATGGGTGTAGTCCGCCGGTTCGATCCGGCGCGACATCGTCAATCCCTGCAGGATGTCGCGGCCAACCATGGTGACCAGCCATGTATGCTCATAATTGTGATAGAGCGCGTCGCTTCTGCCGATACATTCGATGGTGATGCGGGCGAGCGACCCGAGACGCTCCGCCAATTCGTCGTGCGCCGAGCCAAAAATTTCACGGAAATCACTGGAGAGAAATTTTCCGAGCCTGCGGGCCGCCGACGCCGTGATGGTCTTCATCGACATTCTCCGCCCAAGGCAGCCGCCGCCAACCTTTTTCAATGCCGGGTGGTCTGAACTCGCATTTTCAGGGCCGGCTCGGGCACCATCAACCGCTGCATGCCGGTTGCCGGAAGTTTTACAACAAGGGATCGAACGCTACGCCTGCCATGGCCGATCGCAAGAACTATCGGGTGGCACTCCCACCGATAACCCGCGGTTTCCTGAATCGACGTCCGGGATCGAGAGATGCATTCTTGTGTCGTACGATCGTCCCCGGCCTGCCGATTTATCGGATCGGGACTGAAGCTGCCGCTACCCGCCGCCGGGCGCAACGGATGCTGGCAGTATAACTTGTGGCACAAGTTTCACGCGCTGGGGCGCGTGACTATGTTCTTGTTTCGTTCTAGGTTGATCGCGATCCCGATCGACACTCCGAAACGACACTCCGAAACAACACCCAGTCACGGAAATGATCTCATGCGCGATGTTCAGGCCGAGCCCGGTCTCCTTCAGATAATCCTTCACAATGACAATGAAACGCCGCAGGAATTCGTCGTCGACCTGCTGCATTCGGTATTCAAGAAGTCTGCAGCCGACACCACCAGATTGCTGGAAAAAATCGAAAAATATGGTCAGGCGCTGTGCGGGACCTATCCGCGCGAGCGTGCCAACAAGCTGCTTGCGGCGACCCGGCGACGCATCCGGGCTGCCGGACATTCGTTCCTGATCACCAGCGAGGCGGTTGCGGAGGACGGCGAGCTGCCCGACGAGCATTGCAAGCTCTGCGGCACGCTTTCCGGCGAGAACCGGGATGCCCTTGAAGGGGCGGTGGCGCTGATCTGCGATGACTGCCTGTACGAGATCTCGAGAACCCTCCCCGAAGTCGCGGCCACCAAGCGATTCGAAAGCGCCTGCGACGCGCTCGCCTGGCATTTCGCCGGCATTCCGCACGATCAACTGGTCGCGACCGCACGGCAGTTCCCCGGTCATATGCGCGCGGACGTTCAAGGTGCGGTCGACAGACTGTTTTCGGCATCGCCGTCGCGGTTTTTTGGCATCCATGAACGGCACCGCTACGAGACGCTGACCCTCGCGGCGCTGACCAGGCGCGGCAATGATCCCCACGCGATCGCGCCGGCGCAATACCATGATGTCGATGTCGGCGAGAGCGCGCCGGTCAAATGCCTCGACAACGGTCTGTGGCTCTGCCGAGCCGACGACCTGCGCTACGCGGTCGTGCTGTCTTCGCATCGCGAATACGCGCACGAGGCCGGGACCCGTATCGAGATTGCGGTGCCCCTCGGCCCAGCCGGGAGCGAATTCGTGCAACGATGTTTCTCCGAGTTGGAGGCTGCCGTCAACGCCGCGCGTTGCTATCGCGGCAAGATCCTGTCGCTCGACGGCGATACCGATTATCGAGGGCGCTCCAGAGGGGTCATGGTCCACCGGCTGCCGGCGGTGCAGCGCGAGGACGTGATCCTGCCCGAAACCACGCTGAAATTGCTCGACCGCAATGTCCTGAGCTTTGTCGGAAGCCGCCCGCAGTTGCGCCAACTGGGACAATCGACCCGCAAGGGCATCCTGCTTTACGGGCCGCCCGGAACCGGCAAGACCCATACCATCCGCTATCTCGCCAGCAACCTGCCCGGTCACACCACCCTGATCATAACCGCAGCGCAGATCGCTTTGCTCGCCCACTACATGAACCTTGCCCGCCTGCTGCAGCCAGCGATCGTCGTGATCGAGGATGTCGATCTGATTGCGCGCGATCGCGACGAGATGGGACCTTGCGAGGAATCCATGCTCAATGCGCTTCTCAACGAAATGGATGGGCTGAAGCAGGATGCAGATATCCTGTTCGTCCTCACCACCAACCGGCCGGAGCAGCTTGAGGGCGCGTTGGCGAGCCGCCCCGGCCGCATCGACCAGGCGATCGAGGTGCCGCTGCCGGACGAAATCGGCCGCAAGAAGCTCGTCCGGCTCTATGGCCGGGGTCTGCCACTCGACGACGCCGTCGTCGGCGAGGCTGCGCAGCGGACCAAAGGCGTCAGCGCCGCGTTCATCAAGGAACTGATGCGGCGCATCGCGCAGGCAAGCCTCGTCCGGGACGGCGGCACCAGCATCGAATCCGACGATATCGGCGCAGCGCTGGACGATATGCTGTTCGCAGGTGGCAGGCTCAACGTCAGGCTGCTGGGCGGGGCGCGCGAGACGGTCGACGGATGACCGTCCGCGCCGCGGTGGCTGCGCGGGGAATTCCAATCCGTGTTCGTGGTTTTGTCCTCGATGGTGGAAGTCTGGCCGGCCCCTTGCAGTCCGGCGCGCGCAGTCATGTGCTTGAGGCATATGCTTGGAGGTAACAGCATGGCCGGGCAAAGGCACGTCAGGCTATTCCGCAACGGCCGCAACCAGGCGATCCGTATCCCGGTGGAGTTCGAGCACCGGACCAATTCGATAACGTGCGGCGGATATTCAAGCGCAAGGGCGCCTACGCCCGTTTCAAGGATCTGCTGCAACAAAAGAATGCCCTCGATCGATGGTATGATTTCGAGACCAAGGCGACCGAAAAGGCTCTCAGGGAGTGGTGCGACGTCAACGATGTAGCGATCGATGATAAAGACCGCGAAGCGCCGCGGCTGGACGATCATTGATCGCATTGGGTGCCGGTTCGCTGTACTATTCTCAGTGATGCAAAATGGCGCGCCCGAAGAGATTCGAACTCCTGACCCCTAGATTCGTAGTCTAGTGCTCTATCCAGCTGAGCTACGGGCGCGTTTTTCGCTAGGCCTTGCAGACACCAGGCCGGCCTATGCCGCATGCATTCGGAAAACACCCGGCGGTCGCGAAAGCGCGCCATTGCTAACGGCTCCGGGCGGGCTTGGCAAGGTCCGACCGGGCGCCAATTGCCGGTCGGTTGCGGGCCGGCGGATCGAAGGCGAATCCGCCGCCAGCCGGGCGGATTCGCTCAGGCCCGCGCCCGCTCGTTGCGCACGCTCAGCAGTTCCACCGGCCGGTCCGGCACGGCGACCCGGAAGGTCGCGCCGATGGTGCCTTCCACCAGATGGATGTCGCCGCCATGGGCGCGGACCAGTTCGGCCGCGATCGCAAGGCCGAGCCCGCTGCCGCCGGGCCGCCCGGATGTCTGGAATGCCTCGAACAGGTGTTCGCGGGCCTTGGCCGGCACGCCGGGCCCGGTGTCGGAAACCTCGATAATCGCGACCGATCCCTCGCGGCGCCCGGTGATGCGAATCTGCTGGGTCGCCGCGTCGCTTTTCGGGCGGCCTTCGAGCGCCTGCGCCGCATTGCGCACGAGGTTGAGCAGGATCCGGAACAGATGATCGGGATCGGCATCGATGGTGAGCCCGCGCTCGATCGCGCTGATCCAGGCGATCGACCCATCCGACGCCAGTCCGGCGGATTCGCGGACCTCGATCACGACAGGCTCGATCAGCATCATGCGGCGGTCCGGCGCCGCCTCCTGGGCGCGACCATAGGACAGCGTCGACTGGCAGAATGCGATGGCGCGTTCCAGCGAGCGCATCAGTTTCGGCGCGAACCGCTGCACCCGCGGATCGGGCACGCTGGCAAGCTGATCCGACAGCAATTGCGAGGACGCGAGCAGATTGCGCAGATCGTGGTTGATCTTGGACACCGCAAGGCCAAGGGCGGCGAGCCGGCTCTTCTGATGCAGCATCGACACCAGGTCGCGCTGCATGTCGGACAACTCGCGTTCGGCTACGCCGATCTCGTCACCGCGCTGGCTGGGGACGATGATCCGGGCCGAGCTTTCCGGGTTCTCGTGGAAGCCGACCAGGCTCGCGGTCAGCCGCCGCATCGGCCGCACGAACAGGAAATGCAGGGCGATATAGACCAGCCCGGCCGTGAACATCGCAATTGCCATCGCCACCAGCAGCAGGTTGCGGGAAAACCGGTACATCGACGCGCGCAGCGGCGCCTCATCGACGACGGTCTCGATGAACTGCGCGCCGCCGGGAGCCGGCCCGATCACGCGGATGGTCTGGTTGCCGCTCTCGAGCATGGTTTCGAAGGAGTCGACGATCGCCGACCATGCGGTCATCGTCCGCATGTCGACGTCGTGGTCGACCGCCGCCGGCAAATCGGCGCTGGCCAACAGCCGCCGCTGCTGCCCCATCTTGATGGCAACCGCATGCGCGCCGATGCTGGCGAGGATCTTCCGCGCCAGCGAATCCGGCACCATGCCGGAGGGTGCCGCGTCCAGCACCAGCGCCGCGGTATTCGCCGCCGCCAGCCGGTCGTTCAGCCGGTTCATCCGGAAATTCGCGATCGCCGGCACATAGATCAGCAGTCCCGCGATCATCACCAGCGGAATGGTCAGCAGCAGCAGCTTGCCGGACAGACCGAGCCGGCGCGACGGCAGCCGTGGCTTTTCCGGATTCGGCAGTGGCTCGATTGCTGACACGATCTTTCGCCTTCAATGCCTGGCAGCCGAGGATGCGATTTGCGCCCAAACCGGTCAAATTACAGTTCGATAATGTCTGCCGGTTCCCGGTCGCACGACGCGCCCCCTGGAGGTCGTCGCGTCGCACCTCAAAAACACCGCCAAACCCATTATATTTGTGCCAATTGTGCCGTTTCAAAGGGCCCGCCACCCGCACCGATTGCGGCACCTCGTAACATTGACGAAAACCGGTCGCTCCCGTATAAGCCCCGCCAATTGTCCGCGATGGCCCGGCTCGACCGGGGCGGCTCATTTGGGCCGGGAACGGCCGTTTTGGGCCGGCCAGCATCGGCGGACTGATCTCAATAACAGGCAATTTGCCCGGTCAGCGGAGAACGACGCGTGAAGCGGACTTATCAACCCAGCAAACTGGTACGCAAGCGCCGTCACGGCTTCCGCGCCCGCCTTGCGACGACCGGCGGCCGCAAGGTCCTCGCCGCGCGCCGCGCGCGGGGCCGCAAGCGTTTGAGCGCCTGAACCGGGCTTCCCGGAGACCTCCTGATGGATCGGCTAAGGCAGCGGGCGGACTTCCTCGCCGTTGCCAATGGCGCGCGGGTCAACAGCGCTGCCTTCGTGGTGCAGAGCCGCCGCCGCGACGATCTCGGTCCGATCCGGGTCGGCTTCACCGTCACCAGGAAAAACGGCACTGCCACCGAGCGCAACCGCATCCGGCGCCGGCTTCGCGAATTGGTGAAGCGGCTGGATGCCGTATCAATGCGACCGCACAGTGATTATGTGCTAGTCGGCCGTCGTACCGCCCTCTCCCGCGACTTCGCGGTCATGCTCGACGATCTCCGCTCGGCGCTGCACCGCCTCGATCGGCAAGCCGCAACCCGAACCGAATGACGAGACCTTAAACGATGATTGACAATCGCAACACCATTCTCGCCGTCATTCTGTCCGGCCTCGTGCTGATCGGCTGGCAATACTTCTTCAACCTGCCGCAGATGGAGAAGCGCCGCGCCGAGCAGGCGCAGAGCGAGCTGGTGAAGCCGGCGCCGCAGAACGAAGCCGCCACCCCGCAAGGCGGGGCGGCCCCGGCGCCGACCGCCAATGCGCCCGCGACCCAGCCGGCCACCACGGCGGTGGTCGACCGCGACACCGCCATCGCCTCCGCGGCACGCATCAAGATCGACACGCCGCGGCTTTCCGGCAGCATCTCGCTGAAGGGCGCGCGCATCGACGACCTGTCGCTGGTGCAGTTCCGCGAAACCGTCGATCCGGCTTCGCCGGCGATCGTGCTGTTCTCGCCCTCGGGCACCGCGAACCCCTATTATGCGGAATTCGGATGGGTCGGGGCGAGCGGGTCCGCGATCAAGCTTCCCGACCAGAACACGGTGTGGCAGCAGCAGGGCTCCGGCAGCCTGACGCCAAGCAGCCCGGTGACGCTGAAATATGACAATGGCGACGGCCTCACCTTCCACCGCACCATTTCGATCGACGACCGTTACCTCTTCACCGTCAAGGACGAGGTCACCAATGTCGGCAACGCCCCGGTCACGCTTTATCCGTTCGCGCTGATCTCGCGCCACGGCGCCCCGAAGGTCGCGGGCTATTACATCCTGCACGAGGGTCTGGTCGGCTATCTCGGCGAAAGCGGCTTGCAGGAATACGGCTACAAGAAAATCGACGATGCCAAATCGGTCAGCTTCAAGGTTACCGATGGCTGGCTCGGCATCACCGACAAATACTGGGCCTCGGCACTGCTGCCGGAAACCAACGCCAAACTGGACGCACGGTTCTCGTCCAATCTGGTAGGCGGCGTGCGAACCTATCAGACCGACTACCTGGAGAATCCGCAGACCGTCGCGATCGGGGGCACCGGCAGCGCCAATGCGCGGCTGTTCGCGGGCGCCAAGGAAGCCAGCGTCGTCGGCATCAATTTTCCGATCGGCGGATTCGGCGGTTACAACAAGGAGCTCGGACTCAACCATTTCGATCTGCTGATCGACTGGGGCTGGTTCTATTTCATCACCAAGCCGATGTTCCTGGCGCTCGACTTCTTCTATCATCTGGTCGGCAATTTCGGCATCGCCATCCTGCTGGTAACGGTGCTGGTGAAGTTGCTGTTCTTCCCGCTCGCCAATAAATCCTACGCGTCGATGGCGAAGATGAAATCGGTGCAGCCGCAGCTCGCCGCGCTGAAGGAACGCTATCCCGACGACAAGATGAAGCAGCAGCAGGAGATGATGGAAATCTACAAGAAGGAGAAGATCAATCCGATCGCCGGTTGCCTTCCCGTTGCGTTGCAGATTCCGGTGTTCTTCTCGCTCTACAAGGTGCTGTTCGTCACCATCGAAATGCGGCATGCGCCGTTCTTCGGCTGGATCAAGGATCTGTCGGCGCCCGATCCGACCAACTTGTTCACCCTGTTCGGCCTGCTTCATTTCGATCCGACCCAGGTGCCGCTGATCGGTCCACACCTCGCGCTCGGGGTGTGGCCGGTCATCATGGGCATCACGATGTGGTTCCAGATGAAGCTCAATCCGACGCCGCCGGATCCGACCCAGAAAATGATCTTCGACTGGATGCCGCTGATCTTCACCTTCATGCTCGCGGGCTTCCCGGCGGGCCTGGTGATCTACTGGGCCTGGAACAACACGCTGTCGGTGCTGCAGCAGAGCTTCATCATGCGCCGCAACGGCGTGAAGGTCGAATTGTTCGACAATCTCCGCGCCACCTTTGCGTCCAAAAAGGTGACGTAGAGCCACGCGGATCGTCTCGATCCCTCATCCTGAGGAGCGGCCCTTGGCCGCGTCTCGAAGGATGAGTCACGGGCCTCATGGTTCGAGACGGCGCTGAAGAAGCGCCTCCTCACCATGAGGAACTGCAACCGGAAGCCTTCGCATGACCGCCGATACCGATGCGAAGCTGATCGAGCTGGGCCGTAAACTCTTCAGCGGCGACTGGCAGTTCTTCTGGGCCTCGCCCTCGATCGAGACGCTGCCGCCGATGGCGGGCATCGAGGTCGCCTTTGCCGGCCGCTCCAACGTCGGCAAGTCGAGCCTGATCAACGCCCTCACCGGGCGCAACGCGCTGGCGAGGACCTCGCATACGCCGGGCCGCACCCAGGAACTGATTTTCTTCGAGGGCCCGGAAAAGGCCGGCTTCCGGCTGGTCGATATGCCCGGCTACGGCTATGCCTCCGCGCCCAAGGCGAGGGTCGCGTCCTGGACTGCCTTGATCCACAACTACCTGCAGGGCCGCAGCACGCTGGCGCGGGTCTATGTGCTGATCGACGCCCGGCATGGCTTCAAGGAGGTCGATTTCGACGTGCTGAAGATCCTCGACAAATCGGCCGTGAGCTATCAGGTCGTGCTGACCAAGGCCGACCAGGTCAAGCCCGCCGAACTGGAAACCTGCCACCAAACCACCGCGGCCGCGCTCGCCAAACATCCCGCCGCCTTCCCGGAAGTTCTGGTGACGTCCTCGCGCAGCGGCGCCGGGATGCCGGAATTGCGCGCCGCAATGGTGCGGCTGCTCGGCGAGCGCAGCCGATGACGGCATCGCGCGGCCTCCGCATCCTGGTCATTCTGGCAGCGGTGATGGGTGCCGACGGCGTCATCCTGGCCGCGGCATCGGCGCATCAACCGGATGCGTCGCGGCTATTGCCGGCATCGTCGATGCTGCTGTTTCACGCTTTGGCCGTGCTCGCCGTGGTTGCCCTGACCGAGCGCGGCATCGTCGATCGACGCATCGGCATTGCCGCGGCATCGGGCTTTGTCGTCGCGGCCGGGCTGTTCGCCGCCGACCTGACCCTGCGCCAATATGCCGGCCACAGCCTGTTCCCGTTTGCCGCGCCGACCGGCGGCACGCTTCTGATCCTGAGCTGGCTGGTGCTTGCGGTGGCGGCGGCCTGGCCGCGGCGCGATGGTTGAAACGGCGCCGGACATGCTTTGCGCGGCGCCCGCCAATCGGATAGAAACCGCATCACCTCGCCTTACCATGAGATCCGCTTCATGACCGACGCGCCGCACATCAGTCCGCTCGATCAGGCCCGCATCCTGTCCGAGGCGCTGCCGCATATGCAGCGATATGACGAGGAAACCATCGTCATCAAATATGGCGGCCACGCCATGGGGGCGGAGAATTTGGCGAAGGCGTTCGCCCGCGACATCGTGCTCTTGGAACAGACCGCCATCAACCCGGTGGTGGTACATGGCGGCGGCCCGCAGATCGCGACCATGCTGAAGCGGCTCGGCATCGAGTTGGAATTCGCCGCCGGCCTGCGCATCACCGATGCCGCCACCATCGAAATCGTCGAGATGGTGCTGGCGGGCTCGATCAACAAGCAACTGGTCGGTTACATCAACGAAGCCGGCGGCAAGGCCGTCGGCCTGTGCGGCAAGGACGGCAACATGGTGACGGCGTCGAAGGCCACCCGCACCATGGTCGATCCCGACTCGAACATCGAGAGGGTGATCGACCTCGGTTTTGTCGGCGAGCCCGAGAGGGTCGATTTGACGCTGCTCAACCAGTTGATCGGCCATGAGTTGATCCCGGTGCTGGCGCCGCTCGCGACCTCGAAGGACGGCCAGACCTTCAACGTCAACGCCGACACCTTTGCCGGTGCGGTCGCCGGCGCGCTGCGGGCCAAGCGCCTTCTGCTCCTGACCGACGTTCCCGGCGTGCTCGACAAGTCGAAGCGGCTGATCGGAGATCTGTCGGTGAAGGATGCCCGCAAGCTGATAGCCGACGGCACCATTTCCGGCGGCATGATCCCGAAGGTCGAAACCTGCATCTATGCGCTCGAGCAGGGCGTCGAAGGCGTCGTCATCATCGACGGCAAGACGCCGCATGCGGTCTTGCTCGAACTGTTCACCAACCAGGGCACCGGCACGCTGATCCACAAGTGATGACACCAGCGGCCATGCCATCGAGAGCCGTGCTGGCCGGGCTTGTACCGGCCATCGCGCTGCTGGCGGGCGCCGCGCCGGCGCGGGCGGATCTCAAACTCTGCAACCGCATGAGCTATGTGGTGGAGGCCGCCATCGGCATCGACGACAAGGCGGCGACGGCGACGCGCGGCTGGTTTCGCATCGATCCGGCGGCTTGCCGGGTGGTGGTCCAGGGCACGCTGACCGCCGACCGCATTCTGCTCAACGCCCGCGCCCTCGGCGTCTACGGCGCGTCCCCGATCCCGCAGAACGGCCGCGACACGTTGTGTGTGGCCGCCGACGATTTCGTCATCGCCGCGGCGCGTCAGTGCCGCGCCGGGCAGACGCCTGCGCCCTTTACCCAGGTCACCCCGACCCAGACCGACGACGGCAATCTGGTGGCGTACCTCGCCGAAGACAGCGAGTATGACGACGAACAGGCGCGCCTCGCCGGCATTCAGCGGCTGCTCGTGATCGCAGGCTATGACGCCGCGCCGATCGACGGCGTCGACGGCCCGAAAACCCAGACCGCGCTGGCGGCGTTCCTGAAAAGCCGCGGGCTGGCGCCCGATATCGTGCAGGCGCCGAACTTCTTTGCGACCATGATCGAGGCGGTGCAATCGCCCTCCGCCACCGGCCTGACCTGGTGCAACGATACCCCGCACCGGATCATGGCCGCGATCGGCACCGACGACGGCAAGACCGTCATCAGCCGCGGCTGGTATCACATCGATCCCGGCAAATGCCTGCATCCGGATGTGGTCGGCCAACCCAGACAGATCTTCAGTTTCGCCGAGGCGGTCGACGCCGATAACCGCACCATCAGGCTCAAGGACAAGGCGCTGAACTGGGGCGGCAGCACCCCGCTCTGCACGCGGGAGAGCAAATTCGAGATCAATGATCAGGCCGACTGCGCCAGCCGCGGCCTCGTCGCCACCGGCTTTGCCGCGGTCGACATCAGTGGCGGCGGCAAGACCCTGCGGTTCGCGACCCCGTGATGAAATCAGACCGCGCTTTCACCGGCATCGATACCTGGGTGTTCGATCTCGACAACACGCTCTACCCGCATCACGTCAACCTGTGGCAGCAGGTCGACCAGCGGATCGGCGAGTTCGTCGGCACCTATCTCAAGGTATCGGCGGAGCAAGCGCGCCGGATCCAGAAGGACTACTACCGCCGCTACGGCACCACCATGCGCGGCATGATGACCGAGCACGGCGTCCACGCCGACGATTTCCTCGCCTATGTGCACCAGATCGATCATTCGCCGCTGCAGCCGAATCCGGCGATCGGCGCGGCGATCGCCAGGCTTCCCGGCCGCAAGCTGATCCTGACCAATGGCTCGACCGACCATGCCGACAAGGTGCTGCAGCGGCTCGGCATCGGCGCGCATTTCGAGGCGGTGTTCGACATCATCGCCGCCGGGCTCGAGCCGAAGCCGGCGCCGCAGACCTATCAGAAATTCTTACGACTGCACCGCGTCGACCCCTCGAGGTCGGCGATGTTCGAGGATCTGGCCCGCAACCTCGTGGTACCGCACCGGCTCGGCATGACGACGGTGCTGGTGGTGCCGGACGGCAGCACCGAGGTCGTGCGCGAGGCATGGGAGCTGGAAGGCCGGGATGCGGCCCATGTCGATCATGTCACCGATGATCTGACTGGATTTCTGCAGAAACTGGCCGCCGCCTGACAGTATCGTCATGCCCGGCCTTCAACCGTCATGCCCCGCGAACGAAAGCGGGGGCGTCCAGTACGCCACGGCGTCGAAATAATCCTCTCGCGCCACCGGGTATTGGTCATCCGCTTTCGCGGATGATGACAACTCGACGAGGCGCTGGCGGCCTTGACTCTCCCCTCCCAAATTCCGACAAAAGCCCCTCGCCTGCCGAACCCAATTGCTCAGGGAACACTCGATGTCGCTCGCCTCGCTCGAATCCACCGTCAACGCCGCGTTCGACGCCCGCGACGGCGTCTCTACCGCGACCAAAGGCGAGGTCCGCGAGGCCGTGGATGAGGCGCTGGAACTGCTCGACAAGGGCGAGGCGCGCGTGGCCGAGCGCGAGGCCGACGGCAAGTGGAAGGTCCATCAATGGCTCAAGAAGGCGGTGCTGCTGTCGTTCCGCCTCAACGACATGACCGCGATTTCCGGCGGCCCCGGCAAGGCTTCCTGGTGGGACAAGGTGCCGTCGAAATTCGACGGCTGGGGCGAGAACCGCTTTCGCGACGCCGGCTTTCGTGCCGTTCCCGGCGCCATCGTCCGCCGTTCCGCCTTCATCGCCAGGAACGTCGTGCTGATGCCATCCTTTGTCAATCTCGGCGCCTATGTCGATGAAAGCACCATGATCGACACCTGGTCGACGGTCGGCTCCTGCGCGCAGATCGGCAAGCGCGTGCACATCTCCGGCGGGGTCGGCATCGGCGGCGTGCTCGAGCCGTTGCAGGCCGAGCCCGTCATCATCGAGGACGATTGCTTCATCGGCGCACGCTCGGAAGTCGCCGAGGGCGTGATCGTGCGCAAGGGCGCGGTGCTGGCGATGGGCGTATTTCTCGGCGCCTCCACCAAGATCGTCGACCGCGACAGCGGCGAGACTTTTGTCGGCGAGGTCCCGGAATACGCCGTGGTGGTGCCGGGCGCGTTGCCGGGAAAACCGCTCAGGAACGGCCAGCCCGGCCCGTCCACCGCCTGCGCCGTCATCGTCAAGCGAGTCGACGAACGCACCCGCGCCAAGACCAGCATCAACGAGTTGCTGCGGGACTGAGAGCTGCAAGCGATGATCGATGCCGTTTCCATCGCCCGCGATCTCCTGCGCTGTCCGTCGGTGACCCCGGCCGATGCCGGCGCGCTGGCGGTGCTCGAGAACATCCTGAAAGCGGCCGGCTTCGAGATCCATCGCGTCACCTTCAGCGAACCCGGCGCCGCCGACATCGACAACCTCTATGCCCGCATCGGCACCACTGCGCCGCACATCAGCTTTGCCGGCCATACCGACGTGGTGCCGGCGGGCGACGAGGCCGCATGGACCCACGGTGCATTTTCGGGCGAGGTGAAAGACGGCTTTCTCTATGGACGCGGCGCCGTCGATATGAAAGGCGGCATCGCCTGCAGCGTAGCCGCCGTGCTCGACCATCTCGCCGCCCGTGGCGGCAAGCCGCGCGCCGATGGCTCGGGCTCGATCTCGTTCCTGATCACCGGCGACGAGGAAGACGTCGCGGTCAACGGCACCATCAAGCTGCTGCCATGGGTGGCGCAGCGTGGCGAGACATTCGACCATTGCGTGCTCGGCGAGCCGAGCAATATCGAGTCGCTCGGCGACTGCATCAAGGTCGGCCGCCGCGGATCCTTGTCGGGTACGCTGTATGTCGACGGCGTTCAGGGCCACGTCGCCTATCCGCATCGCGCGTCGAATCCGGTGCCGGACATCGCGGCGTTGATCGTGGCGCTGACCAGCGAGCCGCTCGATCACGGCAGCGCCCAGTTCCAGGCATCGAACCTCGAATTCACCTCGGTCGATGTCGGCAACACCGCCAGCAATGTCATCCCGGCGCAGGCGCGCGCGAAATTCAATATCCGCTTCAACGACTGCCACACCCAGGAGACGCTGCGGACACTGGTCGAGCAGCGCATGGCGCGGGTGGCCGGCAACCGGGTGCGCGCCCGCATCGTGTGGGAACCCTCCAACGCCAACGTGTTCGTGACAAAACCCGGCCCCTTCACCGATCTGGCAGTCGCCGCGATCGAGGAAGTCACCGGCCGCAAACCCGAACTCAGCACCAGCGGCGGCACCTCGGATGCGCGCTTTATCGCGAGCTATTGCCCGGTGATCGAGTTCGGCCTGGTCGGGCAGACCATGCACCAGGTCGACGAGCGCACGCCGGTGTCCGATCTGGAGAAGCTGACCAAAATCTATCGCGGCGTGCTGGATCGCTATTTCGCCTGAAGCGTCATTCCGGGGCGATGCGAAGAGAAGCATCGAACCCGGAATCTCGAGATTCCGGGTTCGCGCTGACGCGCGCCCCGGAATGACGCTTCTGGGACTATCTAATAATCCACCCGCACCAAATAGAGCCCGTCCGGCGGCGCGACCGGACCGCAGGCGGCGCGGTCGCGCGCGGCCAATGCCGCCGCCAGGTCGTCGGCATTCCAGCGCCCTTCACCGACCCAGACCAGCGATCCCACCATCGAGCGAACCTGGCTGTGCAGGAACGAGCGCGCCGAGGTCACGATGTTGACGGCATCGCCCGCTCGGATGACATCGAACTGGTCGAGGGTTTTTTCCGGCGATTTGGCCTGGCATTCGCTATCGCGAAACGTGGTGAAATCGTGTTTGCCGACCAACCGCTGCGCCGCTGCGTGCATGGCGTCGGTATCGAGCGGTCGCGGCAGCCGCCAGACCCGGCCAATATCGAGCGCCAGATTGGCCCGGCGATTGGCGATGCGATACAGATAATGGCGCCGCCTGGCGGAGAAGCGCGCCTCGAACGTATCGGGCACGATCTCCGCACTGAGCACGCCGATCGGATGCGGCCGCAGATGGGCGTTGAGGCCGTCGCGCAACCGGCCCGGCACAAAGTGTTTTGCGATGTCGCAATGCGCGACCTGAGCCAGCGCGTGCACCCCGGCATCGGTGCGGCCGGCACCGTGGACGCGAACCGTCTCGCCGCAAATCGCCTTGACCGCCGTCTCCAGCGCGCCCTGCACCGAGGCGCCATTGTCCTGGATCTGCCAGCCGCAATACGGCGCGCCGTCATATTCGATGATGAGTTTGTAGCGGGGCATGTCACGCCAACCTCGCGCCGGCCAGCAGCGGCGTACCCCGCAGGAATTCCCCGGCCGTCATCGCTGCCTTGCCGGCGCGCTGCAATTCGAGGATCCGGATCGCGCCTTGCCCGCAGGCGACGCTGAGGCGGTCGTCGAGCAGATCGCCGGCAGTTCCCGAACCATTAGCGATTTCGCAGCGCAGCACCTTGATGCGCGCTAGCGCATCGTCCACCGTGATCTCGCACCACGCGCCCGGAAACGGCGATAGCCCGTGGATATGGCGAAGCACGGCGCGGGCGGACCTGGTCCAGTCGATGCGGGTCTCCGCCTTGTCGATCTTGGCGGCATAGCTGACGCCTTGGTCGCTCTGCCGGTGAAGTTGCAACTCGCCGCGTTCCAGCGCGGCCATCGCGCGGGCCATCAGCGCGCCGCCAAGCGGCGCCAGCGCGTCGTGCAGGTCGGCGGCGGTCATGGCATCGGTGATCGCGATGCGCTGTTCCACCGCTACCTCGCCGGTATCGAGCCCGGCGTCCATTTTCATCACCGTCACCCCCGATGCGGTATCGCCCTCCATGATGGCGCGATTGATCGGGGCGGCGCCGCGCCAGCGCGGCAACAATGATGCGTGCAGATTGAAGCAACCGAGCCGCGGCGCATCGAGAATCGGCTGCGGCAGGATCATGCCGTAGGCGACCACCACGGCCGCATCGGCGCGATGGCCGCGAAACGCCTCCACGGCGTCCGCCGTCTTCAGCGTCGCCGGGGTCAGCACGGCAAGGCCGCGCCGGCGCGCCTCCAATTCCACCGGCGTGGGCTGCAGCTTCATGCCGCGCCCGGCCGGCTTTGCCGCCCTTGTATAGACCGCCGCGATGTCATGACCCTGGTCGGCGAGCGCAGCCAAGGTCGGCACCGCGAAATCGGGCGTGCCCATGAAGATCAGACGAAGCGGCATGTCAATTCGTGCCTCTGTTGAGGATGTTCATTGTTATTCGTCATGCCCGCGCTTGTCGCGGGCATCCACGTCTTGCCGTGCTGCGTCAAGACGTGGATGGCCCGGGACAAGTCCGGCCAAGACGGATCATCGAGAACTCGTCTAATCCTCGTCCACCGCGCGCCTGGCGGCTTTGGTGAATTTCTTCAGCACGCGGTCGCGCTTCAGCTTCGACAGATAGTCCACGAACAACACCCCGTTGAGATGATCGATCTCGTGCTGGATGCAGGTGGAAAACAGACCTTCGGCATCCTCCTCATGGACCTTGCCGTCGAGATCGGTGAAGCGCAGCCGCACTTTCGACGGCCGCTCCACCTCCTCGTAGTATTCCGGGATCGACAGGCAGCCCTCTTCGTAAATCGCCAGCTCTTCCGAGGCGGAGAGGATTTCCGGATTGATGAAGACGCGGGGCCGCGGCTGGGTCTCGCCATCCTCGTCCCGCTTGGCGAGATCCATCGTGATCAGCCGCAGCGGCTGGGCGACCTGGATGGCGGCGAGCCCAATGCCCGGCGCGTCATACATGGTCTCGAACATGTCATCGGCGAGCTTGCGGATCTCGGCCGTGACCTTCTCCACGGGCTTCGAGACGAGCCGCAACTTCTTGTCAGGCAGGATGATGATTTCGCGAATGGCCATGCCGGGCGATTTAAGCTGCTGATTTGGCGGGGTCAATCCGCCGCCGCCATTCTCCGGGCCGGTGCCGGCGAGGCCTTCGTGGCCCGAAAATTAGCCGATCATGAACCATAATTGTTCCCTCTTCGTTCGTATCTCCGGCCGAATCGGCTACAAGGTGGCATGAACGATATCCTTTTCATGATCGGCGATTGGCCGATCCGGGTCGAGGCGGCGCTGATCGGATTCGCGGCGCTCGCGCTGCTGTTGCTGCTGGTCATTGCCGTGGCGGTCGCGCGGTCCGGGCGCCGCGGCGCAGAACTCGCGATGATGCAGGCCGTTCGCGCCGACGAACTGGAAGAGCGACTGGGTGAAATGCTCCGCGCCCAGAGCGAAGCCACCGGCCGCGTCGATGCGATGGGACAGGCGCTGGCCGGGCGCCAGGCCGACATGGCGCGCGCGGTCAACGAGCGGCTCGATTCGGTGACCCACCGCGTCGGCCAGTCGATGGAGCAGACCACGCGCAGCACCATGGACTCGCTGCGCGTGCTGCACGAGCGGCTCGGCATCATCGACCATGCACACAAGAACCTCACCGAGCTGACGTCGCAGGTGACGACGCTGCGCGACGTGCTCGCCAACAAGCAATCGCGCGGCGCGTTCGGCCAGGCGCGGATGGAAGCCATCGTCCAGGATGGCATGCCGAAGGGCTCCTACGAATTCCAGTTCACGCTCTCCAGCGGCAAGCGGCCGGACTGCGTGGTGTTTCTGCCCGACGCGCGGCCGTTATGCATCGACGCGAAATTTCCGCTCGAGGCGGTGACCGCGCTGCACGATGCACGGACCGAGGACGAGAGGAAATTCGCCACGCAGCGGCTGCGTGCGGATGTGATGAAGCATGTCAGCGACATCGCCGAAAAGTACCTGATCGCCGGCGAGACCCAGGATACCGCGTTGATGTTCGTGCCGTCGGAATCGGTCTACGCCGAGATCCACGACGGGTTCGACGACGTGATCCAGAAGGCCTACCGCGCCCGCGTGGTGCTGGTTTCGCCGTCGCTGTTGATGCTGGCGATCCAGGTGATGCAGCAGATTTTGAAGGACGCGCGGATGCGCGACGCCGCCGACCAGATCCGCACCGAAGTCCTCAATCTCGGCGACGACTTGGGACGGCTGCGCGAGCGGGTGCTGAAGCTGCAGAAGCATTTCGGCGACGCCAGCGAGGATATCAGGCAAATCCTGATTTCCGCCGACAAGATCGAAAAGCGCGCCGGCCGGATCGAAGAACTCGATTTCAGCAAGGGCGATTCGCCCGCCGATACCACCCGCGTGGTCAAATCAGCGGCGCCGGAACTGTTTCCGGTTCCCCGCAAGCTGCAGGCGGGAGAGTAGGCAACGGCAATCCGTCATCGCCCGGCTTGACCGCGCGATGACGGTTTATCTTGTGGCTCTCCGAATCTGCTAACACCGCCTTATGACCGCACCGGGAGCAGCGCCCGATCCGACCAAAAATCCTTCTCCCCGCTCCTCCTGGCGCGAGGGTTTTGCGGTTTACCTGCAGCGGCGGGTGCTGATCGTGCTGCTGCTCGGCTTTTCCTCCGGCCTGCCGCTCGCGCTGTCCGGATCGACGCTGCTGGTGTGGATGCGCGAATCCGGGGTCGATCTCGGCACCATCGGCCTGTTTGCCCTGGTCGGCACGCCCTACACGCTGAAATTTCTCTGGGCGCCACTGGTCGACGCGCTGCACGTGCCGTTCTTCACGCGCGCGCTGGGCCGCCGGCGCGGCTGGCTGGTATTGTCGCAACTGCTCCTGATCGGCGCGATCGTGCTGCTGGCGCTGACCGACCCGGCACGTTCGCCGCTGTTGGTCGCGCTGGGCGCGCTGCTGGTCGCCGCAACCTCATCGACGCAGGACATCGTGGTCGATGCATTTCGGGTCGAAAGCCTGTCCGAGAGCGAACAGGCCGCCGGCATGGCGTCCTATGTAGCGGCCTACCGCATCGGCATGCTGGTTTCGACCGCGGGCGCGCTGTTCCTCGTCAGCGGCTTTGAAGCCACCGGAATCGCGCGGGCCGCGGCCTGGATGTGGGGCTATGTGGCGATGGCGGCGCTGGTGCTGATCGGCACCGCCACGGCGCTCGCCGCCACCGAGCCCGAGCCCTCGGTGCGTGCGGAGGCGGCAACGCGAACCGAGACCGCCTTGACGCGGGTGCTGCATGCCGCGGTTGGCGCGTTCTCCGAATTCCTGGCGCGACGGGATGCCTGGGCCGCGCTTGCTTTTGTCGTGCTCTACAAATTCACCGATGCGTTTTCCGGCACCATGACCGCGCCGTTCGTGATCGATCTCGGCTTCACCCGCAACGACTATGCCGCGATCGTCAAGGGCGTCGGGCTTGCCGCAACCCTGATCGGAGGCTTCGCCGGCGGCTTCGTGGCGCGGCGCTATTCGCTGGCGAGCAGCCTGTGGATCGGCGGCGTGCTGCAGGCGGCGGCCAATCTGTCGTTCTCCTGGCTGGCGCTGACCGGGGTCAATCAATGGGCGCTGGCATTGGCGATATCGGCGGAGAATCTCACCAGCGCCATCGGCACCGTGATCTTTGTCGCCTATCTGTCGGCGCTGTGCCGGAATCCGCTGCACACCGCGACCCAATACGCGCTGCTGACGGCGCTCGCGGCGGTCGGGCGAACCTATTTGTCGTCAGGGGCGGGCTTTGTGGCGAAGGCGACCGGATGGCCGCTGTTCTTTGCCGTTTGCGTCGCCGTCGCGGTGCCCGGCCTGACGGTGCTGGCATGGCTGCAGCGGCGGCGACATTTCGACACGCTGGAGACCACGAAGGCTTAGCGCCCCCGTCATTGCGAGCGCAAGCGAAGCAATCTCACCTTTTCCCGTCATTCCGGGCGCGCGTCGCGCGAAGCCGGAATCTCGAGATTCCGGGTTCGATGCTTTCGCATCACCCCGGAATGACAGTGAGTGTTGGGTTGCTTCGTCGCTGGCGCTCCTCGCAATGACGGCTGCAGCGTTCACTGCTTGCTCACCACGCTCCATGTGGTGACCACCGCGTCGCTCATCTGTCCGGCCTCCTGCGAGCACGCCACCTCGCCGACTTTCACGGAGACTTCCTTGCCGACAAAGTTCTTCAGTTGCGCGACCTGGGCATCGCTGCTGGTGATGATCTGAAAGGTTTCCGGCCCGGTTTCCAGACCGCACAGCCCGTTCGGCGCGGGCAGCCGCCGTGGCTCGCTGGTGATCTGATAGGTGGCGACGCGCTTGCCCTTCTTGCCGCGCGTGCGCATGGCGTTGAGTTCGCCCGACAGCACGTCGCCGGCCTGGATCAGCTTCGCCGCCTTCGGCGCCGGCGCGGTCTGCGCCCGGGCGGCGGCGGTGGCAGAGATCGCCGCAAGGCCGATAGCCAAGGCCAAATGCCTGCCGAAAATTAGTTTCGTCATGTCGATCGGTTCCGGATGTGAGGGCTAGAACAGGGTCCGCTGCCGCATCGCCGCGGACAACGTGCCTTCGTCGAGGTAATCGAGTTCGCCACCGACCGGCACGCCGTGCGCCAGCCGCGTCACCTTGACCTTCGCCTCCTGCAGCAGGTCGGTGATGTAATGCGCGGTGGTCTGGCCGTCGACGGTTGCGTTCAGCGCGAGAATGATTTCGGTCACCCGCGAATCATGCGCGCGCGCCACCAGCGCATCGATGGTCAGGTCCTGCGGCCCGACGCCGTCGAGCGGCGACAGCGTGGCCCCCAGCACGTGATAGAGCCCATTGGTCGCGTTGGCCCGCTCAAGCGCCCAGAGGTCGGCGACGTCGGCGACCACGACGATGACGGAGGGATCTCGCCGCGGATCGGTGCATACCGTGCAGGGATTCTGGGTGTCGATATTGCCGCAGATCTTGCAGATCTGGATCATGTCGATCGCGACCTGCAGCGCGGCGGAGAGCGGCGTCATCAGCGCCTCGCGTTTCTTGATCAGGTGCAGCGCGGCGCGCCGCGCCGAACGCGGGCCGAGCCCCGGCAACCGGGCCAGGAGCTGGATCAGGCGTTCGATTTCGGGACCGGCAACCCCAGCAGCCATATTATGTGAGACCGAGCCCCGGCGGCAGGCCGAGGCCGCCGGTCAGGCTCTGCATCTTCTCCTGCATGGCGGCTTCCGCCTTGCGCCGCGCGTCATTCTGCGCGGTGACAAGAAGATCCTCGAGAATTTCGTGCTCGTCCGCCTTCATCAGCGAGGGATCGATCTTCACCGCCTTTACTTCCATCTTCGCGGTCATGCGCACGGTGACAAGGCCACCGCCTGAAACTCCCTCGACCTCGACATGGCCGAGCTCTTCCTGCATCGCCTGCATTTTCGATTGCAGTTGCGCCGCCTGCTTCATCATGCCGAGAAAATCAGCCATCAATCACCCTCCTGGAATCGCTATCGGTCGTCGCTGTCGGGACTCTCGGCAGGATCTTCCCCACTAGCATCGGATTCCGGCGGCTCGGGGGCAAGCTTGCGGACTTCGACGACCTTGGCGCCGGGAAATCGTGCCAGCACCTCCTTGACCCGCGGATCGGATTCCGCGGCGCGCTCGCGCTGGTTCCGTACGACCTCGTTTTGCGAACGCAGCGTCGGTTGGCCGGCTTCGTTGGACACGATCACGGTCCAGCGCCGTCCGGTCCACTGTTCGAGCTTGCGGGACAGATCGTTGATCAAGGTGCGGCCGGCGCTGCGCTCCAGCGCAACCTCGAGCCGCCCATCCTCGATACGGACCAGCCGCACATCGGCTTCCAGGGCGCCTTTGGTCAAAAGGTCGCGTTTTTCACCGGCGAGCGCCACCAGCTCGGCAAAACCTGTGATCCGGAGCGCCGGTTCGGACTGCAGTTGCGGTGACGACGCCTCGATTTGCTGCGGGCGGGCCGATGCTTCGGGGCCGCTGCGCGGCGTCGGGGCCGGGCGTGCCGGCGACGCCGGCATCGAAGCGCCGCCCGACACCGGCGCAGCCCGCGGCGCCGCATGGGTCGTGACCACGGACGATGCGCCGTTTGGCTCGAGCATCCTGATTGCCTCGTCCGGCGTCGGCATGTCGGCAGCGTAGGCGATCCGCACCAGCACCATTTCGGCCGCCGCCGCCGGCCGTGTCGCGGCCTGGACCTCGGTGATACCCTTCAGCAGCATCTGCCACATCCGCGACAACACCCGCATCGACAGCGTTGCCGCGAAGTCGCGGGCGCGCCGTCGTTCGGTTTCGCCGAAGGCGACATTATCCGCCGTCGCCGGCACGATCTTGACCCGGGTTACGAAATTGACGAATTCGGCGAGATCGGACAGCACCACGACCGGATCGGCGCCGGTGTCATACTGCTCGCGGAATTCCCCGAACGCGTTGGCGATGTCGCCGCGTGCCAGCGAGTTCGAACAGATCGATCACCCTGGTGCGGTCGGCAAGGCCGAGCATCTGCCGCACGGCGTCGGCGCGCACGATCCCCGCCGCGTGCGCGATCGCCTGGTCGAACAGCGACAGCGAATCGCGTACCGAACCCTCCGCCGCCCGGGCGATGATGCCGAGGGCTTCCGGCTCGGCCTCGACGTTTTCGCGGGCGCCGATACCGGCAAGGTGCTTCATCAGCACATCGGCCTCGACCCGGCGCAGATCGAAACGCTGGCAGC
The DNA here is from genome assembly GCA_963748165.1 of uncultured Alphaproteobacteria bacterium. Lineage (GTDB taxonomy): Bacteria > Pseudomonadota > Alphaproteobacteria > Rhizobiales > Xanthobacteraceae > Bradyrhizobium. The sequence goes on from CAVVIM010000044.1 coordinate 143,817, forward strand.
GCGACAGCACCGTCACCGGCACCTTGCGGATCTCGGTGGTGGCGAACACGAATTTGGCGTGCTCGGGCGGCTCTTCCAGCGTCTTCAGGAAGGCGTTGAACGCCGCGGTCGAGAGCATGTGCACTTCGTCGATGATATAGACCTTGTAACGCGCACTCGCCGGGGCGTAGCGGACGCTGTCGTTGATCTGGCGCACGTCGTCGACGCCGGTATGCGATGCGGCGTCCATCTCCAGCACGTCCATGTGCCGGCTTTCCATGATCGCCTGGCAATGCACGCCCAGCACCGGCATGTGGATGGTCGGCGCCTTCACCGAACCGTCCGGCAGTTCGTAGTTGAGCGCGCGGGCGAGAATCCGGGCCGTGGTGGTCTTGCCGACGCCGCGCACGCCGGTCAGAATCCAGGCCTGCGGAATCCTGCCGGTCTCGAAAGCGTTGGAAACGGTGCGAACCACAGCGTCCTGGCCGATCAAATCGGCAAAACTGGCCGGGCGGTATTTGCGCGCCAGTACGCGATAGGGCCTGGTCGCGTCCGCTGCACCGCCGAGATCGAAGCCGCCTTGATCCGTGCTGTCAGGTCTTGTGGGGGGAACGCCGGCGTCGGTCATCGATCGATCCGCAATTGATTGTCTCTGGAAGCCGGCTTTGCGGAACAAATGGACGGCAATCGAGCACGAGGCGCGGGTCACCCCTTTGGCGCGATTCGCCCGAAAAAACAGGTAGGAGACTGACGAGCGACCCGATCCGGACCTCGTTAGGGCTGCTTCCTTCCGGACCTGACCCGGTTGGCGAGTGGCTCGTCCACCGCCAATCTCCCGGCCCCTATTTGGGGCCAAAAGACCGGGAAAGCAAGCGGGCTGCAGGCGTTTCCGGGACTTGTGCCGGAACACGGAAAGGCATTAGTTGCCGTCATGGCCGGGCTTGTCCCGGCCATCCACGTCTTGTTTTGCCATGCAGAAAAGACGTGGATGCCCGGCACAAGGCCGGGCATGACGAGGAATAGGCATGCCCGATCCCGCCTGGTCATTGAATTCACAGCTCAAGAACGACACCATCGACATCGGCGACCTGCCGCTGTGCCGCGTGCTGGTGATCAAGGACGCGCAGTATCCGTGGCTGCTGCTGGTGCCGCGCCGGCCGGGCATCGTCGAGATCATCGACCTCGGCGAGGTCGAGCAGGCGCAACTGATGACGGAAATCTCCCGGGTCGCACGCGCCCTGAAGGACGTCACCAAATGTGAAAAGCTCAATATCGCCGCGCTCGGCAATGTGGTCCCGCAACTGCATGTCCACGTGATCGCCCGCCGCAGCAGCGACGCCGCCTGGCCGCGCCCGGTGTGGGGGGTGGCGCCGCCGCTCGCGCACGATCCCGAGGAAGTCCAGCATTTCATCCGCGCGCTTCGCCGCAAAATTTGGCTAGAGTCCTGACCAGGTTGAACTCATGACCGCATTCGATTCATTTCCACTCGGGCAACCGGCCTTCGTTACCCATGTGCTCGACCGTGCCGCGCATCTGCGCACCAGCGAGGAGAAGCTGTTCGCGCTGGAAGGCCACCGCGACGCCCGTGCCTATGTGGTGCATCGCGATTCGCTCGTGGTGAGCAAGCAGGCCGGCACGCCGCGGGCGCTGCTGACGATCGAGGAGGCGCGCAAATTCGGCGCCAATCCCGGCACGATCTTCCTCGGTCTGCGCGACGGCGCGGCCGTGTTCGGCATGGGCATTTCGGCAGCGGCCGTTGAAAAACTGCTGCCGCGCGACGACGTTGCCGTGACCGAGCTGCGCGGCATGGCGATGCAGGGCGCGGTGCCTCCCGACCAGCTCTCGGCGATCGCGATGGCCAAGTCGCTGGTGAGCTGGCATCAGCGCCACGGCTTCTGCGCCAATTGCGGAACCCGCACCGCGATGACCCAGGGCGGCTGGCGGCGCGATTGCCCGAACTGCAAGGCTGAGCATTTTCCGCGCACCGACCCGGTCGTGATCATGCTGGTGACTTTGGGCGACAAATGCCTGCTGGGCCGCCAGAAGCAATTCCTGCCCGGGATGTATTCCTGTCTTGCCGGGTTCGTCGAGGCCGCGGAAACCATCGAGGACGCGGTCCGCCGCGAGATCTTCGAAGAATCCGGCATACGCTGCACCGACGTGAATTACTACATGACCCAGCCCTGGCCCTATCCGTCCTCCCTGATGATCGGGTGCACCGCGCGGGCCACCGACCAAGACATCATCGTGGATCGCTCCGAGCTGGAGGATGCGCGCTGGTTCGATCGCGCCGAGGCCACCCTGATGATCAAGCGGCAACATCCGGATGGCCTCGCGGGGCCGCACCCGTTTGCCATTGCCCATCATTTGCTCGGGCGCTGGCTGCATGGGGGCGCGACCGCCGCTGCATAGCGGGGAACTGGCCCTGCCCCCAGTCGATTGAGTCGGGACCTTGGTTCCGGCAGAAAGCGGAACCGGCATGACGGATCGAGGCATGAACTTCCAGGCGGCCGCGCCGAAAATCCCGCCGCGCATCCTGTGCATCGGCATGCCGGTGCGCGACCTGACATTTCGTATCGAGCAATTGCCGGCCCGCGGCTTCAAGGTGAATGCCAGCCGTTTCGAGGAAATCAGCGGCGGCAACGCGCTCAACGCGGCGATCGGAATCGTGCGTCTCGGCGGCCGCGCCTCGATCTGCGGACCGATCGGCGACGCCCGCGAAACCTCGAGCCGGTACATCTTCGACAAGCTCGCGCATGAGGGCATCGACACCACGCACATCGTCCACATGCCCGGCCTGGTGACGCCGATCTCGAACATCATGATCGACCCGAGCGGCGAACGGACCATCGTGACATTCCGCGATCCGGAATTATGGAAAGTCCAGTTGCCCGACACCGACACGCTGCTGGAGGATTGCAGCGCCATCCTGACCGAGAACCGCTGCGCCGAGTTCTGCACCGATCTCTGCGCCGAGGCACGCCGCCGCGGCATTCCGGTGGTCGTTGATGTCGACCGCACCATGTCGCTGCGCGAAGGTCTGCTGACCGCGTCATCGCATCTGGTGTTCTCCAGCGAGGCGCTGCAGTCCACCGCCGGCGTCGCCGACGATGCCGAGGCGCTGAAAAAGATCGCCAAGCTCACCCCCTCGTTCCTCGCCGGCACCCAGGGGGCGCAGGGCACGCTGTGGCTCGACGAGCAGCAGAATCTCCAGCAAACGCCGGCGTTTCCGGTGCATACCGTGGACACGCTCGGCGCCGGCGATGTTTTCCACGGCGCATTCGCGCTTGCCCTCACCGAACAGCAGGAGCTGCGCCAGGCGCTGCGGTTTGCTTCCGCCGCCGCCGCGCTCAAATGCACCCGCTTCGGCGGCGCCTTTGCTGCCCCCCAACGCGTTGAAGTTGAAGAACTTTTAGAGCAAAGCCGGCCGGCGGACGCGACCTGGAACCGGCGATAGTGGCTTGTCTTAGAAGAATTTTCTCTATATGAGGGATATCGACCCCATCCGAAAGAAAGTTCTTCTCATGGCCGAACTTGCCGTTCACGTTCTCGAACCCAACCGCCGCCTTGACGCCATCGACCGCAAAATCCTGACGGTGCTGCAGGAAGATGCCTCGCTGTCGGTCGCCGAGATCGGCGACCGGGTCGGGCTGTCCTCGACGCCGTGCTGGAAGCGCATCCAGCGACTGGAAGCCGACGGCGTCATCCTGCGCCGGGTCGCGCTGGTCGACCAGAACAAGATCGGGCTCGGCATCTCCGTGTTCGTGTCGGTGGAAAGCGCCGACCATTCGGAAAGCTGGCTTCGCACCTTCGCCGAAGCCGTCAGCGCCATGCCCGAGGTGATGGAATTCTACCGGATGGCGGGCGACGTCGACTACATGCTGCGTGTCGTGGTTGCGGACATGCAAAGCTACGACGTGTTTTACAAGAAGCTGATCAGCGCGGTGCCGCTCAAGAACGTCACCTCGCGCTTCGCGATGGAAAAGATCAAGTCGGTCACGGCGCTGCCGGTCCCGGCGGCGTGAAGCCTTGGCTTATTGGATACCCGCTTTCGCCGGCTCTGACGGCATGGCTTCGGCCGAAAGCCTCAAATCTTCTGGTTGTATTCGCCGACCTCGGGATGGGTGCGCAGCACCGAATCCATCGCCTCGAACAGGTCGCGCATGCGCTGCTCGCTGACCGGGCTTTCCACCACCACCACCAGCTCCGGCTTGTTGGATGATGCCCGCACCAGACCCCAACTGCCGTCCTCGACGGTGACGCGAACGCCATTGACGGTGACGAGATCGCGGATCGCCTGTCCCGCGACCTTTTCGCCGTTTTTTTGCATCGCCTCGAAATGCTTCACCACGGCATCGGCGATGCCGTATTTGGCCTCGTCCGAGCAGTGCGGCGACATGGTCGGCGACGACCAGGTCTTCGGCAGCGCGTTTTTCAGGTCCGCCATCGACTTGCCGGGGGCGCGATCGAGCATCTCGCAGACCGCGATCGCCGAGATCAGGCCGTCGTCATAGCCGCGGCCGAATGGCTTGTTGAAGAAGAAATGGCCGGATTTCTCGAAACCCGCCAGGGCGCCCACCTCGTTGGTGCGGCGTTTCATGTAGGAATGGCCGGTCTTCCAGTAGGTGGTCTTCGCCCCCTGCCGCTGCAACACCGGATCGGTGACGAACAAGCCGGTCGATTTCACGTCGACCACGAACTGCGCATTCGGGTGAATCGCCGACATGTCGCGCGCCAGCATCACGCCGACCTTGTCGGCGAAGATCTCCTCGCCGGTATTGTCGACCACGCCACAGCGATCGCCGTCACCATCGAAGCCCAGCCCGACATCGGCCTTGTGCGTCAGCACCGCATCGCGGATCGCGTGCAGCATCTCCATGTCTTCGGGATTGGGATTGTATTTCGGGAAGGTGTAGTCGAGCTCGGTATCGAGCGGGACCACCTCGCAGCCGATCGCCTGCATCACCTGCGGTGCGAACGCGCCGGCGGTGCCGTTGCCGCAGGCGACCACCGCCTTCAGCTTGCGCTTCAGCTTCGGGCGCCGGGTCAAGTCGGCAATGTAGCGGGCCGGGAAATTCTCGTGGAACTGATAGGAGCCGCCGACCTTGTTCTTGAAATCGGCGGCGAGCACGATCTGCTTCAGGCGGTTCATCTCGTCGGGGCCGAAGGTGAGCGGGCGGTTGGCGCCCATCTTGACGCCGGTCCAGCCGTTGTCGTTATGCGACGCCGTCACCATCGCAACGCAGGGCACGTCGAGCTCGAATTGCGCGAAATACGCCATCGGGGTCATGCACAGGCCGATGTCGTGAACCTTGCAGCCCGAGGCGAGCAACCCTGAAATCAGCGCATATTTGATCGACGCCGAATAGCCGCGGAAATCATGCCCGGTGACGACCTCCTGCCTGGCGCCAAGCTCGGCGATCAACGCGCCGAGCCCCATGCCCAGCGCCTGGATGCCCATCAGGTTGATTTCCTTGCCGAACAGCCAGCGGGCGTCATATTCGCGAAATCCGGTCGCCTTCACCATCGGCTCGGATTCATAGGCATAGGTATTGGGAACCAGCACGGGCTTCGGCTTTGGAAACATTCAAATGGCCTCGTCGTGAAATGCTGAAAGCAATGTCCCGCAGCCATAGCCAATACCGCGGCGCGGCGGAAGGCGGGATCAGCGCTTTGTGACGATTAATTACGGCATATTTGGCGGTGTGCCAAACATCTTCAGCTCCCGGCTATTGGCTCCGCGCTGAGTTGGTGCGCTCAGAACCGCATAAATGGCATCCGCCGTAGTCCGCGGTGGCGAAGCGTAGGATGTTGAGGCTTTCACGGTTTACAACATCGACGGGTTGATCGAAGAGCCTGGCGATATAGTCCTTAAGGTCCACGTAATCGAAAACCGTGATGCGGGCATCCGGATCGATCTCGATCATAATATCGATGTCGCTACCGAGCCGGTCGTCGCCTCGGGCCACCGAGCCAATCAAGGTGCCTCACCCCCGACCACGCAGGGCCTTTCGGAACGTCGAAGAGTGGCAAGGGCCTCGGAGCTGTTCATCACGAAATATAGCACGATCCCGCACCGATCGGGAGACTCCAGGGACCGGAAAAGCTCGGCTGGCCGCGCTTGATTCTTGCTCTCCGCAGCCGCGCCGGCGGCGCGCGTTTGCCAGGACCGCGTCAGACCTACTGCTCCAGCACCATGGTGCCGCCCGAATATTCGAAGCGCTTCAGCCTGGACAGGAACGACAGGCCGAGCAGGTTTTCCGACAGCGCTTCGTCGGGCAGCACCATGGCATCGACGTCGCGAGCCACGAGACCGCCGACATCGATCAAGGCGATGCGCGTACGGGCCGCCTTGACGGTGCCGTTGGCGGTCGTCACCGTCGCGGTGTAGTCGCCGCGCGACGGGCGCAACCCGAATCGCGCCGCCGAGGTTTCGTTCAGCGCAATGACCGACGCCCCGGTGTCGACCATGAAGTCGATGCGCTGGCCGTCGATGTCGGCCTTCGGTCTCAAAATGGCCGCGGGCGTCGCGCGGGATGCTGAGGCTGCGAACGCCGGCCTGCGCAATCATACGGCGCGAGCGCGGTGTTGCGCGCGGAGGTGATGGCAAGCGCGGGGGTGATGCGGTCCGCCATCTGGGCCATCACGGTGCCGAGGCCGACCAGGATCCCGGCCAGGATCATTAGGTTACGCATGACGCCACACTCGGTCCGCAATTGCCCGCCGATATCACCACGCCGGCCACCAAACCGCGACCAATGGCGGCGGCGATGGCTGCCATTTTGACGAAAAGGATGAGCGAAGCGTTAACGCCGGCCGGTTCTCACGTTCCCCGCGGCTTCACCCGCCGGGTCGGCATCGCGCTCGCCGGATCTTCCGGCCAGGGATGCCTGGGGTAGCGGCCGCGCAGATCGGAGCGAACCGCTGCATAACTGCCGCGCCAGAAGCCCGGCAGGTCGCGCGTCACCTGGACCGGCCGGTGCGCCGGCGACAACAGCTCCAGCACCAGCGGCACCGCGCCTTTCGCGATCGACGGATGCGTGGTCAACCCGAACAGTTCCTGCAATCTGACCGCGATGGTCGGCCCTTGCTCGGCCTCATAGTCGATCGCCAGCAGGGTGCCGGTCGGCGCCTCGAAATGGGTCGGCGCCTCGCGCTCCAGCCGCGCGCGCAATTGCCCATGGCAGCAGCGTCGCCAGCGCCTCCGAGAGGTCGCCGGCGGACAAGTCCTTCAGCGAAATCTTGTCGTAGAGGAGCGGCACCAGCCAGTCTTCGCGCCGCGCTGCAAGGGCCTGATCCGACAGATCGGGCCACGCTTCGCCCTCGGCCTGGCGCAGGAACATGACGCGATCGCGCCACTGCCTTGCCGGCTTCGACCATGGCAGTCTTTCGATACCGGCGGCCAGCAGGCCGTCGGCCAGCACCCGCGCGGTCTCGGCCGACGGCGTCAACGCAAGCGGGGCTTCCGACAGCGTCATGGCCTGCAGGGTGCGCCTGCGCCGCGCCCGCAACGCCATCGCCCCGCGATCGAATGAAACCTCGTCCGCGGTCTCGATCCGATCGGCGAAATGCGCTTCGATATCCGCCAGTGCGATCGGCGCCGCCAGCAGAATGCGCCCCTGCGCCGCCGTGCCCGTGAGTTCGGCGACCGCGATATAGGGCGCGCGCGCCAATGCCGAGGCCGGATCCACCATCGCGCCACGGCCGTTGGCGAGCACAAAGCTGCCCTGGCCGCGGTTGCGCGCCACGCGATCCGGGAAAGCCAGCGCGAGCATGACGCCAGTGGTGGGCTGATCAGCCGCGTCGCCATATCGTGCTCTGCCTCGTTGCGGGCAGAGATCTGCTTCCGCTCCCCAGGCCCCCTCGCGGGGAGGGAGAAGACGCCGCCTGCGACGCCCAGCGTCGTGCGAGGCTGCGCGCGCTGCCGGCGCGTTGCGAGCGGTCGCGGCGAAACTGGTCGAGCCGGACATCGAGATCGACGCTGTCGCCGCCGAGGCCGCGCTCGGTGAGCACCGCGGCGATATCGGCGGCGGCCTCGCCGGCACCGAGCCGATGCGAATCCACGATCATTCGCGCCAGCCGCGGCGGCAGCGCCAGCGCGCGAAGGCTGTTGCCCTCCGCCGTGATCCGGCCGTCGCCGTCGAGCGCGCCGAGTTCGCGCAGCAGGCTGCGCGCCTCCTTCAGCGCCGGCGCCGGCGGCGGATCCAGGAATGCCAGCGTGGCGGGGTCGCTGACCCCCCACTGCGCGAGGTCGAGCACCAGTGCCGAGAGATCGGCGCTGAGGATTTCCGGCTGGGTATAGGGCGCGAGCGACGCGGTTTGCGGCTCGTCCCACAGCCGGTAACACACGCCGGGCTCGGTGCGGCCGGCGCGGCCGCGGCGCTGGTCGACCGCGGCCCGCGAGGCCCGCACGGTTTCAAGCCGCGTCAGCCCGATGTCAGGCTCGTAGCGCGGCACCCGTGCCACCCCGGAGTCGACGACAATGCGAACCCCTTCGATGGTCAACGATGTCTCGGCGATCGAGGTCGCCAGCACCACCTTGCGGCGACCTTGCGGCGCGGCTGCGATCGCACGGTCCTGCACGGCGGCGTCGAGCGCCCCGAACAGCGGCACGATCTCGATCGCGGCGTCATGGATGCGTTCACCGAGCAGCGTCTGGGTGCGGCGGATTTCCGCCGCGCCCGGCAGGAACGCCAGTACCGAACCGGGATCGGCGCGCAGCGCCATGGCGACCGCGTCCGCCATCTGCCGCTCCAGCGGCATGTCCGCCTTGCGGCCGAGATAGCGGGTCTCGACCGCAAAGGCGCGGCCCTCGCTCGCAATCACCGGGGCGTCGCCGAGCATGTTTGCGATGCGCGCGCCGTCCAGCGTCGCCGACATCACCAGGATACGCAGATCCTCCCGCAAGCCGGTTTGCGCGTCGCGCGCCAATGCGAGGCCCAGATCGGCGTCGAGCGAGCGTTCGTGAAATTCGTCGAACAGCACCGCGGCGACATCGTTCAATTCCGGGTCGTCGAGAATCTGGCGCGAGAAAATGCCCTCGGTGACAACCTCGATCCGCGTCGCGCGCGACACCTTCGAGCCGAACCGGACGCGGTAGCCGACGGTCTCGCCGGCACGTTCGCCCAACGACCTGGCCATGCGCTCGGCGCTGGCGCGGGCCGCGATCCGGCGCGGCTCCAGCACGATGATTTTCCTGCCTCCCAGCCATGGCGCGTCGAGCAGCGCCAGCGGCACCCGCGTGGTCTTGCCGGCGCCGGGCGGCGCCACCAGCACGGCGGCGTTGCTGGCGCGCCAGCGTGCCCGCGAGCTCATCGAGCACCGCGTCGATCGGAAGTGGAATGTCGAAGCTGCGCACGAGTTGTCCGGTTTCGCTCCCTCTCCCCGCAGGCGGGGCGAGGTGAGACAAGCATCACTTCGCCCGTTCAGACCCACGGCCGACGCCTTCATAGGAAAACCCGAGCGCCGTCATATCGCCGGGGCGATAGATGTTGCGGAGGTCGACGACCAAAGGTCGTGCCATCTCGCGCTTCAGGCGTTCGAGATCGAGCGCGCGGAACTGGACCCATTCGGTCACGATCACCAGCACATCGGCGCCGCTGGCGCAGGCGTAAGGGTCGTCGCTGTATTCGATATCGGGCAATTCGCGCCGCGCCTGCTCCATCCCGACCGGATCATGCGCGCGCACCTTCGCGCCAAGGTCGAGCAATCCGGTCACCAGCGGGATCGACGGCGCTTCGCGCATGTCGTCGGTATCGGGCTTGAAGGTGAGGCCGAGGATGGCGACGGTCTTGCCGCGCAAATTGCCGCCGGCGGCGTTGGCGACCTTGCGGGCCATCGCGCGCTTGCGGTTGTCGTTGACGGCGAGCACGGACTCGACGATACGCAACTGCATGTCATGATCCTGCGCGATCTTGACCAGCGCGCGGGTGTCCTTGGGAAAGCACGAGCCGCCGAAACCGGGGCCGGCATGCAGGAATTTCGAGCCGATCCGGTTATCGAGCCCGATGCCGCGCGCGACTTCCTGCACGTCGGCGCCGACTTTTTCCGAAAGATCGGCCATCTCGTTGATGAAGGTAATCTTGGTGGCGAGGAAGGCATTGGCCGCATATTTGATCAGCTCGGCGGTGCGCCGCGCGGTGAACATCAGCGGCGCCTGATTGAGCGACAGCGGCCGATAGATGTCGCCGAGCACCTTGCGCGCGCGTTCATCCGAGGTGCCAACCACGATACGGTCGGGAAACTTGAAGTCGCGGATCGCCGCGCCCTCGCGCAGGAATTCCGGATTGGACGCCACCGCCACATCGGCCGCCGGATTGGTTTCGCGGATCAACCGCTCGACCTCGTCGCCCGTGCCGACCGGCACGGTGGATTTGGTGACGACCACCGTAAATCCGCTGATCGCCGCGGCGATCTCGCGGGCGGCGGTGTGAACATAGGTCAGGTCGGCATGGCCGTCGCCCCGCCGTGACGGCGTGCCGACCGCGATGAACACCGCCTCGGCATCGGCGACCGGCGCGGCCAGATCGGTGGCAAAATCGAGCCGGCGGGCCTTCACATTGGAAGCGACCAGCGCGTCGAGGCCGGGCTCGAAGATCGGGATCTTGCCGCGGCGCAGCGCCGCGATCTTGTCGCCGTCGGTGTCCACGCAGGTGACCTGATGGCCGAAATCCGCGAAACACGCGCCCGAAACCAGCCCCACATAGCCCGTGCCAATCATGGCGATCCGCATAAGACAACCTGCCTGTAATGGTTAATGACGGCCGCGATTCGGGGGCGGTCTTAGATCATTTCAGGCGAGGGGGAAACGGCACTGTGCCGGAAAAGCGGCATGTCATTTGTATGAATAAAGGAGAATGAAACCGATCCGGCCGATGATGCCGGCCTGGCGCGCCGAAAAGGGACACCGATGGCAGCAAACGGCACATCCGCCGCGACACGACGTTCCGCCCCGGTGACGGACGGACGCGTCGACTGGGTCGATTACGCCAAAGGCATCTGCATTGTCATGGTCGTGATGATGCATTCGGTGCTGGGCGTCGAGGCGGCCGCCGGCCAGACCGGCTTCATGCATCTGGTCGTGATGTTCGCAAAGCCGTTCCGGATGCCGGATTTCTTCCTGATTTCGGGCCTGTTCCTCCCATTGGTGATCGACCGTGGGTGGCGGCTCTATCTCGACCGCAAGGTCATGCACTTCGCCTATTTCTACCTGCTGTGGGTGACGATCCAGTTCGGCTTCAAGGCGCCGGCCTTTGCCGCCGAGACCAGTTGGACCCATGCCGGCCTGATGTACCTCGAATCCTTCATCGATCCGTTCGGCACGCTGTGGTTCATCTACCTGCTGCCGGTCTTCTTCGTCGTCATCAAGGCGAGCCGGCGGATGCCGCCGGCCGCGATCTGGGCCGCGGCCGCGCTGCTGGAGATGACGCATCTTGCGACCGGCTGGACCTTGATCGACGAATTCTGCGCCCGCTTCGTCTATATCTATTCCGGCTATTTGTTCGCCGAGCGGGTGTTCGCATTGTCCGACCGCGCCCGGGCTCGCCCCGGCCTGGCGCTCGCGGGACTGGCGCTCTGGGCGCTTGTCGACGGCAGCCTGGTGGCGGCAGGTTTCAGCGAGTGGCCGCTGGTCTCGCTGGCGCTCGGGCTGTCGGGCGCCTGCGCCATCATCACGACCGGCACGCTGCTGGCGCGGATGCACTGGCTCAATGCCCTGCGTTTTTGCGGCGAGCATTCGATCGTGATCTATCTGGCGTTCTTTCTGCCGATGGCTGCGACGCGGACGCTGTTGCTGCACGCCGGCCTGATCCGTGACATCGGCACGATCTCGCTCCTTGTCACGATCGTGGGCGTGCTCGGCGCGCTGGCGATCTGGCGGATGGCGCTCGCCGTCGGTGCCAATTTCCTGTTTGAGCGTCCAGCCGCGTTCTGGATCGCGCCGCAACAGCCGCGGCCGGCGCTGCAGGCGGCGGAGTAGTAGCCCAGGCAAAGCCGCTGGCGCGGGTGACGATGGCTTGTATTGCGGCGAGCGGATGCCAAAAAACGCCCCGCAAAGGCTGTCAATCGCCGCAAAAATCCCTAAGTTGCGGCCATGCCGAAAACATCCGAACAAGCTGCCGCCAAACCCGTCCCCGTCAAAGTCCCAGGCAAGGGCGACCATGTTTTTCTGGTCGACGGTTCCTCCTATATTTTCCGCGCCTATCACGCGCTGCCGCCGCTGAATCGCAAGTCCGACGGATTGCAGGTCAACGCGGTGCTCGGCTTTTGCAATATGCTGTGGAAGCTGCTGCGCGACATGCCACCGGACAATCGGCCTACCCATCTTGCCATCGTCTTCGACAAGTCCGAGATCACCTTCCGCAACAAGCTTTATCCCGACTACAAGGCGCATCGGCCGCCTGCGCCGGACGACCTGATCCCGCAATTTCCACTGATCCGCGCGGCCGTTCGCGCCTTCGACCTGCCCTGCCTCGAGCAGGCCGGTTTCGAGGCCGACGATCTGATCGCGACCTATGTGCGGCTGGCCTGCGAGCGCGGCGCCACCGCGACCATCGTTTCCTCGGACAAGGACCTGATGCAGCTCGTGACCGACTGCGTCACCATGTACGACACCATGAAGGATCGCCGGATCGGCATTGCCGAAGTGATCGAGAAGTTCGGCGTTCCGCCGCAGAAGGTGGTCGAGGTCCAGGCGCTGGCGGGCGATTCAACCGACAACGTGCCGGGGGTGCCGGGGATCGGCATCAAGACCGCCGCGCAACTGATCGTCGAATATGGCGACCTCGAGACGCTGCTGTTGCGCGCCGGCGAGATCAAGCAGCCAAAGCGCCGCGAGGCGCTGATCGAGAATGCGGAGAAGGCCCGCATTTCCCGCCAACTGGTGCTGCTCGACGACAAGGTTGCGCTCGACGTGCCGCTCGACGAGCTTGCCGTCCACGAGCCCGATGCACGCAAGCTGATCGCCTTCCTGAAAGCGATGGAGTTTTCCACCCTGACCCGCCGCGTCGCCGACCATTCGCAGATCGATCCGGCCGATGTGGAGGCGGATGACAGGAGTAAAAGCGGTAGCGCTGCTTTGCCCACGTCGTCCGCTGCTTCCGTTCCCTCCCGCCTTGTCGGGGAGGGTCAGGGAGTGGGGTCCCACGCGCACGGAGCCTCGGGCACATCCCCCACCCTACCCTCCCCCGCGGGCGGGGGAGGGAATGAACGGAACAAGGCGGGAGGGAGCGCACCGAGCAAGGGTGACAGGCAAGACAGAGCCGCAAGCCTCAAGGGCACTCCGATCTCGCTCGCCGCCGCGCGTGCCGAGGCCGCGCGCAAGCTTCCGGTCGATCGCAGCAAATACCAGACCATCCGCAGCCTCGACGCGCTCAACGCCTTGATCGCGCGGGTGCATGACCAAGGCCATGTCGCGATCGAGGCCAAGGCGAACTCGATCGATCCGATGCAGGCCGAGATGTGCGGCATTGCGCTCGCGCTCGCGCCTGACGATGCCTGCTATATTCCGCTCGGCCACAAGCAATCCGGCGACGGCGCCGGGCTGTTCGCGGCCGGGCTCGCGCCGGACCAGATCCCGACGGCCGACGCCCTCGCCGCCTTGCGGCCGGTGCTGGAATCGGCCGGGATTCTCAAAATCGGGTTCAACATCAAGTTCAACGCGGTGATGTTGGCGCAACATGGCGTCGTCATCCGCAACCAGGACGACGCGCAACTGATGTCGTATGCGCTCGACGCCGGCCGCAATGCGCACGGGCTCGACGCGCTGGCCGAGCGATGGCTCGGCCACGCCACCCTGACCCATGGCGAACTGACCGGCAGCGGCAAGAACAAGCTGAGTTTCGATCAGGTCGCCATCGACAGGGCGACGGCGTACTCGGCCGAAGACGCCGATGTGATCCTGCGATTGTGGCGGGTTCTCAAGCCGCGCCTGATTGCCGAGCGCATGACATCCGTCTACGAGACGCTGGAACGGCCGCTGGTCGCTGTGCTGGCGCGCATGGAACGGCGCGGCATCTCGATCGATCGCCAGGTGCTGTCGCGGCTATCCGGCGATTTCGCCCAGACCGCCGCGCGGGTCGAGGCCGAAATTCAGGAGATCGCCGGCGAACCGGTCAATGTCGGCAGCCCCAAGCAGATCGGCGACATCATCTTCGGCAAGATGGGACTGCCCGGCGGCAGCAGGACCAAGACCGGCGCATGGTCGACCTCGGCGCAGATTCTCGATGAACTCGCCGAGCAGGGCCACGAATTCCCGAAGAAGATCCTGGAATGGCGGCAGGTCTCGAAACTGAAATCGACCTACACCGACGCGCTGCCGACCTATGTGCATCCGCAGACCCATCGCGTCCACACCACCTATGCGCTGGCGGCCACCACCACCGGGCGGTTGTCGTCGAACGAGCCGAACCTGCAGAACATCCCGGTTCGCACCGAGGATGGCAGGAAAATCCGCCGCGCCTTTATCGCCTCCCCCGGCCACAAGCTCGTCTCCGCGGACTATTCGCAGATCGAGCTGCGGCTGCTGGCCGAGATCGCCGACATTCCGGTGCTGAAGCAGGCGTTCCGCGACGGGCTCGACATTCATGCCATGACGGCGTCGGAAATGTTCGGCGTGCCGATCGAGGGCATGCCGGGCGAGGTGCGGCGCCGCGCCAAGGCGATCAATTTCGGCATCATCTACGGCATTTCGGCGTTCGGCCTTGCCAACCAGCTCGGCATCGCCCGCGAGGAAGCCTCCGCCTATATCAAGAAGTATTTCGAGCGTTTCCCGGGCATCCGCGCCTATATGGACGAGACGCGCGAGTTCTGCCGCAAGCACGGCTATGTCGAGACCCTGTTCGGCCGCAAATGCCACTATCCCGATATCAAGGCCAGCAACGCCTCGGTCCGCTCGTTCAACGAACGCGCCGCGATCAATGCACGATTGCAGGGCACGGCGGCCGATATCATCCGCCGCGCCATGATCCGCATGGAGCAGGCGCTGACCGAGCACAAACTCGCAGCGCAGATGCTGCTGCAGGTGCATGACGAGCTGATCTTCGAGGTGCCGGACGACGAAGTAGCGGCGACGCTGCCGGTGGTGCAGCACGTCATGCAGGACGCGCCGTTCCCCGCGGTATTGCTGTCGCTGCCGCTGCAGGTCGATGCGCGCGCCGCCAATAACTGGGACGAGGCGCATTAGCAGCTCGCCGCGGTGCTTCGAGACCAGGGATCCTGAAACATTCGACCAATGACGGCACCATTAACGAAATGGCGTCGCCACCCGCTGCGGGTTAAACTGCCGCAAGCTTTCCAATGCGAGTCGTCATGCCCCATCTCACGTCGCTGCTCGGCTTCGCCCTGGTCTCATTCGGGCTGGTGCTGACCCCGGGACCGAACATGATCTACCTGATCTCGCGCTCGACCGCGCAAGGCGCCGCCGCCGGCATGGTGTCGCTCGGCGGCGTCGCGCTCGGCTTTGTGTTTTACATGCTGTGCGCCGCGTTCGGGATTACTGCGCTGCTGTTCGCGGTGCCCTACGCCTATGACGCGCTGCGGCTGGCCGGCGCGGCGTATCTGCTCTGGCTGGCATGGCAGGTGATGAAACCCAACGGCCGCTCGCCATTTCAGCTCCGTGAATTGGCGGTTGACGGCCCGCGCAAGCTGTTCCTGATGGGATTCGTCACCAATCTGCTCAACCCGAAGATCGCCATGCTGTATTTGGCGCTGCTGCCGCAATTCATCGATCCTGCGCAGGGCAGCGTGCTGGTGCAGTCGATCGCGTTCGGAATGATTCAGATCGTCATCAGTGTCAGCGTCAATGCGATCATTGCGCTGATGGCGGGCTCGATCACCCGATTTCTCGACAGGCGTCCGATGTGGCTCAAGGCCCAGCGCTGGCTGATGGGCACCGTGCTCGCGGGCTTCGCGTTGCGAATCGCGTTCGAGGCGAGGCGGGCGTGAGCGGCACGGTCAGTCCAGTTTCGCTTCCATGCCGCGCTTGACGGCGGGGCGCGCCATCAGCGCGTCGTACCAGCGGCGGACATGGGGGAAATCGGAGAGCTCGACCTTGTGGCGCGGATGCCGCCAGGCCCAGCCGAGGATGGCAAAATCAGCAACCGAAAGCCTGTCGGCGACGAATTCGCGGGTCGCCAGCCGGCGATCCAGCACGCCATAGAGCCGGCGCGTCTCCGCCATGAAGCGCTTCAGGCCATAGGCACGGTCGTGCTCGTTCTCCAGCGCAATGAAGTGATGCACCTGGCCCGGCATCGGCCCAAAACCGCCCATTTGCCACATCAGCCATTCCAGCACCGGGATGCGCTCGATCAGCGGCCCCGGCAGGAACTTGCCGGTCTTCTCGCCGAGGTAGAGCAGGATCGCCCCGGACTCGAACACGCTGACGCGCCGGCCGCCGGGCCCGTCGGGATCGACGATCGCGGGAATCTTGTTGTTCGGGCTGATCGCCAGAAATTCCGGCGCCATCTGCTCGCCCTTGGCGATGTTCACCGCAATCACCTTGTAGGGCAGCCCCATTTCCTCCAGCGCGACGCTGATCTTGCGGCCGTTCGGCGTGTTCCAGGTGTGCAGTTCGATGGTCATTGCGGTCGTATCCCGTGCAGCGGTTTATCCAGTACCCCGGAACCTTGCAGCGTTACAACCGGCCGGTCCGCAGATCACCCCCGCCCGGCGCGCCGGCGCGGCACGTGGCGGGCACTATGGTTGCGCGCCACGCATTGTTGACGGGGCGCGATCGGCTCTGGAATGTGGCGGGATACGCCGATAGATTGCGCGCGCCTCGAAGCCGCAGAGAACAAGCCGTGTCCAAATCAGCCTCCCGTGCCCGCCTCGCCGAGATCATCCGCAAGCGCTCGTTCGGGCGCGGCGAGATCACGCTGGCTTCCGGACGCAAGAGCGATTTCTACTTCAATCTCAAGCCCACCATGCTCGATCCCGAGGGCGCCGCGTTGCTGGCGGAATTGACCTATGAAGCGCTCAAGGACGATGGCCTCGATTATGTCGGCGGGCTCGAAATGGGCGCGGTGCCGCTGGCCGGCGCGATTGCCCAGCTATCCTGGATCAAGGGCCATCCGATCGCGGCGTTCTTCGTGCGCAAGCAACCGAAAGAGCACGGCGCCCGGCTTGCGCTCGAGGGTCTCGCGAAAGACGAAAGCCTGAGGGGCAAGCGCGTCGTGATCGTCGAGGACGTCACCACCACCGGCAGCTCGGCGCTGAAAGCGGTCGACGCGGTGCGCCACGCCGGCGGCGAGGTCGCGCTGGTGCTGACCATGGTCGACCGCGATGAAGGCGCCGCCGAGACCTTTGCCGCAGCCGGTCTTCGCTTCCTTTCGCTCTACAAAGCGAGCGAATTCCTCAAGGAGTGATCTCGACATTTGCCTTCCTGCCTCTCCCGCTTGCGGGGCGAGGGAGAACACACGCATTTCTTTTCGGCCGCCGCAGCCGCGGTCACCGCTCGTTTACCATCCCGGACTAGGTTAAATCCGTGCAGCGGCGAAGTGCCGGCACGGGGTTTGGTTGCGTCGGGTGGAGTAAGCGTTGCGTAGAGAGTGGTCGGATCGGCGCATGCGGGGCCGCATGATGCCTGTTGCCGTCGCCATGCTGGCAGGATCGACGGCGCTGGCGCCGCAGATGGCTTGCGCCGAGGGCTTGTTCGACTTTCTGTTCGGCGGCCTGCAGAAACAGCAGCAGCGAGCGGCCGCGCCGCAGACCAATTTCTTCGCCGATCCGTTTGGCATCAATCAGCAGCCGGCCCCACCGCCGCGCGCGATCGCCTCAAACGGCGGCTCCGGGCCGGCGTTTTGCGTACGTAGTTGTGACGGCCGGTATTTCCCGCTGACGCACGGCAACGCGACGCCGGTCCAGATGTGCCAGGCGTTTTGTCCGGCGAGCCCGACCAAGGTGTTTTACGGCGGCAGCATCGACAACGCGGCGTCGAGCGGCGGCGAACGCTACGCCGACAGCGACCATGCGTTCGCCTATCGCACGGCGCTGCGCGCGGACTGCACCTGCAACGGCCGCGACCCCGCCGGCCTCGCGCCGATCGACCTGACGCTCGACACCTCGCTGCGTCCCGGCGATGTAATTGCCACCACCGACGGGCTGGTCGCCTATTCCGGCGTCAAGGTCGGCGTCAATCAGACCGCCGAGTTCACGCCGGTCGCCTCATATCCGGGCTTGACCCCCGAGGTGCGGGCGCGGCTCGGCGAAATGAAAGTGGCGCCGGTGAGCGCGGACACGCTCGCCGAGCAGGCGCCGCCGCCCGATGCGGGCACGCTGCCCGCGTCGGTGGTGCCGCAGACGTCACCGGCAAGGGGCAAGCGCGCCGAAGCCGAGTAGCCTGCCGCTATCGCCCGACAATGACGCCGATGACGTTCGGCGCCGACAGGTATTTTTCCTCGATTCGAGCGCGCGCCGCGGCGCGGTTTTCCGGTGTCAACAGTCCGCGCTTTTCCGCGAGAATCATCCAGCAATAGCCCCACCAATCCGTCAGCATGCCGTGATCGTCGACCAAATCGTACCCCTGCTCGGCGGCAAAGATGCGCGCATGGGCCTCGTCAAGCGAGTCGAGCCAGGCATGATCATCGACCGAAAACAGTTCGTCGCTGAAATCGTCCGTGGTGTAGCCCCAGACCGACATGCAGACGGCGTTGAATTCGCGGTCGATCTGGTCATCGTCGACCGGCCGGCGGCGCGACGCCCGATGCAGCCGCGACAACGACCGCGCGAAGTCGGCGATGCGGGTAAGTGCGAACTGATCGAAGGCAATGGTGGACATGTAGTCCTCGCAAGTTCGGAAAGACCATAGATGTTGTGTCGGCACCGCGCCGAATCACTATGATATATCAAAGGCTTGCTAAAGTGTTCTTAATTCGTTCTTGGGCGGGCGAGGCATTCTGCGGCACGCTGAACACGCAACTCAGGCCGTCGGCGCTGCGGCCCGTCTTGGTGCCGGCGGCGAACGCCGCACTGGATGCGCTGATGCAGAACAGCAGCAGCGCGGCGGCGACAATCTCGATCGTCAGTCTGATCATGTTCCGATCCTTCCCTTGTCGCGATATTCTACTTCTGAAATTCTCTATAGCGTCCGAGCATATCACCAACGCCGAACCCCGCGGAATTTTCGCGAGCGGCCCGGTCCTTGCATAAAATCATACCAGCGCATTGCACAACAATGCCCCATGGCGGGTTCCGATCCCGCCACAAGACGCGTATCATTCCGCGGGACAAACTCAACGTTGCGGGACACCAGCTTGCCAGACCAATCATCACAGGGAAATTTTCCGGCTCTCGGCCAGCCCATCGACGAGTTGGCGCTGGTCGAGATCAAGGGCGCGGTTCTCGCCAAACTGCGCCTTGCGATCGGCAAGGACACCGGCATGGCCACCCGCCACGATTGGTACAAGGCTGCGGCGCTGGCGCTGCGCGACCGCATCGTCCACCATTGGCTGATGGCCGAGAAGCAAAGCTACGATGCCGGCCGCAAGCGGGTCTATTACCTCAGCCTGGAATTCCTGATCGGCCGGCTGTTCACCGATGCATTGAACAATATGGGCCTGCTCAGGGTGTTCGAGGCCGCCCTCGGCGATCTCGGCGTCGATCTGTCGGATTTGCGCAAATGCGAGCCCGATGCTGCCCTCGGCAATGGCGGTCTCGGGCGGCTGGCGGCGTGCTTCATGGAGAGCATGGCGACGCTGGCGATCCCGGCGATCGGCTACGGCATCCGCTATGATTTCGGCCTGTTTCGCCAGATCATCGCGCAGGGCTGGCAGCAGGAATATCCCGACGAATGGCTGGGCTTCGGCAACCCCTGGGAATTCCAGCGGCCCGAAATAGTCTACCATGTGCATTTCGGCGGCGGCATCGAACATGTCAGCGACGCCAAGGGCCGCGACCGCGTGATCTGGCATCCGGCCGAAACCGTCCAGGCCGTCGCCTACGACACGCCGATCGTGGGCTGGCGCGGCCAGCACGTCAATGCGTTGCGGCTGTGGTCGGCGCGCTCGCCCGATCCGCTCAAGCTCGACGTATTCAACACCGGCGACTACCTCGGCGCCAGCGCCGAGGAAGCCCGCGCGGAATCGATCTGCAAATTCCTCTACCCGAACGACGAAAGCCCGGCAGGACGCGAATTGCGGCTGCGTCAGGAATACTTCTTCGTCTCGGCCTCGCTGCAGGACCTGGTGCAGCGCCACCTCGCTTCCGACGGCCAGTTGCGCGGGCTCGCGTCGAAGGCCGCGGTGCAGCTCAACGATACCCACCCAAGCCTCGCCGTCACCGAGCTGATGCGCATTCTGGTCGACCTTCATAGCTTCAGGTGGGATGAAGCCTGGCAGATCACCGTGGCGACGTTGTCCTATACCAACCACACGCTGCTGCCGGAAGCGCTCGAGACCTGGCCGATCGAACTGTTCGAGCGCCTGTTGCCGCGTCATCTCGACATCATCTATCGCATCAATGTCGCGCATCTCGCGCTGGCCGATGCGCGGTGTCCCGGAGACGTCGAATTCAGGGCCTCGGTGTCGCTGATCGACGAAAGCTCGGGCCGCAGGGTCCGGATGGGGCAATTGGCGTTCGTCGGATCGCACCGCGTCAATGGCGTCTCGGCGATGCATTCCGAACTGATGAAAGAGACCGTATTCGAAGACTTGCACCATCTCTATCCGGGCCGCATCACCAACAAGACCAACGGCATCACCTTTCGCCGCTGGCTGATGCTGGCCAACCCGAAATTGACCGATCTGCTGCGCGAGGCCTGCGGCGAGGCGGTGCTCGACGATCCCTCGCAGCTTGCGATGCTCGAGACCCGCGCCAGCGACAACGCGTTCCAGCAGCAATTCCGCGGCGTCAAGCACCACAACAAGATCGTGCTGGCGCGGCTGATCGGCGAACGCCTCAACATCAAGGTCGATCCGTCAGCGCTGTTCGATGTCCAGATCAAGCGCATCCATGAATACAAGCGGCAGTTGCTCAACATCATCGAGGCCGTGGCGCTGTACCTCGCGATCCAGGACGAACCGCAGCGCGACTGGGTGCCGCGCGTGAAGATCTTTGCCGGCAAGGCGGCGGCGAGCTATCGCTACGCCAAGCTGATCATCAAGCTCATCAACGACGTCGCCGAAACCGTCAATAACGATCCTGCCATTGCCGGACGGCTGAAGATTGCCTTCCTCGCCGACTACAATGTCAGCCTCGCCGAGGTGATCATTCCCGCCGCCGACCTGTCCGAACAGATCTCGACCGCGGGCATGGAGGCTTCCGGCACCGGCAACATGAAGCTCGCGCTGAACGGCGCGCTGACCATCGGCACGCTTGACGGCGCCAACCTCGAAATCCGCGATCACGTCGGCGCGGAAAACATCGCGATTTTCGGCATGGAGGCGATGGACGTGGTGGTGCGGCGCAAGCAGGGACTGGACGCCACCGACGTGATCCGCCGGTCGCCGCTGCTTTCGCGCGCCATCGGCGCGATCGAGAGCGGCATGTTCTCGCCCGACGATCCGAGCCGGTTCCGATCGATCGCGCACGCGCTGCGCTATCTCGATCACTACATGGTCAGCGCGGATTTCGACGCCTATTTCGACACCCAGCGCGGCATCGACGCGCGCTGGCAGGTGGTGCCGGCCTGGACACGGGCCAGCATCCTCAATGTCGCGCGGATGCCGTGGTTCTCCTCCGATCGCACCATCCGCGAATATGCCGAGGATATCTGGAACGTGCCGGTGCGCGGCACCTCAGCGCGGAAGCTGCAGGAGCCCGGCGCGCAGCGGGGGGCGACGCGCTGACGGTTCTCGGTGCTTGCACGACCTCGAAGTTTCGTCCGGCGATCCGCCAATTACCCTGCGCGTCGTTGAATCCGGCCGCCCGACGACGATACTGGGCGCAAGAAGTGGGGGATTGGCATGCTTGCCGTGACTGACCACGTTTTCGACAGCGCGACCCGGGTGACCGCTGGCGATAGCTGCTGGCAGGGGCGGACCAGCGACGATTACTGGGCGTTCGTCGGTCCGTTTGGCGGCGCCACCGCGGCCACGATCCTGCGGGCGCTGATTGAACACCCGCAGCGGGCCGGCGATCCACTGTCGCTCACCGTGAATTTTTGCGCGCCGATCGCGCAAGGCGCGTTCGATCTCGACATCCGGCTGGTCAAGGCCAATCGCTCGACGCAGCACTGGTCGGTCGATATGACCCAGGGCGACTCCGGGGTTACGACGCTGGCGACCGCGGTGTTCGCGGTGCGCCGCCCTTCCTGGTCGCACCAGCAGGCCGAGTTTCCCAAGGCCCCGGCATTCGAGCAGACGCTGCCTTACACGAAAATGGCGGCGCCATGGGTCCGGCAATATGATTTCCGCTTCGTTGCGGGTGAGCCGAAGTTCGGCGGTCAGCCGCTGATTGCGCCGGCCAGCGCGTTTTCCAAATTGTGGATCGGCGATCGCGTGCCCCGAAAGATCGACGCGCTGTCGCTGATGTCGATGTCGGACGCGTTCTTCGGCCGTGCCTTTCATGCCCGCGGCGAACTGATGCCGTTCGGAACGGTCTCGCTGACGACCTATTTTCATGCCGATGCGGAAGACCTCGCGGCCGAGGACATCACCCGCGTCCTCGCCGTCGCCGACGCCAGGATTTTTCACAAGAGCTACGGCGACCAGATCGGCGAACTGTGGTCCCCGCAGGGTCGCCTGCTCGCGACCACGCATCAGATCGCCTATTTCAAGGCGTAGCGAGCCGGCGCCCGTTCGCGTTTCACCTCTGAAAGCGAGGCCTGATGTCCGAAACTGAAATGACGGGGAACCCGCGAGTAGCTTTGCTCGGCGTGCCCATCGAGATCGGAGCCTCCCAGGCCGGTACGCTGATGGGACCGGCCGCGCTGCGAACGGCTGGCATCGCTCGCGTGCTCGAACAACTGGGGCTCGAGGTCGATGACCACGGCGATCTCTCGATCCCTGGCGGTAGTTCGGCGGACGGGCTGCGGCCCGCCAATGCCAAATACTACGACGAGGTCAAGACCTGGGTTCGATCGCTCAGCGAGCGCGCATGGCTGCTGGCTCGCTCCGGCGCCATTCCGATATTCATGGGTGGCGATCACAGCCTGTCGATGGGATCGGTGAATGGCGTGGCTCGCTACTGGCAGGAAAAGGGCCGGCCGCTGTTCCTGCTCTGGCTCGATGCCCACGCCGACTACAACACGCCGGAGACGACCCTCACCGGCAATATGCACGGCATGTCAGCGGCGTTTTTGTGCGGTGAACCCGGGCTTGATCATTTGCTCGGCGAGCAACCCCGTGTCCCCGTCGGTTCCGACCGGCTTGATCTGTTCGGGATACGATCAATCGATCCGCTTGAAAGGAAGCTGATCCGCGATCGCCGCATCGCGATTGCCGATATGCGCGCGATCGACGAGTTCGGCGTGGGCGTGCTGATCCGCCGGGTGATCGAACGGGTGAGAGCCAGCAACGGTGTGCTGCATGTCAGCTTCGACGTCGATTTTCTGGACCCGGCGATTGCGCCGGGTGTCGCCACCACGGTGCCGGGCGGCGCCACCTATCGCGAAGCCCATCTGATCATGGAGTTGCTGCACGATTCGGGACTGGTGCAATCAGCCGACATCGTCGAGCTCAACCCGTTTCTCGATGAACGTGGCCGCACCGCACGGGTCGCGGTCGAATTGATCGGAAGCCTGTTCGGCCTGCAGATCACCGACCGGCCCACACCCAGCAACGCGGTATGACCGGACAACGACTGAATGGCCCAACCGCTTCGCGGCACCTCAGCAAAAGGGCGGCTCGTTGAGCCGCCCTTTCGATGATCCGGCTTCGACCGGATTTACTCCGCAGCGAGCTTCACTTCCGGCGCGGCGGCACGCACGTCGGCGTCGACCTGCGCTTCGAATTTGGCAAAATTCTTCTGGAACATGCCGACCAGCGCCCGCGCCGTCTTGTCAAAATCAGCCTTGTCAGCCCAGGTCTTGATGGGGTCGAGGATGTGCGGCTCGACGCCTGGCAGCGAGGTCGGCACGGCGAAGCCGAAATACTTGTCGGTGCGGAAATCGGCCTCGCGCAGCGAGCCGTTCAACGCCGCGGTCAGCAGCGCCCGCGTCACCTTGATCGGCATGCGACGGCCGGTGCCGTATTTGCCACCGGTCCAGCCGGTGTTGACCAGCCAGCAATCGACATCATGCCTGGCGATCAGGTCGCGCAGCAAATTGCCATAGACCGACGGATCGCGCGGCAGGAACGGCGAGCCGAAGCAGGTCGAGAACTCCGGCTGCGGCTCCTTGCCGAGCCCGCGCTCGGTGCCCGCCACTTTCGCGGTGTAGCCGGACAGGAAGTGATACATCGCCTGGGCCGGCGTCAGTTTTGCAATCGGCGGCATCACCCCGAAGGCATCTGCGGCCAACATCACCAGATTCCTCGGGTGACCGGCGCGGCCGGTACGCGAAGCGTTCGGGATGAATTCGAGCGGATAGGCCGAACGGGTATTTTCGGTCTTCGAGCCGTCGTTGAAATCGGGGACGCGGCTACGGGGATCGAGCACCACGTTTTCCAGCACCGCCCCGAAGCGCTTGCTGGCGGCATAGATCTCGGGCTCCGCCTCTTCGGACAGCTTGATGCATTTGGCATAGCAGCCGCCTTCGAAATTGAAGATGCCGTCGCTGCCCCAGCCATGTTCGTCGTCGCCGATCAGGGTACGTTTCGGGTCGGCCGAAAGCGTGGTCTTGCCGGTGCCGGACAGCCCGAAGAAAATCGCCGCATCGCCGTCGGGACCGACATTGGCCGAGCAATGCATCGGCATCACGCCCTTTTCAGGCAGGTAATAGTTCAGCGTGGTGAAGACCGATTTTTTCATCTCGCCGGCATAATAAGACCCGCCGATCAGGACGATCTTGCGGGCGAAATCGATCGCAACCACGTTCTCCGAGCGCACGCCATGATGTTTGGGGTCGGCGCGGAAGCTCGGCAGGTCGATGACGGTCAGTTCAGGGACGAAGGCTGCGAGCTCCGATATGTCGGGCCGAATCAGCAAGGTGCGGATGAACAGCGAATGCCAGGCGAGCTCGGTATAGACGCGGGTCTTGATCCGGTGGCTGGGATCGGCGCCGCCATAGAGGTCCTGCGCGAACAGAGTCATGCCTTCGGCATGACGGAGGAAGTCGGCGTAAAGGGTCTCGAACTGCTCCGAGGTGATCGACTGGTTGCCGGCCCACCACATGTTCTTGTCGGTCAGGGCATCGCGAACGGTGAACTTGTCCTTGGGACTTCTGCCGGTGAATACGCCGGTGTCCGCGCACAACGCGCCGTCGGCGGAGACCGTGGCTTCGCCGACACGCAGGGCATGTTCGTAAAGCTGCGGCGCGCTGAAATTCCAGTTCACGCCCTTGAGTTTTCTTAAGCCGAATTTGTCGGCACCGAAGGCACCGTTATGCACGCCCGTCTCTTGCACGAAGAATCCTCCTCGAACCCGCGTATCTCGATGGCGCGAATGTCGCCAGACGCGCCTGTCGCGGTGACCGTCAATATAGCCTTCCGGCCTTGGTCCGGCGACCTATTACTGATGAACGCCGGGCTTGCCAAGCCGATCCCGCGGGTTTTGGTTTATTCCAGGGCGGTGCGGCCCGCGGCTCCGATGCTTGCTGCGGTGCGGGCCTGATCGGCAAGCTGCTTCAGTACCTCCCGCAATGCGGCAGCGGTGACAATCCGCCGCGGAAAATCCAGCCTCAACGTCACGCTGTCCGCCCGCATGTCGATGCCGTCGGGATCACAACCGGTGCATCGCCAGTCGGCGGGGGCCGCACCGAGCAGCCGGGTCGCGTAAAGGGCGATGGCATCGCGATGATCGGCGTTCATATGCTCGATCGCGCTTTGTTCGGCCTCCACGAGAGCCCCGGCATCGGAAATGTCGGTCAAAAACTGCCCCGGCTCGAGGTCAACGATCCGGCCGAACCCGGCGACCAGATGCGCGGCGGTGGGGCGGATCCGAAAAAACGAAAAATCCTTAAAATCTACAAAGGCTTCCGCCGAAGGATGGGCGTTCAGATAGCGTCGGCGCAGAATCGCCGAATCGACGGTTCCGGCGGGCTCCGCCCGTCCTGCCAGCATGATCCGCGCGCCCTCCAGCGGATCGCCTGGCGCCCGTTCGTCCAGCAACAGGGAGACCCGGCTGTCGGCGAGCAGGTTCCTGGTATGGAGCGCCAGCCGCGAAATCAGCAGAATGGGCGAGCCGTCGGCGTGGCTTGCGACATTGACCAACGAGCAATAGGGGTCGCCGCTGCCGGCCTGCAAGGTGGCCAGCGCGCCTTGCCGGCTGCGCCGCAGCAGCGATTTGGCGAGCTGGGCGGGGTCGAAATCAGCCCTGGGCTGCATCGCGCTGGTTCCGGCATCTCATTGCGAAAATGGCCTTTTTTCGGCTAAACCGATGTCTATATAGGTGCGGAATCCGTACCTCGTTCGGGCGTTTTGCGGAACTTGGTCACACTTCAGCCCAGCTTGCATTGCTCGTTGACGTTCGAAGCCCCTTATATGCGGCGCATCGCTGGATTGCTCGCCGTTTCACTCCGTTTCGGAAAGCAGGCTCATGCCCACAATCGCCTTGGTCGACGACGACCGTAACATTCTCACATCGGTCTCGATCGCGCTCGAAGCCGAAGGCTACCGTATCATGACCTACACGGACGGCGCTTCCGCGCTCGACGGCTTTCGCACCAGTCCGCCCGATCTGGCGATCCTCGATATCAAGATGCCGCGCATGGACGGCATGGAGACGTTGCGCCGGCTGCGCCAGAAGTCCGATCTGCCGGTGATTTTTCTCACCTCCAAGGACGAGGAAATCGATGAATTGTTCGGCCTCAAAATGGGCGCCGACGATTTCATCCGCAAGCCATTCTCGCAGCGCCTGCTGGTCGAGCGCGTCAAGGCTGTGCTGCGCCGCGCGGCGCCGAAGGATCCGACCGCGGTGCCCAAGGAGACCGACGCCAAGGCGCTCGATCGCGGCCTGCTGCGGATGGATCCCGAACGTCATACCTGCACCTGGAAGAACGAGCCGGTGACGCTGACGGTGACCGAGTTTCTGATTCTGCAGGCGCTGGCCACGCGCCCGGGCGTGGTGAAGAGCCGCAACGCCTTGATGGACGCGGCCTATGACGATCAGGTCTATGTCGACGATCGCACCATCGACAGCCACATCAAGCGGCTGCGCAAGAAGTTCAAGGTGGTCGACGATGACTTCGAGATGATCGAGACCCTGTATGGCGTGGGCTACCGCTTCAAGGAAACCTGACTTGCGGGCGGTTTGACGCCCGCATTGTCGACTGACGCCGCCGCCCAACTGGGGTAAGGTGCAGGGGCGGACGCGTATCCCGTATCGAAACAACCGGCAGTTTTGGCCATTGCTTGATCGAACGCAGCCTAATTCGAGCCTGAATGCCGAGGACGCCGCGTCGTCCCTCGTTTCGGACGGCGCTGCCGGCGAGCAGCCGCGCGGCAAGGGCTGGCAGCGGCCGCTCGACTGGCTGCGCCGGGCCGGTCAGTTTTTTTTCGCACTCAGCTTCTCGAGCCTGACCCGCCGCATCGTTTCACTGAACCTTGCCGGCCTGATCGCGCTGGTGGCGAGCGTGCTTTATCTGTCGCAGTTCCGTGCCGGCCTGATCGACGCGCGGGCGCAAAGCCTGCTCGTGCAGGCCGAGATCATCGCCGGCGCGATCGCGGCTTCCGCGACCGTCGATACCAACACCATCACCATCGACCCCGACCGGCTGCAGGATCTGAAGCCGGGCGAGACCTATGGCGCGCCGGACGAGTATTCCAGGCTGGATTTCTCGATCAACCCCGAACGGGTCGCGCCGGTGTTGCTGCAGCTAATCTCGCCGACCAAGACCCGCGCCCGTATTTTCGACCGCGACGGCAGCCTGATTCTCGACAGCCGCAATCTCTATCGCCGCGGCGATATACAGCGCGTTGAATTGCCGCCGCCGTCGGTGGAAAAGCCGGGGTTTGCCGAACGGACCATGATCGCGATCCGCACCTGGCTCAACCGCGGCGACCTGCCGCTCTACCACGAACTCGGACCCGAGGACGGCAAGAGCTATCAGGAGGTCGCGCACGCCCTCGACGGCCAGAAGAGCAGCAAGGTGCGCATCAACGAGCGCGGCGAGGTGATCGTCTCGGTCGCCGTGCCGGTCCAGCGGTTCCGCGAGGTGCATGGCGTGCTGCTGCTTTCGACCCAGAGCGGCGATATCGATCAGATGGTGACCGCGGAGCGGCTTGCGATCTTGAAGGTCGGCGGCGTCGCGTCTGCGGTGATGATCGTGCTGTCGCTGCTGCTCGCAAGCACCATCGCCGGACCGGTGCGCCGGCTCGCCGACAGCGCCGAGCGGGTTCGCCGCCGCATCCGCACCCGTGTCGAGATTCCCGATTTCACCCGCCGCCGCGACGAGATCGGCCATCTCTCCGGCGCGCTGCGCGACATGACCGACGCACTCTATAACCGCATGGAGGCGATCGAAATGTTCGCCGCCGATGTCGCTCACGAACTGAAGAACCCGCTGACGTCACTGCGCTCCGCGGTCGAGACGCTGCCGCTCGCGCGCAACGAAAGCAGCCGCTCGCGGCTGCTCGCGGTGATCGAGCATGACGTCAAGCGGCTCGATCGGTTGATCTCCGACATTTCCGATGCCAGCCGGCTCGATGCCGAACTGCAGCGGCAGGATATGACGGCGGTCGATCTTCGCCGGCTGTTGACCGCCCTGACGACGGTCGCCAACGAAACCCGGCTCGGCCACGATGTCGGCGTCCAGGTCCGTTTCGAGGGACGCAGTCCCGCCGATACCTTCTCGGTGCCGGGTCACGATTCGCGGCTCGGCCAGGTGATCTCCAACCTGCTGGTCAACGCCCAGTCGTTTTCCACCGCTGGCGGCAAGGTCCGGATCGTCTGCCGGCGCTTGCGATCGGAGATCGACATCGTCGTCGATGACGATGGGCCGGGAATTCGCGAGGATGCGCTGGAGCGAATCTTCGAGCGCTTTTACACCGACCGGCCGCACCAGGGTTTCGGACAGAATTCCGGGCTGGGGCTGTCGATCTCGAAGCAGATCATCGAAGCCCATGGCGGCCGCATCTGGGCGGAAAATCGCGCCGGGCCCGCCGACGCCGAGGGCGAGGCGACCATTGCCGGCGCCCGCTTTGTGGTCCGGCTGCCCGCGCCATGAGAAGCCCGCAGGACGCAAGCGTCCACGCTTCCGCCGTGCTGGTCGAACGGCGGGCGATATTGATCCGCGGCCCCTCGGGAGCCGGCAAATCGAGGCTCGCCTTCGATCTTATCCTGGCCGGGCGCGCCGGGCAGATCCCTCCGGCGATCCTGGTTGGCGACGATCGGGTCCATCTCGAAGCTCACGGCGATCAACTGACGGTCAGGCCGGTGCCGCAATTGGCGGGCCTGATCGAAATCCGGGGCCTCGGCATTCGCCGCTGCGAATACGCCGCCGACGCGATCGTCGGCATGGTCGTCGATCTGTCGGCGCCCGATGCCGAGCGTCTGCCGCCCCCTGAAGCCCTTCTGGCATGCGTTCATGGTGTGGAGATACCGCGGATCCCCATAGGGTCGGGGTACCCGGCGCTGCCATTGGTTGTAGCTGCCCTGACGACAACCATGGGTTCAATCTCGGCGCCGTCCTCGGCGGATTGTCTGAAGGGAATTGGTAACCATATGGTGGCCAGTATCGCGACAGACTGACCGGCGTCGCCTCCCCTCCCTACCGCTAATTTCCGGGAGAATCGCCAAGATCCCCTCTTGCGCGGGGGCTCTGGATGGTCAAAGTGGCGCGTTCGTGCGGTGCACCAAAAAGCACCCGCGAGGAGTTTCCGATGATTGGTCTGGTACTTGTGACCCATGGGCGCCTTGCCGACGAGTTCAAGGCGGCGCTCGAACATGTTATGGGCCCGCAAAAACAAATCGAAGCCGTGACGATCGGGGCTGAGGACGATTCCGATCTGTGCCGGAGCGATATCATTGAAGCGGTCAATCGCGTCGACAGTGGTGACGGCGTCGCTATCCTGACCGACATGTTCGGCGGCACCCCTTCCAACCTTGCGATCTCCTGCATGAGCCGCCCGAAGGTGGAAGTGCTCGCGGGAATCAATCTTCCGATGCTGGTCAAGCTTGCCAAGGTTCGTGAAGAACGGTCGCTGCCCGATGCCATCGCGATGGCTCAGGAAGCCGGTCGCAAATACGTCACCATTGCCAGCCGCGTGCTCGCCGGCAAATGAATGATGACGCCGCGTCGCCCGAAAACGGTGCCGGGCAGAGCGTGCCCGAAGCTGCGGTGTCCCGGGAAATTCCCATCATCAACAAGCGCGGCCTTCATGCGCGTGCTTCGGCGAAATTCGTCCAGATGGTCGAGCGCTTCAACGCCGAAGTGTGGGTGACGCGCGGCGGCGAAACGGTCGGCGGCACCTCCATCATGGGACTGATGATGTTGTCGGCAGGGCCCGGCACCTCCATCGTCGTCTCCGCGGCGGGCCCGGAAGCGCAAGCTGCGCTCGACGCCATTACCGATCTGGTCGCGAGCAAGTTCAACGAGGAAGGCACCTGAGCGGCTGTCGCGGTGGCGGCTATTTCGCCGGTGGCACGATATAGATTTTCCAGCCGGTGGACGGGCCGGCATGACCCTGGAAGAAGCGTTGCGTGGTCATCACGAGCTGCTCGGCTTGAGCCGCATTGGTCGCCATCCACGCCTCACATTCCGGCAGGCGTCCGTCGTTCGAAGTTTCGCAGATACCGATGAAGCCCAGCCGCTTCGCCTCCGCCAGCGACGTCAGACCTGATGCCCAGAGCTCGTTCGGCGTGAATGGCGCCGGATGATCCGGGCTATAGAACGTCATCGGCTCGCCGATGTCCGTTGCGCCGGCGACCACGGCCCAGCGCGAGTGGAAGCGCTCATGCCAGGCTTGCGTCAACTCGCGGGCGAGTTCGGAGCGCGCGCCATAGCCTGAGGCACCGTTCGGATTGTCGGCCATCTCGTGGGCCGCGATGTAGGGCGATGCGGCCAGCGCCGCCAGCGTGATCACCAGCCAGATTACCGCAATATGGAACAATGCGATGCCGGGAAGGCGCAGCGACGGAATTGCGACCAGCGCCAGCGGGGTCAGAAAGAACAGCGAGATTCCCCAATCGGTCTTGAGATAGACCGTGAAAACGAGGGCGCCGAGCGGAGGCCCTGCCGCGACCACGATCTGGATGATCCAGATGTTCAGCGCCTGCGACAGGTTCACTCCGACAGCGGCGCCGCGCCGCCAGGCACGCCTGACCAGCGTCAGCGGCCGCGTCCACGCCAGCGCCGCCGCCGCCAGCAACACCGGGACGACCAGCAGCGCGAGGTTATGGCCGATATAGCCGATCACAAGCTGAAGGCATTGCGCCCGGCTGGTGAGGGCATAGACGTCGCCGGCATAAGTCAGCGGCGCGAAGTCGACATCCCTCAGCCAGATCAGATGTGGAATCATTGCGACGACGAGCGTGGCGATCGCGACCCACGGCGCCGGCGAGCGCAGAAATTTCAGCCGGTCGGGGTGGATCAAGGCGGCGATTCCGACCGCGCCGATCATGGTCAGTACCCAGTATTTCGTCATCAGCGCCAGCGCGCCGGCAAGGCCGAGCCACACGCCGGCGCGCACGGTGCGCCTCTCGAACGCATGCAGATAGGCCAGCACCACCAGCGGCAGGGTGACGAGCTGCAGCAGATCCGGATTGTATTTGTAGCCCTTGAAATTGAAGATCGGATAAAGCGCGAGCATCACCACCATGAAGAACGCGCGGCGCCGATCGACCACTCGCAGCGCGATCAGCCAGCAGATCACGAGGCCGGTTCCGAGCGTCGCCATCGCCAGCGCATAAGTCGACCAGTTGGCGACCGGAAACAGCATGAACCAGAGGCCTGCGATCCATCCCGACAGCGGCGGATGCTTGCCGTAGCCGAGCTGGAATTTTTGCCCCCAGGCGAACGCCTCGGCGACATCCATGTGGACGTCCTGGGCCGCCTTCAGCTTGATCAGGATCAAGGTCCAGAGCGTGGCATGTGCGAGGGCAAAGCCGATCACCAGCCAAGGGCCGGTCTCGCGGTCCGACGCCGACGCCACAAGCCACGCTGCCAGCCGCCGGACCTTTGACGAGGCGCGGGCGTGCAAGGTTGCGGGCGAGAGCCGGACAGCGGACATCTGCGGTGACGTAGCGCGTTTTTGCTGCAAGTGAAATCAGCTTGGCGTGAACTTGTGCCGTCACAAGCCTGCAATGAGGTTGCCGCAGCGGGGGGCCAATGCTATCCCGCGCCCATGACATCCAGCCCTATTTCCAACATCCGCAACTTCGCCATCATCGCTCATATCGACCATGGCAAATCGACGCTGGCCGACCGCCTGATCCAGGTCACCGGCGGGCTGACGGACCGTGAAATGGCGGGCAAGGAACAGGTGCTCGATTCCATGGATATCGAGCGCGAGCGCGGCATCACCATCAAGGCACAGACGGTCCGGCTGAATTATCACGCCAGGGACGGCAAGGATTACATCTTCAATCTGATGGACACGCCGGGCCATGTCGACTTCGCCTACGAAGTCTCCCGCTCGCTCGCGGCCTGTGAGGGCTCGCTGCTGGTCGTCGATGCCAGCCAGGGCGTCGAGGCCCAGACCCTCGCCAATGTCTACCAGGCGCTCGACAACAATCACGAGATCGTGCCGGTGCTGAACAAGATCGACCTGCCGGCCGCCGAACCCGACCAGGTAAGGCAGCAGATCGAGGATGTGATCGGCATCGACGCCTCCGATGCGGTGATGATCTCGGCCAAGACCGGCCTCGGCATTCCCGAGGTGCTGGAGGCTATCGTGGCCCGCCTGCCGCCGCCGAAGGGCGACCGCAGCGCGACCCTGAAGGCGCTCTTGGTCGATAGCTGGTACGACGTCTATCTCGGCGTCGTGGTCCTGATCCGCGTCGTCGACGGTGTCATGAAGAAGGGCGAGCGTGTCCGCATGATGGGTACCAACGCCGCCTATGACGTCGAGCGCGTCGGATTTTTTACCCCGAAAATGCAGCAGGTCGATGAACTCGGGCCCGGTGAAATCGGCTTCATCACCGCCGCCATCAAGGAGGTGGCGGACACCCGGGTCGGCGACACCATCACCGATGACCGCAAGCCGGTCACCGAAATGCTGCCGGGGTTCAAGCCGGCGATCCCGGTGGTGTTCTGCGGCCTGTTCCCGGTCGACGCCGACGATTTCGAGACGCTGCGGGCGGCGATGGGCAAACTGCGTCTCAACGATGCCAGCTTCTCGTTCGAGATGGAAACCTCCGCCGCGCTCGGCTTCGGCTTCCGCTGCGGCTTCCTCGGATTGTTGCATCTGGAGATCATCCAGGAGCGGCTGCACCGCGAGTTCGATCTCAACCTGATCGCGACCGCGCCATCGGTGATCTACAAGATGCGCCTGAGCGATGGCCAGGAAATCGAGATCCACAATCCGATCGACATGCCCGACGTGGTCAAGATCGCCGAGATCCAGGAGCCGTGGATCGAAGCCACGATCCTTACCCCAGACGATTACCTCGGCAGCGTGCTGAAGCTGTGCCAGGAGCGGCGCGGATCGCAAAAGGAGCTCACTTATGTCGGGTCGCGCGCCTTGGTGAAGTACGATTTGCCGCTCAATGAAGTGGTGTTCGATTTCTACGACCGCCTGAAATCGGTCTCGAAGGGCTATGCCTCGTTCGACTATCACCTCACCGACTACAAGCCGGCCGACCTCGTCAAGATGCAGATCCTGGTCAACAACGAGCCGGTGGACGCACTGTCGATGCTGGTTCACCGCCAGCGCGCCGAAGGCCGCGGCCGCGCCATGGTCGAGAAGATGAAGGAACTGATCCCGCCGCACATGTTCCAGATTCCGATCCAGGCCGCGATCGGCGGCAAGGTGATCGCGCGCGAGACCGTGCGGGCCTTGCGCAAGGACGTCACCGCCAAGTGCTACGGCGGCGATATCACCCGCAAGCGCAAGCTTCTGGAGAAACAGAAGGAAGGCAAGAAGAAGATGCGGCAATTCGGCAAGGTCGATATCCCGCAGGAGGCTTTTATTGCCGCACTGAAGGTGGATAGCTGAAGACGGATTGTCGTGAGGGTCAAAGGCGCTGATGAAGAAGCTGGTTACCCTCACCGCACATGCCCGGACCAGATTGCGAGAACGGGATATTGATCTCAGATGGGTTGAGGAGACCGTTCTCGATCCCGACTGGATCGAGGTAGAACCCAGAGAACGGGTTGTTGAGCGCAGATTTCGCGCAATTCCTCAATTCGACGGACGCGTTCTTCGTGTGGTGTGCGTCGAGACAGATTCCAGCATTCGTGTTATAAGCATGATGTTCGATCGGAACGCGAGGCGAAAGTCATGACCGACATAACCTACGACGCCCAAGCCGACGCAGTGTATATCGCCGTCGGAAGAGGCAAGGTCAACAGGACTGAAGAGACCGGGCCGTTCATCTATGATGTCGATGCCGACGGCCGTATCGTTGGCATTGAAATCCTGTCTGCGAGCAAGGTTCTGGCAACCGGCGACTGGAAAAAGGCGCGTGCACCGGGCAAGGCGCGCGTGGGCGCCACCGAATAGCGAAACAGGCCCGTCTCGGCCACGGGAGGCTGACGCTTCGGACGCTTTCAGTGGGATGGAGCCGAATCCATTGCCCTCGAGACCTACGGTTGCAACCGTAGCCGTAACATGTTACGATGCTCGGATGGCCCCCACTCCGAAAAAGTCGAAACCACGGACACCGCAGCAGCGCATGGCCGCGCGCCGCAAGCGTCTGCGCGTCCAGGGCTTACGCCCGGTGCAGCATTGGGTGCCGGACTTGCGCGATCCCAAGGTCCTTGCAGATTTGCGCAAGCAGGCCCGGCGGATGGCGCAACACCCGGAAAATGGCGTAATCGATGACTGGATCGAGTCGGTTTACGACTGGGAAGCATGGAAATAGCACGCGGCAATGTTGTGCTGATGGTTGTTCCCAGCGACCTCGGGAGGCCGCTGCCGGGAGTTGTAGTGCAGGCCGACGAATTCAATGCTGACCTTACGACCCTCTTCGTCTGCCCTGTCTCGTCGGACCTTCGGGACACGTTGCTGCTGCGACCGCTGATCGAAGCCACGCCGGAAAGTGGCCTGCGGGTGCGGTCGCAAATCATGACCGACAAAATGGTGGCGCTTCGGCGCGACCGGATCCGGCGGGTGATCGGCCGCATCGATGCCGAGACCTCCGGACTGCTGGACCGGGCCATTCTCGTTCTGCTTGGCCTGGCGCGCTGACGTCCCCAGCTTGATCGATGCGGACGGATGCCTTACCCCTGCATATCGGCTAAGAAGAACCGCAACGGTCGCGAGGAAAGGCATGAACAAGGTTCCCGGATTCGACCTGATCGAACGCGCGCGAGCGCTGGCGCCCATGATCGCGCGCGAGGCCGACGAGATCGAAAGGACACGGCGGCTGACCCCGCCGGTGGTTTCCGCCCTGATCGAGAACGGCTTGTACCGCGCCCTGTTGCCGACCAGCGCGGGCGGGGCCGAGCTGCCGCTTGAAGTCTTCATGCAGATGCTCGAGGAAGTGGCGAAGGCCGATGCGTCGACGGCATGGTGCCTCGGGCAGTGCAGCGTCTGCGCCATGACCGCGGCCTATCTCGATCCCGACACCGCACGCGAGGTGTTTGCCGCACCCACCGACATCCTGGCCTGGGGTGCGATCGCCGGCGAGGTGCAGGTCGTGCCAGGCGGCTATCGTGCCGATGGCCGCTGGGACTTCGCCAGCGGCTCCCGCCAGGCCAACTGGCTCGGCGCTCATGTCCAGGTCGTCGAGGCGGACGGCACGCGACGACGCAAGGGCGATGGCGCGCCGGAGATACGCACCATCCTGTTTCCGGTCGCGAGCGCCACGATGTACGACGTCTGGGACGTGATCGGCCTCAGAGGCACCGGCACCGACAGCTATTCGGTCGACAATCTGTTCATCCCGGAAAGGTTCGCGGCGCTGCGCGACGATCCCGCCGCGGTGCGCGAAAAAGGCCCGCTCTACCGGCTCACCACCAACATCGTTTTCGGGATGGGTTTCGCCGCGGTCGCGCTCGGCGTCGCCCGCGCCACGCTCGATGCCGCGATCGATCTGGCGCGCGGCAAGGCATCGGTCGGCGTCAAGGCAATGCGCGAGAACAATGCGGTGCAGGCCGCGCTCGGCCGTATCGAAGGCGATCTGCGCGCGGCGCGCGCCTATCTCTATGCAACGGCCAGCGAGGTCTGGCAGGACCTGGTGCGCACCGGCAGCTATACAGAGCAGCAACGCGTCGCGCTTCGCCTTGCATCGACCTGGACCATTCACCAGGCCGCTTCGGTGGTCGACGCCGCCTATCACATGGCGGGGGCCACCGCGGTGTTCAACGCCAACCCGTTCGAGCGCCGCTTTCGCGACATGCACGCCATTGCGCAACAGATCCAGGCCCGCGACACCCATTATGAAGATGTCGGCCGGGCGCTGCTCGCCGCCAATCCCGGCGCCGCGGCCAAGGACGTCTGAACGGCCGCGCGAGCCCTTGCCCCATCAACCAATTGCGACTGGCGCGCCTTGTTCGCAGGCGCTAATTCCGTGGCAGGCCGCCGCAGAGTGCCCTGATGACCCCGCGCCTGATGCTTTTGCTGTTCCTGCTGCTGCCCTCGGCTCTCGCCGGCGCCTCCGCAGCGCTGGCGCAGGACAAGGGCAGTGTCGATCCCAAGCCGCTGCCGCCGCTCGCCAATCCCAACGATCCCAAACTGGGCGCAAAGGAGTTGTTCGGCCGCAAGGTGCTACCGGCAGCGATGCCGACCCGGGTGATCGGCTTCTACGCCAAGGGCTGCATCGCAGGCGCCGAAGCACTGCCGATCAACGGCCCGACCTGGCAGGTGATGCGGCTGTCGCGCAACCGCAATTGGGCGCACCCCGACATGGTCGCGCTGCTGGAGCGGCTGTCCGCCAAGGTGCACAAGGATGCAGGCTGGCCGGGATTGCTGGTCGGCGACATGTCGCAGCCGCGTGGCGGACCGATGTTTACCGGGCACGCCAGCCATCAGATCGGGCTCGATGCCGATGTCTGGCTGACGCCGATGCCGAACCGGCAATTGTCGCGCAACGAGCGCGAGGATATGTCCGCGGTCATGATGGTGCGTCCCGACCGCCTCGATATCGATCCGCATGTCTGGACACCGAACCATCTCACGGTGATCCGCGACGCCGCGCAGGAACCGAGGGTGCAGCGAATCTTCGTCAATGCCGCCATCAAGAGGGCGCTGTGCCGCGAAGCCAAGGGCGATCGCGGCTGGCTTGCCAAGGTGAGGCCGATGTATGGCCATGATTATCACTTCCATATCCGCATCACCTGCCCGGCGGGCAGCCGCGAATGCGAGAGCCAGCCGGCACCGCCGGAAGGCGACGGCTGCCGGCCCGCCGATCTCGCCTACTGGTTCAAGGATTCGGTGCTTCACCCGAAGCCGCCGACGACGCCGCCGAAGCCGCGGCCGCCAGTAACACTCGCGCAATTGCCGGCCGACTGCCGCCAGGTGCTGGCCGCCCCGGATGCCAAGCCATAGTATTTACCAGGGCGGCTATCCCCGCAGCGCCGAAATGCGCTAATATCGCCCGCCACTTGCGCCGTAAGCGCGTGGTCCAATGGGACGTTGGTCCCCGCACCTCATTTAGAGCCAGCTATGCGCGGGCGTCGCCGCGCGCGGCCGAGCATTGTGAAAGAGCCCCCCATGCGCATCAGTGCACGCAACCAGATCAAGGGTACCGTCGTCGAAGTGAAGAAAGGCGCGACCACCTCGCATGTTCGCGTCGATATCGGCAACGGCCAGGTCGTCACTTCCTCCATCACCAATGAGGCGGTCGACGATCTTGGCATCAAGGCGAAAAGCCATGTCACCGTGGTGGTAAAGGCCTCCGACGTGATGATCGCGGTGGACTGACCATGCGCGCGCCCGTGCTGATCGCCTTTGTCCTGCTCGGACCGGCTTCCGCACTTGCGGCCGAGGAGCCGAGCGGCTGCGACAAATTCAAATGGCCGATCGGGCGCGAGCGCGCGGCATTGACGGCACCGGACCGGGTCAAACTGGCGTCCGGCAGCGAACTCGGCGCCCTGCCGACGACGGGAATGACGCTCGCCTTGCTGACGCCTGTTGAAGCCAAGCTGCCCACGCCGCCCGAACGCGCGCCGAAGGACGGCACGTTTGCCGGCTTTGCAAGCTTCAAGGGCGCGCCGAAGCCAGGCCTCTACACCATCAGCCTGTCGGCGGGTGCCTGGATCGATGTCATCCAGGACGGGCACGCCCTGAGGCCCAAGGGCTTTAGCGGTGCGACCGATTGCGACGGCATCCGCAAGACCATGAAGTACGAGATTCCGGCAGGCCCGTTCGTGCTGGAAATCAGCGGCGCCAGGGACAAGGCCTTGTCTGTGGCGATCTTGCCGTCGGAATAGACGAAGGAAGCCTTTACCCCCATCCTCAGCCTGTTATTGTTTTCGTTGGCGAAAACCGACCGGCCGTAAGCCGGAGGGGTGGACGGAACGGCGCTTCCGCCTGTCGCACCAAACCTCAATCAACGCCTGATTTGCGCGCGGGAAATCGCGCCGCGAACACGCAGGAGCGCCTCCATGCATCGTCTTGCCGGAATTTTCCTCGCCTTCAGCCTGCTGTGCGGATCAGCCTGGCCGCCTGCGCGCGCCCAGGACAAGAGCCTCACGGTATTTGCCGCCGCTTCGATGAAGAACGCGCTCGATGACGTCGACGCCGCCTACACCGCCAAGACCGGTGTCAAAGTCGTGGCGAGCTATGCCGCAAGTTCGACGCTCGCCAAGCAGATCGAGCAAGGTGCCCCGGCCGATGTTTTCGTGTCCGCCGATACCGACTGGATGGATTATGCGATCGGCAAGAAAACCATCAACGAGCCGACCCGCGTCAATCTGCTCGGCAACAGCATCGTGCTGATCGCACCGAAGGATTCCAAGATCGACCAGGTGACGATCGGAAAAGGCTTCGATCTCGCCAAACTCGCCGGCGACGGCAAGATCGCGACCGGCGACGTCAAGGCGGTTCCGGTTGGCAAATACGCCAAGGCCGCGCTGGAGAAACTCGGTGCCTGGCAGGCCGCGGAGCCGAAATTCGCGATGGCCGAGAGCGTGCGCGCCGCGCTCGCGCTGGTGGCGCGCGGTGAGGCCGTGCTCGGCATCGTCTATTCCACCGATGCCAAGGTCGAACCCGGCGTCAAGATTGTCGGCACTTTTCCCGCCGATTCCCATCCACCGATCATCTATCCGGTGGCGGCGACCGCGACCGCGAAGCCGGATACCAGCGGATATCTCGCGTTTCTGCGAACATCGGCGGCCATGGCCATCTTCGAGAAATACGGCTTCCAGTTTCTAGTCAGCCCGACGACCTGAAGCGTGCTTGAGATTTCGCCAACGGAATGGACGGCGATCCAGCTTTCGCTGCGGGTTGCCACGGTAGCGACACTGGTGGCGACGCCGCTGGGAATAGCCATCGCGTGGCTGCTCGCGCGGCGCGACTTCTGGGGCAAGTCAATCGTCGACGCGTTGATATACCTGCCGCTGGTGCTGCCGCCGGTTGTCACCGGCTATCTGCTGCTGCTCGCCTTCGGCCGGCGCGGCCTGATCGGCGCCTGGCTCGCCGATCATCTCGGGATCGTGTTCGCGTTCCGCTGGACCGGCGCGGTGCTGTCCTGCGGCGTCATGTCGTTTCCATTGCTGGTTCGACCGATCCGGCTGTCGATCGAGGCGGTGGATCGCAGACTGGAGCAGACGGCCGAAACGCTCGGCGCCGCGCCGTGGCGGGTGTTCCTGACCATCACCCTGCCGCTGGCGCTGCCGGGCGTGCTCGCGGGCATGGTGCTCGGCTTTGCCAAGGCGATCGGTGAATTCGGCGCAACCATCACCTTTGTGTCGAATATCCCCGGCGAAACCCAGACCATTTCCTCGGCGATCTATTCTCTGATCCAGACCCCGGATGGCGATCCCGCGGCGCTGCGGCTGGTGGTCGTCTCGATCGTGATCGCGACGGCGGCGCTGATCGCCTCCGAATGGTTCGCGCGGCGCGCCACGCAGCGCCTGCACGGAAACTGATCCATGCTGCGGGTCGACGTCTCGAAACAGCTCGGTGATTTCTCGCTGCAGGCCGCGTTCGCCAGCGAGGGCCGGGTTACCGGGCTGTTCGGCGCCTCCGGCGCCGGCAAGACCTCGCTGATCAACATGATCGCGGGCCTGCTCAGGCCCGACCGCGGTGTCGTCAGCCTTGACGGCGAAACCCTGGACGACACCTCGGCACGGGTCCATGTCCCGCCCCATCGCCGCCGCATCGGCTATGTGTTCCAGGATGCCCGGCTTTTCCCGCATCTCGATGTCCGCCAGAACCTTGACTACGGGCGGCGCATGAACCGTCTCGCCGACGATCCCGCGCAGCGCAAGCGCATTGTCGACTTACTCGATATCGGCGACCTGCTCGACCGCCGTCCCGGTCAATTGTCCGGCGGGGAGCGCCAGCGCGTCGCGTTCGGACGGGCGCTGCTGTCCAAACCAAGACTGCTGCTGCTCGACGAGCCGCTGGGAT
Source organism: uncultured Alphaproteobacteria bacterium (assembly GCA_963748165.1). GTDB lineage: Bacteria > Pseudomonadota > Alphaproteobacteria > Rhizobiales > Xanthobacteraceae > Bradyrhizobium. Next base: position 184,442 of record CAVVIM010000044.1, read on the forward strand.
CGCTGGATGAAGGACGCAAGATCGAGATCCTGCCCTATCTGGTGCGGCTGCGCGACGAGGCCGGCATACCGATGGTCTATGTCAGCCACGATGCCGCGGAACTGCGCCAGGTGGCGACCCAGATCGTACTGCTGCGGCGTGGGCAGATTGCTGCCTTTGGCGGCGTCAAGGTGCTGACGGCCGCTCCCCCGCCGGCGTGATCTCTGCAAAGACGCCCGCCAGGACCCTCAGACGATATCGCGCCTGCGAAGGTCCGCGATCGCGTCGGCGTCATAGCCGAGCGCGTTCAGTACCTCGTCGGTGTGGGCGCCGAGCTCGGGCGCCATGCGATCGAGCCTGCCGCCGCCATGCGCAAGCTGGAAGCCGCTGCCGGCAAAGCGCAGGCGACCGTAGGGCGTATCGATCTCCTGAACGGCGCGGCGCGCCGCGATCTGCGGGTGATCGATCACTTCCTCGACCTTCCAGATGCTGGCGCAGGGCGCGCCTGCCGCCTCGAGGATCTTCTCCCACTCGCGCGGATCCTTGCTCGAAAGCGCCTGCTCGATGATGGCCCGCAGCGCCGGCTCGTTTTCCTGGCGCGCGAACCAATCGGCGAAGCGCGGGTCTTCCAGCGTATCGGCGCGGCCCAGCGCGGCCATCAACGACCGGTACTGCTTTTCGTTGTTCACCGCGAGCAACAGATAGCCTTCACCCGCCTTGAACAGATTGGCGGTTGGCCGCCGGCTCACTGCCTGATTGCCGGACAGTTGCTGGCGATGGCCGGCTACCGCGTAATCCGCCACTTGGCCGGACAGGAACGCCAGCGTCGCCTCCAGCATGGAGACGTCGACCATCTGCCCTTTGCCGGTATGGGTGCGCTGGAACAGCGCACTTGATACCCCGAACGCGGCGGTGGCGCCGGACAACACGTCGCAGACCGCAAAGCCGGCGCGGGTGGGCCCGGTCTGCTCGTGGCCGGTAATCGCCATGATGCCCGACATCGCCTGGATCTTGCCGTCATAGCCGGCGCCGAGGCGTTCCGGGCCGGTCTGGCCGAAGCCGCTGATCGCACAATAGATCAGCCTCGGATTCAGCGTCGAGAGCGCGGCGTAGCCGATGCCGAGCTTGTCCATCACGCCCGGGCGAAAGTTCTCCATCACCACATCCGCCTGGCCGGCGAGCTGCTTGACGATGGTGATCGCCTCCGGCTTCTGCAGGTCGAGCGTCAGGCTGCGCTTGTTGCCGTTGATCGCCTGCCACCCCGGGGCGAGGCCGCGATCGGCCCATTCGCGGCTGAGCGGCGTGCGGCGCATGTCCTCGCCTTCGCGGCGCTCCACCTTGATGACGTCGGCGCCGAGCAAAGCGAGCTGGTAGCTCGCATAGGGGCCGGCCAGCACCTGCGTGAAGTCAAGAATCTTCACGCCTTCGAACGGACGGGTCACGTCGGTGTCCTCCAGGTGGCCATTGCTGCTGGCGGCGCGGCCGAGCTCAGGCGGCGCGGTTGCCGCGCGCGATCTCTTTCTGCTTGTCGAATTCGCTTCGACGCCGGGCCAGTTCTTCCGGGCTCATCTGCGAGATGTTGTTGTAATCGAGCTTCCAGGACGCATCCTCGCTCCAGCGCAACGGCGACTGCATGGTGGTGCGCGCGCCGGAAGCCCGCTCCAGCAGATCCAGCGCCAGTCCGAGCGTCAGCGCCTGCGAATCGATATCGTGCGGCTTGCCGGCGGAGTTACCCAGCGGAAAGTCGCTGAACAGGAAGCGCGGCACGGCCGCGTGCTCGACGATGTCCTTGGCGCATCCCGTCACCACGGTGGCAATGCCGTTGGCTTCGAGATGGCGGGCGACCAGGCCGGCGGTCTGGTGGCAAACCGGGCAGTTCGGTACCAGCACGGCGGCATCGACCCGGTCGGCCAGGCAGCGGGCGAGGATCTCGGGGGCGTCGACGTCGATGGTGACCCGGTGGCTGCGATTGGTCGGCGCGCCGAAGAAGCGTGGCGCGACCTCGCCGATGCGCCCCGACGCTGCAGCCCTCAGTAGCTGCGGCAGCGGAAACCAGGTGCCGCTGTCGGTCGCGCTGGTGTGCTTGCGGTCATAGCCGATATGCGAGATACGCAGATCGTGTTGCTTCGAGGTGTCGCCATCATACACCGCGTAAAACTTGGCGCCGCCATTATACGCCGCGCCGGGGCCCTGATCGCCCTTCACCGGATCATGGGGGGCCGCGGTGGTGACGATGGTCACGCGCGATTGCGCCAGCGGCTTTTTCAGCGGCTGGAACGGCGCATCGACATAATGCGCCCAGCGGTAGGGCGTCGTGTAGCCGATCGCGGCGTAATAGTCCCGGGTCCGCTGCATATAGGGGATCGGGCAATCATAGTCAGGCGCAAAGCCAAGTTGATCATCGGGCGAGCCGGGCATGGTTGTCTCTCCGCGCGGTCGTTCATCGACCTGCCGCCAGACTAAAGAGTGTCGGCGTAATCCTCAACAGCCGACATCACGGCGAACGGCTAGATTCCGGCGACCGACGCCCACATCTCCGACAGCCTGCGCCGGAGCGACGCCATTGGTGTCAGCGGCGCCGGTTGTTCCTCTTCCTCCGGCAGTCGAAGGCCGACCACATTGACCCTGCCGCCGCTGATGCTGCGCGCCACCAGAACGATGCTGTCGAGCGCAAGTGTCGCGCCCTCCTTCGGCGCGTGATCGAGATGGACGTCGAAATAATCGGCAAGGGTGAGCTTCGACGCTTCGGCTTCGGCGGTCACGCCATAGGCCGCGGCGATGTCGCCCAGCGTGACTTCGCCCGCAACCGTGAAGTCCCCGAGCAGATGCGGATCGGGCGCCGAACTGGGCGGCATGTCGACAAAGAACCGGTCCAGCGCTTCGGCCTTTTCGGGCGGGGCCAGCAGATAGATGTAATCGCCCGCCTCGACCGGCTCGGCCTCGGCGGGCGAAAAATCCGCTGGTCGCGGATCACCAGTGTCGGCTTCGACCAGGAAGGGATCAGCCCGCGCCGGAAATACAGGCTCTTGGGGCGAACGGAATAGCCGACCAGTTGCTGTTCGAGCTGGCCGGGCAGGTCGAGCTCGACGCGCCGCGGCCCGCGATCCGCGCGCGGCAGCGCCACATGCAGGCGCCGGGCGGCGGCGGCCAGCGTCCAGCCCTGCAACAGCAGCGAGATGATGACGACGACAAAGGCGACGTCGAAATAGAGATAGGCCTTCGACAGCCCGACCAGCATCGGGATCGACGCCAGGAAGATCGCGACCGCGCCGCGCAGGCCGGTCCAGGCCATGAATATCTTTTCCCGCCAGTTGAAGCGAAACGGCGCGAGGCACAGGAACACCGCCAGCGGCCGCGCCACCAGCATCAGCACCAGGGCGACCACCACCGCCGGAACGACGCTGCTCCCCAGCCGTTGCGGCGAGACCAGAAGACCGAGCAGCACGAACATCACGATCTGCGCGAGCCAGGTCGCGGCATCGAGAAACGTCACCACCGAATTGTGCGCGCGGGTCGGCCGGTTGCCGATGATGATGCCGGCCAGATAGACCGCCAAAAAGCCGGAGGCATGGGCGATCTGCGCGCCGCCGAAAATCACCAAGGCGGCGGTGGCGACAAAGGGCGCATGCAGGCCCTGCGGCAGCGCGACGCGGTTCAGCGCGAGGACCACCAGGCGCCCGCCGGCCACGCCGATGATGGCGCCGAGCACCGCCTCCTGCGCGAATTCCATCGCCACATGCCAGAACGAGCTGGCCCCGCTTGAGATCAGTTCCACCAGCATCAGCGTGAGAAACACCGCGAACGGATCGTTGGTGCCGGACTCGACCTCGAGCGTCGCGCCGACGCGCGGACGCAGGCGCAGGCCCTGCGCATGCACCAGCAGAAACACCGCCGCGGCGTCGGTCGACGCCACCACGGCCCCGACCAGAAGCGCTTCGACCCAGTTCAGATCGAGGGCGTATTTGGCGACCGGCGCGGTGATCAGCGCCGTCAGCAGCACGCCGATGGTCGCCAGCACCATCGACGGCGCCAGCACGGCGCGGATGCTTTGAAACCGGGTCCGCAGGCCGCCGTCGAACAGGATCAACGCCAGTGCCACCGATCCCACCAGGTAGGTGGTACGCACGTCGTCGAACCGGATCTGGCCCGGACCGGAATCGCCCGCAACCATGCCGATCAGCAGAAACACCAGCAGCAGCGGCGCGCCGAACCGCAGCGCGAGCAGGCTCGACAGGATTCCGGCCATCACCAGAACCGCGCCGAGAAGAATGGCTATGCTGACCGAATCGAGAGACGCCATGCGCGCTTTCGCAAATCACCGCAAATACCTGCAATTGCATCCTTATCGTCGCCACAGTTCGACGCCAAGGCCATTTCTGCCGAAAGCCGCGCCGAACCCGGTTTGCCCGCATGAACTGGCTTGCGGCGTGTCGTCGCGATGGCGCCGGCGCGACGGTTATGGAATTCTGCCCCACCTTCGAATCAGGTTTGCCCGAGCCGGTCTGCCACCAAATGAGTTTTGACGATGGACCAGAATGACGTCCTCGACTTCCTGCATGCCACGGCGCGTTTGGTCGGAGCGGAAGTCACCTCGCCATGGTTCTATCTGCAGCTCGGCCTGGTCATGGCCGGCGCCGGTGTTGCGTTCGCGAGCGGGGCCGCGATCCGTTCGCGGGTCGACCTGACCACCCTCGCCGTGGGATGGCCGGCGCCGCTCCGGATGGTATTGCGGGTGCTGGTCCGCTACTCCTCGACTGCGGTGTTCGCCATCCTGATGCGGGTGGCGCGCATCATCATGCGGGCGTCGACCTGGCCGAGCCGCAGCTACCTGCTTGCCATCGCCGCCAAATTGGCCCTGGCGTGGCTGATCATCCGCCTCGTCACATCGGTCATTCGCAACGAATTCGTGGTTCGGCTGGTGTCGCTGTCGGCGTGGCTGGTCGCGGCCCTGAGCATTCTCGGGCAGCTCGACCCGACCATCGATGCGCTCGAACTCGGTGTCGATCGTGCTCGGGGGCCTGCGGCTGACGCCGCTGCTGCTGATCAAGCTCGGGGTGCTCTTGGCGGTAGCGTTGTGGCTGTCCAATGTCGCGAGCAACTTTGCCGAGAGCCGGATCACGCGATCCGGCGACCTGACGCCGTCGATCCAGGTGCTGCTGATCAAGATGATCCGGCTCGCTTTGATGATATTCGCCGTCGCCGTGGTGATGAGCGCGGTCGGCATCAACCTCTCGGCACTGGCAATCTTCTCGGGCGCGGCCGGCGTCGGCATCGGGTTCGGCTTGCAGAAGATCGTCGCCAATTTCATCAGCGGCATCATCCTGCTCGCCGACAAATCGGTGAAACCGGGCGACCTCGTCACCATCGGCGACAGCTCGGGGCGCATCAGCGCGATGAAGACGCGCTATATCTCGGTCGCCGCCGGCGATGGCCGCGAATTCCTGATCCCGAATGAGGATCTGGTGACACAGAAGGTGACCAATTGGACCTACACCGACAAGAATACGCTGGTGAAGGTTAATTTCGGCACCAATTATGAGGCCGACCCACGACTGGTCTGCAAGCTTGCCGTGGATGTCGCTTCCACGGCGCCGCGGGCCATCAAGAGCAGGCCGCCGAACTGCATCCTGGTGGAATTCGCCGAGGCCGGCATGAAATTTTCGCTGACGTTCTGGATTCCCGATCCGGACGGCATGGACAACGTCAAGAGCGAGGTCATGCTGGCGCTGTGGGAGGCGTTCAAGCGGGAGGGCATCCGCGTCCCCTATCCGGTGCGGGAAATCCGAGTCCGCGGCGGCGCGCTGCCGGTCGAGACCACGGTTGAGGTTCCGAGCTGAAGCCAAGGCGAAGCCGGGTTCCTCGTCGCAGATCCGGCCGAGCGACCAAGCTTGGCTTGCACTGGTCGCCCCGATCATTAAATTAAGGCTTCAAATCAGTCATCTCCGGCCTGCCGGCCGAAACGTGAACATCCCATGAGCTACGTCGAAGCCTCCGATACTTCTTTGCGCAAAACCGGGCAGATCAAGCTGCACGGGCCGGCCGCTTTCGCCGGCATGCGCAAGGCCGGTGCCCTGGTCGCGAAGTGTCTCGATGCTCTCACCGATATCGTCAAGCCGGGCGTGCCGACCTCGCGGATCGATGATTTCGTGCGCGATTTCGCCTTTGGCCATGGCGCCTACCCAGCGACCCTGATGTATCGCGGCTACCGCTTTTCGACCTGCACCTCCATCAACCATGTGGTCTGCCACGGCATGCCCGGCGACCGGGCGTTGAAGGAAGGCGATATCGTCAACATCGACGTCACCTTCATCGTCGAGGGCTGGTATGGCGATTCCAGTCGGATGTATGGGGTGGGGCCCTTGGCCCGCAAGGCCGAACGGCTGATCGAAGTGACCTATGAGGCCATGATGCGCGGCATCGCCGCGGTCAGGCCCGGCGCCACCACCGGCGATATCGGCCACGCCATTCAGAGTTTCGTCGAGCCGCAGGGCATGAGCGTGGTGCGCGACTTCTGCGGCCACGGTCTGGGCCGCATGTTCCACGACGAACCCAACATTATTCATATCGGCCGCCCCGGCGAGGGCGTGACGCTCAAGCCGGGCATGTTCTTCACCATCGAGCCGATGATCAATCTCGGCAAGCCGCATGTGAAGATCCTGTCTGACGGCTGGACCGCGGTGACGCGCGACCGCTCGCTGTCGGCGCAATTCGAACATTCGGTCGGCGTTACGGCCACCGGCGTCGAGATCTTCACCCTGTCGCAGCGCCACGCCGAGCGCCCGCCGACATGACCGACCGCAATTCAAGGTTGCAAAACCCGGCCGCCGCGGCATGGTTGGCGCCATGTCCGCCAAACCCGACCCGCCGAACGATCAGCCCGAAGCCGCCGCCCCGCATTATCACGGCCATCGCGAACGGTTGCGCGAGCGTTTCCGCCTCGCCGGACCGGATGCGCTGAGCGACTATGAATTGCTGGAGATGCTGCTGTTTGGCAGCCTGTCGCGTGGCGACGTCAAGCCGCTGGCCAAATCGCTGATCGACCAGTTCGGCTCGTTCGCCGAAGTCATTCACGCGCCGGAGGCCCGGCTGCGGAAAGTCGACGGGCTCGGCGAAAAGACCGTCACCCATATCAGGCTGATCGCCGCCGTCGCCAGCCGCATCGCCAGGGGCGAACTGAAGAAGCGCACCCTGCTGTCCTCGTGGAACCAGGTGATCGACTATTGCCGCACCAGCATGGCGTTCGCCGACAGGGAGCAGTTTCGCCTGCTGTTTCTCGACAAGCGCAACCAACTCATCTCGGACGAGGTGCAGCAGGTCGGCACCGTCGATCACACCCCGGTCTATCCGCGCGAAGTAATCAAGCGCGCGCTGGAACTGTCGGCCACCGCGATCATCCTGGTGCACAACCACCCCTCCGGCGACCCGACGCCGTCGCAGGCCGATATCCAGATGACCCGCGCCATCGTCGACATCGCCACCCCGCTCGGAATATCGGTTCACGACCACATCATCGTCGGCAGGAACGGGCACGCGAGCCTGAAGGGGATGAAGCTGATTTGAGGCGGTCGTCGTGGTCGCGGCCATAGAATATACCATGCGAATCGAGAGCGAGCATGGTCGGAAAAATCGCACGCGTGCCACTACCCTACGTTTGGAAGCATGAGGCACTCGATTTCGCTACGTCTGATCTAGGGCGATGGTGTCAATGCGTCATTTGCTGCCGCCGCGCGGCGCTTCAGCAGGTCGCGTTCGCGGCTGTTGCCGGCGAGTGCCGCGGCGGCCTCGAACGCGGCGCGCGCCTCGTCGAAGCGGCCGAGCCGGTACAGCAGGTCGCCGCGCACGCTGCCGAGCAGGTGATAGTTCTGAAGCGCGGCCTGTCCGGCGAGGCCATCCACGATCGCCAGCGCCGCTTGCGGGCCCTCGGCCATGCCGACGGCCACCGCGCGGTTGAGCTCGATGATCGGCGAAGGCACCAGCGCCGCGAGTTCCGCATACAGTGCCGATACAAGCGGCCAGTCGGTCTCGTCGGCACTGCCCGCCTCGGCGTGGCAGGCGACAATGGCGGCCTGCAGCACATAAAATCCGCCGGCGCCGCCGAGCTCGCGGGCTCGCCGCAGCGCCTGCATGCCGCGACGGATCTGCAGCCGATCCCACCGCAAGCGGTCCTGTTCCAGCAACAGGATCGGCTCACCGGCGGCGTCGGTGCGCGCCGCGTTGCGTGAGGCGTTCAGCTCCATCAACGCCAGCAACCCGTGGGTCTCGGGCTCGCGCGGTGCGATCGAGACCAACACGCGGCCCATGCGCAGCGCTTCACGACAGAGCTGCGGGCGCAGCCAGTGCTCGCCGCGCGCCGCGGTATAGCCCTCGTTGAAAATCAGGTAGACGACCTCCAGCACCGACCAAAGCCGCGCCGATAGCGCTTCGCCGCGCGGTGTCTCGTAGGCCAGGCCCGATTCCGAAAGCGTCCGCTTGGCGCGCACGATGCGCTGGGCGATGGTCGCCTCGGGCAGCAGGAAGGCGCGCGCGATTTCCCCGGTGGTCAGACCGCAGATCATGCGCAACGCCAGCGCGGTGCGGGCCTCCGGCGACAGCAGCGGGTGACAGGCGGTGAAGACCAGCCGCAGCATCTCGTCGCCGATATCGTCGTCCAGGGCGGAGTCGAAATCCGGCATGGCCTGCTGTTCCTGCTCCATATCGCGGGCGACCATCTCGTGCTTGCGCAGCAGCATCCGGGAGCGGCGGACATGATCCAGCGCCCGGCGCCTGGCGGCCGTCATCAGCCAGGCACCGGGCTTTTCCGGGATGCCGGTCGCTGGCCAGTGCTCGAGCGCCGCCATCAGGGTCTCCTGCGTGACATCTTCGGCCAGCGGCACATCGCGCAGCATCCGCGAAAGGCTGGTAATCAGCCGCGGCTGTTCGATCCGCCACACCGCCAGAATGGTGTGATGGATGTCGGCGGCCGTCATGGCCGCCGGCCGGATCGGGTCGTTAGCCGCCTCACGGGCCGGCAAACGCGCGCAGCTCGCACGTCCCCTCCCAGCCCGGCATGTGATCGAGGTGCAACTGCATGAATTCCCGGGCCATGGCGATGGCCTCTTCCTTGTCGCGGAGCTCGAAGATCGCGTAGCCGCCGACAATCTCCTTGGCTTCCACGAATGGACCGTCGATCAGGCTGAGCTTGCCATCCGCGATGCGCACCTGGGCACCGGTTTGGACCGGCATCAGGCCGCCGCTGTCGAGCATGCGGCCTGCTTTGGTCTCGCGGTCGGCGAGCTTGTGCATGGCCTGCATCAGCTCCGGGGTCGGATTGCCGGCAGGACCGGGGTGTTTGACGATATACATGAAGCGCATCGGAAGAACTCCTTATCGAGGACGAGCCGCGGCCATCGAGCCCCCGGAACTATCTCGCCCTTTAAGTCGACGAACCAGCCCCAGCCGGATCGACAGCCATCTTGCAAAAAATCGCGGGGTGAGGGACCCGGCATCGGCCCGATTGCCTATTGCCGCAGCATGATCAGCGGGTCGGCGCTGTCGGGTACCTGGCGCCACTGGGCGTTGTCGTCGGCTTCGAACTGCCAGGTCTCGCCGCTCGCCGACATCAGCAGGATCTGGCCGTGCTCGAGCCGCCATTGGGTCGGCGCGAATGCGGCGACCGTGGGGTCGCATTTCGGCTTCAGAAAGACCTGGAAATTGTCCGCCGTCGCCTCGGTGTTGGTCAGGGTCAGGCCGCAGATCGTCTGGCCGTTGCCGCGAACCATCGCCCAGTCGCCGATCATCTGATCCATGGATTTTGCCAGCGAGCGGGCGGCGGCGAGATTCTGCAGGATGTAGATGCCTTCGCCGGTTCGCATGCCTTCGAAAATCCCGGTTTCCACTTCGGTGAAGTCGACCACGGGCTGGCCCGCGGCGTCCTGCAGCCGCACGATATCGCCCAGTCCCTTGATGCTCCAGGCGGTGATGTCTTTGGTGAACGGCAACGCCGCCGCGCAACCCGGCTCGAGTTCAAGCTTCAGCCCCTGCGGCGTCGAATCGTTCTTCAGCGTGACCACGCAGGTCTTGCTGCGGTCGGTGGTCGCTAGCTCCCACTGGCCGATCATGTCCTTTTTCAGGGTCGTGACGTCCTGCGACCGCGCCGGCGCTGCGCCGGCGATAACAGCCAGAAGCGCCACAACCGCGATGCCGGGTCGCCTTGCCATCAGCGGCTCTTTGCCGGGGTTTCCGCGACCGGCGTAAGCGGCGGCTTGCCGGCAAACCAGGCCTTGAGGTTGTCGACCACCAGTTGATCCATGGCATTGCGGGTTACCACCGAGGCGGAGCCGATATGCGGCAGCAGCACCACGTTCTGCATGGCCTTCAATTCGTCCGGCACGTTGGGCTCCTTGTCGAACACGTCAAGCCCCGCCGCCAGGATGGTTCCCGACCTGAGCGCGTCGATCAGGGCCTGCTCGTCGACCACGGTGCCGCGCGCGACATTGATGATCACCCCGCGCGGTCCGAGCGCCTTCATCACCTCGGCATTGATCATCCCGGCGGTGGCCGCGCCGCCGGGAACGATGACCACCAGCGTATCGACCGCCTCGGCCATCTCCATCAGGTCCGGATAATGCCGGTAGGAGACGCCGTGTGCCGGGTTGCGTGAATGATAGACCACCGGAACGCGCGACGCCTCGAGCCTTCGTCCGATCGCCTGGCCGATCCGCCCCATGCCGACCATCCCGACCTTGCGGTCGCGCAGCGAGCCGGCGCTCAAGGGAAAATTCTGCGTGGCCCAGAGGCCGGAGCGCAGGTAGCGATCGGCCTTGACGAATTCGCGCAGGGTCGCGATCAAAAGCCCGATCGCGATGTCGGCGACCTCCTCGGTCAGGACATCCGGCGTGTTGGTGACGATGATATTATGCTCGCGCGCATAATTGGCGTCGATGTGATCGTAACCGACGCCGAAGCTGGAGACGATCTCGAGCTTCGGAAACTGCGCCAGCGTCGTGCTGTCGCCGCGCACCGTATTGTAGGTCACCGCGGCGCCGCGGATCCTGGCGGCAATCGCCGGGCTCAGGCGCTCGAGGTCATGCTTGGTTTCAAAGCCATGCAGCACGAACTGGTCGGAAAAGCCGTTGTCGACGATCGGCTTGCTCGGCCCGTAGATCAAGAGGTCGATCTTTTCGGAAGCGATCTTTCCGCCGGCCATCAGTTTTCCTTTCCAAGCGCGCTCTCGTGCCAGCGCCGCAATACCAGATGCGAGACTAGCGCGAGCAGCGCATAAATGACAATTCCGGCCGCGGAGAGCAACAGCAGGGCGGCGAACATTCGGGGAATGTTGAGACGATAGCCGGACTCCGCTATGCGATAGGCCAACCCGGAACCCGCGCCGGCGGAGCCTGCCGCGATCTCGGCGACCACCGCGCCGATCAGCGACAGGCCGCCGGCAATGCGAAGGCCGCCGAGAATGAACGGCAACGCGGCGGGCAATTTCAGATAACGCAATGTCTGCAGCCGCGAGGCGCCGTAAAGCTGAAACAGCCCGGCCAGATTGCGATCGACCGAATTCAGGCCGAGCGTGGTGTTGGACAGCACCGGGAAGAAGCCGACGATCCAGGCACAGACGATCACCGCGGTGTGCTGCGGCAGGTAGATCAGCAGCAGCGGCGCGATCGCGATGACCGGGGTGACCTGCAGGATCACCGCATAAGGCAACAGCGAGTATTCCAGCCATTTCGACTGATTGAACAGCAACGCCAGCGCGATGCCGCCGACGGCGGCGGCAGCGAAGCCCTCCAGCGTCGTGAGCAGCGTGGTCAGCAGCGACAGCGAGAGCACCGGCCAGTCGTCGAACAGCGTTCGCAGCACCGCTGAAGGTCCGGGCAGCACATAGGGCGGAATATGATCGATCCGCACCACCGCTTCCCATGCCACCAGGCCCGCCGCAAATACGACGACGGGGAGCAGGATCCGCGCCAGCCGCAGCGCGCGGCTTTCTACAGCCCGCCCAACCAGCGATGGCGCTGTTTGCAGAGCGTCCATCAGCGCGTCTTTCCGGAATGCAGCGGCCCGGAACGCAGCGGCGCCAGCGCGTTCGAGACCGTGCGGCAATAACCGGCATAGACGGCGGAGGTGCGAAACTCCTCGCCGCGCGGCTCGGCGACGTCGATGCGAAACTCGGCGCTGATTCGTCCCGGTCGCGCGGTCATCACAATCACGCGCTGCGACAGATACACCGACTCGAACACCGAATGCGTGACGAAGATGACGGTCTTGCGCAGATTGCGCCACAGCGCCAGCAGATCGTCGTTGAGCCTGAAGCGGGTGATCTCGTCAAGCGCGGCGAACGGCTCATCCATCAAGAGGAGATCCGGATCGGTAACCAGCGCGCGCGCCAGCGAGACCCGCATCTTCATGCCGCCGGATAGTTCGCGCGGATAGGCGTCGGCAAATTCGGCGAGGCCGACCTGCATCAGGGCATCGGTGACGCGCGCGTCGGCTTCCGCGGCCGGCATGTTCACCAGTGTCAGCGGCAACCGCACATTGTCGCAGACGCGGGCCCATGGCATCAGCGTCGGTTCCTGGAAAACAAAGCCGATCGAATGGCCGGCGCGCGCCTGGCCGCTGCGGCGAGCGACCTCGACGGTGCCGGAGGTCGGTGCATTGAGGCCGGCGATCAGCCGCAGCGCCGTGGATTTCCCGCACCCCGACGGCCCGACCAGGGACACAAACTCGCCTCGCCCGACGTCGAGATCGATCGGCCCCAGCGCCTTCACGCCGCTGTCATAGACCTTGGTGACGCCGCGCAGGCTCGCCGCGAGCCCGGCCGGGCCGGTAGCGATGTCGGATGAGGCCGCGGAATCGATCATGGACTCTAATTCTTTGGCCGCAGATCCAGCCCGACAGCCTTGTTGGCAAAGCGCAACGTGTAACCCTTGCGGTAGTCGATGTCGCTGCGCACGACGCCGGCACGCACCATCTTGTCGAAGAAGCCCGCTTCCCTTGGGTCGTTCATGGCGCCAATGCCGTCGCGCAGGGTGTCGCCGGAATCGACAATGCCATACTGCTTCATCTTGGCGACCGAATACGCCAGCAGTTCGTCGGTCATCTCCGGATTGAGTTTCTTGATCATCGCATTGCCGGGCGCGTTGTCGCCATACAGATAATGGTACCAGCCGATGATCGAGGCATCGACGAAGCGCTGCACCAGGTCGGGCTTTTTGTCGATCAGATCGCGGCGCGTTTCGATCAATGTCGAGTAGGCGTTGAAGCCGTAATCCGCCAGCAGAATCACGCCCGGCTTGAAGCCGGCCGCCTTTTCGATCGCGAACGGCTCCGAGGTCACGTATCCCTGCATCGCGCTCTGCTTGTCGGCCAGGAACGGCTGCGGGTTGAATGTGTAGGGTTTGACCTTGGCTTCGCTGAATCCATATTCGGACTTCAGCCATTGGAAATAGGTCGAAATGCCTTCCTTGGAGACGAACAGCGTCAACGGCTTCAGGTCTTCCAGGTCGGTGACCTTGGACTCCGGATGGGTCAGGAAGACCTGCGGATCCTTCTGGAATATGGCCGCGACCGCGACCAGGGGAACGTTGTTGGTCACGGCATCGAGGGATTGCAGGGAGTTTGCGCTCATGAAGAAGTCGAGCTTGCCCGCGATCAGGCGCATGCGGTTATTGTCGTTCGGACCGCCCGGCACGATGGTGACGTCGAGCCCATAGCTTTTGTAGGTGCCGTCGGCCAGTGCCTGGAAGAAGCCGCCCTGCTCCGGCTCCGGGACCCAGTTGGTTCCGAACGAGACCTTGTCCAGCGTCTGGGCGCGGCCGGGCGAAACCGCCACCAGCAAGACGATCAGGCCGGCCGTTAACGCTCGCGACAAAAGACCCCGGTTCATCGTTGGACTCCGTCAATCGTTCTGGCCCATGATAGGAGCCGCCGTGCCGGTTCCGACCTCGGTGTGCCCCTGCCCGGGATGAAACTACCTTGCAAATCTTCCTGAGGAAACGCTTGGCTCGATGACCGCAACGGCGCCTCCCCGCGATTGGACCGACATCTACTGGCCCGATATGGCTGCGGCCAATCCATCGCATTGGATTGCGGTGCTGCCGCTGGCGGCAACCGAGCAGCACGGCCCCCATTTGCCCGTGGGCACCGACGTGATGATCGCACAGGCCTATCTGGCGCGCGTACGGGAGTTGCTGCCTGACGGCCTTCCGGCGACCTTTCTGCCGCTGCAGCCGGTCGGTATTTCCACCGAGCACATCGGCTATCCCGGCACCCTGACGCTGCCGACCGAAACTGCGCTGAAGAGCTGGATGGCGCTCGGCACCAGCGTCGCGCGCGCCGGCATCAAAAAGCTCGTGATCGTCACCAGCCACGGCGGCAACAGCGCCGCCATGACCCTGGTCGCGCAGGATCTGCGCGCCGATCATGGGCTTCTTGTTGTGACGACATCATGGTCGCGTTTCGGCGTGCCGGACGGGCTATTCCCGGAGCCCGAGTTGCGTCATGGCATTCACGGCGGCGCGGTCGAGACATCGATCATGCTGGCGCGACATGCGCAGCAGGTGCGCAAGCAGGCGATCGCCGACTTCAGGCCGGCAAGTGTGGCGATGGAAAAGGATTTTCGCTGGCTTGCCGCACATCGGCCGGCGCCGTTCGCCTGGCAGGCCCAGGACCTTCACCCCAGCGGCGCCGCCGGCGATGCGACGCTGGGTGCTGCGGATAAAGGCGAGCGTCTGCTCGATCACGGCGCGCGCGCCTTCATCGAATTGCTTGCGGACGTCGATAAATTCGACGTGAAGAGGTTGTTGCCTGCACCTCGGCCGTGACCAATAAGTCAACTAAGATATTGTAATCATTTAGTAAATATCCTGGAGGCCCGGTCACTGCGGCAATTCGAACAGCAATCCGACAGTCTCCGATGGACGTCCCTTTCCTTCCGATTGACGGATCCTTGGCTGTATAGGATAGGGGGGTATCCTATATAGGGTGCTTCGCATGACACATACGATCCGAGACAGGAAAAAGCTGCAGGCCCGGGTGGGGCGCATTCGCGGCCAGATCGAAGCGATTGAGCGCGCCCTGGCCGAAGAGGCCGAATGCGAGCGCATCATGCACATGATTGCGGGAATTCGCGGCGGCGTCGCCGGACTGATGGCGGAGGTGGTTGAAGACCACATCCGCACGCATCTGGTCGACCCCGACAAGAATCCCGGCGCGCTGAACGCCGAGGCGGCCGATCAACTGATCGAAGTGGTCCACACCTATCTCAAGTGAGCGAGCGTCATGAGCGATGCAGACAAGGCCTTCCGGCTTCCGCCCCATGACCATGTGTTTCTGGGCCGGGATCACCAACGGGCAGAACGCCGCACCTGGGGCGTGATCATCCTGTGCAGCGTCATGATGATCGCCGAGATCATCGGCGGTACTCTGTTTGGCTCATTGGCGCTGATCGCCGACGGGCTGCACATGTCCACGCATGCCGGGGCGCTGTTGCTCGCCGCGCTTGCCTATACCTTTGCCCGCAAATATGCCAACGACCGCACCTTCAGCTTCGGCACCGGCAAATTCGGCGACCTCGCCGGATACAGCAGCGCCATCGTGCTCGCGATGATTGCCCTGCTGATCGGCTATGAAGCCCTATCGCGGCTGCTCCACCCGATTCCGATCAGCTTCAACGAAGCGATCCCGATCGCGGTGCTTGGTCTGGTGGTGAACGTCGTCAGCGCCTGGCTGTTGTCCGGCGGGCGCGATCACAGCCACGGTCATCATCACTCTCACGACCATGATGAAGGCGAGCAACATGAACGCGAACTCGAATTCGAACAGCACGATCACCCGCATGGGCATGGCGCGCATCACCGCGACAACAATATGCGGGCCGCGGTGACTCATGTGATGGCCGATGCCGCCGTGTCCGTTCTGGTCATTGTCGGCCTTCTGCTGGCGCGGGGGTTCGGCTGGCTCTGGATGGACCCGCTTGCCGGCCTGATCGGCGCGATGGTCATCGCCAACTGGTCGGTCGGGTTGCTGCGCGACACCGGCGGCATCCTGCTCGACCGTACGCCGGATCCACGCATGGCCGAGCGGGTCCGCCAACTGATCGAGAGCGAGGGCGATCAGGTCATCGACCTGCATCTGTGGCGGCTCGGGCCCGGGCATCTCGGCGCCATCGTTTCGGTTGCGACCACCGAGCGGCGCGAGGCGGCGCATTACCGGCAGAGATTGGCCACTCTCGCCGACCTGTCCCACGTTACGGTGGAGGTCCAATATCCCTGCTCCGCAACCGGCTGACCCAGCGCGCCGAATTGGCAAATCGGGTCGATTTTGAGCCCGGAAGACGGAAAATTGTTGCAGGGCTGTCACACCGGGATGCCCTTCAATCAAAACCCGGCGTTCTTTGTTGCAATTGCGAATTATTTGCAATAATGCTTGGGCTATTGGCGATAAGCCCACGAACCGATGGCGCTTCCGTCCAGCCCGGCTTTTGCTGGCAATAATCGGTATTTGCGGATCGGTGTCAGGGTGCCGGCGGAACTGCAGATGACGGAAGAAACCGCCGGGATGTTGGCGCTGAACGAAGCCATCCGATGAATCACTACCGCCGAACCAGGGAGTCGGCATTCGTTGGGCTTGGCCTGCTGGCGTTCGCAAATCCCGCCGCGGCGGCCGACATGGCGCTGAAGGCGCCTGCTCTGCAGACCGTCTACGATTGGACCGGATTTTACATCGGGGGCCACGCCGGCTATGGCGGCGGCAGCCTCGGTCCCGGCACCCATCCGCAGCCCGACCAGGGCGTGGTGTTTCCGTCCGGCATCACCGGCCTGATCGGTGGTTATGAAGCCGGCTACAACAAGCAGTTCGCGAACCATGTCGTGCTCGGCATCGAGACGGACGCGTCGTTCGCCAGCCCGGTCGATGCCCCGCGTCTCGTGCCCAGTCCGTTTCACAGTTCGCTCGACTACGTCAGCACCGTGCGCGGCCGGATCGGATACGCGTTCGGAACCTGGATGCCATATCTGACCGGCGGCTTTGCCTGGACGCACACCCACGTCAACCTCAATGCCGCCGCAGGGAATGTGTTTGCAGCACCTGGAGGGATCCAGACCGGCTGGACCGCGGGGGCGGGTGTCGAGTTCGCCGTGAGCGGCAACTGGAGCGCCAAGTTCGAATATGACTATGTCGATCTGGCACGCGCGACGTACGACGTCAGCGGCTTCGGACTACCTGGCATCAACGTCGATCCCAGCGTCCATCTCGTTAAACTGGGGCTGAATTACCGGATCGGCGATACACCTTGGACCAACTCCGCTTCCGGAGAAAAAGCGGCGTTGCCGGAATCAAATGACTGGAACGTCCACGCCCAGACGACTTATCTTCCGCAGGTCTATCCCTCGTTCCGCTCACCCTATGCGGGTGCCAACAGCCTTCCCGGCAGCAGCCAGGCCCAGGCAACCTGGACCACGACAGCCTTTCTCGGGGTGCGGTTGTGGCAGGGCGGCGAGTTTTATTTCGATCCTGAACTGGCGCAGGGGATCGGCCTTGATGGCACCCTCGGCCTGGCCGGCTTTGCCAACGGCGAAGCGCAAAAGGCCGGCTCCGCGGAGCCGAGATACCGCCCGCAGCGCTATTATCTGAAACAGACTTTTGGGCTCGGCGGCGCGCAGGAAGACGTCGCCGACGGCCCCAATCAATTGTCGGGAAAGCGCGACATCGATCGGATCACGCTGATTGTCGGCCGTTTCGCGGTCGGCGATTTCTTCGACAACAACAGCTATGCCCACGATCCGCGGGCGGATTTCATGAACTGGGCGATGTGGTCGTCCGCCGCGTATGATTTCCCGGCCGACCTGCCCGGTTTTACGCGCGGCGCGGTGGTCGAGTTCAATCGCAAGGACTGGGCGGTGCGCGCCGGGGCGTTCGAGGTGCCGAGCGCGCCCAGCAGCGATGTTCTCGTCGTCGGCGCCAAGGCCATCGGTACCGTCGCCGAATTCGAGGAACGCCACAGCATCTTCGATCAGCCCGGCAAGTTGCGGCTGGGCCTGTTTGCCAACAGCGGCTTGACCGGCAATTATCGCGACGCCCTGGCGATCGAAGCGGCCGACCCCGCGCTTGATATCAACAGCGTGATGACGAGCATCCGTCGCGACAACCTCAAATACGGCCTTTACCTCAATGCCGAACAGCAGATCGTGAAGGACGTCGGGCTGTTCGCCCGCGCGAGCTGGAATGACGGCCAGAACGAAATCCTGTCATTCACCGATATCGACCGCAGCATCTCGGCAGGGCTGTCGATCAAGGGCGGAAGCTGGGGACGCCCGAGCGATACGATCGGTATCGGCGGCGCGATCAATGGCCTCTCCGACGCGCACCGCGACTTTCTTGCCGCCGGCGGCAATGGCCTGTTGATCGGCGACGGCCAGCTCAATTATCGCCCCGAGCGGATTGTGGAGGCCTATTACGCCTACGCCATCGACGCCCACTTTACCGCGACGGCTGACTATCAACTCGTCACCAATCCCGCCTATAACGCCGATCGTGGGCCGGTCTCGATCTTCTCGGGGCGTTTGCACGGCGAATTCTGACCAAGGCGCGCCTGATGACTCTTCAAGATTTCCGCCCGGCCGCGCTTGGGCAGGCGCTCCGGCCCAACATCTGGGATGTCGTCGCGCTGATTCTGGTGATCGGCGCCATGGTGCTGATTGTCTATGGCGGCGAGCAGACCACGGCGCCGCTGTCGGCGCTTGAGGTCACGCCGGTCTCGCTTGATCCGGCCAATCTTCCGCTCTATGCGCTGCGCACCACGCTGCGGATGCTGCTGGCGATCGTCTGTTCGATCATCTTCACCTTTGCCTATGCCGCCCTCGCCGCCAAGAGCCGACGCGCCGAAATGGTGCTGATCCCGCTGCTCGACATCCTGCAGTCGGTACCGATCCTCGGCTTTCTGACCTTCACGGTCGTGTTCTTCATGAACCTGTTTCCCGGCCGGGTGTTCGGCGCTGAACTCGCCTGTGTGTTCGCGATCTTCACCAGCCAGGCCTGGAACATGACGTTCAGCATGTACCAGTCGATCCGCAACGTACCCAAGGACCTGGAGGAGGCCTCGCAGAGCTTTCACCTCAGCGGCTGGCAGCGCTTCTGGCGGCTGGACGTGCCCTTCGCCATGCCGGGCCTGATCTGGAACACCATGATGTCGATGTCGGGCGGCTGGTTTTTCGTGGTCGCCTCCGAAGCGATCACGGTCGGCAATACCACGGTGATGCTGCCGGGGATCGGCTCTTACGTCGCGCTCGGCATTCAAAAGCAGGACTTGCCCGCGATCGGCTATGCGATCCTGACCATGTTTCTGGTCATCGTCGCCTATGACCAGTTGCTGTTCCGGCCGGTGGTGGCCTGGGCCGACAAATTCCGCTTCGAGCAGACCGCTTCGGCGAGCGCGCCGGATTCCTGGATGCTCGACCTGTTTCGGCGCACCCGCGCCTTGCGCGCGCTGTCGGTCCCGTTCGCGGCGCTGAGCAGGACGGTCTCGAATTGGCAGATCGCGTGGCCGGCACGGTTGAAGTTGAAGATGGCCTCCCGGCGCAGCGCGCCGCCCTCGCGCCTGGTCGATGCGCTGTGGATTGCCCTGGTCATCGCCTCCACCGGTTATGCCGCATGGCGGATTCACAGGTATCTGTCGGCGACCCTGGGCCTCGCGGACCTGCTCGCCGCGCTCGGATACGGATTGATCACGCTCGCCCGCGTCGTGGTGCTGATCGCGCTTGCCACGCTGATCTGGGTACCGGTCGGGGTCTGGATCGGACTGCGGCCGAAGCTGGCCGAGCGAATCCAGCCGCTGGCCCAGTTTCTGGCCGCCTTTCCCGCCAACCTCGCCTTCCCGGTTTTCGTGGTGGTGATTGTCCGCTACGGCCTCGATCCCAATATCTGGCTGAGCCCGCTGATGATCCTGGGGACCCAGTGGTATATTTTGTTCAACGTCATCGCCGGCGCCAGCGCATTCCCGAGCGATCTGCGCGAGGCGGCCGGCAGCTTCCATCTGCGGGGGTGGCGCTGGTGGATCAAGGTCATCCTGCCGGGCATCTTTCCCTATTACATCACCGGCGCCATCACCGCGTCCGGCGGATCATGGAATGCCTCGATTGTCGCCGAGGTCGCAAGCTGGGGCGACACCCATCTGACGGCCACCGGTATCGGTGCTTATATCGCCGCAGCAACCGAAACCGGCGATTTCCCGCGCGTCGTTCTCGGAATCGCGGTGATGTGCATTCTGGTGACGCTGTTCAACCGGCTGCTCTGGAGGCCGCTCTACGCCTTCGGCGAACGCCGTCTTCGCCTCGGCTGATCAGGAGAAAACGCATGCTCGATCTCGCAACCCCGACCAGCCTGCTCGACATCCGCAACGTCTGCCGGTCGTTTCCAAAGGGCAGCGGCGAGGAGCTGCTGGTGCTCGAAAAGGTCGATCTGACCATCCATGCCGGCGAAATCGTCGGGCTGCTCGGCCGCTCCGGATCGGGCAAGTCGACGCTGCTGCGCATCATTGCCGGGCTGATCGCGCCTTCCTCGGGGGATGCACGGTGCCGGGGCGAGACCATCAAGGGTCCGCCCAACGGGGTCGCCATGGTGTTTCAATCCTTTGCGCTGTTTCCGTGGCTGACGGTGCTGCAAAACGTCGAACTCGGCCTGGAGGCGCTTGGCATCGACCGCGCCGAGCGCCGCACCCGGGCGCTGGCGGCAATCGACCTGATCGGCCTCGACGGCTTTGAGTCCGCCTATCCCAAGGAGCTGTCGGGTGGCATGCGCCAGCGCGTCGGCTTCGCGCGGGCGCTGGTCGTTCACCCTGACCTGCTGCTGATGGACGAGCCGTTTTCGGCGCTCGACGTGCTGACCGCCGAGACGCTGCGCACCGACCTGATCGATCTGTGGACCGAAGGTCGGCTGCCGATCAAATCGGTGCTGATGGTGACGCACAACATCGAGGAAGCGGTGCTGATGTGCGACCGCATCCTGGTGTTTTCGTCCAATCCCGGACGGGTGGCGGCCGAGATCAAGGTCGACCTGCCGCACCCGCGCAACCGGCTCGATCCGACCTTCCGCCAGCTTGTCGACAGCATCTATGCCCGCATGACGCAGCGCGCGGAGCCGAAGAGTCCCGCGATCGAGGGCATCCACGGCACCGGCGTCGGCATGATCCTCAATCACATCTCCTCCAACGTGCTGTCCGGCCTGATCGAGACGCTGGCGGGGCCACCCTATAACGGGCACGCCGACCTGCCGGTGCTCGCAGGCCACCTGCAGCTCGAGGCCGACGAAATCTTCCATCTCGGGGAGGCGCTGCAATTGCTGCGATTTGCCCAACTGAGCGAAGGCGACCTGATGCTGACCGATGCCGGCAAGCGCTTCGCCCACCTCGAAACCGATGCCCGCAAGAAACTGTTCGCCGAACACCTCCTGAGCTTTGTGCCGGTCATCGGCCTGATCCGCCGCGTGCTGGACGAGCGGCCCTCGCACACCGCCCCGGCGGCGCGCTTCCGCAACGAGCTCGAGGACTACATGTCGGAGGATTATGCGGACGAAACGCTGAAGACGATCGTGTCATGGGGACGCTATTCGGAGCTGTTCGCCTATGACGAGCAGTCGGAGCTGTTCAGCCTGGAAAATCCGCATTAGCCGATTGGTCGTTCCGGGGCGACGCGGCGCGTCGAACCCGGAATGACGAGGTCGGGTAGGTCGGCCGTCGTTGCCTACTCCGCCGGCGAGAACGAATCCGCTCGCGCCATGGCCCAGGCGTCGCGATAGCGCTCGTCGCTGGTGCCATCGATCAGCTCGCCGGGGCGCAGCGACGGATAGAGCTTTGCAAAGGAACACACTTCGGTCGTCGAGGTCCGCTGCGAGAAATGGATCGGCCGGATCTGCTGCGGGTGCTCCAGCCCCGCGGCGGCGAGCAGTTCGGCCAGCGCATGCAGCGTGGCGTGATGATAATTGTAGACCCGCTCGATCTTGTGCGGCACCACCAGCGCGCGATTGCGCGAGGGGTCCTGGGTGGTCACGCCGGTCGGGCATCGATCGGTATGGCAACTCAGCGACTGGATGCATCCGAGCGAGAACATGAAACCGCGCGCCGAATTGCACCAGTCGGCGCCGATCGACATGGCGCGCGCCAGGTCGAAGGCGGTCGCGATCTTGCCGGCGGCGCCGATGCGAATGCGATCGCGCGCATTGATGCCTATCAGCGCGTTGTGGACGAAGCTGACGCCCTCGCGCATCGGCATGCCCAGATGGTCCATGAATTCCAGCGGTGCCGCGCCGGTGCCGCCCTCATTGCCGTCGACCACGATGAAGTCGGGATAGATCCCGGTCTGCAGCATCGCCTTGCAGATCGCCAGGAATTCCCAGGGATGGCCGATGCACAGCTTGAAGCCGGCGGGTTTGCCGCCGGACAGCCGCCGCATCTCGGCGATGAAGGCCATCATTTCCAGCGGCGTCGAAAACGCCCGATGCGAGGCCGGCGAGATGCAGTCCTCGTCCATGGCGACGCCCCTGATCCTGGAGATCTCCTCGGAGACCTTGGCCGCCGGCAGCACTCCGCCATGGCCGGGCTTGGCGCCCTGGCTGATCTTGAGTTCGACCATCTTGATCTGATCGTCGGTGGCGACGCGCGCAAACTCGTCCGGATTGAACGAGCCGTCGCGGTTGCGGCAACCGAAATAGCCCGAGCCCACCTCCCAGATCAGATCGCCGCCGTTCTCGCGATGGTAGGAACTGACGCCGCCCTCGCCGGTGTCGTGGGCAAATCCGCCCTTCTTGGCCCCGGCGTTCAGCGCCCGCACCGCGTTGGGGCTGAGCGCTCCAAAACTCATGGCGGAGATGTTGAATACCGATGCCGAGTACGGCCGGCTGCAGTCGGGTCCGCCGATGGTGATGCGGAATTCTTCGTTTGCATGCGGCTTCGGCGCCACCGAATGGTGCATCCATTCATAGCCTTCGCGATAGACATCCTCCTGGGTGCCGAATGGCCGCTTGTCGAGCACCATCTTGGCGCGCTGATAGACCACGGCGCGGGTGTCGCGGGAAAACGGCATGCCGTCCTTCTCGCTCTCGAAGAAGTACTGCCGCATTTCCGGCCGGATCTCCTCCAGCAGGAAGCGCAGATGCGCCGAGATCGGATAGTTGCGCAACACCGCATGGCCCTTTTGCGTGAGGTCGCGCACGCCGAGCAAGGTGAGAGCGCCGAAAATCAGAATCGGGATCAGAACCAGATCGAATGTCTTGTGATCGACGATCCCGATGCCGAGCAGCAAAACCGTGACCACGCCGCAGATGGTCAGGATGATGAAACGTGGCGAGAACGGCAGCAGCAGCGTTTCCATGGGGACCCTCAGGCAGATTCTGCCTTGTTATTCCTTTGAACGGCAGCTTAATCCAGCATGCAAATAACCTGTACACGATATAGGGCGCGGCAGTCACGGTCATGACAGCAGGCCGCGACGAGGCTACCGAATCCATCGGGACCGAATCAATCGGTGAGAAAACGTCGCCGGACCATCCTTTTGCAGTGCAGCGCGATATCGGCGGCCTTTGCAGGAATCAGTGGCTGTGGGGCCGCATCTCGTCGGGGATTCCGCCCTTCTCGAGGCCACCCTGCGCCAGCCAGCGATCGGTACTCTGGACCGCGCGCTCGATATGGTCGGCGGTGCGCGAGAAGTCGTAAGGCGATCCGACCAGCGGACACAATGGCGGCACCACGAAGTATTCGATGTCGGGGGCAAGGTTCTCCAGCTCGCTGACCAATTGGCGCGCGATCAGGAGCGTCAGCGCGTGCAGCGCATTGGCCACCGCGCCGGCCGGCGGCGTATGCGTCGAGCAGGCGTACCCGGTAGGCAGGATCACCAGGCGCCGTGCGCCCTTGGCGACCGCGACCTTGATCGGCGTGTTGCTCGAGATCGCACCGTCGGCGAGATAATAATCCTTGTAGCGGACCGGGGCGAACGCACCGGGAATCGCGGTGGAGGCGATGATCGCCTCGGCGGCCGAGCCTTCCGACAGCACCACGCTGTCGCCGGAGATGATATCCGTGGTGACGATGTGGACCGGCAGCTTCGCGTCCTGCAGATTGCGATAGGGCAGGTGATCGTCGATCAGCTTCCTGATCCCGTCATGCGGGATCAGGAAATCCCGGCGCAGGAGAAATCCCAGCAGGGTCCACCAGTTGACCGGAAAGACGTCGTGGCGCTGCAATCCGCGCCAGATGGTTTCCAGTTGCAGCACGCCCTTCAGGGTGGGATCGCCGGCATAGTAGGCCCCGTTCAGGGCGCCGACACTGGAGCCGACCACCATGTCCGCGCCAACGCCGTGGCTGGCGAGCGAATGCATCATGCCGACCTGAATGGCGCCAAAACTGCCTCCTCCGGCAAAGACAAAGGCGGTCGTGGTCGGGCCCCCATAGTTCGATACAGACAAAGCGCCGGTCGCTCCCCGTGTCGGCGCGTCGGCAACAGGCCCCGCGACGTCGGCCGGATTTATAGCAGCCGCCGGTGCGGCTGCACCATCAACAATGGTTGTCTGGGACCTCGTAATTCCGGGGCGGAGAGCACTCAGCGTTCGACGAACGCCTTTTCGATGACAAAATGGCCGGGCTCGCTGTGGCTGCCTTCGCTGAAGCCGCGGATTTCCAGCATCTGGCGCAATTCTTCGAGCATGCCGGGGCTGCCGCACATCATGATCCGGTCGGTGGCGATATCCAGCGGCGGCAGGCCGATATCGTCGAACAGTTGCTCGGAGGTGATCAGGTCCGTGATGCGTCCGCGATTGCGGAATGGCTCACGGGTGACGGTCGGATAGTACAGCAGCTTTTCGCTCAGCAGCGGCCCAAGGAATTCGTCGTCCCGCAGCCGTGCGACCAGTTCTTCGCCATAGGCCAGTTCGGATACCTGGCGGCAGCCGTGAACCAGCACGATGGTCTCAAATCGCTCATACACCTCGGGATCCTTGATCAGGCTCGCGAACGGCGCGAGGCCTGTGCCGGTCGACAGCAACAGCAGGCGCTTGCCGGCAATCAGATTGTCGGCAATCAACGTCCCCGTTGCCTTGCGCCCGACCAGAATGGTGTCGCCCTCCTTGATCCTCTGGAGTCGCGAGGTCAGCGGACCGTCGGCCACCTTGATGCTGAAAAATTCCAGTTCCTCTTCGTGATTGGCGCTCGCCATGCTGTAGGCCCGCAACAGCGGACGGCCATCGACCTCGAGGCCGATCATCGCAAACTGTCCGTTGAGGAAACGAAACCCGGAATTGCGGGTGGCGGTGAAACTGAAAAGCGTGTCGGTCCAATGCCGGACGGAAAGGACTTTCTCTCGGTGGAAGGCGCTCATGCGGTGTGGTTTTTCCGGTTGCCGGGACGAGAAACGATGGCGCGGGCGGCACCTCGCGCGATCAAGCGAAAACCCCTGAAACGATTGACGATTTAGGCTGTGAGGTAGGCCAAAATCAGCGATAGTCAACCGCCTTCGACGCACCCTGGAGGGCTCAAAACAGCGGGCGATTGACCTTGCCGAACGCTTCGACCACGCTGTCATCGTGATCGCCGTGGGGACGCAACTAACTTGCTGAAATGGAGGCGATACAGGCAATAAATTTGTCGCCCGGACCGGCGCCGGAATCGCGATTCAACTGGAATACCAGACCATCGGCTACCGCATGCACCGCCTCGCCAAAATTCGATCGGGAAAACCGGACTTCTATCCGGACCAATCGATCTATGCGGAATATGCCTGCGCTGAATTCGGCCTGACATTTGACGACATCAGCGCGGGCGCGGGGCTGGTCTTCAGCGTCCGCGCCAACAGCAACAGTCTTCACTTCGGCGCCGGGCGCTGTTCGTGGTATCCGCAGAACAATGCCACCGCCTCAACGCTGGCATCGGACAAATACCTCACCGACACCATCCTTGAACGGGCCGGCATTGCGACGCTCGGCGGCGACTATTTCTTCCTCCATGACCGCCATCGCGCGTTGCGCCCCGCAGGCCATGAACGCGCCGACGCCCTCGCCTATTTCGGCACATTGGGGGCGACCGCCTTCGCCAAGCCGCTGTTCGGATCGCGCGGCGACTTCGCGCAGGCCGTGCACGGCGAGGCCGCGCTCGCGCGGTATCTCGACGAGGTTTCGCATTATTACGACTCGATCTTGCTGCAGCCGCTGGCTTGCGGAACCGAATACAGGGTGTTTCTGCTCGACGGCGAGGTGGTCTATACCGCACGAAAATACCCGCCATCGGTGTCGGGCGATGGCGCGCGCTCGATCCGCGACCTGCTGGTCGCGCACAATGCGGGTTTGCGATCCCGCGGTCTGTCGCCGGTCTCGATCACGGCGGGGCCGGACGATTCGCTCGACGCCGTGCTGCCCGAGGGCCGCCGCTGGGAGATTCCGGGACGGATGAATCTGAGCGCGGGGGGAACCATGGTGCTCGAAACTCTGGCTTGCGAAGCGCCGCTCGCTCTTGCCAGACAGGCCGCCCGTGCCATGGGTCTGCGGGTCGCCGCGGTGGATCTGTTTACCGGCATCGGCGGCGATCCGGATGCCGCCGCCATCATCGAGGTCAACGCCAACCCGTCGATCCGGATGCTGGAGCCATCCGGCCGCGGCGACCTGATCCTGAAAATCTGGCACCATACGTTTTCCGCGATGGGATTATTGCTTGTTTGACCTGCCGAAATACGGCGACGGCGTGTGCCTGGCGCGGCTGGCCGAGTTGCTCGACGCGATCGCGGTGGATCGGGCCTGGCTGCAGCGCATCGCAGTGGTGGTGACCGGGTCGAACGGCAAGGGAAGCACCGCGGCGCTATGCGCCGGGATCGGCCATGCGCTAGGTCTGCGCACCGGCCTGTTCACCTCGCCGCATCTCTATCGTTTCAACGAGCGCTTTCAGGTCGATGGCGCGCCGATCGGAGATGCCGAGCTGGCGCATCTTGTCGCGCGGATCGGCGCCGCGGTCGCCGAGGTCTCGGCGCGGCGCAACGAGAAATTCGGAAGCTTCGAGGCCATGTTCGCGCTCGCCTGCCGATATTTTCGCGACCGGGGATGCGACTTCGCGGTGTTCGAGGCCGGCATCGGCGGCCGCTATGATCCGGTACGTCTGGTCGGCGCGCGCACCACCTGTATCACCTCGGTCGATTACGAGCATGTCGAACTGCTCGGCCACTCGCTGGAATTGATCGTCTCCGACAAGAGCGACGCCTGTGCGTCGGGCGGCACGATTGTGGTCGGCGAGAACTGCCGGGAGCTGCGGCCGCATCTGACCGAGTATCTTCGCTATCGTGAGGTCTCGACCTTGTTGGTCCGCGACCAGATCGGGATCGCGGGTGAATCGGCCTCGCTGGCCGGGCAGCGCTTCGATTACCGGTTCGGCGATTATCATTTTCGCGGGCTCGACATCCGCCTGCTCGGCGCGTTTCAATTCAACAATGCCGCCATCGCCATCACGCTGGTGCTGCTCTGGCTGCATCGCAGTCACCCCGAACGGACTTTTCCCGCAATCGAAGCCGCGGTGCGGTCGGGGCTGCGCGAGGTGCGTTGGCCGGGCCGGCTTGAGGTGATCCGGCCGGCGCCGCTCACCGTCATTGACGTCGGCCATACCCCTGACGCGATCCGGCAGGCGCTCGAAAGCCTTCAGGCGATCCATGGCGCAGACGACTGGATTCTGGTGCTCGGCATTTCCTTCGACAAGAAGGCCCGCGAGATCGTGGACGCACTGGCGCCGTCGTTTGACACGATCATCTGCACCGCGGCGCATCACAAGGGAATGGCCGCCGAAGATCTCGCCAGCACCGTGCGCGAGGCCAATCCGCACGCCAGCGTGCAGGTCGCCGCAACCATCGAAGCGGCGGCCGAACTCAGCCGCACGCTCGCGGTGGCGCAAGGTCGAAAGATCTATGTCGCCGGCGGACTATTCCTGGCGATCGAATACGCCACCCTCGCCCGAGGCGGCCGCACCCGGGACCTGAATTTCCTGTGAGCCGACCAACGCGGATTGCGGTTAAGGATTCGTTAACCATGATCGGTTGATGGTCTGGCGCCAACTGGGAACATCGCATGACCGACATTTCCTCGATCGCATCGTCCGTCACCTCCGCCATTTCGAAGCAGACCGCCGAATTGGGCAAAGCGGCCGATGCCACCCGGAAGAGCTTCGCGGATACGCTGTCCAAGGTCGAAATGACCATCGGACTGAAACCCAAAACGGGTTTCACGGCGGGCCCGACCTATGAGGCCAATACGCTGACCGGTCAAACCAAGACGGCGCTCAACAACGCGGTCAACACGGTCAAATCCGCGCTCCACATTCCGCATTAGCCAAACGCCAACCTGGTCAGTCCCGCAATCTAATTGCTTGCCCCCGGGCTGTCGTCGAGCGCCTTGAAGGCGTCCTCGAGCTGCGGCGAGATCGCGACGTTGAGCTTCTCGCCGGTGGGCAGCCGCGAGACGAACCATTTGTCATAGAGCGGAACGAGGTCGTGGTTCGAGCCGAGCTTGCGGAAAGTACGTTCCACCACGGCGGCAAGCTGCGGCTCGCCCTTGCGGAACATGATGCCGTAGGGTTCGTAAGATAGATAATCGCCGGCGACGCGGAACTTGTCCTGTGACTTGTGCCGTGCAATCAGACCATAGAGCAGGATGTCATCGGTCGCGAACGCGTCGGCCTTTCCATCCACCAGCATCTGGTAGGACTGTTCGTGATCGGCCGCCGTCACGATGTTGAGGCCGAGCCCGAACTTCTTGTCGACGGCGTGCATCGCCTGCTCGTTGGTGGTGCCCTTGGTGACCACCACGGTCTTGCCCTGCAGGTCCTTCGGCGCCGAGATCGCCGACGCCTTCGGCACCATCAGCTTGGTGCCGGCCACGAACATCAACGGCGAGAACGCCACCTGCTTGCTCCGTTCGGCATTGGCTGTGGTCGATCCGCATTCGAGATCGATCTTGTTGTGCACCACCGCCGGAATGCGATCGTCCGACGTCACCTTGACGTATTCGATTCTGAGGTTGGCGTCGTCGACCGCGACGCCGATTTCATCGACGATCGCTTCACAGAGTTCGAGGCTGTAGCCGATCGGGCGATTGGCCTGGTCGAGAAACGAGAACGGCGGCGAGCTCTCGCGATAGCCCAGCCGAACGACATGGGTGCCCTTGATGTTGGCAAGCGTCGGGCTCAGCCCTTCAGCGCCGGTATCCTGGGCTGAAGCTGCCGTCGTCAGCAGGCACGCCGCCAGCAACAGCCCGCCGGCGACGCGCGATCTCCGCAAAATCTGGCGCATCCATCGCTCCCATCAATGCCCGGCCATGGCAGGGATTTCGCCCGGGATCATGGTCGGCGGCACGACGTCGTCGGGACCGAGCGCGTGCTCGGGGGCGAGTTCGCCCTCCCACTTCGCCACCACGGCG
Source organism: uncultured Alphaproteobacteria bacterium (assembly GCA_963748165.1). Classification (GTDB taxonomy): domain Bacteria; phylum Pseudomonadota; class Alphaproteobacteria; order Rhizobiales; family Xanthobacteraceae; genus Bradyrhizobium. The sequence continues at coordinate 213,830 of CAVVIM010000044.1, forward strand.
GTGGCGAGCGAGTTGCCGATCACATTGGTGGCGCTGCGCCCCATGTCGAGGAAGGTATCGATGCCCATGATCATCAGCAGCCCCGCTTCGGGGATGCCGAATTGGCCGAGCGTCGAGGCGATCACCACCAGCGACGCCCGCGGCACGCCGGCAACGCCTTTCGAGGTGATCATCAGGGTCGCGAGCATCGCGAACTGGGTGCCGAGCGACATCTCGATATGATAGGTCTGGGCAATGAAGATGCTGGCGAAGGTGCAGTACATCATGGTGCCGTCGAGATTGAACGAATAGCCGAGCGGCAGCACGAAGCTCGAGATGCGCGACGAGGCGCCGAAGCGGTTGAGCCCCTCCAGCGTCTTGGGATAGGCCGCCTCCGAACTCGCGGTCGAGAACGCGATCATCAGCGGTTCGCGGATCAACCGCAGCAAATGGCTGTACCTCGGCCCGATCACCACGAAGCCGACCATAACGAGGATGCCCCACAGGATCAGCAGCGACAGATAGAAGCCGCCCATGAAGACGACCAGCTTCCACAGCACGCCGAGGCCGTTCTTCGACACCGTCGCCATGATCGCCGCCCACACCGCGATCGGCGCGAACTTCATCACATAGGCGGTCACCTTCAGCATGATGTGGCCGAGATCATCGATCAGCGACATCAACTGCTTGGAACGCTCCGGAAGCGCGCCGAGCGCGACCGAGAAGAACACCGCGAATACCACGATCTGCAGGATTTCGTTCTGCGCCATCGCATCGGCGATCGAGGTCGGGATCAGATGGGTCAGGAATTTTTCGATCGAGAACGCCGACACCGGCAAACCGGTCGACTGCGCCTTGTCCGGCAGGGCACCGGGAAAATTCGCGCCGGGCTGCAGCAGATTGACCATCAAGAGACCGAGCAGCAGCGACACGAACGAGGCGCTGACAAACCAGCCCATGGTCTTGGCGAAAATCCGCCCGAGCCTGGCGCCGCCGCCCATATGGGCAATGCCGCCGACCAGGGTCGCAAACACCAGGGGCGCGATGATCATCTTGATCAGTCGCAGGAACAGCATCGCGATCAGGTTTACATCGGCGGCGATGTCCGCCCTTGTATCGGGAAGATAGTTGAAAACCAGCGCCCCCATCACCACGCCAAGGGCCATCGCGATCAGAATGTATTGCGTAAACCGGTTGGACATCTTTTAACCCCCGTGATCCCCGACGGCGTTTACTGTCGCAGATTTTTAAGCTAACGCAACCGGCTTCCGAACACCTGAGCTGGCATGCCAGTTTGGCTGCAAATGTTCCCGTTGTGCTACGAGCTCCCGCGGACTAGCGTCCTGCGCAGCGCACAACGTGTGCAATTGGGTGCTTTCTGTGCGCTCCTGCATCGCAACTGAATGCTTCGGGGAGGGAACGCCATGAACGACAATTTCAGTCGCCAGACCAATCGTCAGATCCTGCTGGTGGAGAAGCCGACCGGAAAGCTCGGGCCCGAGCATTTCAGGATGTCCAACGTCGCCATTCCCGAACCGAAGGATGGCGAGGCGCTGCTGCGGGTGCGCTATATCTCGCTCGACGCCGCCAACCGCGCATGGATGCACGGCGCGACCTATCGCGCGGCGGTGGAGGCCAACACGGTGATGGCCGGCGGCGGCATCGCCGAAGTGGTGTCGTCGAAGGCGCCGGAGCTTGCGCCGGGCGACATCGTGTTCGGCGATACCGGCTGGCAGGAATATGCGGCGGTTCCCGCCCGGCAGCTCGCCAAGATGCCGAAGGTCGAGCCGATGACGCATCTGCTCAGCGTCTACGGCATCGCCGGCCTCACCGCCTATTTCGGATTGCTCGATATCGGCAAGCCGAAAGCCGGAGAGACTGTGGTGGTCTCGGCCGCGGCCGGCTCGGTCGGATCGATCGTCGGCCAGATCGCCAAGATCAAGGGCTGTCGCGTGGTCGGCATTGCCGGCGGCAAGGACAAGTGCCACTGGCTGACGTCCGAACTCGGCTTCGACGCCGCGGTCGACTACAAGGACGGTGCCACCTTCAAGGCGCTGCGGGCCGCGGCGCCGAAGGGCATCGACGTCTACTTCGACAATGTCGGCGGCGACATCCTCGAAGCCTGCCTGTCGCAAATGAACAACCGCGGCCGCATCGCCTGCTGCGGCGCGATCTCGCAATATGACGGCGTGCCGTCGGCCACCGGCCCGCGCGGCGTGCCCGGCCTGCTCGTGGTGAAGCGCCTGATCATGCAAGGCTTCATTGTGATGGACTTCATGGATCAGCGCGACGAGGCGCTGTCTGACCTGCAATCCTGGGTCAGGTCCGGCAAGCTGAAAGTTCAGGAGGACGTCATCAACGGCCTCGAGAACACGCCGAAGGCGCTGATCGGATTGCTGGCCGGGGAAAACCGCGGCAAGCGGATGGTCAGGATCTAGCGCGCGGCGCTTGCGGGAGCGCTTTTCGTCGCCGCCTCCCGGCGGCAATAATCCGCTTGCCGCGGAAGGCGAAAACGAAAATGATGCCGGCCGCGGGATTTCTCTCGTGTCAGGTTTTTCAATCATTCACTTCCGTTGAAGCGGCGGCTGCAGCGACAACCAGAAGGATTTATTCAAATGATCGAGACGTCACGGCGTGCGGCGGCGTTGTGGGCGCTGATCGCGACCGCGTCATTCGCGACGGCGATACCGGCATTCTCGCAACAGCCGACCGACGCCCAGCGCAGCGCCATCCGGGCGCAATGTCGCGCGGACTATGAAGCGCATTGCGCCAGCGTCCCGCCGGGCGGCATGGCGTCGCTGCAATGCCTGCAGAAGAACATGTCGAGCCTCGCGCCAGGCTGCCAAAGCGCGGTCCGCGCCGTGGAGGCCCCGGCCGAGCCCAAGGCTGATACCGGAAAGGCTGATACCGGAAAGGCTGATACCGGAAAGGCTGATGCCGGAAAGGCCGATACCGCTCCGGCCGAGCCTGCGGCCAAGCCGGCCGCCGAAGCGCCGGCGGCATCGGCTCCCAAGGCTGCCGCGGCCGCACCGGCCAGGAAGCCGAGCAGCGCGCAAATTGCCGCGATCCGCAGTGCCTGTCGCGCCGACTACCAGCGGACCTGCGCCAGCGTGCCGCCGGGAGGCGCGGCGGCGCTCAGTTGTCTGGAGCGCAACAAGTCGAAGCTCTCGGCCGGCTGCCAGCAGGCCGTCAACGCGGCCGGCGGCGGCGCGGCGCCCGCGGCAAACGGCGCCGCCGCGGCGGCCCCTGCCGCTCCGGAAGCGGCACCCGCGACGATGGCGCTGCGGCCGATGCGTCCGCGCGAGGAGTTGTTCGTGCTGCGGTCGGCATGCGGCGGAGATGTCCGCGCGCTTTGCGGCGGGGTGCCGGCCGGCGGAGGCCGCATCCTGCGCTGTCTGGCCGACCAGGCCGCATCGCTGTCTCCTGCGTGCAAGGAGGTCCTGTCGTCATTTGCCGTACGATAATCGACATCCGGCGCTGTCGATGCGTATCGCCGTGATCGGTGGAGGTCCCGGCGGCCTCTACTTCGCGTATTTGTGGAAGAAGCGGCACCCGGACGCCCAGATCGACCTGTTCGAACAGAACGCCGCCGGCGCCACCTGGGGATTCGGCGTGGTGTTCTCCGAACAGGCGCTCGAATTCCTGCGCGCCGACGATCCGGAAACGGTCGAGGCGATCGCACCCCGGATGGAGAGCTGGAACAACATCACCCTTAACCTGCGCGGCGAGAGCGTCGAGATCGACGGCGTCGGCTTCTCCTCGATCGGCCGGCTCGATCTGCTCGCCATCCTGCAGCAACGCGTCGCCGTGGCCGGCGTCACGCCGCACTACTCCACCACGATCCAGTCCGTGGACGAGTTGACCGGCTACGACCTGATCGTCGCGGCGGATGGCCTGAATTCGCTGCTGCGCCGCAGCTTCGAGCACCAGTTCGGCGCCTCGGTGTCGTGGTCGTCCAACAAGTTCGCCTGGTATGGCACGACCAAGCGCTTCGAGACGCTGTCGCAGACCTTTGTGCAAACCGGGCTCGGTGCCTTCAATGCCCATCACTACCGCTATTCGCCTGACATGAGCACCTTCCTGGTCGAATGCGATGCGGCAACCTGGCAACGTTACGGATTCGCCGACAAGACCGTCGATCAATCGCAGGCCATTTGCGAAGAGGTCTTTGCCGCCACGCTCGACGGTCACAGGCTGGTGTCGAACAAATCGGTGTGGCGCAACTTTCCCTGGGTCTGGAACGAGCGCTGGTCAGTCGGAAACCGGGTGCTGGTCGGCGATGCGCTGCACTCGGCGCATTTCTCGATCGGCTCGGGAACCCGGCTCGCCATCGAGGACGCGATTGCGCTGACCCGGGCGCTGGAGGCGGAAGCCGATCTTGCCGCGGCGCTGGCGCGCTACGAGACCGAGCGCAAGCCGATCGTGAAGAAACTGGTGACGGCGGCGCGCACCAGCGCCGACTGGTACGAAAGATTTGCGGATCATATGAAACTCGGCCTGATGGATTTCGCCTATAGCTACATCACCCGTTCCGGGCGGATCGACGATGCACGGCTGCGGACGATGTCGCCGCGCTTCATGGCGCGCTACGAGGCGTCGAGCCAACGCGGAAGCCGGTCATGACCGGCGAGATCGTCGATCTTGTCCCGCGCGACGGTCCGGGTGCGCGCGAGATCGGATTTGCGATTTCCGGGCGTTACAATGCGAGCCGCATCCTGTTCGACAATCTGGCCGCGGGCCGTGGCGGGCGGCCCGCGCTGATCGGCCCGGCCGGAAGGCACAGCTACGCCGAACTGTGCGCGGAAGCCTCGCGCTGGGGACACGGCCTTGAGTCGCTCGGGCTGCAGCGCGGCGACCGCATCCTGATGTTCCTCGACGACACGCCGGCCTATCCGGCGGCGTTCTTCGGCGCGGTGCGCGCCGGGTTCGTGCCGCTGTTGATCAACACGCTGACGCCGGCGGACCTGCTGCAATTCTATCTGTCGGATTCCGGCGCAGCCGTGGCGGTCGCCGACGCCGAATTCTGCACCCGGTTCGACGCGGTGGCCTGCAGGGACACGCGGTTGCACACGCTGATCGTCGTCAACGGCACGGCCGGCGATCATCCGGTTCCGAACGTCATCGCCGCCGATGCGTGGCTTGCGGGATTCCGCGCCGAGCTTGCCGAAGCCGACACCCATCGCGACGAGATGGCGTTCTGGATGTATTCGTCGGGCTCGACCGGCCGCCCCAAGGGCATCGTCCATCTGCACCACGACATGGCTTATAGCGAGGCCGCGTTCGCCCGCCCGGTGCTGAAACTCACGCCCGACGACATCTGCTTCTCGGTGCCGAAGATCTTCTTCGCCTACGGCTTCGGCAATTCCATCACTTTCCCGTTCGCCGCCGGCGCGGCAACGCTGCTGCTGCCGGGCCAACCGAAACCGGCGGCGATCTTCGCGGCGATCGCGCAGTTTCGTCCCACCGTGTTCTTCGGATTGCCGACGCTCTATACCTCGCTGACCAGGGCCGACGGCGCCGCGGCGACGGATTTTTCCTCGTTGCGGATGGCGCTGTCCGCCGCCGAGGTGCTTTCCGTCGAAATCTTCAACGGCTGGAAGCGGCTCACCGGGCTCGAGATCGTCGAGGGGCTGGGATCGACCGAGGTGCTGCACATTTACCTCTGCAACCGGCCGGAGCGGAAAAAACCCGGCGCCGCCGGGCTGCGCGTGCCCGGTTATGAAATTCTGCTGAGGGACAAGGACGGCCGCGAGGTCGGCGACAACGAAGAGGGCATCCTGTGGGTGCGCGGCGATTCCGCCACGCCGCTGTACTGGAACCGGCCGGACAAGACGGCGGAAACCGTCCGCGACGGCGGCTGGATCTATACCGGCGACCGCTTTGTGCGCGATGCCGACGGCTTTCATTTCTTCCGCGGCCGCGCCGATGATCTGATCAAGATCTCCGGGCAATGGGTCTATCCGCTCGAGGTCGAGCTTTGCCTTGCCGAGCACCCCGACGTGCGCGAATGCGCGGTGTTCGCCGCCGAACTGCCGGACCGCCGGATGACGCTGAAGGCGGTGGTGGCGATGAACAATGCGGCCTTCGACGCCGCGGAGGCGACCAGGCGGCTGCAGGATTACGTCAAGGCCAAACTGCTGCCCTACAAATATCCGCGCCAGATCGCCTTCGTCGAGGAGTTGCCGAAAACCGGCACCGGCAAGATCGACCGCCAGGCGCTGTTGAAGGTGTAGGCAAAGAGCTCTGGTCGTTGATGACGGTGGCCCGGATGCTTTCCGCCGTCATTGCGAGGAGCGAAGCGACCGAAGCAATCCATGGCCCGGTTTGACGCCCGATGGATTGCTTCGCTTCGCTCGCAATGACGGTGCTCGCATTGCTCCCTACCCCTTCAGCCCCGTGCCGCCATAGAGCCAGGCGAGGTCGCGGTAATAATCCTCCGAGGTCTTTGCGCGCATGATGGCGTTGCGGAGTCGGGCGTGTTCGCCGGACGGGTGGTAGATGTGCTCGCCGATGGCGCGCGATTGCAGTTGCACCCGCGCGGTGCGCGCAAAGCGCTGCACCCGGTAGCGCTCGAGCGCGGCGGCGTGATCGTCCGGATGGGCCGCCAGCGTGTGCGACAGGCACACCGCGTCCTCCAGCGCCATGCAGGCGCCTTGCGCGAAATACTGCATCATCGGATGCGCGGCATCGCCGAGCAGCGTGACGCGGCCATCGACCCAGCGCTCGACCGGATCGCGGTCGCACAACACCCACAGCCGCCAGTTCCTGCCGTGGCGGATGATATCCTGCGCCCGTGCGTGCACATGCCGGAACCCCTGCATGACTTCGTCATCGGACACCGGCTTTCCGGCGACCGGCTCCGGCGCCTCGTTGTGATAGGTGACGACGAGGTTGAACACCTTCCAGCCCGACAGCGGATAATGCACGATGTGGCATTTCGGGCCGGCCCACAGCGTCGCGGCATTCCAGCGCAGATCCTGCGGCATTTGCTCGGTCGGGATCACCGAGCGATAGGTGGTATGGCCGGAAACCCGCGGCGGCCCGTCGGAAACGACCTGCTTGCGAATGTTCGACCACAGGCCATCGGCACCGATCAGCAGCGATCCGGTGAGGCGTTCTGCGGACGCGAGCCGGACCGTGACCGACGATCCGTCCTGGTCGTAGCCGGTCACTTCGCTGCTGACGCGCAGTTCGATCAGCGGGTGATGCTGGCACGCCCTGAGAAACACGCCATGCAGGTCGCCGCGATGCACCACCGCATAGGGATTGCCGAACCGGGCGCGAAACGCCTCGCGCAGATCGACATGGGTGATCTCCTCGGCCGTCAACGCGTCCATCAACCTGAGCTGATCGACATAGACCGCCATGCCGCGCGCGGCCTCGCCGACGCCGAGATAGTCGAAGGCATGGAACGCATTGGGACCGAGCTGGATGCCGGCGCCGATTTCGCCGAGTGCGGCAGCCTTTTCCAGCAGGATCGAGCAGATGCCCTTTTGCGCCAGCCCCAGCGCGGCGGCGAGGCCGCCGATACCGCCGCCTGCGATCAGCACCGGTCGCGTGCGCAAGGCCGATCCCATCAGCCCGACTTCCTGAAATGTTCGAGCGCGTCTTCCGCGCGCAGCGGCACCCGCGACGCCTCGTTGTTGAGATCGACCAGTTGCGTCAGCAGTGCCATCAGGGTCTTGCGGTCCGCCGGTTTCAATGGCTGCAGCATCCGCGCCTGGGCGCGATCGACCGACGGCACGATCTCGCGCAGCAGCGCGCCGCCGGCCCTGGTGAGGTAAAGCAGCTTAACCCGCTTGTCCTCGGCCGCCGGCTTGCGCTCGATATGGCGCTTCGCCTCCAGCCGCTCGATCACGCTGCCCAGCGTCGAGCGGTCGAACGCAATCACCGCGGAAAGCCGGGTGGCATCGATGCCGGGATGGGTGTGGATCGCGACCAGCGCGGCATATTGCACCGGCGTCAGATCATGCGCCCGGCACTCCTCGACAAAGATCGCCACCGCGATCTGCTGCATGCGGCGAAACAGATAGCCCGGCGCGGTATAGACCGCATCCATGGTCAGCGGCGCCATCTTATTCGGCATCGGGCTGCCGGTCCGGTGCGGCATCTGCGAACGCCCTGAGGTTTTTCGCCGCCGCCTCCGCCCGCAGCAGGCGTGGATACGCCGCAACGTCGACGCCGAAACGCCGGGCATTGCCAAGCTGCGGCACCAGGCAGAGGTCGGCAAGGGTCGGCGTCGCGCCAAAGCAGAACGGGCCGGGCTCGGCGGCGATCAGCGTTTCGCAGGCGGCCAGCCCCTCGCGATTGGCCCATGCCGCCCACTCCGTCACCGTCTCTTCCGGCAGGCCGAGTTGCCGCAGCCGGGCCAGCACTTTCAGGTTCTGCACCGGATGGGTGTCGCAGGCGAGCGCCTGTGCAAAGGCGCGGACCCTGGCGCGGCGCAGCGGGTCGTCCGGCAGCAGCGGCGGTTCGGGATGGGTTTCGTCCAGCCATTCGATGATGGCGAGCGACTGGGTCAGGATGGCGCCCGCATCGTCCTGCAGCGCCGGAACCAGCCCCTGCGGGTTGATGGCGAGAAAGGCCGGCGCGCATTGCTCGCCCTTGCGCAAATGGTGCGGCAGGTGCTCGGCGCCCAAGCCTTTCAGGTTCAAGGCGATTCTGACGCGGTAGGACGCGCTGCTGCGGAAATAGCCATGCAGCTTCATCGGAACCTCCCTCGTTTCCGGTCGTTTTGCCCGGGTTCGCGGCATTGACGCTATCCACTTTGTAAGTATGCTGTCAATTAGCCCAGCTAACAAGAACCGACCGGAGGCGCGCCATGGAAGCCGTACAGAAGACCCCGCAACGCGAGGCGTTCTACCGCAAGATCGACCGCGAAAATCTTTCCGCGCTCTGGAACGTGATGGGCGATCTGATCACGCCGGAGCCGCGCAGCGCCTGCCGGCCGCATCTGTGGAAGTTCGACGCCATCCGCGACTACATGACCGAGGCGGGCCAATTGATCACCGCCAAGGAAGCCGAGCGGCGGGTGCTGGTGCTGGAAAATCCCGGGCTGCGCGGCCAGTCGAAAATCACCACCTCGCTGTTTGCCGGGGTGCAGATGGTGATCCCCGGCGATGTCGCGCCGGCGCACCGGCACAGCCAGTCGGCGCTGCGCTTCGTGCTCGAGGGCAAGGGCGCGTTTACCGCTGTTGACGGCGAGCGCACGGCGATGGCGCCGGGCGATTTCGTGATCACGCCGTCGATGACCTGGCACGACCACAGCAACCAGACCTCGGAGCCGATGTTCTGGCTCGACGGGCTCGATATCCCGATGGTGCAGTTCTTCGATGCCTCGTTTGCGGAAGGATCGGACGAGGACCAGCAGAAGATCACCCGTCCCGCCGGCGACAGTTTTGCCCGCTACGGTCACAATCTGCTGCCGGTCGACCAGAAGCGGGCCTCCAAAACCTCGCCGATCTTCAACTATCCCTACAGCTACACCCGCGAGGCGCTGGAGCAGGCCAAGGCGCGCAACGAATGGGACGCCTGCCACGGCCTGAAGCTGAAATTCTCCAATCCCGAGACCGGCGATTTTGCCATGCCGACCATCGGCACCTTCATCCAGTTGCTGCCGAAGGGATTCAAGACCGCACGCTACCGCGCCACGGATGCGACCGTGTTTGCGGCGATCGAAGGCCGCGGCCGTACCCGGGTCGGCGAGCAGACCTTCGAGTGGGGGCCGCGCGATCTGTTCGTGGTGCCGAGCTGGCAATGGGTCACCCATGAGGCCGACCGGGATTCGGTGCTGTTCAGTTTCTCGGATCGTCCGGTACAGCAGAAGCTCGATCTGTTCCGCGAAGACCGCGGCAACGCGTGAGCCGATCGAACTGTCATTCCGCGGCGCGCGGAGCGCGAACCCGGAATGACGCAAAGGGGTGGATTGCTTCGTCGCAAGTGCTCCTCGCAATGACGGTGCAAGGCTCACCGCCAGTGCAGCAGGCGCGTCTCCAGCCAGTTGATCAGCCTGCCGACGGCCAGCCCGAACAGCGACAGGATGACGACGCCGGCGAGCAACTGATCGGTCTGCATCAGGTTGCCGGCCTGCAGCACGAAGGCGCCGATGCCGTATTGGGCGCCGATCATCTCCGCGCTCACCACCAGCAGCAGCGCGATCGAGGCGGTGATGCGGAAGCCGGCGAGGATCGAAGGCAGCGCACCCGGCCAAATCACCCGGCGCACAATGCGGTGGAACGGCACGTTGAAGCTCTGCGCCATCCGGATCAGATTGCGCGGCACCGCATCGACGCCGCTATAGACCGAAATCGCGGTGGAGAAGAACACGCCGAGCGCGATGGTGGCGATCTTGGGCTGCTCTCCGATCCCGAGCCACAGGATCAGCAGCGGCAGCAAGGCGATCTTCGGGATCGGAAACAGCGCCGAGATGAAGGTGAGGCCGACGCCGCGTGCGAGGCCCGACAGCCCGATCGCAAAGCCGACGGCCACGCCGGCGACGGTGCCGAGCATCCATCCGGTGCCGATCCGCATGATCGAATAGGAAAGGTGCTGCCACAGCGCGCCGCTCAGCGCGAGCCGGTAGATCGCCCGCACGATCGCGCTCGGCGCCGGCAGGAACAGCGGATTGACCCAGCCCGCGCTGCCGGCGAGCTGCCAGAGCCCGATCACCAGCGCCAGCGCGATCCAGCCGGCACCACGGCCGGCGATCGGCGCGAAGCCGGCGCCGCGAAATTCCACCCGCCGCGACTCGCCGTCGGGATCACCCGGCTGCGGCCCCGTCGCCGGTTCGGCGCGCTCAGGCATGCTGGACCTCGCGCTCGGCACGGATCGCCTCCTCGCGGATCAGCGACCACAGCTCGTCCTGCAGCGCCAGCAACCGGCCGCGGGCATTGATGTCGCCGCGCTCGCCGCGGGTCATGGCGATGCTGACGACGTCGCGGACCCGACCGGGCCGCCGCGACAGCACCACGATGCGGTCCGCCAGCCGCACCGCTTCCTCCAGATTATGCGTGACATAGACCGCGCCCATGGTGCCGTCGGCCAGCAGGCCGATAAAATCCTCCATCAGCAATTCGCGGGTCTGCGAATCCAGCGCCGACAGCGGCTCGTCCATCAGCAGGATCGCCGGCCGCACCGCGAGCGCACGCGCGATGCCGACGCGCTGGCGCATGCCGCCGGACAATTGCTTGGGATAGGTGCCGCGAAAATCCGCAAGGCCGGTCCGGTGCAGCGCATCCTCGACGATCGCGCGGCGATCGGCGGCGGTAAGCTTGATGTGCAGCAGCGGGAATTCGACATTCTGCGCGACCGTGCACCACGGCAACAGGGCGAAATCCTGAAACACGAAGGTCAGCGGATTGCGGCTGTCGGGCGGCGCGGCGCCGCGCCATTCCGCCGCCCCCAGGCTCGGCTCGAGCAGGCCGCCGAGGATCGACAGCAGCGTGCTCTTGCCGCAGCCAGAGGGGCCTACGATCGCGACCACCTCGCCGGCGCGAACCGTGAACGAGACGTCGTCGAGCACCTCGAGCGCGCCGAAGCGGTGGCTGATATGGTCGGCGATCAGGTCCATGCTCAGTCCGGCTTGACATAATCCCTGGCGATGATGGCGTCGACGCCGAATCCCTTGTCGACGAAACCCTGGCCCTGCAGCCAGTCGATCTGATGGGCGACATCCCTGACGTCGAGTTTGCCGTCGGGATCGATATAGGCGCAGTTGCCGACCACCTGCTCGACCGGCAGATTGGTGTACTTGGCGATGATCGCGAGCAGCGGCCGGGTCTGGTCGTTGATCGGCGCCTTGCCGTCCTTGACCGCCGCCAGGATCACATCGTGGTATTCGCGGTCGGCGCGGTCGAGCGCGCCCAGCAGCTTTGTCACCAGCGCCTTGTTGGCGAGCGTCCGGGTCGAGGCGAACACCGCGCCGAGTTGCCACGGCGTCTCGTCGCCGACCCAGCCCAAAAGCTTGGCGCCATCATCATCCATCAGCTTGCGCGCGGTCGAGACCGGCAGCAGCGCGGCATCGACGGTTTCGCCTTTCAGGGCGGCGGCAGCGTTGGACAGCGACTGCATCGGCAGCACCTTGGTCTCGCCGAGCTTGAAGCCGTATTTGTCGGCGAGCAGGCCGAGCGAATAATGGAAGCTCGATCCGACCTGGGTCACCGCGATGCGCTTGCCGGCCAGATCCTTCGGCGTCTTCAACCCGGCGGCATAAGCCGTGTTGCTGGCGAAATAGCCGATCAGGGGATAGCCGGCCTTCTCCCGGCTCATGCCGCCGATCACTTTCAGCGTGCCCTTGCCGGCGAGATTATAGAGCCCCGCGGTGAAGGCGGTGACGCCGAAATCGATGTCGCCCGAAGCGGTGGCGACCGCGATCGGCTGCGCGGCGTCGAAGAATTTCAGCTCGATGTCGAGGCCGGCATCGCGGAAATAGCCCTTGTCCTGCGCAATGAACACCGGCGCCGAGGACGACAGCCGCAGCACGCCGACTTTCGCTTTCAGCCCGTCGTCGGCGCGCGCGGTCGCAGGCGCGGCAAATGCCAGCAGAACCACCGCCAGCCACGCCCATCGCCGCTTCATGCTGCGCCACGAAATCATCCGATGCTCCCTCGCTCTGCGCTCAGGTTGGAGCACTCACGCCTGCATTCGGCAAGCCCCTCTTCCGTCGCAACCGGGCCTGCGGTTCAGCCAAAAGACCGTCATTCGGAGCGCAAGCGAAGCAGTCCATCCGCTCCGTCATTCCGGGGCGCGCGTCATTCCGGGGCGCGCGTCAGCGCGAACCCGGAATCTCGAGATTCCGGGTTCGATGCTTTCGCATCGTCCCGGAATGACGTGGAGAGCTACAGGCCCTCCGGCACGGGCTGATCGCGGCCGATGAAGGCGCCGGCTTGTTGCAACTGCTGCTGCAGCTTGTCGACCGCGATGTCGCGCGGCAGCGTGTTGCCGGACAGCGCCAGCGCCGCGGCGGTGCCGGCAGCTTCGCCCATGGCGAAACAGGCGCCGGAGACGCGTGCCGCCGACTGGCCGTCATGGGTCATCGAGGCGCAGCGGCCGGCCATCAGGAGATTGTCGACGGCTGCGGGGACCAGCATGCGATAGGGCAATTCGTTGAAACCACGCGACTGTGGAATCGGCGGAAACCTGAAGATCACATCGCCGGCGACATGGCTTTCCATCGGCCAGCCGTTAACGCCGATCGAATCCTCGAACGCGGCGCAGCCGAGCACGTCGTCGCCGCTCAGCATGTAACCGCCGATCACGCGCCTCGTCTCGCGGATGCCGAGCTGCGGCGGCAGGTCGACGATGTAGGATTTTTCAAAGCCCGGCACCGTGCGCAGGAAGTTGAAGGCCTCGATGGCCTGGCGGCGACCGTCAATCTCGCCGCGCGTCAGATCGTCAGGCTCGAGGCCGTTGATGGCGCTGCCGTCCGGGCGTGCGAGCTGGGTGAAATTCACCCGCCATTCGATCGGCGAGCGCTGCGGCCGCACGATCGCCGCCTTGCGCGGGAAGCGGTGCGTACCCGACGCCTCGGCCTTTTCCATCAGCGCCGGGATGGTGCGCCAGGCCTCGCCGGCTCGTTCCGGATCGATGCCATTGAGGCGAAACATCATCGAGGGATAGAGCATGCCGCCGGCGTTGTCGCCGAGCTCGAAAGGCGCGCCGGCCCAGGCCGCGAGATCGCCGTCGCCGGAACAATCGATGAAGAGTTCGGCGGCCACCGCCTGGCGGCCGGCCTTGGTCTCGACCATGACCGTGCCGATGCGTCGCGCGTCCTGCATCACCACGCCGGCGCCGAGCGCATGAAACAGCACGTCGACCCTGTGGCTCGCCAGGAGATCGTCGGCGGCGATCTTGTAGGCGGCGGTGTCGTAGGCCTGCGCCAGGATCTTGCCGAGAATGAGATGCGGCGCGTTGAGCCCGCCGAGCCGGTCGATCCGCGCCAGCAGATCGGAGGCTATGCCCTGCACCACCCGATGCATCTCGCCATGGACATTGGCATGCAGCCCGCAGAAATTGGTCACCCCCGCCGCGGTGCCCATGCCGCCGAGAAAGCCGTAGCGCTCGATCAACAGCGTGCGGCGCCCGGCGCGCGCGGCCGCCACCGCGGCGGCAATCCCGGCGGGGCCGCCGCCGAGCACCGCGACTTCATATTCGCCGTATAGCGGCACCCGCCGCGCGGGCTCTTCGACGGTTCTGACGGTCAAGCTCGGGATTCCCGGATGTGGAGGCAGCGTCATGCCCAGCTATCTCGTCAAAGCGGCGCGCAATGTAAAGCCGGACGATGGCAGTCCCCACCACACAAGACGTCATGACCGGTTGCGCGACCGGGCCAGCCCGTGGAAACTGGGTGATCTCAATCATCGGCTCTCACACCGGACATCCATCCTATGCGAAATCTGCATCTTCGGCGCCGGCGCGGTCGGCAGCCACCTGGCGGTGCGGCTGGCGCGCGCCGGCCATGAGGTCGGCTGCGTGATGCGCGGGCCGCATCTCGACGCGGTGCGGGCCAGGGGCCTGACATTGCGGGCGGGAGCCGCCGCGTGGTCGGCGCCAGTGACGGCTTCCGACGACCCGGCGGCGCTGGGTCCGCAGGATGTCGTCATCAGCACGCTGAAGGCGACCGGCCTAAGCAGCCTTGTAGCGGGGCTGCCGCCGCTGCTCCGCGCCGATACCACGGTGGTGTTCGCTCAGAACGGGATTCCCTGGTGGTACGACCTTGGGCTTGCCGCCGACCATCCGCCGCCGCCCGATCTCGGCTTTCTCGATCCCGGCGGCCGGCTGCGCGCCGCCATCCCGAACCGGCAGATCATCGGCGGCGTGATCTTTTCGTCGAACGAGGTGGTCGAGCCCGGAACGGTCGTCAACCTGTCGCCCGACCGTAACCTGCTGCTGCTCGGCGAGCCCAACGACCTGGCATCCGAGCGCATCGGGCGGCTGCGGGCGGCGCTCGAGGCGGCTTCGATCGGCTCGCCGCCGGTCGCCCGGATCCGGGAGACGATCTGGTCCAAGCTCCTGACCAACATGTCGATGTCGGTGCTGTGTCTGCTGACCGGGCAGACCGCGCGGGCGGTCCGCGACGATCCGGCCCTGCGCGAAATCGTGCCGCGCCTGCTCGATGAGGCGCAGGCGGTCGGACGCAGTTGCTACCCCGCCGTCACCCGCACCACCCGCACCGGCGCGGCACCCGAGCACAAGCCGTCACTGTTGCAGGACTACGAACTCGGCCGCACGATGGAGATCGATGTACTGGTGCGGGCGCCGGCCGCGTTTGCCCGGGCCGCCGGGTTGTCGACGCCGATGCTCGACCTGCTGGCAGGCCTCGCCATCCAGAAGGCGCGGGACAGGGGGCTCTACCCGGCCTGACCGCGATACCGCCATGCTCCGGGCGTACGTTATGACGCCGTCATTCCGGGGCGATGCGAAAGCATCGAGCCCGGAATGACGGCCTTCACGATTTCACTATCTTCGCGGCCCATGCTGCCAACGCATCCAGAATCTCGCGCATGACCTCGCCGTCGTTACGGCCCGAACGCGCCGGCACGTGGAAGGAATGATCGGCGCCGTCGACCAAATGCAGGGTGGCGGATGGACCCAATTTGCCGACCACCGGTTCGAGCAGGTCAAGCTCGGCCAGGCTGTCGCGGCTGCCCTGCAGGAACAGCATCGGGACATCGATGTCGGCGAGGTGTTTCGCCCGGTCGGCGGACGGCTTGCCGGCCGGGTGCAGCGGAAAGCCGAACAACGCCAGCCCGACGACGCCGGCAAGCGGCGCGGCTGCCTGCGCCTGCGAGGTCATGCGCCCGCCAAACGATTTGCCGCCCGCGATCAGCGGCAATCCGGCAACAGCATCGGCCGGCTTCGGCCACCGCCGCCCGCACCGTCGCTTGCGCGACCGCCGGCGGATCGGGCCGCCGGCTGGCCTTTTCCATATAGGCGAACTGATAGCGCAGCGTGGCGATGCCGCGTTCGCCCAGGCCGTTCGCCACCGTTGCCATGAAGGGATGGGTCATCCCGGCGCCGGCGCCGTGGGCAAAGACAAAACAGACGCGCGCCCGTGGCGGCCGTATCAAAATGGCGGAGACGGAACCGCCCTTTCCAGTTTCGATGGCGATCTGCTGCATCCTGGTCAACCCGGTTGTGCGTCACCGCAATGTGTATCACCTTGGTGGCCACGCCCGATACCGAACCGCGGACTGAAAAACATGGCATCCGAATCCACCTCCGGCGTGTCGCGGTCCACCGATCCCGGCGCGTCGCCCGCGGCTGCGGACCATGCGGCCATGTCGGATCGCCGGATGCGGCGGCGGGTGGTGCTGGCGTCGGTGCTGGGCAACGGGCTCGAATGGTTCGATTTCGTCGCCTATGGCTATTTCGCCAGCATCATCGCCAAGGTGTTCTTCCCGGCCGACAGCCATCTGTCGCTGATGCTGACTTACGCGTCGTTTGCCGTGGGTTTCGTGGTGCGGCCGATCGGCGGCATCGTCATCGGCGCCTATGCCGACCGCTACGGGCGGCGCGCAGCACTGTCGCTGTTGATCGTGATGATGGCGTTCGGCACGTTGACGCTGGGGCTGACGCCCGCCTTCGCCACCATCGGCATTGCCGCGCCGCTCATTGTCGTGCTTGGCCGGGTGGTGCAGGGAATTTCGATCGGCGGCGAATTCGCCAGCGCCACCGCACTCTTGGTGGAATACGCGCCGGCGAACCGGCGCATGACATTCGGAAGCTTCCAGATGTCGTCGCAGGCGCTCGGCCGGGTGCTCGCCACCGCGGTCGGGCTCGGCGTGCTGCTGACGTTCCCGCCCGCCACGGTGCAGGCCGGCGCGTGGCGGATCCCGTTCCTGATCGGGGCGCTGATCGGTCCGTTCGGCTTCTATGTGCGATACCGGCTGGCGGAATTGCCGGAATTCCAGCAACTGCTGCAGCACAAGGCCGACCTGGCGCGGGCGCCGGTCCGCGAAGTATTGCAGCGCCATCGCAGGCCGCTGATCTGCGCCATCGGGCTGACCATCATCGGGACGTCGCTGACCTATATCTGGAACACCTATCTGCCGACCTATGTCGTGCAGGAACTGCATCTGCCGCTGTGGCAGGGCCTGCTCGGCGTCGCCGTGACCTCGGCGCTGGGGATCGGCACCTGCGTGCTCGGCGGCTGGCTCGCGGACCACTACGGCCCCTACCGGATGTTCTTCCTGTTCACCGCGATCTCGGCGCTGATCTCCTATCCGTTCTTCGCCTATGTGCTGGCCGCGCCCGGCTTTGCGCGGCTGTTCCTGGCCCAGTTCGTGGTGCTGACCGTGTTCGGCCTGCTGCAGGGCCCCGGACCCGGTCTGCTCGCGGGCCTGTTTCCGGTCGAGGTTCGCTCCACCGGCATGGCGATCTCCTACAATGTCGGCGTCACGGTGTTTGGCGGCTTCGCGCCGCTCACCGTCACCTGGCTGATCGGAGCGACCGGCAGCAAGCTGGTGCCGGCGTTCTACATCATCGCCGCCGCCGTGCTTTCGATGGTCGTGGTGGGCCTCACCTTTCGCCGCACGCCGTAGCAGCACCGTTTCGACACGCTCTCTTCGAACCGGTGCCCACTTCGCTCGAAGACCCATGGCCGGTCACCGCCGCATCAACCTGCGCCGCAGCGGGAACAGCGCGACATGGTAGCGCTGCGCGACATATCCCCAAATGCCTTTCGGGGCGAACAGCATGGTGACGATCGCCAGCGCGCCGAGAAAAATCAGATACCAGGTGCCGAAGTCGGCAAGGTAACGTTGCAGCGCGTAGAAAACGATCACGCCGGCGATCGGACCCTCGATCGTGCCGACGCCGCCGATGACGACGATGAAGATGACATAGGCGCTCCAGTCCAGCACGGAAAACGCGGCATCCGGCGAGATCCGCGCCTTCTGCAGATAGATCAGCGCCCCGATCATTGCGGTCGCGGCCGCCACCAGAACATAGACGCCGAGCTTGGTGCGAAAGCTGTCGACGCCCGCGCTTTCGGCGGTCGCCTCGGAATCGCGGATCGCGAACAGCGCCAGGCCGTAGCGCGACCGCAGCACCAGATAGACCAAGAGCGGCGCGCCAGCCGCGAGCGCCAGCGCGATCCAGTAGGTGATGATGTCGCGCGCCGCCGGGGCGCGCACCTCGAATGTCGCCTTGACCCATTCGATCCCGAAAACCTCGTTGGTGACCGACGGCGGCAGCGACGTACCCGTTCCGCCGCCAAGCTGCTTGAACTGCGCAAACACCAGCCGATACACCTCGGCGACGACCCAGCTCCCGATCGCAAAATAGGGACCGCGCAAGCGGAAGACCACGAACGCCGTCGGGACCGCGAAGACCGCGGCGATCATCCCCGACAGCAGCGTCGCGGCGATCGGATCGACGCCGGCACCGATCGTCAGCGCAAACAACAGATAGCCGCCGAGACCGACAAACGCCTGTTGCCCGACCGACACCAGGCCGGCATAGCCCGCGAGCAGATTCCAGCACTGCGCCAGCGCCAGCATGTAGAAGACAAAAATCAGATCCTGGATCAGCCCGCGGCCGGCAAAGGCCGGGAGCACGGCCAGCATCAACCCCAGCGCGATGCCCGCGAGTGCCAGTAGCCGCGACGCGCGGGTCGTGGTTTCGACGCAATACCGCATCGGCTCCTTCAATTCGTCCCTGTCACCGTCCGCCACCGTGCTCAATCCTCCGTGCGCGGAAACAGGCCGCGTGGCCGCAACAGCACCACGGCGAGAAAAGCGATGTGGCCCGCAAGTATCTGCCATTCCGGGTTGATCTTGGCGCCGACGGTCTGGGCGACGCCAATGATGATACCGCCGGCGAGCGTTCCCCACAGGCTGCCCAGCCCGCCGATGATCACCGCCTCGAAGGCGTAGATCAGCCGGGCCGGACCGACGGTCGGATCGAAATTGGTGGTGACGCCGAGGTAAAGCGCGGCGATGGTCGCCACCACCATCGCGACCGCCATCGCGGTCGAATAGATTCGATGATGGTCGATGCCCATCAACTGGGCGATTTCGAGATCGTCGGAGGTGGCGCGAAAGGCGCGCCCAAGGGCGGTCCGATAGAACAACAGGTTGAGCAGCAGGATCACCGCAATGGCGGTGACTAGCGTAAGCAGAGGAATGACACCGATCGCAAGCCCACCGCCGAGCGGAATCGAGGCGGTCTCAATGGCGCCGAGCCGCAGCCGGCGGCTGTCGGCGGTAAAGGCCTCAAGCAACCCGTTTTGAATGATGATGGACAGCCCGAACGTCACCAGCAGCGGCGGCAGGAGGTCGCGCCCCAGCGTCCGGTTCAGCAGCAGATGCTGCAGGGCGAAGCCGGCCGCGAACATCGCCGGCATGGCAAACAGCGCCGCGAACAACGGATCGATGCCGAACCAGCCCGCCAGCGCGAGGATCGCGAACGCCGCCAGCACGATCAGATCGCCATGGGCGAGATTGACCAGCCGCATGATGCCGAAGATCAGCGACAGGCCGGCGGCGAACAGCGCATAGAGGCCGCCGAGCAGAACGCCTTGAATGATTGTGCCGACCCAGTCGAGCATGTTCAACGTCCGAAATAGGCCAGATGAACCTGTTCACGGGTCAGCTCTGCCGGGCGGCCCACCAGCGACACCCGGCCCTCCTGAAAGCAATAGACCCGGTCGGCCACCCTCATGGCCTGGGCGATGTCCTGCTCGACCAGCACGATGCCGGTGCCGTTCTGCTTGATGCGCGGCATCGCATCGTAGACGCTGCGGATCACGATCGGCGCCAGCCCGAGGCTGATTTCGTCACAGAGCAGCACGCGCGGATTCGACATCAGCGCGCGCCCGATCGCGGCCATCTGTTGCTCGCCGCCGGATAGGGTCTGGCTTGGCGCGGCGCGCCGGGCCTTCAGCGCAGGAAACAGCGCGTAGATGCTGTCGAGCGACCATGCTCCCGCGACTTTCCGACCGTAGTTTCCGATCAGGAGATTTTCCTCAACGGTTAGCGACGCGAATAACCGCCGCCCCTCCGGCACCATCGCGATACCGAGCTTGAGCACATTGGCAGCGCCAAGCGCGCCGATCGGCCTGCCCTCGAACAGCACGCTGCCGGGCTCCGCCCTCACCAGTCCGGCAATGGCTTTGAGATAGGACGATTTGCCCGCCCCGTTGGCGCCGATGATCGCGATGGTTTCACCGCGCGCGATCACCGTGTCGATGCCGTACAGTGCCTGGAAATCCCCGTAGCGGGCGGTGAGGCCACGGGTCTCGAGCATCGGGATCGTCATGCCAAAAGACCGATGTAGAATTGCCGAACCTCCGCGGAGGCCATGACCTCGTCCGGGTTGCCCTCGGCGACCTTCTTTCCGAAATTCAACACGCTGAGCCTTCCGACCACCGCCAGCAGCGCGTGCACGATGTGCTCGATCCAGATGATGGTCATTCCCGCGGCATGAACTTCCCGGATGGTCTCGACCAGTTCGAGGCACTCGCCCTCGGTCAACCCCCCGGCGATCTCATCGAGCAGCAGCAAATGGGGGTTGGTCGCGAGCGCGCGCGCCATCTCGAGCCGCTTGCGTTCAAGCAGCGTCAGGCTGCCGGCGAAGGTGTTGGCGCGTGCAATCAGATGCAGGCGCTCGAGTATTTCCGCGCAAGGCGCCACGGCGGTGCGCTCGGTCATGCCGCCGCCATGCACCGCCGCAACCAGCAAATTCTCGAACACCGTGAGATTGTCGAACGGCCGGGGGATCTGATGCGAGCGCCCGATCCCGGCGATGCAGCGCCGGTGCGGCCTCGCCGACGTGATGTCGCGACCGTTCAGCCGAATCTCGCCCGCGTCGGGCACGAGCCCGCCAGCGATCAGGTTGAACAGCGTGGTCTTGCCGGCGCCGTTCGGACCGATGATGCCGAGTGCCTCGCCCGGCGCCACCGACAGATCGATGTCATCGGCCGCGACAACCGAACCGAACGTCTTGCGCAGGCCCGTGATCTTCAGCATTCGCTTGAGTTCGATCGAGTGCAGGAACCGGCATCAACGCGCGCGCCGGCGACCGCCATCGCTCGCTCGCCTCGCCTTTGCTTCAACCGATCGGCTCCATCTTGCCGCCGGCGGGAATGTTCGGCGCGGTCCGGTTGTCGGTGATGACGATGTCGTATTTGTTGCCGTCCTTCAGCCGCCATTGCCCGCCGACCAGCGGCGTCTTGGCGACGTTCTTGGCGGCGAATGGCGGCAGGTTCTTGCCGTCCCACTGTATCTTGCCGACCACGGTATCGAGATTGGTCGCGGCGATGGCGCTGACCACCGCCTTGGCGTCGCGCTGCGGCGCGCGGGCCAGCACGTTGGCGGCAATCTCGAACAGCGCGTGCACGAAGCCGATCGGCTGGGTCCATTGTTTTCTGGTCGCAGCCTCGTAGCTGGCAGCGAGATCCCTGGCGCTCATGCCGGTCAGCGACGACTTGAAGGGATGGTTCGGCGACCACCAGACTTCCGACGACAGATTGTTGCCGTCCTTGCCGAGCGCCTCGACCGCGACCGGAAACAGGATCGCCTTGCCGATCGAGGCGATCTTCGGCCGAAATCCCTGCTGCAGCGCCTGCTTCCAGAACGTCGTGAAGTCGGGCGGCAGTACGACGCCGGTGACGATCTCGGCGTTGGCGCTCTTGAACGCGCTGATCTGGGCGGAGAAATTGTCGGTGAGATTCTGGTAGCGGCCGGGATCGGTGAGCTTGTAGCCGTCCTTTGCCAGCACCGGCGGGAAGCCAACCTGCTTGTCGCCCCACGCATTGCCATCGCCGTCGTTCGGAAACAGGCCGCCGACCGATTTGTTGGTCGGCACCTGGCTCCACATGTTGGTGAAGACCGCGATGACGTCTTCGAGCCCCCAGAAGAAGTGGTAGGTGTAGTTGAAGTTCTTCCAGGCCGGAGGTCCGCCGGCCGGATCGGCCTGACGGCCGATGAACCAGGGCTGCCAGGGTGCCACGGTCGAGATGCAGGGAACTTCCTCGATCTCGCATTGCGTCGAAACCGGGTTGGTGGTCTCCGGCGTCGAGGCCACCAGCATCAGGTCGATCTTGTCCTGGACGATCAGATCCTTGGCGACCTCGGCGGCGCGGTTCGGATTCGACTGGCTGTCCTTGACGACGACCTCGACGGGGACGGTGGCGTTGCCGAGCTTGATCCCGGCCTTGGTGGCTTCCTTGAAATTCGCGATGATGAAATTGTCGGCTTCGGCGAAGGCGGCGAGCGGCCCGGTCTGCGGGCTGACATAGCCAAGCTTGACGGCGCGCGTCTGCGCGATCGCCGGCATGGCAATGCCGGTGGCAAACGCGGCGCCGGCCGCGGCCGACGATTTCAGCAGCGTGCGTCGATCAAT
Source organism: uncultured Alphaproteobacteria bacterium (assembly GCA_963748165.1). Taxonomy (GTDB): domain Bacteria; phylum Pseudomonadota; class Alphaproteobacteria; order Rhizobiales; family Xanthobacteraceae; genus Bradyrhizobium. The sequence goes on from CAVVIM010000044.1 coordinate 236,153, forward strand.
GCCGCTGTGCACGATCCCGGTCATGTGACTTACCCTCCCTGAAACTCCGGCGCAGGCCAAGGTTCCGCGGGGAGCCTTGACCGCCATTCGGAAATTGTTCGATATTCGAACTTGCGTTCGCTTTTCAGCGAGTGTCGATGACCCTCCCCGCGGTGTCAACCGCCCGCTGAGGCATTGTGCGCGCGACGGCCGAGACAGGACAGCGATTGAACGTAGGGCACGACAAGGAATTCATGTCCACGCTGGCCAAGGGGCTCGCGGTGCTCGGCGCGTTCGGCAAGGAGCGCCCATCAATGACCTTGTCCGACGCGGCCGCCGTCGCCGATCTGTCGCGGGCCACGGCGCGGCGGGTTTTGCGCACGCTGGCGCAGCTCGGCTATGTCGTTCAGGACGGCCGCACCTTCTCGCTCACCCCGCGCGTGCTCGAACTCGGCTTTGCCTATCTCTCGGGCCAGGACTGGATCGATCGCGCGCTGCCGATGATGAAGGCGCTGAGCGAGCGGCTGGGCGAATCCTGCTCGGGCTCGATCCTGCAGGGTATCGAAATCGTCTATGTCGCGCGGGTGCCCGCCCGGCGCATCATGTCGACGGCGCTGGCGGTCGGCAGCCGCCTGCCGGCATTTCACACCTCGCTGGGCCGCGCCCAGCTCGGCTATCTCGACGGCGCCGAAATCTGGCGCCGGCTGCGCTCGGTTCGGATCGAGGCCTACACGCCCTATACGATCACCGACCTGCAGGCGCTGTTCGACCGGGTTTGCGCCGACCGCGAGCAGGGGTTTTCCATCGTCGACGAGGAGCTGGAGCGCGGGCTGCGCTCGATTGCGGTCCCGGTTCTCGACCGCACCAGCCAGGCGGTCGGCGCCATCAATCTCTCGGCGCACACCACGCGCACCACGCGCAACGAGATGCGCGAAAAATTCCTGCCCGAGCTGAAGCGCATCGCGCAGCGGATCTCGCAAGCCCCGCCGCCGGGCTAGCCGCCGCGTCCTCAAGCGTTCATCGCCTTGTCAGGACGACGCGAAAAACCTATCGTCCCGGTTCGCTTTCCGCACAGCGGTTCGATTATCGAACAAACCAGGCGGACACCCCAAGGGGCCGAATTCCACGGGAGGGCACGATGGCAAAAACGACGACCAAAGCGGCCGCGGGAAAAACCGCCCCCGCCAAGGCAGCCAAGGCGCAGGCGACCACAACCAGGGGCCACGACGACCGCGAGGCGTTCGCGCGGCGGCCGGAGAATATCGGCCAGATCGAGGTCAGCCGGCCGCAGACCGGCGCCGAGTATATCGAATCGCTGCGCGACGGCCGCGAGGTCTTCATCTATGGCGAGCGCGTCAAGGACGTCACCACGCATCCCGCATTCCGCAATACCGCGCGGATGGTGGCACGGCTGTTCGATGCCCTGCATGACGGCAAGCGAAAGAAGAAGCTGCTGCTGCCGACCGATACCGGCAACGGCGGCATGACCCATGCCTTCTTCAAGGCGCCGAAGACGCTGGAGGACCTCGTCGCCGGCCGCGACGCCATCGCCGAATGGGCGCGCATGACCTATGGCTGGATGGGCCGCTCGCCGGACTACAAGGCGGCGTTTCTCGCGACGCTGGGCGGCAATGTCGACTTCTACGCTCCGTACCAGGACAATGCCCGGCGCTGGTACAAGTTCAGCCAGGAACGCGTGCCGTTCATCAACCATGCCATCATTCATCCGCCGGTCGACCGCGACCGGCCGCCGAACGAGGCCAGCGACGTCTGCTGCCACATCGAGAAGGAGACCGACGCGGGTCTCATCATCTCCGGCGCGAAGGTGGTCGCCACCGGTTCGGTGCTGACCAACTATACGTTCGTCGCCCACCACGGGTTGATCCCGGTGCAGGACAAGAAGTTCGCCGCGGTGTTCATGCTGCCGACCAACTCGCCGGGCGTGAAATTCATCTGCCGCACCTCCTATGAGATGAGCTCCACGGTGATGGGCAGTCCGTTCGACTACCCGCTGTCGAGCCGGCTCGACGAGAACGACGCCGTCTTCATCATGGACAAGGTGCTGGTGCCCTGGGAAAACGTGTTCGTCTACGGCGACCTCGAGAAGGCGAACAATTTCTTTCCGCGCACCGGTTTCCTGCCCCGCTTCGTCGTGCACGGCTGCACCCGGCTCGCGGTCAAGCTTGATTTCATCGCCGGGCTGCTGCTCAAGGCCACCGAGGCCGCGGGCACCAAGGACTATCGCGGCGTGCAGGCCAATGTCGGCGAGGTGATCGCCTGGCGCAACCTGTTCTGGGGATTGTCGGATGCGATGGTACGCGATCCCAAGCCGTGGATCGGCGACTATGTCCTGCCGAACATGGACCCCGGCAATGCCTATCAGATCATCGCCACCATGGCGTATACGCGGATCAAATATCTGATCGAGCAGACCGTCGCCTCGGGTCTGATCTATCTGAACAGCCACGCGCGCGATTTCAAGAACCCGGAGATCCGGCCCTATCTCGATCAGTATCTGCGCGGCTCGAACGGCTACAAGGCGGAAGAGCGCGTCAAGCTGCTCAAGCTGCTGTGGGACTGTCTGGCAGCGAGTTCGGCGGCCGCCACGAGCTTTACGAGATCAACTACGGCGGCTCAACCGAGGAAATCCGGCGCTACTGCCTGTTCGGCGCCCAAGCCTCCGGCAATGCCGACAAGTTCAAGGGCTTCGCCGAGGAATGCATGGCCGAATACGATCTCGATGGCTGGAAGGTCCCCGACCTCAGCGATCCCGGCGAACTCAGCTATCATTTTCGCGCGGGGCCGGGGGCTGACGGTCGGCGAGACGTCCGTTTTCAATCGGAGCCGACCTCGGCAAGTTTCCGGTAGAGGCCGGCATACTGGCGGGCCGGATGGCGCCAGGATACATCGACATTCATGCCGTTGTTCTGCATGCGTTGCCAAACCGGCTTGTCGTGAAACAGGGCCCTGGCGCGGCGAATGGCAGCGGCGAGACTTTCGCTCGACACCGGCCAGAACTGAATTCCGGTCGCGACATCGCCAGCGACGGCCATCTCGTTGGCATCGATGACGGTGTCGGCGAGCCCACCGACGCGGGATACGATGGGAACAGAGCCATAGCGCAGGGCACAAAGCTGGGTCAGCCCGCACGGTTCGAACCGCGATGGTACCAGCAGCGCATCGGCCCCGGCCTGGATCAGATGAGCCAGGCTCTCGTCATAGCCGATCACGACGCCGATCTGACTCGCGATGGGATTGGCGGCCGTCCTGTAGCCCGCCTCGAGATCGGGATCTCCACTTCCGAGCAGGATCAGCTGCGTTCCGTCGCTCAGGACAGTGGGCATGTTCTCAAGCACCAGATCGAGCCCCTTCTGCCAGGACATTCGACTGATCAGTCCGAGCAGGAACGTATCCGGCGAAACCGGCAGGTCGAAACGCCGCTGTAACGCGGCCTTGTTGTCCGCCCGCTCCGCCAGCGTGTCTGGCGCTGAAGGTCGAGGCGATGAAGGGATCCGTCGCCGGATTCCAGACCGATGTATCGATACCGTTGATGATACCGCTCAGCACGTCGGACCGCGCGCGGAGCAGCCCGCCGAGCCCCATGCCGCCCTGCGTCTTGCTGGATTTCAACCGCATAGCTCGGCGAAACCGTCGTGATGCGATCGGCAAATTGCAACCCGGCTTTCAGAAAGCCGATCGCTCCGTAGTATTCGACCCCGTCAATCGCAAAGGATTCGGGAGGCAATCCGATCTCGCGCAACATCGCCTGCGGAAATTGGCCTTGATAGGCGAGATTGTGAACGGTCATGACCGTGCCCGGCCGCGGCCGGTCGCTGTAATGCAAAAACGCGTGGCGTCAATCCGGCCTGCCAATCGTGCGCGTGAACGACCTGCGGCACAAATTGCGCAATCGAGCCCTGGCCGATCTCGGCGGCGGTTCGTCCCAGCGCGGCGTAACGAATCGCATTGTCGGGCCAGTCGGCGCCGTCGGGCGCCACATACGGATTTCCGGGACGCGCAAATAAATGCGGCGCGTCGAGCACGAACAGCTGCAATCCGGCCGCTGAACCGCGCAGCACGCGCGCCGCCCCGCCGTAGAAATCTCGGCAGTAGCAAAGGACTTCGTCCGCCTCGACCAGCGCGCTCAACACATCCGGATAGCCCGGCACCAGGGTAATGGTCTCGATCCCTTCCGCCTTCAAAGCCTTCGGCAGGGCGCCGGCCACGTCGGCGAGGCCGCCGGTCTTGACCAGAGGGTAGATCTCCGAAGCGACCGCCAGCACCTGCATCGGCGTCACGCTGACAGCCTGTCGATCATCGGTTGGGTGATGAGACAAATGCCATGCTCGGTGCGGCGAAATCGTTCGGCGTCGCGTTCGGCATCTTCTCCCACTTCCAGCCCGGCTGGAATGCGCACACCGCGATCGATCACCGACATTCTTCAATTGGGCTCCGCGGCCCACCTCGGCGTAAGGCAGGATCACGGCATTTTCGATGTTGCCGTAGGAATGAACATGGACGCCGGTGAACAGCAGGGAACGACTGATCGCGGAGCCGGAAATGATGCAGCCTCCGGAAACCAGCGAGGTGACCGCCTCGCCGCGCCGCTCCTCCTTGTCGTGAACGAACTTGGCGGGCGGCGTGATTTCGGCATGGGTCCAGATCGGCCAGGATCGGTCGTAAAGATCGAGCTCGGGCAGGATATCGGTGAGGTCGATATTGGACGCCCAATAGGCATCCAGCGTTCCCACGTCCCGCCAATAGCTGCGCGTATCCTTGTGCGATCGGACGCAGGAGCGGCTGAATTGATGCGCCACCGCCCGGCCGTGTTTGACAATATACGGGATGATGTCCTTGCCGAAATCATGGCTCGAATTCGGATCATTCGGCGTCGCGCCGCAGCTCGTCAAACAGGAATTTGGAATTCGAAGACATAGATCCCCATGCTGGCGAGCGATTTGTCGGGCCGTCCCGGCATGGCCGGCGGGTCGGCCGGCTTTTCCAGGAAGGATACGATCACGTCGCTGTCGTCGATGTGCATGACGCCAAAGCCGCTGGCCTCGCTGCGTGGCACCTCCAGGCAACCGATCGTCACATCCGCGCGCTGCTCGACGTGCTGGCGCAGCATGAACTCATAGTCCATCTTGTAGATGTGATCGCCGGCGAGCAGCACGATAAATCTGGCATCATGGGCCTCGACGATATCGATGTTCTGATAGACCGCATCCGCCGTGCCGAGATACCAGTTGGTCTCGGAAATGCGCTGGCTGGCGGGCAGGATATCGAAGCTTTCGTTTCGCTCCGGGCGAAAGAAGTTCCAGCCCATCTGCAAATGGCGAATGAGGCTGTGCGCCTTGTATTGAGTTGCAACCGCGATGCGGCGGATGCCCGAATTCATGGCATTGGAGAGCGCGAAATCAATGATGCGAGACTTGCCGCCAAAATAGACCGCCGGCTTGGCGCGCCGATCGGTCAGTTCCATCAGCCGCTGAACCGCGTCCGCCGGCGAGGACAAAGGCAAGGGCATGACGCGCGAGGGGCTCGATTCCGGGGGGCTGCATCAGGCTTCTCCTGGACCAAACATCGACCAACCGGCTTGCGGCGGGACGCATCACCTGGTGACGAGCCTAACGCGTCTAACGTCCGCGGGACAGCGACGACGTTGGTCCACCGATGGGTCGGCTACGGCAGGACGGCTCGATCGCCGGTCGCGGATCGACGGCGATGGTCAGGCGCCCCGAAGATGGCCGTGCCTCACATGCTGCACTGCAACGTCGTCACCGGCCGCCTCGGCGCGTTGCTGCTGCTGGATGAAAATGAGACGACTGTTGGTTGACGCTTTTGCGGCGGCCGCGATGCCAGCAAGTCGAACGGCATGTGGCTTCTCGCCACCCTCATGCACGCTCGCCGAAGTCTCCGGGCTGGACACGACGGCGACTG
>CAVVIM010000045.1:0-6022 GCA_963748165.1 uncultured Alphaproteobacteria bacterium
CGGCTGCTCTGCCTCGACTTGTTAGCCGCGCCGCCTTCTTGGCCGTAACTCGGCCGCCGGCGTCGATGCCGCAAGCAGCCTAGCTTTCGCCGGCGAGCCGCTCCATGAACAGGCGCAGCCGCGGCGCCCATTTATCGGCGTCGAGGCCGGACGCCGAACGCCCGTACTCGCTGTCGAGCAGGAAATAGTCGGCGTCGACGCCCGCCTTCGCGAGCGCCTGCATGACGCCGGGAGCGAGTCCGCGGAAACAGCCGGTCGGTCCGCGACAGCACATACAGCACCTTGGCCTCGATGTCGACGACCGCGGCCCGATATCAATCCGCGCAGGGCCTTGGCCAGAATGATCAGGGAGTTCGCATCGAACCCTCGCGCCCATCGCATGGCCTCATCGCGGATGGCCGCCTCGATTCCTTCGGAATCCGACATCGTGGTCCGCAGCCGGGTCTCGATGCCGCAGGTCTTCAGCGTCGCCGATCGGATCTGGATCATGGTCTCCAGGACGCCGCCGCGATCGTAATAGTCGCCGCCATTCGAGTTCGGATTCTTCGACAAGGTCGCCTGCAGTCGCTCGACATTGCCGACAAAGCGATGCGCGGCACTGTCGGCGAGGTGACGACGGCGGCGATGCCCTTCATCATGCCGGGATAGTTGACGGCCCATTGAAACGCCTGAAACCCGCCATAGGACGGTCCGACAATCGCAACCAGCCGCGCGATACCGAAACGGGCGAGCAGCGCCCGCTGGGTAGCAATGATATCGCCCACGGTGATATCGGGAAATCGCGGCCCGTAGGGCTTTCCGGTGGCGGGGTCGATACTCGCGGCATTGGTCGACCCGTAGGACGAGCCCAGCATGTTCGGACAGATGACAAAGAAACGGTCGGTATCGACGGGTTTGCCAGGACCAACCAGGTCCTTCCAGCTTCCTTCGCCGGTCGAGCCACCGGGTTCGATCATCTGCGGACCACTGGTGTTGCCATGGGTGACCAGCACCGCATTGTCGCGGTTCGGAGCGAGCCTGCCCAGCGTCCGATAGGCGATGGTCACGGCCGCCATGACCTTGCCGCTCTCGAGGCGGAAATCCCTGATGTCAAAGGTCCCGGACGACGCGGTCGCGGAAATTGCAGTGCCCTGGTCAGTCGCGGTCATGCCCGGTCTCAGGATTCGCCGAAACCTGCCTTCGCGGCCGGCCCTGTTTTAATAGACCGTTAGCCGGGGAGTGTCGACGTTCGATCTCTCCGGAGTTCGCGGCGCGGCCGAGCCACGATCCAGGGCATCGTTCCACGCTGATTGCAGCGATGTCCGTAACAAAAGCTTAAGCAGTCGCCCGCTAGTTTGCGCAAACCATCGCGGGGTTGCATCGCGTTGAATTATAATACGATTTGTGTCCGTTTGAGGTTCGTGATGTCTTGCACGCTGATCGAAACGACCAATCTCGCCGTCAACCTGACGCCGCGGCCGATCGAGCCGTCCTGGATCATCGAAGGTAATCCGGTCGCCCAACGGTGCGTTCTGTCCCAGAGCGCGGACGGACTTGCTTTGACGATGGTCTGGGAGTGCAGCGAAGGCCGGTTCAACTGGTACTATGATTTCGACGAGACGGTGCTGATCCTCGAAGGTTCCATCGTCCTCGAAAGCGATACCATGCCGCCGACCCGCTATGTTGCCGGCGACGTCGTGTTTTTCAGGGATGGCGCGCACGCGAGATGGCATGTCGAGGGAAGGGTCCGGAAGCTTGCCTTCTGCCGCAAGACCCAGCCGGCCTGGCTCGGCTTTGCGCTGCTGGTATTCCTCAAGCTCAAGAAGATTCTGGCGCCGGCCGGCGGTCGCCCGGCCGAAAGCCTGATGGGCTCCGGCTAGTCCAGACCAGGCGCGAACACGATCGACTCCATCAGGCCGCCCGTGTGCGAACGCCCCAATCCCTTGGAGTGGCTATTTCGGTGACGCGGGTCGCTGAATTGACGGACATTCACCATCGATTTCTGCGGGAAGGCGCTTATCATCGAGGCCGTAGCGAATGTGCACAGCCCTCAGGTGACCGCTGGAGTTCGATTTGCCGTACGTCCTCGAAGAGACCACTGGTCAGGAAATCGACCAGAACCACGTCATGCCGGCTCGTTCTTGGTGTTGACGACCAAAATAGGGTCGAAAAGGCTATGGCGGGCGTTAAGGGGAAGCACCTATATTATCGACAGCGTACGCTGTCATGAAGGAGGCTGAGTTGTTATAATGTTGAGTTCTTTTGACTTTTGAAACGAGCTAGTGGCGCAATGGACTATGATGCAGAGAAGCTGAGGCGCCTTTTTCACTACGTGGCCTGGAAGGCCGGAAGGCGCGATTGGTTTGGAGCTACAAAGCTTTACAAGGTTTTGTGGTTTGCTGACGCACGTCAATATGTCCTCACAGGCAAGTCGATTACTGGGGAAACCTACATTCGAGAAAAGTATGGCCCGATTCCGCGCCATGCGATGCAAGTCAAAGCTCAATTAGAAGCAGCTAAAGCTATCAAAGTTACTAAAGAGGGCTCGCTTACGCGCATCGTTGCGCTGACAAAGCCCGACACACAAGACTTTTTAGCAGAGGAAGAGTTGAAGGTTGTCGACTATTGGATCGACAACATAGACAAGAATTCATACGGCTGGCAGTATAAGCGAGGAGACTAACGACTATGCGTGGGAAATTGCTCGCATGGGCGAGGAATTGCCACTTAATGCGATCTTCGCAAACCGCATTCGTGAGCCTACAGATTCGGAGATGGAAAAATTCCGACAGAGGGCGAAAACCCTTGGTCTCTTGTAGGCGTCGTGTTCCGCGATGTTATCCTTGATGAAACTGCGCGGCTCGCATTAGATTCCGCAACAATTACGTGGGGAGATACAGACCGGGCTTGGGAAGCAATCGAGTGGGCTTTGGCTCGCGATCCGCAGGTGGGAGTGCCGCTCAACGATACTGGATCTGTCCGGGCCTTTGTGTACCAGGGTGCAAAGTCCATCGGTCAGCCGGATATCGAAGTTATCTATGAAATTCAGGCTCATTCAGTCGTAATACGCAACGCAGTGTTCTCAAATGCCAAGGCGAACTATGCCGGACGTGCGTAGTCTCAGCTTGAGAAGTTCGAGCAGACCGCCCGCGAGCTTGAAAACGGTCGGTTGGACCTCTTTGCCGGCCCCCGCCACTATATGATTTTCGATACCGCGGAAAACCTTCAGCCACCGCAGTGGCAGATAGCCCCGTTTGCGGATCGGCGGCAACCGAAGCCGCTCAATTCCAGCACCTTCGGGGCAGCCCTGTAGTCCGAGATCTGGATGCAGTGACACAAGAATTCTTTCGGATTCAAGGCGAGCTCAAAGAGTAGAGCGCGTGCCGTTTCAGATGATGTTGAGCCTGTAGAAATCCTTCGCCGTGTTCGAGAACAACGCGGTTTTCTCGGCCTCGCTATATTGCGCGGCGATGCGCTTGAAGGCGTTGAAGATCACCTGATAACTGCACTGCCCCTTGTCGGGCGGGAAGTTGCTCTCGAACATGCCGCGCTGGGGACCGAAGGCCTCGATGCAGGTCTCGATGTAAGGCCGCCACGCCGCCGCGGCTTCTTCCGACGACGGCGGCATCGGCCGTTCGTGAAAATCATATCCGAGCAGCCGCATCGCCAGGCCGCCCAGCTTGACCATGACATTGGGGCAATTTGCGATCTCGCGGATCGAGGCCTTCCACACCGGAAAAATTTCATCGCGCCGGTTGGCATAGTGGCCGATGCCGATCGGCCCGCCACAATGATCGAGCACGATCCTGGTGTCCGGAAAGGCATGGGCAAGATCGGTCAATTCGCCGATCTGCGGATGGAACAGCCACGCATCGAAACTCAGGCCGAGCGGCGCAAGGCAGGAGAATCCCTGGCGAAAGGCCGGATCGAGCAGCAGCCCCTTCGGGCGCGTGGCATAGATGCCGGCGACGTCGGCATCGGCGTCCCAAGCCGAGGAATGCCGGATGCCGCGGAAGCGGCCGTTGCCGGCGGCGATTTCCGCTTCCAGCACCGGGCGCGCTCCGTCGCCGAGCAACAGATTGACGTGGCTGACGATGCCGGCGCAGACCGCCGCCTTGCCATAGCCTCCGCTTGCGCTCATCGCCGCGACGCCATTGGCGAATTCGACTTCGCCGACCGGGCGGAAGGCTTCCGGCCCGGCGGCGCGGTACATCGAGCGGCAATCGACATAGACGGTGGCGACAACATTGTGACCGGAGGCAATGTCGTCGGTCATCTCCTCGATCAGGTAGCGCTGCCCGCCGCGATCCCACAAATGATGATGCGGGTCGACGATCGGACGCTGAGGATCGATGATTTCCTCCTGGCGCAGCGCAAGCCAGTCCTCGCGCGGATCCGCGTAAAGCCCGCTTTTGGACGGAGCCGCCTTGCCGGTGACCATGGATCGCTGCTCCCTGTTCTCGTCCGCGTTTGCAAAAGCATTCGTGCCAGATCACGCCTGAACTGATATTGTATTCCTGAATGCCGCGCGAAGCTATTGGGTCTCGATCAGCGGACTCGTCAGCGCGTCGGCGGTTTCCCTTCGGCCCTGTCGGGAGTTGCAGCGATGGAATTGACTCCGGTGCGATCTGCCCTCTGTCAAGTCGGCTCGTCGGCCCCGCGCGCTTGTTCCGCGCCACGGCTGGAACCGCTGCGCCACGTCGATGCCGGCATTCTCGACATCGCTTATTACGAGGCAGGCCCGGCGGACGGGCCGATGGTGATGCTGATGCACGGCTTCCCCTACGACATCCACTCCTTTGTGGACGTGGCGCCGATGCTGGCCGCCCAGGGCTGCCGCACCATCGTTCCCTATCTGCGCGGCTATGGGCCGACCGGTTTCCGTGACCGGGCGACGCCGCGCTCGGGAGAACAGGCCGCGGTCGGCGCCGATCTGATCGCGCTGATGGATGCGCTCGGGGTGATGCGCGCCGTTTTTGCCGGGTATGACTGGGGCGGACGCGCCGCCTGCGTGGCGGCGGCGTTGTGGCCGGATCGCTGCACAGGCCTGGTGTCGGTGAACGGCTATCTGATTTAGAACATTGCAAAGGCCATGGTCCCGGTGCAGCCGGAACACGAGGTCGCGCTCTGGTATCAGTACTACTTCCAGCTCGAGCGTGGCCGCGCCGGGCTCGCCGCCAACCGGCGCGAAATCACCCGGATCTTGTGGAAACAGTGGTCGCCGAACTGGCATTTCGACGAGGCCACCCTGCAGCGCACGGCTATCGCGCATGACAATCCCGACTATGTCGACGTCGTGATCCACAGCTATCGTCACCGCTTCGGTCTTGCCGATGGCGATCCGCATTATGCCGACCTGCAGCACCGGCTGGCGATGTTGCCCGCGATCGCCGTGCCCGCCATCACGCTGGATGGCGATGCCGATGGTGTTGCCCCCGCGACCGACGGCAGTGCCAGCGCGGCGAAGTTTACCGGCCGCCGCAGCCATCGCGTGATCCCGCAGGCGGGTCACAATCTGCCGCAGGAAGCGCCCGAGGCGTTTGCGGCTGCGGTGATGGAGTTGGTGAGAGCGTAGCAGCTTCGCCAAAGCACCATGCTGTTTACGCCAGCAGACGTGCCAGGGTGCCGTGGGCTTCCATCAGTTTCACGGCCTTTCTATCGAAGGAGACGAAAGTATCTGCACCCAGCCATTTTCCTTCATAAGCGATCACGCCATCCGCAAAATCGCCACCCAACTCCAGCACCATCAACCCGGCCTCAGCGGCCGGTCGGTTCACCACCACGTTTGCGCCGTCAAGCAGACGCCGGATCGCCGCCGCGATATCGTTTGGACGGATTTTGTAGGCTCGCAGTACCCACACCAATTCGCAAAGCGCGGGTAATGCCAGCGCGACGATTTCGGCTCGGTCCAGGGCCTTTTGGGCCGCTTTGCTCTGCTCGGCGTGATCTTCGGTCAACGCCCGCACCAACACGTTGGTGTCAGCCGTGATCCTCATCGCTTGCCGGTCCACCCTTGGGCGGCGATCTCATTGATCTCGTCGAT
>CAVVIM010000046.1:0-309672 GCA_963748165.1 uncultured Alphaproteobacteria bacterium
TCACAGCTTTGTATTGGTCTTTGGTGAAAGTCTGCTTGCCGACGTTCATCAAAGCGATTTGGATTTGGCGGTAGGCTGAATTCACGTAATTCAGGAGATAGGAGTCCGTAAATAGCTGGCCCTGCGAATCGTTGCATAGCGAGCGGACGAGACTCGTTATGTCAGTGCCGACTGCGTACGGACTTTGCGGTATCGCTGGCAATTACGCTCCCGGCTGCTTGGTTTCGCCTTTCTTTTTAGGAATCATGTGCTCTGGCACGGGAATTCCGAACTCCATGCACTTTGCCACGTCCAGAATCGCGCCGCATCCCGCTTGAGGGCACTTGGCGAGGCCCGGACGAATCTTTGAGGCGCACGCGGGGCAATCAACCCAGTCTTCGGTCTGCGGCTCGTACCACGGCACTCCGGTCATTTCCAAATCACGCACCGCGCGCCGCGCAAAGTCGGGAATCATGCGATGGTCCGGCTTCATGGCCCACATCATGTTCGCGCGATGTACGGATGCTTGCTGGAACGTGCGGAATTTCTTTTTGGCGTCAACGAGCGCCGCTTTGCTCGGTGGATTGGTAAGCGAAACGAACACACCGACAAACGCATCTTCCGCGATGTTACCGTTGACCTGCTGCGCCACATCGTTCGCAATCATTTCGGCTGAGAAAGGAATGGGCACCGTTCGCAGCTTGCCGCGCTTATGCGTCACGGGATTAAATTCCCCGGTCATGCCGAGGCCCATGTCCATGTTGTCGATGACGCTCTGAACCTCGGTGACGCCATACTCCTGCCCTTCGTCTTTTGGCTGAACCCAGATGTTGTGATAGCTGCGCGGGACGTGGAAACGCTGGTCGGAAATGTTTATGAGGTAGGCGGTCTGTGCCTGCGCTCCCGCGAATGCTTGTAACTTTGCGGCAAGTTCTTCGGCCCTCTCCGCCGCGCCAACTTTGCCTTCGCCCGCTTCTTTCACCGCTTTTTGTAAATCTTTTAGTAGTTCCTCAAACTGTGCCATGCTGTCCCTCTTTCTTGAGCGCCGCTCTGCGATGCTCTTGTTTCTTGTCAATCCATGCGCGAGGATTCAGGTTCGTCACCCCGCCGTGAAACGCTTCATCGAACGTTAGGACCTCATCGAATTCTCTGTCTCTAGCTGCTGCTTTGTGCTGTTCGTGCTTGGCTCTATCAGCTCGCATATCCTCGCGGGACTTTCCCCTTGATAAGCGAAACAGACCGCAGACAAAACTAACCCGTTCAGGAGTGAGTCGCGCAAACTCTCCAGCTCTGGTCTCGAAAGTGAACGCACACTCATACTCCCCTCTCGATGGATATGGCCCCAGCCCAGCTAAAGTAACGAACGGTATAGACGGATGAACCACTTTCGTGGATGAATACCAGTCCTCCGGAGACCCATATTTCGACGGTGCTACCCAAATCTCCAGATGCCATCGTTCCGGGTTCATCCAGTAGGTCGGCTCGCGCCTCATCTCGAATACCGCGCGAATCAGTTCCTTCGTCTCCGGGTTCCTGTCCTCGAAAAGTCCGCCCATCCAGCATAGTCTGTTCCAACCCCACACAATCCGAAAGTTTGGCTCCCCAAAAACGTTCACTCCACCAATCGTTCTTGTGAGTTGGTTTACCCATTCCGGCGTTTCGTGCGTCTCCCGCGTTATTTGTACCATGTCAGTTGTCAAACCGATACGCCGGAGTTGCTGATTGCGCCCCGGTGATGGTGCCGAGCGATGTGTTGCAGGTGCCGGACGTGTGGCTGACGGTACCGAACCAAATCAGCTTGCCGCTAGGAGTACCCGCTGCCGAACATCGTTGTCGCTGATGGCGCTGTTGTCGCGCCTACGTTGACGTTGCAGGATGAGCCGCAGCCGATGATGACGTAGTACTTCCCAGGACCAATAGGAACCGAGGATACTCCCGTCGTCACCACGCCGCTCCCTAACGTCGCCGAGGTCACGTCGATGAGCTTCGTCGCCCCATCGGAGCTGTAGACGCACTCTTTCAGCGTCCCGGTGCCCGACACCACCGTCACGGTCACGGAGATATCGTTGACGGTGATGCTGTAGGGAATCTGAATCAGCGCGACCAGCCGCGTCGTAGCGGAAGTCACGCCGATGGTCGTGTTGACGACGCCGTTGACGTTGGACCATGTTGGCGCTGAGGCGTCCGGTCCGGTCGCGCCTGTGGCTCCCGTTGGTCCTGTCCCGCCCGTTGCACCAGTAGAACCGGTAGGACCAGTCCCGCCGGTGCTTCCAGTAGGGCCTGTACCACCTGTGCTTCCCGTCGGGCCAGTTCCTCCCGTCGCGCCGGTACTGCCGGTTGCTCCCGCTGTGCCCGTGGCTCCGGTTGGGCCGGTTACTCCTTGCGAGCCGGTTGCGCCTGTTGGTCCGGTATCGCCCGTGCCGCCAGTAGCGCCTGTCGCGCCAGTACCCCCTGTCGGTCCGGTTGGTCCCGTCACGCCTGTTCCGGTAGCTCCGGTTGGCCCTGTCGGACCCGTGGGGCCGGTCGCGCCGGTTGGGCCGGTTGCGCCAGTTGGTCCGGTTGGTCCTGCTGGCCCTCCGAGCGGGCCGATGAGCAGCCATGCTCCGGCTTGGCAATCATAGAAGTCCCCTGTTGAATCGTCCTGCGCGTATCCGAACTGCGGACATGCTCCTGTTGGCGCGGACGGGTAGTGAATCAGATACATATTCGCGTGCTGTGCCGATGTCGAGATAGTCAGCCCCAGAAATACAGCGAGGAGCGCAAAGATTCTTACGCTCCCCGCGTTCATCTTAGTAACCGCTCGGAACTGCCAGCGTGTCAATGAACGACATGCTGCGAGGGTTGTCAACAAAGAATTGTTGACCGATAACCAGGTAAAAAATCTGGCCCGCCTGCAACCCGCCGCTCACTCCGTACAACGGGAAGATGGTCGTTCCATCCACGTCGTAGAAGTCCATGTCCTTCATTACCGCCCGGCCCCAATGCGAGAGAGCCAGGAAGTCGATGCGTGTCTGGTTCCAGTGAATGGAGGTCTTCACGGGTACGCCTGCCATCGTGAAATCACCATTGAAGTTGAGGTCGAGGTCCGATGCACGCCCGCCCGCGCCTTCTTTGATGATTTGCGAAATCAGGATGCCCGCGTTTTCCCAGGCCGCTTCTTGCTGCACGTTCATGTATGCGCCCATCTTGCTGTTCTTCACCGAATCGTTGCCCAACGCGAGCTTGATTTGGTTCAGAGCCAGACGCACCATGCCCGGAGTCAGCGAGGAGTTGTTGGCATTCACGCGCCCCGACTGCAACTGATAGGGGTACGTGCCGCGATTGAGGTTGAGCCACGTTCCAGTCGTTGCGTTCGACACCTGATACGGAACGCCGAAGTAGGAAGCCGTGTTCCCCGGAGTTACGCCACGTTCCACCAGCACGTCCGTCGCTACCACGCTGCCCGGAAGCGCGTTCGAGAAGATGATGCTCTTCGTGGTGATGGCGTCGTGCGCTTGCACGCTGAATGAGCCGTCTGCGTTTGGCCCGATTCTCTGGGCCGTCAGTCCGGCGTTCAGGATGTTGTAGTGGTTGTTGTCGAAAACGAGCGATGCTCCGTAAGGAACCGCCATTGTCGCGGTTGTTCCGGAGACACTCGCCACGGTTCCGAGAATTCCGTTGCCGTTTGATTGCATAAGCATGTCGAGATAGGCGTCGAACTGCACCATCGCTTCCTTGAGTTGATAGCGGAAAGCGTTCTCGATAGCTTGTTGCGGCTGGCGCGTAGCATATTCCACCAGCTTGGTGACTTCTACGGCGAATTCCTGCCAGTTGGGAGTGACCTGCGCTACGTCCCAAGTAATGCCCGAACCACGGCCCATATCTCCGCCATCCGGGTTGAAGCCTCCGGCGATACCACCGGGGATGAGTTGCAGGGGAATACGCATGAAGCGCGAGCTAACCGTGTCGGCTTCGCCCTTTTGCTTGATAGCGCCCCAAAACGTCTTGTCGGTTTCGTACAGCTTGGGAAGTTTGTCCCGAACCTTCTCCAATTGTAATGCAACGGTCTGTTGGTTTGTCTGTGAAGCCAATTTTTAACCCTCCGTGGGTTGCGGCCACGGATATTAGCTAGGCGCGTTTGCCCTTTCCGGCATAGGGACGCGGGTCGTTGAGCACATCTTCCATCGACATGCCCTTTTCCGTGATTTCCCTGTCGGTTAGGGTTCCTGGTTTGCCCCAATTGCTTGGAGCACCGCCTGAAACATCGGGCCGCTGTGCCGCTCTCTGCCGAGAGCTTATTTCTTCCTTGCGACGGCCTACAATGTCGTTCGTCCAGCCGGAAATTACCCGTTTGGCGACATCCCGCGCGACGGCTCGCGCTCGGCCTGTCAAAAGGCTGACAACCTGCTGCGAAACGGCAGGCGTCATCGAATACTGCGACACATTCCGCTTGCCCGAAGGGTCAATTATGCGCTGAATCTGCGCGTGAACTGTCTTGTCCGCGAGTACGGCCTTGCGAATCTCTACGCCCAAGTCCGATTTGATTCTCGCTTTCAAGCCATCCGTCACAACCGCCTTTTCAAGAGCTTTGTCCACGATGGTTTTGGAGAGCGTGCTGATTTGCGTCTGCATTTGGTCGTGGAATCCGTCCTGAAAGGTCTTCCATTGCGTGTTCGAGAAGTCATTGCGCTGGCGCTCAAATTCCTGCTGTTTCTTTGTGAGCGCGGCCATTGCCGGGTCGTTCTCGTTCAGCCCTTCCTTCTTGCCATAACCCAGCTTTGGGCCTGTCTTGCCCCACCAACGCGCCAGTTCCGCAGCGAACGGAGCCATCTTTGCCGGGTCGCCAGTTTCAGCGGCCTGTCTCATCGAATCCATGAATTTCCCGAAGTCTCCGTCCGAAAAAGCGTCGAGAGATTCCTTGGTAACTTCGGAGGAAAACTTTCGATACTCTTCGGGGAAGTTGGCTTTGATGAGATTGTTCGTCGTCTGGAAAGCAGAATAGACCGCGTTTGGGTCATGCTGCATCCATTCGATGATTTGCGGCTCTTGCTGCGCGGGGTCGCCGGAGAAGAATGCGGCATCGCGTTGCTCGTAGTCGGCGGCGGAGTCGACGAGTTGCTTCACTCGCTCTAGTCCACCCTCGCCTACCAGTTCCTTGAATTGCCGTGCTTCTGCGGGAGTCTTGAACTGCGAATTGTATGCCTGATACTGATTCCAGAATCGTTGCAGTTCAGCCTTTTGCGCGGGGTCTTGAATCGAGCGTAGGGCCGACTTAATGGATTCGGGAGTTGTCCGGGCATCAATGGGCTGCTCGCCTTGCGGCTTCTCGGTTGTTGTTTCGGATGTCCCTTCTAGGTCTAATTCAGGTATTTCTATCTCAGGTTCCGCAATGTCAGTAGTTGCGCCGGTGTCGCCCGATGCAAGTACTTCGTCCATGGCGTCGCCCGCGCCGCCGGTGCCGTCACCGATACCTTGCGATGCGAGTGTGGAATCTGCTGTCGTTCCGGTTGCCATTACTGTGCTCCTTCTCCCGATGGGGCTGGGAACTTCTTGCCAGCCGTCGCCGGGCCTGCTTGTGGAAACTTGTCTTTCTTCGATTCCTTGCCGGGGCCTTCTTCACTGATCGGCATCTTTTTTAACAGAGTGTCCTTCACATCGTCCATGTTTATCTGCGGCGGGGTGATTTGGATTCCCGCTTGCGCCGCCATTTGTGCTTGCCCTTCCGGCGGCAAATCAGCGAAGTTGATGCTCTCAGACGGTGGTTTTTGCTGCGGTGGTTGCTGCGCCGCTTTGATTGCGGCGGCATGAGCGTCAGCATGAGCCATCACGTTCGCATAGCCCATCGGAGTCATCTTTTGCGCCTGCATTCCCGGCTCAGAGGAGAACCATCGCACGCATTCCGCAAGCTCGAATTCATGGCGGTCGTACTTGCCAACCGGAATGCTTGGCTGCATCTGCTGCGGGTTCATGGGATTCATTATCGGCTGAGAATCGAGAAGCTCCTCAATCTCGCGCATCTGCTTGTCGCGCGAGTCCGCACCAGGAATGGTCATGTCCAGCAAGCCCATGATTTCCTGGATGTATTCCATGTTCGATGGCTCGGTGAAAAGCTCGGCTAGGGCTGGGAAGTCTTTCACCATGCCCATCAAATGCTCCACCGAAGCGCGAATATCGCTCTTTAGCCGTGGATACTGGCTGTCTGCTTCCGCGTAGGCTTTGAAGTTCCCTTTGAGGTCCGCGAGGCGGATGGTGATGGGCTTTTTCGACGGGTCTTTCTGCGCGAGCGTAACGTCATCGGCTCGATTCTCCCTGAAACATTTCACGCACAGCTCAATGGTCTTGGCCCACGCTTCCTTGAATGTCTTCCACGGCAAGCCGACACGTCCCATCGCTTGGTCGCGCTGAATGCTGATTCCCCGCGCAGTATCGTTCTCGCCCGTGTCTCCGCCTGCGAGTGCCGGATACATGCCCGTCAGCAACTCCGAGAGCGGGCCGACGAGCTGAACCAGTTCCGCTTGCATTTGAGGACTTACAACCGCCGGGTTAGGTTGAAAGAATCCATCGGGCAAGCCCATGCCTGCACGCGCTCTCGCAGGAATCGTGCTGCCCGGTTCCGACGTCTGTTGCTGTAGCGCATCGAAGTCCAGCACTTCCGAGTCCGCGTAAATCGGCGGGATTCCATATTCGTAAGTTTCAACCGCGATGTTCCGGTAGGTGTTTACCTGGTCCTGAATTTCCATGAGCGTATCGCCGATAGCGGGACGGTTGACACCTTCACCGGGCATCGCGTGTCGGATGACCCAATGGTCGTCAAGGCTTTCGCTTCTTGATTCGCAATACGCTCCTCCAGCAAAAGCGACATAACACCCGTCAGGAAACAACTCGTATAGACGCTCTCTAACTTCATCGTCCCTCACAAGCTCAAACACATAGGGCCTGAGCCAATTTCTCGTAAAGGTAATGAGTTCGTACAGCATGTCGGTCGGAACCGGCTGCGGCAATGCTTCTTTAACCGAAATGCGCGAAACGCGGGCGTATTGGTCGTCTGCTAGAACGTTACCCTCAACCGCGAGCTTGTCTTTCGCCCACGGATACACAGCGCGCAGTCTTGCTCTGGGCACCTCGAATTGTAGCGAGTGATACGGGAATTCATCCTGCTCGTTCGCCCAAATCGGGTCGTTGCATTCGAGTGCGCCATAGACCGAAATGCACTCTTGTCCTCTTGGCACTCTTACTGTCTGCGTCGCTTGCGGAACGTCCATGTACTCTGACGGCTTCAGGTTTTCTTCACCGAGAGGTGCGCCGCAATAGGGGCAGAAACCAGTGATATTGTCGGTATCCGATTCCTTTCCGCAATTAGGACACAGGTAAGATTCTGGCGCGACGTTGACTGGAACGGAATCCAGGTCATCGAGACTGTCCCATCCGAATTTCTGGCCGTCCGTAACGTACCGAACGTAAATCGCCAGAAGCCCACCAGTCCATGCGTGATAACCCAGTTGGATGAAGATTTTTTGAGGGTCGTTATTCCGCTGGATAAGTTCGGCAACGTCATTCGCTGCCTTGGCTGCCGTAACGTCCTCTTCGTCGTTGGGGTCTTCGGGGAAGAATGCGACATCCGGCACATCCTGGCTGACTACGGCGATGAATTGCAACCCGTAAGCCTGGTAAATGTTGGTTACGAACTGATAGCGCGGCTGGTCTTGCGAGGCGGAATCGTCGAAGATACGCGCTTCTGTCGGCGTATAGAGTTGCTGGTCTACGGGATTGACCCACAGATATTGAAGCGATTGCCAGTAGAGTTCAGCCCGCCGAACACGCCGGATTTGCCAGCGCCGCGCCACAATGGATTGCCGCGCGAGGTCTGAAACGATGCTCTTTAGCGCTGCGACTACTTCAGGATCAGTGTCTTCGAGCTTGGAATTGCATGGGTCTTCGGTGTCTGCCTGTCCGGGTGCAGGTCCTTCGACTGGAGCAAGCTGGCGGCGCTTACTCTCCGGCATGTCCTGCGATTCAAAGTCTGGTGAGGCTATGTTGGGCGCTGTAGCCATTATTGGGGGTTAAACAGCTTGGGCGGTCTGGGAATCAAAGGCTTACGCTTTCCCGGCGTCTCATCTGCCACAACTCTTCCACCTCTTCCAACTAACCTGTCTCCTTGCCAACTCGGTGCATCAACGTCTGCATATTGTGATTGGTCTGAAAACGTAGGATGTCCGGGAAGTTTGTACGTATCCGGGAAATGCAAATTAGCCGATTGCTGCGCGTAAGGGTCTCCCGCCTGTTGCGCTTTCCAAAATGCCCGCATGTCGTAGAAGGACAGCGGACTATCGACATTCTTGATTCCG
Organism: uncultured Alphaproteobacteria bacterium; assembly: GCA_963748165.1. Classification (GTDB taxonomy): domain Bacteria; phylum Pseudomonadota; class Alphaproteobacteria; order Rhizobiales; family Xanthobacteraceae; genus Bradyrhizobium. The sequence continues at coordinate 8,304 of CAVVIM010000046.1, forward strand.
TTTTGCTTGACCCAATCCTGAAACTGCATCTCTTCATGCAGCGGTAACACCGTTCCCGGCGCTGTCGTGCGCTCGTTGACTAATCCCTTCCCGTAATCCAAATCATTGGCCATCTACTTTGCGGGCGCGATGACGAACGAGCCGGTCAGCCTCCCTTGAATCTGCGCGAATGCTGCGGTAGTCGTGTTCTTGCTAGCCAGCAAGCCTGCCAGTTGATTGATTTCCACCTGTGTTTCCGGGATGAATAGAAACGTGATGGAAGCGTTCTGCGGCTGCTCGCTGTAGGCTGCGCTTTGCGTCTCGACTCTCATTTCTTGGGAGCCTTGGGAACGTGCGGCGGCAAGCCTTTGCTCTTGGTGCTGGCGAAGTCGTGCAACTGGCCGTGCGACATCTTGAGCAAGCCCTTATTGCGCTTGTAGAGCTTCGATGGATTGTGCTCGGCTATCGCCATGACTTGCTGCTGGGCTTGGCTGGTTGCGGGCATTATTTCTTCTCCGGCTTCGGCATGGGCTTGAATGTCAGTGCTTGCGGGTCAAACTGTACGTCTTTCCAGCCATTCGCTTTCTCGACTTGACTGGCTTCGTCCTGCAATTCACCGAGCGCCTGGTTGAATCGGGTCTGAGCGTCCGTCACGTCGCGCTGCGCTAGCATGGCGGTCTTTTGCTTCACTTCTAGGCGGAGTTGCTGAACTTCGGTGGGCTTTAGTTCCGGTTGAGTGCTTTGCGCCATCGAAGCCGTCGCCAGCACGAAGAATAAAAATGCGAGTCGCATCGTCAGCCTTTCTTAAATCTCTCCGAAGTTGTTCACTGCATCCCGGTTGCTGTTGCTTCCCGGCTCGTTCTGCCCGTCGCTGGTTACTTTGTCTGAGTCCGTGCCTTGCTCGCCCGCTGCGCCCGTAACAAAGACGCACGTTCCGCACGAGAATAGCTGCGTACCCTCTTGAGGTTGAAACTCGTTGCAGCAACCGAGGTCACTTGAAACACCACCTGGTACTGCGACGATTTGGCAGTCCGCGTCTTTTTGGGCACCTTCTAGCTCCATGTATCCGGCTTGCTCGGCTGGTTCTTTTCCGCCTGCATCCATCTGGCCCATGCCCGGAGCGGCGGAGGCGGTTGAGTCGTTCGTGGCTGTGTTGCTTGCCTTCATCGGGGGACGGGGAATCATCGGGCGTGCGGCCATTATACTTTCACCTTTTCCGCTTCTTGCGCGGCTTGTGCGTCCATCGCCGCAATGATGATGTGAGCGGCCCACTGTTCGCCTACAGTAAACATCCCTCGAAGGTCGAATGCTTTGCCGCACTCGCAGATATTCGAGTCCCTGCCCATCCGGTGATTCGGAAGGACTCTCTGCACGAAATCAACGAGTTGCAGGCCACAGACCATCAGTAGTTCCCTGCCTTAATCTTGTCCATGATTGCCTGCCTTTGCGCGTCGGGCATCTTCTGCACACGCTGTTCAATGCGCCTTAGAAATGCTGGCATGGTGTGAACGATAGGACGGTATTCGGGAGGTTTCGCGGCCCCAGATTCGACGCCAGTTCTGGGGTCAGAGGTAGGCGTAATATGGCGAGTAGGAGCCGCGAGCTTGTTTGAGCCGAGATAGAGGATGGACAGCAATACGATTGCTGCGCCCATGACTACCCCGGCTCCGAGAGTGAGTGCGTAGCCGATTAGACCTCGCTCAATGTGGCTGTTCCAGACGATGCGATGACGTACCACACTGTGCCCGATGCTTTGAGCGTAATCGAATCGCCCACCGCAGCGAACGTCACCGTATCGTAGGCTCCGTTAATCTTGTTTGCCGGAGTCGTCAGCGTATGTGCGTGCGCCGTAACCACCGAGAACTGCATGGTCAAGCCGTTCTGATTCGATGCGGGAGCTGCGAGCGTGTAAGCCTGCGCCGACGCTCCGCCAAGCGTAACAAGCCCAGGCTGTAGAGCGATTGCTCCAGCAGCCGTGTAAGCGTGAACGATTCCGCCAGACGAACTGCCCTGAGTCGTGTCCTCGATATAGACGCCTGCCGGAACTGTGGCTGCCGCGAGAATCGCCGACGTTCCTCCAGCGCCGTACCATTCCGTATCAACGACTACCGTTCCGCCACCTTGCGCGTGCGCGTCGTTAATCGCTTCTTGTAGGCCGTAAGTGCCGGAACTAACCGGGTCGCCTTGCCCGTGCTGATTCGAGAGTGTTACGGAAAGATATGCCGCTGGTTGCGGTCCACCAAAGCCAGTCGGAGCCGCTGCGTAGCTGACTACCGTGGGAGTGTCGGTCTCAAACTGCGCGCCAATGCCGATATTCAGTGGCGCGGTAGTTGCAAAGGGCTGAAACACATAGCCATCCGGCAACTCGACAAGTCCAGGCATGACCGTAATGACACCTGCGCCTGCTAGATACGGGCCATTGATGATTTGGGATTGCCACTTGCCGTAAATCGCTGCGATGTATCTGCCGCCGGTGTAATGCAGGTTCGTGAAATACTGAGGCACTGTTGCTCCTTTTAGGTGCTGCTCCGAGCTTCACGTACGCCTACTGACTGCGCCCGCAGGGTGTTGCTCGGCCCTCCATCAGTCGCCGAACTTTTGTCCGGCTCCAGGGAACATTTTTCAATGCCGCGCGCAAGAATCTCCAGCGCAAGCAGCTTATCGGCGATAGACCCCGAATCGCCACACTCCTTCATCACCAGAAAATCCATTCTTTCGATCTTCGCGGTTACCATGTCGAGTGTGGAAATCTCAAGTGTGAATACGGTTTTGCCTGTCTCTTGCTGTGATGCCATTTTCAACGCACACCCGCCCGATGCCTTGCTGACCTGATTATCGGAATAGGTTTACTCGCTTTTCGCTCCTCTGACAAGACTTTTCTTATCTGTATCGCACGATTTGTTTCATCTAAGCCTGGATTCACACGCGCCATCACTCGTTCCTCTAGCGGTGGCTTGCGTTTCCATCGCTTCAAACGAGACTTCAAACCCATTCTCAGGCCATCCGCTACGTCGTCGGCAATTGTGTCTGCTTTGAGAATGTCTTCGGTAAAGTCCGGGTCGCGCACCAATGTCGGCAATGCTCGCACGGCGTCGGCACACTCCTTGCAAATCTTCCACTCACCAGCTTTGAGCAACTGATACATCAGCATCCATCCGCCTACACGATCCTTGTCAGGCCATTCCACGGGAACATTCAAACCATAACGTTTGAGTGCTTGCTCCACCTGCACGTAAACCGAATCCTCATCGGTGCGCTTGTCGCGCGGTGCGTCCATGAAGATTTCGTCTATGTTCTCGAACTTCTCACCGTCTTTGCCATTCTCATCCTTCGCTGCGTATTTGCTCATCTCGCATATCGTCCGGCCTATCACATCGGGGACTTTGCCCTTGGTGACCCATTCCCGGTAGGTGTAAACGATTCTGCGTCCATGCTCATCCGGCGGCGTCGCAGTGTGCCAATGAACAGCGAGGTTGTGCGCGAATCCCCAATCAATGCTGATCCAACGCGGCCACCAGGACTTGATTTCAATGTCTTCACGGTAGGCCGTCATAGTGCTCGGATTCCACATATCAAAGTACGATCCTGGAGCGATGTCCCAATTCCCTTCGAGATACATCTGCCGCATCATCAGGGGCAAGCTGGCTAGTGAGTCAAGATAGCTCTGGTCATTGGCGTAAATCGGGTTGTCGGTGACACGCGCTGGAATGAACTCGTACTCGCTCGGATTGTAGAAGCGGAATGTATCTTCCTCGGCGTCCTTTGGCGCTACCTTGTCGATGAACAACGAACGCACCCATTCGTGGCCTCTATCGCCTGGGTTTGATGCTCCAGCCATGCAGGGAATCGAGCCTTCCACTGGGCATCGGTTGCGGGACTTCATAAACTCCCACTGCTTGAGCAAGAAGTGAGTTAGCTCGTCCCAGCCAATGAACAGGAACTCCGCGCCTTGGTATTGGGTGATGTCCTTCTCGCTCTCGGAGTAGCCGAAATATGTTGTGCTGTTGTTGTGCCACGTGACGCAATGTTTCGCGTCGTTGTAGCTCTTGAACATATCGCGGGGAACGCGCTTGCGGAATTGCGTGATGATCGACTTCTCAAGCTCAGGAAACGTGCGGCGCAGAATCAGCGTATCGACACCGGGCCACTTATGCGCCTGAATCATGGCCTCCATCAGCAATGCTAGAGACTTGCCAGGGCCAGCCGCTCCACCGAATAGCCGGTATTTGGCCTTGCTGCGATGAAACGCTTTCTGCTTCTCGAAAGGGTTGTAAAACGAGCTTACGCGGACTTCACGCACTGATGTCTATGTCGAAAACAATCTTGACGTTCGCTGAGTCGGGCTGGTCATCCGTCGCATAGCTGCCGTGGAGCTTGAAAGCCATGTCGAGGGCTTGGAGCCTTGGCCCCCAAGCTATTACATCTTCGCGGCTTACAATCTCGCCTTTGAACTTGCCGAACTCTGTCTCCATTGCATCGAGAGCAGGGCTTAAGTACTTTTTAACCAAGGCGTCTTCATCTAAACCGTGCCGTTTCATTATCTTGGGGACTTTCCGGCGAATAGCCTTCATTGCATTGTGGCCGGTCTGTCCAGCGGTGGATGGGGAATAGCCTGCTGCCTTAGCTGCAGCAGTCACATTCATGCCCTTGAGGATACCTTCGAGGAGCTTGGCTTGCTGCGGAGTTAGGTTGCGTGGGTCGTTGATCGGGAATTCCATCGGTCTCTTTCAGTCTCAAGAGGTAGCGAAACCAAAAACTTACGCAAAATCATTTCCCAGTCCGGCTTGAAGCGAATTTCGCAAAACCGCGTCCAATCCTCTCGACTTCCAGCCATTAAATCAGCTATTCCAATGTCTACGCAAAAAAGCATGGCGTCTTTGTTTATGCGAATGAATCCGCTGTCATAGATGCCTTCTTCCACGTGGAAATGCTGTCTTATCAGGGAGCCGATTAAATCCGCCATATAGGCTTCACGACGGGTTAGAGGTTCCACGATTACTCCAACGCTCTTTCTCGTACTGCCGGGCCAGTTCACGCCTAACTTTACGGTCTAGGTGCGGCATCTGCTCGGTGATGCTTTGGAACATGATGCGCCGTGCGATGGCTCGGATTCTGTTGAGTGTCGGGTTATGCTCGCGCTCGACTTCGCGGTTGATGAGTTGGGCATTTCGCCGGTGGCGTAAATAGCAAACGAAATGTAGGCTCTTTCTCCTTCTAGAAATAGCGAGTTTCTCGGTGAGCGTCTAAAGTAAGTCATCTTCATGCTGGCCCTATACGCTTCACGCGCTTGAACTTGTTGTCGCTGTTGAGGGTTTCGATGCCAGCCGGTGGTAGTCCGCCGGTCGTTGGGTCGTGCGTTGCTTTGCCTTGGAGCAAGTGCGGTAGTTGCCGGGATTGCCGGGAGTGAAACACGACGGCGGGCTTGAGTCCTTGATTCATCGCGGGCTTAAGGTCTTGCTCGACAAATCCTCGCTCTCGCTCAAGGGACTCATTGAAACTTTCTCCAGTGTCACCGGCTGGGCGCACGGGCTGTTCTTCCAAAGAGAACGCAGTATCGGTTCCACTTTTCGACTCGGATTGTCCTTCAAGTTTACCGAAATCCCAGGGCAAAAGCTTAGGGGTGATCCAAGAGTTGCACCTGAATTTTCTGCCAGTTGTCTTGCTGGGATTGCTGCTCTTTTGAGCGGGGAACTGAACACGATTTCGGCTTGAGGCGTGCCGCTGTCTCTGCGATTTGTCCACTTTGCCTCTGGCCTTTTTCATCGAGCGGGAAGTCCGTTTGGCCCTTCGTGACCTTGCCCTGTACAGTCGTTTCCGGGTGACTAACGAAAGTTGCTTTCACGCGGTCCGAGCCAATCACAGTGCGAATACTATTCCGAAAAACGCTGCGATGCAAGTGCTTTTCGCCAAACAGAGAGCGGAGTTTGATGGCTGCCTACAAACGCGCACATCCCTCCGATGGTCTGGACGTGCGGCAAAATTCTCGCCTGCACGCGCTCGTCGAGAGCCGCTTGGTCTATGGCACGGCTTGGGCGTGAACTCGCGGCGCATCCAGCGCAGGAAGTTCGTGGCTGTGGCCCAGAATCTTGCTTGCTCGCGCATAAGTACGACTTGCGGAGTCCCTTTAGCTTTTGGTTTTGCCCGCTCTTTAGTTGCCGTTTCCATCCTGTTTGCCCTCGCATGGTTGTTCGAGTCCATCGTGGCCCGTTAACACCAGAATCAAAGCCCTAAGATTACCAGAGCATCGAAGCAAGGCATCCCCATATCCGCCATCATACTCTGGTTCGTTGTGAAGGGCGTCTCCCTCTTTTTGCCACTCGGCGGCAAATGACTCCAGCTCTCTCACCATCTCTTCGGGTGTTGCTTTCATGGCTCACCTCTTAGTATCGAACTGCTCCAAGTAAAGGTTTTGGTCTTACCTTTCGCTTCGGTGTTTCCGAGCATGGCATAGCTTCGCTGATTACTTGCCCTTTGCTGTTGAACGCGACGCAATCCCCCACTCTATAGCTGTGGCCGCCTATCGGTATTAACGGGTGGCCGCTGACTTCAACGGGATAATTAACGTTCGGATTCGGCTCAGTCGTGTCTCCAGCCCATCCTACATGCACAACGCTACCAGCGGGATGCTGCCCACATTCAATCTGGCTCGTGTTAACTACAACTCCTTGATCCTCCGTAATAGCTTGGCAATTTAGCGGCGGCGCTGGCAGTAAATCCACCTTCGGCTTGCTGCACCCAAGCTCAACGAACGCGAGCAACAACAAAAAGCTAATGAAAAATATGGTGTAGGCTGGCACTAAATAATCGCGTTCTTTGTTCATGGTTGGGGTCATGGCCACAGCATCACCACAATCGCCAGCAAGCATACGCCCACAATCAGCGCATACCATGTCAGCGTGTTTAGCGTGCGGATGAGCTTGTTGCGGAATACAATTTCCTCGCTGTGCATGTCACTTTCCTTTCGGCTGAATCGTTACCTCGGTGCTCGACTTCACATTCTTGACCTGCTTGACCGACAACGTACAAAGCGCCGCTGAATCATCCGCAATCCATCCCAAGCCTTTCGGTGATACTTTGAGCGCATCGAGGCATACTTTCACGCTGCCCCATAGGTTGTCTTCATCGAGGAAACGCTGACGGCAGACCACGAAATCAACCTGCACAGGCACCTTTTCTTCCGCCCACGCTATGAGCCGATTGCGTTCGTTCTGCGAAAGGGCGATGCTGAATACTTCGCGCCACAACTCCCGTAGTCTCGTCTTGGCATGGTAGTGCATTCGCGTGTACACGTTTAGGCTGGGTGGAGTCATGTGGTCGATGAAGATGATTACTGCCTCGCTGCGTTCGCTCATATCTTGTGGTCACACTTCACGGCCCAAACTCCGCAACTATTAGGACGCGGGACTACTTTGTATCCGGTTCCAGCACACCTCTCGCACTCAATCGGTTTAGGTGCTGGCGCATTTTCGCGCTCAATCTCGACCGCTTCGAGCACGTCGGCTGGCATCGGAATCCACTTGATTGTTTTCAGGCAGCGCAAGAATGCCTTGTGGAGAAGCATCGCGGGAACGTCCTTCAACGCTTCCCGGTATCCCAGTTGCGCCAGTTCGCCCATTTCCCTGTCCCTCAAATCCGCGTAGACGTTCAACCAATCCGCCAGCACCGCCAAGCACTCGCTCTGAGGCGCGGGCTGTATTGTCGCGGCGGATGTCAGCGCGAGTTGGAGTTCCGCTTCTTTGAACTTTTCCATGTTCTAGCACCTCATCTTCCCATCGGCCTTGATTCAAAAACGTTGCTGGATAGGGTATAAAACGCGAGTCGTCCCACTCACCGCTCCGCATGTACCGCATGATGCTCAAAATTATTTCTTGCAGCTTTTTTTCATTCGGAGCGATGCGCTTCCACGCCCTGAATGCCGCAATACGCGCTCTTTTTCTAGGATAGACTAACCAGAACTGACCAAAGGAAAGTTCAAGGTCTTCGGCCTCTTTGTTTGTCTTTGTAGTCTTACCCATTTGCCTTCCTAAACCGAAAGAATAGCAAGCCTTGTGCCAAACTAAAGCGCTCGAAATCACGCTACCTGCATAAAATAAGGCTATTTCTCGCTCAATTCCCTCTTGACCTACCTGTAGTGTTTAGCATTTTGCAAACACTATATATTGTGGTTGAGCATCGAACATACTATATGTTGTGGTACTAGTCCTACTTTGTTACAAACACGCCCGTAAGGTCTGGAATCGAGAGACCGCCAATCACATATGTCATGCCCGTCAGGTTGAGATACACCGTTCCGCCTGTGTAGGAGCGAGAGTAGAAGCGGTAGCCTGGTCCGGCTATCGCTGGCTGCACGCTAGTCAGTGGTCCGGTCGATGAACCAAGTGCCGAATTCCATCCCATCCAGAGCGACGGTGAGGTTGACACCGCCAGCGGACTCCCAGGTGCAAAGAAGAAGTTCGCGCCCTTCACGAGTTCGTAGACGCAAAAAGAGGTCTTTAGGGCATTCGAGTCGTTCGGAGGCAGCACGGCGCGGCAAATCACCGTCTTGCCCTGCTGTCCCATCCACGGCACGTTCGTTAGAATCTGGGTGTACCATAAATTCCTCACGTAAGCGGTAGGATTGGAGTGCCAGCCGTACAGGTCCTCAACCATCGCGCCCGGACAGTTGGCAAACACTTTCGGGAACTGTGTCGGGTCGGGCAGCATCGAACCAAGGTCCGGCATAATCTTTACGCTGGTATTGAGCTTGTGAACCTGGTCGAAGAAGGATTGCACCATCGCCAGATACTCGGTCGCGTTCTGCGGGAACGGTGAGTCCCACGGCGCGTTTGCCGTGAAGACGTTATTCGCCACAGTGCCAAACGATGCGTAGGTATAGCCGCCCTCGTCCGCCTCAATCCACGGCAGGCTCGTGAGCTTCAGCGCCGCCTGGACAGCGCGGAGATTCGGAAGGGCGTACTTGCCCAGCCAGAAGTTCACGAAGATGGAATCCGCGATGTTGATGGCGTGTTCCCACTTGGCCGGATTGCCGAGATTCGATGTGACCGATGGCCTGTAGTAAACAGGCTGTCCCTTTGAGGTAATGAAGCATTGAGGCCGCGCAGCCTTGAGTGCGGAAAATGGGAAGCCTCGGACAGCCGTATCCTGCGCGGGAGCAAACTTGTCCATCTGGCCGTACATGACATTGATGGCCGTTGGAGCTAGCGAGCCTGCCGGGGCGGAATCTCCCACCACACACCCGTACTCGTTCCACGGTAAGCCACTCTGAAACAAACATCCGACTTCATTTCTGGTGGTCACGTCGTTCTCCTTAGTAGCCACGAAAGGTAACAATGCCGGGAGGCAAGCACGGCAAACTCAGGCCCCCTCTCGCGGTGCGGGTGCGGCCAGAGCTTCGATAAAGTGCTCTGCCCATCCTTCCATGAACTTGCACGGTGCGCCGCAAGTACATTCGATTACTCCGGTGCTACGGCACTCGTGTCCGTTAATGACTTCGATTCGCTCATCTCCTAGGCTTATCGGACGATGCTCCAACAGCAAGTTCTTGATTCGCGCGTCCGGTGAGAGCGCGGGCCGTGGGGCGGCGGCGAGCGCACGCAATCGGACCACAACATTCCTATAAGCGGCAGCAACACCGCCTTGTTGAGCCGCAGTAATGTATTCTTGTCGCTTAGTCGATTCCTCAAATCTGCGGTTGTAGTCGCCAGCCTCAACCTCAAGCTCAGACAGAAACTTTTCTAGTCCGGGCGGCGCAGCGGGCAATGCCGCTTGATATATTTTTGCGTCCTTGAGAACGAAACTATTTTCAGCGGGCGTCGGCTCCTGCGGGGTGTCGAGCGCGGCGGGCTGGTCAATCAGCGCAAGGATAGCCCTCGCGCACATCGGCAGTGCCACATGGGAGAATACGGTTATATATGCGCCGCCGTTGAGGTCATACAGCGCCTTCGAGGTCAACGCCGCCTGCACCGCAGCTACGGCGTCGCGCAGCGCCCGTTCTCGTTCTGACTGGCTCATGGATTTGCTCGCTCCTTTGGTGCCGTGGCCGCATTGATTGCCTTCGCACGTTTTCGCTTAATTCTTTGGTCGTTGAGCCACGAAATCAGAAGAATCAGCCCCACGCCGCCAACTACCAATAACCAGAACGTGATTCCAACCAAGCTGGGCGAGAGTACCCACCACCATGACCAGTGAATTTTCCCTAGCAGCTTCAATACGATAAATACAATCGTTAGCAGACCCACGAATCCGATTCCGCTGCTAGAACTGCTTGAACTCTCGCTCATGCTCACCCTCCCTGTTTCCCCGCTTGAGTTTTGTGTTTGCCGCTCACGCCTTCTGTTCACCCGGCTTTTGCGCCTTCGCATCGAACAGCGCGAGCACTTCGTTTTGGGTGCTAATAAGTTTCGCCCTCTCAGCGGCGAGATTATCCAGAGCGTCAATCTGTCGGCGCAGCGCAGCAATCAATTCGTCTTGTGCCGCGCTTTTCCGTTCCAGTGCGGCAATCAATTCGTCGCGAAGCTGAATCCTCTGCTCGGTAAGGCGGCGTAGGGTTCGTCTCTGAAAAACGCCGACGATTCCTAGAGCCACAAACGCAAGTCCCAACGTTGCAAATATGCAAATCAAAAAGCGGTCCATCGTCATCGTCCTCCTCGGTCAAAAGTGGGAAACGAAACCTCGCCCAGCTACACGGACGAGCTAACCCTGCGTCCCCTCCCCGCCTGGGCGGGCGGCAGGAGCGGCTGGGGTCGAGCGGCTGGCGAGCAGGGCGCGGCGCAAATTGTTCTCGCGTTCCTCGCAATCTCCGTCCGAATCAAGAATGGCTAGCAGCGCGTCCGCCGTCAGCTTCGGCGCATCCCCCGGCTGGGCGGCGCGGGTCTCGGCGGCGTTCACTTTTTCTTCCGATGAATCTCTACGTGGCACGGTTGACATACCCAAACCACCTCCAAAGGTTTTTGGTAATCCTGGTGATGCCCGTGAAGCACGGCTTCAATTCCACAGTAGGAGCAATTCTTAGGCTTTGCCAAACGCCCTTGTGCCACAGCGTCCCTGACGGCTTTACGAGCCTTCATCTTCTCAGGAGTCAATTCCATCCTACGAAGTCGCAACTCACGCGCCCTTCCTGCTCGTCGCCTACGGTCTCGCTCCTTTTTGCGCTCCGGGTAACGAGCTGCGTAATTTCGCTGGTGTAGCGCGTATCTTTCCCGATGCTCAGGAGTCATGCTCCTAGCCTTGTCGTGCGCTTTCGTTGCCTCGGTGCGAAAGTGCTTCGGCCTGATTCGGCGCGGGCGCGGCTCCCCAGCGGGCTGGGCGGTCGTCATGGGCATAGCTCCTTGAACACGATACATTGCTGCCAGCGGTCTAACCCTTGCGTGAAGCGTTGTCTGCATTTGGTGCAGCGGTAGAGACGGCAATCGCCGTGCTCACAAAGCTCCATGCGGCCATCGCAATTCGGGCACCGGCTATTGACAGAGCCAGCCCATTGATGGCGGTGGCCCCTGTTGCCTTTATCGGTCATGTGGCCCTCGCAAGTTCAACCAGCGCGAGCGGTTCAACATAGTTTCCCCGTCCCAGTGTCCGCCCGACATGGAACAGGCCGCAAAACTCGCACTGATAGGCGTTGAGCGGCTGTTTAACTTCGGGGAAATCCTCGGCGTATTTCCGCACTGCTCGCTCTGCCCTCGCCAGAGATTTATACCTGTGTTTGGATCCGCAACTCCTCGCTATCTTCCGTCGTAACCTCGCGGCCCTCGAAAGCGTCATCCTTGTCCTCCTCCCTCAAACTTGGGAAACCGGGTTTTGCCCGTCACAGCTTCGGCCCTGCCGAATCTTTCGCCTTCGCACGTTACCGCTTAGCTTCTACAAACCTCTTGAGAACGTCCCACGCCTCAAGGGAAATTCTGTGACATCCCACCGTGACCCAATGGCCGTTAACAGCCACTCGCACCGGGACGGAATTAATCCAAATCCCCCTGTCGAAGAACAAATGTCCATTTTTCTCGATGATGGTCTCGCTCGCTACAACCTCTTGCGCGTATCCACCTCCCATTGCGGCTCTCCTCTCAACAAAAGTGGGAAACGTAACCATTTCGAGCGGCAAGCACGGCCCGCTGCGCCAGCGCCTGCGCGGCGAGCACATCACGGGGCTTGGCTTTGTCGCTCATCGGCCTGACTGCTTGTCCAGCGGTTCTTCTGACCACTGATGCCTACATTCCCGGCACCTTCGCGCCAGCCTATCGGCCCACGATTCATACTCCGTGTAAATGTCCTCAGAGCCACACTTGGCGCATTGCGGCGCTGGCGGCTTCCCCTTGCGTGCGCGGCGCGGCGGTTGGGTTTGCCGGTCACCCATTCGATTCACCCGTGGGTGTCGCCTTCGCATTAACAATTTTAATGCTGCGCTTAGTTGTAATTTCGCCTTGAATTATCTTTATCATTTTCCCCCAACAATCAGGACAAATGTCCAAGGAATGTTCGTAGGATGAATGACCATGCTTTTCAGCATCAACCCATACCCAATCGTCGGCAGGGCATATTCCACCGCGCATGGCTTCAGCCGTACACGCGGGCATTTCTATGGTGCGGCAAACATCACAGCATTTAATTAAACTCACGATGTTCTCCTATTCCACATACACTTGCGGCTCGGCAAGCACGGCTACCCCTGCGCTTCAATTTCCTTCCGCCAATGCGCGTCACGCTTTCGCTTCGGCGGTTCTTTCGAGGTGCTTGCGCTGGCGGCAGCCATTTCCCCTAAAGTTTGCGCAAAGTAGTCTAAGATTTTGTGCGCAGTCACAGCGTCCAAGCCCTCCGATAATGTGGTCAAGTTCGAGCCATAGCTCAAAGTCAGTGCGAGCGCCGCATTTAGAGCATGCCGCCCCGACAGCTTCAATGATTTGTTTGCGTCGTTTCGAGATGTCTTTGCCCGCGAGCATTTCATGGTTGCCATAATGTGCGTTCGCTTCCCCTTCCCTTCCAACCCATTTCGGTTGAGAAATGAAACTGCGGCGGTCAGTCAGCTTGCCCTCTAGCCGCGCATGCTTGGTAAGCTCTTCATCCCGCTTTGAGTGCCTATTTGCCAACAGGAGCCTCTACGGGCATTTCTGCGGGCTTGTATGAATCCATAGCCTGTGTGTACTCCCACGTCCGTTTGACACCTAGAAACACGCCTAATAGCGTTTCCCGTGGCATTAAAGAGCCATCCGGCATCGTTCCAGCCACGACTGCCTGCGGTTCCGGGTCAGACTCGCTCTTTGGTAGCCGTACTATTACCCCTTGTTCCGCTTGGCCGTGACCCATTTCCTGTAGTGCGTGCTGATAGGCGACGTTTTGGAGATGCGCTTCGAGGTAAACTGCCTTCCCAGTCTTGAAATCTACCACCGTCATTTTGCCATCCACTTCGGCCAGCAAGTCGAGCGTTCCGGCATATCCGTAAGTCTTTGAATAGACCGTCTGTTCCATGAGAATCGGTTTGAGATTTACTTTCTTCGCCCACTTCTCGAAGAGCGAGAAGCACCACATCGCCTTATCGGTAATCGCGGGAGATGGACCGACTTCTTTTAGGAGTTTGGCCTTGAGCGTCCACTCGATGAGCTTGTGAACTTGCGTGCCAATCTCTCCTGCCTTTGTAAGCGCCCGTTGGTGGGCCTTCTCTTTTCCTAGTCGTGTCGTGAGCGTTGCGATGTAGGTCGGACGCTCCATCTTCGGCAGTTCCACCAAGTCTTGATAGAGATTCGCCGCTGTCTCGATTACAAGCTCACGTTCGATGTTCGCGGCCCACTGAATCAGCGCAGGCTTGCCGACGCAACTGAGTATCGTTGTGACCGATGGATAGTCTCCGTCGGGAGTATGGTACACGCGCCCTTTGCGGCTCTCAGTCTTTTCCATTAGAATGGCATCCCTTCATCTTCGGAGTCTCCGAAAGGGTCGTTTTCAAGTTGCGCCCGATGCTCCCGCTCCGCCACGCGAATGTAATCGGGGCTGACCGTTAGCTTAACGGAACCTTTGGCCGGGGGAACGATAGCCTGCACATTGGCGAACGTCGTTCCACCATCTTTGATATTGTGGATAATCTGCAGCTGGCAGTTCACGCCAATCAACTTCTCAAGGTCGAATCCTTCGAGTTCGTCGAAAGTGAACTTCCGTCCGCGCCAAGATTCAAGAAAAGGCCGCAGCGTCGATTTCTCATGGAGCGAAAGGGTAAACATGCGCGTGACCATGTAGGGCTTGCCGCTCTTAGGGTCGATGTCCTCAAGCATCCAGCGCAACTGAATCTTGTGAGCCTTACCGCCGAAGCCCGTCTCGCGCATTCCCTTATCGACCACATCGCAGCACACAGCGCTCCACAACCCTTCGGGAGCATTTGAGTATTCCGACTTCGGCTTACTCGCTATGATTGCCATGCTTTTCCTCCTGACGTTCTCAACGATTAAAGATAGCGGTACGAAATCTACAGACTGTCGAGCCACGGGCCGTACTCTGGGTCATTCTCAAGCTGTGCGTCACGTTCGGCATGGAGTGTTTCTTTGCGGCTCTGTTCGTCGCGGGCAATCTGGCTCTTGTCCAGTGCGTCACATTCACATTCTTTTAATCCGCACTTGAAACAACCCACCGTCTTGATGAGACACTCTTGAAAGAAGTTCATTGTCCGTCCACCTTTCGATTAGCCGCGCCCACGATTAGCTCGCGGTAGTATTGGGAAGGCTTCTTGTCCGCCTCACGCGCCAACTTGCGGAGCAACAACTTCTCCTTTGAGGTCACGCGAAAGGCAATCGTCTGATTGAGTTGTGCGTATGCCATGCACAGAGATTAGCAAACGCTTGCAAACGTGTCAAGAACATTCTAGAAATACTTTGTCACCGTTCGGGATTCGGGAGTATCTTATAGGACAGGAGTGTGACCTACATGCTGATGCTTGCTTCGTTGCTCTTTCAGGCCAATGCAATCTCGATGATGGTTTCTCTGATTGTGTTCGTGGTGTGCATCGTAATCGTGATTCTGCTCGGCAAGTGGTTGCTGTCGGTGCTGGGCGTGTCCATCCCGCAGCCGCTCATGGTGGTGCTGGGGCTGCTGGTGTTTCTGATTTTCCTTCTGTTTTTCTTGAACTATACGGGCCTGTGGGTTTGGGGCGCGCGCTACCACTAACGCCTGTAGAAGCGCATCGCTCCGATTTGCACGGTGAAGGTCATTTCGGAAGTCCAGTTCGGCGGGGGAATGTCCACGCTGTAATAGCTCTGTGCGCCGCCTGTGGGGTCTGCCACGGAGCCTGTGTAGGCTTCCTCTGCGGCTATGAGCGAGGCTTGCCACGAGGTATCGGTGGGAATCGGCCAGCGGATTAGGTTCGGGTCATTCGGAGCGGTCATCGAGGAGTACTGCCAGCGTTTGGTGATTACGGTCGTCCAGTCCGTGCCCCACCAACCCGGCGCGAGAACTCTGTTACGGATTGACCATGCCACGGCGAGTTTGGCGTCTACGGTCTGATTCGAGGCTTCGCGCCATACCACCAGCGCCAGTAGGTTTTGTTCCCAGGATTCTTGAAGGTCATCGGGCATAAGTTTCGGGGTCGGGTTCTCTTGGGGAGGCCGCGACCCCGGTTAAAGCACCAGCAGTCCTATGAAGGTAATAAACAGCTTGGCTCGATTGCCTCCGCTGTGCTGTTGGATTTACGACACTTGGTTGATAGTTACGCTGTCAGGCACCGGAGGCGGCGCTTGAATCAGCGGCACGTTCACGGTTGCGACGAGGGGAGCTGGCGTTACGCCACCGACTGCCGGGAGTTGCACGGAGACGGTCAAGTTGTAGCTGCCTGGTGAGCCTGCTGGTGCGCTGCCCTGCGTATCGGTTGAGGGAATAGAAACGCTCACCTGGTCCAGCGTGCCCGCTTCGTTGACATCCGGTCCTGAATCCGGCCCTACTACTGCGTTCGGGTCATCCGTCGTCCAAGTATCGACGGTGCCAGCCGGAAAGCCTGCCGGGTCAGCGATACCTGCCAGAATTGCATCTGCTTCAAATACGCTCGTTCCGCCTACATTGGTTCCTGTGATACTCATGCTCGATTCTCCTTTGATAATTTGAACGATTTTGACTCCAAGAGCCGGGGCTGGTGGGACTAATTGTTTCAGGGTTTTAGAGATTTCGCATAAACAGCGGGCGATTTCTTTGAGAACTTTATTCTGTTCGTGGTCAAACATCGGTTCACGCCTTTACTGCGTTGAGGTCGGCTTGCAGAGTTGCGAGGTCAATCTGATTAGGCGCTAGTCCAGTGGCAGAGTCAAGCCAATCTTCGGTTAAAACTATATAGGCTTCATCGCAAAAAGTCGCTGCGAATGTGGTGGTGAGCTTCTGATTCGCGCCCCAGGTGGTGCAGTCGAAGCCCTGCGAGCCATACCCAAAGAGCGGGACGCTGTGCCCGCCTTCGATGGTTGCATCACCGCTTGGGTCAATGTCCCACGCCTGCCCTGCATTGAATTGCTCCATCGCATAAGCCGGGACGTTGAAGCCGATGTCTACTGCGCCGAATAGGTACATTGCTTGCTGAATCTGCGCTGGGGATAATCCGATGCTCGCCCAGCCCAGAATCTTGTGGCCCGCGATTCCCGTGCTCTGCCAGTACGCGAGTACATCGGTTATATTCGCGCCTTGGTCTGTGGATGGGTCAGCGGGATTGTAGCCCGTCACAGCCGAATAGACGCCAAGCGTATCTTCCAGGGTCGGTGATATCATCGTGCCCGTGTGGGCCGTAAAGAGCATGACCATGTGAGCAATCGCCGCGCACGTGCAGTCTCCTACTGTGTCGTTGCCGAGCATGTTCCAGCCGGACGGTGGAACCTTGTATTCGCGCCAGAGCTTCGCAGGAGCCGTGGGCAACGGCCCTTTGAGGTAATTGGATAGGCGCAGCGTGCGCTTATTGTACTTCGGTGCTAATTTTCCGAGCTTGCCAGCGGTCGCCATTATTTAATCTCCGCTTCCTTGTGGCCGTACTGCACGCACGTAGCATTGAAATCCGTCACAAACTGAGCGCGTGTCCTGGACACAGGAGCAATTCCGACCATCTTGCCTTCGAGCTTGACCTCAACCTTCGTTTGCGCCTGTGCAGGCAAGAAGCTGGCGAGCGTGGAGAGAATGATTTGCAGTAGCGCCACAGCCACCGCCGCGATTGGCCCGCCGATGTTCGTGGCCGCAAGAAACGCTTGCACCGAATTGAGCGCCGACTGTGCCGCAGCCTCAAGCGCTGCAAGCGTGCCCGAACCTTGCGCAGCCTCATAAGCATTGTAGGCATTCGAGAACGCATTGAGCGCCGCCTCTGCTGCCGCTGCGAGTGTCGGGTTAGTGAGGATGCCCGCCGATTGCAGTAGCTTCAGTACGCTCGCAAACGAGGCGATGATGGCCTGAGCGATGGTCTGCGTCGAGCAGCCTGTAAGAAGAGATATGCTGCCGAACGAAAGAGCAATCAGAAGTCCTGCGGAGCGCGAGACGAAAGAACGTCGATTCATTTTGTCCTCTTGTTCGTAAATCCTATCACTTTATGGAGAGCAATCCTACCGTCTACTTTGAACTTGGCATAAATGTGGCTCATATGCAACTTGGCCGTTTGTTTCGCAACGCCCATCTTCGTGGCAATCTCTTTGGCCGTCAGCCCGTCGCGCAGGTGCTTGAGCACTACCATCTCGCGCGGCGTTAAGGCCCAATCATGCTTCAATCCGAACTTCCTCGAACGTGGGCTTCGTCCAGACGGGTTTGGCGGCTTCTCGCTCATAGGCCGCACGTGCTTCCTCTATGGTCGAAAAATCTCCTAGCTTAACCGACTTTCCGTCCCCAATATTGATTTGGGCGCGGAACTTGTTGCGGTCTTTCATAAATATTACGCCCTTGATACCCGTGTTACTGCGTTTGTGCCTCTTGTTTAGTGCCTGTTCGCGGCGTGTGGCCCAGCGCACATTCCCCGGCTCATAATTACCGTCATTATTGGGCCAGCGGTCAAGGGAAAGTTGCGGAGACGGCCTTTCTCCAACATCTTTGAGAAACGCATCGAATCTTCGCCAACGGTCACAGACGACGATTCCGCGTCCCCCGTAACGGAAATACTCAGGACTCTTAGGGTTTGTGCATCTTTGAATCATATTGTGCCAAGCGTCGTAGGTAGGAGTTGCAAGAGCGACCTTCCCAACCCTCCATGTGTGTCCGTGCGTAGTGAGTGGCATGGGCGGACTCTATCACTAGAACAATGGGTCTGCAATCTTATTCTTAGATATTACTAAGTCATCCATCCACATATGAGCCACGGTACATGATGGGCAGTTGACGTTTGTGTTATACGGAAGCATCCACACTTTACCAAACTTTTCTCTTACGAGATTGCCATAGCCGTCAGCTTGACAATTCCCTGGAGCCGCTGAAGTCGTGGTGCAGGGCGTCGTATTGCTTGAGGTGTATGCCGTGGGGTTTGACAGGTCAAAGCCCGTTTGGCAAGTAGGTATTGGCTGTTGAGTAGCGTCGCACGCAGGAGACGTTGCGCCGGGATGATAATCAATCACAAGCTGCGATGGTTGCCCATCCAATGCGGCCCACATCTTGATTGTGCTGTCGTGCTTGAACGTCGCTGGAGGCCCGCCCATGCTGTTTGTTCCAGTGGGATACCACGTGCCCACTGAAATTTCTATCTGGAATGTCATCCAGTTATTTGCCACGAATGGGAAGCAAGGGGGAACGGTCGGTATGTTGATGCTCGCGGCATAAGTGCAAGCGAGGTATCCGCCCGCTACGTTCTCTGGCGAGATGATGGCGTTGCCATGACCGTCAGTAGTTCCCGTAGGCGTATACAAGTTGAAGTACTGGTCAAGAAATAATCCGCAGCTAAAATACATCTGCGCGATTTCAAATTGGCTGGAGTTCTGTGTGTCCGTTTCAATGTCGGAGCATGAGTATGCCGGAGCGCCGGGATTGTCGCCTTCCCCGATGATGGTTTGTTTCCAGCCATTAGAATTGGCGAACTTCTGCAACATGCCTGAGTCGATGCGCTCGCGCCATTGCACGTAGATGGTGTTGCCACACGGACTTCCACCGCAAGCTGTCGTGAGCGAAAGCGGGTCCCCGTTCACCAGTGAGTCGATTTGCTGCGACATGTTAGGAACGAAGTTCGTATTCCAAGAACCCGATGTGTTGGGAGCCGTTGGGCCTGCCGGAACGGTGAAAAGTAATGAGCCTGGACTTGTGACGAACGTAGTGGTGTCAATCGTTGGACAGGTAGTACCGCACGACGTAACAGGCACTCCCGCCGCCGTGTTGCCTGCGAGCGCCGCAGAAGTATCGAAGCTCTGGCATGACAATACACCCGTTGCCGCGCAGCGTGCCGCGAAGTCCGTATTCGCATCGGAGAGCCGCAAAAGGTGTACGTCGATGTTATAGTCATTGATTAGGACATACTCTCCGTATGCCGGGAAGTAAGAAAATCTTTTGAAGGTGCCGTTTGTCGTTGATGGCGAGCCGGTATGCGCTGAGTCGGGCGGCGCGTTGGCCGTGTAGATTTGCGTGGTGCAGGAATCGGTAAGCGGGTTGTAGATGTACACTCCCGGCCCGAAGTCCGGCCATGCCACGACTTTCCCTAGAACGGGGTCCCACTGTAATCCGCCGTTGTTGGCACTGGCCAGCGAGCCGCCTGTGAGTGTGTTGCAGCCCGTCATGGTGAGGTTGGTGACCGTATAGCTTGAGCCTGTGGCAATGCTGATTTTCTGCCCGCCGCCGTCACCGAAACGCAGCAATAGCTTGTCTACGGGGTCAATGACCGTGTTGGTGTGCAATCCGATATTCGATGGCGCGGAGGCTAGGAATGTGTAGGTGTTGGTGTTGAGCGAGTAGCTCCACAGGCCGTAAGTGCTTTCATTGAGGAATACGAGGCCAGTGTTCGGGTCGTACTGCATCTGCGCGTTGCCATCGGAGTCTGACGGGCACGTGGAACCCATGCCTGTGCAGGTGGGTGAGAGTTGCTGCCAGCCACACAAACCTGTGCAAGTCGGTACGGCTGAGGCGAGCGTGAGCTTCCATGTATTGTCGAACAGGAATCCTCCGGAAGCGCAGTAGGGCACGCCGCCGAACTCAACGATTACATCGCCACCGGGATTGAACGAAGAAACTGGAATATAGACTTGCCCGCCGTATTGATGCCGCGATGCTGGCCTGCCATCAGTGGTTGAGTCTGAGCAAGTTTGGGTGACGGGGCTGGTAGGTGGAACCTGCAAGGCCGCTGTGTTTGTGGCGAGCTTGTATACGTAACATTCATTGCCACCGTAATCGTTGTGGCCTCCCATATCGCAGAGCCACAGCCAATTCCGATTCGTGTCCGCAATCGCTGAATTCCAAGCATTCACGACACCGGGGCAAGCCCCAACAGGGCCAGGATTTGTCGGACAAGGAACTGAAATGGGGATTTGAACTCCGCTGATGTCCTGCCATCCCAAGCCAGCTGGAGGCGGCGTCGCGTTTGAGACTGTGATTATGCCCTGAGCTTTCGCTGTCTGTTGAGCGAGTGCGGGAGAGGCGAACAAGAGCGCGATGATGATTAGGAATTTGCGGGTCACGGGCGTGGGACTCCAATACAAGTCTCAGGGAGGCTGGTGTGGCTGCCACTACATGGAGGCGGATAATTCTCCCGCAATCTTTCCGCGAGTTCAACCTTCTGCTGAAAATCAATGTTCATGGCCGAGCCGCTGGAATCCGTAACCTGCACGGTAAACGAGAATGTTCCTGCTGTGCCCGGAGCGCCGCTGATGATTCCCGCTGTGTTCATGGTCAAGCCCGATGGCAGCGAGCCGCTGAGGATTGCATACGTGTAGGGCGAAACTCCGCCCGTAACTGATGCGGATGTTGCGATGCTCGCGCTATAATTCACTCTCACTGTCGCGCTGGGCATCGTGAATGTGCTCGACATTGAAAGCGGTGGAACGGTCGTTCCATTAACCATCAGAGTGGCCGTTCCCGTACAAGTCTGATTGGGCGGCGGGGGCGGTGGAGGAGTGTTGCCGCTGGGCTTGAACGCGACCGCCGAGCATGTCCATGTGTAAAGACCTGCTGCGAGCGTTCCCGTGCCAGCATAGCTCCCCGCTACTCCGAGCGTCTGTGTCGAATAGCCGCCCGGCACTACCCCCGAAACATTGAATGCGCTCCATGCGCCTGTGGGTGCCAGTCCACCAGCACCGTAGGAATCCTCACACATAAACAGGGCATAATCTCCTGCCACGGTTGTCGTGAAGTTCGCTGTCGTGATGGGCTGTGGAGTCTTGTTGATTGCTCCTGTACCTGCCGGAGTCTTTACGTCAATCGTTGCGCTCCACGTATCCTCTTGGACGTAGACCATTGGGTTGTAAACATTGGGCAGCTTGACGGTGAAGGTTTGCGAGCCGTCGCTTGGCCCAACGAATACCGTGGTAGTGCCCGCCGTGCCAGAAAGCGATATTCCGGTTAGCGCAGTCCCTTTGAACGAAGATGCTGTGCGGCCCGTTGTGGCTGTCGAACGGTCAATCTCGATAATCCGAATCGTTGAGCCTGTGGTGGTAGCTTTCGGCAGAGAACAAGTGACCGTGCTGACACCCGGAGAGCCTACTGCGCAAGCCGATGCGGTGCGCTGCAAGAAAGTTTGTCCGTAGGCGGGCGCGGCGGCTAGTATCAAAAGAAGAAACAGTTTTTTCATTTGGCGCATCCTATCACTAATGGAAAGCCGTTCCTAGCACTACTCCACGCCCTGCCCCTGCGAATTGGCTTGCATCATGCGTCCACACCCATGTCTGCGCGGCTACCGATGAGCCGTTGTAAATCAATGCCCAGCCACCATTCAAATCGCACCAGCTAAAGTTCGTCTCAGCGATGTAGTTCGCGGAAAGGAACTGCGCCCCTGACGGCGAAGATGCTCCTGTGTAGGTGTTCCATTCCGTGCCAATCTCAGTCAAGATGGCTTCGTTCTGAAATGTTGGCGTGACGGTGAACGAAGTGATTGGACCACCTGTTCCCGATGGCTGATTGACGCTTGCCGCTGCCAGCCCGTTCCCTGAGCCGCCGAAAGTCGTATCAAGCGGAGTAGAAGTGTTCGCTCCCACGATGTCGTACATTATCCAGCTTAGAGGGAAGGTGCTGGACGGCCTGCCGTGCATCGTAATGGTGAGTGGGTAGAGTCCGGGCGTGACATTCTTGGCGTACCAGATTGCTCCCACCGCTTCTTGCGTGCTGCCTGTCGAGCTTACGAATGTGCTGCCTATCTGACTCCACGTGTTGGTGCCGTCCGACATGCCTGTTGCATACGCGCAGCTTGATTGTGTGGTGGACGCGCAGCCCGCCGTGTTGAGTTCCGCGATGAGGTTTCCGCTGACAGGTAGTTGCAGGGAGAGAGATGAGTTTTGCTCTTGCCCACCGTCATCATGTTGGACATAAGCCACACGAATCCCGCTCGGCGGGGGACTTCCTGTGCCCGGACGAAATGCCGCTGCCACGCTGATATAGGGAACGCTGGTTGAGACGGACATCGTAGGACTGAATGCCGTAGTGGCGCTGTAGACGCCGTACTGCCCACAGGCAGGCTCAGGCCCAGCAATCATCGCCATTCGCATCGTCCAAGTGATGTTCGCTTGTGAGCCGGGATTGCAGCTTGTGATGGCCGTTCCTTCACTCACCGCGAAATGCAGAACCAAATCGCCTGTGGATGCGAGCGTTGCCAGAGCGCCGGAAGAAACGGACGAGCTACTTCCCACCTGACACGCCGCTTTGTCGATGGCGCCTGCATTGTAGAACTCGAAAACATCCTCTTGCACCAGCGTCGAACTGGCCGAGAAGTTTGCTGTTACGACTTTCACTCCCGGCTTGACGCCCTGCACGTAATAGAGCGCGTAGTTGGTGGTTGAACTGATGCAGCCCGTTGCGCGGGTGTAGGTGTTTCCGCCTACGTTGTCGCTGAATGTTACAGTGGGAGTGTTTGAGGAGTCCCAGCGCAGCAACGCTACCAGCAAGTTCCCTGAGCCTGTCGGGTTAGGCAACGGGCAGTTGAAAGCCGTTACAGGGTCAGTCGGGCCTCCCGGTACGGTGTTGATAGGGCAGCCCGCGCCATTCAGTGCGAATGTGGGAGTTCCGACACCGCCGCCAGAGCCTACGGAGATGGTTCCATTGCCCGTCACCTTGCCTTGAGCGAGCAGGCATGGCGCGAGCAACAAAATCCCTAGCAGGATGAGGGTGCGCTTCATTTCAGAAGATACCTTCCGAGCACTGAGACGGCCAACAGAATCAGCGTGATAACCGCCATCCACAGCCGCGTGTTCTGCGTCGCCCCGGCCTGCTGCGCCAGCTTGCCGTTCACCTCGTCCCGCCAGTGGCCAAAGTCGCGGAAGAATTGGTCGAATTGGTCGCTCTGCATACATTTGTCGATGGCCGTATTGAGACGGTCGAGCGTTCCACGGTACTCATTGAAAAACTGGTCGTGCACCTCGCGCGGTAGGAACCTGGCTCGGTCTTGCATGTCCTGCTCACGGTGGTGGTTGAGCGTATCGAGCCGCCGTAGCAACTCCTCCTGTGCCAGCGCCAGCGCCTTCTCCATCCCGGCGATTCTTTCGGCAAGAACCTCTGGACTCGGCGGAATGGACACGCGACGTTAGACCTTGGGCTGTTCTGGTGGAACCGCCGCTGGAACTGGTGGCACCGGCACGTTGAGAATCGCAGCATGTTTGCGGCGGTCTTCAGCCGGAGCCAAATTGCCAGCATTTCCATTGCGCCGGTCAACGGTCCCGCCCCACGGCGTAGGATTCTGTTTAAGGAATAGCGCCGCGCCTACCGCGCCGGAAACCAAGATGCTGATTCCCAGATTCTTCCATCCGCCCACCGCGCCAGGTGAGAACTTGGCGGGGTCAACGATGAGCAATGTGATACCGTTTGCGCCAGCAGCAATAAATCCGCCGATGACGCCGTTTAGCCATGTCTTGAATGAACCCAAGTTAAGCTCCTTTTATCGCTCGAAATAATTCAAGCCCTGCCCGAAACACATTGCTACTTCGTTGGCCCTTCCGCAGCGAATAGTCGCTGTATCTTACAGCAATCGGCACTTCCACGATGCGCCCTTTTCGATGCCGCCAGCACAATTCCGTCGCCCATGCCATCCTGTGACTGCGAATCTTGAATGCGCTAGGCCGAAACGCTTTCATTCCACAGCATGGGTCGGTTATCTCGCGCCCGCTTGTAAGCCAGAACACCACATAGACGAACCAGAGCACCAAGCGCCTGTGCCATGGCATCCCCGTATGCGTTCCGAGAAACCGCGAGCCATTTACAAGGTCTGCGCCATCGAGCGCCGCTACTAGCTTGGGAATGTCGGCTGGGTCGTGTTGCCCGTCTGCGTCCATCGTCACGATAATGTCGGCCTTAGCAAGCTCTACACCCTTAGATAGCGCCGCACCAACCCCACGATTTTTGGTGAAAGAGTACGCTCGTGTTCCACCATCCCATGCTGCCAACACTGTCCCATCCGTCGAGCCATCATCCACTACCAGCACGTCCAGCCCTAGAGCGCGGATTCCTTCGACTACTCCGCGAATCGTTGCTTGCTCGTTATAGGCCGGAACCACCACAACAACTTTCACCGCTTGCCGCCATTCTGTACGAACTTCGTCCCGTCCGGCGAGACGTGCACCTTCGTCGGGTCAAGCCCTGCCGCTTTCACCGCTGCGACCGCCGCCTTCTGCCATGCGAGGCTCGCGGTCTGTAGCTGATGCTGAATCGCCGCCTTCTGCTTGAGCAGCGCGGTGCGCTGGGCCGTCAGCGGGGTGAGCGTCGCTGCTGAGGCCGCTGGAATAGCCGGGAGCGCCGCTGGCTTCTGGGCCTGCGCGAACGCGAGTCCTGCCGTGAGTACGATTGCCGCGAGTAGACGCTTCATTTGTCGCCTCCCTAGAATACCGCCGTGATGTCGATGACCGCTGTGTTGCTGTAGGGCGTTGTCGTGTCGAAGATGTCCACGTTCGGCCCCACACTATACCCGCTTCCGCCATCGTCGAGCACGTAGGTTGTAATCTGCTTGCTGCCGTTGACGGCGGTGACGTGGCCCACGGCGTCACCGTTGCCCGTGGACACGTAAAGTTCATCGCTGACATTCCATCCCGCGTCCACCGCCGACACGTCAAGTTCCAGTCCCGTGCCGCTGCCGCCCGTGGTTGACTGTCCAGCGCCCGTGGTGCAGCTTGTCCCGACGCCGATGAGAGAAATCGCTGTAACGACGCCGCCGCTGGCCGTGACGTGGTAGTCCGCGCCACAGGATAATTCGATAGCGTCGCCTGTGATGTAGCTGCTGCCCGCGTGCCCGGCGGTGATGGTCGCCGTCGGGTGAGAGGTCGCGTCCCCGCCGTTCGTAAGCGTCGAGGCGGTGATTGCGCCGTCGCCGACCGGAATGACGGTGAAGGGGATGGTGACGATGGCCGAGCCGTTGCCCTGCGCGATTGCGGTTACGTCTATCTCGAAGCCCGTGCCAACGCCGGGCTGCCCTCCACCCGTCGAAGTCGTGCAACCCGTCGTGACGATGTAATTCGTCCCCGCTCCGGTGATGGTATAGGTGAGAACGCCGCCGCCGCCGTCCACGGTGTTCACGGTGTAGGCTGCGTCCCCAGCACCGCATCCAGAGACGGTTCCGGTATCGCTCGCGGCGTACAAAGTGCCAGCGTTTCCTCCCGTAACGGCTGATGTGGCTATGGAGCCACCAGAGATGGCCGCACTCAAGTCGAGGAATAAAGCCTGCCCAGCGAAGTCGGACAGTGGTGCGGCTTCGGGGCCATAATTGAAGGTATCCGGTGCGAACTGGCTCGCCGTTTGCGTCCAGTCGATATGTGGTGCCCATATCACATTAGTTCCGGGTAGAAACGACGCACTGTAGGCAAGGGCGATGTCGGCGGTCGCTCCGAACGCCTGTGCTCCGGCGATGTATTCTGAAACACCGCCGCTCGGCTCCGGCAAAATCGCTATTCCCGCAGCGGGCGCAGCAATGGCCTGTATCGCTGTCCCGCTAGTGCCGTCGAAGGAGTTCAGCGTTGTGGCGTCTATCGGGAACACGCACAGCGCATGCTGGTAGGCAACCAGCGTAGAGGCGTCACAAGTCATCCGAGGCACGCCGGTGGTCTCTAGGTTCGTCGTCGGCCCGGTGGGATTGGTGACGGTGAGTGTCCCGCCGGTCGAGGTGATGGTCGAGATGCCGCCGCCCCCGCCACCCGATGGCAGACAGCTTGCCCCTGTTGAGCGTAAACAGGTCAGATTGTGGCTGGTTGAGTCGAAGTACAGTAAGTCGCTACCGGACGCAGGATTGCTTGGCGCGGCGGTTTCCTCAGACATCAGGTTCGCTACGCCGTTTCCGACCGTCATGGTCATCTGTGGTGCCGCACCGTTAAAAGTAAGCGATAGGATAGATTGCCTGGCGCTTCGGTCTACGCTTAAATTTGCCGTATCGCCAAGATTGTCGCCAGCAATAAAGAATGACGTATTCGCTGTTTGTGTTCCCGCGCTTGCGAAAGGTCCGGTACTGTTCTGAAAGGTGAATAATGCTACGTTCCCGCCAGAAGTCATCTGCACGTGAGTAGGGCTTATAGATAAGGCGCTGCCATCGCTGGTTGCGGTAAACGTCGCAGTCGGCGCTGCCCCACCGCTAAAAACGATGTTGGAACTCCCGAACGTCAGCGTTGGGATGCTCGATGGAAATGAGTAGGTCAGGCTAGCCGTTCCCGCGCACGCCGCCGAGCTATTCCATATCAGTTGCCCGCTTGAGCCGCAGATAGGCCCTGTTGGTCCCGGAGTGCCGTCCGCTCCTGCTGGCCCTGTCGGTCCCGTTGGCCCGCTTGGTCCGCTCGGCCCCGTTCCGCCGGTCGCTCCCGTCGCGCCCGTTGGCCCCATGCTCGGCCCCGTTGGTCCGGTCGGGCCAGTCGGTCCAGTGGGTCCTGGCCCTGTTCCCGTGGCACCCGTAGCGCCCGTTGCGCCCGCCGCGCCCGTTGGTCCCGTTGGTCCCGTTCCGCCGCTGCCTACCGCGTGCCATGCGCCCGCCTGACAGTCGTAGAGGTTCCCATTGGTATCGTTCTGCGCGTACTGGAACCTTTGGCATGAGCCTGTCGGCGTGGCTGGGAAGTGAATGACGTACATATTCCCAAGCTGCGCGTGCGCGGGTAAGGCCCACAGCAAAACCAGCAAAAACCAGAGCTTTTTCATTTACCTACCTCAATGGTCAGTGTTTCCGAGCCTGTATGCGAAACCAGCATGGCCCGCACGAAGCGGCAAGAAAAGCCAGCGGGGTCGAAACGCTGCGTTTGGTCCGGGCCTGTGAAAGTGAAGGTATTCACGGTCACGTACTCAGCATCCACATCGTTGTTGGCAATCTGCACGTTGATGACTGCCGCTGCGGGAGCCGCAGACCATGTAGCGGTTACGCAGAATCCCGCGATTGCGCCGCTAAAGTCCTGAGACAGAGCGCACGGAATAGT
Source organism: uncultured Alphaproteobacteria bacterium (assembly GCA_963748165.1). Classification (GTDB taxonomy): domain Bacteria; phylum Pseudomonadota; class Alphaproteobacteria; order Rhizobiales; family Xanthobacteraceae; genus Bradyrhizobium. Next base: position 35,750 of record CAVVIM010000046.1, read on the forward strand.
GAAAAACGGCAGGCCCTCCGAGGCGGTCGGGTCTGCGGAGTTCATAATCACGACTGGGATAGGCAGATTCGAGCTAATCGATTGAATCGTTGAAAGGCTTCCGTATGCTGGCATGTCAGTTCCTTTTCCCGCAAGAGTAAGAAATCACGTCCGTTCCCGTTCCTGTGAAACTTACCGCCGTCGTCCCCGTGTAGCTGACGCGTACAGGATTCGTAGCCGTTTCATCATTGGCATTGCAGATGATGTGCGTCGTATAGGTTCCCGTAAGCGTGAGGCTCGCTGTTCCGCCGGAGAGCGTTAATTCTCCCAAGCCATCCGTATTGGTCGATACGCCCTGGGCGAGAATCGCGCCCTGAGACGATGTGCCAGCGAAGATGACCTGCCCTACTCCGCTGATTGTAAGCTGCGGAACGCTGATTGGGTCAGTGCTCGTAATCGTTCCGCCGGAGAGCGATAACGGACTGGTTCCCAAGCTCGTGGCGGACGTGAATATTGGAATAAAGTTCGTTGTGCCAGAGCCGCTGATTGTTCCGGTAGCACAAGCTCCCCACGATGGCAGCAACGAAGCTACCAACAAGCATTGCCCGTTCGTGCCGATGGCTAGGCGCGTGTTTGTGCCGCCGGAGCGAAATATCAAGTCTCCGTTCGTACTGGTCGGTGAAAGCGCATCGAACGCCGCCGCTTTGGTCGTTGCGCTCGTTCCGCCCCCTGCGATTGCCAGAGTTCCGTTTACTGTCGCAGCGACGTTCGAGGACGAAGGATTTGAGAAATTCACCGTCATGCCATTTACGGTTGCTCCATTCTGAAAGTTCACTGGACTTCCAAGAGTCGAGCCGCCATTAATTGTTATGTTCGCTCCGCCTGAACCTGTCGCTCCAGTTGCTCCGGTTGGCCCTGTCGCTCCGCCACCGGGACCAGTAGCACCCGTGGCTCCAGTCGCACCCGTTGCTCCTGAGCCTGTTGCACCTGTGCTTCCAGTCGCGCCCGTCGCGCCGGTGCTTCCGGTTGCGCCTGTTGCGCCGGTCGCACCCGTCGGCCCTGCTGGCCCCCCTCCCGTCGCCTCAATCGTTACCGTCGCGCCAGATGACGTGACTGTTACGTTTGAGCCACCATGAAGATTGAGAGTACTTTGAACTGTATTAGCGGTTCCCTCCGTCTCGAACAGTGGCTTCTGTCCACATATCGCGGTACGCCAGTTCACGCCATCGGATTCGAGCAGTAATCCGGTGTTAGCCGCTAGCGTTGTCGTGGCTGCGCTTGAACCGTCACAGGCGATAATGTCCGAGGACGTAGCCGAAAGCGTCCAGTCTTGCGGCGGGTCGCTGTGATTAGCGATGTCAACCCAGAAGCCATTCAAATAGCTGCCTGCCAGCCCGTTCAACCGGAAAGTCGCAATCTGCGCGGAGAATGTCATCCCGGCGGTGCAACTACTGACGATGTTTGCGAGATATGGCCCTCCTAGCGGCCCAACAATCTGGTCTTCTAGAGCGCCATTCTCCAAGAAATTCGAGTTGTCGAGCGACCGCGCCACGAATCCCGCGCCCGGCCCCGTTCCGGTAGGAGAGCAATTATTCATGCTCGCTCCAACCAGCAATTCATTCGCGGAGTTCGTTACCACCGATGGCGAAGTGATGGCCTGCCCGTCCGTCGTATCCCCTACATTCTGCTGCGCTGTCACATCGAACGCCACGACATTCGAGTACTCATAGGCTCCCATCGTTAGCCCGGAAGCACTGGAAGCCGTGGCGCAAGTGATAACTGTCGCGCCGCCGGAAACATTGAGCGCGTAGGCTGCAATAAGAGAGTAGGTGTTCAAGCTGACCACCATGCTCATGTTCGAGCCTACGTTCGTGAACGTGTCGCCTTGGTCATCGGAGCATCCAAAGAAAGGAGCCACGGTTGTCGATTGGGAATTCGCCACGACGAAGACCATATCGCCAGCCGTCAGCGTGCGCGTCAGAGAAACCGTAGTTCCGGCAGTCGGCATCGCAAGGGTCGTTCCAACAAAAGAGGAAATCCCGCTCGTCCCCGGCTGTGGCAGGGTAATCGTCTGCGCGGCGGTCGTTCCGGTAATGTCAACGTCATGGCAAGCATCGGAAACCTGCACAGTGTAGTCCGTCGTCGTGGGCGTCACGCCATAGGTGCAAAGCGGAACGAATGTGCTGGTGGTCTGGGCCGCTAAAGCTCCGGGAATGTAAACGTCAACCAGAGCCGTAGTCCCAGCCCCACCATTCACGCTCGCCACGCGCCCGAAGTTGAACACGCCGGCCGTTGGGAAGACTGAGCCTGTATCGTGGCAGTCAGGAGCCGTAGTCGTTGAAAGAATGACCCAATCCTGTGGTGCCGTAGGCCCATTATCGAATGTGCAAGGGACTCGCCCTAGAATCGCTACCGCGACGTTGCCGGAAGTTCCCGCGCCCTGCGTAGCTACGCCGTATACATCCTCAGAATCGCCATTTCCAGCCGCTTGCGCCTGATTGCCGACGAGCTTGACCACACCGAACTGCGTTGTTCCTGCCACGGCGTTCGCGGGATAGACGTACAGCGCGTTTTGCATCAGATTGACGCCGTTCGGCCATTGCACGGAATTTATGCTGTCATCGAAGCCTGCTGAATTGCCGATGGTTGTTGCGTTGAGCCACTTCGTTACCCGGTTGGTTGTACCAGTCCCGAAAACTCCTCCGCCACCACCGCACATCGAACCAATCACGCAAGGCAGCGAGACGAGTGAATTGGTGGTGATAAGCCCGTTTCCGCTGACCGTGACGTTGTAGTTTCCTGGCACAGCCCAGAAGGAATAATTTCCGTAGCCTGTCGCAACGAATGGAAAGCCAATCCCGGCAGGCGGCAAGGGATTTGCTCCGGCAGGGTCAGAGTAGAGCGCAATATCGTTGGTCGTGCAGGGTGTCGGGTCAGTCGCCAAGCAAACCGTAATCGTCGCGCCGGGAATGGGGATGCCCGTCTGGTTTGTGGCCGTGCTCTGGAAATTCGATAGCTGCGCCCATGCCGGAGTCGCAAAGAGAAACGCGAGCAATAGAACTATTTTCTTCATCGCTTCAAATTTCTCCACGGCTGCATTGGGGCGTTTCCTTCCAGCAAGTATCTGAAGTTTGCCGGAAACTCCTTGTCACCAAGATTCCGCAATAGTTCTTTAGCCATAAGCACGCGAGTCTGGTACGGAGTCTGCGGGTCTTTAATCGCGCTAATTAGATTGTCGCGCGACCATGATTGTCCGGTTATTTTCTGCGGAGGCGGCGTGCTCCCCGGCTCTACGATTTTACTCGGTTCTGGTGGTGTAATCTTGCCAACAAACTGTCCGCCCGTAGTCGTTGTTGCTGTTGGTGGAACCAATCCAGTTCCTAACCGTTGCGGCAACGGGCCTAGATTTGTATTGTTTGTAGCCGTGGTTCCTTGTGCGCCCGGTTCGAGCGTCAATCCTGGTTTTCCTAGTCGCGCAGCCTGCGCTGCCTTGGCCGCTTCCTGCGCCTCAGTTACTTCTTTTGCTCTTTGATACTCAGCATCCGCGACTTTAGAAGCGGAGCCTCTAAACAACTCCGTGTTTTCCGGGTTGGCCGCCGCCGCGCGCCTGGTATCCATCGCGGAACGCCGCTCCCGAACGTCTTTTTCTTTAAGCGCCGCTTCTTGCGCTTCCGTCATGTTCTTGGTGCTCTCGAAAGCATCTCTCGCGGCAATGCGTGAAGATGGCTCAGGGAAAAGACCTTCCATGAGCGAAGGGCCAACTCTGTAACCTGCAAGCGCGCCAATGTACGGTTCATGGCCCATTGCCGTTCCCAGACCCATTCCACCCAAACCGCCTCCGACTTTAGCTGTCAGTTTTGCGTTGGGAGTTAATTCTCCTTCCGGCGTGCGTATCGCTCCACCTACGGCCTCTCGCCCTTTGTCGAGTCCGAACTTTAACCCCCTTGCAAGCGTTGGAGCTACTTCCGCAGCTGCAACTTGAGTTCCGCCGCGAGCCAATGCTCCACCAGGGTCATGTCCCGCCTGTTCACCGAGGGATGCAGCCCACGGCCCGACAATCGGAATAGATTCCGCCAAAGAATGTCCAAACGACTCAATATCGTTCGGTGCGGTCTGCGCCAACTTCGCTTCCCTGTCAGCGGGGTTGAAAATATATTTGTTCCCAAGATAGGAAAGTCTATCGCCTTCCGTTTGTCCTGGCGGAGCGATGATGTCTTTGCCCATCTCAAGAGCGCCGCTTCCAAGTTCTGAGAGTCCACGCTTCGCATTCTCTGCAAGGTTGGATAGACCGAAACCCAAGTATGGCGTTGGAGCATTTCTTTCAACTTCATTGTTCGCCGTAGTTGGTGCTGCTTTTCCTGTGACGTGATTTAGGTATGCGAGCTTGTCCTCCGACGATGCACTCGCAAAGTCCGGGTCAACGTGCGAGAGATAGGTCATCTGTTCCGGAGCAGAAGCGCTCTGAAAATCTTTGTCGGCTAGAGCTTGCGCAGCTGCGCTCATTGCGGCTTACCTTGTGCTGCTTTCCAGTCTTTGAATGACGGAATGCTTCCTCCGCTCGCCGCACTACCAGGAGCGGCAATCGGCTCTTCGTCCAACTTATACCGCTGCTTCACACGACCAAATTGGGTCTTGTAATTCTGGTATGCCCCAGTCTTCAGAGAATTCAGAACCTTTTCCATATCCTCTTCTAGCTTGGGGTCAACCTTTTGCCCGTTAATTTGTCCGTTTAGCCATTGTTTTGCCCGCGTCAATGCAGTTCCGGCCTGCTCCACGCTTTTGAACTCAATAGGATTCAAGCGGCGAATAGCTTCAGCATTCGTGTTCGCCATTAAGAACTGAACCTGCTGAATAGCAGAAGCCTCTAAGTTCCCTTCCTTTGCCAATTTTACCGAACCGAGAGCGGCATCAACCTGATTCGCAAACTTCGTGTAATCATCCTCAATCTTCGTAAGGTGATTTCTGCCAGCTTCGGCTTCCGAGAAATCTTCCGTTTTGTTCTGCCGTGCATTGGCCGCTGCAATTCCAGGGTCTTGCTTGGCCTGAGTAAAATAGGTCAGAGCTTTGGCCCGATTCGCGGCATTGTCGGCTAACTTGTTCGTTGTCAGGTAAGACTGAATGTTGCGTTCCTCTTCATTCTCTGCGGGCGGCTTTCCTTCGGACTTAATTTTCTCGTAAGCCTCTCCGAGCGTATAGTTTTTATTGGTCGTCGGATTGACCGTTGTTTGCAGGAAATCTAGAGCCTGCTCCTCTGGTGTCTTTACGCGGTCGGGCTTCACATCTTGCCCCGCTTGCTTTATCGCGGTGTATGCCTCAAGCGGAGTCTTGCCCTGTTTAACGAGCGAAGCAAACGCCTGTTCGTCCATCGTCTTACCAGGCTTGTCTACTCCGATATTCTGAGTCTCGGCATCGAGGTGCCGGATGTTCGCCTGTTGCAATTGCTGGTCGCTCGCCTGCTTTGCCGCCGCCGCCGCTCGTCTCTCTCCGCCATGCAAGAATTCGTCTGCGTTCGCTCCGGCTTCTTTGCCTGTCAGCGCGAGAAGACTAAGCCCCAATGCTTTACGCCATCCGTGCGGCTCCAAATCTTGCGGAGCTTGCGGTTTCGGCTGTGCGCCCATCGTTCGCAGCATATTCGACATCGCGGGAGCCTGATATGCTGGCTGCGAAGTCGAAACGTCGGGAGCCGTCAATGCGCCTGAGAGTGACGGAGTTTTGAGCGCTGAATCGTTGCCCTTAAGACCATCGTTGCCGGGAATGCGCAGCGCCGTGTCGGGCGGAGTTGTTGGCGTGCCTGTAGGATTGACGTTTAGCGCGGGAGGCCCTTGCGCTACCGGAGCCGCTTGCATCATGCGGTTATCCATCTGCGGACGAGGCGCGAGAACGGCTAGAGCTTTCTTCCAGTCGTCCTGCTGGTCTATGGGGAGTAGGTCTTCGTCTGCCATTTAATGTTTTTTGCCGAGTGCCGCCGCTCCAACTTGTGCTCCGCCCTGAACTATGTTATCCAGGAAATTACCCCAATTAAATCCTGTTTGCTGCTGCTCATTCGCCGCTGATGTTGCTTGTCCCCCGAATTGTGTAGCTCCACTCTGCAAGCCAGATTGAACGCCGCCCAGTCCCGCAAGTCCGGCTTCCTTATTCTGCCGATTCATCGCGTCAATCGTTGCTTGGTCTTGGAGACTCTGTGAACCAACTGCCGCCGCTTTATTCCTAGCTAGATTGTCGCCAGCGTCCAAAACTCCCACCGGGTTATTTGACGCTGCGGAGCGATTCGCCAGAGAGTTGAGCGCTGAATTGTAGCTTTCCGCAACCGTTCCTTCTCCGGCTTGTTGAATGGCAGCATTGTCTTCGGGAGTTAAGGGAGCCATGACTTGCCCCCAGCCAGTTTCAAGGCCGGGAACCAGAGATTGTGATTCTCCCAGCAATGTGCTGGAGTTTTTGTTTTCTAGGTTCTTTTGGTTCTTGGCTGCGCTGCTTCCGATTGAATTTCTCGCCGTCACCAAACATCTTTCAGAAACGTGGCTCCCGCTTCTCGATTGAATCCTAAACTCTCAAGCCGCTTGCCATATGACTTCACAATCTCCTGTGGAACGAAACAATGCGTGTGCCGGATGCCCTGCTCGCGCAGGAAAATCTCGCCGCACGAAAATAAATGTACGATTAGGTTCCATCGGTCATTAGGGCTTCCAAAGTCCCTGTCCAGTAGTAAATCGACTTGTTCTGATGGTCGCCCCAGCAATGCTGCAACGACTCTTCCATCTGACTCAGCGATAAGCCTGTCTCCGAACCGAAGAATATTGTTGTCAAACGCAACTCCTGCTCGGTCGTGAATGGCTTTGAGTGCTGCAAAGTCGCTTGTCCTGTAACTCCGCTAACTTCTATGATGATGGCCGCGTCAGTCCTCTCCCAAAGCCCCCACCGGGGCCTATACCGCTGATTCCTCCAGCCGGGGGAGACGGCAAAGCCGGAGGCTGTAAAGTTCCACCGCCAAACATCGGCGTAGGATTCACGACGATGGGCGACGTGGGCGAATCGCTGTAAAAGCTGTGACCGCCAAAATAATACGTTGCGTTACCCACAAATATCCGCGCGACGCGGTAAGGCCCAAGAAAATGCTGGAACGAACTGTTGACGTTTAGATTAGGGGAAACGTCGTAGAAAAGCGCGTAGTTTATTGGACGGATTATTCCTTGCCCCGCGCCTTCTGGGTCATCAATCGTGATACTGGCCCAGCCGTTCGATGTCGTTACGTTCACTCCGCCAATCGTCGGCGGCGCGGCATGAGTTCCACCTACTCCCACACCTGTTTTGGACGATATTTCGAGCAGCGCCTTGCTGACCTTCTGCAAGCCGTCGTAGAGCTTGGGGTCGGAGTTCTTGATGTGCTCGAATTCAGGTAACGCTATCAATTAAATCCTCTCGACGGAATTGCCGGGTCACTTCGCATTGATGGCATGAGTTTCGACATCTCAAACCAGCCATTTAGGTTCTGCGGAACGCCATCTGCTATCGGTGGATAAGCTGGAGTGAAAAGCAGCGCGATGCGCTCTCCTGTCGTGTTTACGAACACCTCAAAATCCCGCACGGCGGGGTCCGAGAGTGCCAAGTTCGGAGCCGTGGGATTCGGCATAGTCTGAACCAGCATGTTTCCTGGCAGCAGCGTGAAAACTTTTAGGTTGCCGCTGCCAATGACGTAGAACGTTAGATAGTCCATCAGCACGCGCGAGGATGTAATGATTTGCTGCAACTCGGTGCGCTTTCCGGCATCGGGAACATACGCGGTCATGTAAAAAGAATAGATGGTCCAGAACTTTGGAGTTCCGCCAGTCACGATGACATCAGCGGTGCTGGAATTTGAGAGTTCATAGGCTCCGCCATCAGCGTTCACGGTGAGCGACCATCCTGAAGGAATCGGAGAAGTGTTGCCGGGATAGTTTTCAGCCGCCGTCAGTCCAATTAGGAAATGAGCCGTTCCATCATCTTCCTCAATCAGCGCTCCGCACAGCGCCGCAATCGACCAGAACGACCATTTGCGCTGCGTCTCTTTCGAGAGAATTCTGCCTGTGTAGGATGAAACATAGACCGGGCCATTGCTTGCCATCAAATCGCCATCACCGAGAACGCGGAAGTTCATGTACAGGATCATGTTTGGCTTCTGCGCCCCGAACATTGGCACACCCAGCGCCATGAAACGGTTGCTGATGTCGATAACCATCCAAATCGTGTGCGCGAAATCCCAGTTAATGTCATCCCAGTTCGGACGCCCTAATCCGGTCGGGTCGTCCTGAATCTCTTGCATGATTTTGATGGGCTGGTTCTGCCCTTCCGCGATGAATAGGCCATCTCGATTCGGGAGCAGCGTCCAGTTTTCGCCCTGTGTGCCCAGCGAGCTTCCCGCGCCATTGATAGAGCAGCATCCAACCGTATCCGAGACTGCTTGCACGCTCCACAGGCTAGGCTCGTTCGTTCCATCGTCGCGCGTCACTCGGAACGATGCGGTTTTCGTGAGATATAGATAATCTCCCGACACAAAAGCATTGGTTAGAATCTGACCGTTCTGCGGGGAGACTTGAATCAAGCCGGTTTCGTTGTCCAGTTGCTCCGGCAATCCCGCATACGAGCACCAGTAAGTGCTATCGACGAACGGCTGCGCGGTCGGAAAGATTCCACGGAATCAATGGTAATCGAGCCAGTGAAGGGAACTGAGGTGTATAGTCTTAGTTGCAGGTCTATGGGGATGCTGCCCTGTTTAGTCAAAAGCGGCCCGATGGATTCTGCCTGCAATCCCGTGAAAGTGAAGCTGCCAATTGCCATCCCCAGCGTGGCCGAATACAAATCAACGGTAAGGTTCCCATTCGCGTTGAACGCATTCGCGGGAGCTACTTTTAGGCGCGCAGAATAGGCTGTGTTGATGGCGATAATCGGCTCTTGGTTGATGTCCTGATAGGCAGGCTGTAAAATCATTCCGAGAGGCGCGGAAGTGCCATCCCCGGTTATCATGTAAGCGTCACCGAAATCGGAACTAGCCGTGCGCGAACCTGCCGCCGCTCCTGCCCCCGCCGTCCACCCGCGCGGCGGGGCAAGCAAAGAGGCTCCTCCGTTCCATCCACCATCGAAATCCGTATTGAGCACATTCGTCAAGTAGCTGCGCTCGCCCCACCAGAACAGCCGCGAGTTGTAGAATGTCACGCCCGCCGCATCGTTCAGCTTGTGCATCCGAAACAGGTAATTCTGGCTCGTTCCCGCTTGCAGCACATTGTCCGCGAAATCAATCGCTATGGTCGTCGTAGTGTTGTCGTTAATCTGCATCTGAGGCAGAACACTGTAAAAGTTCCCGAAGGTTTGGACCGTGTTCATGTAGGGCGTAAACATCAATAGCCGCGCTACGACGTTATCTGGACCGATAGGAATGTCTTGGAGCAACAAAATGTCAGCGCCGCTCGCATCAAATAAAATGGGTGGCGAGGGAGCCGTAATGTAAGCCGTTCTGGTGATGAAGCTGACGCTCACTAGATGCAAGCCTGCGGAAGTTTGCGGAAGAATGGCAGCGTTTCCTCCGCTGGTAGCCACTTCATTAGGACCAATCTGCGCGTAGGTGAAAGTCGATAGGCTCGGCACCGTCTGAATCAGGAAGATTCCGTCAAATGTCGTGCTGACCGTTCCGCCGCTCGATGCCAAGTCCGTATTCTGTCCATCGGTAGAAAACGAGGTTGCCGATAGAACCTCTGTGACCGTGGAAGTTGTATCGTAGGTTGGGTCAGTCACACCTTCGATGACTACGGTAGTTCCAGCAACCAATCCATGCGCTTGGCTGGTAACAATTACCAGATTCCCGGACGGCTGAGTAGGCCCAATCGAGACAATCGTCCCGCCATGCACGATATTTGCGACATTCGTGATGTTGACCGTCCATCCCGCTTGAAATCCATGCGGCCCCGTGGTGGTGGCCGTGACGATGTTGCCCATGCGGGAAAGTGATGGAGTTACCCCGCCCGTGGCCGTACCGCCGCCGCTCGTAGCGCCAACCGTTCCGATTTGGTTGTAGGTAAAAGTGGTTGCGCTTGGAACTGAAGTAATCGTGAAAATTCCGTCAAACCTTAGCGATGGAACCCCCAACAAAATAGTGACTTGCTGCCCTACGAGAAACCCATGCGGAGATGTGGTCGTTATCGTTACGACCGAATCGCGGGTAACAACTTCCATGCCGGGAGGGAACGGGCTGAGCACAGTAACTTGAATGGGAACGCTCGAAACCGCTCCCGTAGGTGCTGCCGCAATAGCAACCACGACGGGAGCAACTGGGGCTGCGATTGTGGCGAATGGAGGAAAGACATTCAGAACGACAGGCCCGCGCCCCGGCCCGCTTTGCGTGTAGCGGTCGAAGTTCACGCCGTCGTATTGCCGGGGAATGTCGGAACCAAAACGTCCGTCACTGAATGCGATGTATTCCCGCCCAAACGCTGTGGCGGACTTGGCGTAAGAGTTGATGATGATGCCCGTGAAGATGCTCGATTGCACGCCGCTGATGTCCTCGAATAAATTGCCATTCACGTCGAGGTATAGCGTGTGATTTACGCCGAGTGGGTCTGTGTAAGTCTTGAGATAGGTCAGCGGAACATCATTCGGTATCGACAGTGCGAGTCCCGGTCTGGTGCGAACATAGCCCGGCCCGTATTGGCAGTCCTGATTCGCAGGGGACGTGCCAATAGGCAAATTCTCCGGCGGTCTATCGACTACAACCGAGCCGAAGATTGGAATTTCTATATCAACCGAGCCGGGCAGCGCCATTAAATCTCTTTAGTGAAATAGGCCCTTCCAATAATCGTGTCGCCCGTCACAGCAGCGGGATATGCGGTCGGCGACCCGGGAATCTCGTTCAGCGGAAGCTGTGTAGAGGTTCCCGTTCCGAATACCTGCATCAATCCGTTCGCAGGAGTCGTGCCGGGGCGGTAAGCGTAGACGTATCCGCTCACGCCAGCCGTAGCCGCGCTCTGAATCACCACTTCTCGCGGAACTTTCGTCGCGGGAAGATTAGGGCCGCCCGGTGGATACGTTGCCGAATAGAAATTGAGCGTATCTCCGCCGGTCGTGTAGTTTCCCGACGCGACAACCGAGAAATTCAGAACGATTTCGCTCTGATTCATCGTGGTGCTGTTAATCGTTACTGCGAGTGCCATGTTTCCTCCGTGATTTTACTAGCCCCATCCTCTTCCGATGGCATATCTGGACGAAAAAGCTCTGCGGCGGAATGGCCCGGCGTGTTGCTGTGCGCGAGATTCCTGATTGACGAGAAATTCCTTGAACGCCATCGCCTCGGTCATGTACCCGGCGGCGAGCGGTGAGCCTCGGGGCGTCAAAACCATGTTCGCGGCGAGATACGCAACCGCGTCGAGGCCCCAAAGAATGTTCAAGGTGCCGCTGATGAGGTTGTTGTTGTCTAGAATGAATGGAATATATCCGCACTGGTAGCGAATGCGGATTTCGGTGTCTTCTTCCGCACCGATGAAGCTCAAAAAATCGGTGTTCCAAGCCCACCATCGAAGGTTGAAGGTCTGTGGGACCGACGGCAGACCCCCATGTGAAGTCAAATTGTACATCGGCACGAAATCATCCGTGCTTCCCGCTGGCCGCTCCCAAAGTTGCAAGGGTTCGAGCATATCTTCCGGGAGCGTCGGGAAATTGCCGGGAGCCGGGATGTTTCCGCTGATTCCATCGAAGCGAAGCTGGACTTGCTGGCCAGGATCAACCGTGGCAATGGCAGGAATCACAGCTTTGTATTGGTCTTTGGTGAAAGTCTGCTTGCCGACGTTCATCAAAGCGATTTGGATTTGGCGGTAGGCTGAATTCACGTAATTCAGGAGATAGGAGTCCGTAAATAGCTGGCCCTGCGAATCGTTGCATAGCGAGCGGACGAGACTCGTTATGTCAGTGCCGACTGCGTACGGACTTTGCGGTATCGCTGGCAATTACGCTCCCGGCTGCTTGGTTTCGCCTTTCTTTTTAGGAATCATGTGCTCTGGCACGGGAATTCCGAACTCCATGCACTTTGCCACGTCCAGAATCGCGCCGCATCCCGCTTGAGGGCACTTGGCGAGGCCCGGACGAATCTTTGAGGCGCACGCGGGGCAATCAACCCAGTCTTCGGTCTGCGGCTCGTACCACGGCACTCCGGTCATTTCCAAATCACGCACCGCGCGCCGCGCAAAGTCGGGAATCATGCGATGGTCCGGCTTCATGGCCCACATCATGTTCGCGCGATGTACGGATGCTTGCTGGAACGTGCGGAATTTCTTTTTGGCGTCAACGAGCGCCGCTTTGCTCGGTGGATTGGTAAGCGAAACGAACACACCGACAAACGCATCTTCCGCGATGTTACCGTTGACCTGCTGCGCCACATCGTTCGCAATCATTTCGGCTGAGAAAGGAATGGGCACCGTTCGCAGCTTGCCGCGCTTATGCGTCACGGGATTAAATTCCCCGGTCATGCCGAGGCCCATGTCCATGTTGTCGATGACGCTCTGAACCTCGGTGACGCCATACTCCTGCCCTTCGTCTTTTGGCTGAACCCAGATGTTGTGATAGCTGCGCGGGACGTGGAAACGCTGGTCGGAAATGTTTATGAGGTAGGCGGTCTGTGCCTGCGCTCCCGCGAATGCTTGTAACTTTGCGGCAAGTTCTTCGGCCCTCTCCGCCGCGCCAACTTTGCCTTCGCCCGCTTCTTTCACCGCTTTTTGTAAATCTTTTAGTAGTTCCTCAAACTGTGCCATGCTGTCCCTCTTTCTTGAGCGCCGCTCTGCGATGCTCTTGTTTCTTGTCAATCCATGCGCGAGGATTCAGGTTCGTCACCCCGCCGTGAAACGCTTCATCGAACGTTAGGACCTCATCGAATTCTCTGTCTCTAGCTGCTGCTTTGTGCTGTTCGTGCTTGGCTCTATCAGCTCGCATATCCTCGCGGGACTTTCCCCTTGATAAGCGAAACAGACCGCAGACAAAACTAACCCGTTCAGGAGTGAGTCGCGCAAACTCTCCAGCTCTGGTCTCGAAAGTGAACGCACACTCATACTCCCCTCTCGATGGATATGGCCCCAGCCCAGCTAAAGTAACGAACGGTATAGACGGATGAACCACTTTCGTGGATGAATACCAGTCCTCCGGAGACCCATATTTCGACGGTGCTACCCAAATCTCCAGATGCCATCGTTCCGGGTTCATCCAGTAGGTCGGCTCGCGCCTCATCTCGAATACCGCGCGAATCAGTTCCTTCGTCTCCGGGTTCCTGTCCTCGAAAAGTCCGCCCATCCAGCATAGTCTGTTCCAACCCCACACAATCCGAAAGTTTGGCTCCCCAAAAACGTTCACTCCACCAATCGTTCTTGTGAGTTGGTTTACCCATTCCGGCGTTTCGTGCGTCTCCCGCGTTATTTGTACCATGTCAGTTGTCAAACCGATACGCCGGAGTTGCTGATTGCGCCCCGGTGATGGTGCCGAGCGATGTGTTGCAGGTGCCGGACGTGTGGCTGACGGTACCGTACCAAATCAGCTTACCGCTAGGAGTACCGCTGCCGAACATCGTTGTCGCTGATGGCGCTGTTGTCGCGCCTACGTTGACGTTGCAGGATGAGCCGCAGCCGATGATGACGTAGTACGTTCCAGGACCAATAGGAACCGAGGATACTCCCGTCGTCACCACGCCGCTCCCTAACGTCGCCGAGGTCACGTCGATGAGCTTCGTCGCCCCATCGGAGCTGTAGACGCACTCTTTCAGCGTCCCGGTGCCCGACACCACCGTCACGGTCACGGAGATATCGTTGACGGTGATGCTGTAGGGAATCTGAATCAGCGCGACCAGCCGCGTCGTAGCGGAAGTCACGCCGATGGTCGTGTTGACGACGCCGTTGACGTTGGACCATGTTGGCGCTGAGGCGTCCGGTCCGGTCGCGCCTGTGGCTCCCGTTGGTCCTGTCCCGCCCGTTGCACCAGTAGAACCGGTAGGACCAGTCCCGCCGGTGCTTCCAGTAGGGCCTGTACCACCTGTGCTTCCCGTCGGGCCAGTTCCTCCCGTCGCGCCGGTACTGCCGGTTGCTCCCGCTGTGCCCGTGGCTCCGGTTGGGCCGGTTACTCCTTGCGAGCCGGTTGCGCCTGTTGGTCCGGTATCGCCCGTGCCGCCAGTAGCGCCTGTCGCGCCAGTACCCCCTGTCGGTCCGGTTGGTCCCGTCACGCCTGTTCCGGTAGCTCCGGTTGGCCCTGTCGGACCCGTGGGGCCGGTCGCGCCGGTTGGGCCGGTTGCGCCAGTTGGTCCGGTTGGTCCTGCTGGCCCTCCGAGCGGGCCGATGAGCAGCCATGCTCCGGCTTGGCAATCATAGAAGTCCCCTGTTGAATCGTCCTGCGCGTATCCGAACTGCGGACATGCTCCTGTTGGCGCGGACGGGTAGTGAATCAGATACATATTCGCGTGCTGTGCCGATGTCGGTGCGTTCAGCCAGCAATACGTGGCGGTCATGTTTCTGTCTTGTACACGGTTCATTTACGTATTGCTAGGCTGGCCGGTCTCGTGCGCCCACATAGCCACATAAGGCTTGTCACTTCCGTTGTTGGCACCAAACGGACCTCCAGCGATGTCCGCAGTTCGGTCGGTAGCGGAGGGAGAAAGCGGACGTCGCACGGATAGCCCAATTTGATCGAGAATGACCCAAAGCGGTCGTTCTCGGGATGATCTGCTTGGCTGGCTTGTAAGAGCCGCTAGCGCGCGGTCAAACACGGGCGAAATTAGGGTGTGCCGTCGCGGAGTTGGTAGGAATTGAGGGTTGGCGTAGTCTCCGGGGTGATCAACCTCGAATCATCCGGCGTTGAAGCGCCGGACTGGAGACCACGCCATGAACAAGCACTACCACGAAGCCTGATTCCTTGCAGCCTGCGACCGAGATGGCTGTTGATCTTTTCGACAACTGGTTTGACCCGATCGAGACCGAGGTGCGGGCTCGATCGCGGCAGTTCATCGAAGAACTGATCCGCGGCGAACTCGATGCCGCGCTGGCCCGGCCGCGTTACGGGCGAAGCAAGATGGCCGGCAATGAAGCAGAGCCGGCGTCACGGGCCATCGCCACGGCAGCCGGACGCGGTCGCTGACGGGCACGTTCGGGCCGATCGAGATCGCGGTGCCGCGCGCCCGGCTGACCACGCCCGAGGGCGGGACGACGGAATGGAAGAGCCAGGCGCTGCGGGCCTATCAGCGGCGCACGCTTGCCGCCGACGCGCTGATCGCGAGCAGCTATCTGGCCGGCACCAATACCACGGCGGGTGCGTCGCGCGCTGGCGGCCCTGTTCGGCGGGACGGTCGGCAAGGACACGGTGAGCCGGACCTGGCGCAAGGTGAAGAGCGACTGGGACGCCTGGAACAGCCGCTCGCTGGCCGAGGAGCCGATCGTGCGACTGATCCTCGACGGCACCGTCGTGCGGGTGCGGCTCGACCGCAAGGCGACCTCGATCTCGCTGCTCGTCGTGCTTGGCGTGCGCGCCGATGGCCAGAAGGTGCTGCTCGCGATCAAGAGCATGGGCGGCGAGAGCGCCGAGGCCTGGCGCACGGTGCTCGGCGATCTCATCAAGCGCGGGCTCAGGCGTCCCGAGTTCCTCATCGTCGATGGCGCGCCGGGGCTCGACAAGGCCATTGCCGCGGTCTGGGACGGCGTGCCGGTGCAACGCTGCACGGTTCACAAGCACAGAAACCTGCTGGCGCATGCCCCGGAGCGCCTGCACGAGGAGATCACCGCCGACTACAACGACATGATCTATGCGGCGACGCCCGAGGAGATCGCAGCTCGCCGCAAGGCCTTCATCCGCAAATGGCGGTTGAAGCATCGCGCCGTTGCCGACAGCCTGGAGGAAGCAGGCGACCGCTTGTTCACCTTCGCGCGCCTGCCGCCGAGCCAATGGCGCAGCGTACGCACGACCAATGCGATCGAGCGGTTGCACGAAGAGTTCAAGCGGCGGATCAAAACCCAAACCGTGCTGCCGTCAGCAGACACCGCCGCGATGATGTTCTGGGCGTTGCTTGCCTCGGGACAGATCAGCATGCGCAAGGTCGATGGCTGGCAAACCCTCGCCACAAAACCCATCGATCAGCCGATTGACCTCGCCGCCTGAAACGATAACTTCATGTTACCCGGAGAACGCGCCACAGCCGAATTCCAACCACATTCCGGACGGCACCAATTAGGACGCCAGCAGCTTCTCGATTGTCTCCGGCAAGAAAGCCTCGGCCGGCAGGCGTTCCGGACCGATCAGGCTCGCCGGCAACGGCCCAAGCTGGCCCGCCGCCACGCGCTTTCCAACTCGTGCACGTCGCTCGCGCGCTTCCTGACCGAACTCGACGCGGAGCGTGGTCGCGACCCGGGCGGTGATGCGAAGCCGCCGCATTCGCTCGGCGCGCTCCTCCACATAAGGCCTGAAATCGGGCTCCTGCCCCGCTGCCCTGGCCTCGCCCAGAATCTCGCTGACCAGGCGCACATCGCGCAGCGCAATTGAGAGCCCCTGGCCGAGAATCGGATCATTGTGGCCGGCAGCATCTCCGATCAACACGACGCCCGGGCACGTCGGATCGTCGATCCAGTGATCCTCGTTGGAGAAAGAGTTGAAGGGACCGATCGGAGTTGATGCGGCGATCGCCTCGGCATAGGGCAGGCAAGTGAGCTTTCCGAACGCCTTAATCAATTTCTCGCGGCGATCTGGACCATCGAAGCGCGACTTGTCTGCGAAGTCATAGCAGGCATAGAGGCGAAGGAGATCGTCACCCTGCGGAAACACCAGGAAGTGGAAGCGGTCCTCGACGCCGATCACTTGCATGTCGCGTGGCCAGGACGGTACGCCTTTGACCAGCATGCCGCCCAGCAGATTGTGCGGCTCGTCCGCATTCACCTTAAAGCCGAGATTCTTGCGCGTAGGTGAGTTGCGTCCATCGGCGCCGATCACAAGGCGTGGCCGGAATTCAAGGCTGCTGCCGTTGTGCAGGCAGCTGACGATCGGCCGTGATCCCGATGTTACCGATATGTCGCCAGCGCCGCGCAGGACGCTGGCGCCCGAAGTCGCAGCAAGTTGCGCCAAAATATCGCAGGTCGCGGGATGGCCCAGGCAGAGGCCGCCGAGCCCTTCTGCGTGCATCTTCGTCAGATCAAGCGCGCGCGCCTCGGCCTCGGCCGGCGCGAATATCTCGTCATAAGGGATATTGCGCCTGGTAAACAGCGCGCCTGCCTCGCGCAGCGGCTGCAAGAGTTCGAGCTTCGCGAGCTCGGTCACGCCCCATGGCACGATAAACTCGCCACGCACCCGATCGGGATAGCTGTTTTCGCGCTCGAGTAGCACTACCTCGAAGCCGGTGCGCGCCAGCACGGTGCCTAGCGCACCGCCCGCAATCCCTGCGCCTACGATGACAACGTCGGGTTCTGAGTAGAGGCATGCGAGTCCCCTGTCTGCTGAGGAATATTGCTGATCGCCTGCACGCGATCAAGTCGCATCAGGCGAGATGGACTTCCGCTGTTGGCACGAAACGGACCAGCGGCGATGTCCGCTGTTCGGTTGCTATCGGGGGTAAACCGGACATGGCGCACCTGCCCGATTTTCGGTAGCGATTTTTGGTTGCGACCAAAGCGAACGCGCGAATCGTGATCGGGTCCCGCTTTCGTCGTTACGCCTGCGCGCGGCGAGGTCCTCGAAGGTCTCGCCAGTTTCGGCCAGAATGGCGGGGGTGCCGGTTTCGGCCTCGAAGCGTCGGATGATGACATCGACATAGAGCGGATCGAGCTCGATGCCGCAGCATATCCGCCCGGTGTTCTCTGCGGCGATAAGGGTCGACCCAGAGCCGAGGAAGGGGTCGAGCACGACCTCGCCCCGGTTGGTAAGGTCGATCAGCGCATCCCCCAGCATGGCGACGGGTTTCACCGTCGGATGGTCTTGCAGGCCTTTGCGGGCGTCGGATCCGAGCGAAGAGGCGCCGGGATAGGTCCACAAATTGGTGCGATGACGTCCCCGCTTGCCAGAACAATGTTGTTGACGTGGGCGGCCACGCCTTTCTTGAACAGTGGCAGGAGCTCGTGTTGGGAGCGATAGAGGCTGCCCATGCCGGCGTTGGTTTTGGCCCAGACCACCAGATTGAGCGGGATTAGCGTGAGAGCGGTGGCGGCGGTATGAACGATGGGCAACCCGCGCCAATCGATGAAGGTGCCGAGGATGCCTCCATCGACCAGATATGGCGGCAGGTGAAATTCGAAAAATCGGCGTTCTTTGGCACGCTGGAAGTGAGGAAGAGGAGGCGGTTTTTCTCGTTCCTTTCCGCCAAGCGCTCAAGGATTTAGGTTGGCCAGAAGAACGGCTCGTGCTCGAGAATAGGTATCCCGCTGAACGCTATGAGCGCTACCAGAGATATGCCGCAGAACTCGTCGCCCTCAACGTCGACGTCTTGGTTGCTGTGACCGCTGAAGGCGCACTCGCGGCAAAGACAGCGACGAAAACCATTCCGATTGTCTTTGTCGTGGTGCCTGATCCGTTGGGAATAAAGCTGGTCGACGGTCTGGCCCATCCGGGCGGCAACATAACCGGACCATCAATTATGTTTAGTGACCTTGATGCAAAACGTCTCGATGTCTTTCGCGAAGCTGTGCCCGGCCTCTCCCACCTAGCTCTTCTGACAAATTCCAATGTCAAAGAGGGAAATACTTTTGAGGGCTTGCGTAACGCGGCGAAAACACTTGGATTGACGATCGAGCTGGCGGAAGTGCCCGATCCAGCGGCTTTGCAATCAGTTTTTGCCACATTCCCACGGAATGGGGTCAACGGCGTGTTCGTCACGGGGTCCTCGATGTTTTTCAATGAACGTAGCCGCATTGCCAAACTGGCTTTGTCATATCGTCTGCCGACGGCCGTATTCGATTTGGAAATGGCGAGGGCCGGAGGGCTGGTTTTTTACGGTTCGAGCATCGCGACCGCGTTCCGTCGGGCGGCTTTGTACGTGGATAAGATACTCAGGGGGACCAAGCCCGCTGATCTACCGGTTGAGCAACCAACCAGATTTGAATTGGCGATCAATCAGGAGACGGCCAAAGCCATTGGACTCACTATACCGCCGCTGCTGCTCGCCCGCGCCGACGAGGTGATCGAATAGAACGCCTCCATGTCTGCTCCTGGCACCTTTGAGACATGCCGGTGGCCGCTCGGCATGTCTGCTTATGAGGGTAGACCGGAGTGACGGGCGGAGCATCAAACCGACGCTGTTGACCCACGTCGGATACGGGCGCCTCGCCGGTACCCCGATTTTTGAGGTGTCTTCCCAACTAATCCCGAGATAGGCTGAGTTTTTCGGTTGAGCTGACAAATAGGCGATCGATTGGGTATCTCGTCAGACTTCTCGGTGGCCGAGACTCGGATGTGGGGGCTGGTAGAGCAATACACCGGTCGGGTTGGCTATCAACGAGGAACTAAAGCTGCCGGGCTCGATGCCTCGCCACCGGTGATTGACTGTTCTGGCTGGGTGGGACTGCTGCTAGCGTCGGCAATGAAGGCGCAAAACGCCGATGCTGGCAAAGACATTTTTGACACCGCTGACATCGCTGCCTGCGTAGCTTGGTCCGATCGAATAATCTTGGAAATCGAAGAGCGTACATCAACGGTGCTCGTCGGCAGCGACATCACCGCCGCGACGCTACCTCGGAACGCAACCATCGGCCTCAATATGGGGAACTTCGGTTGGGAGACAAACTTCCCTCGCACGCGAGGTATCAACCACATCGTTCAAGTTGTTCACCGCCCCGTCGACCAAATGTCTTTTGTCAGCGAGTCGATTGGTCCGGATGACAAAGGTGGCGTGCGCCTGACGCCGCTTGCCGCTTGGCTTCGCGATTGCGACCGCTTTATCGCAGTTGGCAAAGCATGGGCAGTCGACCCCTTCGCCATGGCCAACCGCCACGCTCGCTAGCCATGTTGAGATATGACTTCCGTTCATGGCACGAACCGGACCAATCGAGTCCGCCCGGCAATGTCCGTTGTTCGGGGAGGAGCGGAAGTAGCCGATGCCCGGCCAAAATGTAGCGATTGCCCCTGAGAAGACCTACATGAGTTGCGTCGGGTACGCATCGCTTCGGCTGCGAGTCATCGCGATCGCCTTGAAGTCATTCGTGTTTCACGAAACGGGATCGATCGGAGTGTCAAGGCCCAGGCGCGTTTCTATGATCTCCGCGGCGTCGAGGCAGAGATCCTCGCGGAACCGAGGCCCCGTTAGTAGGACACCGATCGGCAAGCCGGTGGCCTGGTCGCGACCGGCCGGGACGCACGCCGAGGGCAGGCCGAGCAGGTTGGCCGGCAAGACCGGCCGAACCATCTCCATGGTGGCCGCGGAGCCTGCCGCCGTCGCTACGTCAAACCCGTGCTCGAAAGGAAGCTGCGTCCAGGTCGGCGTTAACAGCAACGGGTACCCGGCGAGGAACTGCGACCAGGCGCGCGCGATACCATCGCGCTCCATGAACATCATCGACATCCCGGTAGCATCGAGCGGCGTAGTCATACTGTTTATAGCGGCAAAGAATGTCGCTCCGTCACGCCCCAGTACCGGCACCAAACGAGCATGAATTGCCGCGAAGTCGTTTCCCCAAACTTCGCCCAGCAAGTTATTGCGTCTTCGTAACGGGACGGGCAGGCATTGACCACCTCGTAGCCGGCGTTGCTCAGGGCGTCGGCGGCGCGGCGCACCACGCCTGCGATGACCGGATCGGTCGATCCCCCCGGCGGCTCGGCCGCGACCGCAACGCGGATCGGCTTCTTGAGCGGCGCACCCGCAAGCGGCGCGGTGATCGACCAGGGGTCGCGGGGATGGGCGCCCATCAGCACCTCAAGCCCCAGGCGAAGGTCTGCGACGCAACGGGCCATCGGTCCCTGCGCTAACATCAGCTGAAGGACAAGCAGACGGTCTTCGCTGGGCACAAGGCTGGCATGGGGTACACGTCCGGCAGACGGACGAATTGCAGCGATGCCGCAAGCGTTCGCGGGATTGCGAAGCGAACCGCCGAGATCATTGCCCAGCCCGATAGGGCTCATGCCGGTGGCGAGCGCCACAGCCTCACCGCCGCTCGATCCGCTGGCGGTGCGTCCAAGGTTCCACGGGTTTCGGGTAAGGCCATACAGGCTGCTGTCCGTATGCATGCGCAGCGCCATGTCGGGGAGATTGGTGCGGGCGATCGGTATCGCGCCGGCCTGCCGCATCCTCTCCACCACGGGTGCATCGAGCGGCACGACTGCCTTCGCCAGGGCGGGCACGCCCCACGTGGTCGGGAGGCTCGCCATGTCGATATTTTCTTTCACAGTGAAGGGAACGCCATGCAGCGGCCCCAGCGGCTCGCCTGACGCTACCTTGCGGTCGGCATCGATTGCCGCGGCGCGGGCGTCGTCGGCCATCACGCGCACAACGGCATTGACCGTTGGGTTGACGGCCTCGATGCGGGCGAGATGAGCGTCGATGACTTCGATCGACGATACTTTCCCGTTTGCGATGAGCGCGGCCAGCTCCTTGGCCGATCGCTTCCAAAGCTCTGCCATCCTGTGTCTCCTTCGCAAACGGGTCCAGCCGCACAGTCCAAACTAGCCGAAACGCCGAATTACCGCTACCGCACGAACGATGTCCGCTTCTGCTAAACGGACCTCAGCGACCGGTCCGACGATGCATCGCAGTCGGAGAGCTCGACTTCCGAAAATGGCACGAAACGGACCAGCGGCGATGTCCGCTGTTCGGTTGCTATCGGGGGTAAACCGGACATGGTGCACCCGCCCGATTTTCGGCGGCGATTTCTGATGGCGGCAAAAGCGAAAGCGCGAACCGAAAATCAGGTCGCGCTTCCGTTGTTCCGCCTGCGTTCCGCAAGGTCGTCGAAGGTCTCGCCGGTGTCGGCAAGAATGGCGGTGGTACCGGTTTGGGCCTCGTAGCGTCGGATGATGACGTCGACGTAGAGCGGATCGAGCTCGATGCCGCAGCAGATGCGCCCGGTCTTCTCGGCGGCGATAAGGGTGGAGCCTGAGCCGAGGAAGGGGTCGAGAACGATCTCACCCCGGTTGGTAAGGTCGATTAGCGCGTCGCCCAACATGGCGATAGGTTTCACCGTGGGATGATCTTGGAGGCCTTTGCGGGCGTCGGATCCGAGCGAAGAGGCGCCGGGATAGGTCCACAAATTGGTGCGATGACGTCCCCGCTTGCCCAGAACAATGTTGTTGACGTGGGCGGCCACGCCTTTCTTGAACAGTGGCAGGAGCTCGTGTTGGGAGCGATAGAGGCTGCCCATGCCGGCGTTGGTTTTGGCCCAGACCACCAGATTGAGCGGGATTAGCGTGAGAGCGGTGGCGGCGGTATGAACGATGGGCAACCCGCGCCAATCGACGAAGGTGCCGAGGATGCCTCCATCGACCAGATACGGAACGACGGCCGCCATCCACTTTCGATTGAAATCTTCGAACTGGGCGTCGGTCATTTCGCCGGAAGCCATCACGAATTCCCGACGTTCGCCCCGGCTGACGTGACCGCCGATTGCGACATTGAACGGCTCGTCGGTCAGAACCATGCGCGCGGCATCGGTCCGCATCAGCCATTTGATGACGGCGGGATCGGTGGCATCCCCGCAGAGGAGGCGATGGGAGCCGAGCAGGAACAGATCGCCGGCCTGAGCCATGGCCGCAGCACCCGGTACAGGTGCAAGCTCACCCAATTCGGCCTCGGCTTTGCCAATTACGATTTGGTCAATCTCGTCCGAACCGAATCCTGAGATTTCGATCGGCGCATCGGCGATGATGAGCTCGTTGAATTCGGCCTCCAGCTCGCCCATGTCCCAGACGCCCTTTTCGGCGAGGCGATTGACGGCCAAGCGGAGCAAGCGTTGTTCGGTCTCGGTGAGGTGATCAACGCGAATGCCTGGCACGGATGGGAGGCCAAGCCATTTGGCGGCTTCCCATCTCAACTCCCCATCGAGCACGACGTTGTCTTTGCCGACCAGGACAGGAACGTTGAATCCGAGTGCACTGATCGAATTGGCTATTTCTCGGATATGGGCCGGATCGGACTTGCGCAGCCTGCGCCCGTGCGATTTGAGGGCATCGATGGGTAGCTTTCGATCTGAAGCGAAGGAAGGATGTCGTTTCGGCGCAGCCTGCCTGGCCGTTCGGCTTCCACATGGCGAACGGCTGCCTTTCGGCGGCTGCGTCCCTTTGCCTTTAGATCTTCACGCAGGCTGTCCCGCCCGAGGTCATTCTTATTCCTGATCATGCGCTAGATCCGGGGGCCCGCTTCTTTGGCTTGCGTGGTTTTGGACGGAGGATATTTCGAGTAAGCCCCAGCACTTTGTGCCTTAATACCCTCTCAGAACTCGTCTTTCAGGATTTCCCGACGTTGTGCCAATTCTTTGAATTCGGCCCTCAGCGCTCGGTTGGTGGGGTCTTGCTTGAGGGCCTCCTCAAGTTCGCGATACCGCGCCATCAATTCCTCTTCAAGCTCTTGAAGCGTCCTGCGCGCGCCTGCCTGTTCCAAGCTGAGAGGACCGGCAATGGTAACCTCACCAGTATAGAGATCGACGATGACATCGTCGGGGTGTGGATAAACTTCCGGCGGATCTATTCCCTCTCGCGCATGTTTCTCAAACAGCGGACCGTACTTCTCCTTGTAGGAGAGCGCGGACTCGAGAGTTTCTTTTGCGTATGTGGTTCGCCCGGTTTCGGCGCGTGCGATCAGTTCCAAAACCTGCCGCGCCGCCTTGGTGTCGCCTTGCGCGCCGGATCGGATCAAGGTTCGCAGCAGTGCCTGCATTGCAGGGACTTCAGAGACCTTGTCGCCCTCGCGAACCGTGACCGGTCGGGTGGCTTCCTCCAGCGCGACCGTGGCCAGGCGGTCCTCGAGACCGCCGCCCCGGGCGCCAAAGCCGGGCTGCACAGCGTTTTTCTTTGGCCGCCCTTTGGGGTTGCCGGAGGTGCCCTTTTTGAATTGGTGCTCGACCGGGGGGCTACGGTAATTGCGGGACCCGGGGCGGCTGTCCTTGATAGATGACATGGCGCAGGCTCACTTTTCGGGCAGAGTTCCCCTGTTAGGGACTCAGCACCACCCTGTTAATGCGCGGCGCTTACGCTGATTTGGTGTTCCTGCCAAGGGTCACGGTGCAACAGTAGATCGCAAAAAACGTGGATAATTGGGGATCACGGGGCCGCAAGTAGCAAAAAGCAGGGAGCCTCGCCCGCAAAAAACACAGAGAACAGGGAATAACAGGGCTGGCGGCGCGCTGGGGCAAACCAGATCGGCCTGCCATCGCCGGTGGGTTTTGCTCATCATCGGAGGGCGGCGCTATGCACGGGCCCATCCCAGACGGAGACGCCGGAGGGCACCTGTTCCTGATCGGAACCGGTCCGCTCAACCTCAGTGGCCTGTCGGGCGAGCTGACGGTCGGATACTGGAACTCATACTACGGTGATAATAGCGGAACCCAGCAACTGTCGGTTTCGACGGTTTCAGCCGTTCCCGAGCCCTCGACCTGGGCCATGATGATCCTCGGCTTTGCCGGCCTCGGCTTCCTGGCCTACCGCCGCAACAATCAGGCAGCCGCCGGCGTCGCCTGATCAGCGCAGTACAGTATTTTTCATGTAAAAAGCCGCCCCTCAGGCGGTTTTTGTTTTGGTGTCGTTGGTTAGGGGATCGATGACACCGTCGACGAGGCCCAGGCCTGCCCAGAGTTGGCCCCGCCACCCGCATCATTCAATCAGGTGATATTGCCGTCGCTTCTCGCGCTGAACACAGTTCATCGCGCGATCGGCGATTTTCTGGTCGGCCTTACCATACAGCGTTACCCGGATTGAGAAGCCGGAAGGTGAATTGTTGCGGACGATCTGAATGCCGGTAACGGTCTGGCATCCTGGCCACTGCCTGATCTCCTGGAGGCACCCCTTCCGGAGCGCCCCATAGCTGATGCCGATCGTCTTAAATCTCACCGCGCTGCCTGACCCGCGGACTGGCAACGGCTTCACGCTGCCAAAGGTTTTTCCGCGATACGGGGACGCTAGAACCGAATGCTTACACAGAGCTTACAACACTTTTTCAACCTGGTCTGGCGACAATAACGTGAGCAGCAACCAATCATTAAGTCGCCTCCCATAGGTCGCCTCTTGCGCCGTCTCAGCGGTGCACACCTGACACCCCGCCGGATTAGCCTCCAGGCGGCGTTTTTAGTTGCCGCGTCTTTCTACGCCTTGCACCCGCGTTCGTCTGAGGGTCTTATCCAGCACGATAGCTGGAGAGGGCCTATGGGCACGAGGACTAGAATTCATTTGCGATTGCTGTTTCCGCGAAGCGAACAGCAATCTGGGGTGGGCACACGTCACCGTCAACGGCGCCAGTGATGGCAAGCAGCTTATGCCTGACGACAATCGGGACCTGTGCGAGATCTGCTGGAGTCCGCTGCAGATGCTGATGAAGAAGGTTTATGAGGAAGCGCGCGTGAGGCGTAGTTCTTTGACAGGGACAGGAGACCGTTCAGTCAAGGGATAATGGCCGGGCCGGCGTGTTGTGACGATAGCGTCCCATGATCGAAAGCATGATGTCTGGCCGGCTTCCCGACAAATTCAGTCACCGAGGACTATCTCGTTACGCTACGTCTGAAGGAACTTTGGCTATCGTACGGTATATCTGAACGAGAGACTTACGCTCGGATTGGCGCCTGAAGGACTCAAGGAATACATTACGCAGCGCGGCCGATGGTGCCTCGGCTTCATGCAGATCGTGAGAGGCCGCAGCGGACCACTATCCCTTAACTCGAAGCTCGCGTTTCATCGATCGGCTTTCGCTGGTCGACGCTTTCATGAGTTGGTTCGCAGTTTACGGAACGAAAGTGTTTGGCCTCGTCGTACCTTGACTCTATCCCCTGTTCGGGATCAAGGCGTGTTCGACTTTTTCATCTACCCTCCCCGCCCCCTCATTTCCCGCGAGCGCCAGGGACTTTGCAGGGCTCGGCTTCCTGGCCTACCGCCGCAACAATCAGGCCGCCGCGGGCGCCGCCTAATCAACGCAAGAAGCCGCCCGCGGGGCGGCTTTTGTTTTGGTGTCGTTGGTTTGTTTCGAAACGCCGCTTAGGCGACGGGAATGCCAGCGATAATTTACCGAACGAACCCAATTCGCCTGCAAATTGTGTCAGCCGAGCCAGCGTAGGTGAGGGTTTGGACCCCTCCCCGCCCTGGCGCGATGGGGTGCCTGCTCGTCCTGCTTGGCTCCCTCCCCGCCCCCTCGTCGCTTCCCGAATATGTCCTGATGCGGCGAGTGTGGAATTGTGGCTAGAAGCAGGTCACCCGGTAAAGCTGAATCGCGCTCAAGGGCGTTATTTCATTGTCACTTTATGCGTCGTACCGGAACTTTTGCGGCGGAGGTAGATTTTCACCACACCAGGAGGTAGGTTTTCACAACAGCAAGAGTCCTCGTCCATGCGCAGCATCCGCTGGCTCGCCGTCGTCCCGTTCTTCGCTCTCATCGTCGGCCCGTTCTTCGTCAACCGGGCGACCCCGCTCATCCTCGGCCTGCCGTTCCTGCTCGCCTGGATCGTCGCGTGGATCCTGCTCACCTCGCTTATCATGGCCGTGATCTACGCGGCCGATCCGGCCAACCGGGAGGGCGAGCCATGAACGGCGCGCTGCCCTTCATCGCCGCCGCCGCGCTGTTGGCGCTCGCGCTCGGCTTTCTCGCCAGCCGCGGCAAGGAAATGAGCCTCGAGCAGTGGACGGTGGGCGGGCGCGGTTTCGGCGCGGTCTTCGTGTTCCTGCTGCTCGCCGGAGAAATCTACACCACCTTTACCTTCCTCGGCGGCAGCGGCTTCGCGTATGGCAAGGGCGCGCCGGCCTATTACATTCTCTGCTACGGCTCGCTCGCCTACGTGCTTTCCTATTTCATGCTGCCGCCGATCTGGCGCTATGCCAAGGAGAACGGGCTCTACTCCCAGGCTGACTTCTTCGTGCGCAAATACGACAGTCCGACGCTCGGCGTCATCGTCGCGCTGGTCGACATCGTGGCGCTGATCCCCTACCTGGTGCTCCAGTTCAAGGGGCTCGGCATCATCGTCGAAGTCGCCGGCTACGGCGCGATCTCCTCGACGCTTGCGATCTGGATCGGTGCCGTCATCGTCGCCGCCTACGTGATGGTATCAGGCGTGCACGGCTCGGCCTGGACCTCGGTCGCCAAGGACACCATGATCCTAGCCATCGTGGTCTTCCTCGGCATCTATCTGCCGTATCATTATTACGGCGGCCTGGGATCGATGTTCGCGGCGATCGACCAGGCCAAGCCGGGATTTACCGTGCTGCCGCCGCACGGCGAGAGCCTGTGGTGGTTCTCCTCGACCGTGCTGCTCACCGCGCTGGGCTTCTACATGTGGCCGCACACTTTCGGCTCGGTCTACACCGCCAAAAGCGCCACGGTGATCCGCAAGAACGCGATATTGCTGCCGCTCTATCAGCTGATCCTGCTGTTCGTGTTTTTCGTCGGCTTTGCGGCCACCCTGCAGGTTCCCGGGCTCAGCGGCCCGAACATCGACCTCGCGCTGTTCAAGCTATCGGTGAAGACATTCGATCCCTGGTTCGTCGGCGTGATCGGCGCGACCGGCGTGCTCACCGCGCTGGTGCCCGGCTCGATGATCCTGATGACCGCTGCGACCCTGATCGCCAACAATCTCTACCGCGCCGTCAATCCATCGGCCGACGATCGCCGGGTATCGCGGCTCGCGAAGCTCCTGGTGCCGCTGGTGGCGCTGGTTGCGGTGTTCTTCACCCTGAAGGGCGGGGAGACCATCGTGGCCCTCCTGCTCATGGGCTACAGCATGGTGACCCAGCTATTTCCCTCGCTGGTGCTCAGCCTCGCGCACCGCAACATCGCGACGCGCGAGGGCGCCGCGGCCGGCATCGTCGCCGGCGTCTCTACGGTCGCCGTCGTTAGCCTGACCGGCGCGAACCTCCATACGCTTCCGTGGCTGCCGGCGCAGGTCCAGGACCTCAACATTGGCATCGTCGCGCTGGCGGTGAATTTCGTCGTACTGATCTTGGTCAGCATGGCGACACGGGTCGCTGCGACGCCGGCGCGCGCGGCCGCGGAGTAGGTCCAAGTCGTCTCCCTGACGTGTTGACGAAGGTACAACATTTGTTTGGCGACAGGCTTGGTTCCGCTGCCGAATGACCGATTTGGTCAATCACGTCTCTTGGCTATGTGCCGGTTACTTCCGGTTTGCACCCAACTCCGGACATGTCGCTGCACCGCATCAAGTGACGCGATGTGCCAACGCACAATATAAGGGAAGTCCCTGCTAAGTTCAGCTTTCGAGCTGGACCTTGCAGCATATCGTTGCGCACCGGAACCCTTGCCGAGGGCGGGCGTTAACGCTTGTTATGCACCGCAACCCCGTGGAGCAAACCGGAGTATGCAATATGTCGGCAGGACAAAGCAGTGGAACCGGTGCAATGACCGAGCTTGAAGATGAAAAGGTGCGGAAGAATGACATCCTCAGCAATCGGGACAAGGCGCAAAGGTTGCCCAATCAAAGTTTAGATGGGAAAGGCGTCGAAATAGATGAGTACAAGGACATTCCGACCAACCGCCGCCCATCGAGCGGCGATGGCCCGCAACCTGATATGAAGGCAATTACCGAAGAGCCGACGGAGCGGTCACCCAAGACGGACAAGCCAGAGCCGGCGGGTGCTTCTGAGCAAGTTGACCGGCCCGGTTTTGATCTGGGCGGATCGACCGGAGAGACCCACGCAGGCAAAGGTCTGGGGCTCGGCACCGATGCGAAGGAAAGCCGAAAAGGATGGGGTCTGCCAAGATAGGACCGTCATCAGGCTCCGAGCCGAAGCTCGCGAACGTCCTCAGAAGCTCCGCAAGGTATAGCGGAAATGCGGCCGCCATCGCGCCAGCGACAAGCGTGATTACTCACGGCGCTCATGGGCCTTCCCACTGTTGTTGAAGGTCCTCAACCCTTATGATGCTATCTCTTTCATGTCGCACGTCACAGCCCGCGCATGTCGGGGTTGGGTCATTCTCGACCGAATTGGGTTGTCCGCGCCATGTCCGGTCTACCCCGGTTAGCGACCCGAAAAAGCGGACATCAGGTGGAGTTCTTGCGTCGGTGGCGTCCGCAATGTTGTTGGGGCTGTCCCTTGGTTCCTGGAACCAGATGCACCCAAGCGCATTGGTCTGGCATCACCGCCCCCATTTTTTGGCCACTACCGGTGACTGGGGGCGTCGTACTGTCGCCTGATCTGGGCCGGTACCACATGCCACGGTCAATCGTCGCCGATCCCGGCCTCATCGAAATTGAACGGCCGCCTTGCCGAAATGCTACGGACCGATGACGCTAACTGGCATGGCATCGAGGCCATGCGGTTTGAACGTGCGCATATTTGAATGCGCCTTGTGCAATTGCGCCGAGAAGGCCAGCTATAAATAGGATAGGCCCAGATGAACGCAGTCCTCTCGTTCCTAATCTCCGCAGGGATAATTGCTTTTGGCCTTTGGACCATTACCCACTCCATCGAAGCCGGGTCGCCCATAGGCTTCCCGCTGATGGGCATTCTGCCTGTTGCAATAGGCTCAATCAGCCTTTACGGAGCAATTTCTGAAGCCTAGCTCGCGCAGAATTTTGCACAGAGTTAAATGTCGATATTGCGCGCCGTTGCAGAGAAATCTTGGGCTGACGAACGTAAGCGCCGGGCCGATTAGCAAGGGTGATTGGAAACTCCGCGCGGTTTGGAGCACAATGCACGGTTCGGTCAGAGCCCGGTTTACTCCCCAACTCCGGACGAGCCGCTACAGCGCACTAAGTGACGCGATGTGCCACAAAGAGACGTGCGCGGTGATGGAAATCCTTTAGGGGAAGGCGTGGCCAGATGCATCGAAAACGATTGTAGACATCGCCGCAATTTCACGGCTGATTCGAAGCGAGCAGGATGCGCTCATCACAACCCGTCGAGCGCCCTCATAACGCCTCGGGCGCGTCTGGCGAATTCGCGCCGGATACTGATTTCCCGAAGCAACGCGATGCGGCGGTTTTGCGCCAGATGGATCAGTCGATCGAACACATCGAATAATTCTCGCGCCTGAACAAACACCTCGGCGTTGATGTCGTTGGAATCGATGCCGCTTCGATGAAGACGAGCTTCAATGTCGGCGGCAGCGTCCGGGTCATCGCGCCAGTCAGCCGCCGCCCGCCGTGCTTGTAGCTGTACCATCGGCCTTGCTTCGGGCGGCATCCCCGCCCCATCCAGCCGCTGCAGGATCTCTTCGATCGCCGCGGCCCGATGGGCATCCAGTATCCGCGCCTTCAGGCGCCGGTACCGCAAGATCTCCCACGATAGTTCGACAAGATCCAGCGTCCACAGCCATTCGATATTTGTTTCCGGCTGGATATCGTCGACCATCATCTGGCGGACGGTCTCGAAATCCCGAACGCTTTCTCCCGGCAGCAGGTGAGGCTGCTCTGAAAGCCGCATGAGCTCGGTTGGCACCGGAAAAGATTCGCAGGACGCTTCGGTCGCTCGGCCTATTTCGCGCGTCAACCCGCCACCCCTCACCTCTTGATATTTTGCTGCCACTAGTCTGCCGCTCGTGCTGCCTGGTCGCGGGATCGCGATGATGTCTCACCAACCATCGAAACATCCGCATTAGAGAGCGTTGTTTGCCAGAGTTCACTCGCCACGGCGGTCGGGGCGATCTGAAGATTGGCCCACCACGCGCTCTCGTTGCCGTAGCGGTGCAGATCGCGATGATGCTCCCGGCACAGCGGCACGGTGAATTCATCGCTGACCTTGCGCCCCAGCGTTCGGGGCTGCGCAAATTTAAGATGATGCGCATCGCAGGGCGAGCGTTGACACACGAGACAAGATTGCGAGGCGACAAACGCCAGATGGGCTTTGTTCCGCCGCCTGACCGGCTTACGCAAGGGCGAGACGGCTGCCGCGGATGGCAGCTGCTGGCCATCCGCTGCCGAACCGTCAAGGACCGATGTGCCGTTTACAGCACTGATTGAACGAGGGTCCGGTGGTCGGCGCGCAATCTCGTCGGCCTGCCCTTCGTCGGCACCATTTATTCCGTCGAGCACAACCTGGTAGGCGGCCTCCACGGCACGGGCGTCGTCCAACGCGAGCGTATTCTTGGCAGGCAGCCGCCGGTGCGCCCACAGCGCCAAATCATCGCTCTGATTGAGCTTGGCGATCTCAGCCAGCAGCTGATCGCGCAGGGCTGCGGAGGGCTCGGCTGCCAGCACCGGTTTGGGCCGCCGCGGTTTGTAGACCGAGCCGTTCGAGGGTTTGCGCGGGCTCAGGTTGGGGTCGGGATGGGTGGGCGCCGCGACCGTGGGAGACGGTTCGACCAGCAGGTCCGGGGCGTCGAGGTCGTCCTCCCCGGCAATGCCGACCAATGCAAACAGCGCGTAGCGCCGGGCGTATGTAAGAGCTGCGCCCATCCGGTGCGGCGCCGCGGTCTCGCTGGTGGGGCACACCGGCCAGTCCGAGGAGATCCATTCGCCGGAGGCATGGGCCAGGAGCGTCGTGAGCTGGATCTGGCCTTGGGCCTGGTCGATCGCGGTGGTCTGGACGGTGGCGATCTCGTGCTGGCCGAGGCACTTGCGTACGATATCGAGCCCGCTGGCCAGCGAGGCGTAGCGGAAGGTCCGGTCGCCCTCCCGGGGGAAAGGCGAGCGGATGGTGGCAATGAGAGACTTTTCCGGGTTGGTGAGCTCCCCTTGCGCCTTGGCGAGCGCCGCCGCAATGGCGCCGATGCTGTCACTGGAGCGGTGCATCGGCAGCCTCTGCATCCAGAACGTCAAAGCTGACGGCACCGGATTTGGAGCGCCTGGCGCGCAGACCGTGGCCTATGGCCTCCTTGGCATCCTCCGGTACCAGCTTTTTCAGGTCGGCTTTCGCGCCTTCGTGCTCCTGGTAGGCGGGCCGGGTCCGGCGGTAGGTGGCGGCGAACTCGGCCCAGCTATTGGAGGCGCTCATATCGACCATACGGACCGCCTCCAGCCGCGGCCGTGGCGGCTCGACCCCGAACAGGTGGGGCTTTTCGCCGCTCGTCACGCAGCGCCAGAACTTCTTCTCCGCGGTCAGCAGCAGGTGCTGGTAGAGCGGATCGGCCTGGATGGTAATTTCCACCCATTTGCCGCCGCCGGTGATGATCGACAGGCAGCTCGACCGGGCATTGGCCACCCACATATTATGCTGTAGCTGCGCCATGTGCTTTTCGGCGGCCGCCTCCTCCGAAAAGGTCCAGGGCAGCATGAACTTGGCTTCGAACACCGCGCCTGACGGCTCGATCAGGCCATCGAGCGTCGCCGCCATCCATTTGATCACGGGGTGCTGGAGCCGCTTCTGGATATCCTTGACCGAGCGACCGGTATTGCGCTCGAACCAGCGCCGGTTGAGGTCTTCGGTGACCATTCCGAGCTGGACAATCAGGTTGTCGGAGAGATCTTCCGGCTCGACCTCGCCGCGCTTCTCGCGCCACAGCCGGACCAGCGTGGCCTCGTCCGTGCCCATGATGACCCGGGCATCAGAACCGCCGATAAACGAGCGGCGGTCGATAGTCTCAACGCGCATCCGGTCCCTCCATAGATAATTATTATCTAAAACGATAGTATTTATCTATTATGAAGTCAATAATTTTCATCGGATTTGTAAACTTTTTTCGACTCACCGATGATCAGGCATGATCACTTCGGCACAGTGTCGCGCTGCTCGAGGCCTCCTCGGTTGGAACCAGCAAACGTTGGCCGATCGGGCGAAAGTCGGAATCATGACGGTCCACCAGCTTGAAAAAGCCGGCAGTCGACCTCGCAGAGCGACGCTAGATGTAATTAAAAGAGCCTTAGAGGCTGCGGGCGTCGAATTCATCGACGAAAACGGCGGCGGCGCTGGCGTGCGGTTGCGAAAGCCCACCGGCAAAGGTCTAAAAAGGACCTGAAAGCACCAAGAGCGGGCTTTGGTATGGGCCGGCTAGACCTTAGGACCTTGGGCATGGCTTCTGAAAAACAAATTGCCGCCAACCGCGCCAATGCCAAGCACAGCACCGGGCCGCGATCCGCTGTCGGCAAATTGAGGTCGAGCCGCAACGCCTATCGGCATGGCTTGTCATGCCCGTTACGGTTCGATCCCGCGACCTCCGCCAAGGTCGAGGCTATCGCGCGCGTGCTGGTTGACGATGGCGCGGGCGAGCCGCAACTGGCCGCGGCCTCGGCGTTTGCCGAAGCCCAGCTCAAGCTGTTGCGGATCCGCGCGGTTCGAAGCGAGATGAACGAAAACATCGATCCTGGTCGTTGTGACACCAAGAAGCTGCGAAGGCTGGCGGCGCTCGACCGTTACGAACGGCTGCCCACACCCGACGCCGACAGGCGTCCTACAAGTTTGATGTTGTAAACGAGGGCGACTGGAAAGGAAGGTGATTTAACACCCGCGCGATTTCGACAAAACGAACCCAATTAGACGGCGGCACCCAAGTGCTATCGGCCGCAACCGGGGCCCGGACCCCGTCCAAATGCGATTTCTCAATTCGATGAAGTGTTCATAGCCATCCTGCTCGGTATTCCCATCGTCCATTTCGATACTCCCATTTGGAACTTGGTAGGCTCCTCCACCGGAATATCCCCAGCGGTTGCGCCCCAATCAATTTGTCGGCGTAGGCGCCTGCGCGCCGAAAGGCTGCCGGAACGGCTACGGGAGATAGCTGCGTCCGTTGCGGCAAATCCAAATAGAGTGATAAAATTAGCAGACGGGGCCGGTGGGTGATGACGGGGCTGGTGGGTGATAGCGTTGATCGGCAGGTCTTACGTATTGACTGCGGCAGCTATAGCGTCCGCAATCTTTTGTTGCGGGTGCAGTGGAGTATCGCAGGGCGCATTAGTGCCGGTAGCGCAGGCCAACCTGGAAGGGACATCGCTTGTCCCGGTGCTCGTCGCTACAAACCGGAAGCGCTCAACAGCCGATGCTGGTGCAATGTTCGACAACGCGCCGACCGAAGAGGTTTCGTATGCCTCGATCACTGTTTCGATACCGCCCGACGCTGCACGTAAGACTGGCGAGGTCCAGTGGCCCACCACTTTGCCAGGCAACCCCCAGCAAAGTTTTATAACCGTTTCGGCGAATTATCTCGAAAAACAATCCTTTGTCGCCGCTCTGTCGGCCGCCGCCAAACAGACGAAGAGGCGCGGCAAGGTGCTTGTCTTCGTGCATGGCTTCAATAACCGGTTCGATGAGGCTGTCTATCGGTTGGCCCAATTCATCCATGATTCCAAGGCGCCCGCTATTCCGATCTTATTCTCCTGGCCGTCGCGCGGGGTGGTGGGGCTGCGCGCGTACCAGGATGATCTTGAAAACGCAAACAACTCTCGGGACGCCGTTGAGCAATTGCTCGACACGATTGCGGCCGATGCGAGCGTGAAGGAGGTCAATGTCGTTTGTCATTCGATGGGATGTCTCCTTACGCTTGAAGCGCTGCGGTCGAAGGCAGCCCACGCCGGCAAGATCGGCGACAAGGTCAAAAATGTCTTGCTTGTAGCACCCGACGTGGCCGTCAATCTCTTTCGGACGCAAATTCAGCAAATGGGCAACGCTAGGCCTCATTTTGCATTGTTCCTGTCTCAAGACGATCACGCCCTCAAATTGTCGAAGTCGATTTCGGGCGGGGTAACGCGTCTTGGCGACGTCGATCCCGACCAAGAGCCCTATAAGACCGACTTTCGACGCGAGCACATTATGGTTTTCGATTTAACAGGCCTAAAGGGACGCGCACACTCGCGAGCATTCGAGGACGTTAGCTCGGTCGTGGGCATGGTGGAGCAATGGCTCGCCGAAGGCCAAGAGATGACGGGCAGCGGCTCGACGTCGAAAACCAGCGGTCGATGATATCTTTAGATGAGAATCGAGAGGTGTTACGTTGGCGCTGGCGCCGCAGCAAAGAAGCTTTTCAGAACCGGAGAGCTGAACCGATGACCACGAGCTGGTTGGCAACATCGGGCATCGTAGCTTTCAGCGTCAGGAGGAAAGGCGAATGAAGCGGACAATTGTCGCCATGATTGCCCTTGCTACGTCCGTAGTGTTCGCAGACGCGCAGTCAATAAAGGAACCCTACGAGCCAGGCCTTGGTGAATTCATGACGGCCACGCAGATTCGCCACGCCAAACTGTGGTTTGCCGGTAGGGAAAAAAGCTGGGAGCTCGCGGCGTATGAGATCGACGAGATCAGGGAAGGTTTGGAGGAAGCACGAAGGCTGCATCCGACCTTTGACGGTATTGCTGTCGCGGAGATGATGAAGACCATCATTGATCCGCGGATCGCGGAGGTTAAAAAAGTAATTGACGCAAAGAACAACGACAGATTCACGGTCGCTTTCGACGAGCTTACTAGCGGCTGCAACGCCTGCCACGCGGCAGCCAACAAGCCGTTTATTCGTATCCAACGTCCAATTGAGCCTCCGCTGACCAATCAGAATTTTGCGCCGACAAGGTGACGTCGCGCTTCGGCAACATGACTTCCGGAAAGGGTCAAAACCGGTCCTGACGGCTCCGAAACGCGACTTCCGATCTGCCCTCAACATCCGACATTCTCAGCACCGGCCGGCATGTCTCAAAGGTGCCATTAACGGAAGTGGAAGAACTCAATTCCATCCAAGGCCAACGCCCGCGCCCGCTCGTTGCGAGGAAAGCTGTGTTGAATGTGCTTAGGCTCGCGTGCTGGCCGGCCGGTTTTCTTCCGAGGCGATATCAGAGAGACCGGCTGCATGCCCTTCTTGGCATTCCATCAGCATAAACTTAGCCACGGCATCGCCGGGAAAGTGATCAAGGACAGAGCGATACGCCAACTGCGCCGCCGCAACATCGCCAGCCTCGAAATATTGCGAAGCCTGCCAGGTCATCGTGCAGAGCTGCTCATCCCGATCGCGGACGCTTAGATCCGGATCGTCGCTCGCGCGCAATGCCAGCAATTCATAGATCATGAATTCGCTCTTGCGGCCCTTCACCTGAATCCGCTTTAACGGTCGCGCCAGTATCTTCGCCTCCATCCGGTCGTAGATGCTGTCGCTGATGCAGATGGTGGTGCCAAACTGCTTGTTGATGCCTTCAAGGCGAGCCGCGACGTTCACGCCGTCTCCCAACGCTGTGTAGCTCAGCCGGGCCGAGGAGCCGACATTGCCGACCAGTACGTTGGCGCAATTGAGCCCGATCCGGATGCGAATTCGCGGCCTACCTTCCGCCTCCCAGATGTCGTTGACGCGTTCCATGCGGCGTGCGGCCCGCAGTGCGCCGGCGCAGGCGCGCAACACGTGATCGTCGCGCTGAATTCGGAGCATTCCAGAACGCCATGACGCCATCGCCGATGAACTTGTCGACGGTTCCGCCCTCTTGCGAGATCGCGGCGGAAACTTGCTCGAGATAGGTCGAGATCTGCACCAGCAGGTCGTCCGGCGCCAGGGTTTCGGAGTGTGTGGAAAAATTCTCCAGGTCGGAAAAGAAGATGGTTAGGAATTGCGGCTCGACGCCCAGGGTGAGCGGAATGCCCGACTTGATGAGCTGGCGGACAATATCCATCGGCACGAACGACGAGAACGATTTCAGCGAGTTGCGAAGCAGTAAAGCCGCGTGTTCCAGCCGCGCGATTTCCCGGATGTTGGAGGGCCGCGACGTCGGCACGTCGAATTGCAGGCTTTCGATGGCCTGCAATTGCTTCGAAACTTTTTCGACCGGTTGTGATAGCCGACGGGATGCGAAAAAGATGAAGAACAGCTCGATCGCGGTAAGGATGATGATGACCACCATGATCAATCGATTGGTAGCCTTTAGCGTCCCTACGAAATCGTCGATCGGGGTCAGCGTGATCACCTGCCAGGGCTGACCCAAACCATCCGGAAAATTGGCGAACGCCGCGATAAATTCCTCCCCATTGGTCGGAGACTGAAAAGCGAATTTATCGGTATTGGCACGGGCGTGCTGGCGAGTGGCCTCGCGTACATCCGAATCGTCGATCTCGGCCAGGGTCGCGATCTTGAGCTTGCCGTTCTCGACCCGCACGCCCTTTTGCTTGTTCGGGAAAACGATAACCTTGCCATTATTGCGGTCGGCGATCAGGGTGGTGCTGTGTGCGCTGGCGCGGTGTTCGTCGAGAAAGCGCGACAACACGTCCAAAGTGATGTTGGCGGATGCGCAGCCGATGAAGTCGACGCCATGAAAGATTGGAACACGCAACGAAATAATGGGGAAACCGGTGTCGGGATTGATTGCGGGTTCGGTCACCGCGAGCGTCCGCGTTGTCTTGGCCGTCTGATAGCCGGGTAAAGTCCTGATGTCGAGGTCGGTTGCAACATCGTTCGCGCCGACCAAATGCGGCCAGACGTCGAAAAATTTGCGGTGCCGAACCCGCGAGAGCGCAAAGGTGATCGCATCGATGTAGCTGGCGTGCCAGTTCGCCGCCGCCGGAATATGAGGGTCACTACGCCTGCGGTCCTCGTCGATCCGGGTGACGACCCGATGATAGCCATCCTCGAAGCTGACATAGACGGCGTCGATATGCGAAGCCGAAGTCAGCGCGCGGTAGAGGAGATCGTTGCTTTGCTCGGTGCGGAAATAACCGGGATTCGCGGCAGCCACCTCGGCAAGAAAGCGCAGCGGGGTTGCAGTACTGTCGATCAAGTTCTCGGTGCGCTCGACAGCGGTCCGGCTGGTCTGCGCCACCGCATCGTTCAGGATCGACACCATGCCGGCCGAATTCTTGTTGTAGTTGTAGATCAGGATGAAAATGAGAACGGGAATGCTGAGGCTGATGAACAGCAACGACATGACCAAACTCAGCCTTGGCCGTCCCAACCTGGCGGCCGGCGCAAGCGCTCCGAACCGGGCCAATGGTACCCGCAGGGGACGGCGGCGCCGGTATGCAACCAGCGCCGCAATCGCTAGTCCTACCGGCACAAGCAATAGTGGGATGAGCCAGCGCCATTCGGTTTCGCCTTCTCCGTCCCACATGAGCCCCGCCGGCAGCGTATCGTTAGCGAGCAACCCGAGCTCGCGATAGGTGGTGGCGATTTTTCGCCAGTGGGTAGCGTCCTGCCTGCCAATATCGCCCGATCCGCGCCGGACCAATAGGTCTGTGCGGGCTGCTTCGAACAGCAGGGCCTCGCGGCTCTTTTTTGCCGAATAGGTCTTGAGGATCAGATCGACCGTCTCCTCCTTGTGGGCCAGCGCATAAGCCCAGCCTTTCAGACTGGCTATCCTGAACGCGGCCACCCGGTCCGGGTGAGCTTTCACCTCAGCTTCGGAGGTGCATAGATTGTCGCCGTAGAAATCGACTCCATATGCCGCGGGCGAGAAGGTGCGATAGGCGGCGCCGAGCTGGTCAAGGACGAATGGCTCGTTGGTGCTGTAGGCGACCATCGCGTCGGCCTTGCCGACGAGGAGATCGCGCGGATCGCCGCGGTGGTCGACGCGCGGCAATGTCGCATAATCCACCCCTTCGTGCTTCAGCATCGCCGCGATTTCGTCGCTGCCCGGCGCGTCCATCAGCGTGCGGCCGCGTAGATCCGAGATGCTCCTAATGTCGGCTCGGCGCGGCACCAGAATGATGGCCGGAGACTGCTGGAAGATGACGGCCAGCACGACCAGGTGGCGGCCCATCACCCATTCGCGCAAGACGCTGGAGCTGCAGACGCCAAAATCCGCCGTTCCACTGGCCACCGCTTCGGCGGCGTGGACATCGGGACCGCCCTCGCGGATGGTGACGTCGAGACCGGCGTCGCGATAGTAACCCTGCTCGAGGGCCGCGTAGTAGCCCGCGAACTGGAACTGGTGTTTCCATTTGAGCTGCAAGGACACTGTATCGAGTGCAACGGCAGGATGCGATGCGAGCAGGATCAAGCAAAGCGCTACGGCCAGCAAGCTCAACGTGACACGTCGCGACACAAGCATGCCGAGCGGCCAAGCTGCTGCTGCACCACCAAAACGCTTGATGAACTCGCGCCGTCGCATCTGGTCCCGATGAGGACGTAGCTATCCGTGAACTATAGCACTTGGAACCACCAGGTAGGGCGATAAATGGCAGCCACAATTTCAGACGGTAATCAGGACTCCTGTCCGATTTGGGTCAAACGCGTCGTTCTGACCGTAACCCAGCCAGTTCCGGTCTACCCCGATCAACGGACATCGTCAGACAAGCTCGGTTGGTCCGTTTCGTGCCACAAGCCGAACTCGTGCATTGCACGCGCTCGATCAACTCGGCCGTTGCTTGCAAAGACCAACGCCGATGCGAAATCGACGTTGGCGTTTGTACTTATGGAGGCTAGTCGCCGCCTATGCTTGTCGCGTTAGGCGGCTTCTTCATATCCAAGAGCGGCAGCGGATTGTCGGGGCGCTGGAGATCAGGTCTCCAATCATTGGAAGCCCCACCGGGAGAACGCTTCATGTTCGGAAAGTCGACGATAGATTTGTTGAACTCCATCACAACCGGGAAGATGAGCGCCGCGGCCCAGCCGTTGTCCTGTCCCGCGTACTTGCCCGGTGATTGCATGGGCATACGTGCCGACATCGCGCCGTTGAAAACCATGTCGTATTTTTCGAACGGGTCCATGGTGAGATTGTAAAGCGCGCCGATCGAACCGAGGTTTTGTTCCGGTCCGAGCCATGTGTCCTTTGCGGTCCACAGGTACTTCCACGCGATACTGATGTCGGGGTTGTTTGGATCACCAGCGATATCCGCACGGGCTCCCATAAAGTTTTCGCCATCAATGTACACCCATGATCTGCGCGCCGAGTGCTTGGTGTGACCGAGGATGTACTCACTGTTGTCGACGCTGTCGAAGTAGATCGGCTTACCGTTGTTGTCGGTCCAGGCGCCATGCGGCGGTGGGGTCAGCCCCACCATCTTGGCAAGCGTCGCCCAGCAGTCGATATGTGACATCATTTCGTCGTACTTCGCGCCAGCCGGAATGTGCCCAGGCCACCACATCAAACCCGGCACGCGCCAGCCTGCTTCAAACCCGGTACCTTTTTCGCCACGGAAAGGTGTGGTGCCAGCATCGGGATAGGCGTCCTGCCAAGCGCCGTTATCCGCGGTCACGATGACGATTGTGTTGGGCGCATCGGCTCGGATTTCGTCCATGATGCGCCCGATGTCGTCGTCGAGTTCCAAGAGCGCGTCGGAGTAGTCGCCGAGGTGTGACTTACCGGCAAATTTCGGATTGGGATTGGTCGGATTGTGCATCTTCATGAAATTAACATCCACGAAGAACGGCTTGTCGTCCTTGGCGTGGTTCTTGACGTACTCGATTGCCGAGTCCGCCTGCCGCGTGTCGAAAGTCTTTAGATAGTCGTAGCTTATTTCGGCCACCTTCTTCGCTGGTTGACCGGCCACGCCTTCCCACTCGAACATGTTCACAACTCCGAAATAGGCCTTGGCAATCTCGGGATTGTAGGAAGGAAACCACGGATGGAAGTAGCGGGACGTGTCGCTATAGGTGTAGACGCCGGGATAATAGGCGGCGAATTCCTTCATTTCATCGAAGCCATGCTCGATTGGATAGGACTTCGGGCTTGTCGCCGAGGTGCCACTTTCCTGAAAAGTAGGTTGAGTAGCCATTCTTCTTGAAGAACTCGGCGATGGTCGGCGTCTCCTTCTTGAGCGCATTTTCGTCGCCAGGGGCGACCACGATTGAGAGCGCGGAGCGGATCGGGATACGTCCCGTTATGAACGAGGATCGCCCCGCAGTGCAGCTCGCCTGGCCATACCAGCTCGTGAAGAAAACGCCTTCTTTCGCAATCCTGTCGATATTTGGGGTCGGATGGCCGAGAGCAGCGCCGCCTCCAGAATAGGCGCCAAAATCATTCCAGCCGGTATCGTCGGTCATCAGCATAACGATATTGGGCCGTTTCTGCTGCTGCGCCGATGCTGGCAAATTTGTTAGCGCCGCGACAGCAACGCCCGCCAACATACCGTTCAATAGTGCTCGTCCAATTTTCATGGGTTGCCCCTTCAAGTTGAGAACGGTC
Organism: uncultured Alphaproteobacteria bacterium; assembly: GCA_963748165.1. Taxonomy (GTDB): domain Bacteria; phylum Pseudomonadota; class Alphaproteobacteria; order Rhizobiales; family Xanthobacteraceae; genus Bradyrhizobium. Next base: position 76,777 of record CAVVIM010000046.1, read on the forward strand.
GGAACTCCAACCGAAAAAAGCTACTCGCGCTATGCAATTTCGGCAAGCAGATCATGTTTAAGAAAGGCGCTCCGATCGCGAGGAGAGGTCTGCTGTGGGTCAACAACGGCCCTGACAGCGTTGAAACGGGACTTCCGAAGTGTCCCAGAGAGCAGACATTCGCGGTGTTCGTTGGCATGTCTCAAACGTGCCAAACGGCGACTTTGCACACCAGCCGCCGGGCTCAAAACCCGGCAAGATATGCAATAAACAAAACTGCCAAGACACCATCCAAGGTTCCGATAGCTGCCAACGCAACCGTGCGCCTTACCGGCCCGAAAAATATCAGCCCAACGATCACGACCTTTTCGATGACGGAAGCCGTCAAGATCGGGGTGCGAGTAGCGGGGACATATGCGCAATACACAGTCAATGCGCAGACCACAAAGAGCAACGCTCCCCAATGTCGGACGAAGAACATCGTGAGGCTGTCGGAACTATTGGCCCCGAACACTAATTGCAAAACCAAGCGAGGGAAAAGGCATGCGGCAAGACCGCCGCCAGCCGTAAACACCCCCGAAGCGATGAGTATCCATCCAATGGACGATGCCAACATCCTGTCTGTCCCGTTTCGTTCGGGGGTTATCCAAAAAGCGGTCCCGAGGGGCTATTAGAGCAGATCGTGCAAATGGATCAATTCAGGAGCGTGGGGAATTAGCCCGCACCGAGCCGTTCAGACCAGCTGTCCGAAACGGGTCAAAACCAGTCTTGATGCCCTCGAAACGGGACTTCCGAGATACCCCGGTGAGTTCAACCGATCGCTGCAACACATTCCGCGAACTTCTCAGCCGGCGTCTGATAGAGCAAGGTCTTTCTCGGCCTTTCATTGAGCTGCCTTGCGATGGCACTGAGCTTTGCCTGGCTGTGCAAGGACAGATCGGTGCCACGCGGATACTGGCGCAGTAATCTGTTGGTGTTTTCGTTTGACTCGGGGAAGTAGGCTGACATTGCGCCTAACGCGATCGCACCGAAGATCAGTGCGGCCATCGTCCAGTGCAGCCAGCGTTGCATCCGGCCGAACCGGTACCGCGGCGAATTTCTATCGGAGTCTAGGTTCAGTGATGTCATTCACGCGTTTACTGTGAGTTGATCTCTGCAAAACCCCCGGGGGGGATGGCATTGGCAATTCACGTCCGTACGATTCCCATAATGGCCCGCGTCGATCGGAAAAGCATGGAATGCCCAAAGGAAAACCCCGCTCAGCGTGGGGGGCGCTGAAGACGGGGTCAACTTGGGGTTTGCCCATGAAGAGGCACCGCGACGATCGCATTTGGTTTAATCACTTGCCAATCACGTACCTGCGAGGGGCCAATTTGTCGCACCGACCGATCGTCTACTCCTACACAAGCGTAGCGACGTAGACCGCTATCGAGGGCGGCAGGTCGGCACCGCTTTCACGGCCTGGCAGATATGCCGCCCTCGAACCTAACTTCCGGAGATCCCGGATCAGTCCTTGAACTCGCAGCCGAGCCGCTTCAGTGCCTCGTCGACCCAGCGGCGATCGCTGGTGCCGGCGTGGATGTCCTTGATGGCCTTATCTTCCACGGCTTTCTTGGCTTCGGTAAGCTTGGCGATCTCCGCGGCCTGGTCATAGGGCACGCACAGCACGCCGTCGTCGTCGGCCACGATCAGGTCGCCGGGCTCCACGATCATGCCGTCGATCGAGATCGCGCAGTTGATCTCGCCGGGACCGTCCTTGTAGGGACCGCGATGCGCGACGCCGGCGGCAAACACCGGGAAAGATCCTGCACGGAGCGCGCCGGCATCGCGGATCGAGCCATCGATCACGAAGCCCGCCACGCCGTTCTTCTCGGCCAGCGTCGACATGATCTCGCCGATGATGGCGTTAACCAGCACGCCGCCGGCATCGACCACGATGACGTCGCCCGGCTGGGCGATGTCGATGGCCTTGTGGACCATCAGATTGTCGCCGGGCCTGGTCTTGACGGTGAGCGCAGGGCCGCCCAGCCAGCCGCCCCCGTGCATCGGACGCAGCCGGTTGGTGCCCGCGATCCGCGACATGACATCGCTGACATTGGCGACCGGCAAGGTGCGGTAGCGCGCGACCAGGTCGGGCAACACTTTCCGCCTCGCCTTGTGAATTGCAAATCCTATGGCCATCGGTTTCTCCGGGTCTGTTTGAGCGTGTGATTGCGTAACATTTATTGCGAGCGGCGATCGAGGTGGGCGTTGAGGCGAGGATAGATGCGGCGTGCGTTGCCCTCGTAGATCTTGGCCTTGTCCTCCGCGCTCAGGCTTGTAAGCGCATCGATATAGCGACGGGTATCGTCGAAGTGATGGCCGGTTTCCGGATCGATGCCGCGGACCGCGCCGACCATCTCCGAGGCAAACAGGATGTTCTCGGCCGGGATCACCCTGGTCAAAAGCTCGATGCCGGGAAGATGATAGACGCAAGTGTCGAAGAACACATTTTTCAACAAATGCTCCGACAGCAACGGCAGCTTCATGTCCTGCGCCAGGCCTCGGTAGCGGCCCCAGTGATAGGGCACCGCGCCGCCGCCATGGGGGATAATGAACCTCAGGGTCGGAAAGCGCTTGAACAGGTCCGAGGTCAGGAACTGCATGAAGGCAGTGGTGTCGCCGTTGAGATAATGCGCGCCAGTGGCGTGGAAGCAGGGATTGCAGGACGAACTGACATGAACCATCGCCGGCACGTCGAGTTCGACCATCTTCTCATACAGCGGAAACCACCATTCGTCCGTGAGCGGCGGATCGCACCAGTAGCCGCCGGCGGGATCCGGATTGAGGTTGCAGCCGACGAAGCCGAGTTCGTTGACGCATCGCTCGAGCTCGGCGATGCAATTGGCCGGCGCCACGCCCGGGCTCTGCGGAAGCTGGCAGACCGGCACGAAGTTTTTGGGGAACAATGTGCACACCCGGTGCACGAGGTCATTGCAGAGTCGCGTCCATTCGAGGCTGGTTGCCGCGGTGCCGACATGATGCGCCATGCCCGCGGCACGCGGCGAGAAGATGGTGACGTCGGTGCCGCGCTCCCTCTGCAGCCGAAGCTGCGCACCCTCAACGCTGGCGCGGATCTCGTCATCCGTGATGCCGAGATTGGTGGTGAGCGGGCGGCGTGCCTTGTCGGCGAGGCCGGCGAGCTGCTTGTCGCGAAATATTCCCAGCTGGGTCGGCTCGGTGGTGTAGTGGCCGTGACAATCGATAATCATGCTTTCTTCCTTACGAGGTTTGTTCAGTGCGCAACGGATGACGGGATGGCCCCCGTCAGTTCCGTCGCCTCACGCGGTTTAACCCGCATGGTAGCGGCGATCGCCGACGCGACCATTAGGAAACCGGCAATCCGGGCCAATGCCCACGCGAAGCTGCCGGTAGAGTCCTTGATTAATCCGAAATTACCATCCACGCCGATCCGCTGTACCAGGCCCTCCGCTGCTCGCAGCTTCGAAGATTGCCGCAATGATCTTCATGTCACGTAAGCCCATTTCACCTGGCACACGTGACGCCCGGTCCTCGAGGATGCAGCGTGCAAAATCATCCATTTGGGTCGTCTGCTGGCGAATCGGCGGGTGCTGTGGCGGCGCTCGGTGCCGCCCTATTGATGGCGCCCGCCGCCCACGCCAGCGTCTACACCATTGATGCAACTACGCCATATGGATCCTGGCTGGACACCGGGATGAACCTTATGGCTGGCGACACTTATAATTTTACCGTGATCAATCCCGCAACGATTTGGAGCGCCGGGAACGACAACCCCTATCCGCGTGAATTTACCCGCAGACGGCATACCCCCTGGCACTCCGGGTACTGGTTATGGCCAGTACACCAATGCCGGCTTCACAGCCAATTATGGCGCCTTGGTTGGCGACGCCGGAGGGCATCTGTTCCTGATTGGAACCGGTCCGCTCACTCTCTCGGGCTTGTCGGGCGAACTCACCGTCGGGTACTGGGACTCGATCTACACCGATAACAGCGGAACACAGACACTGTCGATTTCTGCCGTTCCCGAACCCTCGACCTGGGCCATGATGATCCTCGGCTTTGCCGGCCTCGGCTTCGTGGCCTACCGCCGAAACAATCAGGCGGCCGCGAGCGCCGCCTGATCAGGGCAAAAAGCCGCCCTCAATCGGCTTTTTTGGCTGTCGTTGGCTTGTTTCAAAACACCGCTTAGGCAACGGAAGCGGCAGCGATAAATTTACCGAACGAACCCAATTCGCCTGCAAATTGTGGCCGAGCCAGCGCAGGTGAAGGTTTGGACCCCTCCACTGGGCGCGATGGGTGGCGCCGCGACGCGTGATGTCCGCTATTGCCACTCATAAGCCGATACGAGTTGGGCAGGACGTTTACTATCCAATGCCGGCAACGAAAATATCCGACGACTGCGGCCCTGAGAATTTTTGACGTCTTCAGCGAAACAGCTTTTGCAACACTATCGACCTTGAGCGGACATTTGGACACCGCATCTGCGGCCAATCATTTGCCGTTTCTCGCTTGCGGCTACGACGTAAAATGTTAGCGTTGCGCACTTCCATTGCATGGCCGTAAAGCTATCGCTTCGACACTACGGCGGAGGAAAGCAATGCAGCGCCGACTTGCTGCGATTTTGGCTGCGGATGTGGTTGGCTACAGCCGCCTGATGGGCGCTGATGAGATGGGAACACTCACATCTCTCAAGTCACACCGTCGCGAATTAGTCGATTCAGGGATCGCGGAACACCGGGGCCGCATTGTAAAGACTACTGGAGATGGCATGTTGGTGGAATTTGCCAGCGTGCTCGATGCCGTTGGTTGCGCGGTAAACATTCAGCGCGGCATGGTCAGGCGCAATGCCGACATTCCCAAGGAAAAGCAAATCGTTTTCCGGATCGGCGTCAACATCGGCGACATCATCATCGATGGCGATGATATCTTTGGCGACGGGGTCAATATTGCGGCGCGCCTGGAAACGCTGTGCGAGCCCGGCGGCTTATGTATTTCAAGGGCGGCAAACGACCAAATTCGGGACAAGCTTTCGCTGTCCTTCGCCGATCTCGGCGAGCAGACCGTGAAGAACATTGCTCGCACGGTTGGGGTGTTCGGGCTTGCGGCAAAGGATATCGAGGCCCTTCCGGAATCTGCTGCATCAGCATCCACTGAAGGCGCTCCGACCACCACGAGTGCCGATGCGTATCAACAAGAAATCCACTTCTGCCAGGCCAAAGATGGCGTACAACTGGCTTATGCTCGAATAGGTCAAGGATATCCGATCGTTAAAACCGGCCACTGGATGACGCATATCGAACACGATTTCGACAGTGCGATCTGGCGGCCATTTTTTCGGGGATTGTCACGCGACAACACTTTCGTGCGATACGATGCGCGCGGCAACGGACTTTCAGACCGCGAGGTCCCGGACGTCTGCTTCGAAGATTTTGTCAGCGATCTTGAGAGGGTAGTCGATGCGGCGGGCCTCGATCGCTTCGCACTACACGGGTTGTCGCAGGGATGTGCCGTGTCGATCGCTTACGCAATCCGGCACCCCGAACGCGTTTCGCATCTGATCCTTCTAGGAGGTTATTCCGTCGGCTGGAAGAAGCGCGCTAGGACCCAGGCGGAGAGGGAAGCCGGAGAAGCGGTAGTGACTTTAGTGAGAGTAGGGTGGGGCCAGGAAAACCCAGCATTCCGGCAAATGTTCACGTCCCAGTTTATTCCAGGTGCTACCAAAGAGCAGGCCGACTGGTTCAATGAGTTCCAACGAATTTCGAGTTCTCCTGAGGACGCTGCTCGCAATCTTGTCGCGAATGGCGACGTTGACGTGACGTCGCTGCTTCCTCAGGTTCGTGTGCCGACGCTTGTGATGCATGCTCGACACGATGCACGGGTACCCTTCGAATCGGGCCGACGGATGGCCGCGGGCATCCCGGGAGCTCGCTTCGTTCCGCTTGAGAGCCAAAACCATGTAATCTTACCAAACGAGCCCGCGTTTGATCGCTTCCTTGAAGAGGTAAGATCATTTCTTGTTCCAGATATTCGAAACTGATCTAGAAAAACTAATCCCGTTTGTGGAACAGGACGACGCGCGTCCTCCTGGCAAAACCAACACCGGCCTGCCATCACCGGTGGTTTTGCTCACCACCTGAGAGCGGCGCTATGCAGGGGCCCATCCAGACGGAGACGCCGGGGGACATTTGTTCCTGATCGGAACCGGTCCGCTCACGCTCTTCGGCCTGTCGGGCGAACTGACGGTCGGATACTGGGACTCGGATTACAGCGATAACAGCGGAGCTCAGACACTGTCGGTTTCTGCCGTTCCCGAGCCCTCGACCTGGGCCATGATGATCCTCGGCTTTGCCGGGCTCGGCTTCCTGACCTACCGCCGCAACAATCAGGCCGCCGCGGGGGCCGCCTAATCAACGCAAGAAGCCGCCCGCGGGACGTTGTTTTGGTGTCGTTGGTTCGTTTCGAAACGCCGCTTAGGCGACGGGAACGGCAGCGGTAAATTTACCGAACGAACCCAATTCGCCTGCAAATTGTGTCAGCCGAGCCAGCGTAGGTGAGGGTTTGGACCCCTCCCCGCCCAGAGGTTCTCAAGGCTGTCCTTGGCTTGCTCTGTGGCAGCGAAACTAAGCAAAATGTGGAGCAATCGAACTATGGCACAATAACGCTGATCTCTCTCACGAATTGTCTCTTGTCGATGGATATTACGGAACCGCTGCGACATTCGAATTCAATTCGCGACACACGACATTTCCGCGCGGCTATGGGCTGCCGGGAAGAGCATGGAAGGCGGGTTTCCCGGTTATTATCAGCGCACTCGGTGGATCACGGAAGTTCTTGCGAGCAGAGGATGCCGCCGCCAGCGGGATCGATTTTGGCTTAGCTATACCCTACGTTCCCAACGTGACCTTGACCTGGGTCCTAACATTCCTGTCGGGCTAGATCATCACGAGTTTGATCTTAGTACAGCTTTTTGCGCAATGTAATAGTCATGGAAAAATTTACATTGGAAATCACTGAGACCCCGGCCTAACGACAGAGTTGTCGTTGATGGCAACGATCCGACAAGGTGCTTGAGTAACAAACCCGCACCTTTCAAGCGCGATCCGCGCTGCCTCCATTTCAGTTCGGTAAAGAGGTTTGTATCCGAATGACGATGCCACCCCCCATGAACCATTTCCTACGGCAATTGCTTTCGGTGGGGTGGCCCTTGAGTAGAGATCGCTGATAGCGCGTTTTTGGCTGTCGGATAGATGTGGAATAGCATCAATATCGAGGGGATGCGCTACATGCGGATCGTTGGTGAACCATGGCGTTGCAGGTAACGGAGGAGATTTCTCCGTCGAAACCAGTTGACCATCTACGGCAAAGACAAAGCACATCCTTTGGTTCGCGCCAATGCAATTCCCAAGGACGATTGTTCGGGCTTGTTCGGCGCTATCGCGACCCCAAACGTACCAGAAACGGCCTTCAAGTGAGATGGCGACTGCTGAATGCATTGGTCGGTCGTACAGCCCTTTCGTTATTTGATCGCGACATTCGTCACAGATGAAGGGAATATTTCCGGGTAGGAAAGGAGGACCTGTGAGGCTGTAAACCGGGCCGGTGCTACTCGACGAGGAAGGAGCAAACGCCGGTGCCGCCACTGTATTAATTGAGAACGACGCAGGAGGGACCACAAAGGAATTGCCGATCGCGATAACCCGGCAAGGCGAATGGGTAATGTAACCGCATCTTTCCAGTGCAGTTCGAGCAGCTTCTTCGTCTGTTTGAACTCCGCCCGTCATAGACCATTGGAGCATGTCGCCCAGTACAAGCGCCCTGCTGTCGTTTTGCATGGGATAGAATTCTGCCATCCGTTGTTTTTGTTCGGGCAGGAAATTTGGAATTTTGCTGAACTCATCGAACTCGACGGGCAGTTTTGTCCGAGGATCGAACCAAGGCTTGACGGGAACAGATGGAGGCGGTTCCGACCATACAATTTGATTATCCACTGCATAGACGAAACAGGCGCGCCGTTTTGCATCTAAGCACTGGGCAAGTGCGCTCAAGCGCGCCTCTGCTGCCGTACTTCGGTTCAACGCCCAGTAGTAAAGCCCGTCCCACGATATAGCCAGCGCTGTATGGTTAGGTTGGCCATTTAGCGCCCTCCCGATCTTTTCACGACATTCGTCACAAACAAAAGGTACCTCGGCTGCAACGAAGCGAGCACCAAGAAGCGTGCGCGGACTGGCTTCCCATAGCCGCTCCGATCTGGATTTCACTGGAGCATTTGCTGACGTTGGTGACGTGACATCCGCGGCAGTCTGCTGGTTTGCGACTCCTTGGCGCGACCAAGGTTTGTTTAGGATCACAAAGCTACCTAGTGCGCCGACGCCGACCAACAGCACGGAAAAAGCAATTAGCAATTGCAATGGACGAGCAGTCGATTGCCGTCGCGCATGCGCCGTCAACGTTTGATCAGGTGACCCTTTCTCCAGTTCAACCCGATAGGCATGAACAGGTTGCGGAATATTCTTCACATCCTGGGGACCAAGATCGCTGAAAAGCACTGATAGCTTGTTGGCAACCTGTTCGTGGACAGAGCGGGAAACACAGATGCCGCCCGGCGTGGCGAGCCCCTGCAATCGCGCGGCGATATTAACACCGTCGCCAAGAAGATCGCCTTCTCGCTCCATTACATCGCCAATTGTGAGGCCAATACGAAAGACCATATGGCGGCTAGGCGGGTAACTTAAATTGCGGGTCCGTAGCGACTCTTGGATATCGATTGCTGTGCGGAGCGCATCGACGGCACTAGGAAATTCAGCGAGGATTGCATCACCAGCCGTGTTGAAGATGCGGCCGTCGGCTCTTGCTACGAAATCTTCAAAGACAGAACGATAGGACATAAGACGACGCATCGTCTCCTCTTCGTCTTCGGCCATAAGCCGACTATACCCAACGATATCAGCAGCGAGTATGGCCGCAATTTTGCGCTTCACAATTTGCCTCGCTCATACGCCGATCTGGGCGGCACCGCCGCCGCAGAAACCGATATTGTTAGAATCTCAAAAGCAGCCAATGCCAAGACAATCAAACGGGTCGTTTCCATGCTTTAGCGCCCCTGTTGTCCTTACTCGGGCAGACCTGCATGTAAGACCTCGCCGTGACGAACGCTCACAGCGCATGGTCGCTCCCGATTACCGAACATTCTAACTGTCCGAAGCCGATACTTGGAAGCCGCAGTGGGCGATCCAACCAAATATCTTTGGAGGTTACCGATGACCGTTTCGGGTCATTTGCGTCACTTTGGCAGTGGGCTGGCCACTTCCGGTCTACCCCCCACTACGGACATGGCTCTGCTCTGCGCCAACTGACGTTACGTGCCAAAAGCGGACCAACGCGGCCCGTCGCATAGTGACGTCTCCCGTTTAGCCCGGAGGTGAGGTTGCCCGTAAGACGTCGCTGAAAACGCCGTACTGCAATTGAAATGCTTTCCGGCTGTAATCCTGATAGTAGCCGGCGGTCACCGTGACGACGAGATCAAGCTCCGGAACAATGCGGATCGATTGCCCGCCTCGACCCAAAGCGCCAATCCAATGAACGACACGCCCATTGAACCGCGATCGGCCGAGCCACCACAGATACCCGTAGGATTGATTGTCCGTGCCCTTGATTTTCTCCGCCGTCGAGCTCTCGATCCACGCTCTGGAAACGATCTGCTGGTCCTTCCAGCGACCACCCGCGCGGACCAGTTCGCCGATCTTTGCCATGTCACGTGGTCGCAAGCGCAATCCTCCTCCGGCATCGGTATCGCCTTTTACCCGAGACCACTCCACGCGGGTAATGCCCAATGGCTCGAACAACGTCTCGCGCGCAAATTCGTCGAGGGGGCGTCCAGTCGCCTTGCGCATGATGGCCGATATGAGCGTGAGCGCACCGGTGTTGTAGAAGAATTCTTGTGCTGGCGGCGCAGTCACCGGAAGACCGAGCACATAGCGGCACGGGTCTCTTGCCATATGCATACGCACTTCGTCGTTATCGTCCCCAGTGCTCGGTGTCGCCTCCACCCACTTCAGACCCATCGACATCGTGAGTGCGTGCACTAGCTGGATGCGATCCTTCTCGGGTGAGCGCAAGTCCGACAACTCGGGAAAGAAGCTGAAAATGGGTTCGTTGATGCTGCCTATCAGCCCGCGATCAATCGCGATCCCGATTGCGAGCGAGGCAACGCTTTTCGAACACGACTTGATGTTATGCAGCGTATTGGCATCAAAGGTGACGTCTTCTACCTTGCTGCCGAAAAAGCCGGGAACCTCGTCAGAACCTTTGAAGTACCGCTCGAACACCAGCTTGCCGCCTCGCGCGACAAGAACCGCATGAACGTTAGCGCCCGAAGCTGCGAGCTGATCAGCCATCCTGCACAACGCAGGGCGCTCGACAAGTTTATCCTCATTGATGGAAACTACAGGCCAACCGTCGTCTCGCGCGATCGGCGCACCGCAGTCTTGGGGCGTGTCCGCGAACACTCGGGATGCCATAAGGGGCGCCAGCGCAGTTCCCCCCAGAACTGAAATAAACTGGCGCCGCTTCATCGGATCGTGACCTTCGTAACTTTGCGTGCCCACGCGTATCAGATGCGACAGCGATTGCCGAGGTCAAAATACTTCCGTTGCCGAGGTCAGCCATGGGTCATCAACGGACCTGTCGGCCGCGAAATCCGACGTCCGTTCTACCCCCTGGGACCCGACCTCGCCGACGAAGCCAGCCACGTCGGTTTCGTGCCATTTGCGGAAGGCATCATTTCCATCGAGCCCCCTTGTCGGCGCCTCTTTTTTGTTGATGGGTCGGACAAGGGAGGATGATCTCATTGTAAAGGAGCATGATCCAAACCTATAAGACGGTCTTCGCGCAAAGACACATTTACCCTGAGTTAATCCGCTTCGGCCTTGGACAAAATAATGAGTAACGACGCGTTTGCGGCACTACCGACAGCGCAGCGCGACACGGCGCGCTCGGCGATCAATGCTGTCCTAGGCTCCGCCGCTGTCATCAACGTCAGGTCTGTGACAGGCGGAGTTTCCGGGGCGATCGTTTTGCTCATCGAGACCAGCGACCGTCGCTTCGTGTTACGAATAGAAGGCCCTACGAGTTCGCTACGCAATCCCCACCAGTATGTCTCCATGCGTATCGCAGCTGAGGCGGGCATCGCTCCACGAGTTCACTACCTAAATGTTGAAGATCGGGTCGTGTTGATGGATTTCATCGAAGATAGACCGCTCGAAACCTATCCAGGCGGCCACCAAGGGTTGGCGCAGGCGATTGGAGCGATGCTGCGGAAGCTACAAGCATTACCCCCGTTCCCGGGTTTCGTGGACTACCCGGACCTTGTGGACCGGCTGTGGACGCACGTTTGCAAAACAGGCCTCTTTGCTCATGGCCTCCTGGACGCAGCTTCGCAACGGCTAATCACAATTCGTAATGCCTATGCCGTTCATACGGAAAAATATGTGTCTAGCCACAATGATTTCCTTCCGAGAAACGTCTTATTCGATGGCAAACGGTTATGGTTAATTGACTGGGAGAACGGCTACCGTAACGACCCCTTCGTTGATCTGGCTACCGCGCTTGACAATTTTGCGCCAACACTGGAATTGGAAGAAGTATTAATGCACGCGTGGCTTGGCCAAGCGCCGGACCGTCTCCTGCGCGAACGACTGGTGTTGGTGCGGTCCCTTACGCGGCTTTTTTACGCCGGTGTCTTATTTAGCGCGTCGGCATCTGCCCGACATGCAAAGCCCGACCCCGACCTTTCGGCACCATCCTCCGCTGAATTTGAGCGGGCGATCCGAACTGGCCGCCTGAAGGCCGAAACGCCAGAAACAAGCCATGCCTTAGGCAAAATGTTCCTCGCTTCATTTCTTTCCGGTGGGGTGCCTCCCGGATTGCCGCCGATGTATATGCGGTAGCGCGAAAATGCTGCCATCGGCGCCCCTTCGTTGACCTTGGATCGGTTGGAACGAAAATCTTCGGCAAAGCACAAAATGTCTCTTGTGGGTCAATCTCGACCGAAATGGGCAGTCCGCGGCATGTCCGGTCTACCCCTATTAGCGACCGCACAGCCGACATCCCGGATCGGCAGCTTCGTGCCAACAACGGAAGTATTCGCTCGCTTGGTAGGCTCGGCCCCTCGACGGCCACCGGGCTTGCCAATGTGACGGCGTCCGCCCGCACGGCGCGTCTGTCTTGCAGGAAAGCCGGCGAAGTGCGAAGATTTGCGCCAATTCTGGTTTCATCTGAGGAATCATTCGGGAGCACTCCTCCTGTCGGTTAGCTCTCGAGCATGAGCTAGAGCGAAGGTCGGTGCATCCTAATCGAGGGAGGCAGACATGATTTCGAAGGCGCCTGTGTCGCTCGCTGCCGGTTCGGCTCTCGCTTCAATATTGTTGTCGTCGGCGATGGCGACACCCGTGACCTTGGTGGATGTAGAAGGCAGAAAAATTTGCTGGAGCACTGGGAACATAAGTTCCTTCATTGCCGGGGGGAAATATTCAAGCCCTGTGATCGGCGACGGGACTTGGTCCATGACTGCCCATGGCGTTGAACTTCACACGCCCACACTGAGCGCGATATTGGACATCGATAAATTGCCGGACGGAACGTTCAAGAGCAAACTCGAAAACGCCGCTGGGAAATACTGCGAATAGTTTTCGCCTCCGTGCGGTTGGCTGCGAAATGGGCGGTTCACCCCATGTCTGCTTTTCCCCCGTTACGAGATGACGTAAGTATCGTTCGGAGCGGCTCGCGCCGCACGCCAGGCGAACTCGGTTCCCTCACGCTTTGCGGACTCGAGATCATCGGCCCATCCGCCGGCAAACAACATTGCCTGGCACCACGCCGCGGTCGCGAGCGGGGTCCCGAAATTTGGATCGAGTGCAATCGCCCGCCGCGCCAAGGCAAGGCCCTCTAAAGCGCCCTCGTGGGTCCAGGAAAAACAAATTGCCGCCAACCGCGCCAATGCCAAGCACAGCACCGGGCCGCGATCCGCTGTCGGCAAATTGAGGTCGAGCCGCAACGCCTATCGGCATGGCTTGTCATGCCCGTTACGGTTCGATCCCGCGACCTCCGCCAAGGTCGAGGCTATCGCGCGCGTGCTGGTTGACGATGGCGCGGGCGAGCCGCAACTGGCCGCGGCCTCGGCGTTTGCCGAAGCCCAGCTCAAGCTGTTGCGGATCCGCGCGGTTCGAAGCGAGATGAACGAAAACATCGATCCTGGTCGTTGTGACACCAAGAAGCTGCGAAGGCTGGCGGCGCTCGACCGTTACGAACGGCTGGCCCACACCCGACGCCGACAGGCGTCCTACAAGTTTGATGTTGTAAACGAGGGCGACTGGAAAGGAAGGTGATTCAACACCCGCGCGATTTCGACAAAACGAACCCAATTAGACGGCGGCACCCAAGTGCTATCGGCCGCAACCGGGGCCCGGACCCCGTCCAAATGCGATTTCTCGATTCGATGAAGTGTTCATAGCCATCCTGCTCGGTATTCCCATCGTCCATTTCGATACTCCCATTTGGAACTTGGTAGGCTCCTCCACCGGAATATCCCCAGCGGTTGCGCCCCAATCAATTTGTCGGCGTAGGCGCCTGCGCGCCGAAAGGCTGCCGGAACGGCTACGGGAGATAGCTGCGTCCGTTGCGGCAAATCCAAATAGAGTGATAAAATTAGCAGACGGGGCCGGTGGGTGATGACGGGGCTGGTGGGTGATAGCGTTGATCGGCAGGTCTTACGTATTGACTGCGGCAGCTATAGCGTCCGCAATCTTTTGTTGCGGGTGCAGTGGAGTATCGCAGGGCGCATTAGTGCCGGTAGCGCAGGCCAACCTGGAAGGGACATCGCTTGTCCCGGTGCTCGTCGCTACAAACCGGAAGCGCTCAACAGCCGATGCTGGTGCAATGTTCGACAACGCGCCGACCGAAGAGGTTTCGTATGCCTCGATCACTGTTTCGATACCGCCCGACGCTGCACGTAAGACTGGCGAGGTCCAGTGGCCCACCACTTTGCCAGGCAACCCCCAGCAAAGTTTTATAACCGTTTCGGCGAATTATCTCGAAAAACAATCCTTTGTCGCCGCTCTGTCGGCCGCCGCCAAACAGACGAAGAGGCGCGGCAAGGTGCTTGTCTTCGTGCATGGCTTCAATAACCGGTTCGATGAGGCTGTCTATCGGTTGGCCCAATTCATCCATGATTCCAAGGCGCCCGCTATTCCGATCTTATTCTCCTGGCCGTCGCGCGGGGTGGTGGGGCTGCGCGCGTACCAGGATGATCTTGAAAACGCAAACAACTCTCGGGACGCCGTTGAGCAATTGCTCGACACGATTGCGGCCGATGCGAGCGTGAAGGAGGTCAATGTCGTTTGTCATTCGATGGGATGTCTCCTTACGCTTGAAGCGCTGCGGTCGAAGGCAGCCCACGCCGGCAAGATCGGCGACAAGGTCAAAAATGTCTTGCTTGTAGCACCCGACGTGGCCGTCAATCTCTTTCGGACGCAAATTCAGCAAATGGGCAACGCTAGGCCTCATTTTGCATTGTTCCTGTCTCAAGACGATCACGCCCTCAAATTGTCGAAGTCGATTTCGGGCGGGGTAACGCGTCTTGGCGACGTCGATCCCGACCAAGAGCCCTATAAGACCGACTTTCGACGCGAGCACATTATGGTTTTCGATTTAACAGGCCTAAAGGGACGCGCACACTCGCGAGCATTCGAGGACGTTAGCTCGGTCGTGGGCATGGTGGAGCAATGGCTCGCCGAAGGCCAAGAGATGACGGGCAGCGGCTCGACGTCGAAAACCAGCGGTCGATGATATCTTTAGATGAGAATCGAGAGGTGTTACGTTGGCGCTGGCGCCGCAGCAAAGAAGCTTTTCAGAACCGGAGAGCTGAACCGATGACCACGAGCTGGTTGGCAACATCGGGCATCGTAGCTTTCAGCGTCAGGAGGAAAGGCGAATGAAGCGGACAATTGTCGCCATGATTGCCCTTGCTACGTCCGTAGTGTTCGCAGACGCGCAGTCAATAAAGGAACCCTACGAGCCAGGCCTTGGTGAATTCATGACGGCCACGCAGATTCGCCACGCCAAACTGTGGTTTGCCGGTAGGGAAAAAAGCTGGGAGCTCGCGGCGTATGAGATCGACGAGATCAGGGAAGGTTTGGAGGAAGCACGAAGGCTGCATCCGACCTTTGACGGTATTGCTGTCGCGGAGATGATGAAGACCATCATTGATCCGCGGATCGCGGAGGTTAAAAAAGTAATTGACGCAAAGAACAACGACAAATTCACGGTCGCTTTCGACGAGCTTACTAGCGGCTGCAACGCCTGCCACGCGGCAGCCAACAAGCCGTTTATTCGTATCCAACGTCCAATTGAGCCTCCGCTGACCAATCAGAATTTTGCGCCGACAAGGTGACGTCGCGCTTCGGCAACATGACTTCCGGAAAGGGTCAAAACCGGTCCTGACGGCTCCGAAACGCGACTTCCGATCTGCCCTCAACATCCGACATTCTCAGCACCGGCCGGCATGTCTCAAAGGTGCCAGAACCGGCCATTCCATATCTGCTCGCGACACGAAGGGCACGGCGTCGCTCACGCCGAGTATTTTAACTTCCGCGACGCGTAAGTTAGCCGGCGCCTAACCCTTTCACGATTGGCGCTTATCGGGCGCCTTCAATCCCATGACATTCTTTGGTGGAAAGCGCTTGAAGGTTGCCATATGTGAGCGCATGCCTAGCTGAAATGCCTCAACGTAGGCCAGCTTGCGTGTCATGTAATTGTGCGTCTCTTTCGGGTCGAGATAGAGGTTGTAAAGGTGCCCGTAGGCGTAGCGCTGCAGCACGCCAGTGAATCCCCCGGGACCAGCTGACCCGGAGTCGTCATCGCTCGTCGACGTCAGCACCATCTTGTACTCGCCGCAGCGCAGGGCAGAGAAGTTGGTGGTCAACCAATAGTAGTGATACTTGCGATTCGAGAGCCCATCCGAAGCTAGGATGAAAGAACTCTGGTCAACGCCATCGATGTAGCGGTCACCAGGCAGGCGGGCCGTCTCACCGACAACCGCCAGCACCGTTGGCAAAACGTCATTGAAATCGAACAGCCCATCGCTTTGCCGTCCCGCGTCGATCATTCCAGGCCAGTACAGCAGGCCCGGAACACGCACTCCACCCTCCCACGTCGAACCCTTAGCGCATCGGAACGGCGTGAACGCTGAGTCGGGCCACGTCTCCATATGCGGCCCGTTGTCCGAGGTAACGAAGATGAGAGTATCCTCAAGTTGACCGGTCTTGCGAAGGGTTTCGACCAGGCGACCCATGACCTCGTCCAATTCCAGCAAAGTATCCTTGTAGGGATGGCGCGCGGGTGATTTGCCGAAGAAGCGTTCGTTCGGATAGTTGTCGAAATGAGCTCCGCGCGTGCAATGGTAGAGGAACCAAGGGTGATCGTCTTTGGCCATGCGTTCGATGAATTCGGTCGAATATTGGCACCATTTTTCGTCCAGTTCCGAGAGAACCGGAATCGTCACTTCCTCGACGTTCTCGCTCGTGCCGCCTTTCTTAGCGTGTACGAAGCACTTATTGAATGGCATATTCTTGATCCACTCTGTCCGCGCATCCGAGTAGACTATTTCGGGGAAGAAGTTGGCGTCGCGCCATTCGGTGTACATATCGGAAACCGACAGGAACCCGTAGAAGTCGTCGAAGCCGACGTTCTGGGCTTGGGACTCAACGTTCTCGCCGAGGTGCCACTTTCCGACCGCTTGTGTCACGTATCCGGCGTCGGACAAAAGCTGAGCAATAGTCATTTCACCCTGCAGCCCGCCTGGCTCGCCGTACATCGGCGGTCTGTGCAGGCCGTGACGGTGCGGGACACGACCTGTTAGCAGCGTCGCGCGTGAAGGGGAGCAACTGGGTTCGGAATAGCAGGAAGTGAGCTGGAGCCCACCGCGTGCAAGTTTGTCGAAATTCGGTGTCGGTGCCCCAACGGCGACGCCTCCGCCGTAGCAGCCGAAGTCACCCCAACCCACGTCGTCCATCATATAAATGAGGACATTTGGACGCTTCTTGCGATGAGCCAGGTGGTCGGCAAGCTTGCGTTTCGCCACACTGATTTGATCGCCATGAACGAATGATGGTTCGAGGTTGTCTGCGGTGCGTACCGTCGGAGAAGCAATCGAATCGAACTGGGACATGCCTTCACCCATGGTTTGTGTGATTTTGTTGTCACGCTAGGTCGCGAATCGATGACGTCAGTGAACTCCGCGAATCATATCGGCCGCCTTCTCCCCGATCATAATCGACGGCGCGTTGGTATTGCCGCCGATCAGCGTCGGCATGATCGACGCGTCCACCACCCTCAGGCCCTCGACCCCGGTCACGCGTAATTGTGGATCGACAACGGCTCCGTCGTCGGTTCCCATGCGAGCGGTGCCGACGGGATGGTAGACGGTGTCCGAACGGTTGCGCAGAATGGCGCGGATATCGTCGTCGGAGCGGACAGTCTCGCTGTACATCTCTTCCGTCCGCCATTTCGCCAGCGGCTCGGCATCCATGATACGGCGGGTGATCTTGAAGGCTTTCACCATCACCTCGAGATCGTCGGAAGAATCATAGAATTTCGGATCGATCCGCGGCGGAATCACCGGGTCGGCGCTGTTCAGCGTCACGGTGCCGCGGCTCTTGGGACGCAGCAGGCAGACATGGCAGCCGAAGCCATGCCCAAGATGCCGGGTGCGGCCGTGATTGTCAGCCATGCCCATGCTGAAATGGAGCTGGATGTCGGGCACCGGCAAGTTCGGATCGGTCTTGAGAAAGCCACCACACTCCGCGATGTTCGAGGTGATCATTCCCCGACCTTCGCGCCTGTAGCGCTTGATTTCCTTCCACAGCTTGCGAAATCCAGCAAACGACACGCCGAAATTGTCCAGACTCTTCGAGCGGTAGCTGAAGGCGAAGTCTATATGATCCTGCAAGTTCTGGCCGACACCGGGCGAATGGTGCACGACGTCAACACCGACGCCATTCAAGTCCGGCGCATTACCGATACCTGACAACATCAGCAGCTGCGGCGACTGAAACGCACCACTGCTGAGAATGACTTCGCGCCGGGCGCTCACGGACTCAGCCTTGCCGTCGCGGCTGAATTCGACGCCGGTCGCACGCTTGCCGTCGAACACGACCTTCCTGGCCAGCGCGCCGGTGACGACTTTCAAGTTGGGACGCGATAGGTTCGGTTCGATATAGGCGCGCGCCGCGCTCCAGCGCTCGCCGTCCTTCTGGGTGACCTGATAGACTCCTAGCCCCTGCTGATGCGCACCGTTGAAATCATCGTTCATGGGAAGCTGCAGTTGCCGGCCGGCCTCGAGGAAGTAATCCTGAAACGGATTCGGCGTTCGGAGATCGGCAACGTTCAGCGGTCCACCGGCGCCATGATAGGCATCGTGAACAGATTCGTTGTTTTCCGCTTTCTTGAAATAAGGCAACACATCGTCATACGCCCAGCCGGGATTTCCCAGCGCCGCCCAACCATCGTAGTCGGAGCGATGACCGCGGATATAGACCATGGCGTTGATTGCGCTCGATCCGCCGAGCGCCTTGCCGCGGGGCTGGTACCCAGCGCGCCCATTGAGACCTGGCTGCGGTACCGTTTCAAAAGCCCAGTTGTTTGTCTTGGAAGGCACCTGGATCGCGATGCCGATGGGGGCCTTGACCACCCAGGTATTGCCCTTGCCGCCCGCCTCCAGCAGGCAAACGCTAACCTTTGAATCCTCGCTGAGACGGCTGGCCACAACACAGCCTGCCGATCCGCCGCCGACGACGATATAGTCAAACTCTTCCACGCACGCTCTCCCTAACGTAGGCGATCTCTTCGACGGGCGGTCGTCTCGCGCTCAGGCGTTGATGCGAACCGGCAATGATGCATACCCGCGAACGAAATTCGACGGCACGCGCTCCGGCTCGCCGACAACCTCGACGGTTCGGCCCCGGTTCAGGATTTCCTCCCAGAGGATCCTGAGCTGCATTTCGGCCAACCGGTTACCGACGCAGCGATGAATACCGAAGCCGAAGGAAATGTGCTGGCGTGGCCGCGCGCGATCGATGATGAAATCGTCGGGCGTCTCGATTGACTCTTCGTCGCGATTGCCCGAGGCATACCACATCACTACCCTATCGCCCTTCTTGATGGTCTTGCCGCCGATTTCGGTATCCACCACCGCCATCCGCCGCATATGGGCGAGCGGCGTCTGGTAGCGGATGATCTCGGAGACCATGCTCGGGATCAGTTCCGGGTTCTCGCGCAGCTTTTGATATTGATCGGGGTTCTGATTAAGGAACCAGACTCCGCCCGAAACCGAATTGCGCGTCGTGTCGTTGCCGCCAACGATCAGCAGAATGAGATTCCCGAGGAATTCTTTCGGCTCCATATTCCGCGTCGTAGGCGAATGCGCCAGCATCGAAATCAGGTCGCTGCCGGGTTCCGCATTGACCCGCTGGTTCCAAAGCCTGGTGAAATACGCCAGACATTGCCCGAGCACAGCCATTTTCTTTTCGTTGGAGTCGATCGGTCCTCCGGCGGTGATATCGGTGGTCGCGACGTCAGACCAATAGGTCAGCAGATTGCGGTCTTGAAAGGGAAAATCGAACAGGGTCGCCAGCATCTGGGTGGTGAGCTCGATCGATACCTTTTCGACCCAGTTGAAGTTCTCCCCGACCGGAAGCGAATCCAGGATCGCGCAGACACGAGTACGGATCGTCTGTTCAAGATTGGCAAGATTGCCGGGCGCGACGATGGGGCTGACGGTCTTACGCTGCTCGTCGTGCCTGGGCGGATCCATTGCAATGAAGCCAGGCGTTGGCATTCCACCATCATGATATTTGACCTGGAGCGTGATGCCATCCGCCGACGAGAACGCCTGGTGGTTGGTATCGACGCTCATGATGTCTTTGTATTTGGTGATGGACCAGAATGGTCCGTACTTGCTCTCCGCATGGTAATGAATGGGGTCTTCCTTGCGCAGACGCTCGAAATACGGCCAGATCGTATCTTGCCGAAACAGCTCGATGTCGCTGACATCGATCTTTTCAAGCGGAAGTTCGTAAGCGCGTTTGCGCGCGGCGGCCATTGCGTTCATTGTCATGGGGTTGTCTCCGGTATTGAGGGCTAATGTTGGCCTTCGGGCAAAGCGACGACCAGGCCGTCAAGTTCGCCTGACATCTTGATTTGGCAGGACAACCGCGAATTCGGCTCCGCCCCATCGGCAAAACTCAACATGCTGGCTTCGGCTTCGCCGACCGCGGTCAGTCTGTTGAGCCAGACCTCGTCGACATAGACGTGGCAGGTGCCGCAAGCACATTCACCTCCGCAGTCGCCATCAATGCCGGGAACGCCATTGTTCACCGCTCCTTGCATGACCGACATGCCTTCCAGCAATTCGATTTCGTGCCTGGTTCCATTCTGCTCAACATAGGTAATTCTAGGCATAGTCAATCCTCTGTATCGATAGTCCGGTTGTACATTCCAGTCTTCATACAAGCGCGAGGGCCGGCCTTACGCTCGCCTGCGATGCGAAGCCGACCCGTTCCCTTTCCGGACGCAAGAAGAGCAGAGCGATCAAGCCACCGATCAACGTCACAACACCGCAGACGGTGAAGCCTTGGCTGTAGCCCTGCGCAGCCGATGCGTTTCCCCTTGTCTTCGTGTTCTGAACCAGCTCATTTTTTTGCGTGTTGCTTTTGTTTGCGAGAGATGGTGTCGCCACTCCTCATCCGATGTTTCTTGAATTCCTGAGTAATAGCACCGGTATTCTAGTTCTATTCTTGTTGCAAGCGAATTCGTTCGGTGAGATATTCCGGTCTGGAATCAACAGGATGAGGCAGCGCTTCACATGACAACCCGCTTAGGTAAAGCCCGGCCCAGCAGAGCTACTCTGCGCCAACCCACGCAATCTCGTAGCCGCGAAAGCACCGAGGCTCTGCTTGAAATCGGCAGGCGCCTGATCGAGCAGCGCGGGGTCGACGATTGCAGCATGAATGAAGTGGCCGCGGCGGCCGGATCTTCAGTGGGCGCGCTCTACTTTCGGTTTGGCAGCAAGGAGCGGTTTGTCAGCGAGGTCATGCGGCGTCAGGTCGATGCCACCCACGAACAGATCTCAAGCTTCCTGATCGAGATTGAGGCAAAAGCAAGCTCGCCATCCGAAGTGATCGAGGCCATCACAAAATGGTTCGTGCTGGAGTACGGTAGAAACCAGGGTTTGCTGCGGGCGCAGATGCGCCGCGCACTCGATCGTCCGCAGGAATGGCAACCCTTTCAAAGAATCGGCCGCGAACTCGTCGATGGCGGGCTTCGAATTCTTGGGCGCTTTCCCGATGTCCGCCAGGACAACGAATGGGAGAGACGCGTGCGCGTCGCCATGCAGATGATTCTCGGGACGCTTAACAACGCCGTCATCAATCGGCCCGGGCCGCTTGAGCTTTCGGACAATGCAACTAGCCACGAACTCTTTCGAGCCGCGATCCGGTATCTCGGTTGGAATGACCCGCGGCAAGGCAAGCCTGCCCCTACAATGCCGTCGGATGTCCGATCAAAGCGACAAAAGGAGCTTCGTATTGTTGGAAAAGCTGCGATCGCGGACAAACATGGCGTGACAAAAAGATAATCAGCACCAAGCCGTGCTATGGCGTGATTTCCGATTAGGCCAATATGGAATCATGCCCCCATCGATGGTGAAGCGACAGCGCGTCCCGAAGCCATTCCAAATCCAACATCATCCGAATGTCCTCACGCTCTGCTTGCGGCGAACGGCCGCTTTGCGATCAACAAAGGACGTCGCTCCTTAGGAAAGGCCGCCCGAAGGCGGCTCTCAATTCGTTCTCGTGGAGGTGAGGACCGCAAAAGGTGTGCGCATTGGTCCGCTTGAAACTCCCCCATTGAATGCGTCCGGTGGCGCTGATAGCCTTACCCGTATTCCTAAAACAATTTCGGAGGGTAACATGATAAAATCCCAGCGAACGTTTCTGGTGGCAATTTTAATGGTGGGAGCGCCCATTGCGGTCTCCTTGGCATTTAGCTCGCCCGCGTTTTCAGCCACCTGCGCCGGTATGACTAGTTATTGCATCAAGAATAACACTGCTCCTGACAAGGTCGCGAAATGCACGGCGGCCGGACAAAGTTGCTCAAAGACGAACGTTTTCGTGGGCCCATTTAACGGGAAATCTTTCCCGGTGACCGGAAAATCAAGCGGCTGCACAACTTACTCACGCAATAGAGCCTGCTATTGAGCGCCACAGCCGATTGCGAGAAGAAAAACCCGCCGGCGGTGAACCGGCGGCTCTCGCGTCGCGTCAATCTCGATTGAATTGAGTTCGCCTTGCCGCGTCCGGTCGGCCTCCGATAGCGACAGTGAATGCGGTTCAAATGAAATATGTTTGGGGTCGCCGACTTCCGAAATGGGTCAAACGCGTCGTTCTGACCGTAACCCAGCCAGTTCCGGTCTACCCCGATCAACGGACATCGTCAGACCAGCTCGGTTGGTCCGTTTCGTGCCAATAAGCGACATCGATCACAGATGGCGGCTCAGTCAGCGGGGACCGTAAACTGAAAAAGAGCACCCCGCGGCTCGCACGTGGCCGCCCACAGCCGTCCACCAAAGGGCTTCGATGATCGAGCGGCAGATCGAGAGGCCCATGCCCATGCCGTCGGCCCTCGTCGTGTAGAAGGCTGTTTGAACAATGCTCGACAGGTCTATCGCCACTTCGATAGATTGACGAGGGTTTTGTCCTGCCTGAGGCCGGCGATGTCAGAAACGGTTCTGCGACGAATTTGGCAGGCAATGGAACGATGGCGCTGGCGGGCCGTGGCTTTGGCGTTGGCGATGCTTTTGGCAATCGCGGGGTTTAGCTGGTTCGGCATCACCGCCCCCGATCGGACAGCAGAACAGTCATTCATGTCCCGCGCCGAAGCTCGCCACCTGGGCGCGGTCACCGTTCGCGCGGCGGTTTTGACCGATGACGAAAGCGAACGTTATTTCGGCGCATCTCTGGCGGACCACGGCATTCAGGCAATCTGGCTGAGCGTGAACAACACTAGCGATTCCCTGCTGGAGTTTTTGCCGATTGTTACTGACCCGAACTACTTCTCGGAAGCGGAGGTCGAACAGCTACTTCGCGCATGGTGGCGAGGCAGCGCAAACGCATCCATCAAGGCCGCAGTGGCGCAGGCCCCGGTGCCGGACGTCATACCGCAAAAGCAAACCGCCGCAGGCTTCGTCTTTACCCACCGTGAAGGTGGGTTGAAATTATTTAGCGTGGGGTTCGAAACCGGCAGTGAGGAACTGCTGTTCAGGTTCGCCCTCCCGGTCCGCGGCGGGTCCTACGCGATCGAAAAGGTCGATTTCAGCAACCTCTATCCGCCCGGATCGGTCGAGGATATCGATCTGGCGACGCTGCGCGAAAGGCTAGCGAAGCTACCGTGCTGCACCACCAATAAGAGCGGCACGGATAACGGTGATCCGCTCAATATCGTCGTCGTCGGGCGCGGACTCGATGCACTTTTCTCATTCATCGGGCGCGGATGGAGGCTTGACGAGCCGTTCGATCTTCACAGCGCTTATCGGACAATTCAGGCTTTCCTATTCCGCAGCGAATATCTCAACGCACCGGTCAGCCCGCTGTATGTTTTCGGACGACAGCAAGAAGTAGCATTGCAGAAGGCGCGCAACACCGTGAGCCTTCGCAATCATCTACGACTGTGGCTCGCTCCGTTCACGGTCGGGGGGCAGCAGGTTTGGGTGGGCCAGATTAGCCGCGACATCGGCATCAAGCTGACCACGCAAGTCTGGTATCTGACCACGCATCGAATTAGTCCGGCCGTCGACCAGGACCGCTTCTACCTGCTGCAGGACCTGATCATGTCCGGGGCCGTTTCGCGCTTCGGCTTTGTGCAGGGCGTTGGTGTATCGTCCATACCCGATCCGCGCGTCAATCTCGGTGGAGACCCGTATCTGACCGATGGCCTTCGGCTCGTTCTGTTCCTCGGCGCTCCGCGACGCGCCTTCGATCAAATCGAGTTTCTCGACTGGGAGCATCCTCGCCACTAGAGCGACCTCGCCTGGCTCGGCTTCAGTCGATGTCCGAGTTGGGTCAATCGCGTCGCTTTCACCGTTGGCCAGCCACTTCCGGTCTACCCCGAACAACGGACATCGTCAGACCAGTCCCATTGGTCCGGTTCGTGCCACTTCCGGACTCATGCATCGCAGCAAATTGGCTCCTTCATTCGATTACCTTGTCAGCTCTGGAGATCAATGTGTCTGGTACATCGAGACCAATCGCCTTAGCGGTTTTCAGGTTGATTTCGAGTAAGAGTTTGGTCGCTTGCTGAATTGGAATATCGGCTGGTGCAACCCCGTCGAGAGCTTGGCCGACCTCATCCGCCCAGAGACCGAAATAATAGGGATAATCTGGCGCATACGACAAAAATCCCTGTCCACCTTCGACACGGTCTGCCCACCACGTGATGGATGGAAGGCGAGATTTCACGGCCAATTCCAGTATCAGGTCCCGGTGGCCTAAATTAGGAGGAAATCCGTTGGCCATGAGCGCCTTAACCGATTGCTGCCCCATCCGCTCGAACGCCTGCCGGTATTCTGCTTCGCCTGCCGAATGCTCCAACGGGACGCCGATGATTGCAATTTCTAACCGGCGGCCAGCATCTCTCACGGACTGTCCCCAAGCGCCCTCCCATTCAGTTCTGTTTGATAAATAAGCAACGCGGGATGCCGAAGGGACAGCCTCTAGGAGGATTTCGAGGTGCTTCCCTTGCATCTCAATCCCGGCATCCAATGAAACACCAGTGACGTTACCTTCCGGCCTTCCCATGTTCCTTACTATTCCGGCAGCTATCGGATCGCCGAACGTGGCAACAATGGGGATTGTGGTTGTCTCCTCTGCGATTTTCAGGATGAGCTGATGATCAAAGCCTAGCGCTATCACGTCGGGTTTGGCTCGCACGATGCTACGCGCAACCTCTCCATAGTGTTCGGACCGACCGTCGGTGGTATATCGGTCTATGAGAAGGTTTTTTCCTTCCACGAACCCGATCTGAGGCAGCCGGTTAAACAGCGTCGTCCAAACATTTTTAGAGGACCATTCCAATCCAGCTGCACAAACTGCCAGATGATGAACCTTATTTTCTTCGGCGGCATTCAACGCGGTTGCCGCTGTGGTGGCCAATAGTCCTGTAAGAAGCTCCCGCCGTCGCATGTGCTCCTCCACGCTGTAGAACTGGAGCCTACCACGTTGTCGCGTCGAGGCCCATTGAAGAGCATTCCGCCCAAGGGTCAATAGCTGCCCGGGCGGCACCGAAAACCACTTCCGGTCATCCGCGAACAACCGACATCGTCACGCCGACCGGGCTGGTCGGCTAAGTGCCAAGAAGAGACTCATGCTCTGCAGCTACAATAGTCTATTCGATAATCTCGTCGGCGCGTGCGAGAAGCCCTGCCGGTACGATAACGCCAACAGCCTTCGCCGTGTTGAGATTGGCTGCCAACCAGAATTTGGTTGGAAATTCGATGGGCAGGTCACCGCATCGAACACCCCTGAGGATTTTGTCTACAAAATAGCCGACTCGACGATAACACCAGCGCAAATCAACTCCGTAGCTGACGAGGCCGCCGTGAATAACGTGCTCGCGATATCCGAAGACGGTCGGTAGCCGCTTTTCAAGGGCAATGGCGCCGATCTGCTCGCACCTGACAAGGAACAGATTAGTCTGAAGGACAACGACGACATCGACCTTTTCGTTCGCCAGCGCAGCGAGCGCACCCGGAATGTCGTTCGGCGTATTGGCATCGGCTTCGACCACACTGAAGCCTAAAGATTGGCAAGCCGTCCTCAAGTCCCCGACTTGAGGCGGGCCCTTGGGATCGTTCATGTTGGTAAGCAGTCCAACGTACCGTGCCGTCGGCGCGATTTCTCGTGCGAGTTCGATTTGCTTGGTCGGCAATCCCGCGATGTAGGGCTCAATGCCCGTTACGTTTCCTCCTGGGCGAGCATCGCTGGCAATCAAGCCGAGATGAACCGCGTCCGCGAGCGCGGCACAGACAATCGGTATTGTCGATGTTGCCTTTCGCGCAGCGACGGCTTCCAATGTCGCAGGCGCAACGATGATATCGGGTTTGACCAGAGCCACCATCTCTTCCATGGTTGGTACTCGGTCAGCAAACATGTTAAATCGCTTTATGACATCAACGTTTCGACCTTGCTCGTAACCGAACTCCGAGAGACCCTTAACAAAATTTCCGTACGTTAAGTCCAATATGAATTGAGGCACGTTTGCGCCTGCGGGCGTACCTGCAGGCGGAGCGCCCGCCCACGCAATGAGCGGACGTTTTGGCGCGGACTGCGCGCTTGAGCCTAGGCCAAACAATGTTGATGCGGCTGCGCCAATAAGGCCGAAACCTCCGATGAACTCCCGCCGTCGCATGTCCGCTCCCAAGCTCAGGTGACGGCATCGTAGCGGTTTAGTTCGGCACATTGATAGTCATGAAAGCAATTGCCGCAGTGCACAGCCAATGTCTCAGTTGGGTCAATCGCGTCGCTTTCACCGTTGGCCAGCCACTTCCGGTCTACCCCGAACAACGGACATCGTCAGGTCAGTCCCATTGGTCCGGTTCGTGCCAACAAGAGACTCATGCACCGCAGCAAAGTTAGGACGAACCGTGGCAATTCTGCCGTGTACAGCACGATGGGGTTACCCCAGCAGTCTGTTACGACAT
The DNA here is from genome assembly GCA_963748165.1 of uncultured Alphaproteobacteria bacterium. Classification (GTDB taxonomy): domain Bacteria; phylum Pseudomonadota; class Alphaproteobacteria; order Rhizobiales; family Xanthobacteraceae; genus Bradyrhizobium. The sequence goes on from CAVVIM010000046.1 coordinate 103,580, forward strand.
GACCGAAAATCTTGCCGAGCAGCAGGTCATTGATAGTATAGCTGACGTCACAACTACCTTTGCAAACCAGGGATGCCTCTTTTCGGGGCTCGTTCAAACCAAGCTCATTCGAGAGTTGGCAGAGGAAGGACGGCCTTCCGGAGTACGCGGACGCCCGTCGTCCAACCACATTGTAGGAGGACGGTCCAAATGGAAATACCCCTGACGCCGATGGAGTTCGCGCGTCGCGCGCGCCGCGGCTGCGGGGCGGGTTTAGCAAAATCTCCGGCTCGACGCGGAATAATTCTGCGGTGCCGGCGTTTGTCTTGGCGACGCACCCGCGTCCTCAAAAACAAGCAACAGGAGTAGAGCTACAATGTCCAAGACATTTGCCGCAGTAGCGGCGTTGGCTTTTATTCTCGCCTCATCGGCTGTATCGGCACAGATGCTGAAGACGACTGATACACCAAAGGGCAAAACGCTTGTCGATACAAAGGGTATGACGCTTTATACGTTCGACAAGGATGCCGGCGGCAAGTCGATGTGTAACGGCCCCTGTGCGGAGAACTGGCCGCCGCTGATGGCCGCTGACGGTGCGAAGCCGACCGCCGACATGACAATCGTCGTCCGTGACGACCGCAAGAAGATGTGGGCCTATAAGGGTAAGCCACTCTACACTTTCAAAAAGGATACTGCGCCAGGCGAGACCAATGGCGACGGTTTCCTCAATGGCGCATGGCACATGGCCAAGCCATGACGCACTCGGCGACCGCTGAGAAAGGTTCTGTTTCACCGGTCCCCAGAGCGGCGTCATCCGCCGAATTAGCGGTTATCTCATTAAGGGACTCGTGACCGTTGCGGTTCCTCTAGCGAAGATTTTGGTCGGATTCGAATGCTGACACACAGCTTACAACACAGTTCTAACTCGGCCTGCGGGTAACTTCGGGCAAGCAGCAACCGATCATTAAGCCGTCGCGGATAGGTTGCCTCCCGCGCCGTCTCAGCGGTGCACCTAAGACAAAAACTTCGCCGGAATCAACCTCCAGGCGGGGTTTTTTAGTTCCCACGTCATTCCCAAGCACCCGCGTTCATCTGGGGTCTCATCCCGCACGGTACAACGCGTTCCAACCCGGTTGGCAACAACGGGTAAGGAACACCCAATCATCAAGTCGTCGCCGATCGGTTGCCTCTCCCGCCGTCTCAGCGGCGCACCTAACACAAAACCCTGCCGGATCACCTCCAGGCGGGGTTTTTGGTTCCCGCGTCATTTCCAACACCTTGCACCCGCGTTCATCTGGGGGCCCCGGTGCCCTGGCTCGCGCTACAGCAATCTTAAAGATCCCCGCCCCCAAAGATCTTCCTGCCTGCCGCGACCCGGGACATCGCATCCCTGCAAGGATCGCTCACGTCTGCCATGTGCGATTTTATGCAGGCTCTGATACCACCGGTGCCCGGCTCAATACCGGCACACAGTTTCGCAACGTCGGCCTTGCAGACCTTTCCGGTCACCGCAACCGTCAGCACGCGGTCCTGGCAGCTTGGCGACAGGTCGGTCAAATGCGATTTTATGCAAGCTTTGATCCGGCCTTCGCCGGGCTGAATGCCGGCGCACAGCGTCTTGATATCGCCGGCGCAGGGCTTGCCTGCCTGCTGTGCCACTGCGACAGAACCTGACAGCAGCAGCGCTGTTAATATAATTTGCCCAGATCGTATTCCTGCCATTTTAGATTCCTCCATGAGATTCAAAGAAGGTCTCGCCAATCCTGGGAGGATCAGATGCACACTTTCTCCAAAAGGTCGGCGGTTGCACTAATCGCAGCGTTCCTCGTCACCTTCGTGATAGCCGGCCTTGCTCAGGAGTAAAAATTCCAGGCGGTCCCTGCAAAGACGACAGATGGCCTTACCATATCCGCACAGGACTGGGGAAATCCGGATGGGCCGGAAATCCCGTTCATCCACGGCTTCTCGCAAGGTCATCCGTCTTGGATCAAGCAGATGCGGTCGGAATAGATTGCGGCTTGCCGGAACAGCTCTATGATATCGACTGGCGGAGGCAAATCGGCGACACGGCCGTCACATTTTGTGCCCTTTCTGGCGCAGCAGATCCGTCAAGCGTACGCGCAAATCCTCGGCCGCCTTGCGACTGGCATCCTGGCCGATCTGCATGCTCTGCTGGGTGATTGCCAGCGATTTTTGCAGAAGCTTTTGTCCGACCGGAAGACGGTAGAACGCGTCAATTTCGCGCAGCTCATCCACCGTAAAGTTGCTGGCATAGAGGGAGGCAGCGCTGTCGACCATCGAGGAATAGTATGGCGCGTACGCATCCCCCATTTGCGCTGCCATCGCATCATAATCGCGCTCGATCTCTGGACGACCCTGTACCAACGCCGGCTTGATACTCAGGAGAATGACTGGAAGCAGCGCCTTGTACTGGTCCGTTAACTTCATCGTAGAGATCAGGCTACGCGCCACCCCCAAAGCTTCGGGTGATGGTGTTTGCGCTGGTGCCGTGGAGATCGAAAAAAGAAGCATAACACCAATGATCATCAGGCGTTTGGACATAAGCTGGTTCCTCCCAATAGATCAACAGTGTCCCAAGATTGGTTCTTCCGACCAAACAATTCTCATCCCTTCGATCGCTAAAGGAAAGAATGGCATTCACGCAACATGCCTCGATCGAACTGCTGAGCCGCGGCTTAGCTTTGGTCTCAAGCCGGCTCCGGCTTCATGGCCGGTTTGGTCGTCTCAGTTTCGGACACATCAACGAACAGGTTCGGGACCCTTTCCGTCCGATCGAGAATCCACGCGAGCGCAGTCATGATCGCCATGCCAGCGATGCTAAGGACGATTTGCCTCCAGTCACCTCCGGGAAACTGCACAAGTAAGTAATGCACGCCGAATGACAGGAATACGCCGAGACAGAAATTCGGAAGCGAATGTTGACCGCACAGGATGAGCGGTCGCAACCAGTGGGAGGTCAGGGGACCCCAGTGGCGTGGGATATAGCGCGAGACCAGGACAGCCAGGGCGAGAAAATGCGTGAAACGCAGCATATCAAGATCGGTCTTGTCGATCGGGTAGATCGCCTTGATCATCCACTTCGGAACCAGCGATGCGAGAAAAGCGCTATGCCAGGTCATCACGATGAAGAGCGCGAAGAAAATCCAGGCAAGGGATATGACTAGCGCTGCCCGAGACTGGATCAGAAACCAAATCCTAGCCGCGCCTCCGATAGCGCACCATGCCCCGAGGAAGAACATCAATTGCCACGCATACGGGTTGAAATACCAATGAGTTCCCGGCGGATATGAAGCAAGATTCCAGTCGAACCAGCGCGCCAGCACGTACAAGATGGCGGAACCGAGCAGTGTCAAGTTCGGGCGGCGCACTAGGCACCACAGAACTAGCGGTGAAGCGAGCACCAAAACGATAAAGAGCGGCAGCACGTCGAGATCGACCGGCTTATATCGCATCGTGAGTGCCTGCCAGATCAGCTCATCGGGATGTGCGAGAAAGTTGGCGACGTTGAACTCATCCTTGTACATCGGATTGTCGAATTTTCTGGCCGCGCGAGCGATCTGCGCGGTAAAGACCAGAAACAACATAATATGGGCGATGTACAAGTGCCAGGCCCGTACTAATAGCCGTTTGGTGGCAGCGAGAAAATTGCCGGTTTGAATGACTGGACCGTAGATGTAGCCCGCCAAATACCCGGAAATGAACACGAAGAATTCTGCAGCGTCGCTGAAGCCGTAGTTACGAAGCGTCAACCAGCCTATGACGTCGTCCGGAATGTGATCGAGGAAAATCATCCACAGGCCGAGGCCCCGGTAAAAATCGAGACGAAGGTCACGCTCAATTGCTTCCGAGATTGATGAAGCGTTTTTCGCCATTCTACTTGTCCATCTGGTCCGATTGGCCGTTCCGTTCGATTCCGCCGAGATCGTGAATGCGCCATGCGGATTGGAAAGAGTCGACTGCACAGCCTGGGCAGTGATGGGCTGGTAGCGGTGTCCGAGGGGTCGCGGCTCGCGACATTGCTGTGCCGCCTGGGCCGCACATCAACAGTGCAATCGATGAGCTAGCGACAGCTAGAGTCGACGAAAACCTCATGGCGATGTCCTCCAGTGCGGGGGCATCCAATTCTACCCTAGTTCCCAAAGATATCCTAGCGGATGGCTAGCGATTGACCAGCCACAAGATCACGCTCAGCACCACGCTGATGATGAGCGAGGTCGTCAGCGGAAAGTAGAGGAAGAGGCCCGACCGCTCGATTGCGATGTCACCGGGTAGCCGCCCGAGCCCGAGCCTGTCGATCGAAGGCCAGGCGACTCCGGCGACGGGCAGGACCATTCCGAAGATGATAAGTGTGCGAGACATCTCATGGCCTCCTTCAGCCTGGCGTCGGCAGCCGATGCCCGCCCCGGCATCACCTGGCCTCCCTTGCAGCTAGGTATGGTCCTCGCGACGCTACAAGGCTTGCCAATGAATTTCATCTGGCGAAGCCTGCCTTTCGTCTTCGACAACTTCACCTTGGCTGGCGCCATCGAGTTCGACGCCTCGAAGGGATCGACTGGTGATCCTACCGGATTCGCAGTTCGGTTCGCGTATTCGCTTTACGGCGCCATACAAAACTACCCGTGGCGCTACCATCGACCATTTTGATCCAACACTGGCCGCAAGGCGAAATTTCCGCTTCGGGTCAAAAAAACGGGAGTATCTGGGCTCGCGCGGCACGCCCGTTCTACCCCCCAGGAGCCGACGTCGCTAGGCTAACCCGGCAAGTCCGTTTGGTGCCGATATTGTTCTCTAATTCCGGGTCTAGGTGTCAAGCTCTCCAACGACCATCCTCGCCGGGCCCACTGTTCTCTCCGCGGTAGGGGTGGACCCTCCGCATGATGGCTTAAGGTGACGCTGGCGGTTCACCTCGGTCTGCAGAAATCTGCGAAGCTGCGTGGGACAGGCAGAGGCGGCTTAGTTGCTAGCCAAAGGGGTCGCCCTAGCTTGATCGCGACCCCTTGATTTGCCTCACTTAGCTCGCATCTTCGACAAGAAGAAACTGCGGTGCGCCGCCTGTGGAAATCGATGCCGCGTGCGCAAGTGCTTCCTGGCCGCCAGTTGATTGCGCGCAGCGTTTAGCTGCTTCAACGCTTGGAAATTCCACGAAGGAGATCGTGTGGGCGAACGGGGCTCCTCCGGGTGAACCGAGTACGCGCTTGGTCGTAACACCCGTGGCTCCCACGAGGCGAGGCCCCGCATACGGCAGATGTTCTTCGCGATAGGCCCGGTCAAACTTCGCGGGGTTTTTCGGTGGGGGATAGACAATCAGCAATTGTACGGACATGGCCAATTCCTTTGGTTGGAGGCAGATACATCCAAAGGTCTTGGCCGAGGCAAGCATTACACGCGATACGAAAGAATTCTTCTTAATCCAGGGATATATACACATGCGACGATGGCCTCGTCCAAGGCCGCCGTGGCCAGGCGGTCGGGAATTCCGCCGCCCAGGGCGCCAAAGCCGGGCTGCGCCACGTTTTTCTTGGGCCGGCCCTTGGGGTTGCCGGAGGTGCCCTTCTGGAACCGGTGCTCGACCGGGGGCTTGCGGTAGTTGCGGGAAGGAGGGCGGCTGTCTTTGCTCGGTGCCATCGCGCAAGCTCTTATTTTTTGGGCAGAAGTGGCCTGTTAGCGACTTGCCTCAGCCCTCTTCATGCGCAGCACCTACGCTGATGTGATGATCGTGCCAATGGCCCCGGGGTCACAGTGGATCGCAAAAAAACCCGCGAGAAATAGGGCTGCGACGCCGCCCGTAGCCACAAGGCCGGAGCCCCTCCCTTGAAAAAAACTCAGAGAACAGGGAATAACAGGGCTGGCGGCGCGCTGGGGCAAACCACACCGGCCTGCCATCACCGGTGGTTTTTGCTCATCATCGAAGGGCGGCGCTATGCACGGGGCCCATCCCAGACGGAGACGCCGGGGGGCATTTGTTTCCTGATCGGAACCGGTCCGCTCACGCTCTTCGGCCTGTCGGGCGAACTGACGGTCGGATACTGGGACTCGGATTACAGCGATAACAGCGGAGCTCAGACACCGTCGGTTTCGACGGTTTCGGGCGTTCCCGAGCCCTCGACCTGGGCCATGATGATCCTCGGCTTTGCCGGGCTCGGCTTCCTGGCCTACCGCCGCAACAAACAGGCGGCCGCAGGCGCCATCTGATCAGCGCAGCATCTTTATGCAAAAGGCCGCCCCTCAGGCGCCTTTTCTTTTGGCGTCGTTAGTCTAGCCAGGCGGTCACCCATGATTGCCGGGCGCAGGCGTACCAGAGTCCGTTATGCCCGACAGCGACTAAATTCCGTAGCGCACCGGAATCCTGATGCGCGATGGCGACTGACGGCTGCTCGAACACCTCGGGATGCGTTCTCGATCTCGATCGAGGAAATCCAGGACGCGAAATTTATCGTTTGAACGATCTAGCGAGGCCGCGGCGCCAGAATTTTCTTCGGTGTGACCTAGAAAGCACAGCCAACCTGGTTGGATTTTCATAATATAGGTCCAATTTCAACTTCTGTTTTTTTGGGGACTTGGGTGATGAAAAAGCTCTTACTCGCAACGGTAGCTCTGACCGCACTGTCGATTGCCGCTCCCGCACTGGCCGCCGACATGGCACCCGCCTACACCAAGGCGCCCCCTATGGCCCCCATAGCGGTGTACAACTGGACCGGCTTCTATATCGGCGGTCACATCGGTGGCGGCTGGGCAAATCAAGGTTCGGTCGAACTTGATCCGGGGACCGGTGCATTTCCGACCGGCACCGTGTTTGCCGGAAAAGATTTGAGCGGCTTCCTCGGCGGCGTGCAGGGCGGCTACAATTGGCAGGTCAACAACTTTGTCCTGGGCGTCGAAGGCGAATATACGTGGGCTGATGTGAGTGGATCGGCGAGTACGGTGAGCACCGTGCCGAGGTTCTTGGGGTTCACAGCTAACAGCAACGCGAAGTTGCAGGACATTGCGCTTGTGACCGGCCGGTTAGGCTATGCTGCAAACAACTGGCTGTTCTATTTCAAGGGCGGCGGCGCTTGGGGCCAGGGCAAGTCGTTTAGCATCAACAACAACCCGAACGGCACCCTCTTTGACACGACTACTTCCAGCACCGATCGCAGCGGATGGGTTGTGGGCGTGGGCGCGGAGTGGGGGTTCGCACCCAATTGGTCGGCCAAGATCGAATATGACTATATCGACTTTGGCTCTTCGAATGTGACGCTCAACAGCAGCCTCGGGACCCAGTCGTTTGTCAGCTCGTCCGAAACAGTTAATATCGTAAAGGCGGGCGTGAATTATCGCTTCAACTGGGGGGCCCGGTCGTAGCCAATTACTGATCTACTCAAAATTGATGTGAAAGGGCCGGTTAACCACCGGCCTTTTTGCTGAATGCTGCATGTCCGAAAAGTCCAATATACAGACGAGAAGTCTGCCGTCGAACCCGACCGAAATAGCCGATAATATCAATCGCGCATTTCAATCGTCGGATATCGACGCCATTTGTCGCGCTATTGGTGAGGCGACCCGTTTGTACAACATTTCCGACATGTCGAAAAAAGCCGGCATAAAGCGAGAGAGCATCTATCGATCATTCGGAGGCCACCAGCACCCGAACCTCACGACGGTCGTAAGCGTTCTGGATACAATGGGCTTCCGGCTTAAGGTCATGCCACGCCGCCGAAAGCGCGTGGGCTTAGCACGCGAGCGCCAACGCTGAAGCAACACTTTTCGGTCAGCCGTGAGGGCCGGGATCGCGCGGCCTCATGCTGCACCCCAATTAAACGGCCCAGCTAGGCAGAAAGAAGCCGATCAGCCCAAGTCCGTTGTGAGTCAATCGCGCTGCTTTGACCGTCAGCCAGCCAATTCCCGTCGTAAGCGTGAGCTGGACCCACGAGATTATTTCTTGACGACTTTTGCACGTCCCATTGGAATCGGCGTTCGCCATATCGCCAGCGAAAGCGCCGCTGCAGGTCACGAGCGAAAGGATCGCTAGTAGTCCGAAAAACACTCGACGCATGATGGACAGTCCTACAGTTCGTTTGCGGTTCCTCTAAAGCGGGATGAGTTTGGCTTGAATTGATTTGGGATTCCCAAATCAGTTGGTTTTCTGATTCACCATGCTGGCTGGGAAGGAGGCCAGCATGGATGGGGAAGCCTTACTCAGTTGATCTTCGCAAACGGGTTGTGGCGGCGATTGAAGGCGGTATGTCGCGCAATCAAGCAGCCAGGCAGTTTGGGGTCGCTATCAGCACGGCGATTGGCTGGATGCGGCGGGTGGAGCAGACCGGCAGCGTTGCTCCCGGCCAGATGGGCGGTCACGAGCCGAAAGCGATTTCGGGGGAGCAGGCGGCCTGGTTGTCGCAGCGGATCAGAGCCGGCGATTTCACCTTGCGCGGGCTCGTTGCCGAACTAGGCGGGCGCGGCCTGAAGGTCGATTACCGGTCGGTGTGGGAGTTCCTTCACGCCGAGAAGCTCAGCTTCAAAAAAAAGCGTGGTGGCTGGCGAACGCGATCGTCCCGACGTGGCGCGGCGGCGTCGCATGCAGTGGACAAGGTATCAAGATCGCGTCGAGCCTGAGCGGCTGGTCTTCATCGACGAGACCTGGACCAGGACCGATATGGCTCCGTTGCGGGGATGGGCACCGCGCGGGCACAGGCTCACCGCCAAGGTTCCCCACGGCCGTTGGAAGACCATGACTTTCCTTGCGGCATTGCGCCACGACCGGATCGATGCGCCGTGGTTTTTCGAGGGGCCGATCGACGGCGAGAGCTTTCGGACCTATGTGGCAAAGGTTCTTCTGCCGACATTTCGTCCCGGCAATGCTGACACAGAGCTTACAACGCGTTCCAACCCGTGGGCAACAACGGGAAGGAGCAACGGGAAGGAGCACCCAATCATCAAGTCGTCGCCGATCGGTTGCCTCTTCCGCCGTCTCAGCGGCGCACCTAACACAAAACCCTGCCGGATCAGCCTCCAGGCGGGGTTTTTAGTTCCCGCGTCATTCCCAACACCTTGCACCCGCGTTCATCTGGGGGTCTTATCCCGGACGGAAGCTGGAGAGCCCTCCATGGGCACGAAAACAACGTTCATTTGCGATTGCTGCTTTCGTGAAGCGGACAACAATCTGGGGTGGGCGCACGTCACCGTCAATGGCGCGAGTGATGGCAAGCAGCTTATGCCGGACGACAATCGCGACCTGTGCGAGATCTGCTGGAGTCCACTGCAGACGCTGATGAAGAAAGTTCATGAGGAAGCGCGCGAGCGGCGGAATCCGTCAACGGAAGCGCGAGGTCGCTCAGTCAAGGGGGTAATATAACATGATGATCTTAGATCACGCCGCCATAAATGCTGGCTCCGACTTCTTGCGATAGGCCGTGAAGCCGATACCTGCGAAGCGGTTTGCACCCAACTCCCGACATGTCGCTGCGACGCACTAGAGGCGACGTTAAGTGCCAACAGGCGACATGGCGTTAAAATCAAACCAAGATATTCTTGTGCTACTATTTCAGGCTTAACGCGCAACACAGCTACTACTTCGCGTCGAGCCGGGCCGCCTAATCGTTGTGCGATATTTTCGATTGCTACCGCCGACAACTTCCTTGACCCGTCCCGAAGGACAACTCCCATCATCGACCAAAACGCGCTGCCCGGGCCGGAGCTGACCCTCGCCCGGCTCCGATTTCAACACCGCCGCCTCCGAAAACCAGGGAGACAGATCAACGCAAAAAGTAGCAGAGGCCCCTCATAATGCACTCCTTGAGACCAACAAACAAAACCATGTTGGTCAGCGCCAGACGATTGCAGGCCCAACTGCGGTAACGCCGCGTTACAAACTAATTCTTTGTAAACCCGCACTCTTTCGCAGTGACTTTACTCTCCCAACACCCTGTTGACCGGCAAGTAGACATATAGTCCCCACACGTAGCTCTGCATGCTTCGTGACCTCTCATTTGGTAGGTCTTGTCGCAATAGCGGAAACAGACCTGTTGACGGTCGGTGCAGTTTTTTGCAAATGCCTGTGTTGCTCCCAAGGCAATTGAAATCATAGAAAGCAAGCCTAAAACAATCTGCATGTTCTGCCCTCCTCGCGAGCCGGCGCAACTTTATGTCGGGCTCTCGCACATGTCCTACGATTTGCGCTCAACGCATGTTGCGGCGAGCTTTCCGGTCTCGCCGCAGAAGGTGGCGGCGAGGAAAAGGCTAGCTTATAGCTCAGCAGGCCCGATTACAGGAACACGTAGTACACCCAGACCTTTTTACTTTTGATTTTGCGCCGCCCGGCGGGTTTGTTTGCGCAAACGCGTCTGGCACAAAGAACGGGCTAACCACACCCGTCGCGAATATCAGCGATAAGGCGAGCAGAACGATCTTTCATTTTGAAATTTCTCCATCAAAAAAGTAAAACAACTCTATGCCAAATAAGTTGAACGTCAATGCAAACAAAGTATGTCCAAAGGGGCGCGAGAGGCTTTAAGGTCGACGATGACGCCGAACTTCACGTCGATGAGGTAATTGTCAGAGTAAGCGAAAAATGCCGGGCCCTTGTGAGATCCAGTCCACTGGGCCGCAGGATCGGATGGCGAGACGAACTTCGGCACCACGTCGCTGGCGGCGCCCCACACCGGGTTGCAAGCTATTGGAAAATCCGGCAGCGACGATGCCATCCTCGGGACCGTACCGGTCAGCCGAAGCTGTCAGGCGCTTGTTGCCGGACTTGTTGAAGCTCGACCGCTACGAGACACGCGCCGTCGGCCGGCGAGACCGGGCGATCCGCCTACTGGCCAAGATGTGATAGCTGGTAATACAATCTGACTTTGTTACATTTTTGCAGAACGAACCCAAAATAGTTGAGCAAATTCAATCGGGGCGGAATCTCGACCGACGGTCGGATACTGGGACTCATACTACGGTGATAATAGCGGAACTCAGCAACTGTCGATTTCGACGGTTTCGGGCGTTCCCGAGCCCTCGACCTGGGCCATGATGATCCTCGGCTTTGCCGGGCTCGGCTTTTTGGCCTACCGCCGCAATGATCAGCCGGCCGCGGGCGCCGCCTGATCAGCGCAGCTTTTCGGTTAAAGGAGACCCTCGGGCAGCTTTTGTTTTGGTGTTGTTAGCTTGTTCCGAAACGCCGCATAGGGAATTGAGAGCCCGCCTCAGCCAAAACAGTCCAAGCCGAGTCTATCCTGTCGTCCGTGAAGAACGTCTTGAGGGCCTATCCGGGGAGCGGCGTCGTCCAGCTATGACGGAAGATCGATAACAGGACGCACAAAAAATCCTCGAACCAGCGCCGGAGCAGGCTGAAGTTGTAGCCGGCCGCGGCGAGCACGGCATTGATGCGATCACCATCTCGGCCTTTGAGATAGTTGCGCCGCATCCGATGGTCGTCCTTGAGATGGCCGATCACGGGCTCGACGGCGGCGCGGCGACGCATTTCGCGGCGGATGGCTTTGGTGACCCGGCGGACCTGGCCGCTGATCCAGACCCTGAACCGGTCGGGATAGCTGTGACCGCGATAGCCCTTGTCGCCATGGATGCGGCGCACCGCGGCACCTGTGAGCTTTTCAAGATCGGCGATGACGGGACCGAGCGTATGGCCGTCATACGGGTTGCCATGCAGCGCCTTGGCGTGCAGCACGAACTGCCCGCCTTTGGGTGCGGTGACCGGGGTGACGATCGAGACCTTGCAGCCGAACTCGTAGGGTGTCCGGGCCTTGCCTTTGCCGATACACTCCACCTCGGGGGCGTGCAGCGAATAGACCTTGGGGCCGCGCTGGCGCTGCTCTTGATGACGAACCCGCAGCGCCAGATCGAGCAGCGGGCCAAAGCGGTCCTCGAGCGCGGGGTCGCCGTCGATCTGGCGGCGAATGTCCCGGATGATGCGGCCGAGCCGGGTGCGCAGGAATTTGAGCTCTCGCCGGGCGCGCTTGAACTGATGGGCATGGGTATAGCGCCCGACCATGATGGCGGCGCGCTTGGCCAGACGCAGATAGCTCTGGCGCAGCTTGACGCCCTCGCGCTTGGCCAGATCGACCAGTTTCTCGATTGCCCGGTGGGTGAGCCGGGCGTCGGTCGGATGCGCGACCGCTTTCTCCTGCACGGTGGTGTCCACCACAACCCGTTCGAGATCCTTGGTCTCGATCGCCCCGGCCCGATGTGCCACCGAAAGGCTCTCCTGCAACAGCGCCGCAATCTGTTCCTCACCCAGCCGCTGGCGCCAGCGCGTCAGCGACGAGCGGTCAAACGGCGCCGCGTGCTGGAACACCACTTCGCCGCAGAAATATTGAAAATACGGGTTCTCCACCCAGCGGTCGCACAACGCCTCATCGGAGAGGTTGTGCATGTGCTTGAGGATCAACAATCCGGCCATCAGCCGTGTTGGCAATGGTGGCTGCCCCGGCCCGACGCGACAGACCGAACTGAAGCGTCCGGCCAGGAATTGCCAATCGATCTCCGCCGCCAGACGGACCAGTGGATGGCGAAGGTTGATGATCTCCTCCAGGCGGGGCCCAAACAGATCATCCTGACGATCGTCGCGCGGCTGGCCCACGGCTCTCCTCCAACAGCGAATCTCGCCGTCAAAGGAATCACGAACCGCCTAAATCCGGAATCCCAAAATGCAAGAAAACCAAGACCCACCCCCGGCTTTCTTGCAAAATCCAATACTTGCTCAGCTCAAATTACAGCGATGCATCAATCGCTTCCGAATTCTTCACGGGCGACTATCCTATTTCCGCACAGACCCGAGCGACCCAATGTCCGCTTCGGTCACGCTCGGACGGGGTACTGCGGCCGTTGATAGTCCGTTCCATTCCTCATAATGGATATCACAGCGCGTTCGTTCACTTCAGTTTTGCGTCACGCCACATGGCAATAAGTGGAGGGGCGCCATCGGGAGCGATGTTCTTCGGAGCGACAAACCCGCCTCGCTCATAAAATGTCGCGTTCTTCGGATTTGAACTCTCGACATAGGCGCCCATGCCAGCAGCATCGACTTGCTTGAGGGTTGCCTTGAGGATTCGTGATCCCAACCCAACACCGCGATATTGAGGGGAAACTGATACAAAGGTGAGATAAAAATGCGGCTCGCTCGGATGATGTTTGTCCATGGCCTCCATCACCGCCATTGCTCGCGTAAAGCGGGCGAGACTGTACACTCTGACGAAGAACGGCAGCCACTTTAGTTTCTGAATGATTCCGCCTGGAGATCGCCGCGCATCAGGTCTTAGCCAACACACGCAGGCATGACCATCCGAACTCATCCAGACCTCGCCTTGAGGGATGTCGCGAGCCGAAAGAATTTCATAAAAGAACATTTCGAGTGCTGCTGTTCGTCCGGCTCCTGGGCGAATCATGTAGTCAAACAGGGGATCGTCCATAAACCCCGAAGCGAAGAGCTTCGAAAGACTGACCGCATCGTCAAGCGTCGCTCGACGTGGATTTGAGGCTGCTTCGAGCAGCGCCATCTTGTCTTCCATGGTCTACTCCGATGGTAAGCCTTCAACTTATATCATTATAGAGGCAGACTGCGATTGGGCTCACTTCCGCAATGATTCCACCAGGTCAACCGCCGCACGCCTGGCTGGCACAGGAGACTTGGGTCTAAGCCCCCTCGCGGAGACGGTCAAAAAGACCAACTGTTTTTTCTCCCCGTGGAAGATCTGAGGTCGGTTTTGGGTCAAGCCGACATACGTCAGCAGCGCGCGCCGTTAGTTCACGATTTCTACTTCGGGTAAACAGATCAAGCTAACGACCTGCCGGTTTCGAGGCGGCGCCCTCAGTCGGCGAATCGCGCTGATAGACCCCGAAAATAGTGACCGGCCGCGTCTTGCCCTTCACCACCACCACATCGATCGACCGGATGTCGTAGATGTTGGGATCGGCCAGTTGCCGCCAAGTGTACTCCGAGATCAGCAGCGGCACCTTGTAGTCCTTGGTCAGGCTCTCCACCCGCGCCGCGAGGTTGACCGCGTCGGAGATCACCGTGCCGTCCATGCGATGTCGCTCGCCGATCGTGCCCAGCATGAGCGATCCGGTGTTGATGCCAATGCCGATGGCGATCGGCTGCTGCCCCGCCACGCGCCTACCGGCGTTGAACTGGTCGAGCGTGTCGAGCATGGCGAGGCCGGCACGCAGTGCGTCGTCGGCGTTCTTGAACAGCGCCATGATGGCGTCGCCGATGTACTTGTCGATGAAGCCATTGTGGTCGCGGATCACCGGGCCCATACGCTCGAGATAGGCGTTGATGAAGGCGAAGTTCTCGTCCGGCATCATGCTCTCCGACAATGTCGTGAAGCTGCGGATGTCGGAGAATAGGATACTCATGTCCTCACGCTTGTTATCGCCCAGCTCGACGTCGATGATCCGGGGCTTGCCAACGATCGACAGGAAGGCGCGTGGCACGAAGCGCTCGATCGAAAGGTTGGTCTGCGTGAGGTCGGTAATGGTGCTGCGTACAGCATCGCGCATCGAAGCGAAACTTTTGGCGAGCTGGCCGATCTCGTCCTTCCGGTCCGTGTTGGCGATCACCTGCGCGAGGTCGCCTTGGGCAATGGCGCCAGCCTCGCCGCGCAGGTTAAACAGCGGATCGAGAAGCTGCCTCTGCAGCAGTCGCGAGGCGATCCAGAATACGATGGGCAGCATGATCGCCAGCACCAGCATGGAGCCAAGGAACACCTGCTGCACCGCCTCGCGCGCAAGCCCGGTGTCGTAGGTGATTTCGCGGATCACGGACTTCGAGAAAACGGGATGGTCGGGATCGGAGCCGGCGCGGGCCTCCTCGACGCTGTAGATCGTGACGAAGCGGCCATCCTTATCGACCAGTTGCTCGCGCCGGCTTTTCATGATCTGCGCGGTCAATTGCGGATCGAGCTTCTTGCCGACATGCAGCAGCGACCAGGTGCCGGCCACCGAGTAGAGATAGATGTCGATATCCTTGACGTATGGATTGGAGTGAACCGCGTCGATGAACAGGTCCTGGAAGAAGAAGTCGCTCATCCAGCCGAAATTGCCCTCGGCCAGGCTGGTTCGCAGCTCGGTCGAGATCTCGATGATGTAGTCCTTCCCCTTCGGGCCAAAGTAGCTGTAGGTGCGCAGCGTGCCGGTCACGGTAGATAGGTCTATGCCGACCTGCATCACTTTGTTCGCGCCGTACACCGTGTCGAGGAAGTGTGTGAACCTGCCTTCCGGGAAGACGATGTTCATCTCGCCTGCAAGGTTGGTCTGGAACACCTTGTGCGAGCGGTCGATGAAATAGATGTGCTGGATCTCGTACTTCTTGACGAGCTGATCGAGTTCGTCCACCGACAGGTCCTGCGGTTGCTTTCCGGTCGCCTCGAACTCGACGACGATCTCGGGCAGGACCTTGCCCATGTGCGCCGCGATGCGCTCATGCTGGGAGCGCAGCATCGTCTCGAAGACGGCGAAGCGCTCGGACAGGCTTGCCTCAAGCCGGTTGATCTCGTCATTCTGCTTTTTCAAGACGAGCCGGTACATCGCCATCGAGGTGACGACCGTAGCCCCTAGGCTCACCGCCAACATCACTGCAAACAGGAATAGGCTAACCTTGCGCTTCATGCCCACGGCGGCTCTCCCGATGCCCCGCGTCGCTTCGCTATCGTTGCTCCACAGCCGGGTTGTGTAGCCGCAGCGAGATCACACGGTACAGCAATGCGTTCTAACGCGCCATCTTCGGTCTGCCCACGTCCGTTCCGGGTCAAACCGGTCCTGACAGCCCCTCAACCCTACTTCCGATCCACCCCGATCAACGGATTATTTGACCGGCGCAGGTGGTCCGGTTCGCGCCATTTCCGGACTCCTGCGACGCAACAAATCAGCGAGCGCAAGCAATGGCGGACGCTCGCTGCGGGAATTAGGTACCCGGGCATTCCCTGTAACCGAAGCGGCGCAAACGGTGGAAGCGCTCGCGAAGGCTATCGCGGGGGAAAGTGTAGGCGACGTCCAGCTATGGCCGGCCCGTGCTCTGGCCGAAGCGCAGCTCGAGCTAACAAGAATTCGCGCCACCAGGGTTGCCGCCATACCGACCGAGCTGGAGCCGATGTTCGATCCCCGGGCGCTGGCCAGGCTTTGCGCGTTTGACCGCTATGAGTGGCATGCGGCAAGCCGGCGCAAGGCCGCCAGCCGCTGGCTGGACGAGAGCCGTCAGTGACGTTGCGATCGGCTCGGTGCAGGATAGTGAGCCTACAGAACGAAGCCAATTATTGGAAACGTCGTTTCAATCGGCGTCGGAATATCGCTGGCCGAATGACAAAGATCAGTTTGTGGCTAAACCCAATGTCTGTTCGTAGGTGAAGACCGGAAGTGACCGGTACACGGCCAAAACGACGAGATTGACCCAATTCGGACATGGAGCGGAACATCGGGCCGCGACCCAATATCCGTTTCACGAACCACAAATCTGCTATGCTTCCGAAGTGGCGGCCCTTACGTTTGCGCCGCAAACGAGGGGGGCAACAGGTGATGAGCATTGTTCTTCGTCCGGGCGCGGCCGCCGACGCTGCGGCCTGTGGTACGATCTGCTATGAGGCCTTCAAGGCGATCTGCATCGCGCATAACTTCCCGCCGGACTTTCCCTCGCCGGAAGTGGCGAGCGGGCTGCTGTCGATGCTGCTGACCCATCCGCGCTTCTACTCGGTCGTCGCCGAGGGTGAAGGCCGCATCGTCGGCAGTAATTTTCTCGACGAGCGATCCTGCATTGCCGGCGTCGGTCCGATTACCGTCGACCCGGCAGGACAGAATCGTGGCGTCGGCGGGCTCCTGATGCAGGACGTTTTGGATCGCGCGGCCCGGCAGCAGGCGGCCGGAGTGCGTCTGCTGCAGTCCGGCTTCCACAACCGCTCGCTCTGTCTTTATACCAAGCTCGGTTTTCGCACCCGTGAGCCGGTCTCGATCCTCCAGGGCAAGCCGCTTGGACAGAAGTTCGGCGGCTACGAGGTTCGTCCTGCCACAGTCGCCGACGTGGCCGCTTGCAAGCGGATCTGCCTCCAGGTCCATGGGTTCGATCGCGCGGGCGAATTGCGCGATGCGATTGATCAGAAGGCAGCCTCGGTAGTCGAACATCTCGGGTGCGTCACCGGCTACACCACCGGGCTCGCCTTTTTCGGCCACAGTGCTGCGGAGACCAACCGCGATTTGATGGCCCTGATCGGCGCGGCGCCCGCATTCGGCGGAGCCGGCTTCCTGCTGCCAACCCGCAACCACGAGGTCTTCAAATGGTGCCTGGAGGCCGGGCTGAAGCTCGTCTTCCAGATGACGCTGATGACCATCGGTCTCTACAACGAGCCCACCGGGGCATATATGCCGTCCGTTCTTTATTGAGGGCACGGTCCGCACGTCTGGGCGCGGTGCAAGGCGGCCCAGCAGTGTGTGCGTGGCTGTGGCTCGCGTGATCGGCGCATGACGTTCTCGCGATGACCGCTTCTGGCACGAAAAGGACCAACCGGGCTGGTCTGACGATGTCCGTTGATCGGGGTAGACCGGAACTGGCTGGGTTACGGTCAGAACGACGCGCCGCTTCACTAGCCATGCGACAAGCAGCTCCGGGTTCTAACCCTTCCGCGGGGCCAGCCGGGCGCATGGGCTGCGGCGACCGGTGTGGCGTGCAGGCGACGTGGGCTACGCCGGTCGTCTTCTCGTGCGCATCCGCCACGCTCCAGGAAATAGCCGGGTAGTTTCACCCGAGGAGATCGTCTCGCTACCCGGCTATCCGAGCCCTCGAGTTGCGGAGGCCCGCTGATTTAAGCTGCTCGCGGTGCGTACGTTCCAAGGAAAAATGGCCCCGGTTAGGGGGCCATCGATCTTACATCTTCTTGTCCGTCATGGGCTTCTTCATCATCATGTGGTGGTGATGGTAGTGATGGTGCACGTGCATGTGGTGATGCACCATGGGCTTTTCTCCCATGCCTTGCTTCATCGGCTTGTCTTGAGCGACTGCGGGTGCTGCGATCGCAATCGTAGCCAGAGCCGCCAAAACATAAGAAATCTTCTTCATTTTTCTCTCCTAAGGTGAACTTCGCCTCTATGGAACATAATCATGACCAATCCGTTCCCTCGGCCCCGAGGGAGAATTGTGAACGCTTGTTCAGATTGCCGAACTTCTTCAATCGCTACAGTCGCCGAGATAACCGGTCGTTATGACCGTTGTTCACCAAACAGCGGACATCATTCACGAAGGGGAGCAGGTCCGTTTTGTGACAACTGAGACATTAGCCGTGCTTTTGAGCCGCTAAGATGACTTCGTTGCGGCTTTGGGGCCTGACATGGGCGACGCGATTTCATCACCCTTCTCGGCGGCGTTTGGCCGCTACTCGCGCCCGCTTATCGCAAGCTCGCTGCAAAACGAGCAGAAGACCGTGCCGCCTCCGACTCCGAAGGCAAAATAGGTACCCGGAATCTAGACGTCATGACGCAAGCAATGGCTCCGAGTAGCTCGATGGCTTGACGAGGACGGGCTGCACGGCCTCACCGCTCGTAGTGCTAACTCCGCCTTGTCGCGGGAAACTTTATGGCCTCTAATCGCACAAATTAAATTGTGCAGGGAGGTACCGATGAACGCGCGAGTTCTAATGCGAGTTGCTGCGGCAGTAGGCGGCTTGATCTTGTCCGTGACGGTTGGTCACGCGGCTGAGGTCAAGGTATTTACGTCAGTCGCGCTAACAACCGCGCTCAACGAGGTTTCCCCGATTTTCGAGCAGAAGACGGGCCACAGGATCGTCATAGATTTCAACCTGGCAGCGGTCCAGAAGAAACGCCTCCTCGATGGCGACCGCGCCGATGTGATCATCCTGACGCGGTCGATGATGGAGGACCTTGCGAAGCAGAACAAGCTGGCCCCTGGTAACCTCGTGAATGTTGCCGGCACGCCGGTTGCGCTTGCGGCCCGCGCCGGCGTGCCGACGCCGGATATCACAACGGTCGAAGCGTTCAAGCAAACGCTGCTCTCAGCCCATTCGATCTCCTACGCCGATCCGGCCAAGGGCGGCCTGAGCGGCGTGGTTGCAAGCAGAGCAATCGAGCGTCTCGGCATCGCCGAGCAGATGAAGGCGAAGACAACGCTTGTGCCCGGCGCGCAGTCGCCGGAACTGGTGGCGAAGGGTGAGGTGGAACTCGGCATCGCGCAGGCCTCCGAGATCGTGCCGATTGCCGGCACACAATTGGTTGGTCCGTTGCCGGGCGAGCTTGGGAGCCTGACCGTGTTCACCGGCGGTGTCGGCGCTGAAACGCAATCAGCCGACGCGGCGAAAGCATTTATCGACTTTCTGTCCGGGCCTGAAGCGGCGCCGCACTTCAAGTCCAAGGGGTTCCAAACGGGGCTATAGCTCGGCTTGCCGATGAGGTGATCGAATAACAATTCTTTTGCTGCAGTGCGTAAGTCTCTTGTCGGCGCGCAGCTGACCGCCGTGGCGATTGCCGCTGCACCTGCTCTTGGCGCTAAACCAGACAGGCTGCAACAGAGTCGCTTCCTCGGGATTTCGGGTTTTGGCACGAAACCGACGTGGCTGGCTTGGTCGGCGAGGTCCGGTCCCAGGAGGTAGAACGGAAGTCGGATTTCGCGGCCGACAGGTCCGTTGATGACCCATGGCTGACCTCGGCAACGGAAGTATTTTGACCTCGGCAATCGCCGTCGCATCTGATACGCGTGGGCACGCAAAGTTACGAAGGTCACGATCCAATGAAGCGGCGCCAGTTTATTTCAGTTCTGGGGGGAACTGCGCTGGCGCCCCTTATGGCATCCCGAGTGTTCGCGGACACGCCCCAAGACTGCGGTGCGCCGATCGCGCGAGACGACGGTTGGCCTGTAGTTTCCATCAATGAGGATAAACTTGTCGAGCGCCCTGCGTTGTGCAGGATGGTTGATCAGCTCGCAGCTTCGGGCGCTAACGTTCATGCGGTTCTTGTCGCGCGAGGCGGCAAGCTGGTGTTCGAGCGGTACTTCAAAGGTTCTGACGAGGTTCCCGGCTTTTTCGGCAGCAAGGTAGAAGACGTCACCTTTGATGCCAATACGCTGCATAACATCAAGTCGTGTTCGAAAAGCGTTGCCTCGCTCGCAATCGGGATCGCGATTGATCGCGGGCTGATAGGCAGCATCAACGAACCCATTTTCAGCTTCTTTCCCGAGTTGTCGGACTTGCGCTCACCCGAGAAGGATCGCATCCAGCTAGTGCACGCACTCACGATGTCGATGGGTCTGAAGTGGGTGGAGGCGACACCGAGCACTGGGGACGATAACGACGAAGTGCGTATGCATATGGCAAGAGACCCGTGCCGCTATGTGCTCGGTCTTCCGGTGACTGCGCCGCCAGCACAAGAATTCTTCTACAACACCGGTGCGCTCACGCTCATATCGGCCATCATGCGCAAGGCGACTGGACGCCCCCTCGACGAATTTGCGCGCGAGACGTTGTTCGAGCCATTGGGCATTACCCGCGTGGAGTGGTCTCGGGTAAAAGGCGATACCGATGCCGGAGGAGGATTGCGCTTGCGACCACGTGACATGGCAAAGATCGGCGAACTGGTCCGCGCGGGTGGTCGCTGGAAGGACCAGCAGATCGTTTCCAGAGCGTGGATCGAGAGCTCGACGGCGGAGAAAATCAAGGGCACGGACAATCAATCCTACGGGTATCTGTGGTGGCTCGGCCGATCGCGGTTCAATGGGCGTGTCGTTCATTGGATTGGCGCTTTGGGTCGAGGCGGGCAATCGATCCGCATTGTTCCGGAGCTTGATCTCGTCGTCACGGTGACCGCCGGCTACTATCAGGATTACAGCCGGAAAGCATTTCAATTGCAGTACGGCGTTTTCAGCGACGTCTTACGGGCAACCTCACCTCCGGGCTAAACGGGAGACGTCACTATGCGACGGGCCGCATTGGTTCCGCTTGTGGCACCTTTGAGACATGCCAACGAGCACTGAGAACGTCCGCTTTGAGGGGTATCTCGGAAGTCCCGTTTCGAGGGCATCAAGACTGATTTTGACCCGTGGCGGACTTCGAGCACACTTATGTCAACTCATAATGATTTCATTTGATTTCAAGCTCTTGCGAGTCGCCGAGTGAGGGTTCGGATGTGGGCGACGAGCGCCCAGGCAACAGCGCTGGCGATGGTCGCCTCGAAATCCTTTGCCAGTCTACGACAGCGACCGAGCCATGCGAAAGTACGTTCGACGACCGATCGGCGTGGTAGAACTTCGAAGCCCTGCGCCGTGTCGGAACGTTTGATGATTTCTATCGTCCATTCGCCGATGCGCTTTAAGGCCGTGCGCAGTTTCTCTCCGGCATAGCCACCATCGGCGAAGATGTGGCGCAGCCAGGGATAGCGCGAGCGGATCGCAGCAAGGACGCACGGGGCGCCATCGCGGTCCTGAATGTTGGCTTCGTGCACGACGAGCCCGACCAGGTTGCCCTCAGTGTCGGTGACGATGTGGCGCTTGCGGCCCTTGATTTTCTTTCCTGCATCATAGCCCCGTGGGCCGCCGCTTTCCGTGGTTTTCACCGACTGGCTGTCAATCACTCCGGCCGTCGGGCTCGCCTCTCGGCCGGCCGCCTCGCGCGACGCCATCACGAGGGTGTAGTTGAGCGTGGCAAAGATTCCTCCGCGCGACCAGGCGTAGAAATAACCCTGTACCGTCGAGTAGGGTGGGAAGTCCTTGGGCAACTGCCGCCATTGGCAACCGGTGGACGCGATGTAGAGAATCGCATCTATCACCGTTCGCATGTTTGTCGCACGCGGACGCCCGAGCGCCGATGCAGGCGGCAGAAGTGGCTCCATCACAAACCACTCTGCATCGGTCGTATCGCTTCCATATCGCAAGCCCTCGCGCCTATAATGTCGCCGAGTGATTTCAGTCCAGGCCCTCGTGCTCTCCCTCGAATCTTTGCAAATGCGAAGGAATCACAACTCGCTGAAATCACTCAGCTTCTTTTCCTTAGGCTATAGTATTCGATCAGCGGTTTGTAAGCCACGAGGGAATGTTGACATGCCTTGGAAGATCGAACGAAAACACGACCACGTTGCAGTCGTGACCATGAATACTAACAAGGTCAATGCTCAGAACCCCACGTTCTTTGCCGATCTTCATGCTGCGTTCGATCGCGTCGAAGCGGAATTTGAAGACTGCGCCGTCGTTCTGACGGGAACGGGCAATGTGTTCTCGGCGGGCCTCGATCTGGATCATCACTTCGCAATGTTCGCGCGCCGCAATCTTAAGAGAGATTGATGATTAGTTCGCGGCCTATCGCGCCACCAATCTTCGGTTGTTCACTTATCCCCGACCCACCGTCGCGGCGATCAACGGTCATGCCTATGCTGGTGGGTTTATCACGGCGATCGTCTGCGACTATCGGATCGCTAACCAAGGACCGTTGCAGTTTGCACTGAACGAGGTGCCGATCGGAATTCCGATGCCGGCGGTCTATTGCGAGATCATCAAATATGCGGTCGGCACGCAGGCCGCGTCCGAATTCACGCTGTTCGGGCAGGTTTTCTGTGGCGCGATAAGGTCGAGCACCTGGCGGTCTTGAGGTTGATGGGTGCGCGACCGGCTTCGCGGGCAGCTTCCCTTGGGTAAGACCAATTCGTGAACTTGAACGATGCTGAATGACATCGGTCAATTTCACGGCTTGACAGCGATCCCAGTCGAATCGACGATTGGCCATAGTGGAAAGGATCAGATAGAAGATGATGATATGAACAAGGAGCTGTTGGACCGGCGTGAATTTGGTGGACTTTGCGCGGCGCTCGGCTCATCGCTGCCCGCCGTCAGCGCCATGCTTGCGGGGCTATCAGTTGCATCGGCTTTTGCTGCGGCCACCGGCACGGATTCAAACGTTGCAGGGCATATGGTAAAGTTCCGCGGCAGCACCGTCGTCCCCGCACTGGGCCAGGGCTCGTGGCATCTTGGACAGGGAAGACATCCGGCAGCCGTTGAGGAAGAAGCGCTGCGCACCGGCCTCTCGCTCGGGATGACGTTGATCGACACGTCGGAGGGGTACGGCAACGGCCGCTCCGAAGAATTGATCGGCCGCGCGATTGCCGGTCAGCGCGACCGCGTATTCCTGGTCTCCAAAGTGGATCACATGACGGCAGATGGCATCATCGCGCGTGCTTGCGAGGAGAGCCTCGCCCGTCTCGGCACTGATCACCTCGATCTCTACCTAGCGCACTGGCGAGATAGGAGTACCGACCTCTCCGTCGTTGTGACGGCGTTCGAAAGTCTGCGCGCGGCGGGGAAGATTCGCGCCTGGGGCGTGTCGAACTTCAGCGTCAACGACATGGAAGAACTCTTCAAAATTCCACACGGCGATCGCTGCGCGACCAATCAGGTCCTTTACAACCTCGGCAGCCGCGACATTGAGGATGACCTGCTGCCATGGTGCGAGCAGCACGGTTTGCCGGTGATGGCCTATTCGCCGCTTGGCGGCCTCGGCACCAGCCTACTGCATGACCCCACGCTTGAAAGTATCGGCGCAGCACACGGTTGTACCTCGGCCGCGGTTGCGCTGGCCTGGGCCATCCGCAGCGGTAATGTCATTGCAATTCCCGAATCCGGCTTGGCAGCGCATGTAACGGAGAACGCTGTCGCGCTCTCACTGACGCTCACACCGCAAGAGCTTCAGACAATAGATGCAGCGCATCCACCACCCGAGCTGTACCAGCGGGTCTTCAAAAAACTTAGGCACGGCCTCGGAGCGGCTGCGCGCCGATTTGGTCTTTACTAGCGGTACCTTCAGGCGCTTGCGGGACGCTTTCATCCTCGAGCCGCCCGCTGACTTCGACAAGCCACTTACTGAATACGGAGCAAGGTTGCTGATCCGGGAAATCCCGACTGTACATTCAGTTACCGTTTCGCTACCCGACGACGCCATATCCGCTTCGGGTCGATCGCGTCGTTTCGACACTTTGCCCGTCACTTCCGGTCTACCCCTATCAACGGACATCGTCGGACAAACCCGGTTGGTCCGGTTGGTGCCAGAAGCGGACGTCCGACACGCTTCCCAATCGTTCGAAAATGCGGTCATATGCCGTCCGAGGACACTTGGCGTTTTGGGGCGAGGTGTGTCCGCTTGCACGAGGGAGGAGCGCGTGGAGGAACTCACTGGAAAGACCGCGTTCGTGACCGGAGCAGCGTCAGGCATTGGACTGGGGATCGCGGCCGCCTTCGCCCAGGCGGGGGCGAAAGTCATGCTTTGCGACATTGAAGAAGCGGCTCTGTCCGCAGCGCTCAAGCAACTGAGGCTCACCAACGTCGATGTCGACGGCGTGAAAGCGGACGTTTCACTCAAAGCCGAACTCGTGGCGGCCGCCGAAGCCACGACTGCCCGCTACGGCAAGGTGCATATCCTCGTCAACAACGCGGGCGTCGGCGGCGGTGGGCCTTATGGCGCCTGGACCGACGCGGCGTGGGATTGGACCATGGGCGTCAACCTGATGGCGACCATTTGGGGGATCGAGATTTTCGGCCCGTTGATCGAGGAGCATGGCGAGGGTGGACACATCGTCTCCACAGCCTCGATCGCTGGCCTTATTTCAGGGGAGAGCAATGCATACAACGTTTCCAAGTATGGCGTCGTCGCGCTGTCCGAGGGCCTGCGGCGTGAACTCGCGCCCCGCGGGATTGGCGTATCGGTGCTGTGTCCAGGGTACATCCGCACTCAAATCATGGACTCAAGACGCAATCTCCCCAAGCGCTTCGAGGGGGCGGTCCGTGCCTTGCCGACGTCGGGCCCACGTGCCCTGCAGATCAATATGGTCCGGGCACGCATCTCTCAGGGCATAGATCCCATCTATGCCGGTGAACTCGTCCGCGAAGGCGTCGAAAAGGACTGGCCATATATCTTCACCGACCTCGAATTTGAGCCGATGATCGAAGCGCGCTTCGCCGCAATCAAGCAAGGCTTTGACCACATCCGCGGGCGCAACCCGAAACGTTGAGCGCGCAGCCCTTCCACCAGCCTGATTGTGCTTTTATGGGGCCGTGCCGCCGAGACGATTTTGTCAATAGTCGCGCCATGTCCGGTTTGGGTCAAAAACGGTCCTGACGGCCCCGAACCGCGACTTCCGGGTGACCCCGAGCAACGGTCATCATTAGGTCGGCCCGGGTTGGTCCGGTTGGTGCCAAAAACGGAAGTCGAAATCGTTTGATCGTCCTATACGGCAGCCTTCGGATTGGGTAGTTTGGTGCTGATAATTTTGACGCTATTGCAATTTTTCCGGGCCGGAGCGCACCCAAAATGGCGAAGCGCGGACAAGCGGTGCGTAGATCTCCAACTAAAAGCAAGGCGCCAACGAAGCCCAAACGTGCGCTTGCGGATGTTGATCTAAAAAAGGAAATCGCAGCTCTCAGACTCGAATTGGCAGAGTCGCTGCAGCAGCAGACGGCCACATCGGAGGTCCTGGAGATCATCAGCAGCTCTCCCGGGAATGTCGATCCAGTTTTTCAAACAATTCTGTCGAGAGCCACCCGGCTCTGCGAGGCAGATTTCGGCATCCTGTACCATTATCAAGACGAAAAGTTCGCGACCGAAGCGATGGTAGGAGTTCCACCAAAATTTGCCGAATGGCTGTTGCAAGAGCCGCGATATTGGGACTCGTCAACGGCATTAGGGCGGGTTGCTGAATCAAAACGAGCCGTTCACATTCACGATGTTGAAGCTGACCTGCTCTATCAGCAGGGCCATCCGTTGCGCGTTGCCTTCGTGGACATGACCGGTGCGCGTTCCTTCATCGCAGTGCCGATGCTCAAGGACGGTACCCTGATTGGCTCGATTTGCATTTTCCGCCAGGAAATGCGGCCGTTTGCCGACAAACAGATCGAAGTCGTGACGAACTTCGCAAATCAAGCCGTCATTGCCATTGAGAATGCGCGGCTGCTGAGAGAGCTGCGCGCCCGCACGGACGATTTGAGTAAATCGCTGCAGCAGCAGACTGCCACCGCCGACGTACTCAAGGTCATCAGCCGCTCAACGTTTGATCTGCAGCCGGTTCTCGACACACTGGTCGAGTCTGCGGCGAGGCTTTGCGACGCGCACTATGCAATGATATTTCGGGGTGAGGGCGACACATTCAAGCTGGCAGCTAACCACGGCTTCGCAGGTGAGTATCGCGAGTGGATGCAGCGCCAGATCATCGAACGACGACGAGATACCCTCGTTGGTCGAACTGTACTTGATCGAAAGATGGTCCACATTCCGGACGCGACCATCGATCCGGAATACACCTGGAGCGAATCTATCAAACGCGGTGGGTTTCGTACAATGCTGGGCGTACCCCTGTTGCGTAAAGGCACCCCGATTGGGGTGATCGCGCTCTGCAGATCGAATGTTTCTCCGTTTACAGACAAGCAAATCGAGCTGGTTACGACTTTCGCCGACCAGGCTGTGATCGCCATCGAAAACGTACGGCTGTTCGATGAGGTACAGGCACGTACCAGGGAATTATCGCTGTCGCTGGACGATCTGCGCGCCGCCCAAGATCGATTGATCCAAACCGAGAAGCTCGCATCACTTGGTCAATTGACGGCGGGCATCGCTCACGAGATCAAGAACCCACTCAATTTCGTCAACAATTTCTCCACTCTCTCCAAGGAATTGGTCGACGAACTCGGTGACGCTCTCAAGCCTGTTGCTCTTGACGACAAGAAGCGGGAGGAACTCGATGAACTGACGCGTTTGCTAAAGGGAAATCTTGAAAAGGTAGTCCAGCACGGCCAGCGCGCGGACTCCATCGTCAAGAACATGTTGTTACACTCTCGTGAGGGTTCGGGAGAACGCAGATCGGTCGACCTCAACACCCTTGTTGAGGACAGCCTCAGTCTGGCCTACCATGGTGCCCGAGCTGAAAAGCAGGGCTTCGACATTAAGCTGGAACGGTCTTTTGATCCTGCCGCTGGGATGGTCGATCTGTTTCCTCAGGAGATTACGCGCGTCCTTCTTAACCTGATTTCTAATGGCGTCTACGCGGCGAAGAAACGCAAAGGGGCCACGAATGACGGCTACGAACCAACCATTGCTGCCGCGACCGGCGACCTGGGTGACCGTGTCGAGATCCGCATTCGCGACAACGGCGGCGGCATTCCTCCCGGGGTAAAAGAGAAAATATTCAATCCGTTCTTTACCACGAAGCCACCCGGCGAAGGGACAGGCCTTGGCCTCTCTCTTAGTCACGACATTATCGTCAAGCAGCATTCGGGATCAATCGAGGTCGATACCCAGCCCGGCCAATTTACCGAATTCAGGCTCATTCTTCCGCGCAAGGCCGCTCTTAGCAAAGCCGGAGAAAATTCATGAGCTTCCTTGTTCTCGTTGTTGACGACGAGCCCGATGTCGAGATCCTGTTTCGTCAACAATTCAGGCGCGACTTGCGCGACAACCGCTTCAAGATGGATTTTGCCCAGTCGGCGGCCAACGCCCTGCAACGCATCAGCGACGCTGCAGGTGAATCGACTGATTCTGATCCTCTCCGATATCAACATGCCCGGCATGAGCGGCCTTGAGCTTTTGCCGAAAGCGAAAGCCGCGCGCCCGGACGTTCCAGTCATCATGATCACCGCCTACGGTGACGACAATACCAGAAGAAAGGCCTTGGAGGGCGGCGCGGACGCGCTTCTGACGAAACCCATAGATTTTGTTGCGCTCCGCACTGAGATCGACGGCCGAGTGGCAAACGCAGCCTAATCGTCGGCCGCCGCTCCAATGAGCTATGTCCGGTCCGGGTCATTAGCTACCGGTCGGCTGTAGCGAAGCTAGACGCCAAGTCTGTAGTGGTCCGAAAGCGGACCAGATTCCAATACCCTAGCCGGTCGCACGGGCTCCTCGCCCCCGTAATCGAGGAGTATGACCATGCAGGATCGGCTTTCGTTCGCATGTACTCGCTCTATGGCGGCGTCGCCACGCCGTCGGAGGCTGCCGGCGTCGGAGCAGCTCTCTGCATGATCCTCGCGATCGCAATCTACCGGCTTTGGCGGCCGGACCAGATCTGGCACATCCCGCGCGACACAATGCGAGAGTCGGTGATGATCCTGACCATCATCGCCGCCGCGGTGTTGTTCGGCTACATGCTTACGTCGCTCTATCTGACCCAGACGCGGGCGCAAGCGATCGCCGACCTGCACGCCAACAAATGGGTTTTGATGTTCCTCGTCAACCCTGAGCCGGCCTTGTCAGTTGCCCTTCGCAACGGTTACAAGGTTTTGACTTACAACAGCCGGCCTCCAGCGCGGGAGTTGGAAGCGGCATGCGCCGTGTCCGACAAGAGCAGATAAGAATGCCGCGCTTCCAGACTGACAGGGCGATGCTCGCGGCGCCCTTTTTGTTCGTCGTGCTCTGGAGTTCGTCGTTTGTTACAGCCAAAATTGGACTGCGGCATCTTTCCCCGCTGCTCTTCGTTGCTATTCGGCTGACGGCCTGCGCCGTCGTGCTTACCGTCCTGATGATCGTGCTGCGGCGATCATGGCGGCCGCTGGGTGGGCGAAAATGGATACATTGCGCGGTTGCGGGCTCTCTGCTGAACGCCGTCGGGCTCATGGCGCCGCATGTGGGTCTGACGACCGCGCCGGCTGCGCAGATCGCGCTCGTCCAGTCCCTGACCCCGCTCCTGACTTCAGCCTTCGGCGTGGTTCTTCTGCATGAAGGGTTACGTAGGAGCCAGTGGCTGGGATTGGCGCTCGGGTTGATGGGTGTCGGCCTCGTGGTGGGCGAGGCAGCACTTGCTAGCCCGCTTGAGTTCCAGGGACTGGTGCTGGCATTTGTGGGTGTATTGGGTCTCGTTGCGGGAACGCTATATTTCGGGCGCTTCTGCCGTGGCGTGCCCCCACTGCCAGGAGCAACCGCGCAATTCTTATCAGCAGCCGCCGTTGCGGCGCTTGGTGCGTGGCTTCTGGAAACTCCGCGCGCCGATTGGACGGAGGGCGCCGTCGCGGCCGTTGCATGGAATACGGTCATGGTTTCGCTTGGCGGCATGGGCCTCTACTTCGCCATGCTGGTTCGCGGCACCGCCGCTCGCGCGAGCGCGAATTTCTATCTTGTCCCCGGCACCGCAGCGTTGCTAGCGTGGCTGTTCCTTGGGGAGCGACCAAGCATGCTCGCTGTGGTGGGCCTAATAACGGCTTCGGCGGGGTGTTGGCTCGTCGCCGCGGCGCCCACCACGCTGCTGCGGGATGAGGTCAGGTGAAAAGGTAAAAACCGCCTACTGCGCAAAAGAACCCCAGGCTGTTAGGTGCCACTTGCAACGCCTTGAACTGTTACACCTGCACATCCGTCACCAGGTTGGCGCCGGCGACACTCTTGAACCGGATTGCACTCTGAGGTTCAATTCATCAATGACGGGCTGCCCCAATGGGCAGACGTTCTCGGGAGGACGGCATGGACTGCTGTGGTCATTTTGCATGTCACGGACACGCGCTCACACGTCGACACTGGATGTGGAGCGCGGTGCTCGCTTCAGTCGGTACGATGCTTGCCGGCGGCTTGGCGCCACGGGGTTCCACCGCCGCTGCTCAGACCACGGAAAATACCTCCGCCGCGCTAGAAGTGCTACGCAAATCCATCTCCGTCGATGTCCACACCCACGGTGGAACGACAGGTATTCTGTCTCAGGCGCCTCCCAACGATGACCTTGCAAAGGGCATGCGCGCGGGATCATTGGCCGTGGCGTGCCTCGCAGACGTGCCGGACGGCCCCATTCTCGGCAGGAACGCGGCCGGCGTGCTCGGCGCGCTGCGCACACCCGAGCCGGGCCAGCTATATAAGTATCATCTTGAACAGCTTGATCGGGTGGATGAGATGGTCGCGCACCATGGGTTGCGTCGCGCCCTTTCGGCGGCCGACCTGGAGACCGCACATCAACAGGGCCAACCCTCTATCGTGGGTGATGTGGAGGGGCTTGACTTCCTTGAAGGAAAGCTCGAGCGGCTCGAGCAGGCCCACCATCGGGGTATCAGGCACGTTCAGCTAGTGCACTACACCCCGAACGACATCGGGGACTTCCAGACCGGGACGGTCACCCACAAGGGCCTTACTTCGTTTGGTGCCGAGGCGATCCGCGCTTGCCACCGGCTGGGATTTGTCTGCGACGTCGCGCATGCGACCGAGGACACGGTCAAGCAGGCCGTCAAAGTCGCAACCAAGCCCCTGCTCCTGTCGCACACCGCGCTTTCAGGGTCTCCGGCGATGGGTCCGACGCCGCTCACGGCACGGCAGATCAGCCGCGACCACGCGCTCGCGGTCGCCGAGACGGGCGGCGCGGTCGGTATCTGGCATTTTTTCCCCAGCCTTGAAAAATACGTCGACGGCCTGAAAGAAATGGTTGATGTCGTTGGCATTGAGCATGTTTGCGTCGGCACGGACCAGCAGGTTGCCAGGGGTAGTCTGCAGGACTACTCGCAGTGGGTTCACCTAGTGGGCGCGATGCTGCGCGGCGGCTTCACGTCGGATGAGGCAGGAAAGATCGCGGGCGGCAATTATATGCGCGTCTTTCGCGCCGCGGTCGGTTGACCTGAAGCCTCTCCCGTCAATCGCGCAATGTGCTCGGCAGCGGAAGCGAACGAAGGCTCCGCCGAAGTTCGTTCTCTACAGCTTACTCAAACTGCTCGTGGCTCTCGATCTGGCCAGGGCAGGCTGCTGAATGCCCAGTAGCAAGTTGCGCTGGGGCGACGCAGACTGGACTATGCCGTGTACCCATAAACTTGATGGCGTGACGCGATGAGTCCGCTTCGCTCACAATCTCTATGCCTGCGGGCGTGTCTCAAAGGTGCCAATAGCGGGCATGACGGAGTTGAAATCGGTGTAAGGTTTGCCCCAGGACATCTCGAATTGGGAGCTTGCCATATGTCACCTCAACCAAGCGGAGCGCCGCTCAATCAATTGAAGTCGATATGGGCTGAGGGAAGAACGGCGCTCGGAGTTATTGCAACAATACCGTCGGTGCAGACGATCCAGATCATGGCGCGTTCCGGATTGGACTTTGTAATCATCGATATGGAGCACGGCGCAATTGATGCAGGGACCGCCCATAATATGATCGCGGCCACCTCTGGAACGCCTTTGGTCCCACTCGTTCGGGTTGCATCCAAGTCAGCATGGCATGCAAAGGTACCGCTGGACCTTGGCGCCCTCGGCGTCTGTTTTCCAAACACAAACACGCGAGAGGACGCGCAGGCTGTGGTACGGGCTGTTCGTTATCCCCCAAAAGGTGATCGTATGTGGGGACCTTTTTATGCGCCAACACGGTGGGACGTTTCGTTGCGGGAGTATCTGGATCGGGCTGACGATGAGGTGATGGCTGTTGGCGTCGTTGAACATATCGACGCCGTAAAAGCCATCCATGAAGTGGTGGCGACGCCGGGTATTGATCTTCTCGTCATTGGCCCAGGCGATTTGGCGACGAGCATGGGGTTGAAGGGTCGTGCAGATCACCCGGACGTCCAAGCGGCGATGAAGGTGCTGGAAGAAGTTATCCGGCCGAGCCCTGTCCCGCTTGGCGGAGTTGCCACATCTCCGGAACAAATTGCGGCTATGACCGCAAGGGGATACCGGGCACTCGCCGTTGGTTTCGACTGGTCGCTGTTACAGCGGGGTATCCAAGCCGTGACCGGAAGCCCGCGCTGAAAAAAGTGGCAACGGCGACACCGCCCGATGTCGCTTTGGGTCAAACTGAGACGTGGCCCCATTCAAACGGCAAGTCAGTCCTACCCTCAGGAGCGGACATCGTCCCGTTGCTGCCGCATACCTGTTTCGTGCCAAAATCGGAAGTGGCCGATCACCGCGCATTCACATTCAACACGCAGTATCACTCGTCCTGCGCGTTTTGCGAAAAATGAAATTGTTGCAGTAGTCCTTGCTCTTCCAGAACCATTCACCATCTTGGCGCTGATGAACAGCGGCATCGAAACTGGAGAGCGGCAGAACCTGATTGTCGCAAACGAAGCTTCCTTCATAGCCAAGGCTCTCAAGATAAGAAAATACGTCCTGCACATTGCCGGGCGCGAGGTGCCTGTTTTCGCACTCGAAAACGAGCAATGGCGCGTGCTGCCGCAAAATCCGCTCCGCGCCCTTAAAAACCCCGAACTCAGCGCCCTCCACGTCGATCTTGAGAAGCGTGACCTTGTCGCTCACGTCGAAATAGTCGTCCAGCGCGACCGTCGGCACAGATAGGGTTGTGACGCTCTCCCGCTCCACGGCCCGGTGATGGAGCGACGCCCCGGGTTGATGACCTTTTGGCAGAAACAAGTCCTGATCGCCAGAATGCGAATAGACGGCTTTAGCTTCTACCTTCACGTTGCCCAGCCCCAGCATGCGGCAGATATTTGTTAGATAATGGGCCAAGTCCGGCTGTGGCTCGAATGCGACAACCCGGCCATCATGAACCCACCATGAGAGCCAATTGATGAAGCTGCCTTTGTTGGCGCCGATGTCACACACGACATCCCCTCGCTGCAGGTTCTGCCTGATAACGTCGAACTCAGCTTTTTGATCGCGAAACCGCGCCTTCAGCGCCCGGACCCGGAACCTGATACTCTCTGTCGTAAGCCAGGCTCGGAAAACAGACACCCCGGTCAGAGGACGGGGAGCCCGCAGGAAAAGCTGGTTGGGGTCCCTAGGGCGTTTGGGGTGGGCTGTCACGGCTGCCCTCTCGCTTTGAGACTATCTAACCAATAGGCGACTCCAAATGCACCGAAAAGAATGACCCAAGAAATGAGCGACAAAAGGACGTTGTTTATCATCCGTTGAATATGCGCCCGGAGTTCGGAGTTTTCCATCCCAGAACCCTGCCACAATTAAGCTGACCCACTACCCAAATCCTGTGCGTTACCCTGCGAGTTAACTCGCTTTGTGCATTACACAGCAAAAAGGGACCACTCCCGAAATGATAAGGGATCACTAGCCAAGCGGGATGGAAAGCGGCCAGTAGCCATAAGGGAACGGATCGGCAACCCGGAACGCATCCCGAACTCTTACATTCTGATGTCTGTTTGGGGTCATTCTCGACCGAATTGGGTTGTCCGCACCATGTCCGGTCTACCCCGGTTAGCGACCCGATAAAAGCGGACATCAGGCGGAGTCCTTGCGTCGGTGGCGTCCGTAATACTTTGTTGAGGCTGTCCCTTGGTTCTTGGAACCAGATGCACCCAAGCGCATTGGTCTGGCATCACCGCCCCCAATTTTTTGGCCACTACCGGTGACTGAGAGCATCGTACTCTCGCCTGATCTTGGGCGCGTGACACATGCCACGGTCAATCATCGCCGATCCCGGCCTCATTGAAATTGAACGGCCGCCTTGCCCGAAATGCCACGGACCGATGACGCTTACTGGCGTGGCATCGAGGCCAGGCGGTTTGGACGTGCGCATATTTGAATGCGCCTTGTGCAATTGCACCGAGAAGGTCAGGGTAGAAAATAGGATAAACCTGGATGAACGCAGTCCTCTCGTCCCTAATCTCCGCAGGAATAATTGCTTTTGGCCTATGGACCATTACCTACTCCATCGAAGCCGGGTCGCCCATAGGCATCCCGCTGATGGGCATTCTGCCTGTTGCAATAGGCTCAATCAGCCTTTACGGAGCAATTTGTGAAGCCAAGCTCGCGCAGAATGTTTCACAGAGCTAAATCTCGATATTGCGCGTGCCGTTGCAGAGAAATCTTTGGCTGACGAACGTAAGCGCCGGACCGACTGGCAAGGGTGATTGAAAACTCCGCGCGGTTTGGAGCATCAATGCACGGGGAAGCTTTGACGGTCTAATGGTCTAACCAGCTCAGAATCGTCGGTCAGAGCCCGGTTTACTCCCCAACTCCGGACATGCCGCTGCAGCGCACTAAGTGACGCGATGTGCTACAAAGAGACGTGCGCGGTGATGGAATTCGTTTTAGGGGAAGGCGTGGCCAGATCAATCGAAAACGATCGTACACGCCACCGCAATTGACTGCTGCTTCGAAGCGAGCATTTCAATCGGCGTTGGAATTTGCAGGCCAAAGGACAAGGATCAGCCTGTCGATGGCCCCTGAGAATGTCTGTTCATAAGGGAAGACCAGAAGTGAACGGTCCACGGTCAGAACGACGCGATTGACCCGAAGCGGTCATTCGACCCGAGGGCAATGCTCAGGTTCAGGAGTTGTTCTCGATTTCAGGTCTAGGAAATCGCATTGGCCTATTTTGAAATTGGAACCTATGCGCACTTTGTCACTTGACCTGCGCCCACCCTGCCGGGGGAATGCTTCATCCTGCTCATTGGCATAGCTGCCATTGCTCTTTCATGATCACTATATGGAACGCGCCTATTTCGGATAGCTGAGCAACTTTGAACAGACGATCGCAATGCGTCTGTGCTGTTTGAAGACTGGGATAGAAGGAACCGGAGGGCGGCGATGCGGCACTCAATGGACTGAGTCGGCGGCATGTCCGAAACCAAATGGATGGAGAAAGCATTTGACCCGTATATTGTTTGTCGGCCAGAAGCCCGAAACCGTGGACTTCTCCGACCCCGCCCTTCCACCAGGCTTCGATGCGGAGAAGATCAACGCCGGCATTGCCGTGGCCGTTGCGAGGATCGGAGAACGCGGATGGCAAGGCGACACTTGCATGATCACACCCGATGAGGCCGGGCACGCAATGCTTGAAAAAACCCTGAGGGGGACCGCCTATGACTGCGTGGTGATCGGCGGCGGCCTCAGGATTCCGCCAAAAAGCCTGGCCCTATTCGAAATGGTGGTCAACGCTGTCCATAAGGCAGCACCTGCCGCGACAATCGCATTCAACACGCGCCCAGAGGACACAGCCGAAGCTGCAGCCCGCCAACTCAACCCCGGCTAATGGCGTCTAATCGGTATATGCAGACTGTCAAAAACGCAATTCAGTGCTAGCGCCCATCGCGCGGTGTTCCTTTTGTGCGGCTTGCCCCCCATCATGTCTGTTCCTGTGAAGGTTTGCGGATGTCGGCCCCAATGGAGGTGGCGCCGCGCGCACCGGGGCCGGCGTACGCAAACCTCCAATGGAGGAAACCGCGGGAGGTGTGGTGACGGCTGTCGTGCCTGAGTGTGAGCACAACTTTTGCGATATGGCGCGAACTTTGCGAATGGGTGAAAAGGCCTTCCGCCGCCCCTGTAATTTCGAAGAGCTATGCGTCGTAAAAATGGCACATATTACAACTTGTGCGTTATGTGCCTGATGGCAGCCTTTGTACCGCATCGGCCGAACAAATATTTCCACGTAACAGCGTCCAACGGAATTGTTTCGAACTCGCCTTATACACCACTCGCGATCATGACTTCATCTTCTCGATGATAGATCGCGCGATCATCATGCTGAACGATCGTCGGTTCTGGGGACATGTTCTGGGCCCTCATTGTCAGGCAAGAGGCTCCCATCGTTCCATCCATTGCTGACACGGCCATGCCGCTCGCCGCAGCGCCCTACCGCGCGAGCGGTTTAGTGCTTTGGCAATTTTCGGACATGCCGGTGCAGCCTGATAATTTCCGCTCTTGAAGGTAAAAAGCCGCACGAGCCGGGATGCGAACAGCACAGGCAACCGGCTGTTCGCGTTAATTTTACGCCGAGTGGTGGACCGGCGACAAAGCGACAGCGACGTTGACGCAAAGCAGCATGAAAAAAACTCATTCTTCGCGGCGCGCGAGCCTACGATAGGTGGTCAGGTCATCTTGCTGCAGCGCCGGTCCCTCGCCTCGTCGCATGTCGGGACCCGTGTTCGCTCCAAGCGGGAGAGTAGTGCCGAGACCAGCATAAATATATCGGTCACCGAAAGCTTTCTTCAACGCTGCGAACATTGGCTCGCCCGTGCAGTGGCCCGGAGCAATGCTCTCGACCTTGAACGTATCTTTCAGAGCCACCACTGCCTTCGCGATAACATCGTCAGAAGCGACGACGAGGTGGAAGCCGCCGGCAACCAGATGAATTTTCGGATTGATAGCTGCCGCTGCCTCGACAATCCTTTCAATTCCTGGATGTGAGCAGCCGACCACCAATACCATGCCCTGAGAGGTGTTGACAGCAAGAGATAGCTCCTTGAGCTCCTTGGTGCCGGGGGCATCTGACACCAACGCTATCAGGGTCATGCCCGGAGCGATTTCGGTGGTCTTGTCGATGAGTTCGAAGTTCGCCCCACGCCACGCCGCGCCGAACTTCATGACTTGAGGTGGTGCGCCTCCGTAGTAGCGCATCTCCGGCGGCAACGTCTCATCTTTTCGGTAGAAGCTCGACGGCAGCGACGAACCGTAGATGCCGAAATCCTTCTTTGGGCGCGTAGATCTTCACAGTCGGATTGACACTCAAAACATAATTCAAGCCTGCCATGTGGTCCGAATGCCGGTGTGACAGGACAACGAAATCAAGGTTTTTGAGATCAACTCCCTTCGCCTTTACATTGGCTGCAAATATGTCGGCGTCATTCCCGGTGTCAAACAAGATTCGTTTTCCGGCGATCTCCACGAGGGCGGAGAAGCCCCAGTCCTTAGTCATCGAAGGATCGGTTCCGAATGCATCGTAGAGGATAGTTATCTGACTTCTGGACTCGGGCGCAGCGGCCCTGGCCGGGGCGGCTATCGAAATGAGCATTGAAAGTCCTGCGATAACAAACGTCGCGAGAAGCTTCATAAGAGTTCCTC
Source organism: uncultured Alphaproteobacteria bacterium (assembly GCA_963748165.1). Lineage (GTDB taxonomy): Bacteria > Pseudomonadota > Alphaproteobacteria > Rhizobiales > Xanthobacteraceae > Bradyrhizobium. Next base: position 140,218 of record CAVVIM010000046.1, read on the forward strand.
CTTACGAGAATACGATGGAGTGGTTGGAGTGAGAATGAGGCCTCTACCGAACCCTCACTCATCTGCGTGAAAGTTACGATTTTGAACCGCGTTTCGTTATGGCGGCAAACTCAGCAACGCGCTTACCCAAGGGCGGGAGCAGCCTGTCTAATTCCTTTTCATCAATGCACGCTAGTTTTTCAAATAACCGACGTAATAGACGCCGATGACGTTGCCGGTTTCATCGCGGATTGGTTCATAGCCAGTGACGTAAGGCTTGCCCAGGATGTCGGCCTCTCCGAAATAGTTTTCGCCCTTCGCAATAGCCGCGATGGCTTTACCCTTTGGGTCTAGAACGGTGCCTATCGCCCGCGACCCGTCGTCCTTCTTAACGTTCGTTGCCACGCGGACGAACTCGCCGCCGCTCCTAACAAAGATTGTGGCCGTCCCACCCGCTTCTTTCTGGACCTCGTCAACCAGCACGAAATTGTTATTCATCTTGGTCGCGCCAAAATGTAAGGCGGGGACATTCTTGCCAGCGACTGCCTCCTCCCCGTTGACAGTGGGTGTACCGAGCGTCGCAGCCTTGGACTTGAGACGTTGCATTGCAGCCTGCACCTCTTCGGCAGGCCCGGCGAACACTCGTGCGGGGAATTGAACCAAAAAAACGGCAGTAAGGGCCAGCGGTAACAGTGCGAACAAGAATTTCTTCATGGTGACCTCCCATTGGCCTCACAGCATCTCGATGTGAAGACTTTTCGGGCGATGGGGACCATTGTGGCGATTATTCAAGCCCCGATAAGTGCACGTCTCTTTTCGCGTACTTGTCAATGTGGCCGTTTGAAGCGGAGAGGGCCGCGGAAGGACTTCTCGCTATTCGATCACCTCGTCGGCGCCGGCTTGTAACGTCAAGGGCACGGTGATGCCGGGCGTCCGCACCTTGCGGCACGAACCGCGCGGCCGTCCGAAAGACGGCCGCGCAGTCGCTGTCACTCGGCAGCTTGTAGCAAGGTGATTTGCGCGACCAGCTCCCTGCCCTTCGTCTCCGGGCTGAACAGCAGGGTGATGACAAACATAATCGCGGCGCCGGTCGTCGCCACCAGCATCGGAACGGCGAAGCCAAGTGGCTGATTGACGGCGAAGTAGGTCAGCACCGGCCCGGTGAAGCCCGCCCAGATCGCTCCTTGATGGTAGCAGAAGCCCGACGCGGTCGCCCGCACCTCGGTCGGGAAACGTTCGGTCAAATACGCCGGATTCTGCCTCCGGTTGTGCTTGAGCAGGCTCATTTTCTGCAGGCGGCCGTCTGCGCGGCCTGAGCACTAACGTCGGGAGGAAGCGAAGCCGCCAGCCGCACTTCAAGAAAGCTATGACGAATTTGCTCCGCCTTGATGGCGGCGGAGACTCGAGCCCAAGACCAAAATCCAAGGACTGCATCACTGCCAACTCCCGGACGCTGCACGATCTCAATCGTTCGCTCTGCGAGTATGTCATGCGCCTGCGGTGTGACAAGGGGAGCAATTCACCAACTCGGGGAAAGGCTCGTTGCCACGATGAGCGTCGCTCTTGGGTAAGCATGGCTGACCGGATAGGGATCGCCGCACATACACAACACCACGAAGCCGAATCCCCGCTGTACAAGGCTTGGCGGGGCCGGGTCAGTCGATGTCGGTTCGGGGTCAAAAGCGCCGTTTTGACTTTCGGCCGGTCACTTCCGGTCTACCCGGAACAACGGACATCACCAGACCGGCCCGGTTGGTCCGGTCTGCCAAAGGCGGAAGTCGCGCTCCTTCGAGGCTTACTCGATCAAACTGTGTTGCTGCGCGCCAATAATTGAAGGGCCTGGTACTGCGCATGCACGCGAACGCCGAGCACTGAAACGGGACCCCGGTCGCGATTGTATGCTGGATTCACGACGAACTGGTAGTCCAGCGTGACCTTTGTGGAAAACACCGGAAAGCTATAATAGGTCTCGATGATTTTTTCGCTGCCCGGATTTGGCAGTTGTCCGTCGCCAACCAGAATGCCGAACCAGCCGGGATTGAGATACGCCTGGTGGACTCCTGAGATGCCGTCTACACGTCCTGGCCTACAACATGAAACGGGTGCTGAGCATTCTGGAGGTTGGTGGCTTGATAGAGGCTATCCGGGCATAAGATCGGCTTCCCCGACCGCGGTCTTGCCTGCGAACCTCAACATCCGCGTTTTACACAGTCTGTACCAGAACCAGACAAACCGCCATATCTTAACTCAGCAGCCGGAGGCTTCAATCTTCGCGGTGAGCTAGCCGAGTGGAACTCAGCTAAACGATCTTCAGATCGAGCACGCAGTCGAAGGGAAAGTGCCATGAAGATTAGAGGTACAGGATTGCTGAGCCGGCGCGAATTCAACGAGCGTTGTCTCGCGCTTAGTTCGTTGGTGACTTTGTCAGGCGCATTGGCTCTTGACGCAGCGACTGCCGTCGCCGCAACGGGCATATCGCGCTCCGTTAAGTTTCGCGACGGCACCAGTGTGCCCGCGATCGGGCAGGGCTCTTGGCATATCGGGCAGGGAAGACATCCGGCAGACGACGAAGAAGAAGCGTTACGCACGGGTCTTTCGCTCGGGATGACGCTGATTGACACATCGGGGAATTACGGTGACGGCCGTTCCGAAGAATTGATCAAGCGCGTGATTGCCGGCCAGCGTGACCGTGCCTTTGTGGTGTCCAAAGTGGAAGCCGAAGACGCTACCGGAGATGCCATGGCGCGTGCTTGTGAAGCGAGCCTTGCCCGGCTCGGTACTGATCATCTCGATCTCTATTTGCTGCACGAGCCAACTCCGAACGCGGAATTTTCCGAGGTCGTGGCGGGGTTCGGACGTCTGCGCGCTGCGGGCAAGATTCGTGCCTGGGGCGTGTCCAACTTCACAGTCTCCCAGATGGACGATCTGTTCCGCGTCCCACAAGGCGATCGCTGCGCGACCAATCAGGTCTATTACAACCTCGGCGGCCGCAGCATTGAACGCGACCTGCTGCCATGGAGCAAACGGCACGGCATGCCGGTGATGGCCTATTCTCCGCTCGGCGGCCTCGACACCAGCCTGCTGGGTGATCCCGTTCTTGGGCGTATTGCCGCAGCACACGCTTGCTCGGCAGCCGCGATTGCACTGGCCTGGACCATCCGCAGCGGTAACGTCATCGCAATTCCAAAATCCGGGTCCGCGGCACACGTCAAGGAAAACGCCGTCGCCCTGTCACTGTCACTGTCACCTCAGGAGCTTGAAACACTGGATGCAGCGCATCCGCTATCAGGCCGCTAAAAGTTGAATTGGCGCTGAATGACCGCTCCGGGTCACAAGCTCACTCATGCACCTCTGCCATCCCTGGCAATCGCAGTGCTGGGCGGCGTGGGACGTTTGACGGTTTTGTCGGCTCGCTTCGACCAATCACCGTAGTAGGCGACGGCGCACAAGGTTGCAATTCCGGCGGCACTGACCAGCACCTGCTCCAGAATTGTCCCGGAACTGATCGTCAGCAAAAAATAGCCGAGCAACGACAGAAACACGCCGACGCAAAATACACGCAGCGACTGCTGTCCGCATTTAATGAGTGGATCGAATGCCGCCCATTTCAGCCCTTTCCAGTCTTTGGGGAGAAAGCGAACCACCAGCAGAGCGAGTACAACGAAATGCAACGCACGATAGGGTGCGAGATTCGTTTTGTCGTTTGGATTGAAGGTGCCATAGAGCCACCCGGGAATGAGTTCGCGAAGGCTTTCGAAAGTTACTGCCAACGTCATGACCAGCGCAAGAAGCAGATATGCGCCACCGAAATAGACCAGCCATTGCGAATTGATGACGGGCCGCAACTTCATGCCCCCACCTAGGGCCGACCAGGCCCCCAGGCAAAACAATAGCTGCCAGCAAAACGGATTGAAGAACCACTGGCCTTGGGGCCAGGCGGCAAGATTCCAGCCGAACTGGCGAGCCGCGAAATAGAGCGCAAAAGAACCCAGCATCGTTAATCCCGGACGCCGCAGCATGCTCCACAGCACCAACGGAAACAACACCATCAGCACGATGTAGAGGGGCAGTACGTCGAGGTTGTATGGCTTGAACCGCAAGATGAGACTTTCTATCATCGTCTCGATCGGGTCGTGGATCAAATTCATCACGTTGAATTCATGCAGGATGTTGTCATATTGGAAACGGAGGGCGACGTATCCAACCGCCGCAGCATAGATGACGAGCAACATCACATGCGCGACATAGAGCTGCCAAACCCGCTTCGCCAGCCGAGTGGCAGCGATCAGGAAGCCATGATCTCCCATCATTCGACCGTAGACGATGGCGGCGGTATATCCCGAAATGAAGACGAACAGGTCGGCGCCGTCACTGAAGCCGTAGTTCCGTGTCGTGATCCAATTGACTGCATTGTCTGGGATATGATTGAGGAAGATCGCCCAGTTGGCAATTCCGCGGAGCAGATCGAGGCGCAGGTCTCGACCGTAGACCGGTAAGACGGCCCTGATTTTCATGTTCTATTCCCCGGATCAATGACTGCGTCCGGGTCACGACCCGAGCAGCCGAGAAAGTCATGACGACTGGGCTGCTTGTCTGCCAATCAGCGGTCTAGGAATAACTTGATTTCCTCAAAGAACCGCTGCGAAGCCTGCTCGTTCTCCAGGAATAAATGGTTCTGGCCCTGGAACACAACAAATCGAGCGCCGGCAACGCCTGCGGCCAGCGCCCGGCCAGCCTCGATCGGATTAATAAGGTCGCCGCGCACGTGCATCACGAGTGTCTTCGCGGTGACCTTAGCGAGTAGATCGGTGATATCGATGTCACCCACTGTGTCGAAGTATCGAGCGGCGCATTCGGGCGACGTGGTGCGGCGTTGCAGTTCGTTGAAAGAAGCCGCCTGTTCTTGCGTCGCGCCCGGGATGAACAGCCCCGTGAATATTTGCCGAAATGACGGGTTGTCTGCGCCCCAGCCGAGGCGCATCAAAGTCATCATTGCATTGCGCTTTTCCTTTTCTTGCGGCGCGCGCTTCTTTCCACCAAACGCAAAGCCTCCGTAAAGCAGGAGGTGGGACACCCGCTCCGGGTGTCGCACAGCATAGCTGACGGCGACGGCGCAGCCTTGTGAAATTCCGACCAACGGGAAACGTTGGACCCCTGCGGCATCGACCACCGTTTCGAGGTCGCTAACCCAGGCGTCGAGGGAAAGCTCATCGACTTCCCAATCGGACATGCCATTGCCGCGCGCATCATATCGGATCAGCGTATGGTCACGAGACAGCCCACGAAGGACGTGTCGCCACACCGGGCTTTCCCAATCGTATTCGAGGTGGTTCATCCAATTCGCCGCCTTCACCAGCGGCGGCCCACTGCCTGACATCGCGTAGGCGAGACGCACCCCGTCAGGTGTCCGGCAATATTTGATCTCCTGGTTCGCGTTTGATTGGCTGAGACCTCCACCGGTTCTATCGACCTCAACCGCAAATACTTCGATTGGCTTGGTTATGTTCTTAAGATTTTGCAGACCCATTTCACGAAAAGCAAATTGGAGCTTGCCTTCGATCTGATCGAACGCTTGACGTGAAATGCAAATTCCACCGGCTTCGGCGATACCTTCGAGCCGCGCCGCGATATTGACCCCGTCGCCAAAGATATCATTGTCGTCGATGATGATATCGCCGACATGGATGCCGATCCGAAATTCGATCCTGACATCTTGCGGGACGTTGACGTTTTGCGCGGCCATGCCGCGCTGAACTTCGACGCCGCAGCACGCGGCATCGACTGCGCTGGCGAACTCTGCCAGCAATCCGTCGCCGGTGGTCTTGACGATGCGGCCGCGATACGCGGCGATGGCGGGATCGACGAGCGATTTTCTGATCGCCTTTAGCCCGGCTAGGGTGTGCTCTTCGTCGCGGCCCATCAAGCGGCTGTAGCCGGCGACATCCGCCGCTAGCACAGCCGCAAGCCGCCGTTCCACCCGCGCGTCAGTCAAAAAATCCCTCCGATGTCGGTAGATTTCAGTCCAACCATAGAACCACAATGTAGGGCTACCGGACTAGTGCCAATGTCCGATATTGTGAAGGTTTGCGGATGCCGGCCCATGAAGGTGGCGCGGCGCACACCGGGGGCCGGCGTACGCAAACCTTCACAAAACCGGACTGATGCGCCGTAGAAGAACGAGCATTATTTGATTACGTCATCGGCGTGCGCCAGAAGTCCGGTGGCGCGCTAACGCCAATTGCCTTGGCACCTTTCAGATCGATCACAAGCTCACGAGCGCTGTGGTCAAATTCGATCACTTGCCATCGTCCGTGCCAGGTGAGATCACACATTTATAGTTGGTCGCAACACTGAGGTCGCCCCCTGGAAGGCCGACATAGCGCACTTCCTGCGGGTACGGGCAAAGCGGCCGGCTGCGTCTGGTCGGTGGCGAGGTGAAATTCGTGCCAGACGCAATGATCGCGTCCGGTGCAACGTCGTGTTCGACCCAATCGACCAACGGCGTTAGCGGATCGAACTGATCGGTCGCGGGCCCACCTCCACAATGACCCATGTTGGGAATGAGGAATAACCTGGCGAACTTCATGGTGTTCTCGAAGCCGTCGTTCCTTATCGCCAGTTCCTTGTAATACTCGATCGTGCCGCTCGCCGGCGGGCCTGGATCGCTCAATCCATGATACCAAATGATCTTTCCGTGCCGCTGCTCAAATTCCTTGATGTCCAGGGACGTCGAGAAGGTAACCACGGGCGACCACTTGTTCAGACGAGAAGTGTCGGTGTCGAAGTCGAAGCTCAGGGGGTCGAAGCTGGGGTCGGGTGGTGAGATCCATCCATACGGCATTTGACCAAGTGCCAAATCAAAATCCCCCGGGGCCGAAGTTGGGGTTCCTATCTTTCGCGGAGGAAGGCCGGATGGGGTCATATAGCCGCCATCAAAGGCATAGCCGCGCACCGTATTGTCGGCATGAGCCTTGACCACTCCGCCAGCCGCTGACTTGATCCTCTGCCCCAGAGAGCTTCTCGGTCCATCGCTGATCTTCCTGACGGCATCGATCTGTGCTGGCGTGAGGCAGGCGGCCGTCTTTGCTCCAGCGCATTGCAGCGGCTGCCCGGTGCTTGGGAAGACGAAGGTAGCCGGATCGAATGTTGCGTGGCATGCCGCGAGGTTGTCGATGACACCGTCGACGACCCCATCAAGGTGATCGCACGCGGCAAGTATGGCGCTCTGAAGAAGATTCTGGTCAGGCGCGGGAAACGCCTGATACAGGATCGGAGTGCCGTTTCGCAGCTTCCGTATCGGCTTCGGAGCGATAGCCATGATTTGCTCGACGCTCCAGGCCTCACTGAGAGCGATTGCCTCCAAATCAAAGACCGGATCGCCCGCCACGATCCCGTCGTAGTCGTCGGGGAAGTTCTGCGAAAATACCATGCCTTGTCGACCGCCCGTGGAGCATCCGACGAAGTAGGAGCGTTTCGGCTTCCGCCCATAATAGGCATTGACGAGAAATTTTGCCGTCTGCGTGGTGACGTCGATCGAACGGTAGGCATGGTCGATTACCGCCTGCCGTTCGAGGTAGAAGGCATTGCGGTGGGGCAGACGGCTGTTCTCATGCCCACCGTCTTGGCTCGCGACTGCCCATCCGTGAGCAAGCGTTGGCGAAAGCGTCCCCGCCCATCCCGTGGCAGGCGGCACCGAACCCTCGGTACCGCTGCCACCCTGGAACATGAAGCGGCCATTCCAATCTGCGGGCGCCGGCAGGCGCACTTCGAACATGTCGCCGTATCGACCGCCGTCGGTGCCGATACGCTCGTTAATGATGCCCCGCACCTGGCAATGGCCTGGCAGCCACATGCTGTTTAGCTGAAGCTTGGTGCCGTCCCTTAACCTGTAGTACAAGGCCTTGAGGCTGTTCGACGTGACGCTGGGCGGGTTGAACCGCGCGAGCGTTATCCGTGTCGGTGTCACTGGGAACTTGGTGAGATATGCCAGATTTCTGCACGCGGTCACCGGATCAGACTGAGCCGTTTCCGCAGAGCTCGCCCGCATGCCAAAACCGGCGAGGAGCGCACCGGTCAGGATGCCAGCAAGTCCCGGGATCGCGTTCCGTCGGACATGTGGACAACGTCGCCGCCCCATGCTGGTTGTTCCCATTGGCCATGTTGGCTTACGCATATTCTAGCGACGTGGAGACCGGTCCACCACCCGATCGCCCTCGACCGATCGATCGTCCACCGCAAACAGCACGCGAGGCAAGGCCATTCGCTCCGAACGTAACATATCGGGGCGCGGCGGGGAGAACGGAGTCGGAGGAGAGATTGGATTTGAATCGTATTTGGATAGCAGACCGTTTATACTGCACCCATGTCGCGCATATTCTCCGTATCAAGCGGCGCAATTCTCCTGGTTCTGCTGCCAGCCGTTGCGTTCGCCGCACCCGCTCACAAGCGGCACAGCTATCGCTGGCACTACGGCTTCCTGCCCGGCTATCAGCAGCCGCCCAACAACAACATTCCGGTCTATGGTGCGAGGGGAGCGGTCCAGGGCACGCCAGGCTATACGCCGGGCTACTGGTACGACGGCGCGCGGTACTATTTCGGCAATCCCGGGTTTTACCAGGGGCGCTACAACGGCGGCAGTTTCGGCCCGTGTTGGACCATCACACCCATCGGGCGGGTGTGGAATTGTGGGTAGAGGCCTCCGGAAGGCGCCTGACGAAAGAGCCGTCCGAAGGCCCTTCCCGATTTGAGAACCGACATTGGCCCCTAGCCCGGCCCCTTTGGGCTGATATGATCCGGAGCCGGTGGGTGTGACGCATCATCGGACGATGTTCCGGCAGCGGCTCGGTCGAGGAAAATGAACGACTTTGCTTTACCGGTCACTCACTATGCGCTCAGCGGCGACGTTAGTATTGCCTATCAGGTCATGGGGGACGGCCCAGTCGATCTCATCATGGTCCCGGGCTTTGTGTCGCACGTCGAATTTACGCATGAAACGCCCGGATATACGGCATTCTTGCGCCGCCTCTCGACCTTCGCCCGCGTCATTACCTTCGACAAGCGAGGTCAGGGGCTATCGGACCGGATATCCGGAGCGCCCTCCCTCGAGGAGCGCATGGACGATGTCCGTGCCGTAATGGACGCGGTCGGTTCGAGGCGGGGGGCCGTCATGGGCTTCTCCGAAGGTTGCTCGATGAGCGCGCTATTTGCCGCCACGTATCCGGAACGGGTGTCGAAGCTGCTGCTATTCGGCGGATTTGCGGTGGCCACCATGTTGCCCACTGACGTCGAGGAAAGAGTTGCGCAGCGCATGAAATACTGGGGCACCGGCGCTGCGATCAAGACGGTTTGTCCGAGCCAGGCAATGAACCCGGACGCGGTAGAACTGTTTGCGAAATTTGAGCGCCTGTCAGCCAGTCCAGGAGCGGTCAGGGCGATTACATTGTTGAACGCCAAAATTGATGTCAGGCCGATCCTTCCCACCATTCAAGTCCCAACCCTCGTATTACACCGCCAAGACGATGTTCAGGTTCCGATCGATGCGGGTCGCAGTCTCGCCAAGCAAATATCCGGGGCCAGATTGATCGAATATGCTGGCGAAGATCATCTTTTCTGGTCTGGAGACGTCGATGCGTTGCTTGGCGATATCGAGGAATTTGTCACGGGACACCGTGAAGGATCGGCGTCCGACCTTGAGCGCGTTCTCGCAACGGTTCTGTTCACCGACATTGTCGATTCGACGCGCAGCGCCGCAGCAATGGGCGATCAGGTGTGGCGCCGTTTGCTGGACAGTCACGATCAGCTAGCCAAACAGACGGTGGAAAAGCATCGGGGCAATTTGGTCAAGACCACCGGGGACGGCATTTTGGCGACCTTCGATGGTCCGGGGCGCGCGGTCCGGTGTGCATTGGCTTTTGGCGCGGCTGCCAAGCAGATTGGCTTGCCGCTCAGGGCCGGACTCCATACGGGTGAGATCGAAATGCGAGGCCGCGACGTCGGCGGTATCGCGGTTCACGCTGCGGCCCGCGTGATGGCGCAATCGCAGTCCAGCGAAGTTCTGGTCTCGAGAGTCGTCACCGACCTTGTTGCCGGCGCAGGGCTAAAATTCTCCGAGCGCGGATCGCACGAACTGAAGGGTCTGCCGGGCCGGTGGGACCTGTTCGCGGCGAGCTTGTAGCTTCTGAGGTTATTCGCGGCCTTCACGCGAGCTCCAATGACCACGACTATGCCGGCAGCAGAGCTGTCCCATCTAAACTCACGGACCGCTATCCCGATGAATGGGATTGTAATAACCTGGGCTTGGGAAGCGTCGACCCGCCAGAATGCCCGGACCACCAGGTGATCCCATTTCCCTTGTTCGATTGAAGGGGGTATTCCTTGTACAACAAAGTGCTTCTTGCCTATGACGGCTCCATCGAAGGCCGGCGGGCGTTGCGGGAGGGAGCGAAAATTGCCCAGCTTTGCAACGCAACCGTATTTCTGCTCGCCGTGGCGGAAGTATCCGCGGGAGCTGGAACGCTCGAGGGCGGCTTTATCTCGGTTACCGAGCAAATTGAAACCTACCAGAAGATACTGGATGAGGGTGTGGAGCGGCTCAAGGCGATGGGCTTTTCACCGACCGCCCGACTGGGCATGGGTGAAGCCGGACGCGAGATTGCCGGGGTCGCCAAGGAGATCGGGGCAAACCTGGTCGTCGTGGGCCATCGACCGGATGGCCCATTGGCCCGATGGTGGTTCAGCTCGGTCGGGACCTATTTGGTCAAACACCTTTCCTGCAGCGTCTTGATTGCCCAAACCGAAATTGGCGACGAAGAATTCGCCCGGTTGCTGCATGGGTTTGCCATCGAGGTATAGGGGATCGGGCGCCGCCGCTTTCCCGGCAAAGGGCCGGTCGACTCACGCACGCCGAAGAACGTGCAGGGTCACCTCCGGTGGGCAGTTGAGGCGCACCGGCAGGATGCTGGTGCCGACGCCGACAGAGGTGTACCCGTTCATGCCGCGATACGTCCACGCCCCGGCGCCCATCCTGCGCGGCAACACCGCTTCAAGCTTGATCGGGATGGAGCCGGGCAGACAGAGCTGCCCTCCATGCGTATGCCCGCTGAGCATGAGAGCAAAGCCGGCTTCGGCGGCCTGGCGGTAGACTTCAGGCGTATGCGACAGCAGTATCGCGAAATCTGCCTTCGGTATGTTCAACGCGGCCCTGCCGATGTCTTCTGCCCGATAAAAGTGGGCATCGTCGATGCCGGCTAAATGGATGCGCTGATCGCCCCGCGTGAGGGTCTCGGATTCGTTGAGCAGTACCCGGATGTCCATCGCCTCCAGGCGTGGGACCATCTGGATGGAGTCATGATTTCCGAGTACGGCGTAGGTCGGCCCCTCGATCAGGGTTCGCAATTTTGCGACACCCTCCATCGCCGTCTCAACCGGTCCGTAAGTCTGGCCCCGATAGTCGCCGGTCAGCACGCAGACATCAAAACGCAGCGGGCCTACGATCTCGATCAGGTGCCGCATGGCCCCCTCGCTGAGGTCCACATGCAGATCGCTGATGTGAAGGATGGTGAACTCGTGAAATGCCGAAGGCAGATTCCGGAACGTGAGATCGTTGCGCTTGACGACAACGCGGTCGGCGTTGCGACGGGCGCGCCCATAAAGCCCGGTGGCCTTGAGTGCCTTTCGAATAATGGACCGCGCCGAGTACCAATTCTCGAGATGAAAGAAGGTCAGGCCCTGGCCGAAGATCTGGGCTTCATGATCGGCCTCGAATTTCAACCTTGCTCGTGCGTCCTTGGCCCCGAGGCGGCCCTCCAGCTTGCGTAAAATCTCCGGATCCATTGACCAAATTTATCCGAGATAAGAAAACAAAGACAGCCGCTATAATGGAACTCCGGGAACGCAGGCTGCCTTCGCCGATGGCCGCGCGGGTCTTGCGCTTGAAACATAAAATTACAAACCCAAAGGCCGCTCGCCCCTCGTCCCGTGGTAGGTTGCTTCAGGCGCTTTCAGCGAAGCGCCTTCTTCCAAAATCTGACTCCGCCCGTTGATCCCCACCGGGCGGTTTTTTGTTGGCATACGGGAGCGACGTATTCGTCGGGTCGGCGGCCAGGGCCGCGTCCAATCCAACTGCCTCACGGGAAAGATAGTGGATGGCCGGCAGTGAAGGCCTTCGAGCGCTTTCGGAGCCACTTGTTTGGCGCAAGAATTGCTGCAGCGATTCGCGAGAAAAGGAACCAATAGCGCTTAACCTGGTTTGGCAGTGGAACTGGAGGGCGGCAGATGCAGCGCGTGATCCTCGTTCTGACGTTTGGCTGCGTGATGGGCGTTGTCAGTGCCCGCGACGTGGGACAATGGGAAACGACAGATCCCACCGTCCGGGAATGGTATCAGGCATTAATGCAGCCGGACAATCCAAACGCTTCATGTTGTGGCGAGGCTGATGCGTATTGGGCGGACGAGATTCACGTCAAAAACGGCAAGACCTACGCCGTGATAACGGACGATCAACCGGATGAGCCGCGCCGGCGTCCGCACATCGATATCGGAACCGAGGTCGAAATTCCCAACAACAAGCTCAAATGGGACAAATCGAATCCGACCGGACACGGGATTTTATTTTTAGGACGTTCCGGGAATGTCTTTTGCTACGTCCAACCGGGCGGCGCGTGATTTCGCGCGACTGAGGTCGGCGTTCGGCACATCGCCAGCGCTGCCGCCTCCCCGCATCATTCGATCAGGTGATATTGCCGCCGCTTCTCGCGCTGAACGCAATTCATCGCGCGATCGGCGATTTTCTGCTCGGCCTTTCCATAGAGCGTTACCCGGATTGAGAAGCCGGAAGGCGAATTGTCTCGCACGATCTGAATACCGGCAACAGTCTGGCACCCCGGCCACAGCCTGACCTCCTGAAGGCACTCCTTCCGGAGCGCCCCATAGCTGATGCCGATTGTCTTGAATTTCACCGCGTGGCCTGACCCGCGGGCTGGCAGCGGCCTTGCGCTGCCAAAGCCGTTCCCGCGATAAGGCGAAGCTAGAACCGAATGCTGACACAGAGCTTACAACGCGTTCCAATCTGGCCCAATCAACCACGGGGTTTCTGGTTCCCGCTTTCCCAACACCTTGCACCCGCGTTCATCTGGGGGTCTTATCCCGGACGGAAACTGGAGAGCGCTCCATGGGCACCAAAACAACGTTCATTTGCGATTGCTGCTTCCGTGAAGCGGATAACAATCTGGGGTGGGCGCGCGTCACCGTCAACGGCGCGAGCGATGGCAAGCAGCTTATGCCGGACGACAATCGGGACCTATGCGAGGTCTGCTGGAGTCCGCTGCAGACGCTGATGAAGAAAGTTCATGAGGAAGCGCGCGTGAGACGGAATCCGTCAGCGGAAGCGCGAGGCCGCGCAGCCAGAGGGTGATACCCGGGTGCCGTCTTTTCGACCAACGACCGATGATCGAAAGCGCCATGCAAGTAGTCCTATGCGCGCGCACTCGGAGTCGCCGGTTGGCGGCCCTTTTCGTATCGGCGGCGCCCGACCCCCAATGGCGCGCGTCGATTAACCCTAAGAAAGTGTTTCGATTGCTGATAAAACTTTATCTAGTATCCTGTAAACAGTTGAGCGGCGTGACGAACCGCTCGATCAGAGGCTAGCGAAGACGGCGCGCACCTTCCCGGCCTCGCCGAAATCACAGCGATGGAACCGACCTCGAGTCGGCAGTTGCGGAAATCAGCCGTCCGGTGACCGCCCGGACGGCTCTTTCTCATTGGCACGGACGGTGCGCTCATCGCTTCGCCGATGTCAGGATGCGGTTCAAATGAAATATGTTCGGTGTCGCCGACTTCCGACATAGGTCTGGTTTTGACCGCGATCCGCCCACTTCCGGTATTCCGCAGGTAACGGACATCCTCACACCGCCCCTGCATGTCTAAAACGTGCCAACAACGGAAATCTGAGACGGGCATTCCGACTCGGTGACTCACATGAACTTCGGTAGCACCTTGGTCCACAACGCCTCGGTGGATTTCATCAGCTTGCTGTGCGGGACCAGCGCGTTGTAGGTGTAGCAGAACAACCAATCGACCGGCTGCCGTTTCATGTTGGCCTCGAGCGCGCGCGTCACGGTATCAACGGTGCCGACCAACGCGTAGCCGAGGTCGATTGATTCCTTCGCAGTCGCAAAGTTCTTGGTCACCGGGTCCATCAGGCCGCGGCGGAAGCCAAACGGCTCGAACCACGCCCTGCCGGAGAAACGCCCAGAGTCTTCCCACAACGCCATGGCCTCGTCGTCCGTGTCCGCGATGATAACGTCGCGCAACAAGCCCGTGCCCTGCCCGCGGGGCTTTCCCGACACCTCGGCATACAGGTCGAACAGCGGTGACTCGTAGGCCTCATGCATCGGCGGCAAGATCGCGGTGACGCCCTCTTGCGCAGCCCAACGAATAGAGTTCGGCGACGACGCGAACGGCAGGAACACCGGCGGATACGGCTTCTGCAGCGGCTTCGGCACCACGCCCACCGACGTCAGCATGCCATTCTCAACGCCCTTGCCGTATTTCACCGTGGTTTCGAGATCCCAAGGCGTTGCGCCGGCCGGTATCTTCCAGTACTTGCCCTTGAACGTCAGCATCTCCTCGGTCCAGCATTTCTTTATGATCTGCCAGTTCTCCTCGAACGCCTCGCGGTTGGTCTGATCGATAGCATCATGATGATGCGGCAAGGTCCCCGAGACGCCGTGCGTCTGCTGCGCCATGATGTCGACCCAGCGCCGCTGGTAGCCGCGGGCGAAGCCGGCGCAGGCGCGCCCGCCGGTCATGTGATCGAGCATCGCGATGTCCTCGGCGATGCGGATCGGGTTGGCGGCCGGCAGCACGATACCGAGCTGACCGACGCGGATACGCTTCGTCTGCATCGCGAAGTAGAGATCCAGCAGCACGGGATTGTTGGAAACCTCGAAGCCCTCGATGTGAAAGTGATGCTCGGTAAAGCTCACCGAATCGTAGCCGAGGTCATCGGCAAGTTTGACGAGTTCGGTCAGCTCTCTTAACATGCGCTGGTAGAGCTCGGGCCTGGTCGCCGCCATGCCCGCCTCAATTTCGGCGCGCGAGCCGACGCTCGGCAGGCAAAATATCGATGCTTTCATTTTGCTTCCCTCCCCTCCGTATCTGGTTGTGATTCATCACCCAGAGGACGATGACCATCTTAGGCGAGCCGATGATGAACACCAATATATCGCCCGTCTTGCCCTTGTGGCACGATCGAGAAAGTCGCCTGCGCCGATAGCGGGAAGTCGTTTTAATCCGGGCATATCCCGGTCGCACAAAATTCAACGTGGCCGCGCCGTCCGGTCCGATAACGTCCCCGCCGCAACATGCCAAACTCCCGGGATCAGGAAGTGGCGGTGATTTTCCAGGCTGAGCATCTGGAAGCCGTCACAAGACAATCAGCTCGATATGGACTATTCACGAACGATCTGACTTTTGATAGGATTGACGGTCGACCTGAGCCGCGCAGTCCCCATTTTTCAAAGTTTAGCAGGAGGCTTCCATGTCGCGTCGTTTGTCAATTGCATTTCTGTCGACGATATTTGTTTATGGTCTCTCGGTTGTCTTCGCGCTGCCCGCGCTGGCGGTTAATTGCGACGTTAATGCTTGTATAAACGTATGCAAGAAGCAGAATCCCAGTTATGGCAGCGGGCAAGGTTGTACGACGACGTGCCTGCAGATGATTCAGGAGCGTAAGTCCAAGGGGCTGTGCAAGTAATCCTGATGTCGTGAACGTCGAGGACAAAGCCGTCCCGGCAACGCCGGGACGGCCCGCCCTCCGAGTGCCCTCATGACGCCGCGGGCGCGTCTGGCAAATTCGCGGCGGGATAGGTCATTCCGTGGTTTTGTTCACCACCGCAGCGCGGCGGTATGCACGGGCTCGTCCCAGAGCTCGGTCAATCTATCGTCCAGCATCGTCAGGGTGATCGAACATCCGGCCATGTCGAGCGAGGTCACGTAAGAACCGACCAGCGAGCGCGAAATGGCGATGCCGCGCTTTTGCAGGATGCGTCGTGCCGAATCGTACATCAGATAGAGCTCGAGCAAAGGCGTCCCGCCGAAGCCGTTGACGAAAAGCAGGGCGTGACCGGACGCGATTCCATCGCTATCGCTCACGATCGCGCTGACAAGCTGGTCGGCGATATGATCGGCGTCGGTCAGCTTGACCCGTCTGCGGCCCGGCTCGCCATGGATGCCGACGCCCATTTCCATCTCGTCCTCGCCGAGCGAAAACGTCGGGGTTCCCGCGGCGGGAACCGTGCAACTCGTCAGCGCGACGCCAATCGACCTGGTCCTCGTATTGACGTCGGTGGCAAGCTGCGCACACCGTCTGAGGTCCATTCCTTTCTCGGCGGCGGCGCCAACAATCTTTTCCACCACCAGGGTGCCCGCAACGCCGCGGCGGCCTTCGCTGTAGGTCGAATTATCGACCGCAACATCGTCATTGATGATAACGCTGGCCGCCTGTCCTTCGAATATCTCGGCCGCCATCTCGAAATTCATGCGATCTCCGGCGTAGTTCTTGACGATGAACAGCACGCCCGGTTCGCCGCCGATCGCGTTCGCCGCCTCGACGATCTGATCCGGCGTCGGCGAGGTAAAGACCTGTCCGGGACATGCGGCGTCCAGCATTCCCCTTCCGACAAACCCGGCGTGCAGTGGTTCGTGACCGCTGCCCCCGCCGGAGACCAGCGCCACTTTTTGCAGATTGGGCAGGCGGCGGCGCACGAATTTTCGCTCTTCGCCAAGCGCCACGATATCGGCATGCGCCGCGGCGAAGCCATCGAGCCCCTCGGCCAGAATGCTGTCGACGGAATTGATGAATTTCTTCACGCGTTTCTCCCCGACTTCAGGTTTTATTTCTCGTCCAGCAGGATGGAGGTCAACCGCCGCGCAAATTCCTGCAGCAGCCCATCGAGCTGCGCGTTTCGCTTGGCGCTTCCGAGGTCCGGCAAATGCAGCGTGAGCGTCCTTTCGTGCGGGCCTTCGGTAAGCCGGCCGATCCGGCGCGGATGGGCGCGGGCATAGGCGCGCAGGAAAGCGGCTTTGGCCGGCGGCGGGAAATGGCAGACATCGAAGATTGTATTGAGATGCTGCGCCGGGATCGGAACCGGATAGGCCGGATTGGAAATCTGGCTGACGAAACTGCGGTTCTTGCCCATCGCGTGGGCCAGGCGAATCCGCATTCCCGACGGCCGGCTGTCCAGGACATCCCTGAAGATGCGCTTGTAGGCGGCGACGGCGCCGGCTTCCCCGGTCTGATCGAGCACCGCGTCAGCCACTGCCGCATCCCCCGCCCAGCAGATCGATGGTCTGCTTGATCTGCGCCAGCGCCGGCGCGTTGACCGAAAGCTCGCGCAGACCGCTGCGCAGCAGCGCCGGGATGCAGCGCGGATCGCCCGCCATGTCGCCGCACAGACTGACGCCGATGCCGCTGCGCCTGCCGTGCTCCGCGGTTCGCGCGATCAATTCCAGAACGGCCGGATGCAGGGGGTCGATCAAGCTGGCCAGGGCTCCGTTCGAGCGATCGCAGGCGAGGACATATTGGGTCAGGTCGTTCGAGCCGATCGAAAAGAACGCGGCCTGGAAATCGCTGATCGCCAGGGCCGCCGCCGGCACCTCGACCATGATTCCAAGCTCCGGAAGCATCGCGCCGATGCCTTCCGCCTGCAAGCCCTTCACCACCTCGGCGAACAGCTTGCGCGCGGCTTCCAGCTCCCCGGCCAGGGTGACCATCGGGAACATGACCTTGAGATTTCCGCGCACCGCGGCGCGCGCCAGCGCGCGGAGCTGCACGGTGAATATGTCCGGCCGTGACAGGCAGAGCCGAATTCCGCGCACGCCAAGAAACGGATTGGCCTCGCCATCCAGGGTAAAGCCGGGCACCGGCTTGTCGCCGCCGGCATCGAAGGTGCGTATCGTCACCGGCCGCTGGCCGGCCCATCGCAGCACCGCATCATAGGCGCGATATTGGGTTTCCTCGTCCGGAATCTCGTCCGATCCCGCGAGCAGGAATTCGGTGCGCATCAGCCCGATGCCGTCGGCATATTGGGCGTCGGCGTGCTCGAGGTCGGCAACGCGCTGGATATTGATCAGAAGCCTGATCCGCTCGCCGTGCCAGGTGGCGGCCGGACGCCGCAGGATGGCGCGTGCCGAGGCCCGGCTCTTGCGATGAACTTCCCGGCGCCGCTCGAACGGGCCGATCTGTTCCGCGCTCGGATCGAGCTCGAGTGTCGCGCCCTCTCCGTCAAGCAGGGCAACGACGGCGTCGCGGACCGGCCCCAGTTGCACGACCATCGGAATCCCGCGCCCGCGCGCCAGCATCGCCACGTGGCTCGTGGGGCTGCCGCGCAGCAGCGCCAGCCCTCCACCACCGGACCAGTCGATCTCCAGAAATCGGGACGGCGGCAGATCGTCGGCGCACACGATCGCGCCGCTCGGAATTCTCACCGCCTGTCTCTCGCTGCCGCGCAGTATTCCCACCACCCGATCGCGCAGATCGTTGAGATCGGACGAGCGCGCCTGCAGATATTCGTCGGATGCGGACGTGTAGTCTGCGATCTGCTGGTCGAGCGCCGACGACCAGGCGGAGTCAGCCGGCACGCCCTGGTCGATCGTTGCAAACACCGGTTGCAGAAAGTCCTCGTCTTCCAGCAAGGCCACCTGAAATTCGAGGATCTGGGCGGCCTCGCCGCCGGCAGCGGCGGCGAGCTCGGCGATCTGCTCGCTCGACAGCCGGATCGCGTCACGCAGGGCGAGCGCCTCCTCCGCCGGCGAACCCGGGCTGCGCTCGCGACCAGCGCCTGAGCCGATGCGGATGAAGGGCCCGCGTGCAAAACCGATCGAGGCGGTTCTGCCACGGTAAGCCAGGCCTGCGACATCCACGCGCATCTTCATGACGGACCCACGTCGGGAAAATCTGCCGCGACGAGATCGACCAGTGCGGCCACCGCCGCCTGGGCATCCTCGCCGAGCGCCTTGATCTCGATGATGCTGTTGCGCGGGGCGCGCAGCGCCATGACCTTGGCGACGCTCTTGGCATTGATCCAATCGGCGGCCTCCGACGCGCGGATCGAAATCTGCGCCTGAAAGCGCTTGGCAAGCTTGGTGAGCTTGACCGCCGGGCGGGCGTGCATGCCGACCGCATGCTCCAACCGAACCTTGCCGGTGACGAATGGCTCGTTCGCGGAAGTTTCCAGCATATCCCTGTCCAATCATCGTCCGGCCGACTGCCATCAGCCGGCAGAAAGTTCCTCAGCTACCGCCTTCACCTGCTCCAGCGAACTGCCGCCGGCCGCCTCCGTCGCAGCCATCACGGCGCCCTCGACGATCGGGGCGTTGCAGACGACGACCCGCCCTCGCCGTTCCGGCTCCAGCATTTCGACCGCCATCTCGCTATTGGTCTCGGCGCCCCCGAGATCGACCAGGACCGCGACGCCCTTTGACGACCAGGCGTCGTTGATGGCATCGATGATTTGGCCGACATTGGTACCCAGTCCGCCGCCGGGATCGCCGCCGCAGAAGGCCACCTTGACCTCGCTGCCGACCATCTGCCGCACCATGTCGGCGGTGCCTTTGGCGATATCCATGGAATGGGAAACGATGACGATGCTGACCAGATCGTTCATTGTCGCGCCTCCAGCGTGCTGCAGACCGCGTGCAGGAGAACGCAGCTCGATTTCGCCCCCGGATCGATATGCCCGATGCTGCGCGGGCCGAGAAACGACGCGCGGCCCTTGGTGGCCTGCATCGGGGCGGTGCGCACAACGGCTTCGCTCGCGGTGGCGCGCACCCGCTCGATCAGGTCGCCACGGCCGGCCTCGGCCTTCAAAATATCCAGAACCGGGACCAGCACGTCGAGCATCGTCTTCTCGCCGGCCTGCGAACGGCCACGCGCGCTCACCGCCCTGACACCGCTGCCGAAGACCTCGGCGAGATCTTCCGGCAGCTTCTTCTGCGACAGCGCCTCGCCGGCCGCGAGAAAGAAGCTGCCATAAAGCGGCCCGGACGCGCCGCCGACCGTCATCACCAGGGTTTTGCCGATTGTCTTGAGCGCCTCGTCCAGCGGCTGCGCGCCGATGGCATCGAGTTTGCTCAACACCGCCTGAAATCCGCGCTTCATGTTGGTGCCATGGTCGCCGTCGCCGATCGCCTGATCGAGCGCGGTCAATTCCGGCGCGCTGGCGATCACCTGTTCGGCGGCGTCCTTGACCAGGGATTTGAACGTATCGGGCTGGAGTGTCATCTGACTGGCACCTTACTGCACCACGGCGCGGATTCTTCGCCCCGCCGCGTCGAAATAGAGCGGATGCAACAAATGAAGCTCGACATCCTGGCCGGCATTCAGCGGCTGGTGCGGATCCGCCAGCGTCACCAGCATCTCGCCCTTGTATTCGAGATGAACGTGATTCTGCTCGCCGAGATGTTCGACCCGGTGTACGCGGCCGATCAAGCGGCCGCCATTGCGCGCCGCAATCTGCAGGTGCTCGGTGCGGATGCCGACCGTCTCGGTCCCTGACGGCGTCGGCACTTCCGGAACCAGGCGGGCGGGAAGCAAGTTGATCTGCGGCGTGCCGAGCCGGGACGCGACGTAGAGGTCGTCCGGATTCTCGTAGATCTGGCGCGGCGACCCGAGCTGGAGCAACTGGCCGTCCCGGATCACACCGATTTCGGGAAGCCATGGTCATGGCTTCAACCTGGTCGTGCGTGACATAGAGAATGGTCGCGCCGAGTTCGAGCTGGATGCGCTTCAGCTCCAGTCGAAGCTCGGCGCGCAGCTTGGCATCCAGCGAGGACAACGGCTCATCCATCAGGTAGATCGAGGGATCGCGCACCAGCGCCCGCCCGATCGCCACACGTTGCATCTCGCCGCCGGACAGCCGCGTCGCCGGGTTCTTCAACTTGGACGATATATGCAACAGCTCTGCGGTCTGTTCGACGCGCTTGCGGATCGCAGGTTCAGGAACCCGGTGCGCCGGCGAGCGCAGCGGAAATGCCAGATTGTCGTAGACGGTGAGGTGCGGGTAGAGCGAATACTGCTGAAAAACGAACGCGATGTCGCGCGATCCCGGCGGATCGTCGGTGACATCGCGGCCATCGATCAGGATCGATCCTGCGTCGGGATGCTCCAGCCCGGTAATCAGCCGCAAGGTTGTGGTCTTGCCGGCACCGCTCGGTCCCAACAGCACCACGAACTCTCCGTCGTTGATGGCGAAGGAAAGGTCGCGCACGGCCCCGATCTGACCGAAGCGCTTGCTGACATTGCGTAAGGTCACGTCAGCCATGGCCGGCAACCTCATGGCTTGCCGTCGGGATGGCCGAACCGCTGGCGGCATCGAACAACGCCAGGCATTCAGAGCGGAAGGCAAGCCCGACCGCTTCGCCGATCTGCACCGACAGGCTCGACGGCATCCGCGCGGCCACGCGGCCGTAAGCCGTATCGACGGTGACGATCTGGGTGGTTCCGAGATACTCTGCGCCGAACACCCGGCCTCGGACCGGCGCCGCGTCCGAGAAACGGATGTGCTCCGGACGCACGCCAAGCACGAGAGGACCCACCGCGCGGGCCTCACGAAGCTCCGGGACGGCAATACTGGCGTCATGAAAATTGACCGCCTGATCGCCCGGCCGCAGTCCGGATTCGAAGTTCAGGAAGTTCATCGGCGGCGAGCCGATGAAGTCGGCCACGAACATGCTGGCCGGCCGATCGTAGATTTCCTGCGGCGAGCCGATTTGCTCGACGCGCCCGCCGTTCATGACCGCGATCCGATCCGCCATCGACATGGCCTCGAGTTGATCGTGCGTCACATAGATGGTGGTCGCGGCAATGCGATCATGCAGATCCCGAAGCTCGCCGCACATCAGGTGGCGGAACTCGGCATCGAGCGCACCGAGTGGCTCATCCATCAGGAACGCCTTCGGCCGCCTGACCATCGCGCGGCCAAGCGCGACACGCTGCCGGTCGCCGCCGGACAGTCTCGAGGTCTTGCTCGACAGCAGGTGCTCGATCCGCAGCAGTCGCGCCGTCTCGAGCACCCGTTGGCGGATCTCGCTCCGCCCCATGCCCTGGCACTTCAGGGGAAAGCCGATGTTCTGGGCGACGTTCATGTGGGGATAGAGCGCGAATAGCTGAAAGACGAACGCGATGTCGCGCGCAGCGGCGCGACGGAACGTAACGTCTTCGCCGTCGAGCAGCACCCGCCCGTCGGTCGGCAGTTCGAGCCCGGCGATCATGCGCAACGTCGTGGTCTTGCCGCAGCCCGAGGGTCCCAGCATCGCAAAGAAGGTGCCGTCGTCGATCGTGAAGTTCGAGCCCTGCACGGCCGTGAACTGGTCGAACGATTTGCGCAAGTTTTCGACTTCGATCCGTGCCATCGCGCTATTCCGGAAAATGACTGACGACGACAAAGCCGAGCGTGCCGGCGAGAATCGTCACGAACGAATAGCTGTAGAGATCGATCGACCAGGGCTGCACCAGCAGCACGATGCCGCCCGCGATCAGGCTCATGGCAAAGGCCTCCCAGGGCCCGCGCCGAAACCAGCGCGACATTCCGGCCTTGCCGATCGCAGCGTCCTTCATTTGCGTACCGCTCCAAAGGTTATTCCGCGCAACAGGTGCTTGCGCAAAACGATCGTGAACAGGACGATCGGAACCACGAAGAGCGTGGTCGCGGCAGCGACCGCCGGCCAGTCCTGACCGCCCTCCCCGATGATGAAGGGGATGAACGGGGGCATGGTCTGCGCCTCGCCGCTGGTCAACAGCACGGCAAAGGCATATTCGTTCCAGGAGAAGATCAGGCAGAAGATCGCGGTGGCCGCAATGCCGGTCACCGCCTGCGGCAGCACGACCTTGCGCAAGGCCTGCAGCCGTGTGTAGCCGTCGACCAGCGCCGCCTCCTCGTATTCGCGGGGAATCTCGTCGATGAAGCCCTTGAGCAGCCAGACCGCGAGCGAAACGTTCACCGCCGTGTAGAGCAGGATCATCCCGAGCTTGGTATCGGTGAGATTGAGCTGCCGGTACATCAGGTAGATTGGAATGGCGACCGCGACCGGCGGCATCATCCGCGTCGACAGGATGAAGAACAGGAGATCGTCAGCCAGCGGAATCTTGAAGCGCGAAAACGCGTACGCCGCCAGCGTTCCGAGAAACACCGCAAGGAATGTCGAGCCGAAGCCGATGATAAGGGAGTTGACGAAGCGTGGTACGACCTTGGACGGTCCGGCGATCACCATGTCGTGCTGGCGCACCAGTCTGTCATACCAGGTCGTCGCCGGCGGCAGCTTGGCAATGAAATCCTGGGTCTGGCGTGTCCGCACGGTGAATAGATTGACATAACCCTCCAGCGTCGGCTGGAAAATGACCTTGGGCGGATAGGCAATGGCGTCACTCTGCGATTTGAACGCGGTGGCACCGATCCACAACAGCGGCAATATGGCGATCACCGCATAGAGAATGACGATTGCGCCGGCAAAAAACTTCGAGCGAGGCGATGCCTCGAGGATCGAATGCGCGGTGGATTTGGCGATGGCCGTCATCGTTGCTTCACCCGATTGAGCGCTTTGACATAGATATTGGCGGCGCCGAATACGGTCACGAACAAGATGATCGCAAGCGCCGAGGAATAGCCGGTGCGCCATTTTTCGAATGCCGCGCGCTTGAGCGTGATGGATACCAGTTCGGTGGTGGATCCCGGGCCGCCCGACGTCAGCAGGTTGACCATGTCGAACATCTTGAAGTTCTCGATGGCGCGGAACAGCACCGCCAGCATCAGGAACGGCACGGTCATCGGCAGCGTGATCGACCAGAATTGCCGCCAGGGCGAGGCCCGGTCGACCTCGGCCGCCTCGTAGATGTAGTCCGGTATCGAGCGCAACCCGGCGAGACAGATCAGCATCACATACGGCGCCCACATCCAGGTATCGACAAGCACGATCGTCCAGGGAGCGAGCGCCACTTCTCCGGTCATGCTGAACGAACTGGGCTCGATTCCGGTAAAAATGCTGATCAGGTAATTGAACGGCCCGATCTGCGGCTGGAACAGCAAGGTCCAGAAATTACCGACGACCGCGGGCGACAGCATCATCGGCAACAGGATGATGGTGGTCCAGAAGCTGTGGGTACGAAACTGGCGATTGATCAACAGCGCCAGGCCAAATCCGACGACGACCTGCAGCGCCACCGAAGAGATCACGAACTGCGCCGTGGTTTGCAAACGGATCCAGACGTCCTCGTCGGTCAGTATGTCCCTGAAATTGTCCAGGCCGACGAACCGCAGCGGCAGGTAGGACATGCTGAGGTTGAGGCTCGTGAACGAAAGCCTGATCATCCAGATCAGCGGAAAAATGTTGATCGCAAGCAACAGCGCGATGGTCGGGGTAACAAAGAGCCAGGCGATTGCCCGGTCGGACAGACCGCGCCCCCGCCGTGCCGCGCGCGACCTTTCCGCCAAGGTCTTGCTCGCCGGAGATTTGCTTGCAAGGGGCTTGGCGGGCTCGCCGATGTCCGCAACCGGAGCGTGGTCGGGATGAAGGATCGTCGTCATCTTGTGCGATCTTTTTCAGGGCTCACTGGTCCGGTCTCCCCGGAACATAACTCCGGGGATACCGATTCACATAGCGCGAGGGCAGGCTATTCGGAAGCAACCTTCTTGCCCTGCTCCTTGAAGACCTTGGTCCAGTCCTTGACCATCTGATCCAGGGCCTGCTGCGCCGTTCCCTTGTCGGCGACGACGTAGTCGTGAACTCGCTTCTGCATGTCGAGCAGCAACTGGGCGTAAGACGGCTCGGCCCAGAAGTCCTTCACGATGGCCATCGACTCCAGGAACTGCGGAGCGAACGGTGCGCTGTTGGGGAAGCCGGGGGCATTGACCACCGCCTTCAGGGCCGAGTAGCCACCGATCTCCCACCACTTCTGTTGCACCGCAGGCTGCGCGAACCACTTGATGTAGGTCAGCGCATCATCCTGATGCTCCGAGGTGGCGACCACCGAAATGCCCTGGCCGCCAAGCTGGGTGAAGTGCCCGTTGGGACCGGCGGGATTGACAAAGAAACCGATCTTGTCGCCGCCGACATTTGGATCCTTGTAAAGGCCGGGGAAGAAGGCGAACCAGTTCATCTGCATCGCCACCTGGCCCGACTTGAAGGCATCGAGGCCTTCCTGCATGTACGCGTTGGTCATGCCCGGCGCGGTGCAGCACTTGTACAGCGACTTGTAGAACTCCAGCCCCTTCACCGCATCCGGCGAGTTGACAAAGCCTTGCATCTGATAAGGCTTCTTCGGGTTCTCGTAGTTGAAGCCGTAATTGTAGAGCACGTTGGTGACGCCCATCGTGATACCTTCCGAGCCGCGCTCGGTGAAGATGTAGGCGCCGTAAACCTTCTTGCCGTCGATATCACGCCCCTGGAAGAATTCGGCGATCTGCTTCAGCTCCTCATAGGTCTTCGGGGGTGCGAGATCGCGGCCATACTTGGCCTTGAAAGCGGACTGAATTTCCGGTTTCGCGAACCAATCCTTGCGATAAGTCCAGCCGACGGCGTCGGCCATCGCAGGCAACGCCCAATAGTTCGGCGTGTTCTTCGGCCACTCCGAATAACCGACGACGGTTGCCGGGACGAAATCGTCCATCGAAATATGCTCTTTGGCGAAGAAGTCGTTGAGCTTGACGTACCAGTGGTTCTCCGCGGCACCGCCGATCCATTGGCTGTCGCCGATGATCAGATCGCACAGCTTGCCGTGCGAGTTCAGTTCGTTGAGAAAGCGATCGGCATAGCTCGTCCACGGCACGAACTCGTACTTCATCTCGATGCCGGATTGCTTGGTGAAATCCTTTCCGAGCTCGACCAGCGCATTGGCGGGATCCCACGCCGCCCAACACAACGTAAGTTGCTTGCCCTGTGCCGCCGCCGGCTGGCTTGCGACAGCCGACAACGTAACGCCTGCGAAGAGGGCAAGCGCGCCGCCCGCCCACTTCGACCACATTCCAGTCGCAGATTTTCGCATGTGCTTTCCTCTCGTGACGCATTCCCTGTCGCATCCGGAGCGCCCATGTCCGGAGGCGGCTTGACGCATCGAAGCCCGGTTGGGCTTAAGGCGAGCGGGTTCAAGGAAAGCAATCGGCCGGCTAGACGCCGATCCAGACATCCCCTTGGTGTCGCCTCCAGGCGCGATGTTCAGTTTAGTTTATTACTAAACATACGATACCGGTTTCGACCGGTCGTCAAGCAAAACTTGCAGAGGCTGCGCGGTGCGCGGCGAGTCCGTGCGAGGACCGCGCCACCTTGCAAACGAATGCAAGATAACCGCTATCGCAGTGCGGCAATCGGGATTTCGTCCGATCATCACTCAACGCTGCGGCCGGCTGCGCGTCACTTCCCGAGGCCGACAACGGAAAGAGCGATCATCTCCTCCAACGTTGTATTAGTTTATGTTTATCAAACGGATACTAAACAAGGCAACTGCGCACGTCCGTCGTCGGGGCGCCGGTCCTGAATGTCGGCGAGACACGGCGCGATTTGCGTCGTTGTGGGAATCGCAAGACTTCCTCGAAGAGGCGCTGGCCGTGACTTAAAAATGCCGTCTATTTCGCCGCTGTTGCCGGATTGAGCGGCTTCCCAAAGGAAAATCGATGCGCATCCTTCGTTCCTCCGTCCTGACCCTGATGCTGTCCGCAGCCGCTGCCGGCAGCTTTGCCGCGACGGCCGAGGCCCAGGTTTCCATCGACGTTCGCGTGAACATCGCGCCGCCCCCGCTGCCGTATTACGAGCAGCCCGTCATTCCGGCAGAGGGGTATTTGTGGGTGCCGGGCTTCTGGGCTTGGGACGAGGCCGAGGCGGATTACTACTGGGTACCGGGCACATGGGTCGAGCCGCCGCAGCCCGAACTGCTATGGACCCCCGCCTATTGGGGCTGGGTCGAGGGCCGGTATGTTTTTTACCCGGGCTACTGGGCGCGCGAAATCGGCTTCTACGGCGGAATAGATTACGGATACGGGTACACCGGCGATGGCTATTTCGGCGGACGCTGGGACCACGGCGTCTTTTTCTACAACCGCACGGTCAACAATGTTGAGAGCGTGCGGATCGCCAACCTCTATAATCAGACGGTCGTGGTCGACAACAGAACCACCAATGTGAGCTTCAACGGCGGCAATGGAGGCACGGCGGCAAGGCCCACGCCACAGCAGCAAGCCATCGCCAGGGAGCGCCACGTCGATGCAACGCCGCTGCAACGCCAGCAGGTGCAGACCGCCAGCAAGGATCGGGCATTATTCTCCAAGCAAAATCACGGTGAGCCCGCGGTAGCCGCAACGCCTCGTGCCGGCGTATTCCAGGGCGCGGGAGTATCGCGCGGGTCGCATACCCCCGTGGCAGCAAAATCCAGCAATGAGCCGCCAGCCGATGGTGCGGAACGGCCTGCTGCCGGGGTCAATAAGGAAATGCCCAAGGCCGGCGAGCCTTCGAGGACCGAAGAGCCGCGTAAGCCGAGTGAAGAGCGGCCAAGGGTCGAGGAGGAACGCAGGCCGGTTCAGGAGCCGAAGCCCGAAGAGCGCAGGCCTGCCCAGCAGCCGAGGGTCGAAGAACCGCGCACGGCTCCCCAGGCGCCCCCAAGGGCCGAAGCGCCGCGAGCGCCGGCCGCGCAGCCGCGCGAAATGCGGCAGGCGCCGACGCCTGCCAGGCCGGCCGCCGGTGGCAAGCCCCCTGCGGAAGAAAAGAAGCGGGAGTAATGCGGACCAGGCCGCGGGCTTTCGAGGCGATCAAAGCGTAAGCCATTGAGGTGCGCTTGCCTAACGGTCGCGTTTCTGTTTCGCCAGCGCCGCCTGGATTTGCAAAACGATCGCATTTTCCTCCTCGTCGAGGGAGGGCGGTGCGAGCGGGGTCGATGGAATCGCAGCGGCTGGCGGAACCAAACGTTTGCCGAGTAGCCTGACAAAACGCTCGATCAGATCATGGGTGGCCGTACGAACCGCGACGCCCGATCGCATCGCTTCAGGAATGGCCGTTTCAGAAGGAGCCGGAGCCGGGAGCGACAGCCGGGCTTCACCACCGCCAGGGTATTCCAAGTCGCCCTGTGGCCTGTGGACACGCGTCAGCTCCGCCAGCGCGGCCTGGATTCGGGAGGCAATTTCAACGTCGCCGGCAGCGGGCGGAGCGCCCGATGGCGATACCATCGCAGCGACCGGTCCGGCACTGGCCGGGGCGGCGCGACCGCTCACCAGCGTGGCAACCCTGTCGGCAGAATCATTGCGGCGAGACGGTTCGGCGGCAATCAGCGCGGCGGGGCCGCCGGTTGCGGTCTCAAGGGGGGCCACAATGTTTTGCCGCGGCCGCTCTGTCGCCTCATGATCCGGCCAAGGCTCTGGCGGCTCGGAAGCAAGCGCCGGCGCTGCCAGTTCTGATGTGCTTGGCGGCGCGGCCAGGGGCGTCGAGTTAAGTGAAGCATCGTCGGCGGCCCCGGCGATGTTGGCTTCGGCGGACCATTGCCGCGTGCCTGACTCCACGGCCGTTTCCGGCACCTCCCGATGCATGGCAACGGGCGGCATGAGAGGCGGACGTTCAAATGGAGGTTCCGACCTGGACCTCTTCAATTGAGCCGCGAGGTTGTCCCGTGCGCCTTCATCGATCAAAAGTTGGATCAAGGCCAGCCGCTTCGGTTCATCGTCGGCGTCTCTCAGCAACGCCCGATAGCGATGATGATCAGCATCCGCCTCGCTCACTGCCGCGCTCCACGCCCCATCGCCAAATGATATCGCAGATTCGGGGCCGACGATTGGTTGAACGAACGCAAGTTCGAAACACGGTCGGAGTAGAACCAAATTCACGGGCTTGTGCCCAGCCTGGCAAATTCGCTCGAAACCTCGAGAGGCGGTCGCTGCCCCGAAAATCGCGGCGGGTCAGCATTATTGGCAGGCGCCGCGAACGCGGGCTTGCCAATAGGGATGCGCGTCCGGTGCGAACGCGTTGATTTCGGCGCAATCCCTTGGATCCACGGTGTTGCTGAACTGGTCCGCGGCGCTCGGCGGAAAGCCCGCCTTGCGATTGGGACGACCGTCAACCCGGCCGGTGTAGAGGCCCGTGAATGGAAACTGGGCGCGGTAAATCTGTGCCCACAGACGATTTTGCGAGGGGCCGTAGTCCTGTGCAAACGAGGGCACCGCTATCAATAGCAGACCGGCCACCATCGAAATTCCGGAAACT
The DNA here is from genome assembly GCA_963748165.1 of uncultured Alphaproteobacteria bacterium. GTDB lineage: Bacteria > Pseudomonadota > Alphaproteobacteria > Rhizobiales > Xanthobacteraceae > Bradyrhizobium. Next base: position 169,426 of record CAVVIM010000046.1, read on the forward strand.
CGCATCGGTGTGTCCCTCGCATTGTGATCGATCGGCCGCGGCCGGGTCGCCATTTGCGGCCGGTGCCGGCCGCAACTCATCCGCTCACGCCAAGCGAGCGTAGTTTCATATAGCCCTCATCGGCAAGGCGGTTTTCGTCCCGTTCGCCGCTGCGGGCTGCGGCGACGATAAATCTCGCCAGTTCCGTGTGCAGAACCCTTTGATCCCGCACCGACGGGGCGTTGGTCAGATACCGTTCCAGGGCCCGATCGAACACCCGGGCCAGCAGCCGAACCGTTTCCGGATCAAATCGAGCGGCAAAAAGCTCGGGCACCGACCGCGTCAGCCATACCAGGCCAAAGGCCAATGTCACCAGGGCCAGACCGACAAAGCCCATGGCGTTCAGTTTGGCCCGGGTGAACAGCAGGCTGCCGATGCCCGAACCGATGGCCTGACCGAGATAAAGCACCGTATTGTTGATGGCCACCGAAGCGGTGGCGAGCACGGGGGCGGTGGCAATCAACCTGACCTGCTGCATGGCGGTTGCGGCCGCGAACCCAAGACCCCAGATCGCCGCTCCCGCTGCCATCAATGGATATATTCCAGCGCCGGCCGCCCACAATGCGGCGCCGGCGACAATGCAAACGATCGCAACCGCGGATGTCCTGAACGCGCCCCACTTCCGAACGAGCTGGGAGGCGCAGATGTTGCCAATCAGCGTCATCACGCCGAACAGCAGGAACACCACCGCTATTCCGCGCGGCGTGGCGCCCGTGAGATCGCTCAGCAGCGGTCCAACGAACGCGATCACGACCAACTGGCCGGCGGCCAGCAGGCAGGTGATCAACAGCAGCAACAGCAGCGGCCGACTGCGGCCGACCGCCAGCCAGGTCGCAAAAATGACCGGCCTGCTCCGAAGTCCCCTCGGCAGCCCAACCAGAAGCGCCAGGAAACCCAAGACGGCGAGAATGCCGACCAGGCCATAGGTGGCCCGCCACCCAATTTGCGGCGCGATGACCGAGATCAGCGGCAATCCAGCCGCTATGGCCAGCGCCCACCCGAGCAATACCGATGCGATGGCCGAGGCTTGCTTGTCGTCATTGACCAACAGCGCGGCGGTGCCCGCGGCAAGCGGCGTAAAGGCCCCCGCGAAGACGAGCATCATCAGCCGCAGGATCAGAAGAGCCGAGTAGTTTGGCGCCAGCGCGGAGGCGATGTGAGCGAGCGCCAGCCAGAGCAGGATCAGGCTCAGCAGCACGCGGCGGTCGACACGGCTGGTGATCGAGGCGACCAACGGCGGCGATACGCATACAACAGCGGCGCCAAGACTGATCAACAGCCCTGTTGCTCCAATGGAAACATCGAGACCCGAAGAAAGCTCCGCCATCATTCCCGTCGGCAACAGGATGCTGAGACCTATGACAAAGTTGCCGAGCGCCAGGGCAGCGATGGAGAAATGTCTGCGGGACACACGCGTCTTCCCAACTGAACCGAGTTGAACGTAGGTGCCGCTTCCAGCAATCCCGCTTACCCATGGGTGGTCAGTAAAGCCAGCTTTGTCGATGATCTCAAGGCTCCCTCGCCTCGGGCCACTACATTTTGCCCGGAGTGGCACGCCCGCACCTGATACGCATAAGAACCGCGGCCCGGTGCGCGAGCGGGCGCGAGGAAACATCATGGCGGTCGCCGCTGGTCGGCCCGGTCCGGCCGATCGCATTCTGCCCAACGCGTCGTCGCGCAGCGCATCGGCTTCGCCGCACAATGCAGGGGACCCAGAGGTTGTTTCGGGAGGCACCGCGGTCGGCATGGCGTTAGGCATGTTTGCAGATCGCCGAGCGCAGAAAACCGAAATCCGAACGGCAGCGGCCGCGGAAAACTTCACCGCGCAAAGCTAATTGGCGGCCATTACTCGGCATGGCCAGTTTCAGCCAGCAAGCCGCCGGGAATTACTCCAAGAAGCAATGTATTGCCCGGCTGGATCGCCATTCATTATTACAAAGATAAAAATTTTCAGTATTCAATTAAGTATTTACGGCGCGAATACTTGCCTGCCGCGAATAATTGCCAAGCAGCCGGCCATCAAGGCGGCGCAGCCAACAAGATTAAAAGATGGTTTCGCGTTGCCGCCGCAGATGATATAGCAGGGCCGATATTATATAGATATTAACTGCTTCAGGGTGCTCCTTTGAACTACGTCGGCAGCATCGACGCCAAGCCTTCCGCTGACGGCGCCGGCCACCATGCGCACGTCCAGCTCGATTCGCCGCACCCGCATGCTCCCGCGGATGCGATCATTATCCCGGACGCGCATCTGCTGTTCAACGCCGACTTCACCCGGTCCGGCGTCGATCTGGTGCTCTCCAAGGATCACCACGATTTTGTCGTGCATGATTATTTCAAGGGCGAGAAACGGGCCGCCTTGGCCTCGCCCGACGGCGCCCATCTGAACGCTGACATCGTCAACGCGCTGACGGGGGAAGTCGACTACGCGCAGGCCGCGGGCGCGCCCGATGCCGGCAAGATCATCGGCCATGTGACCAAGCTCGCGGGCAGCGCGACCGTGATCCGCAACGGCGTGTCGATCATTCTCAATATGGGCGACAATGTCGAAAAGGGCGACGTCGTGCAGTCCGGCTCGAATTCGACGGTCGGCATCACCTTCATCGACGGCACCGTGTTCGGACTCTCGTCCAATGCGCGGATGGTGCTCAACGAGATGGTGTACGACCCGAACGGGTCGAACAATTCGTCGCTGATCAGCCTGGTGGCCGGCACCATCTCCTTTGTCGCCGGCGAGACGGCAAAACACGGCGACATGAAGATCGATACGCCGGTCGCCACCATGGGCATTCGCGGCACCGCGGTGCTGGTGGAAATCGACTTTTCCGCGCCGAGCGGCGGCTCGCCCGACGCGAAATTCCAGGTGCTGGTCGAGCCCGACGGCACCACGGGCTCCTACATCCTCTACGACAAGACCACGCTGGCGCAGCTCGCGGTCGTCAATCAGGCCGGACAGCAAATCGATATCAGCCAGGGGTCCATCAGCATCACCAACACGCCGCTGTCGGCGGACGTGCAAAAGCTCATCAACGACGTGTTTACGCTGAAGTTCACCGATTTGTGGAACCAGCATCCGACGACCAGCACGGCACAGAACGATACGATCACGCCGCAGTCGCAGGGACTGGGATTGTTCAAGGTGGCCGATGGCACGGGCGTTGTCGCAACGTATTACGGCCTTGGCAACACTGGCAATCCTGTCAAGATAGGTGTCGACAGCACGTCCTTGTTTCCACATATCGATATACCCCCGACGGTGGTGGCGATGGGCGGCACGCTGCAGGGCGCCGGCAGCAGGGGCGAGGCCGTCATCGACGTTGTCTCCGGCCAGATCAGGTTCGTCGACCCCAATCCCGGCGATGCTCCGACGGCCTCCACGACGTTCAGTTCGTTCGTGCTTCAGGACGCCAATCACAACGACATCACCTCAACGCTGACGCCGCAGCAGCTCGCGGCAGTCCAGGCGGTGGAGACGTCGCTGATCCTGCTGCCGGACCCCGGCAACAACAATAACGGTACGGTGGCCTGGACCTACAGCATCGCAGACGCGAAATTCGGCTTTCTCGGACCGGGCGAGACGCTGACATTGACCTATCTGGCGCAGGTCGAGACCAACGCTGTGCCCCCCTTCAACACCATTGTCTCGGCGCCGATCACGATCACGATCATCGGCGAGCAGATCCCGACGATTGCGACGACGAGCGGCTCGATCACCGAACTTCCCGGGACCAACAACGCCACCATCGACCATGCCACCGGTACGGTCACGTTTACCGATGCAGACTTGACGGCCCTTCCCGTGGTCAGCGCCCAGTTCACTTCATTCAGCTACCAGAATGCCTCTCATACCGACGTCACCAACTCTCTGACGCCGCAGCAGAAGGCCGATGTTGCGGCTGTGGAGGCCGCGCTGGTGCTGACGCCCGCCTCGACAAACGCCAACGACGGCTCGGTGGGCTGGTCGTATGATGTGGCCGACAGCAAGCTCGACTTTCTTGCGGCCGGCGAAACGCTGACGCTCACCTACACGGCGACGGTCAGCGAAGGCCCCAGCAATTCGGTGACCGAACCGATCACGGTGACCATCACGGGCACCAACGATGCGCCGACGATCGCGACCACCAGCGGCTCGATCGCCGAACTCCCCGGAACCGGCAACGCCACCATCGATCATGCCACCGGAACGATCGCGTTTGCCGATCCGGACCTGACGGACCGCCCCGCGGTGAGCACGCAGTTCACCTCGTTCACCTATCAGAACGCCGCTGACCAGGATGTCACCTCGTCGCTGACGCCACAGCAACAGGCCGATGTCGCGGCCCTCGAGGCCTCGCTGGCGCTGACGCCGTCATCCGCGAACGCCAACGATGGCTCGGTGGGCTGGTCGTACGATGTGGCCGACAGCAAGCTGGATTTTCTTGCAGCCGGCGACGTGCTGACATTGAGCTATGTGGCCACCGTCAGCGACGGACATGGCGGCTCGGCGAGCCAGCCGCTCACGGTGACGATCACCGGCACCAATGACCAGCCGACGATTGTCAGTGAGAGCAATCCGCTGGTGCAGAACGTCGTCGTCGTAGGTTCCGGCGGACCGTCGATTTTGGGCCAGGGTATCAATACGAACGCGATCGGGCTGGCAACCGAGACGTTTGACAGCCAGTCGGTCGGCTCGACATCGGACAATGGCGCCGGGCACGGCGATTTCTTCAGCGCAGCTCTCGATGCCGCGTTCTCCGGATCGGGGGATGCCGGAGTCGTCAACGGCTCGTTCGAAAACATCACCGGCGCGCCGTTCGTCGGACCGCTGCCCGGCAGCGCCGACACGACCAACTATCTGAGCATCGGCGCCGGCGGCACGGAAACCATCACCTTCGCCGCACTGGAGAACGCCTTCGGACTGTATTGGGGTTCGGTGGATGCCTACAATACGATCGATTTCTACAACGGAGCGACGCTGGTAGCGTCTTTCTCGGGAAATGATGTCAGTCCGCTTTTTGCCAACGGCAATTTGGGCTCTTTCTCGTCGAACGGGTATGTCGAGTTTTTGGGGCTGGCCTCATTCGACAAGGTTGTGCTGGGCACCGGCGCCACCAACGCGTTCGAGATTGACAATATATCGGCCGGGACCGTTCACGCCGAACTCGCCGCTCCGATCGCCGGGACCCTCACGGTCAGTGATGCGGACATCGGGGACAGCTTGACCGCGTCGGTTAGCGGCAACGCCACGGTCGAATACAACGGTTCGACCACGCTGCCGGCAAACGTCGATTTCGACGCGCTGGCGGCCGCCAGCGCGATCAAGTTCGACACCGTGACGAGCAATGGCGGGACGGAGGTTCTGGACTGGAGCTATGATCCGACCAACCCGAACCTCGATTTCCTGAAAGCCGGCGACACGCTCACCGTCACCTATCAGGCGCAGGTCAACGACGGTCATGGCAGCGTGGGCAGTCAGCCGCTGACCGTCTCCATAGTGGGTACGGACCCGACAGCCAGCATGTCCCAATTTCAGGTGGTGAGCGGAACCACCCAGAACGACACCTTCAACAATGTCGGAAATGGCGTGACGATTTTCGGCGGCGGCGGGCAGGATACGTTTGTCTTCAAGCCCGGCTTCGGCAGCGCCACGATCGGCGATTTCAACGTCAGCCAGGACACCATCAATATCGACCACACGCTGTTTGCGAGCGTGACAGCACTGCTGGCCAGCGCGCAGCCGATCGATGGCGGTCAGGATACCCTCATCACCGATGCCGCGAACGACAAGATCACGCTGCTCCATGTGACGCCTGCGCAGATCCAGGCGCATGCGGGCGATTTCCATCTGGTGTAACCGCCTGGCGTGCTGGCGGCGAAAGCCGGGGCTAAATGCTTCGAAGTCCGCCGGCGGCTAGATGGCTCGCTTTTTCGAGCCACGATGGTTGTCTTCGGCAAGCCGGAACTCGCGCTGCATCCGTTCGACGATCTTGGTGATGGCGAGAGCGGATTTGTCGCGATCGGCTCTTCCAAAACGGATTCCCTTGATGGCCCAATTCGGGTCCAGCCGGGATTTCGGCGTTTCCCGCCGGATCACCACGCCGACAAAGGATTCGCAACCGGCTTCCGACCTCTTGACGGCCTCCGTGATCGCCGACTGCAAACGCTCCCGCGAAACCGGACTGCGGTCATCCGGCGATCGATGCTTCGGAAGCCACGGCAATTTACGCACCTGGAAACATGGTTAATCTAAACCCATGCTTATAGCGCATGGTTTTCGAAGCATAAAGCGAGCGCCGCTGTTCTTGCTTCGTTCGACCGCGCATTTGGCTCCGGCCGCTCCGCCATTTCGGCCGAAACTAACGATATTTCAGTCGGTTATGACCGTGCAAGCCGCATTCGTCGCGAACCGCCGCGACCACCGGATTTAAACCAGGCAGATAAATCCCTGGATTAAATCGGTTAGATAATACGGCGGCCCCTTCAGGCGCGGCAGATGCGGCTAGCCCCAGGTAACATGGTACAGACCAAGAGCTCGCTGGCACGTCCGTTGATTATTGCCGGGGCGGCGGTGGCTGCGCCCGCCCGCGAGCGACCACAACGGCTTCAGTCGGTGCCGCGTGCGACATTTCCCCGATCAACGCTTCCGCTTTTCATCGCTGGGATCCCGCTCGAGTTCGTACTTCTTCTGCATCCGGTCGACGACGTCTCCCAGGGTTGCACCGCACTTTTCACGATCTGCATTTCCAAATTGAATTCCCTTGAGGCGCCAATTGGCCTCCTCGCCGGCTCTCTGCACCGCAGGCTCGATCCAGACACCGATAAAATTTTCGCATAATGGATCCGATTTCTTGACCGCCGCGGTGATCGCCTGCTCGATCGTGGTGCGCAGAACCCGCGTTCGACCAGAGGGCTTCCGTTTCTTCCTAAAGGACGGCATCGAATCCCTCACGGTGAAAATCCGGGCGAACGATCGCCGCCTAGCCTACATGAGACAACGGGATACAGAATCGGCTTTCCAAAAAATTCATCGAAGGAAACAGCGTCGCGTGCAACCTGCCGCGCGTGTCCGCGACGACGTGTCGCGTGTCCGCGACGACGTGTTTGGTTAACCGGCGACGCCGGCACTTGCTCGGTTCGAGCGTTCGGCAAGCTGGAACCAGCCGGGCCGTGGCGGCACGAAAACAGAACCGGGCTTTAGCTGGTTGTTTTGACGCGTTTTCTTCACGCGAACCGGTGCCCCACTTCGCTCGAAAACGCTAAAATGCGGAAGAAATTACTTTGACCGGACGAATTCGATGTCGCACTGGCCTTGAATGGCCGCTTCCTCGATCGCATCCAGCTCTTGCTTCAGACCCGCGAGTTCGGTGGTCGTCGGTCCCGCGTCCTGCAAGGCCGCAGGCACGGTAACGACGGGATCACGGCTCGCCATGTCGCTTTTTCTGCCGGCAAGCGCTGTGGCACGATCCGAAATGTTTCGTGCTGCGGCAATAAGCTGATCGCAGGAGTATTCCCGATATTTCCCCGGCGAAACGTAGCTGTATTGTGGCGTGGCAAAGGCGGAGGCCGTACCGCACATCAAAATGGTGCCTACCGTTACCACCGCGCGCGCCGTGACATTCCAACGCCAATCAAAGGACAATCTCGGTTCGTTCATGGGCATGGTCAATGTTGGCCTCCAGGTGTGAATTCGCATTCGGCAGCCGATCTACTCCTGAGAAACCGGGCCCGGAAACGGTCCCTTTGGATTGTCGAGAAACAGGCTGTTCTGAAAGATCAAATGGCTGACGCCGGCGGCGATCAGCAATTCCTCATCGCGTTCGCCTTCATTGGCCATTTTGACCAGCAGGTCGGCCAGTTTCGGCCGGGCGATCTCCGGATCAATCGTGGCCCGGCCGGAACAATAATAGCGGTTCCAGGCGCTATCGAAAACCCTGGCAAGCAGCCGTTTGAATTCCGGATCGGATAGCGCCATCATCCAATTCTCCCAGACCAACTTGCCTTCTGGCAACCAGGAAGGCGGCAAGGCAAAATCCACGTAAATCAGCCCAACCGAGTGGAATCAACCGCATTCGCCGCGCAAAAGCCGCTTCGCCGGACCGATATCGCGTTGCACAATCGAAACACCCTTGATCCCCGCAAACATTTCGAAAAGAGTAGTAAAGGGCTTCGTTACACGGGGGCAGTCCGCGGGATGGACCCACTTAGTTTCCGTTTCAGGCATGCCGTGGCTATTCTGTTTGCGGCGGTGGTGACCGCCGCTGCGCTGCGCCACATTGTTCACGTCTATGGGGGAATTCCGCGCGAAGAAATCCGCCTGGACGCCCTGTTAACTATTCCGCTTGTTGTGCTCGCGATCATTCTCCTTCGTCGCAAACGCGGCCAATGAATTCATCCTCCGCTCGTTGGCAACGCTTCCTCGTAGTCCACCGTTATTGAGACTCGCGGGACATTGCGTCCGCCAAGCCGCACCAGCAAGCTCAGCGGCTCGCGCCGCGGCGGATGCATTCGCAGGACCTTGATCGTGGGATTCTCTGATAGCCATTGATCCCGCAGGGCCTCGGCGTCGCAGCTATCAGTTCCCAAAAAAACATGTTCTTTCAAAACAATTCCTGCCAGTGATGTCGCCTGTCAGCCCGGGAAACAGTATGCCAAATAATCCGGCCATTATCTGCAAAAAAATGTGAGCAAGGTTACCGGGTTAAATTCACCATCAGCTTGAACCAAAGCTGCGGTGGCGGACACCAACACCATTACCATTTGAATCAATGCCTGCAGCATTCACCGCGATCGCTCCGAACGTGCAGGCAACGCCGCACCAACGAGCAGCCTCGCAGGCCCGCGCGCCGGCAATTCCTGACGAAATCCCGGTTGACAATTTTCACGTGCGGGCGGTTTCGCCACAAAACGGCAACGAACCCCGGCTTCACTGCACCATGCAATCTGCCCCTGCCCGGGGGCAACAATCGAGCACGCATGGCGTCGGCGATGCTGGCGCCGTGTCGCCGACGCTCACCGCAAAATCGTTCACATTCCGTTCAAAAAGGTCAGGATACATCGCAGCAGTGGACAATACAAATCCAGCCGGGCGCCGCCAACGCCTACAGCTCATTTTGACAATGCGAGGCCGTACTTGCCGGGACATTCCCGGTATCTCACAATCGCCCCACCATATTTTTGATCGGATCTGTGCTGCCGTTGGACTCATTGCGAAAGTATTTCATGGTGCAGAATAATCGCCCTCCTTCCAAACCCGGTCTCGGCCCGAAACGTTCGTCGGTTCCGAAGGTTGATGATCTGGTATCGCGAATGCACGAGCTGCGCCGGCTTCGCGAGCAGGTGGTTAAGGCGGAGTCCGGACAAGGCCCGAAACTCGGCGCAACGGCATCACCCTCGATTCGCCCGGCCCGGCCGAAATAGCCCGGCTCTTTTGACCGCTGCCCGGCGGCTCTTCGGTCGATCCGGGGTGGCTTTCCCGCAACAGCACCCGGACAAGCCTTGCGCGGGCGAGCGGCCGAACGGACAAAAAGAAGCGCTTGACTCCAAAATAATAGCGGCAATATACGTGTTTAATGTTTTAAATAGCATTTTGCGGGTGTGGTCGTGTTCTTGCGTATTCAAATCAGACGCAGCATCGTAGCTGCGCCGCCGCTGTGAGCGGTTCGCCCAATTCCGAGTTCGCAAAGATTTTCGAATTGCTCAACGCGTTTGAGCAACTCGACGAGCAGGAACAGTCGGCGGTTTTGCAGGCCGCGGATCGGGCCGACGTCCCGCCCATTCCGACGGCTGCCACCCCCGGTGTCATCGCATCAGAGCCCGATGTCGACAACACCCTTGCCGCCCATATCGCGGCGGCCATGGCCAAGCGGGCGCGACGTTAATACGCCTCGGATCGAACTTCACAGCCATGTTACGGCTCGCCGTTGACGCCATCATTCATGTCGCATTCAAAATGGCCGGCGTATCTCGTCGTGCCGAATTGGATTGAGGCCAGCATGTCCAGATCCCTTGCAAAGCTCGCATTCCTTGCCGCCGCGCTGGTTGCAATGGGCGGCTGGATCTGGCTGCTAGGAATTGGGGTAAAGTGGCTGGTCGTCAAGATTTAGATCGCGCGATGCACGCAGGCGGCCAAGATCCCTGTCGCCGCCGTCAGGAAGCCCAATTCGCCTTCCCCAGAACAGCAGGGTCAGCAGCGCCAGACTGGGCGTCAGCGCCAACATCGCCCCAAATATAACGGCCCGTATGGTCATGATTTGCGTCCCCACGCTCGGGATTTGCGCCAAGCCCGCGCACGTCCACGTCGCGATCTGGGGTTAGCATCGTGGTCCCAATGTGGCGTGGGCCCGGCCCGGCTGCCCTAATATTGTTCAATCGGGTTTTGCTGCAGTGCGTTCAAAACGCTCGCTTTTCGCGCTTGCGCTGCGACTTGACGTGTCCAGCTAGCTTGGCGGCCTGTCTGCGCTCGCGCCGGCGGAGCGCGGACAAAGGCTGCGCTGAGGTTGCAGATTCAGTGCTCTCATTTATTTAACAACGGGTACCACAACGCTTCCCTGAGCCGCGCTGTTCTGCCGGCGTCATCGATCGGCCGTCCGCCGGGCGCCGGTATGGGAATTTGGCCGCCTTCCCGGCGGTAAGCCTGTCCAACTTGAAAAATGAGCTGAAAGCTGGGTACGGGCAGATGCTTCAGGCGGAACAGGGAACCTGTGCCACAATGAGACCATGATGGTAGCTGAACGTCGACCACAGCGGACCGAGAGACGGATCGCAAGGGCAGATTAAACGCGTGGGGACGCTTATGCCTACCATTCAAGCCGTTATATTCGGAGTGCTATTGGCGTTGACGCCCAGCCTGGTCTTGTTGGCGATTCTGCTTTGGCGGGAGGGGGTCGGATTCGCTATCGATCAAGGCACTTATACGCGCCCGCCTTCCTGCATCTAGGTTTGAGCGCCAACGGTCCAATCCCGTCGCTGCCGAGAACGGCGCCGGCACGCGGAAGACGAGCGTGTCACGGCTCAATGAACGTCATTGACCGGTCGCCTTTGCCTCATTTGACCTGATCCGAATGCGGACCTGACCCAGATCGTGCGCAGGATCCGCTTGGCTGACCTTCCGCACCGGACGCGCCGGCCCGCTGGGCGTCGGATGGCTGGCTCGCCGCGTCCTGATCAGTCTCCGCGAGAACAACTTGGTGGCGGAGGCGCAGGACCTCCTCGTATTGCTGGGCGAGGCCTGAGGCCGTGGGATGATCACACGGCACTTTACGTTGTCGCTTCATCGCGCAGTTGCTCCATTTGCCACGCCGGCTCTGCTTGTGCCGGTTTGTCGGCTCCGCAAGGCAACCGGTTCGAAACGCCAATTGGTTTTTTGACGGCGTGTCGATGACGATGCCGCGAGGCCATCGATGCGCGAGACGGTCACCAGGGATCGATTTTATTTTTCGATAGCTGATGGTCTGGAGCGAAGCGATCGATCTCAAAGCGGCGTCGACAGAACCAACGTCTGGTCCAAAGCAGCCAGATCTTTTCTTTGCTGCCCATGGTAAATTTCCGCGCCGGCATGGCGGGGCAAGCCATTGACTTAGCGCGGCAAAGTGAGTTGGAATAAGCCCATTGAAACAATCTCGGTTTTGAGTTCATGAGTGACACGAGTTCCAACCAGAGCTCGCCGGCCGAAAGCGTGCCGCCTGTCGACCCCTGTGCGCGCATCAACCAGTTGGCAAATGCCGCTTTTACCAGGGAAGTGCTGCGCAAGGTCAATGACGTCATTCTGCCTCTGAACGACCGCGGCAGCGGGCCGGCGTTTTATTGCATTCACTCGATCACCGGCGCGGCGACCGATTTTCGTTTTATGGCGCAGATGCTTGGGCCGAACCAGCGCTTCTTCGGCATTCAAACGCCAACCACGAAGCGCAACGCCGAATTTCCCATCTCGGTCGAGTCGATCAGCGAATACTACGTCGACAGCCTGGTCAGATTTCAGCCCGAGGGGGGCTTTATACTCGGCGGCCATTCGATCGGATCGATGATCGCGCTCGAGATGGCGCAGCAATTGCGTGCCCGGGGTCGCGAAGTCAGCCTCGTCGTCGTGTTCGATGGCGAGCTTTTCAATACCGGCGCGGACCTCGGCAAGTTCAATCCGCTGTACTGGATCAAGCTGCTAAGGAACGTGCCGCGCTGGATCCGTGACGTCCTGATCGTGGAGTACGACATTCAGACGCTCTACAAGACCCTCCTGACCAAGGCCATCGCCACAGGCAAGACACTCAAGGCCAAGACCTCGGGCGAAGCAATCAGCTCCGGCCACGCCGTGGAAGGCTTCATCGACATCGGCAGTTGCACGCCGCAGCACGCCGCGTTCATGAAGACGCTGTTTGAAAATCAGTACGCCTACGTTCCGAAGCCATATTCCGGTCGGCTGCTGGTCTGCGTGGCGAGGACCCAGGGGCTTGTCTATCTCCGTCAGGTAGAGGTGGCGTGGCGGAAAATAGCTCCGGCCGCCGACGTAAGGCACTTCGACGGCACGCACACTTCAATCATGCGCGTGCCGCAGGGGATCCCGATTGCGGAGTATCTGACCCACCAGATTGCGAAAATTGGACGGGATGTCGCCCCCTCTGCGGCACCCAGGGGCGACCTGGCCTCGGGCCCGACGCTGTTCGAACCGATACCGACGCCTCAAACCCTTCCGACGCCCTGAGGTCGGAGCCTTGGTCGGAGCCTTGGCCAAGTTGATAGCCGGAACGGCAACGCGGGACCTCGCGCCGTCGCCGACGGCAATAGCCTAGCGTGGCTGTCGCGGCCGGACCTCAGGCCCGCCAATCGTTTAATCTGGCAAGTTCGGCCGGTCGCAGGTGGCGAGCCGGCGCCGCAATCACGCGGCGCCAGATCACCACGGCCGCAAATAGAAGGTTAAACAAAAGCCAGATCATAACACCATCGAAAATCGACACCGGGCAACGCCTCTCGCTGTTCAGGCCCCAGGAAAAACGTTCCATCGCGCGGTTATATTCGTGGGATAATCTCACGACTTGGTGAAACCGGCGGTGCCGGCGCTCGAAATCCAGATATCGTGATGGAACTATTTCTCTCTACGCTGCCGCCGCCCCGTTCCAGCCCCGCTGCCCTTGACCTCCGTTTTGGCTGCGCGGCGGCCCGGTCGCTATTGCGGCCGGTCAAGGCTTGGGATAGATGGAACCCTGGATGAGGCGGTTCGCAGGGCCACGCTCAATGGGAAGCGACGAGCTCGATGGAGGCTACGACGTCGTGGTGGTTCTCCAAGAGCCCCGCCCGATCCTCAGAGCCGACGAAGTCCGCGACCGCATCAATTTAACCCTGTTGTTGTCCGCGGTGGCTGTCGCGACAGCCGGATGGTTCTGGCTTCTTGCCAAAATTGGCGAATACTTCTTCGATCTCCTGATCGCCATCCCCTGATATCGATCGACGGTCTTCTGCACCCGTTCGGCGGACGCTGCCGGGCTCGCCTGGAAAGCAAGAAGCCGACGGGTCGCGCGCAGGCGATTGACAGCGGCGCTTCCGGTGACAGAATATCGGCCTGCGGCGTAGCGGCCGGCCTTTCGGCCGATTCAAAGCGTCTCGGGCTAATTTTAGAAATGATAGTGCGGTCACATTTTTAGGTCGGTTGTTGCGTTGGAGGTGCGTATGCAGGAGCTGTTCGGTCGCACGGCCGCGGTTCCCTGCGGTGCGGATCCGACTGTGCACCACCGAGCTGCCAGGAGCAGCGCCGAATGACTAGCCTCGATCTCATCAACTGGACCCTCGAAGAGGCGGCGCGAGTGAGAACCGAGCGCGGCGACGCCGGTAACTCCGAACGAAGGCGAACGCTCGACAAATTGCTTGCTGAGCTCGAGCGTGCGCCGGTTGACCCTGCGAAGAAGGTTGCCGCAACCGCGTCGCACGACAGTATCGTTTTTCTCGATCCAGCACAGAACGCCGCCTCTGCGGAGACCCTTGCTGCCCGCGAGCAGACGCCCGCCAAAATCGACCGTCCGGCGGATATCGAAACAGCCGGCAACGAACTCGTTGCAGCCGCCGAACGCTTTGCTGCGCTCGAACGCCGTTATGCTGCCCATCTGGCCAGATCGACCCGCGCACCCGTCGACATTTCGACGCACGCCCGGCCGCCGGCTTCAGCTCCGCAGCCGGCAGCGTATCATGCAGCGCCGATGCCCGCCCTGCTGAGGGCTATCGTCGAACCAAACATTTACACCGCCCGGGCAGATCGCGACCGCGCGGTGGACCTGCGTTGGGTATTGCGGGATATTAGAAACAGGCGCCTGAAGAACGCTCCCGAGGCTCGGAACGACCTTGGAATTTTGATCGAATTCGGGTTGGTCGAGATGCAGCAGGATCAACCGATCCTGACAAAAGCAGGTCTTAATGCAATTGTCTGACTTCCACGGCGAAGGTCCAATAGGTGCGCTTCCGGGCCGCGGCTGGCCTATAACCGAAAAGCGATACGATGCGTAGGTTGTGGGTATCATCGACCATCCGATCTCGACCACCGGGAACTCCGCTGCCTGGGCGAAAAGCGAAGAAGCTTCGCAAATTGCTCAGCACAAGATTTCCGGACAGGACGACGAGGAACTCGCGCCGTCTGTCGAAGCCGACTTTGAAGGGCCGCCGCCCGGGCCCCGAAGGACGCACCGTGTTTCGCCTCAAGCCCGCGAAATCTCAGTGGCAGCGCCGACGACCAATTGGAAAGCTCAAGGTCGCCGACGTCGTCAGGCTCCGAAATGGCAAACGCGGCCCATTTCCCCTCCGCTTGCTTCGCGCCCAGCGGCGCTTCAAGCTGGCGAATCACGGGCGGCCTCGATCCAGCGCCACCAGGCTGGACGCGCAGGCCAGGAAAGCCGCTTCGCGCAGCATGGAACTGCTTGATCAGACGATGCAGAAGGTCAAGGAAGTGAGGGAACAGCTTATCGACCATGGTTCGCAAGGACATGGATCACCCCCGCCCGCCGACACGGCCTCCGACACATTTCCCTCCACTCTGCCCGCGCCCGAAGCCGGGCAGCCATCGGGCGACCGGGACCTCGATCCCGTTGCGCTGGAAGCTCCATATCTTGGCGCCAGAAAACCAATCGGATCCCAGAGACTCGAAGCGGCGATCACGCAAGCCGTCAGGAAACGCGCCTCGGGCTGCGAAAATTTCGTCGGCGTCATCGTTCAGCGAACGGCGTCGAAATCGCCGTCCGATGCGAACTGGGGCATCAAGGGCGTGAGATTCGGCGGAGTCAGTCGGGAAGAGGCCGCCAAGACCCTGTCGATGGTTGTCGCCCGCATGCAGCAGGAATTCTCACTTTCCGAGGACTAAGGCGCGCGGGGCATGCGGTCCGCTGCGCCGCGGCCTCACCGGTGCTCGGAGACAACCGCCCCCGTGATCTCTGCATGATCCTCGCCGGACACGCGCCAGGCGGCTAGCCCGAAATAGCCGGTAAGCGCCAGTCCCACCACGATCAGAACGACAAAAGAAATTTGGCTCATCCCCTGGCTCCGAGCCGATCCCTCAGCGCTGGTTTCTGCAGAAGAGCACCTTTTTCTGAGTCGGGAAACGTCGCTCTACTCCAGCGTGCACGGCGGCGCATTCGAGCGGTTCGAGACCGACCGGCTTCCTGGCGGGGGATGGCTTGATCGCGCGCCTCCGCAGCCTTATCGAATCCGGTATAGTCCATCCGCAACCGCAAATATCCAGAGGGCCCATCATGTACTTCGTCGCAGGCGTCTTGGTTGTCCTGGCCGGGTTGTTCTATGCCGCAGGGCAAAACCAGATCGGTTCTCTCGGTTCCGAGATGTGCCAATACGGCAGCGTGTTTTGCGACAATCCCATCTACGTTCTGGTCGCCGCGGCGCTTGCTGCCGTGTGGGGAGCCTTCGTGAGCGTGCGATAGCTTGTTGCCGGAGCTCATTTGAAATCTGGGCACAAGCTTCGACCCCATGCTGAGGCATCCCTCGCCATTGCAGCCGCCGCTCGAATTGCCGCGCGCCCCATCATTCGAAGCCGGGGCGGTGACGATTTTTTGCTACCTCGCGGTGCCGCGCCAGGTGTAAAAATCGCGCGGGATCGTGACCGATAGCTGGAAGGTCAGGCAGCGGGGGAGACACACAGGCAAGCGTGATAGAGGGATCGATGACGAAACGTTACCGGCGAAACCTGCCGATGAGGCTCGTGCTCGCGCTTTGGCTGGCTGGATCGGTCTCCGCGTCGTCGGCATATGCCAATGGCATTTCGGGAAAAGCCAGCGTCGTCGATGGCGACACGCTCGGGATTCAGGGCATCCGCGTCCATCTGTTTGGCGTCGACGCGCCTGAGAGCAGCCAGCTTTGCCGAAGACCGAATGACGTCCAGTATCAGTGCGGCGTACAGGCCGCGCGCAAACTCGAGGCGTTCATCGCAAATCGTGCCGTCACATGCTCGCCCGTTGACGGGGACGGCGGCGGACGCACGGTTGCCACCTGTTCGGTCAATGGTACCGATTTGGGCGACTGGCTGGTTCGAAACGGTCTGGCGTTCGACCGGCCGGAGATCTCGGAATGGCGATATCATGACGCCCAGTTGGAAGCCGAACATGCGGCGCGGGGGGTCTGGAACGGCGTCGCCGTCAGGCCGTGGCGCTATCGCGATTGCATCGCGCAGCACGGAAAACCAGCCGATTGCTCCGACGAGCCGAGTTCGCACCCGTGAAGATGGCCTTGCGCCGGCTGTACGAGTTGATGTTGTTGCACCCGCAGGCATCGGTAGGGTTGACCGGTTAGGTTAAGGCGCGATCGAGGTTGCGCCCGCGGGCATTGCCCGGAAATCTGCATACGATTGCGTATGGAGATTTCAATGCTCAGGAAATGCGCGAGGCTTTCGCTGATCACGCTCGCGGTCGTGGCTATCGGCATCCCGTTGCTTGCCGTGGCATGGGTGGCGGTTGCTCTGATGGGCTACTGAGCCGTGTCGCACATGCTGCAGAATTCCGGCCCCGTCCCTCTCGGCAAGCGAGACCAATTGATTTTGTTGGCTGTCAAGGTAACCTTGCTGCTGGCAGCCTTGATCGTCCTCTCCACGATCGCGATCGGCGCCGGTTTGCGGTCCGCCAGCCGGCATCTGCTATCGCCGCGGCGCTCGAGGCGTTAACAATCCCGCGGTTGCGCCTTGCTGGCGCCGAAGACCGCCCGCTTTGCCCAACCGTGAAACTTTCAGCGTCAAGGTCGACGCATTTGCTGTCGCAATCGATGGGCTGGCGACCGGTCGACGGTTCCAGAATTAACCTGAAACTCCGGCATCAAGCTTAATCGACGAGTTTGATTGCGAAGCCGGCCGGAAGCGCTAGCGTGACTGCGCCGGACATTGTCCCCACGTCCGGGTCCACGACGGCGAAGTCGTCGGGCGATCATACTCCGTCCGGCGGCTTCGTTTCTGGAAACACGACCTACTTGAATTCGATCACCCCGAGAGTCCGCATGATGTCTGAACACGATCGAAGCAGGGCCGCGACGCCGAAAGACCTCGCCGAACAATTTCGGGAGTTGAAGATATTGCGCGCCAAAGTCAGGCAGGCCGAAGCGAAGCTTTCGCGGAAGCCCGGCAAGGAAGCGGACCTTCAGCAAGACCGCGACCTCAAGAGATTTACCGGCGCCACGCGGCCGCGAACGACGACGACCAAACGCGGTTGAACGATCGCCGATCGAATCAACGCTCGCCGTTCCGCTCCACCCGCTTTTCGTTCAGCAACTTTCCACAGCAACCGCTGCTTTCGTCCGATCTTGCCCGGCGCGATGTCGGCGCGATCGACTCTGCGAACCGATCGGCGTCGATCGGTTTTACCCTTAGGGTTAAGGCGCGAATTGCGTTGCCGATATCACCCGAGATTTTATCTTCGATCGCAGTCAGGCGGATTGGCCGGTGCCCACTCGCCGGTCATGCGTACCGCTCGATTAGGGGTCGCCGCCTTCCAGAAGAGGCGGCGGCCCCGCCGAGCCGCGGACAACGCCAACACCATGCACCTGGCCGGATTCCCTTGTTTCCCGTTCCAATTCGAGATTGAATGCCGAGATGGGCTGGGGAGCCTCGTGTATGCGATTTAACCAGCAGGATTTCCGCCGCCGGTTCGGCATGAACCTCTTTACGCTGGCGGCAGCGTTCGCAACCATCGGCTGGCTTTGGCTGCTGATACAGCTCGCCGACCTGGTTCTGCACCGACATACCGTCTGGTCGGTCTGGCCCTAGCAGCCCCGCGGTCGCGCATCGGTCTTGCCGGAACTAAAGACGCCGCGAGCCCAGGGTGCCGGCGCCGGATCGCGACGACGGCGATCGCCCCGGCGACAGGCGGCCGGATTCCACCGCCCGTTCAACGCGCGAGCAGACTAGCCAATCGTTCTTCAGCCAGCGAACAGCAGATCTCGTCGATCTGCTGCGCCAGCAATATGGCATCGGCCTTGAGTTGTTCGACATGGGTTCCGGACCCGTCGCGGTCGAGCTTTTCCAGGTCGGCGATGCGGGCATTGAAGCCGGCCAGTCGAATGTGAAGTTGCTGGATTTCCGCGTGTGGATCCCGTCCGACCTTCTTCCAGCCTCTCGCCAGTCCCATCGTCGCCCCCCTGCTGCAGTCACGCCTTCGTGAACCCAATCTGTGGCGGCATGGCGAACTATTCGCGTCAGACTTGGACAGATCATGCGACCTTTTTTGGTGGGTGGCCGCCTACCTCCGAGGCGCCCAGTCTGTTGCAATCGCTTTGGATTTCGCCCCCGGCGCGAATCCTGCGGCGGCCCTGTCCGGCTCGCCTCTTCGGGTTGCGGCGGCGAGCACGGACATTGGCGGGCGACCGCGTTCGCTATTAGCGCTTGTCGGTCAAAGCCCGGTTGGACGCCGGAGCCCATTTGCATGCCGCCGCGATCTTCTCGCGAATGGCATCCCACCCGGCGAGGTGGAAGGTCGCTTCGTGGCTGGCGGCGGCCCGATCGGTCACCGTGATCTTAAGTCGTGCCTCGTTCGACAGCGACCTGAGAAGTCCGACGGGATCGTCTTTGGCGGAAGCCGTCTTTCCATCCGGTGACAAGGTCCATTGCTGCTTCACAATCGGCTGCTCGTTGACCTGATAGTCGACCCGGAGTTCGCCGGCGCGCAGCGCGCCCCATGCCCCCTCGGTGCGAACCAGAAGTTCGGTGCGCTGTCCAAGGCAACGGATAATCAGCGTGTTGGGCGCATCTTTCGCACTGGAGCTTGAATGTTTGACCGCCGTCAGCAACGGCGTGTAGTCGACCGGAGATGTGGTCTCGCTGACCAGCCAATCCGCCGCCGGTTCCCTGGCGGGAAGGTCGACGACCCTGCCGGGCACGTCCGGCCGAGCAGGCCGGGCGGCATCACCGGTCGGGAGACCTGGCGGCAGGTCCGTCGGCAAGGCCTGGGGATTTGGCCTCGGCGCAACGGCGGGCTGATCGGCCGAGACGGTTCCAGTAGGCGCTTCGGCAGTACGGGGCGGGACAGGCTCTTTGGAGGAACCAGCCTCCTTGGAGGGGCCGGCTTCGGAAGGAACGGTGGGCGGCGCAGAACTCGTCGACGGCTCCGGCCGGACCGACCCCGAAGGAGGCTCCGGTGCCGCCCCCTTGGGGGAGACCTCGGTCAAGACGTGCTCGAGGCATTCGAGTTGTGCCGCGCGCGTTTTCTGGAAGCAATCCAGCCGCTGAACAGGATCATCGTCCAGCCTGGAGCAGATCGCATCCGCAAGCCGCGCTGCCTGAAAGCAGGACTCCAGCCCGCTGGCGCCCTCATTCGCGCGGGCGCCCACCACACTTCCCGCAGTCAACAACGCTACCGCGACCAGCCGCCACATCAGGGATGCTCGCCGGGTTTCGTCGCCACTGCCGACCGATCGAGCCACTCCTGGGCAGGTCGAAAACGTTCCAGCCCGGAAGCGCGCGTGGTCAAATTGACATCCTTCCATTTGGGCTCGAAGCCGGGCGCTTTCAGCTTGTCGATCCGGTTAAATAGCTCGTCGACGAACCGCGCCACCCGACGATAGCGCGGCGAGTCCGGACGCCAATTGTAGGAAGCCAGAATGGTAGGCACGGCGATCGTGGCGACACGTTCGCCCTTGGCGATCAGACCGGGATAATCTGCGGAGTTCGAGATACGAAGAGACATAGTAGTCTTCAAATTTCGGGCCGTATGGCACCGAAAGGAATTTGAACCCCGGCTCCCACTTACCCTTCACAAATGCATCGACGGGCTTTGAGGTCACAAAGACCACGGCGGCAATCTCGCCGTGCTTCATTTGCTCGAGTGCGACGGGGTGCGGGATGAACATCTTGTCGACGTCCAATCCGAGGCGGCTGAAGATCAGGGGGCCGGAATAAGCGGCGGCAGTGCCTTGCGTGTTGAAGTTCACCTTCTTCCCGGCCAAATCCGCCAGCGATCGAATCTCCGGCCGAACGAAGATGTGCAATTCGGAAGGAAACAGACTGATGATGTAGGTGATGCGCTGCTGGATCTGCGGCACCTGGGATTTGTATTCTTCGAGCGCGTCACTGTTGATGATCGCGGTATCGACGCCCTTGAGGTAAAGCAGATCGTTGACGTTCTCCGTCGGACCGCGGGTTACGATCGGGAGAACCTGCACCTGGCCGCCGTCACTCACGACCCGCGCGATGTCGGTGGCAAAATGGATGGGTGCGCCCTCAAGCAGGCCGCCGGCCAGGCCAACGGTCCAGGCATTCAGCCGGTCCCTGATCTGGGTTTCCGCCGCAGTCGCCGTGGCGGCGGCTGACCCACCGTGCGATCGCCGGGATTGCGCAATGCTCCCGGCGCAGAGGGTTAAGGTGACCAGCAAAAATACGCATATTCTCGCCGCAAACTTCATTACAACTCTCACTAGAAATACTTGGATACGGTTGCGCAAACTAATTAGTTCGGAGGCACCCGGCCCCCGGAAAGCCTCGCCGTTATAACACCTTGTGTCGTTAACCAGTTGGATTTTTTACGAAAAGACGCGGCCGGCGGGAACCCGACCGGGGAATGCGGGTCGGGCTGAAGCGCTGCGGAGCCCGACCAAGCCACCGGGCACGCGTTAACACCTGCCCCGGTTCCATGACCGACCGGCGCCCGGACCCGGCCACTGCCCGGGCTGGATCGTGGCGCACCCATCTCCGCCCCCGGCGATTGGGTGGGATCAAAAATCAAACAGGTCCTGTCGGTCGGACGCCGCCAGGTTGCGCAGATCGCCAAGCGTTCCGCGGGGCGCACCGCAGTTCCGGCACCTGATTTTTGTCCAGGATGGCGCATCTTCCGCGCAGTCGAACGCGATGCCGAGCGCATCGCAATTGATGCAGACAATCCTGAATTCCGGCCCTCGGCCGGCTACCTGGCTCGCCTGCATTACGGATCCTCAGTCAGTGGGCAATGCTGTTTTGGTAAATCCGGATAATATCGGGACGAGCCTATCGCATCCGGGGGCCCCGACAACGGAGCTCCCGAATTAACCTGAATAGCGAGACTGCCGGTTAATCCGGGAACCGGCGCGCCGGGAACGCGCGCGCCTGCGCAAGCCCGCGGCGCCGCAGCCTCGCGCGCCGCCGTTCCAAGGGAATGTAATGGAAGTAAGACCCTGACCGGGGGACGGCTTGCCAGATCTCGCCATATCGCAGGCCCCGAAAGCGATCGAGGTGCGGAGGAGTTGCTCGCGCGAATCCTGGTCGATCAGCCGATCAAAAGATCTTCGAGCTGCTTTCCCGAGCCGAGCTGGCGCTGAACCCAATGCGGCTGTCGTCCCCGACCCGACCAGGTTTCCGACGGCTTCTTCGGATTGCGGTACTTCGGCAGCACCGACGGGTAAGGCCGGCGTTCCTCCGCCGGGGAATTTGACCGCCTGCGCGCGCGCTTGTCCGCAGTCTGCCTGGGATTCAAGAGCTCGAGACGCGCCTTGAGATGCGCCAGCTCGACCGCGATTTTATCCGAAAGAATGCCTTCAATCAGTTCGCGGTGTTTCCACAAATCGTCGACCGTCATCGCCACCAGATCGTCGGTGTTGGGCAGAAGAGGTTTGCTCTCCGGCGGTTGAGCCACGATTGATGGACCGCGATCGTCCACTTGGTATTCCAGCATGGCAAGCCCTGTTGCTAATGAGCGCTGGTAACATTTCTACAATATTTCAACAATCATGTCATTTCATTGCAAGAAAATCCGCCGCAATTGCTGCGGTGCACACGTCGGATTGGGGGTGCGGGGGTCGCCTTGGCCGGCCCGGATGGAGGCGAATGGCTTTGAATCCTCGCCCAGCGGCCGGCATTCCAGCTAATTAGTAAGCGTTGCGCTTCCGAAGAACCTCGGTGCATGTCTTCAGGAGAATCTGGATATCGAGCCAAAGGGTCCAGTTATTGATGTACCAAAGGTCCATCTGCACCCGTCGCGAGATTTGCTCGACCGAGGGCGTCGCGCCGCGCAAGCCGTTCACCTGGGCCCAGCCCGTCATGCCCGGTTTGACGTGATGCCGGAAGGCGTAGTCCTGCAGCAACTTTTCGAAATAATTATCATGGGCCAGCGCGTGCGGCCGCGGCCCGACGACCGACATCTCGCCGCGCAGCACATTCCAGAGTTGCGGCAATTCGTCGATGCTGCTCGCCCGCAGCAACTTGCCGATTCCGGTGACGCGCGGATCCTCGCGGGTGACCTGGGTGATGACCTCGCCGTTTTCGAGCACCGACATGGTCCTGAACTTGAACATCACGAATTCGTGCCCGTTAAATCCCTTCCGGTTCTGCCGGAAGATGATCGGTCCCCTGCCGTCGAGTTTGATGGCAATCGCACTGAAGGTCATGATGGGGATGAAAAACACCAATGCGATCACCGACACCACGATGTCGATCGCGCGCTTGAGGAGACGTTCGGCCGCACTGAGCGGCGCTCTCTGAACTTCGATGGAGACGGTACGCTGACCGCCTGACGAGGCGTGGTTCGTCAAACTCCGAACCTGAATGTCCGGCAAGAGCCTCGCCGAGATCGGAAGCATTTTGATCTGTTCGCGAATGAAGTCGATCCGCGGCGCATCGCTCCAGGGAACCGCCAACAGAAGTTCCGTCGAATTGTGCTTGCGGACGAAATTGGCGACCTGATTGAGCGTGGCGGCGTCGCCGGATTGCTGCAGCACCAGGTCGTCATGTCTGCCCAGTACAAATCGATTGATCTCGCCGGCGCCAAAGAAATCCAGCAGATCGCGGGGACTGAGCGAGGCGATTTCGTTCTCGTCGCCGACAAGTACCGTATTGCGTCGGCCGATCACCCCGCGTGAAATGGCCCGTTCCACCAGAAACTTGGCAAATTTCCGTTGTCCCAGCAGCGCAATGGGCGCGGCGGCCATCAACATCAGGAACGTTCCACGCGAAAAGGAAACCCCGATCTTGAACACGAAGGCAAAGAAAGCCAGCATCAGCCCGGTGGTCGACCAGGAGACCAGAACCTCGGTGATTTCGACACCCGGCTTTGCCGCCCGCTCAAAATCGTAATAGCCGCGTCCGCCGAGCCGAATGATATGAATAAAGCTCGCGATCAGTCCGAGCGCGAAATAGGCCGCAAGATCGGGCAGCGGACTGCCGAACGACCAGTGATAGAAAAAGGCGCCGAGCAGGCTGACCAGCAGGATGATCATCGCATCCGCGGTCGAGAGCAGATAGGGGATCGCTTCGCAGGGAAAATTCACGCGCGGGCGCTCGTACGGCGTCACCGCAGCCGCCTTTGTTTCCCTGACCTCCGATCCGGTCAACAATTTGCTTTTCCCATGTTTGTTGCCTTACCCGGCATTAATTAACAGGGGAAATCGATCCCACAAACCGGATTAAATATTTCATCTTGATTGTGGTACAGTAAGCCGAGATTTTGCGGGTTGCAATGCAACACGAAATAATGCCGCGTTCATCGTAAAAAAATGCGCAGCGGTTCATTCCGAGCCGAAAACTTGCGTGGCCGGCGGTCGACGGCCGCCGGGATGGCGTCGATGCTGGCGTATTCGGCGCTGGATAGCCGAATTCAACCGCGGGATTGGCTGCTGCCCCGCGGAACCCCGGCAATCCTGAAGTCTTCGATCTTGCTGCCGGCCTTGAGCGCCGAGACCAGCCAGCGCGGTTTCTTGCCCCGCCCCGACCAGGTTTCTTCCGGCGCCGCCGGATTTTGATATTTGGGGTAAACCTGTGGATATTTTCGGCGTTGGCGCGCTCGATTGCCGCCCTCGGGGATCAAGTCGGCCCGGGCATTCTCCCGAAGGCTCTTGCCTCGATTGAGCTGAAGCAGACGCCGCTCCAACTCGTGCTTTTCAGCCATGATGCGCGTAGACAACAGACCGCAGATCAGCTCATGAAGCGTCCACAGCTCGTCCAGTGACATCGCTTCCAGTTTCAATCGATCCATAGCAATCAATAAACAAAACCGGTGATTCGCTGCAGCCGATTATAGCATGCAGGTATTAATTGGTTCTTTTCCGAAGCAGCTTTCGGCGCTATCCACCGGCTAACCCACAGGTCTTGATGGTCAATTCGTAGCAAGGCCGGGCTTCATCGACGCGGCAAACATGCTATTTCTGGTTTCGCGCCACCCGCCGCGCGCCGATCCGTACGCCAGCACCGCAAAAACCGTGCCGAAAATATCGGCAGGGTCGCCGCCGGAGCCGGCATGACGCACCGACACGGAAATACCCGAGATGCAGATCGAACGGTTTGATATCCCCGATATTCTTGCGATGGTCCCGCCCAAGCGCGCCGATCACCGGGGCTTTTTTTCCGAGACCTATCGCCGGGAAGCCCTGGCCGCGGAGGGGCTCAACGAGGCATTCGTGCAGGAGAACCACGTCTATTCGGCGCAGCCGGGGGTGCTGAGAGGATTGCATTTCCAGATCCCGCCGCACGCCCAGGGCAAGCTGGTGCGCTGCGTCCGGGGAGCCATACTGGATGTCGGCGTCGACATCCGCACGGCATCGCCGTGCTATGGCCGTCACATCGCGGTCGAACTTTCAGCCGCCAACTGGAAGCAATTGTGGCTGCCGCCGGGTTTCGCACATGGCTACGTGACGCTGGAGGCCGATTGCGAGGTGATCTACAAGGTTACCGACTATTGGGCCCCCGATTGCGAGCGCGGCATTGCATGGGATGATCCGGCTCTCGGCATCGATTGGCGAATTTCCGCGGTCGACGCGATCCTGACCGACAAGGATCGCAGCAATCCGCCCCTGGCCGAAGTCGAGCCGTTCTTCCACTATTCTCCACGCAGCGCGTGAACGGATGCACTGCCGTTGACTGGACAGGAATTAAACGTGCGGGTCTTTGTTTTTGGAGCCGAGGGACAGATCGCACGGTCGCTGCGCGAGGCGGCAACCCAGCATCGCGGCATCGTGATCGGGCACAGCGGGCGCGCAGATGTCGATATCCTGCGGGCCGATCAGGTTGAGAAGGCGCTCGACGAATTTGCGCCCGGCATGGTGGTGAATCCCGCCGCCTATACCGCGGTGGACAAGGCCGAGGCCGAGCCCGAGCTCGCCTTTGCGATCAACCGCGACGGCGCCGCGATTGTCGCAGCCGCCGCGAAACGCCGCGGCGTTCCGGTCATCCATCTGTCGACGGACTACGTCTTCGACGGCAGCAAGGACGGCAGCTATATCGAGAGCGATCCGGTCGACCCGCAGGGCGTGTATGGGCGATCGAAGCTCGCCGGCGAGCACGCCGTTGCGCGGGCCAATGACCGCCACGTCATCCTTCGGACGTCGTGGATCTACGCCGCATTCGGCAGCAACTTCGTTCGTACCGTGATCCGCCTGTCGGGCGGCGGCAAACCGTTGCGGATCGTCGACGATCAGACCGGCTGCCCGACCTACGCGCCGGACGTCGCGGATGCGATCCTGACCATCGCGCGCAGGATCGAATCCGCCGGCTGGAGCGCGCGCTTCGCAGGCGTGACCCATCTGGCCGGCCCCGACGCGGTCACCTGGTGCCAATTTGCGCGAATGATCGTCGATGCGGCGCCGAAGATCGGCGGCGAACGCGCCGTGGTCGAAGCCATTTCGACCGCAGACTATCCGACCGCGGCACGGCGGCCCCGCAATTCGCGACTTTGTTGCGATAGGTTGGCGGAGATCTTTGATGTACGATTACCGCCGTTGGAGCTCTCCCTCGCGAATTGTCTAAGGCGTCTGTTCGAGACGCCAACCTAGCCCTGGAGTGGATCTTGAAAGGAATTGTGCTGGCAGGCGGCAGCGGTACGCGGCTCTATCCCATGACGGCCGTGAGCTCCAAGCAATTGCTGCCGATCTACGACAAGCCGATGATCTACTACCCGCTGACCACGCTGATGCTGGCCGGCATCAGGGATATTCTGGTGATCTCGACGCCGGATGATCTTCCGCTTTTCAGAAAATTGCTCGGCGACGGCCGGCAGTGGGGAATCTCGCTGTCCTATGCCGTTCAGCCGCGGCCCGAAGGACTCGCGCAGGCTTTCATCATTGGAGCCGATTTCATTCGGGGCAGCCGCTCGGCCCTTGTGCTTGGCGATAACATTTTTTTTGGTCATGGCCTGCCGGAATTGCTCGCGCGGTCGGCGGCCCGCACCGAGGGCGCGACCGTGTTCGCCTACCACGTCGCGGATCCGGAGCGCTATGGCGTGATCGAGTTTGATCGGAGCCGGCGGGCGATCTCGATCGAGGAAAAGCCGAAGGCGCCGCGGTCGAGGTTTGCTGTCACCGGTCTGTACTTCTACGATGAACAGGTCGTCGATGTCGCGGCGAGCGTCCGACCATCGGCCCGCGGCGAACTCGAGATTACCGACGTCAACCGCTTCTATCTGGATCGCGGACTGCTGACGGTCGAACAGATGGGGCGCGGTTTCGCCTGGCTCGATACCGGGACGCCGGACAGCCTGCTCGCGGCAGCGGATTTTGTCGCGACGCTGGAAAAGCGCCAGGGTTTCCGCATCGCCTGTCCGGAGGAAATCGCCTTCAACCTGGGGTTCATCGATCGAGCGCAGCTAGGCAAATTGGGAGCAGCGCTCGGCAACGGCGATTACGCAAAGTACGTGCAGGCGCTTGCTGAAACCGCCTGACCCGCCGTCGCCCGGGCAATCATTTTGCTCGCATTGAGCAGGAGCCGAGAATGGATTGGATTCTTCTGATTTCGTTGCAGTGGATTACCCTTGGCAGTCCGCCGCCGCCGACCACGCAAACCATCGGGCCTTTCGCGTCGGAGCAACTGTGCAACAAGGCCGCCGAGGCGATCAGGGAGGAACTCAACGCGCCGATCCAGGGCCAGCGTGTTCAGACCCTCGGCCGGCTGGTCTGCTTTGCGCTGAAAGACAAAGACGGGCAAAAAAACGATGCCGCCGCAAAGTAGCAGCGGCGGGCAAAGTGTTGCCGGTCCGGGCGCTGCCCCGCTTCGGGCCGGCGCAGGCGGCTTCCTTCTCAGCTTTGCCTGGAACCGGATTGGAAGTCGGGAAACCGTGTCTGCAGCGCGGCCTTCAGGAAGGCGAAGGCCTGCATTTGTTGCGCGAGATTCTCCAGCCGGAGTTGCCCGTTCGCGATCTGCCTGTCGAATTGATTTTGCAGATCGATATCGGCCGGCTCCCGCGTAAGATATTCGTCGGTACCGTTGCCGAGCGTGATCGCAGCCCGCGCCAGGACGTCGTCGATTTGCGCCTTGAGACCGCAATGCTCGGCTTCCGCGGATTTCAGCGCCTGCTCGATGGCGTGGGCGACCGACTGAAGACGCGATTGATCCGTCTCCGTGTCGCGCGTGGCGGAACGGGCCGCAAACAGGCTGTTCGCCCAGCTTTGCCGAATGACCTCGAACACTTCTCGCCTGGCTCCGCCGACGTTCGAGACAGCTATCGTCTTCACGATGGTCAACGAAGGTTTATAATCAATTAACCCTCGCCGCCAGCGGCTCGCTCTTGCGGTCCGAATCAGGCGGCGATGGGCTTCGCGTTGACGGTGCGGCGGACCTTCGACACCGATGGTCTGATCCAGTGTTGGCGCATCTGCGGCCGCCTGACTCGGGTGTCCACCGCCGCGTTCAGCGACGCCTTGCCTCTCCCCGCTGAAAGCCACGACAGTTCGCCCAAAAGAACTACACGGTTTCGGCCGTAATCGCTTGTGGGCCCGCGGCGTCCACGCGATAATCGAACCGTCAAGACGACCGGCCGAACGGCGGGCGCCGAGGGAGGATAGTTTCGATGCCAATGGACTACCGCGGATTTAGCCGCCGCCGGCTGCTTGCCGGCACCGCCGCCGGCACGGCATTTCTGGCCATGCCCTCGATCATCCGGGCACAAACCCAGTCGCTGAAGATAGCGGTGCTGCTGCCGCAGTCGGGCTATCTCGCGCAGGCCGGGCAGAGCTGTCATCGCGGCGCGCTGGTTGCGCCCGCGGTGCTGGCTGATTTCGGCCACAAGGTCGAACTGATGCATATCGACATGGAGTCCAATCCGGACGTCGCGCGGACGCAGACCGAACGCGCGATCAACGAGGGCGCGCAATGCGTCGTGGGTGCTTTCGATTCCGCGGGAACGCTCGCCATCGCGCAAGTCTGCGAACAGCGGCAGGTGCCTCTCATTGTCAACATCGGCGCCGCGCCGCAACTTACCGAACAGGGCTACAAGTTCCTGGTGCGCAATTTTCCGACCGGCGGCATGCTGGTCAGCAACGGCCTGAAGCAAATCAAGGCGCTGATCGAGGCCACCAAGGTCGAGCCCAAGACCGCGGTGTTCCTGCACGCCAACGATAATTTCGGAATGGCGCAGCGGCAGGGCATGGACAAGCTGTTCCCGACCTCCGGGCTGCCGTTCAAGCTGCTCGAATTCGATCCCCTACGATCCGAAGGCCCAGGACCTGTCGGTCGAAGTCACCAAAATTCGCGGTCTCAATCCGGATCTGCTGCTGGTGGTGACGCGGGCCGCCGATGCCATCAAGCTCGTGCGCGACATCGTTCGGCAGAAATTCCAGCCCATGGGAATCATTTCCCCCGGCGCCCCCGGTCTCTACGACGAGGAATTTTACAAGGCGCTCGGTCCGCTGGCCGACTACCACATCGACGCCATTCCGTGGGCCAATCCGAAGTCAAAGGTCACCCAGGCCCTTGAAGCCGCCTTCAAGACCCAGCAGCCGAACTTCCGGTTTGCGGTCGAATGCTTCAATGTCGGCTTCACCTTCGAGGCGTTGCTGATCGCGGCCGACGCATTCAAGCGCGCCGGCACCGCAGCCGGGCCGGAACTGATGAAGGCACTGAAGACCACCAACCTCACCGATCACGCGATGATCGGGCCGCCGATCGAGTTCGACGAGAAGGGACAGAACGTCGATATTCCCTCGAGCTGCGTCCAGAACCGCTCCCAGACCCCGACCGTGGTGCTGCCGGCGGATGTCGCGACCATGACGCCGGTACTGCCGGAGCCGCCATGGCAGGGTCGGACCTGATCCGCTAGAACCGAACGGGCTTTGGCGACGGACGGCGGGGCTGGAGGTGCAATGGCGGCAATCACCTTGAATGTCATCGTTCAGGGGCTGCTGACCGGCCTTGTCTATGGACTGATGGCGCTGGGCCTGTCGGTTATTTTCGGCGTGATGCGGGTGGTCAATTTCGCGCATGGCGAGTTTACCGTGGTGGCGATGTACGCCGCCTTCATCCTGTTCGAGACGCTGCATCTCGACCCGCTGATCGCCCTGCTGCCGGTGGCCGCCGTCTTTTTCGGGCTTGGCTACCTGCTGCAGCGAACCCTGATCAGCCCCTTTATCGGCCGTGCCGAGCACGAGCAGTTCATTCTGCTGGTCGGACTGGCGACCCTGATCGTCAATGGCCTGCTGCTGGTATTCGGTCCCGACGCACGGCCGATCAACCTGTCCTACAGCTTTGACAGCTACGCGATCGGAGGAATTTTCATCGACAAGGTCAGGGTGCTGGCCGCGATTGCCGCCTTTGCGGTCGCCGCGGCATTGTTCCTGTTTTTTCGCTACACCCGCGCCGGAACCGCGATCCGCGCCTGCGCTGACAACCTCACGGGCGCCGCGGTAGTCGGTCTCAATATCAAGCAGCTCTACGCGGTGACCTTTGGCATCGGCCTCGCCTGTGTCGGCGCCGCAGGCACCCTGATGGCGACCATCGCCGATGCATCGCCGTCGTTGGCACAGGCCTATACCCTGCTCGCTTTCACCATTGTGATCGTCGGCGGGCTGGGATCGATGGTCGGCGCCCTGATCGGCGGGGTCCTGATCGGCGTCTCGGAAGCGCTGGCCGGATTCTACGTTCAACCCTCGATGAAAAGCATGTTCTCCTTTGCACTGCTGATCATCGTGCTGGTGCTGCGCCCGCAGGGATTGATGGGGCGACGGCTGTGAACGGGATCTGGTTTGGCATCCCCCGGCACGGCAAGATCCTCAGCCTGCTGCTGCTGCTGGCGTTTGCTGCGGCGCCGGTGATCGCCGACCGCTATCTGCTGTCGGTTCTGATCCTGGTGTTCTATTTCGCCTATCTGGGCCAGGCCTGGAATCTGCTGATGGGATTTGCCGGCCAATTGTCGCTGGGCCATGCGCTCTATCTCGGGCTCGGCGCCTACACGGCGACCGCGCTCTGGACCCTGTTCGGCATCGGGCCGTGGCTTGGCGTATTTGTCGCCATTCCGGTCGCCACCGCGGCCGGGCTGTTGATCGGCTGGCTTGGCTGGCGATTTGCGATCGAAGGCGTCTATTTCGCGCTGCTCACGATCGCGTTCGCCGAATTCACCCGGATCGGCTTCGACAACTTGCAGGTCACTGGCGGCGCCGGCGGCCTGTTTCTGCCGGTCAACGGCGAGGCCGCCGGCAAGTGGTGGAATCTCGGCGGCGGGCCGCTGCTATACTACTACCTGTCGCTCGCGCTTGCTGCTGCGGCCACCGTGCTGGTCGCGCGACTGCGGCAGTCGGCGCTCGGCTACCGCTGGCTGGCGGTGCGCGAGGATCCGCAGGCGGCGCAGGCGCTCGGAATCAACATCTTCCGCGCCCGCATGATGGCGATGCTGATCTCGTCCAGCATGACGGCGGTGGGCGGGGTGTTTTACGGATTTTACTATCGCAACCTGTTCCCGTCCCAGGTGTTCGACATCAGCCGCTCGATCGAACTGATCCTGGCGCCGATTATCGGCGGGCTCGGTACCGTGTTCGGGCCGATTGTCGGCGCGATCCTGCTGACACCTCTAGGGGAAGGCCTGACCGCCCTGGTGCAGAGCCTTGGCGTCAACGCGCCCGGCGCCAAGGCGATCTTCTATGGCTTCAGCCTGATGGTGATCATCTCGCTGCAGCCCAATGGGGTCTGGCCCTGGCTGGCGCGGCGCCTCCGGCTCGACCGGCCACCGCAATGACCGGCCTGCTCGCAGTCGACCGACGTCAGCAAACGCTTTCGCGGGCTCGCCGCGGTGAGCCGCGTCAGCTTTGCGGTTCAGCCCGGCGAAATCTTCGCCGTGATCGGTCCCAATGGTGCCGGCAAGACCACCTTGTTCAACATGATTGCCGGCGCGATGGCTCCCGACACCGGATCGATCACATTTGCCGGACAGCGGATCGACGGCCTCCGCGCCGACGAAATCGCACGGCGCGGCATCGGCCGGACCTTTCAGCTCGTCAAGCCGTTTCCGGCGCTGTCGGTCGAGGACAATGTCGTGATCGGCGCTCTGATGCACGCCAACGGCCTGCGCGGACGCCCGCAAAGTCGCGCATGAAATCATGTCGCAGCTCGATCTTCTCGGCAAGCGCGCACAAATCGCCTCCAGCCTGACGCTGCCCGACCGCAAGCGCCTCGAGGTGGCGCGCGCGCTGGCGACCCGGCCGAAACTGCTGCTGCTCGACGAAGTCATGGCCGGGCTGCGGCCGACCGAGACCGATCGCATCGTCGGGATTCTTCGCGAACTCAATCGCGACGGGCTGACGGTGCTGCTGATCGAGCACGTGATGCGGGCCGTCACCGCGCTGGCCTCGAACATTCTGGTGCTGCATCACGGCGCGGCAATTGCGGAAGGCACGCCGGACCACGTGCTGCGCCAGCCGGCGGTGATCGAATCCTATCTCGGCGCGGAGACGCTGTGATGCTTGAGGTCGAGAAGCTCAGCGTTTTCCACGGCGACGCGCAGGCGCTCGAGGACGTTTCGCTCAGCGTCGCGGAGGGCACGATCGTGGCGATCGTGGGCGCCAACGGCGCCGGAAAGACCTCGCTGATCCGCACCATCGCCGGGATGCACCGCCCGGCGTCCGGCCGCATCGTTTTCCAGGGGGTTGATATCGCCGGCCTGCCCAGTCACCGCGTTTGCGATCTCGGTGTCGGCCAGGTCGCCGAGGGCCGGCAGATCTTCCCTTCGCTCACCGTCGCCGAAAACCTCGACATGGGCGCGATGCTGTCCCGTGCGCGCCGCGATCGCCTGCACAACCGCGACCGCGTCCAGGCCATGTTTCCCAAGCTCGCGGAGCGGCTCGGCCAGGCGGCGGGCACGCTTTCGGGCGGCGAGCAGCAGATGCTCGCCATCGCCCGCTGCATCATGGGCGCCCCCAGGCTCATCATGTTCGACGAGCCCTCGCTGGGACTCGCGCCGACGGTGGTCCATGACGTGCTCAAGACCATTCGTGATCTCAACGGGGCGGGCATCACCTGCGTGCTGGTCGAACAAAATGTCGCGGTATCGCTCCGGATCGCCGACCATGCCTATGTGCTCGAAAACGGCCGTGTGACCCTGTCGGGTAGCGGCGCCGCGCTGCTCGCCGACGAGCGGGTGCGGCAGGCCTATCTCGGGATCTAGCCCGGTTCACCGTGTTCCACATTCTCGACATGGTGTTGGCCGCCGCCACGCGATACCGTGGCGTCAACCACGACCAACACGACCAACCAGAACACCGGGAGGACCCGTCATGAGCAAGTTCATCATTGAACCGCACTTCCGGCTGCAGGAATGGGTTGCCGAGGAAAAGGGCTATTTTCGCGCCGAAGGTCTCGACTACGAATTCCGCGAGTTGATCCGCTCGACCGCAGGCCAGCACCACAACAAGGCCAACCAGGGCGCCTTCCAGAGCATCGAGAAGGGGCGCGAGGCCGATGTGAGCTGCGCCTGCCACTGGACCGTGAACGTCGCGGCCTCCAACGGCCACGCCAGGCTGTATGCCGACGTCTATTCGATCGCCCCGTCCGGAATCTTCGTTGCCGCCGATTCCCCGATCCGAACGCCGGCCGATCTCGCCGGCGTTCCGATTTCGGTCGGCTTCCAATCCGGCAGCCACTACTCGACGATCCAGGCGCTCGAGCCATACATGCCGACCGCAAAGATCAACCTGACCTTTGCAGACGGCATGCTGTTTCGCCGCATGGAGCTTTTGTTCGAGGGCAAAAGTCCCGCTGCGGCGCTTTTCAACGGGCCGTATTATTTCGCCGAACAGCTCGGTTTCCGAAAGATAATCGACACTACCTTCATGATCGCGTCGATGATCAACGGCGCGCCCGACCCCGACGACATCAGGCGCTATTTCCGCGGACTGCGGCAAGCGCAGCGCGACATCGACCTGCGGCCCGAACGCTACACCCACTACTACCGCAACGAATTTCCCGACCGTTTTCACGCCGCGATGGATCCGAAGCGCTGGGGGCCGGGCGAGCGCATCGTGTTCGAGCCCTACTCGCGCGAGGTGTATCAGCAATCGTTCGACTGGATCGAGCAGCACGGCATCTTTGCCGAAGGCCGAATGGGCAGCGGCGATTACGATCGGGCCACCGTTTCGCTTGCAGGCTGATTGCCGTGCCGCTTGCGTCGATGCGGTGCGGCCGTTGACGCATGCGGCCGAATGATCCCACAATGCGCGGGACCTCGATAAAACATAAGGCCAGCGCGCCACAGAACACCGGGAGGAGACAACGAATGTTCACCAGGATTAGCTTGTTGCCTGCGGCACTCGCGGCTCTGCTGCTGTCGTCGACAGGCGCCTCGGCCCAGATTTCCGACGATCTGGTCAAGATCGGCGTGCTCACCGACATGTCGGGACCGGCATCGACGCCGACCGGCCAGGGATCGGTCACCGCGGCGCAGATGGCGGTCGACGATTTCGGCGGCAAGGTGCTGGGCAAGCCGATCTCGGTGATCGTCGGCGATCATCAGCTCAAGCCGGACATCGGATCCGCCATCGCGCGGCGCTGGTACGACACCGAGCAGGTCGATCTGATCGTCGATGTTCCGGTGTCCGCCGTCGGTCTGGCGGTCGAGAGCATCGCCAATGAAAAGCACAAGATGTTCATCACCCATTCGACCGGCTCCGCCGATTTTCACGGCAAGTTCTGCTCGCCTTACGCCTTGCAATGGGTGTTCGACACCCACGCGCTGGCGGTCGGCACCGCCCAGGAAGTGGTCAAGCGCGGCGGCGACACCTGGTTCTTCATCACCGACGACTACGCGTTCGGTCATTCGCTCGAACGCGATGCCACCGAGGTGATCACCAGGAACGGCGGCAAGGTGCTGGGTTCGGTGCGCCCGCCCTTTGCCACCCCCGATCTGTCGTCCTTCGTGTTGCAGGCGCAGGCCTCCAAGGCCAAGATCATCGGCATCGCCGGCGGCCCGCCCAACAATACGACGGAGATCAAGACCGGCGCCGAATTCGGCGTCTTCAAGGGCGGCCAGCAGATGGCCGGTCTCCTGGTCCTGATCACCGATATTCACGCGCTTGGCCTTCCCGCCGCTCAGGGCCTGTTGCTGACCACCTCGTTCTATTGGGACATGGACGACCAGACCCGCGCGTGGTCGAAGCGCTATTTCGCCAAGATGAACCGGATGCCGACGATGTGGCAGGCCGGCGTGTATTCCTCGGTCATGAACTACCTCAACGCCATCAAGGACAGCGGGACCGACGAGCCGCTCAAGGTCGCGGCGAAAATGCGCGAAAAGCCGATCGAGGATTTCTTCGCGCGTCATGGCAAGCTGCGCGAGGACGGCCTGATGGTCCACGACCTGATCCTGGTGCAGGTCAAGACCCCGGAAGAATTGAAATATCCGTGGGACTATTACAAGATCCTCAGCCACATTCCCGGCGACGAGGCTTTCGGCCCGCCCAACCCGGCCTGCCCGCTAGTCAAGCCATGAGCCGCGATCGCCTCACAAGTGAGTCATTGCGCCGCGACCAACCCTGTTTTCCGGGACGAATCAATGGATCAGGGATGGTGGCCGTCGGAAAATTGATATATGATACAGCTATCATATATCATGGATGAAGATGATGCGGACGCTAGTTGATCTCGGCGATACCCAGGTCCGGGCGCTGGACGAATTGTCGAAGAAAGAGAAACGATCTCGCGCCGCCCTGATCCGGCAGGCGATCGATGACTATCTAGCCAAGCGATATGGCGGACAGGAAGGCGATGCGTTCGGCCTCTGGGGCAAACGCAAAGTGGATGGTTTGGCCTATCAGAAAAAGGTGCGAAGCGAGTGGTGAAGGCGCTGTTCGACACCAACATTTTGATCGATTATCTGAATGCGGTTCCCGCAGCTCGCACAGAGCTGCAGCGCTACACGGAGAAGGCAGTCAGTATCATCACGTGGATGGAAGTCATGGTCGGCGTCAATCCAGATCTCGAAGCTGCGACGCGTAGCTTTTTGAGCGGCTTCGATATCGTGGCAGTCGATCAAGTAATTGCGGAACGCGCCGTCAGTCTTCGTCGCAACCACCGGATCAAATTGCCCGACGCGGTGATCTGGGCAACCGCACAGACGCACGCCATGCTGCTCGTCACCCGCAACATCAGGGATTTTCCGGATGATGATCCCGGTGTTCGGGCGCCTTACAAATTGTGAAGATAACGAACGGACGATCCAATGTTGAAGATGTCTCCGGACGAACCGAGGCGCACTTAGTGGCACTGAAACAGCACCGAAACCGGCGCGCATTGATGAGCCGCGCCTTTCGGGGTGTGCAGTTCAGCTTGGGCGTGTGAACTTGTCTAGTTCCCTGCGGATGTGTCTCAAACTATCAGAAAGCAATTCTATGTCCTTGCGCTTTAGCTCAATTGTTTCAGGGTATAACTCCTCAATGTATTTCGATACGCGAGTATGCCGCTCAAGCGGGGACTGCCTACCCAATTCTGCCTGTTCGCCCGCAACCATTAAAACAAAAGACCGCTCGCCCGTTCCGAGCAAGCGGTCCTGCAGTTCGAAGCGCTCGCCGGCTTAGGGTCGAAGGGGCGAGGCGTTATCTCACGGCCGCGCTCTACGCGGCCTTGTGTTCTGCGAGCGCCTTTTCGACAGCCTCAGGAGCACGATCGATAATCGTCAGATAGGCTCGCGCGGTCGGATCCGGCGAGAAGCGCCCCTGTTCCCAGTCCCTAAGGCTGGCGACGCTGAGACCATACCGGATGCAAAACTCTTCCTGGGTGAGGCCGCGCCGCTTCCGGATGGCTTTCACGTCGATCCTGGCGGGCACGAATACCTTATAGGTCGACGCGTCCGCTTCGCCACGAGCAATTGTGCGTGCTTCCTTCGCGGACTGGATTAGTCGTTTGCCGAGGCTGCTCATCTGTTGCTCCTCTTCCTACTGTGTGCAGCGATCTGCGCAATTACGCCTTTGCGATAGTCGTCGGCATAGCCGTTTAATTCGAACGTAAGCAGCAGTCGAAACGATCAATGAAAACAATGGCGTTTGCCTTCGCTTGAGCGCTTCTACCGCTGTTTGTTCATGGGGTTTCGGTGGTCAATCGGTGTTGGCATCTGAATCAAGGCGGGGGGTGCCGCCAACTTCGTCGGAGAGCTCACGACCTCCTGATCAAGAGTTGCTATCACGAGAAATCGCTCCTCAAAGTGGCTCCGATCCCCTCCAGCGCCCAGTCGACCTGATCGCAAGTGATCACGAGTGGCGGGGCGATACGGATCGCGTGATCGTGGGTGTCCTTGGCAAGGATGCCCCTGCTCTGCAGCGCCTCACAGTAGCGACGTGCGTTACCTGCTTCCGGGTGAAGCTCGACCGCCAGCATCAGGCCGCGGCCGCGCACCTCACGAATAGTGTTGGTGCGGATGCTCCTTAGCCCGTCGAGGAAGCGGGCTCCTTGGACCGCCGCGTTCTCAATCATCCCCTCCTCGACCAGCACGCGCAGGGCTGCCCGCGCCACCGCACAGGCGAGCGGGTTGCCGCCGAACGTCGAACCGTGCTGACCGGGTTTCAGGGTGCCGAGCACCTCGTTGTTCGAAAGGACTGCCGAAACCGGATAGAAGCCGCCGGACAACGCTTTGCCGAGCAAAGTCAAGTCTGCCTCAATGCCATCGTGCTGTTCGGCGAGCAGTTTGCCGGTGCGGCCAAGCCCGGTCTGGATTTCGTCGAGGATCAGCATCACGTTGCACGCGGTGCAAAGCTCGCGGACCTTCGCGAAATAGCCGGGCGGCGGGATGATGACGCCGGCCTCCCCCTGGATCGGCTCGACCAGGAAGGCAACCGTGTTCGGCGTGATCACCTCCTCCAATGCCTCGGCATTGCCGAAGGGGATGATCCTAAAGCCCGGCGCGAACGGTCCGAAATGCTCGCGTGACGCCGCATCGGTGCTGAAGCCGACGATACCGAGGGTGCGTCCGTGGAAGTTATCGGCGCAGACGATGATCTCGGCTTGTCCGTCCGGCACGCCTTTGACCTCGTAACCCCACTTGCGCACGGCCTTGATCGCGCTTTCCACCGCCTCGGCACCGCTGTTCATCGGCAGTATCCTATGGGAGCCGGTAAGCTCAGCGATCTGCTCGTAGAAGGGGGCCAGTTGGTCGTTGTAGAAGGCACGGGAGGTCAATGTCAGCCTACCCGCCTGCTCCACCATCGCGGCGAGGATCTTCGGATGGCAGTGGCCCTGGTTCACCGCTGAGTAGGCGGAGAGGCAATCGAGATATCGGTTGCCGCGCGTATCCCATACCCAGACGCCTTCGCCGCGCGACAGAACTACGCCGAGTGGCGCGTAGTTCTGGGCGCCAAAGCGCGCTTCTGTCGTGATGAAATCAGAGACCGGTGAACCCATCTTCTCGTCACTCCCGTTGCAGACTCCGTCCACGGCGAAAACGTTCGATAGGTGATAATAATCAACGCGCTAGCGGCGTGCTGCTTTGCCTGCTGGCGATCGCCTCAAGCGTTGCTCCTCAAGATATTCAAGTTAAACTCAAACATCGCGGCCCAGAGCCCTTGCGCCCCAGTGTCCTAGACCTATGTGAGGCTTGGTAGCACTCGCTCTTTGCGACTGCCAATCCAGCAACAATCACAAAGCCAAGGAGGATCGCATGAAATTCCGTCCGCTTCATGACCGGGTTGTGGTCAAGCGCATCGACGCCGAAGAGAAGACAGCAGGCGGCATCATCATCCCGGACAGCGCCAAGGAGAAGCCGTCGCAGGGCGAGATCACTGCGGTCGGCCCGGGCGGCCGCGACGAAGCCGGCAAGCTGATCCCGATCGACCTCAAGGTCGGCGACCGGGTGCTGTTCGGCAAGTGGTCGGGCACCGAGGTCAAGATCGACGGCCAGGAGCTGCTGATCATGAAGGAAAGCGACATCATGGGCGTCCTCACCGATCTGCCCGTTGCAAAAAAGAAGGCCGCGTAAGCGCCAACCAGTTTTCCTTATCCTGAGGAGCCGGCGCAGCCGGCGTCTCGAGGCATGAGGCAACAAGTTCAAAATCTCATCCTTCAAGGCGCCCGCTCGATCGCGCGCCGATCGTGATGAGGCTATATGGAGATCATTATGTCAGCTAAGGAAGTCAAATTCGGCGTTGATGCGCGGGACAAGATGCTGCGCGGCGTCGACATTCTCAACAACGCGGTCAAGGTGACGCTCGGCCCCAAGGGCCGCAACGTCGTGCTCGACAAGTCATTCGGCGCGCCCCGCATCACCAAGGACGGCGTCACCGTCGCCAAGGAAATCGAGCTTGACGACAAGTTCGAGAACATGGGCGCCCAGATGGTGCGCGAAGTCGCCTCCAAGGCGGCGGATGCGGCCGGTGACGGCACCACCACCGCGACCGTGCTGGCCGCGGCCATTGTGCGCGAAGGCGCCAAGTCGGTGGCTGCCGGCATGAACCCGATGGATCTGAAGCGCGGTATCGATCTGGCGGTGGAAGCCGTGGTCGCCGACCTCGTCAAGAACTCCAAGAAGGTCACCTCGAACGAGGAAATCGCCCAGGTTGGCACTATTTCGTCCAATGGCGACGCGGAAATCGGCAAGTTCCTTGCGGATGCCATGAAGAAGGTCGGCAACGAGGGTGTCATCACGGTCGAGGAAGCCAAGTCGCTGGAGACCGAACTCGAGGTCGTCGAGGGCATGCAGTTCGACCGCGGCTACATCTCGCCCTACTTCGTCACCAACGCCGACAAGATGCGCGTTGAAATGGACGATGCCTACGTCCTCATCAACGAAAAGAAGCTCTCTCAGTTGAATGAATTGCTTCCGCTGCTGGAAGCCGTAGTGCAGAGCGGCAAGCCGCTTGTGATTATCGCCGAAGACGTCGAGGGCGAGGCACTCGCTACCCTGGTCGTCAACCGTCTGCGCGGCGGCCTCAAGGTCGCGGCCGTCAAGGCCCCGGGCTTCGGCGATCGCCGCAAGGCCATGCTGCAGGACATTGCGGTCCTGACCGGCGGCCAGGCGATCTCGGAAGATCTCGGCATCAAGATGGAGAACGTTACGCTTGCCATGCTCGGTCGCGCCAAGAAGGTGATGATCGACAAGGAGAACACCACGATTGTCAGCGGTGCCGGCAAGAAGGCCGACATCGAGGCCCGGGTGACGCAGATCAAGGCGCAGATCGAGGAGACCACCTCGGACTACGACCGTGAGAAGCTGCAGGAGCGTCTCGCCAAGCTCGCAGGCGGCGTCGCGGTGATCCGCGTCGGCGGCGCGACTGAAACCGAAGTCAAGGAGCGCAAGGACCGCGTTGATGACGCGATGCATGCGACCCGGGCGGCGGTCGAGGAAGGCATCGTGCCGGGCGGCGGCGTCGCCCTGCTGCGTGCCTCCGAGCATCTCAAAGGCCTGCGCACCAAGAACGACGACCAGAAGACCGGCGTCGAGATCGTGCGCAAGGCGCTGTCCTGGCCGGCGCGCCAGATCGCGATCAATGCGGGCGAGGACGGCTCCGTCATCGTCGGCAAGATCCTCGAGAAGGACCAATACTCCTACGGCTTCGACTCGCAGACCGGCGAATATGTCAACCTGATCTCAAAGGGCATCATCGACCCGACCAAGGTGGTTCGTGTAGCGATCCAGAACGCAGCCTCGGTTGCGGCGCTGCTGATCACCACCGAAGCCATGGTGGCCGAACTGCCGAAGAAGAACGCCGGCGGCGGCATGCCTGCGGGTGGTGGCGGCATGGGCGGTATGGGCGGTATGGATTTCTAAGTCCAACTGTTGAGCGCCAAAAGAAAAAGAAAGGCCCGGTGGCGATGCCGGGCCTTTCTGCACTAGCAGCGCTTCCGTTTCCACTGAAGTGCCCCAAAGAGTTTCGAGAAGTGCGGGTCGACCAGCCGCTCAGGCCAAAGAATAGGTTTGCGATAAAAAACCTCCCTCTGATAACGCGTCTTCAAACTCGGGTACCATTGGAAAAAGAGCGCTTTAGGACATCATTTGAACGACGATAAAAGCCCGTTGATTGATCTATTGAACTGCATTGTATGCAAAGAGACAATGAAGATTGAGAAAAGCGCGCCCGACTCTGGAGGCCACGACATTATTCAGTATCGTTGCAAACGGTGCGACAGAATAGAGCGGGTGCGAACTCTTCCGACGAGGTCGGGATGCTGCGGGCTGAAACGAAACGACGTTGCCGGCGCTTGTTTGTGTCGCATCCCTTGGCCGAATATCCGTTCACCGTAGGACGCGCCATATGCTGCTTGCACTGCTGACAATTTCCAGTGTTCCGCTCCGAATGATCGCATTGTTTGCTCTCAGTGTCGGGTTCCAGCTCTTGGGCCGAGTGCGGTGATAGATAGGACGCAATGTTCTATCAGCCCGCGCCGAGAGTCATTCCGCTCCCGCCTAGTCCAAGGCGAAGCACCATGATCATCCTGCGACCACCTTGTCCTGCATGCCAAACGACAACCGTGCTGACGCGGATCACCCCGGGTCCCGCGGGTTTTGACATCCGAACGTTCGAATGTCCTGCCTGCGATCTGGTTCAGCGGCGCGTCGTCAATCTCGTTGATCCGATAAAATCCACGGAAACGAGAGGCTGGCTCCGAGGCGAATTGCGAGCGCCGACGTAAGGCCGTGTCTAGACCGGCCTTGGCGCCCGCGGCCTTCTCGATGCGAGTTTTTTGACTGCGCGAGGAACCGTCTTGGCAATGGCGGAATTGAATGATGACCAACACCAGCGCATCAATGCCACCTGTAGAGACGCCAACTGGAAATAGTTCGTTGTCTTCAGAGCCAGTTCCACAGCCGCCTTTGATCGGGCGGGCGCGTACCCCCATGCTGAAGAAGAAGTCAAATATAAGTTGTGCGATTGGAACCATTACTAACAGTGGTTGTTGAGCTCACAGCCCCCAGCGAAGCGGGATTGATTGAGCCCACAGTCAGCAGCCCACAATGATCAAATCTTTTGCAGCCTTCGCGATACTCGCCGTCTTGGGAGCCTCGGTGATCGCATTGCCGTCGTTTGCTCCCAAAGCGGAGGCCCGTGAAGGACTTGCACTAGCAAAGTCTGATCGGCTCGCAGTCCACTCCCCTCCTCAAAATTGCTTCAAACAGATTTGGCCGGACTTCGCCACGGCGTGTTTGCGCAACAGCGGTTCGCGAGGAAAAGTTGTCGAAGCCCGCCTCGTGGGCATCCGTCGCTAGGCGACACTCTCGGCGCATAACAGTTTGGAGATTATGATGCTTGGTGTCCAAATCAACCGCACTCATAGCGGCGCAATCTGTGATGAAATCGGTGAACGGCTTTCCGCCGCTCTGGGCCCGCAATCCAACGAATTGCCCGCCCGCTTGCTCGCACTGATTGACGAACTGGTCGAACCTTGCGAAGTGCGGTCGGAAGTTCGACAGGATTTGACCCCATGAAAGATTTCTCGAACGCATCGTTCCCGCCTGACACCATCGCAGTCATGACGTTGGCAATGAACGCTGCGCTCTCGACCCTCCCGCATCCAGTCAGTTCAAGGCATGTTCAATCGGTAGCTGAAACAATCCTGCGGACAGCCAAAGACGGCGAGCGAGACCCACGGGCTTTGGAGCGCATGGCCCTGCTGGAGCTTCGAATTTCGCCGCGCCTCTAGTCAGCGACGTCGCGATGGATACGGGCGCCGATCTACATGTCTCGGTTGTAGGGCGTGATCGTCCCTTATCGTTTGATGGACCTCGCCGCCGCTTCACGTTTGACCTACGGAGCCTGCCGAACTGAATGTCGATTTTTCTGCAGACGTCTGATGATAGCGAGCCACTCCATCGTGGGGATATTTCGCCAGGAAGAGATCCAATTCGGTTTGCGCGACCGCCGGAGGCCGATCCTTATGCTCTCGACGAAACCGCCATCGCCACCATCAGTCCGAGTTCGATCCAGCCTTCTCCAGTTTCGTCATGACCGCGTCGAGGTTGAAGCTCGCTGGCTTCTGCCGCACCGGAAATTCCTTGAAGCTCTGCAGCCACTGTGTGGCGAGCGCCTGCATCGGGACCTGGACGAAGGCGCGGTCCGCCATCCACTTGTTATAGAGGATGGACTCGTCGCCGCGCTCGAACGGATCGGCCCGCAGGTTAAACAGCTTGGGTACGCGCAAGTCGGTGAATTGCCCGGACCATACGCCTATGCCCTTGTTGTCCTGCTCCAGGAAGACGGACTTCCAA
The DNA here is from genome assembly GCA_963748165.1 of uncultured Alphaproteobacteria bacterium. Taxonomy (GTDB): domain Bacteria; phylum Pseudomonadota; class Alphaproteobacteria; order Rhizobiales; family Xanthobacteraceae; genus Bradyrhizobium. The sequence continues at coordinate 212,238 of CAVVIM010000046.1, forward strand.
TCGTTGACAAGGATCGCGACGAGCTGGCCATCATCGTTCCAGTAAACGAACTCCTTGCGCGGCGCCTCCTTCGCTTCACCCTTGAAGAAGGGGATGAGATTGAAGCCGTCGAGATGGACCTTGAAGGTCTTATTGCCGATCTGCGCTCCCCGCATGCATTTGTCGACGATATCAAGGTCGCCGCCGGCTGCGGCAAAGGTCGGGATCAGGTCGTAATGGGAGAACATCTCGTTGTAGACGGTGCCGGGCTTGATTGTGCCAGCCCAGCGGATCACCATCGGCACGCGATAGCCGCCTTCCCAATTGGTTGCCTTCTCGCCACGAAACGGCGTGGTGCCCCCGTCCGGCCAGGACATCACCTCGGCGCCGTTGTCGGTGGTAAATAGGACAATAGTGTTGTCGGCGACACCGAGATCGTCGAGCTTCTTGAGCAACTAGCCGACATACCCATCCAGTTCCACCATGCCGTCGGGGTAGATTCCGAGCTTGGTCTTTCCCTGGGAAGCAGGCTTCAGATGTGTCCACACATGCATGCGTGTCGGATTGAAGTAGCAGAACCAGGGCGTGTTTGCCTTTTGCTTGCGGTCGATGAAATCGAGTGCCGCGCCGAGGAATTCCTCGTCCACCGTTTGCATCCGCGTGGTGTCGAGCGGACCGGTGTTTTCGATCACCTGCTTGCCGACGCGTCCGTAGGAGGGATCGACGGTCGCGTCATCGACATCGCTGGCCTTGCATTTGAGCACGCCACGCGGCCCGAACTTGGCCCGGAACTTCGGGTTCTTGGGGTAGTCCTCATTCTGCGGTTCCTCCTCGGCGTTGAGATGGTAGAGATTGCCGAAGAATTCGTCGAACCCGTGTACGGTCGGCAGATACTCATTGCGATCGCCAAGATGGTTTTTGCCGAATTGCCCGGTGGCGTAACCGAGCGGTTTCAAGGCTTCCGCGACGCTCATGTCTTCGGCGTGAAGTCCAATGGCCGAACCGGGCAGACCGACTTTGGTCAGGCCGGTCCTGATCGGCGATTGCCCGGTGATGAAGGCTGCGCGCCCCGCGGTGCAGCTCTGCTCGGCGTACCAGTCGGTGAACAACGCGCCTTCCTTGGCGATACGGTCGATGTTCGGCGTGCGGTAACCCATGACGCCCAAATTGTAGGCGCTCACATTGAACCAGCCGATGTCGTCGGCCGTGATCATCAGGATGTTCGGCGTGCGGCCGCTTGACGAGGCTGAACCCGGCGCGGGTGTAGGCGCAGCCTTCTGCGCCTGCGCCAACGCGCCCGATGTCATCGCCGCCGCCGCCACCAGAGCCGACGAGCCGAGCAAGATATTGCGGCGGCTGAGTGGGCAATCTCCAGTCTCGTTCAATGGCGCTTCGTGTCGCCCTTGCTCCTTGGTGTCGTCGGGCATTTTTAGCTCCTTCTTCACTCTGAGGACTGACGATTGTCTTATTCCGCGATCGGTGTCCTCCTCACGCAGCGGAATCCGAGATGACTGGTGGACGTATCGATCGCTTCGGCATGCCGCGCGGCCGGACGGTAGCGGCGGCAATAATTCGGCGCGCACAGATGCGAGCCGCCCTTGATTACCTTGCGCGGAATCCGAATGTTCGGCTGGCGCGGGTCGTAGCTACCCTCCTCGCCGCCGCCGCGCGGGTTTTCGGGAATGCAGCACGCCTTCGGCACATCGGCCTCGTGCTTCGGCGCATACCAGTCCGAAGTCCACTCCCAGACATTGCCGATCATGTCGTGGAGGCCGTAACCGTTCGGCGGAAACGCCGTCACCGGCGAAGTTCGCTCGAAGCCATCGGCGTTCAAATTCTGCCGGGGGAATTCACCCTGCCAGGTGTTGGCCATGTGCACGCCGCCGGGCATGAATTCATCGCCCCAGGCGAATTCGGCACCATCGAGCCCGCCGCGCGCGGCGAATTCCCATTCGGCCTCGGTTGGCAGGTCCTTGCCGGCCCATTTGGCGTAAGTAAGCGCGTCTGAAAAACAAACGTGCACGACCGGGTGATGGTCGTGCGCGTTGATGTTGCTCTTCGGGCCATAGGGGTGCCGCCAGTCGGCGCCTTTCATGAAGTCCCACCACTGACTCCAGTCGCGCAGATTGGTCACGCTCTGCGGCGGCGAGAACACCAGCGAGGCGGCGTATATCATGTGCGGCAGCGCACCAGGATAATCCTTGGGATCGGGCGGAATCTCGGCGAATGTCTTATAGCCAGTCGCTTTGACAAATTCCTTGAACTGCCGGTTCGTCACCGGCGTGGGGTCGATCCAGAAGCCATCTACCGTGACCCGATGGGCCGGCGCTTCCTCGCGATAATGATGGTCGGAGCCCATCCGAAAGGTGCCGCCGGGAATCCGGACCATATCATCGATCCGGCTGTCCACCGATTGCCGGTCGTCTCCCTCATTATCGGTCCGCGGCAATGTCACGGCATTTTCGCCAATCCAATTTGAGAAAACACTATTGCGGACAGACGTCCCAGAATCCCTGTCGCTGACTCGGGTCGGTGTAGTACCAGCAGTAACCGGGCATCGGCGGCGCGCCGGCCCAGGCTGCCGCGGTGGCAGCAGCGACGAATCCGATCGCGGCGCCCGCGGCGATCGCGCACCTCTTCCCTAGCCTGTCCACCTGATTCAGGTCGTCAACCTAAAATTGTTCCGCGATCTGACCGGATTTTGGGCAAACGGCCAATGCGACAACGAGCCGCGGCCTGGGTCATAATCCCTTGTTGGATCGAAGTCTCCTTCACGGATTGAGGCGTATTTCGCATTGATCAATTAGTTGCGCCGAGCGAATGCAACTTTGTGCGACAATTAAATTCAAACAATCATTGGAGCTATCCTGACCCAGACTTTGATCGCCCGTCAAATTATTTCCAGTTGTTACTGATCTGTCACGGATTTTCAGCGCGACACGTGGCCTACTATCTTACGTAGCGCGACACGGAGGCAAATCATGTTGCGCCACTGCGGCCCGCGTCGGCAGGCGTCGGCGGTTACGAATACCGCGCAGAGGTTTGCAATGGCATCCATCCAATCAAACATCGGCCGAGTTGGCTGCGCGGTGACGGCCACGGCGCTCCTCCTTTGCCCGGCAATCTCGCGTGCTGACGAGGGCGGCGTTTCATTCTGGCTTCCCGGACAGTTTGGCAGTCTCGCGGCGGCTCCCGTCACGCCCGGCTGGTCGCTCGGCTCGGTGTATTATCACACTTCCCTCGAAGCCTCGGGCAGTGCAGCCGCGGCCAGAGAGATCGAGATCGGAAGAATTCCGTCGAGCGTCAACGTCAATCTGAACCTGAACCTGAATGCGCAAGGCGACCTGATGGTCCTCGCGCCGACCTATACGTTTGCAACACCGGTATTGGGTGGGCAATTCGCGGTCGGCGTCAGTGGCATATTCGGCAGATCCGCAGCCACCATTGACGGGACGCTGACAGCTACCGCTGGGCCGCTCACCACAACCCGCATGGGAAGTATCTCGGACTCGCTCACGTCGGTCGGAGACCTGTACCCGATGATGACGCTGAAATGGAATGCGGGCGTGAACAACTACATGACTTACGTCACGGGCGATATTCCCGTCGGCGCCTACGATCCAACTCGCCTCGCCAACCTCGGCATCGGTCACGGTGCCATCGACGCCGGCGGCGGTTACACCTATCTCAATCCGGCGACCGGAATCGAGTTCTCGGGAGTTGCCGGTTTCACCTACAATTTCAAGAATCAGGACACCCAGTATCAGAACGGCATCGATTTCCATTTCGACTGGGGCGCGTCGCACTTCCTCTCGAAGCAGGTGTTTGTCGGCCTGGTTGGCTACGCCTATCAGCAGGTTACCGACGACTTTGGTCAGAATCCTGTTCTGGGCGGATTTCGTTCGCGCGTTCTCGGTGTCGGTCCGCAGATCGGATATATCTTCCCGATAAATGGCATGCAGGGCTTTCTCGGCCTGAAGGGATATGGCGAATTTGATGCAGCCAACCGTCCGTCGGGTTGGAACACGTGGCTGACGTTCGCGATTTCGCCGGAATCACCCACGGCTGAGGCGAAGCAAACCCAGCATCTATTTGTGAAATAGGCATTATGTCCGCTCTGCCTTGCGCCCGCCAATCACCCCCCACTCCGCGCGATCGCCATCGCCGCGCCCATCTCGGCCCAATAGCTGGCGTCACCTCCGGTTTTACGCATGGCATAGACGCGATGGGAGGAACGCTTCGATTACGATCATGATATGTCCTCTCAAGCCTTGAGATCGCCGGGATAGCAATCTCGTTGCCGCTCACTTGACCGAGGCGGATCGGCAAGCGGGTCACCAGGAAACGCCAGACGCCGGCGCCTGTACGGCCGCGGCTGATCGCTCACCTGCGGCGCTGGAGAGACCGCAAGCTGATGGCTACCTGCTTTGTTGAGTTCAACGGCAAGCCGGTATCGGTGAAGAAGGGGTTCAAAACCGCTGTACGACTCGCCCTTCTGCCGGGCAAGGTCACGCCGCACGCGTTGTGCCACACCGCCGCCACCTGGCTGATGCAGCGCGGCGTGCCGATCTGGGAAGCCGCCGGGTTCCTCGGCATGTCCTCGGAGGTCCTGCAGGACACCTATGGCCACCATCACCCCGACCGTCTGCAGGGAGCGGCAGCCACGATCGGCCAAAAAGACCGATATGTTTCAGTGGCCAAAACGGTGGCCAACTTGACCGAGGACCGAAATGAGACGAAAAAACCCAGTGATTACTGGTCGGAGTGGCAGGATTCGAACCTGCGACCCCTGCGTCCCGAACGCAGTGCTCTACCGGGCTGAGCCACACTCCGACAAGAACGCGGCTTATAGCCTTGGGTTTCCGACACCGCAAGAAGCCAGATCGATGACCTCAGTTGCTGTCCATGTGGGCCTGAAAACGCAGATTTTGCCCGCCGGCGAGGCCGCGATGGCGGCGGCGGTACGTTGTCTGGCGCAGGGTGGGCTGGTCGGTTTCCCGACCGAGACGGTGTATGGCCTCGGCGCCGACGCGACCAATCCCGCCGCGGTCGCGCGGCTCTATGAGGCCAAGGGCCGGCCGTCCTTCAATCCGCTGATCGCTCATGTCGGCGATCTCGCCGCCGCCCGGAACCTGGCGCATTTCGATGCGCAGGCGACCCGGCTGGCCGAGGCGTTCTGGCCGGGCCCGCTGACGCTGGTGCTGCCGAAAACCGATGGCTGCGCGGTCGCCGATCTCGCCACCGCCGGGCTCGACACCATCGCGATCCGCGTCCCCGCCCACCCGGTCGCGCGCGACCTGCTGCGGCGGCTCGGCCGGCCGGTGGTGGCACCGTCGGCGAACCTGTCGGGCCATGTCTCGCCGACCAACGCGGCGCATGTGCAGAGCGATCTCGGGGGCCGCATCGACCTGATCGTCGATGGCGGCGCGGTGGCGGTGGGCGTCGAATCCACCATTGTCGGGTGCTTCGAAACCGCGATTCTGCTGCGTCCCGGCGGGCTGCCGCGCGGCGACATCGAGCGGGTGCTCGGCCACCCCCTCGCCCGGCCGTCGGAGGATGCCGATCACGGCACCGCCCACCCGGTGGCGCCGGGCATGCTGGCCTCGCATTATGCGCCGCGCACCCCGGTGCGGCTCGAGGCCGGGCGGCTCGAGGCCGGCGAGGCGCTGCTGGCGTTCGGTCCTGGCGCGGTGCCGGGAGCCGACCGCGCCGTCGCCGCGCTGAATTTGTCCGCACCGGGGGATCTGGCTGAGGCCGCCGCCAATCTGTTCGGCTATCTTCGCATGCTCGACCGCAGCGGCGCGCGCGGCATCGCGGTGACGCCGATTCCTCATCATGGCCTCGGCGAAGCCATCAATGACCGTCTGCGCCGCGCCGCGATGAGGCGGCCATGATCGAGAACGACCCACATCCAGCCAGAAACCAGACCATGAATATCGCTGCGTCGCCGGCACCACCGCTCTCTCCCGAACTGATCGCGCGCTTTCGCGCCATCGTCGGCGACAGATATGCGGTGACCGATGCCGCCGACATCGCGCCCTACCTCACCGAGGAGCGCGACCTCTACCACGGACGCTCGCCGCTGGTGCTGCGGCCGGGTTCGACCGCGGAGGTGTCCGCGATCTGCAGGCTTGCCACCGAACAGCGCATCGCGCTGGTGCCGCAGGGCGGCAATACCGGCCTGGTCGGGGGACAGACCCCGCACCATGGCGAGGTGGTGGTGTCGATGCGGCGGATGGACCGCATCCGCGATATCGACACGGCGTCCAACACCATGACCTGCGAGGCCGGCGTGGTGCTGCAGATCGCGCAGCAACGCGCCAGCGACATGGACCGGTTGTTTCCGCTGTCGCTTGGCGCGGAGGGAAGCTGCACCATCGGCGGCAATCTCTCGACCAATGCCGGCGGCACTGCGGCGCTGGCCTATGGCGTGGCGCGCGAGATGGCACTCGGGGTCGAAGTGGTGCTCGCCGACGGGCGCGTGCTGAACGCCTTGTCGAAGCTGAAGAAGGACAATACCGGCTACGATCTGCGCAACCTGTTCATCGGCGCCGAAGGCACCCTCGGCATCATCACCGCGGCGACGCTCCGGCTGTTCCCAAAACCGCGCGCGGTGGAAACCGCCTATGTCGGCCTGCAATCCCCGGCCGACGCGCTCAAGCTGCTGGCGATATCGCAGAACGAGGCCGCCGGCAGCCTGACCAGCTTCGAACTGCTTTCCGACGTCGCGGTGGATTTTTCGGTGCGTCACGGCATCGACATCCGCAATCCCCTGGCGGGCGGCCATCCCTGGTATGTGCTGATGGAGCTGTCGTCGTCGCGCGACGACGCCCGCGCCGCGCTGGAATCGATCCTGGCGCAGGGTCTTGACGACGGCGTCGTCGCCGACGCCGTGATTGCGGCGAACCTCGGTCAGCGCCAGGCGTTGTGGAAATTGCGTGACGAAATGTCCGCGGCGCAGAAGCCCGAGGGCGGATCGATCAAGCACGACATCTCGGTGCCGGTCGCCGCCGTGCCTGACTTCATCGCGGAGGCCAATGCGGCGGTGGTGAAGCTGATTCCGGGGTCACGGCCGGTGCCGTTCGGTCATCTCGGCGACGGCAATATCCATTACAACGTCAGCCAGCCGGTTGCCGGCGATGCCGCCGACTTCCTGGCGCGCTGGCATGAGGTCAATGCCGTGGTGTTCGACATCGTGCGGCGGATGGGCGGATCGATCTCCGCCGAGCACGGCATCGGCGTGCTGAAGCGCGACGAACTCCCCGACGTCAAGGACAAGGTCGCCCTCGCGCTGATGCGCGACGTCAAGGCGATGCTCGATCCGCTCGGCATCATGAACCCCGGCAAGGTGCTGTAGCGGCGGCGATGCGTTGGCATCGAACCCGGAATCTCGAGATTCCGGGTTCGCGCCAAGGCGCGCCCCGGAATGACAGCGGGTGCTGGATCGCTTCGCTTGCGCTCGCAATGATGGGTAGAGTGGGCCAAAGCGAAGCGTGCCCACCGAAGCCTGCCACCAATGGTTACCGCGAAAGATGATTGGTGGGCACGGCGCATGCGCCTTGGCCCACCCGATTCTAGAACAGCGAGCCCTGCCCGTCGTCCGAGGTCGTAGCCGTCGGCCTCTTCGCGGCGACCTTGGCCGGCGGCTGCTCCGCCGCCATCTGTTCGGCGGTGATCGGCAGCACCAGTTGCGCGTCGTCGTTGGCGACGCGATTGACCCGCGTCGAGACTTCGTGCCAGACGAACTCGCCGATGGCGGGCGCCGTCAGCAGGCTCATCGCCGCCTCGGCATCGTCGCCGCTGCAATCCAGCCAGCGGTCGAAATCACCCGGCGCGATCGTCACCGGCACGCGGTCATGCAGGACGGCGAGATCGGGACCGGCCGGCGCGGTGACGATCGCGACGGTGTCGAGTTCTTCGCCATTGGGGCCGATCCAGGTTTCCGCGAGCCCGGCCAGCCCGATCGGGCTTCGATCGCGGCGCTGAATGAAATGAGGCCGCTTGCGGGTGTCGGAGGCCTGCCATTCATAATAGCCGTCGGCCGGGATCAGGCAGCGTCGCCGCTTCATCGCATTCCTGAACGCCGGTTTCTCCAGCACAGTTTCGCTGCGCGCGTTGATCAGCAAGGTAAATTTCCGGGGATCCTTGACCCAGGCGGGCAGCAGGCCCCACCGCATCAGGCGAAAATGCCGGACGCCATTTTCGAGGATAACCACCGGGACCGGCTGGGTCGGAGCGACATTGTGCCTCGGCGGGAAATTCGGCTGGTCGAGATAGCCAAAAATCTGCCGCAACGCCGCCGGCGGCGAGGTAATTACGAAACGTCCGCACATTCTGTCGTCCAGATAGGCATCTGTTCAACACCTTTTAACCCCAACCGTCAAAGCTAGGCCGGATGACCTCGACGACCTCCCCGCCTCCCGCGCGATCCGATAGCCCGACGCCGCAACCGCCCCTCGATGAGGAGGCGCGGGCGGGCCGGTTCCGCGCGGCCAACATCAATCCCCGCACCGGGCTCGCCACTGATTACCTGAATCATTTCAACGAGGCCATCATGCTGCTGGAGATGATTCCCGATTTGCCGGAAAGTACCGAAGACTTCCTGCGCTGGCGCCCATTGTCGTATCGCGAGCATTTCATGGCTTCGAACTTGCGGGCGCGCGAGCTCGCGATCGAGGCCTACGAAACCGCCGACGCCAACATCCGCACCGAGTTCGACAATATCACCAGCGCCATGACCTCCATTCTCACCGCGGTGAGCGCCGCCATGCGCGAGGTCAGCCAGCACAACGCCCGCGCGGCACTCGCCGAGCAGGCCACCGGCTGGGTGAAGCCGCTGGTCGCGCTGGCCGGCGGCATCATCAATGGCGGCTCCGAAGCCGACGTCGACACCATCATGGCAAGCGAGTGAGCGCCGTGGCAACCCCCGTCCCGCCCTCGCACCCCCAGCTTGCCGTCAGCGCCGCGATCTTTCGCGACGACCGCATCCTGCTGGTGCGGCGGGCGCGCTCGCCGGCCAGGGGCTTCTATTCGCTGCCCGGCGGCCGGGTCGAATTCGGCGAGTCGCTGCACGCGGCGTTGCATCGCGAGGTCGACGAGGAAACCGGGCTGCGGATTGACATTGTCGGGCTCGCCGGATGGCGCGAGGTGCTGCCGGGAACCTCGGGCGGCGGGCATTATCTGATCATGTCATTTGCGGCGCACTGGATCGGCCGGGAACCGGTCCTCAACGACGAGCTCGACGATTTCAAATGGCTTGCGCCGGATGCGCTCGGCGATCTCAAGCTCACCGGCGGCCTGCAAGAGGTCGTCGCCGCGGCGTGGGGCCTGATCCGGAGCTAGCTCGGCGCGGCCTTCACGCCTTGCTTCCAGCGTATTGAAAAGGCATACCCTGCCGGTCCCGGACCGATCATGCGCAAGAAATTTCTGGCCGCTCTCATCATCCTATCGGCATGCAGTCTTGGCCCGGCGCGGGCCGAGGACGCGCCTGCGCCATTCGACGGCGACCTGCAGCGGCTGGCCGAAATCCTCGGCACCCTGCACTATTTGCGCGGCATTTGCGGCGCCAATGAAGGCATGAAATGGCGCAACGAAATGCAGGCCCTGATCGATGCCGAAACCCCGTCGGGCGACCGCCGCGCGCGGATGATTGCGGGCTTCAACCGCGGCTATAACGGGTTCCAGCAGACCTACCGCACCTGCACGCCGGCCGCCGCGGTCGCGATCCGCCGCTATATCGAGGAAGGCTCGAAGATCTCGCGCGACCTGACCGCCCGTTACGCCAACTAGCGGCTGCAACTACCTCGTCAAATTCGCAAAGCGCCGTTAACCTTTCCTAAAGATGTGGTCTAGGCGGAACAGGGCTGCATGCTACACCTCGGGCAGTCGGCGCCGCCCGCCTGGGGTGACGCACCCAGCTTGTTGAGTTTCATGAGCCATTCAGCGTCCTTCACTAGCGCCTGCGATCCGCTGCCGGATCATGAACAGAAGCAGGCCGCACTCAGCTATCTCAACGAGGCCTGGGCCGAAGCCCGGCACGACGGCGTGGATGGCGACTGCCTGGCGCAGGCCAGCCTGTTCGCGGCGCTCGCCGAACTGGTCGGAACCTACGGCGAGGACGCCGTGGCGAAATTCGCCGACGGCCTTTCCGACCGCGTCCGCACCGGCGAATTCTCGATCTCGCTGGCCAGGCAGTAAGCCCTCGTCGTCCCATCCGCGTCGCGATTCCCGGATTGCGCTGCGCTCCATCCGGGCTACGATTCTTCCCGTCAAGCCCGCAGCGTCTCCAGGAACCGCACCGGTTCGCCGATCGATGCTGTCGTCAGTTCGCCCTGCCACATCACGCGGCGGCCGCGCACGAAGGTGCCGACCGGCCAGCCGGTGACGCGCAGGCCGTCATAGGGCGTCCAGCCTGCACGCGAGGCGATCCATTTGTCGGTGATGGTTTCGCTGCGCTTGAGGTCGACCACGGTGAAGTCGGCGTCATAGCCCGCCGCGATCCGGCCCTTGCAGGCGATGTTGTACAGCCGTGCGGGGCCGGCGCTGCTGAGATCGACGAATCTGGCCAATGACAATCGGCCGGCATTGACATGGTCGAGCATCAGCGGCACCAGCGTCTGCACGCCGGTCATGCCCGAGGGCGACGCCGGATAGATTTTTGCCTTTTCCTCCAGCGTATGCGGGGCGTGGTCGGAGCCGAGCACGTCGACGATACCTTGCGCGATGCCGCGCCAGATGCCGTCGCGATGATCGGCCGATCGCACCGGCGGATTCATCTGCGCGCGGCTGCCGAGCCGCTGATAGCATTCGGGCGCGACCAGCGTGAGATGATGCGGCGTCGCCTCGCAGGAGGCGACATCCTTGTGATCCCGAAGGAACTCGATCTCCTGTTTGGTCGAAATATGCAGCACGTGAATCCGCTTGCCGGTCTCATGGGCGAGCTTGACCAGGCGCTGGGTTGCGAGCAGTGCCGCGGTCTCGTCACGCCATACCGGATGCGAGCGCGGATCGCCTTCGACGCGCAGCCCCTTGCGGTCGTTGAGGCGGTATTCATCCTCGGCATGGAAGGCGGCGCGGCGCCGGATCACCTGAAAAATCCGCCGCAGGCTTTCGTCGTCCTCGACCAATAGCGCGCCGGTGGACGAGCCGATGAACACCTTGACGCCGGCGCAGCCGGGCGCGCGCTCCAGTTCCGGCAAATCCTGCACATTGTCGCGGGTGCCGCCGATGAAGAACGCGAAATCGCAATGCATGCGGTGACGGCCGCGCTTCACCTTGTCGGTGAAGGTCGGTTCATCGACGGTCAGGGGATGGGTGTTCGGCATCTCGAACACCGCCGTCACGCCGCCCATCACCGCGCTGCGCGAACCGGTTTCGAGGTCCTCCTTGTGGGTCAGGCCCGGCTCGCGGAAATGAACCTGGGTGTCGATCACGCCCGGCAGAATGTGCAGGCCCTTGCAGTCGATCATGTCGGCCGCCGCGGCCCCGGAAAGCCCGCCGATTTCGGCGATCCGGCCATCGATCACGCCGATGTCGCGCACGCCCTCGCCGTCCTGATTGACCACGGTGCCGGATTTTAGAATGGTATCAAATCGTCGGATTCATCGGTCCTCGATAACAGCTTTTCAATGCCGCGCGGGCCTTGTTCGGGTCAGCTTAGCGCCTTACGTTGCGAGTCGGGATATCCGCAGCGGGCGTTTTCCCGGTTTTCGTTCTCCCAGGTTCGTTCTCCCGGGTCTCAGAGAGGATTGCAGCAAAGCCGTGCCAACCATGAAAGCAGCGTTTCTTCCGGATCGGGGCGTGGTGAAGGTCGGCGGCGAGGACGCCCGCAACTTTCTCAACGGCCTCGTCACAACCGACCTGACGCTGCTCGGTCCAGGCCTCGGCCGCTTCGGTGCGTTACTGACCCCCCAGGGCAAGATCACGGCCGATTTTCTGATCACCGAAGCCCCGGCCGGCCATGGCGGCGGCTTCCTGATCGACGTTCCGCGCGCGCTCGCGCAAGGTCTCGCCGACAAGCTCGGCTTCTACAAGCTGCGCGCCAAGGTCGCGGTCGAGAACCTGTCCGACAGCCTCGGCGTGATGGCGGCGTGGGACGGCGAGCCCGCCATGAAACCCGATCTGGCGTTCGCCGATCCGCGTCATGCGGCGCTCGGCTGGCGGATCCTGGTGCCGCAAGAGCTTGCGCAAAAGCTCGCGGGGCTGATCGACGCGGAGCTGGTCGACAGCACAGCCTATGACGCGCATCGGATTGCCGTCGGCGTGCCGCGCGGCGGCCTCGACTTCATTTATGGCGACGCGTTCCCGCACGAAACCAACATGGACCGCCTGCACGGAGTCGATTTCGACAAGGGATGCTATGTCGGACAGGAGGTGGTGTCGCGCATGCAGCATCGCGGCACCGCGCGCACCCGTGCGGTGCGGATCGTGCTCGACGGCCCGGCGCCGGAAGCGGGCACCGCCATTGTCGCGGGCGACAAGCCGGTGGGCACGATGGGTTCGTCGGCCGCCGGAACCGGTCTCGCCCTGATCAGGATCGATCGGGTCGCCGACGCGCTGGCTGCCGGCCTGACGCTGACCTCAGGCGGTCTTGCCGTTCGTCTCGCCGAGCCGGAGCAACTGCTGACCGCAGCGAAGCAGACGGTGGCATGACAAGGTCGGCGCGCCTGCATGAAGATGGTCTGACGCGGTGCCCTTGGCCCGGCGACGATCCGTTTTATGTGGCCTATCACGACACCGAATGGGGCGTGCCGGAATATGACGACCGCGCGCTGTACGAAAAGCTGATCCTCGACGGCTTCCAGGCCGGGCTGTCCTGGATCACGATCCTGCGCAAGCGCGACAATTTCCGCCACGCCTTTGACGATTTCCGTCCGGAGAAGATCGCGCGCTACAATGCCAGAAAGATTCACGCGCTGATGAACGATGTCGGCATCGTCCGCAATCGCGCCAAGATCGAGGGCGCGGTTGCCAGCGCGAAATCCTATCTGAAGATCATGGAGGACGGCCCGGGCTTCTCGACATTGATGTGGGGTTTCGTCGACGGCAGGCCGAAGGTCAACCATTTCAAGACCACGGCCAGCGTGCCGGCCTCGACGCCGGTCTCGGTCAAGATGTCAAGGGAACTGGCGGCCCGCGGCTTCAAATTCGTCGGCCCGACCATCGTCTACGCCTTCATGCAGGCGACCGGCATGGTCAACGACCATCTGGTGAACTGCTTCTGCCATGAAACCTGCGGCGCAAAACACCGCGGACCGCGTCTCAAAGTCAAATGACGACGAGAAAGAAACTGGTCGCGCCCGAAGCGTCCGCCCGCGTCTGGCAGCGGATGTTGTCGGGACGGCGGCTCGACCTGCTCGACCCATCGCCACTGGATATCGAGATTGCCGATATCGCCCATGGGCTGGCGCGCGTCGCGCGCTGGAACGGACAGACCAGCGGGGCGCATATTTTTTCGGTGGCGCAGCATACGCTGCTGGTCGAAGCTGTCATGCGCGAGCAGGCGCCGCGGGTCGATGTCAGCCTGCGGCTCGCGGCGCTGCTGCACGATGCGCCGGAATATGTCGTCGGCGACATGATCTCGCCGTTCAAGGCCGTGCTCGGCGGCGACTACAAGGCGGTGGAAAAGCGGCTGCTCGCGGCCATCCATATCCGCTTCGGATTGCCACCGGTGCTGGCCGACGGCATCGCCGGGCAGATCAAGGCCGCCGATCGCGGCGCAGCCTATCTGGAGGCAACCGAGCTTGCGGGCTTTGCAAGAGCGGAAGCGAAGCGCCTGTTCGGCCGCGATCCGGCTTTGCCGGTCACCACCCGGCAGGACTATTTGACGCCCTGGCCGGCGGCCAAGGCCGAAAAGCGGTTCCTGGCGCGCTTCAAGGCCCTGCACGGCTAGTCAGCGCGCCCTGAAGCTGCTTCCGCCGCCTTGGCTGCGGCCCTATAATCCGGCCGATCAAAGGACTGCCATGATTCACGTTTGTTCGCTCGCCGCGCTGCCCGAGACCGTCAAGGCCACAGGCGCCAGTCACGTCCTCACCGTCATGGCCAAGGTCGATCAGGTCCAGCGCCCGGAATCGGTACTCGAGGCCAATCATTTGAAGGTGGCGATCGACGACATCACCGAAGCGATGGACGGCTTTGTCGCGCCCTCGGATCTCCATATCGAACAGGTGCTGAATTTCGTGCGCGGCTGGGACCGCAGCGCGCCGCTGGTGGTGCATTGCTACGCGGGCATCAGCCGCTCGACCGCCAGCGCTTTCGCGGCTGCCTGCGCGCTCAACCCGCACCGGGACGAGTTCGCGATCGCGCGGCAAATCCGGGCCGCCTCCCCGATCGCGGCACCCAACCGGCTGATCGTCAGCCTCGCGGACAAGGCACTGCGGCGGCAGGGCAGGATGCTGCGCGCGCTCGACGAAATGGGTCCGGGCAGCATGGTCGCCGAAGGCCGCCCGTTCCGCGTCGAGCTTGAATAAGGCTGCCGATCACTCGGTCGAGCGACGCAGCTCGGGTGCGGCTTCCGGTTTCGCCGGTTCGGATTTGACCGGCTCGATCTTCGCGCTCTCGACCCGCGGGGTCTCGACCCGCGCGGAAACCTCGGTTCGCGATGCGTCGGCAGACTGCTCCGGCCGGCGCAGCGACGCGGGCGCGCCACGGCGCGCGCCATCAGCATCTGCGCCGCGCCCTGGTGATGGAAATCGCAATAGGCGAAGCCCAGGCCGGCGACCGATCCGCGGAAACTGCGGTCGTCCTGCTTGTCGAGATTGAAGCACGGTTCGAACGGAATGCCCTTGATCGAGGCGCAGACGGCCTGGCCGCGGATCTGCAGCGTGTTGCCGGGCAACCGAATGTGACGGATCGGGCCGGCGCCGCTGAACTGCACCGAACCCGCCGCACCCAAATCATCGAGAATCCGGCCGGCGCCGCGCGTGCCGTCAAAACAGGTGAACGCGAACACCTTGCCGGTCACGAACCTGCGAGCCTCGTCGGCGTTCATCGACCCGGCCAGCGCAGGCGCAATGATCGCCCCGGCCGCGACGGTCCCCAACACAAAACGCGCAAGCATGCTGCAACTCCAACTCACCGAGCAGGGGTATCGGCTCTATGGCCGCTTTACCCGCTGCTTACCATACTAACCGTGGCAACATTGGAGCAGGTTGGTTGGTAAAGTCTGAACGCCGTCAGACAATTTTTACCACGATCCGGCCGCGAACCTGGCCGGCAAGGATTTGGGCACCCGCGCCGATCACCTCGCCGAGCTCAATTTCATGAGTAATTTCAGCGAGTTTTGTGCGATCCAAATCGCTGGCGAGGCGGCTCCAGGCCACCCTTCGCAGCTCGATCGGGCACATCACGGATTCGATGCCGAGAAGGCACACACCGCGCAAAATAAATGGCGCCACCGAGGACGGCAGGTCCATGCCGCCGGCGAGGCCGCAGGCGGCCACCGCGCCGCCATACTTTGTCATCGACAGCATGCTGGCCAGCGTGGTCGAGCCGACGCTGTCGATCCCTCCCGCCCAGCGCTCCTTCGCCAGTGGCTTGGCCGGCCCGGACAGTTCGGCGCGATCGATCACCTCGGCGGCGCCGAGACCTTTCAGATAGTCGACCTCGGACATCCGCCCGCTCGACGCGATGACGTGATAACCGAGTTTTGAAAGCACGGCGATTGCGACCGAGCCGACACCGCCCGCGGCGCCGCTGACCACGATCGGTCCGCTCGCCGGCCTCACACCCTGCTTTTCCAGAGCGAGCACCGACAGCATCGCGGTGTAGCCGGCCGTGCCGACGGCCATCGCCTCGCGGGCCGACATGCGCTTCCGGCAGCCGCACCAGCCAATCGCCCTTGACGCGGGCCTTCTCGGCGTAGGCTCCGAGATGGGTCTCACCCATGCCCCAACCGTTGCAGATCACCCTGTCGCCGGCTTTCCACTGCGGATGCGACGACTGCTCGACGGTGCCGGCGAAGTCGATGCCGGCGATCATTGGAAAGCGCCGCACCACGGGCGCCTTGCCGGTGACGGCGAGGCCATCCTTGTAGTTCAGCGTCGACCACTCGACCCGCACCGTAACGTCGCCTTCCATCAATTCGGCTTCGTCGAATTGCGTGAGCGCGACGGTGGTGCCTTTTTCCGCCTTGTCTATTCTGATCGCCTTGAATGTCGCCAACGCCTCATCCCCGCGGTTTATTGATCGGATTTGCCAAGATTGAACGGATCAGGCCGGCTGCGCAACCGGGCGCCTGACCGGAGCCTCGACAATCGGCAGGTTGATCAGGGCCGACACCAGACCGAGCAGCACCGACAGCCACCAGATCGGCGTGTACGACCCGAACCTCTCGAACACGATGCCGCCGAGCAGCACGCCCAGGAAACTGCCGAGCTGGTGGCTGAAGAAGGCGAAGCCGTAGAGCGTCGCCAGCCAGCGCGTGCCGAACATCAGGGCGACCAGGCTTGAGGTCGGCGGCACGGTCGACAGCCAGGTCAGACCGGTAACGAGACCGAATGCGATCGCGGAGAAGGTGGTGATCGGGAACGAGATGAACGCCACGATGGAAATGGCGCGGATCAGATAGATCACCGACAGGATGTAGCGCTTCGGAACCCGGTTCTGCAGCCATCCGACCCCGAGCGAGCCTATGATATTGAACAGGCCGATGGTGGCGATCACCCAGCCGCCGGTCTGAACCGGCAAGCCACGATCGACCAGATAGGCCGGCAGATGCACGCTGATGAACGCGAGCTGAAACCCACAAGTGAAGAAGCCCGACACCAGCAACACGTAGGAGCGATGACCGAACGCCTCGGCAAGCGCATGTCTGAAAGTCTGCTGTTCCACCAGCACGGCAGGGCTCGACGCCGACGCGGGCGTCGCCAGCGCCAGTGACAACGGCACCACCAGCAGCATCAAGCAGGCGAACACAGTCAACGCCGATTGCCAGCCAAAATTATCCAGCAGCGCGACCCCAAGGGGAGCAAACAGGAATTGCCCGAATGACCCCGCCGCGGTGCCGGCGCCGAGCGCGATGCCGCGCCATTGCGGCGGCAGCAGTTTTCCGAATGCCGACAGCACGATGTTGAACGAGGAGCCGGCCAGACCGAAACCGATCAAGACGCCTGCGCTGAGATCGAGCGACAGCGGCGTCGCCGCGTAGCGCATCACGACCAGGCCCGCGGCATACAGCAGCGCGCCGGCGCAGATCACCCGCAGCGAGCCGAATCGGTCGGCGATCGCACCCGCGATCGGCTGACCCAAACCCCACAGCAGGTTCTGGATCGCCAGCGCCAGACCGAATACGTCGCGGCCCCAGGAGAATTCGCGGCTCATCGGCTGCATGAAAAAGCCGAAAGTTGAGCGCGGACCAAACGTCAGCATCCCGATCAGGCAACCGCAAACCACAATCACCAGTGGCGTCCGCCATGTTGCAGTGGCGTAAATCGGAGGCGGATCGCCCTCAGTCGCGCTCATGCACTCCCTCAATTCCCCCTGCGATCACGAAAATCTCGAGCGCAGGGCGCGCCCCCCCCCAGCGCAGGTGGTCGCACGATATTAATGCATCCGCATGCAAATCCCAACCGCGATCGGGCGAAACCATGCGTTGCAATGCAGCGTTGCGAATTGGGCCGGGCGGCCCTGACGCCTTCGCAGCTCAGGATACCGGGCCGGGCCGCGCGCTAGCGTCGCACCGTCGCTTCCGACAGCTCGGCCGTGCTCTTGGCGGCTTCGGTCAGCTCCGCCGAGATCTCGGCGGTTTGCGCCGGCGAACCCCAGCTCGGCGCGTCGCTGCCGTCACCCCAGGCCCGCGGCCGGTAGAAGGTATGTACGCCAAACCTGTACATCTTCTTCATTTCGCTGACCCAGGACGGATGCACCCAATAGGCATGGTAGTGCGTCGACTTGCCGACTTCCGGCAGCCAAAGCTGGCCGTCGAGCATGGCCTTGGCGATTTTGCTGGCGCGGTCCCACATATCCGGTTCGCGCACCACGTCCGCGACATTGTCGCAGGCGAAGGTGAACTGGCACGCCATGTGGTGGTTCTTGTTCTGGTAGACCACGCCGCAGACCGTCGTGGGATAGAAGCCGGAGAAGGCGCGGTTCATGACCACCTGCGCCACCGCGATCTGGCCGCGCACGGCTTCGCCGCGGGCTTCGAAATAGACCGCCTCGGCAAGACATTTTTCCGATTTGGCGCGGAGCTTGGCGTCGAACAGGCCGAGTCGCTCGGCCGGCGTCATGGTATGCTGGTTGTCGGCATTGACCTCGCCCTTGGCGGCGACGCTTTCGCCGCTCTCGCCGGCTTTGGCTGCCTGATCAGGGACGGCGGGCAACGACGCCGTGTTTTTCATATCCGGATCGGTGGCGCCGGGCATTACGATGGTCGGCTCTTCACCGGGCTGCCAGCGTTCCATGCTCTCCGCCGGGGCGCCAAGCGAGGTTCCGAAAAACAGGCTCGCGGTCTTCACCGAGAAGCCGTCGCGCGACGGCCAGGATTGCAGCGAAGCCGGTTCCGCACCGGGCGCGGCCTTCAGGTCATCGAGCGGCTGGGCCTCGAGCGACAACGAAACATCGTATTGCGGCAGCGGCGGCGCGTTCAGCGCCTGCTGCAATTCCGGATCGAGCGGAAGGCGGTCGCCCGACGGTGCGGCCGCTGCGGTCTTCGCTCCGACCACCGAGGCATTGGACGAGGACGGAGCTTCAAGCGCGGGTGCGGCGAGCGGTGCCGCGTCCGCCGGTGGGAACTTGACCAGTCGATCGCCCTTGAGGGTGCGGTCGACCTTCGGAAAATCCGAGGCCTGGTAGCGCGGTCGCGGCTGCGCCAGCGGATTGCGCGCGACCGCCCCGGCAATGCCGATGCCCTGATTGTCGAGGCTTGCCAGCCGATAGGCTGCACTCAGCGGTGACGAGGTTCCGATCGGACGGCCAAAGCTGTAGGTGGCGACCTGAATGGAGCTGACCGCGGAGAATACCCGCTTCTGCCAGCGTTCGGCGACGCCGGGCTGCCGCGCCAACAGCGATGCGATATCCTGATAGCCGGCTTCGGTCGGGGCCAATGCGAAGATGCAAAGACCGAGGCCGAAGAACGCGAAACGCGCGCCCTTCGGCCGGTTACGCAACTCTAACATCGCAACGCTCACGCAACGCATACACACGCGATCGAACTTCAGTACATCCGTGCAATTCGATCTTTTTTGTTGTTATCGAATTTAGGTTGCGAGGGAGTTAATCGGTGATGCGCCGCCGCTACACGCAAGAATTGGCTGGGTTTGCCTCCCCGGTATCGAAAGCCTTGGTAAACAGCGGCTCGAGCAAACCGGTAAATATCACGTCAATAAACATGGTGAAGGATTTCCAACTGTCATTCCGGGGGCGATGCCAACGGCATCGAACCCGCAATCTCGAGATTCCGGGTTCGCGCTCCGCGCGCCCCGGAATGACGTCACGCCTGACTGCTGACCGTCTTGCCGAGCGCGGCCTGCGCCGCGGCGAGCCGCGCGATCGGCACGCGGTAGGGCGAACAGGAGACGTAATCGAGGCCGATCTCGTGACAGAACGCGACCGAGGCCGGATCGCCGCCGTGCTCGCCGCAAATACCGACCTTGAGATCGGGACGGGTCTTGCGGCCTCGCGCCACGCCGATCCTGACGAGTTCGCCGACGCCGTCGCGATCGACCGAGATGAACGGATCGATTTCCAGGATGCCCTTGGCGATATAGATGCCGAGAAACCCGGCGGCGTCGTCGCGGCTGATGCCGTAGGTGGTCTGGGTCAGGTCGTTGGTACCGAATGAAAAGAACTCCGCGGTCTTGGCGACATCACCCGCCATCAGGCAGGCGCGCGGCAATTCGATCATGGTGCCGACCTGATAGCTCAATCTGGCGCCGGTCTCCTTCATCACCGATTGCGCGGTGGCGTCGATCCGCGCCTTGACCAGGTCGAACTCCATCTTGGTCGCGATCAGCGGCACCATCACCTCGAGGCCGACGGCCTTGCCGGTGCGTTTTCCCGCTTCCACCGCGGCTTCAAAGATCGCACGCGACTGCATCTCGGCGATTTCCGGATAGGCGATCGCGAGCCGGCAACCGCGGAAGCCGAGCATCGGGTTGAATTCGGCGAGGTCGCGGGCGCGATCCGCCAACCGCCGCGGATCGGTGTTCATGGCACGCGCGACTTCCTCGATCTCGGCCTGGGTGTGCGGCAGGAATTCATGCAGCGGCGGATCGAGCAGCCGGATCGTCACCGGCAATCCCTTCATGATCTCGAACAGTTCAACAAAATCCGCCCGCTGCATCGGCAGCAGTTTCGACAGCGCGGCGCGGCGGGCCTGCTCGTCCTCGGCGAGAATCATCTCGCGCACGGTGCGGATGCGGGTCTCCTCGAAGAACATGTGCTCGGTGCGGCACAGCCCGATGCCCTCGGCGCCGAACTTGATCGCGGTGCGCGCGTCATCCGGCGTATCGCCGTTGACGCGAACGCCGAGCTTGCGAACCTGATCGGCCCAGTTCATCAGCGTGCCGAATTCGCCCGACATTTCCGGCTCGATCATCGGCATCCGCCCGGCCAGCACCTGGCCCAGCGAGCCGTCGATGGTGATGACGTCGCCGGTCTTGAAGGTGCGCGAGCCGATGCTCATGGTGCCGCGGCCGTAGTCGACGCGGATCGTTCCGCAGCCGGAGACGCAGGGCTTGCCCATGCCGCGCGCCACCACGGCGGCGTGCGAGGTCATGCCGCCGCGCGTGGTCAGAATGCCCTCGGCGGCGTGCATGCCGTGAATGTCTTCGGGGCTGGTCTCGATCCGCACCAGAATGACCTTGCGGCCGTCGGCCTGCAGTTTCGCAGCCTCGTCGGAGGAGAACACGATTTCACCGGCGGCGGCGCCCGGCGAAGCCGGCAGGCCGGTGGCGATGACGTCGCGCTTGGCATTGGGATCGATGGTCGGGTGCAGCAACTGATCGAGCGACGCCGGATCGATCCGCGATACCGCGTCCTTTTTGGAGATCAGGCCTTCATTGGCGAGTTCGACGGCAATGCGCAGCGCCGCCTTGGCGGTGCGCTTGCCGCTGCGGGTCTGCAGCATCCACAGCTTGCCCTGCTCGACCGTGAACTCCATGTCCTGCATGTCGCGATAGTGCTGCTCGAGCAGCGTGTAGATCCGCGTCAGCTCCCTGAAGGCGTCGGGCATCGCGGTTTCCATCGAGGCCTTGTCGGAGCCGGATTCCTGCCGCGCATATTCGGTGATGTCCTGCGGCGTGCGGATTCCCGCCACCACGTCCTCGCCCTGCGCGTTGATCAGGAATTCGCCGTACAGCTTGCTCTCGCCGGTCGAGGGATTGCGCGTGAAGGCCACGCCGGTCGCCGAGCTTTCGCCCATATTGCCGAACACCATCGCCTGCACGTTGACCGCGGTGCCCCAGGATTCCGGAATGTCGTGCAGCCGACGGTAGGTCACCGCGCGCGCGTTCATCCAGGACGAAAACACCGCGCCGATCGCGCCCCACAACTGGTCGTGCGGATCCTGCGGGAAATCCTTGCCGGTTTCGCGCGCCACCGCATCCTTGTAGCGGCCGACCAAATCGACCCAGTCGTCGCCGCTGAGGTCGGTGTCGAGCGTATAGCCCTGGCTATCCTTGAACGTATCGAGGATGTCCTCGAAATGATGGTGCTCGAAGCCCAGCACCACGTCCGAATACATGGTGATGAAGCGGCGATAGCTGTCATAGGCGAAGCGGCGATCGCCGGACATTTCGGCCAGCGCCTCCACGGTCCTGTCGTTGAGGCCGAGATTGAGCACGGTGTCCATCATGCCCGGCATCGAAGCCCGCCCGCCGGATCGCACCGACACCAGCAGCGGATTTTTGGCATCGCCGAACGCCTTGCCGGCGAGCTTGCCGACATGATCCAGCGCCTTTTCGACCTGCGCCTTCAATTCCTTCGGATAGGTTTTGTCGTGGGCATAAAAATACGTGCATACCGAGGTCGGAATGGTGAAGCCCGGAGGCACCGGCAGGCCGAGATTGGCCATCTCGGCCAGATTGGCGCCCTTGCCGCCCAGCAGATCGCGCAGGCCCGCTTTGCCTTCGGCCTTGCCGTCGCCGAACGTGAACACCCATTTGCCGGGTTTGACGGCTTCGGCCGCGGGCTTGCTCGCAGCAGTTTTGCCGGCCGGCTTCGGCGCCGGCTTGGCGGCGCTCTTTTGCAGCGCCTTGCGGGCGCTGGACGCCGGCGCCTTGGCCCGGGCCGGCGCGGATGGCTTTGATTTCGCTGCGACTTTCTTGGTCTTCGCTACCGCTTTGGCCATGACTTGCAATCAATCCGCGAGAGGAGATGGGGTGGGCGCCTTACACCACTTTGGCGGGTTCCGCGCAAGGCGCGACGGCTGGTCTGGACCCTACATGTGCAGCCAGCGCAGCAGCCCGAGGCCGATCAGGCCGTTCAGGATCAGGAAGATCGCGACCACAAGGTTGAGCAACCGCGGGATGATCAGAATGAGCAGGCCCGCAATCACAGACATGATGGGTGAAATGTGGGCGACGGTGAGAGTCATATGAAAAGCCTCCGCTGTGGCGCTTGGGGAAGATCTCGAATCGAGGCTGTCATTTTATCGGCTATGACGGTCCCACGATAGGATTACGCTCGCCCCTGCAACGAGTTCCGGCGGTCGCGAAAAATGCCGAAAATTGGTCAACCTTCGATCCTGGAAAAGTCCGCCACCGCCCGTGTCGCGGCGCGGATTTCGTTCAACAGCTTCAGGCGATTTTCGCGCACTCTTGCGTCGTCGTCATTGACCTTGACCTTGTCGAAGAACGCATCGACCGCCGGGCGCAGCCTGGCCATGGCGCTCATCGCTGCGGCAAAATCTTCTTTCGCAACGGCGGCGCCGGCTTCCGCCTTGACCTGATCGATCGCGCTCGCCAGCGCCTTTTCCTCAGCGAGGCTGTAGAGCCTCGCATCCGGCGCGCCGTCGAAGAGGCGCTTGTCCTTCTTCTCTTCGATGGCGAGGATGTTGCCGGCCCGCTTGGTGCCGGCGAGCAGGTTTTTGCCATCGTCGGTGTCAAGAAACCGGCCCAGCGCTTCGACGCGGCGCACCACCATCAGCAGGTCGTCCTGATCGCCGAGCGCGAACACGGCATCGACCAGATCATGCCGCGCGCCCTGCTCGCGTAACTGGACTTTCAGTCGGTCGGCGAAGAAGGACAGCAGATCGGCTGGAAGCTTTTGAGAATCCGCGAGCAGATACGTTATTCCCTGTTGCGGCAGACCGAGAATGGCAGACCTGGCAACTTTCAAAATCGACAGCCGAAGCGTGTTCTCCACGACCAATCGGATCACCCCCAGCGCCGCGCGTCGCAACGCATACGGGTCCTTGCTGCCGGTCGGCTTTTCGTCGATCGCCCAAAACCCCACCAGCGTGTCGATCTTGTCGGCCAGCGCCACCGCAATGCTTACCGGGTCGGTCGGCACGCGATCGTTCGGTCCCTGTGGCTTGTAATGTTCCTCGCTGGCGGCAGCGACCGAGGCGTCCTCGCCCTGCGCCAGCGCGTAATACTTGCCCATCAGGCCCTGCAACTCCGGAAATTCGCCGACCACTTCGGTCAGCAGATCCGCCTTCGCCAGCCGCGCCGCGCGTCTTGCCTTGTCGACATCGGCGCCGACCAGCGGCGCAATCTCCGCAGCGAGCCGCTCGATGCGCGCGATGCGCTCGCCCTGGGTGCCGAGTTTTTCGTGAAACACGATGTCATCGAATTTCGGCAAGCGGTCTTCAAGCCTGGTCTTCAGATCGGCCTCGTAGAAAAACTTGGCATCGGCCAGCCGCGCGCGGATCACGCGTTCGTTGCCGGCGACAATGGCCTGGCCGCCGTCGGAGGCCTCGATATTGGCGGTGAGGATGAACTTGTTGACGAGCGTGCCGGTCGCGGGATCGCTGACCACAAAGCACTTCATGTTGTTGCGGATGGTGGCACGGATCACCTCGCCCGGAATCGAGAGGAATTCCGGCTCGAACGATCCCATCGCCACCACCGGCCACTCGACCAGCCCCGCGACTTCGTCGAGCAGCGCCTGATCCTCGACCAGTTCGAAATTCTGCGCCTGCGCCAATGTCCTGGCATCGGCGAGAATGATCTCCCTGCGGCGCTCCGG
This sequence comes from uncultured Alphaproteobacteria bacterium, assembly GCA_963748165.1. Taxonomy (GTDB): domain Bacteria; phylum Pseudomonadota; class Alphaproteobacteria; order Rhizobiales; family Xanthobacteraceae; genus Bradyrhizobium. The sequence continues at coordinate 236,346 of CAVVIM010000046.1, forward strand.
ATCGAGCACGACCCTGGCCGCCTGCAATTTGGCCCGATAGTCCTCGAAGCGGCGCACCTGGATCGCCGCCGGCGCCATGAAGCGATGGCCGAACGTGGTCTGGCCCGCCGCGATGCCGTCGACCGCAAATTTCACCAGCTCCGGCTCCTCGGTCTCGATGCCGAAGGTGGCGACGATCGCATGCAGCGGCCGCACCCATTGCAGCGCGCCGGGTCTTGCGGAACGCTCGCCCCAGCGCATCGATTTCGGCCAGGGAAAAGTCCGGATGATCACCGGCAGGATATCGGCCAGCACATCCAGCGTGGCGCGGCCGGGCTTCTCGATCAGTGCGACATAGAAATCGCCCTTCCTGGGATCGCGCTGGATCTTTGCCTCCGCCAGCGAGGCAAGTCCGCTCGCCTTGAGAAAGCCCGCGATCGCCGCGTCCGGCCCGCCGACGCGCGGCCCCTTGCGCTCTTCCTTCAGGTCGGATTGCCGGGGCGGGATGCCGTGCACCGTCAGCGCCAGCCGCCGCGGCGTCGCGAAGGCCCTGGCGTCCTCGTAGACCAGCCCTTCGGCGACCAGCCTGTCGGTGACCATGCGGCGCAGATCCTCCGCCGCCCTGGCCTGCATCCGCGCCGGGATCTCTTCGGAAAACAGTTCGAACAACAGTTCAGGCATCTAGTTGCGCTCTTTGCGAAAAAGGCGCGGTGCACGCTTCGCACGCTGGCGCGGCTCCCCTCCCCCTTGCGGGGAGGGGTCGGGGGTGGGGGGCAGCGCGCGCTGAATCTCGCTCAACACCCCATCAAGATTGCCAAGCACACCGTGATTCCAGAAACGCAAAACGCGATAGCCAGCGTCTTCGATATGACGCGTGCGCCGTGCATCGGATGCCTGCTGCCATTCATGCTGCCCGCCGTCGAGTTCGATGACGAGCTTCACCCTGCGACTGGCAAAATCCACGATGAACGGACCGACGAGAGCCTGGCGACGGAAATGCGAACCGACCAGCGCGATGTCGTGACGAAGCCTCTGCCAGAGCACGCGCTCGGCATCGGTCGGCTGCGCGCGCATCTGGCGCGCGAATTGACGCTGTCGATCTGTCATCGTCTCCGATTCAATCATATTCGTCATCGTCTGTGGACCCCCACCCCCGACCCCTCCCCGCAAGGGGGAGGGGAGAAGGGGATCATCAACCCGCCCTGCCCGCTTCGGTGTGCATCCAGGCGTCGCCGCAGGCCTTGGCGAGTTCGCGCACGCGCAGGATGTAGCTCTGCCGCTCGGTCACCGAGATCACGCCGCGGGCATCGAGCAGGTTGAAGACGTGGCTTGCCTTGATGCACTGGTCGTAGGCCGGCAGCGCCATCAGGTGTGCCTCGCGTTTGCCGTCCTTCCAGCCCGCATCGAGATATCTTTGGCAGGCTTGCTCGGCCATCCGGAACTGCTCGAACAGCATCACCGTGTCGGCATATTCGAAATTGTGCCGCGAGTATTCCTGCTCGGCCTGCAGGAAGACATCACGATAGCTCACGCGCTCGTTGCCGTCGCGGCCGTTGAAGTTGAGATCCATGATGCGATCGACGCCCTGCAGATAGCAGGCGAGCCGCTCCAGCCCATAGGTGAGTTCGCCCGCGACCGGCGCGCATTCGACGCCCGCGACCTGCTGGAAATAGGTGAACTGCGACACTTCCATGCCGTCGCACCAGCATTCCCAGCCCAGTCCCCAGGCGCCGAGCGTCGGGCTTTCCCAATCGTCCTCGACAAAGCGAATGTCGTGCAGCGCAGAGTCGATGCCGATCGCGGCGAGCGATTTCAGATAGAGCTCCTGCAGGTCCGGCGGCGACGGCTTCAGGATCACCTGGAACTGGTAGTAGTGCTGCAGCCGGTTGGGATTTTCGCCATAGCGGCCGTCCTTGGGCCGGCGCGACGGCTGCACATAGGCCGCGTTCCAGCGCTTCGGCCCGAGCGCGCGCAGCGCGGTCGCGGGATGGAAGGTGCCTGCCCCCACTTCCATGTCATAGGGTTGCAGGATCACGCAGCCATAGTCCGCCCAATAGCGCTGCAGCGTCAGGATCAATCCCTGGAACGAGCGTTCCGGGCGCATGTGCGGGGGGATGTCGTCCATTATCGTTCGATTCGAGACCTCTCGGCCGGCAAGCGCGCGGACCGTATCGGCGGGGGAACCGGGAATCAAGGCGAGGCCCGACCGAATTCGGCGCTCCAGAGTTCGTGATCTCAGGCGACCGGATTGTGAGCCAAGGATGCCGACGGGTTCGCTACAACGATCCGCCTCCAAGCTTGCTCGCCGGTCCTCAGGGGTGATGCCCCGCCCCGAGGCCGGCGCAGGTGATTGTACCCGCCAGATTCGTCAGCGATCGATCGAACCGGTCAGCCCGGCCGATAGGCTCCGGTGTTGGGGTCGCGCCGCAGCGTCGGAATATCGTTCGACCTCGCCGCCTCGGCCACCCGCGCGCGCCGCGCCTCTTCCAATTCCCGGTTGACCTTGACGGCGGTCCGGTAAGCCCAGCGCACCACGGCGAGCCCACCCAGGGCGCCTGCAATTGCGATCAGCGGCGGCATCGGTCGATCCTTATCGTTCATCGGTCATGCCCCCTCGCCGCATTGTCGCGCAAGCCGGCCCGGTCTGCAATCGCCTTGCCCGGGACCAAATGGCGCGGCCGGGCCAGCCTTAAAATCCGAATTTGGCCCAGATCGCCCGGCTCTCCAGCGCCGATATCAGTTCATCCGGCAGGCCTGCGGTGCCGTCCAGCCCGCTGAGCACGCCGGCCCCGGCCGATTTGCGGCCGAAAAGGCCCGCCAGCATGCCGCTCGCGGGCGCCACCAGCGGCGTCTTCACCTTGTCGCCGTAGCGCGCGCGCAGCGTCGCGCGCAGGTCGCCGATCGCATCGGCAAGTCCGAGCGCGACGGAGGTTTCACCCGCCCAGTATTCGCCGCTGAACAGGACGTCGTCGGCGCCCTTGAGCCGGGGGCCGCGACTCTGTTTCACCAGCGCGATGAAGATGGCGTGAATCTCGCGCTGCAGGGCTTTCACCCGCGCCACGTCGTCGGGATCTTCCGGCAGGAACGGATCCAGCATCGCCTTGTGCGCGCCGGCGGTATAGAGCCGGCGCTCGACGCCGATCTTCCTGATCAGTTCCTGGAACCCGAAGGTTCCACCGACCACGCCGATCGAACCGAGAATCGACGAGGGATCGCAGAAAATTTCGTCGCCGGCGCACGCGATCATGTAGCCGCCGGAGGCCGCAACGTCTTCGACAAAGACCAGCACCGGCAATTTCTTTTCCGCGGCAAGCTGCCTGATCCGCAGGTAGATCTGGCGTGACTGCACCGGCGAGCCGCCGGGCGAGTTGATCACCAGCGCGACCGCCTTGGCATTCTTGGTCGCGAAGGCACGCTCGAGTGTCTTGGCTAGTCCGGCAAGCATCAGGCCCGGTCGCAGCGGCGTTACCGCACCGATCGTGCCGGACAGCCGAACCACCGGCACCACTGCGGCAGCAGGGCGCAGCCGCTCGGGCAGGAACTCCATCAGCCGATCGATCAGGCTCGGCGATCCCCTGGAAGCGCCGGTTTGGTCTGTCATGCCGTTACCTCTAAATTAACCAAATGTTATCACGCCAGTGTCACTAAGCCGATGGAACGTGTTTTGCATCGCGTTCGTTACCGGACTGCAACGTGCGGCGGAGAAAGACATGAAAATCTGCCTGCTCATGATCCTGATCGGTGCACTTCTAACCGCCATCCACTTCACCTCGGCGCCCGAACGCCACTCGAAAACACTGCCGCGCTAACGGTTTGCCGGCGCCCGCCACCGACATGCGGCATCTTCCGGATGTCGCCGTTACGGCAGCGCCAGTGGCAATACCCCATTTCCGGCCAGAATGTCCCGCACCTGTTTACTGGGCAGGGCTGGCTGATCGTTGAGCACCAGCGCCGCATGGATTCGGGTCGGAGCCCTTCCGCCCTTGATGGCGCGAACCAGCACCCGGATGGCCGGCGCTTCGGCGTCGCCGTGAACCGGCAGAATGGCAAGGCTGCCGAAGCCGCGGTCGAGCGCGGCGAGCACTTCGGTCAGACCGTCGGCGCGCCACACCAGCGTGAGGGCGCCACCGGATTTCAGAATGCGCCGGCCGGCATAAATCCAGTTTTCAAGCGTCGCGGCGGTCGCCACATGGGCGATCTCGCGGGCTCGGTGCGGCGAGGCGCGGTGCCGCGCCGGATCGTTGAACGGTGGATTCATCAGCACGACATCGACGCTGTCGGCTGACAGGCCGGCCGCGGCAAAGGCTGCGGCGGCCGCGGTCACGTCCAGCACCCTGACATCCGCCGCGACAGCATTGGCGGCGGCGTTGCTGCGCGCGAGCCCGGCGAGCCCGGCGTCGATCTCGACCAGGACGAGCTTGATTCCGGGCACGCGCTTCGCGACCGCAAGGCCGGCGGCGCCGACGCCGGCGCCGAAATCAACGACGCGATCACCGGGGCGCGCGGCCGTCGCCGCCGCCAGCAGCACCGCATCGTGGCCGGCGCGGTGACCTGATTTCGGCTGGCGCAGACAGAGCCGACCGCCGAGAAACGCGTCCTCGGTGAATTCGCCGGGCGGTTCAGTCATCGTCCCGCAGTTCGTGCGACAGGCCGGCATCGGCGAGCACCTGGCGGGCGGCCCGGTTATCGTCCTCATGGACCAGAATTCGGCGCGGCAGCACCCCGAGCGAGCCCTCGATGATGCTCATGTTCTGGTCCAGCACCAGATGATGGATATTCGCGCCGTCGAGCAGCGCGCCGACCGCCGAGACCAGCACGATATCGTTGGTCCGAACCAATTCCCGCAATTTGAGTTCTCCCTTGCCGGTCCGGTGTGACAGTCACGCCGCGCGTGTCAACTGCTTCGTGCCCTTGCCGCGCTACGCCGCACTTTCTATGGTTATATCCGAGGATAGTGCCAATTGGGCAAATGTGGAGACCGGCGTGGCGGTTATTGTACCTTTCGAGAGCCCATCGAGCGCTTCGATAGATCAGATGGTCGGACTGGTGGCCGCCGATATGGAGCGCGTCAACGCCACGATTTTGTCGCGCACCGGCTCGGAAGTCACCATGATCCCCGAGGTCGCCAACCATTTGATCACCTCGGGCGGCAAGCGGCTGCGTCCCATGCTGACGCTGGCGATGGCGGGTCTGGCGGGATATTCCGGCGACGGCCATGTCAAGCTCGCGGCCTCGGTCGAGTTCATGCATACCGCGACCCTGCTGCACGACGACGTGGTCGACGAAAGCGAGTTGCGGCGCGGCAAGCTGTCGGCGCGGATGCTGTGGGGCAACGAGGCGAGCGTCCTGGTCGGCGACTTCCTGCTCGGCCAGGCCTTTCGCATGATGGTCGAGGTCGGCTCGCTGCGCGCGCTCGACATTCTCTCGTCGGCGGCAGCCACCATCGCCGAGGGCGAGGTGATGCAGCTTGCGGCGGCGAAGAACACCGCCACCACCGAGGACGAATATCTCGCGGTGATCCGCGGCAAGACCGCCGAGCTGTTCGCGGCCGCCTGCGAGGTCGGCCCGGTCCTTGCCAATCGCCCGAAGGCCGAACAGACCGCGTGCCGCTCCGTCGGCATGAATCTCGGCATCGCATTCCAGCTCGTCGACGACGTGCTGGACTACGGCGGCAAGGCCGCCAAGCTCGGCAAGAATGTCGGCGACGATTTCCGCGAGGGCAAGATCACGCTGCCGGTGGTGCTGGCGTTCCGTCGCGGCAATGACGGCGAGCGCGACTTCTGGGTCCATGCGCTGGAGCGCGGCGAAATCAGTGACGGCGACCTCGATCATGCGATCGGCCTGATGACCAAGCACCGCGCCCTGGAGGACACCCTCAGCCGCGCCCAGCATTACGGCGCGATGGCCGTCGACGCGCTGGCGCTGTTTCCGGCCTCGCCGATGAAGACCGCGCTGGAACAGGTGGTGGCGTTCTGCCTGGCACGCTCGCATTAGATTGATCGCGTCATTCCGGGGCGCGCCGCTTGGCGCAGACCTCTCCCCACCGTCATTCCGGGGCGCGCGTGAGCGCGAACCCGGAATGACGGCTGCATGGATGGCTAGCTCAGCGTGCCGGCGTGCAGCCACCAGTTGGGGTGATCGCGCCCGATCTGCTCTGCCGCGCGCCGGGCCGCTGCGGCGTCCTCGAAAATCGCAAAGCAGGTCGCGCCCGATCCGGACATCCGCGCGAGCCTGGCGCCAGCGGCAGCGTTGAGCGCCGCCAGCACCTCGCGGATCACCGGCTGGATCCGCATCGCCGGGGCTTCAAGGTCGTTGCAGCCGGCACTCAGCGCCTCGATCCAGTCGCCCATCGATGCACCGGCGTCCGGCCAGGCCTCCGCCTGGATCACGTCGGTGGCGCCGACCAGCAATTCGCCGTTGCGCAGCCCGAGCGCCCGAAAGACGTCCCGGGTCACGACCGCCACGCGCGGGTTGACCATCACGCACGGCATTTCCGGCAGGCTCAGGGGCAGCAGGGTTTCGCCGATGCCGGTCATGTCGCAGGCCCGCGAGGCCAGACAAACCGGCACATCCGCGCCGGTCTGCACCGCGACCTCGATCAGGCGTGGATCATCGAAGGCCAGGCCGTTGAGCCGCGCCAGCAGACGCAGCGCCGCCGCCGCATCGGCTGAGCCGCCGCCGATCCCGGCCGCGACCGGCAGAACCTTGTCGAGAACGAATTCGCCGACGCGCAGATCCGGCACGCGTTCGCCAAGCAACTGCGCGGCCTTGAGTACCAGATTGTCGGCGCCGTCGCCGCAATCGCTGGCGAGCGGCCCAATGGTTTTGAGATCCAGACGGTCTGCCGGCGTCAGGCTGAGGCGGTCGGCGCAATCGGCAAACGCCACCACGCTCTCCAGATCGTGATAGCCGTCGACGCGACGTCCCACCACCCGAAGGGTCAGGTTGACCTTGGCGCGCCCGTCCTCGATCAGCGCCGGCATCGGCGTCAGGCCCCTCGGTCAGCCGCCCTTGCCGTCCTCTTTTTTCTTGTCGGCGGCGGCCGCGGAAGAGGTGTCGTCGGGCAGACCGTTCTGGATCTTGGCCTCGATCTTCGGCAGGTCTTCGGGGTCGGGCTTCAGGTCGCGGGCGTGCGCCCACTGGAACCTGGCTTCAAGGGTGCGGCCGACCCGCCAATAGGCGTCGCCGAGATGATCGTTGATGGTCGGGTCTTCCGGCTTGAGATCGATCGCGCGTTCGAGATTCTTGACCGCTTCGTCGTAATTGCCGATGCGGAAATAAGCCCAGCCCAGCGAATCCACGATGTAGCCGTCATCCGGGCGCTGATCGACCGCCCGCTTGATCATTTTCATGGCTTCGTCGAGATTGACGCCCTGATCGATCCAGGAATAGCCGAGATAGTTCAGCACGTGGGGCTGGTCGGGCTGCAGCTCGAGCGCCTTGCGCATGTCGGCTTCGGCCTTGTTCCACTGCTTGGAGCGTTCCTCGCAGATGCCCCGGTAATAGTACCAGACCGTGTTGCCCTTGTCGTTCGCATCCGGCAGCGCATCGATGCCCTTCGCGTAGGTATCGGCGCAGTCGGCGAACTTCTTGCGGCCGCGCTCGACATTGCCCAGCGCCATGATGGCTTCGAGGTCCTTGGGCTCGTCGGCAATGACGCCCTTCAGGATCTTGATCGCCTCGTCGCTGCGGTCGGCGGCGTCGAGATCGGTTGCGAGCTGGATCTGCGCGTTGCGCTTCAGCGGCGAACTCGCCGGCACGCGCTCATAGACCTTGATTGCCATCGCCGGCTTCTTCACCAACTCGTAGAGATCGGCGAGCGACAGCAGTGCCAGCGGATGGTTGGGGGCGAGGTAGAGCGCAAGCTGCAGATAGACCAGCGCGAGATCCTCCCCGCCGCGGCGGGTCAGGGTGGCGCCGATCCCGTACAGCGCCTCGGCGGCGCCGGTCTGCGGCGAATCGACCAGCGGCGGCAACTTCTTGCCCGCCTTGGTTTCGCGCAGTCCCTGCAGCACCAGCGGGTGTCGCGGCAGCTTCTTGTCGAATGCTTCATAGACCGCGGTCGCCGCCGCCTCGTCCTTGTTGCGCGACAGCCAGCGCGCGTAATCGTCGGCGACCCGCAGCATGGAATCGTCGAGCTTGTAGGCCCGCTCGAGACGCACACCGGCGTCCTTTTCCTTGCCCGCGAGCTCGAGGATCATGCCGGAATGCAAGTCCTTGAACAGCGGGTACCATTCCGGACCGGTCAGCTTGTCGATATTGGCGACCGCGGCCTTGCTGTCGCCGGCGCCGTAGCTGGCCCAGCCCGACAGCAGCGTCGCCACCAGATCGGTGATCGGTCCGCGAACCGATTGATTGATGTTGGTTTGTGCCGCGGCGTATTTCTTCAGCTTCAGATCGCGCACCCCGACGACGAGCCGAGCCACGCGATTGGACTTGTCGACGGTCAGGATACGGTCGGCGAGCCTCACCGCCTCGTCGATATCGCCATCCGCAAGCGAGGAAATGAAGGCGCGATCGAGCAACTCGTTGTTCTTCGGATCGGTGCGAAGCGCCGAGCGATAGAACGCCGCCGCCGAGGCGGCGTCGCGCTCCACGCTGGCATGGCGGGCCGCCAGATAGCTGCCCGACATCGTCAGCGATTTGAGATCGTGGCTGGTGGGAAACTGCGCCGAATTGTCGCTCGGATGATCCGGCGTCTGGGCCGCGACCGACGCCGGCACCGCGAGCACGGTGAAGGCCAATGCGGCGATGGTCCGGCGATTGAAACGAATGGGAAACATCACGGTTCGCCCTAGCTCCAGGTTTTGACGGATCGTCTCGAATGCGAACCCAAGCGGCGGCATCAAGGCAGGTGACAATGCCGCGTTTGGCCTTCAACCGCAAGGATACGGGGCGGCGAATCGATCGGCGGGAAGGGTTCATATCGGCCGCCCCCGCCAGCCGGGCCTGAGAACGCTGTCAGTGTGGCGGTATCGTGGCCGGGGGTCGGATCCACGGGGGGCGCCTCACGCAATCGTGCGTCACATCGCCTCATAATTGGGTCCGCCGCCGCCCTCCGGCGGAACCCAGGTGATGTTGCCGTTCGGATCCTTGACGTCGCAGGTTTTGCAGTGGACGCAATTCTGGGCGTTGATCACATAGCGCGGCCCGCCCGGCTCCTCGATCCATTCATAGACGCCGGCTGGGCAATAGCGGTTGGACGGCCCGGCATAGACATCGTGCTCGGACGTCTTCTGCAGGTTCATGTCGGTGACCTTGAGGTGGACCGGCTGGTCCTCTTCATGGTTGGTGTTGGACAGGAATACCGACGACAGTTTGTCGAAGGTGAGCTTGCCATCCGGCTTCGGCGGCGAAATCGGGGCATGGGCTTTCGCCGCATCGAGCGTCCTGCTGTCGCGCTTGGCATGCGACTGGGTCCCGAACAGCGAGAATCCCAGCGTGTTGCACCACATGTCGATGCCGCCGAGCGCGACGCCGAGGATGGTGCCGAACCTCGACCACAGCGGTTTGACGTTGCGGACACGGTACAGGTCCTTGCCGACCGGCAAATCGCGCCATGCATTTTCATAATCGATCAGTTCGTCATTGGCGCGGCCGGCGCCGAGCGCGGCAACGACCTGTTCGGCCGCGAGCATGCCGCTGCCCATGGCGTTATGGACGCCCTTGATGCGTGGCACGTTGACAAAGCCCGCCGCGCAGCCAATCAACGCGCCGCCGGCAAAACTCAGGCGCGGCACCGACTGATAGCCGCCCTCGGTGATGGCGCGGGCGCCATAGGCCAACCGTTTGCCGCCCTCGAACAGCCCGCGGATCGCCGGATGGGTCTTGAAGCGCTGGAATTCGTCGAACGGCGACAGATACGGATCATCGTAATTGAGATGCACGACGAATCCGACCGCAACGCGATCGTCGTCGTAATGATAGAGGAACGAGCCGCCGCCGGTCGAATTGTTCAGCGGCCAGCCGAACGAATGCTGGATCAGGCCGTTCTGGTGCTTGGCCGGGTCGACCTGCCAGACCTCCTTGAGGCCGATGCCGAATTTCGGGGGCTCGCTGCCGGCGTCGAGCGCGAATTTCGCGATCATCTGCTTGGTCAGGCTGCCGCGCGCGCCTTCGGCGAACAGCGTGTATTTGCCGAGCAGTTCCATGCCGCGGGTGTAAGACGATTTGTGCGAACCGTCCTTGGCGACGCCCATGTCGCCGGTCGCGATGCCGCGCACCGCGCCGTTGTCGTCGTACAGCACCTCGACCGCGGCAAAGCCCGGATAGATCTCGACGCCGAGCGCTTCGGCCTTCGGCCCCAGCCAGCGGCACACATTGCCGAGCGAGCCGATATAGCAGTGATGATTGTTCATCAGCGGCGGCATCATGAAGTTCGGCAGCCGGATCGCGCCACCCGCCGTCATCCAGTAGAAGCGATCGTCCTTGACTTGGGTCTTCAGCGGGCAATCGGCGTCCTCGCGCCAGTCCGGAACGAGCTTGTCCAGCGCCACCGGATCGATCACCGCACCGGACAGGATGTGCGCGCCGACCTCCGACCCCTTCTCCACCACCACGACCGACAGTTCGGCATTGAGCTGTTTCAGCCGGATCGCCGCGGCGAGGCCCGAAGGGCCGGCGCCGACGATCACGACGTCGAACTCCATGGATTCGCGAGGCGGAAGCTCGTCAGTGCTCATGATCTGGTCTCAGCCCGGTGAGAACGCGTCTGAATATCGTTTGTTTCCGATTTTTGGATCGAGGACAACCACCGAAATGCGCCGCGAGGCGTTTCACGGCGGCCCGCTTCAGGGTAGATTGAGGCAATGCCCTCGAGATCGTTCATGAAGCCTGATCGCGCCCCTACCCTCAAGCAATTGCTGGCCTTTTATCTGGAGGCCGGGGTCGACTGCGCGCTGTTGGAGGAGCCGGTCAACCGGCTGGCCGACCCTGATCCCACCGCCGCGCCCGCGGTGACGGCGCAGGCAGTCCCCGCGAGCACCATTCCGGTCGCCGTGCCCGCGCGCGGCGACATCGTGCCGGCGCCGGAGGCGGCGATCGCGTCGGCGCCGGAGGCGGCGATCGCGTCGGCGCGGGAAGCGGCGCGGACCGCTCCGTCGCTGGACGCGCTGCGCGCGCTATTGGAAAATTTCGACGGCTGCGCGCTGAAATCCACCGCCACCCGCCTGGTGTTCGCCGACGGCAATCCGCAGGCGCGCATCATGTTCGTGGGCGAAGCGCCGGGACGCGACGAAGACATCGAGGGCCTGCCCTTTGTCGGTCGTTCGGGCAAATTGCTCGACCGCATGATCGCGGCGATCGGGCTCGATCGCAGCAAGGCCTACATCGCCAATGTCATTCCATGGCGGCCACCCGGCAACCGCACGCCGACGCCGCAGGAAACGCAAATCTGCCTGCCGTTCATCCGGCGGCAAATCGAACTGGTGAACCCGGACGTGCTGGTCACGCTCGGCAACCCCTCGACCCAGACCCTGCTGTCGACCCGCGAGGGCATCATGAAAACCCGCGGCAAATGGTTCGACTACGACACCGGCACGCGCACCATCCGTGCCATGGCGACGTTCCATCCGGCCTATCTGCTGCGCTCGCCATCCTACAAACGAATGTCCTGGCAGGACCTGCGCGCGATCGCCCGGGCGCTGGAATAGCCCGCTTGGCTGTCATTCCGGGGCGCGCGTTTGCGCGAACCCGGAATCTCGAGATTCCGGGTTCGATGCGGAGCCTGTCATCGGGCCGCGCTTCGCGCGGACCCGTTGGCGTCGCCCCGGAATGACACGGGAAAAGTGTCGCCCGCGTCGCTCACGGCGCCTTCGGGCGCACGATGGCCCAGCCGATCCGCAGCAGAGGCTGGCGGCCGTTCACCAGCCAGTCGAAGGCGTGCGGCACTTCCGGCACGAGGCCCGGGAAATGCTGGGCGATCTCCGCCGGCGGCGTGCCGACCGTGTCGGATGCACGCCAAACCACGACGCCGCCGGTCTGGCTGAATTTCTGCAGCGTCAGCCACGGTGTGCGCTCCGGGGTGGCATCGAGAAACAGGTGCGGACGCCCGGTGTCCAGCGCAATCAGACTGGCGAGTTGGGCGTCGCCGGTCACCGCGCGCAGCGGCCGATTGGTACGCCGTTCAAAGCTGTCGCCGAAAAAATGCGCGATCGCAGTGGCGGGCAGCGACGTCGCAACCTCGCCGCCGCCGGTCCAGGGCAGCAGCAGCGTTGCCGCGGTGGCCGCCAGCGCAGGGGCGACAATGGCCGCCGCCCACACCGACCGCAACACGCGCTGGCGCCGCACATGAACCAGATCGCCGGTGGCGACGATCGCGGCGAGCCCGGTCATCAGCAACGCGATGGCCGCCCCGCCCACCACCCGGTCGAGATCGAACAGACCGGCGACCAGGCTGCCCGCGAGCGCCGGCGCGATGGCGAAGAAGTAGACGAAGTCGCGCGCCAGCGGATCGACCGGCGGCCGGTAGATGATCGGCGCATCGTCCGGGGTGCGGACGAACCAGCCGGAGTTGAGAGCCACCAGCAGCACCACCCCGGACGCCGCCAGCACAAGGCCGCCGAGCAGCCTTGCCCAATGCAGTCCCCTTGCCTGCAGATCCGCGATCGCGGGCCAGGGCGGCGAGGTCAGGGTGTCGGCGCGGATCAGCCAGATCAGATAGGGCAGCGCCAGCACGATGATCACCAGCAGCGCAAACAGCGGATCGAACGACATCAGCGTGCGCCGTCCGCGCCCGGTTGCGAGCGCAAAAGCCGCGATCAGAATCAGGAGGCCGATCGCGGCCGGGGTGGTCAGCAGCAACAGCCCGGCCTCGATCGACCAGGCGAACCAGGCGTTGCGGCGATGCTGGCCAATCAGCCGCCAGGAATGCAACAGCAGCAGTGCCCACAGCGGCCGCGCCAGCACCAGCGGGCCGAATTCGACGCCGGGCGAACTGAACGCGAACACCGTCATCGTCAGCAGCACGGCGAGCACCGCCTGCTGCCCACCGACAACGGCGCGCGCCAGCAGATAGAGCGCCCAGAACGTCGCGACCGAGCAAAGCTGCGCCAGCAGATAGACGCCGAACATGTGATTGCCGGCGGCGCGAAAGGCGATATCGGCGAGCCAGAACGCCAGCGGCGGGCCGAGATCGGTTCCGACCTGGTACTCCCGGCCAAAGGCGAGCACGCTCGCAAGGTCGCCGGGCGGGCTTCGATACAGCAGCATCGGCAGCAACAGCCACAACGCCGCCTGGCACAGCACCACAATCCAGACCACCAGCCGCGGCCGGGCGCGGATCAGTTCGATGATCAGCGAGGTGAAACGCATGAACCGTCCGACATGCCCGAACCGGCGCTGGCCGGCTCCCTTCGATCTCGAACGTCTGATAGAGCGCGTCCGCCGCCGAGGCAACCGGCCTCATCCGGCGGCCGAAACCTCGATGCCGACTCGATTCTCGATCGCGATCATATCGCCATCGACCGGTGATTCCTCGCGGCTTTGCCGCGCTGCCGCGACCGGGGCGAAAAAGCGGCGGTGATGCACCGACGGCCCGAGCCGGTGCAGGGCCGCCAGATGCTCCGGCACGGCGTAGCCCTTGTGCTGCTCGAAGCCGTAGCCCGGGCAATCCTGTGCCAGCGCGCACATCAGACGGTCACGCGCGACCTTGGCGACGATCGAGGCCGCCGCGATCGAGAGCACCAGACCGTCGCCGCCGATCACGGCATCGCAGTCGCATGGCGTATCGAGCTTGTCGCGGCCATCGACGAACACATGTTTCGGCAGTTCCGGCAGCGCATGAACCGCACGCGCCAGCGCCCACAGCGAGGCGCGCAGGATATTGTCGCGATCGATTCGCGCCGGCGAGGCATAGGCGACGGCGAACGACGCGGTCGTGCAGATTTGCTCGAACAGTTCCTCGCGGCGCTCGGCCGTCAGCCGCTTGGAATCGTCGATACCCTTCGGGATTCGCCCGGGATCGAGCACGACCGCGGCCGCCACCACCGGACCTGCCAGCGGGCCGCGTCCGGCCTCGTCGCAGCCGGCGACCGGCCAGACCCCCCTTTTGATCAGCGCGCGCTCGCGGCGAAAGCTCGGCGGCGCCACCCCAATCACACCCGTTGGCAGCCTCGCCGGCGCGTCTTTGGACGTGTCTGACCTGTCGCGAATCATGCCGGGATCGTGCGCAAGCGAGCCCGGCGACGCAACCGGGAACTCGACACAATTCCCGCAATTCAGTCCAGCCGATCAATAATCCGGAAACCCAATCGACCCACGCCGCCTAGAACAGGCTGAGCTGCTGCCCGCTGCGTTTCGGCCGGGCAAAATGCTCGGTGGTCAATTTCGAGCGCCGCTTGTTGAGCCCGAGCTTGTCGCAGGCGATCTCGAACCGGCGCCCGATCATCCAGGCCATCGGTCCGGTGCCCTTCATCCGCGTGCCCCATTGCGAATCGTAATCGCGACCGCCGCGCATGTCGCGGATCAGCGTGAAGATGTGCCGGTAACGGTCGGGATAGTTCGCGATCAGCCATTCGCGGAACAGATCGCGCACTTCGAGCGGCAACCGCAGCAGCACATAGCTGGCCTCCCTGACGCCGGCATGCGCCGCGGCGTCGAGAATGCGCTCGATCTCGGAATCGTTCAGCGCGGGTATCACCGGCGCCACCATCACCGTGGTCGGAATCCCCGCCTCGGACAGCCGCCGCAGCGCCTCGAGCCGCTTCGGCGGCGCCGAGGCCCGTGGCTCCATGGTACGCGCCAGCGTCGCATCGAGCGTCGTCACCGACAGCGCCACCTTGGCGAGATTGCGCCTGGCCATCCGCGCGAGAATGTCGATGTCGCGGGTCACCAGGGCCGACTTGGTGACGATGCCGACCGGATGGCCGGCGCGGTCCAGGACTTCGAGAATGCCGCGCATGATCTGCCGCTCGCGCTCGATCGGCTGGTAGGGGTCGGTGTTGGTGCCGATCGCGATCATGCGCGGTTCGTAATCCTGCGCCGCCAGTTCCTTTTCCAGCAGTGCCGGCGCGTCGGGCTTGGCAAACAGCCTGGACTCGAAGTCGAGCCCCGGCGACAGCCCGAGATAGGCATGGGTCGGCCGCGCAAAGCAGTACACGCAGCCATGTTCGCAGCCCCGATAGGGGTTGATCGAGCGATCGAAACCGATATCGGGCGAGTCGTTGCGGGTGATGACCTTGCGCGCGGTATCGAGCGCAACAACGGTCTTGAACGGCGGCAATTCGTCCAGGCTCTGCCAGCCGTCGTCGAACGCGACGCGCGCCTCGGCCTCGAAGCGGCCGCTGGCATTGGACTGCGCGCCGCGGCCGCGCCGCCGCTCGCGCTCGATCGCCACCGCCAGTTCTGGAAACGAGGGCAGCGCACCCGCCGGCTCGGAGGGCGCCGTGACCGGCGGGTGCTTGAGGGCATGTGAGGATGCTCGAACTCATGGCCACAACATAGCACGCCTTGAGAACAAATCAAGAACAACGGTCCGGATAACAACGGTCCGGATACCGATCGGGGTCGGCGGGTGCGCTCCGGCGTCGCTGCCGCAAAAAGCTGCACTGCGGACGGCTGATTTGAATGTGACAAGGTGATAACAGTGCGGCGTTTTCCTCATTCGAGACGTTGAACACCCCCGTCATGCTGAGCGTGATCATTCCGACCGAAGGCGTCGAGCAGACCGCAGTTGCCACGCTGACCGCCCTGGTACCGGGCTCGGCTGCCGGCGTGGTCCGCGAGGTGTGGCTGGTCGATCGCGCCGACACCGGCGTGATCGAACGGGTCGCCGACGTGGCGGGATGCCGTTTCCTGCGGCTCGAGGGAACGCGCGCAGCGGCGCTGGCAGCCGGCGCCAGGCAGGCGCGTTCGCCGTGGCTGATGTTCCTGCACGCCGGCGCCGTGCTGGATCATGGCTGGATCGACGAGACCTCGCAGTTCATCCAGCGCGTCTCGAGCAGCGGCCGGCCGCGGGCCGGAATCTTTCGCTTTGCCCGCGCGCCCTATGCCGACCCCCGCCTGCGCGACCGTTTCCAGTCGATGGCGCGGATCATCGCCGGGCCGTGGGCGGATCAGGGATTGCTGATTGCCCGCGACCATTACGATCGGCTCGGCGGCTATGCGCCGGATGGCCGCCGCTCCGAGGCCCGGCTGCTGCGGCAACTCGGCCGCTCCTCGCGCACCCTGCTGCACAGCCGCATCATCGTCGCGTGACCGGCTTGCCAGATACTTGATTTTGTCAAATAATCATTTGATGAAATCAAGCATACCCTCGGATCCGCTGGAACGACAGATTGCCGCCGTTCGCGGCTTCAGCCGGTTCTACACCGGCAAGCTCGGCATCATCGAACCGAAGCTCCTGCACAGTCCCTGGACGCTGCAGGAAGCGCGGATCATCTACGAGATCGCGCAACGCGACAGCCATACCGCCACCGACCTGGTCCGCGCGCTCGGCCTCGACGCCGGATTTCTCAGCCGCACCCTGCGGGCGCTGCAGCGGCGCCAGATCGTGGCGCGCAAGCCCTCGAAGTCCGACCGCCGCGTCACCGAACTCGCCCTGACGGCGCGGGGTCGCGCGGCGTTTGCCGAACTCGACAACCGATCGCATGACGAGGTCGCGGCGCTGCTCGGCGGTCTCGACACCGCGGCGCGCGCCGCCCTGGTTGACGCCATGACCACCATCGAACAGGCACTGGAGCCGCCGGCGCGGCAGCCGGCCCCCTTGCTGCTGCGAAGCCATCGCCCCGGCGACATCGGCTGGGTGGTGTCACGGCACGGCGCGCTGTATGCGCAGGAATACGGCTGGGACATCAGCTTCGAAGCGCTGGTCGGTGAGATCGGCGCGCAGTTCATCCGATCATTCGACCCGTCGCGTGAGCATTGCTGGATCGCCGAGATCGGCGGCGAGCCGGTCGGCTCGGTCTTCCTGGTCAGGGCATCCGACGAGGTGGCGAAGCTGCGGCTGCTGCTGGTGGAGCAAAAGGCAAGAGGGCTCGGGCTCGGGCGCGCCTTGACCGAGCAGTGCATCGGTTTCGCGCGGCACGCCGGCTACCGTTCGATCACGCTCTGGACCCAAAGCATTCTTGTTGCGGCGCGCGCGATCTACCAGCGCGCCGGCTTTCGCCGCGTCGAACAGGAGCCACACCACAGTTTCGGCGTCGACCTGGTCGGCGAAACCTGGCAGCTCGACCTATGATGGGGAATTATGCACTTGACATACCACATCTGAGGTTGTAAATTCTGGCTAAGAGAGAGAGAGTTTTAGCCATGACTTGCGACCTTACAGACTCGATTTTCACTGACGAAGACGCCGCCCGTAAGCACTTCGAAACCCTGCGCTGGCCTGATGGGCCGGTTTGCCCGCACTGCGGCACCGTTGACGAAGCTACCGAACTCAAGGGCAAGAGCACGCGCCCCGGCCTCTACAAATGCCGTGCCTGCCAGAAGCCCTTCACGGCTACTCTGGGCACGCTGTACGAACGTTCGCATATCCCGCTGCATAAATGGCTGCTCGCTACGCATCTCATGAGTGCATCCAAGAAGGGTATGAGCGCCCATCAGCTTTGGCGCATGCTTGGCTTTGGTTCCTACCGCACCGCATGGTTCATGGCCCATCGCATTCGCGAGGGAATGCGCGAGCTATTCCCCGAAGAAAGCGGTCCGCTTGGTGGTGAAGGCAAGACCGTGGAAATGGACGAAACATTTGTCGGAGGTCTTGAGAAGAACAAACATCGCAGCAAGCGCAAGCACAAAGGAACAGGAGGCGTTGGCAAGCAGGCCGTTTATTCGCTTGTCGAGGGCAAGGGTCGCGTTCGCTCGCATCACGTTGCCTCTGTCACCGCGAAAAACTTGGCGCCGATCCTGGCGGCTCAGCTTGACGGTGCGACCATGGTTTACACGGACGAAGGTGCAACCTCGAAGAACCTTGGGCGCCTCTATCAGAAGCATGATTCCGTCAATCACAGCATCGGCGAATATGTTCGCGGCGATGTGCACACGAACACGATTGAAGGCTATTTCTCGATCCTGAAACGCGGCATCAACGGCGTCTATCACCACGTTTCACAGCAGCATTTGAAGCGTTATCTGGCGGAATTTGATTACAGGTACAATCAGCGCATGGCGCTTGGCGTGAATGATGCCGAGCGCGCTCGCAAGGCGATTGCTGGCATCATCGGAAAGCGGCTCACGTATCAAGACACTAACGGAAGCGACCACGCCTAAGCAGAAGGCGAGGCGTTTTCTCGTTGGCGATCTTCGCGTGCGAAGGAGTAACTCATATGTCGAAGAATTCGGCACAAACGCAGCGCTTTTAAACAAACTGCAGACGCCTCACAGCCGTCAGGTGAGCGGCTACCAGTGCCGATTGAATTAATTCGCCACCGTGTTTTATTTCCATGTCCGTAAGGGCGGCAGTGATCTCGGATATGTTTGGATGTTCGCTGCCAAACAGAGCGTCAATCTGATTGAATGATCGCCACAATTGGAACAGGGACTGTCTCATGCTCTTTCAAACTCGTCATTTTTGCCCCGATCCTGATTGCGGAAATTTGGTAGATTTCGTTGTTTCTCAGGTTAGTGAGGTTGTTAAGCGAGAGCCCGAACCGAGCGACCCAACTAAGTTTAGACCTGTCCCGCAGCCACGACAGCAACTTCCGCCAGGCTCTCTTGAGACAATCGAAGCGTGCGGGCTTTCACGTTGTCCACATTGTGGGGAACCACTGTTAATCATTTTCCGTACAACTCAACGATTACTAAGTCTGGCCGTTCAATATCAAAATGCCCAACCCCCTCAACAACAACAAAGGCTCGTTACCGGAGATTCAGTCGTTGTTGTGCGAACATACCCCGAAAGCAGGCAACCGATTGCCCATCCGACTTGGCCGGAAGAAATACGGCGGCCATTTGTTGACTTGCAAATGATGCTTTCAGAGCACAAGCATCCCAGCTTCATAATCGGGGGATGTAGAACCATTCTGGACGTTGCGACAAAAGATTTAGGAGGCAAAAAACCTAATCTTTTCGCAAGAATCGATGAATTAGCCGACATGAATATCGTAACTGGCGCTCTAAAGGATTGGGCACATAAGTTGCGCCTTGAAGGAAACGAGGCTGTTCATGAACTTAAGGGGACAGAGGACGATGCAACTCAGCTTGTAGAGTTTATAAAACTATTTCTTCATGTTGCTTACGAATTGCCGAATGCAATTCTAACTAAAGCACCAGCCGGAACGGTTTCGTCAACGACCCAGACGCCGACCTCACCTTAGCTTTTTCTTAGCTGCGGTCTTTCTCTTCTTCGCTACCTTCATTTCGGAATGAGGCTTTGTATGGACGGTCTCCTCTCGGCAAGGGCTTGTTTGGTGTTTCGGCAAACGGATCGGGGAGCGGTCATGTATACGGCCTCTGAATGCGTCGCTGACGCGGGCCTGATGGAGATCGCGGATCGATCCAATCATTCCGGCGTGCTGTGACGCGCGATGACGGTACGGAGTGTTTCGATCCCGGTTCCTGACCATTTTGCCATCACACCATAGTTGCCTTCCGACAGATGAGCGCGAGCGCGGCGGCTGTCGCCCTCCAATCAGGCAGCAGCCGACGCGCTCGCGCGAGCCCGGTACTTCTCTCCTTTGGCCAGCATGGCCCAGATGATACGCGCGGTCTTGGCGGCGAGCGCCACCATGACGACCTTGTAGGGACGACGCGCCAGCAGCTCGCGCAGCCACGGGTCGCTGACACCGCGCCGCTTCTGGTGGCGCAGATAGCCGCTCGCCCCACTGATCAGCAGGGCTCGCAGCATGCGGTCGCCCCGTTTGGAGATGCGGCCTGGACGATGCTTGCCGCCGGTGCCGTGATCGCGGCCGGTCAGTCCGATCCAGGCCGCAAAATCGCGGCCCGAGCGGAACACCTTCGCATCAGCCACCTTGGCCAGAACCGTGCTGGCGATGATCGGGCGCACGCACGGCACCTCCATCAGCCGGCGCGCCTCGCGATCGGCGCGGGCGGCTTGCGTAATCTGTCGCTCCAGCGCGCGCTCATCGGCATCGAGCGCCTGCCAATGCCTGGCCAGAACTAGCAACGTGCCCCGCATCAGCTCCGGGATCTCCGCGTTTGCCGTTTCGAGCCGGGCCATCAGCTCGCGCAATCCCCTGATGCCTGCGCCGCCACGATCCCGAGTTCGCCCAGCGCAGCCCGCAGCGCATTCGCCGCCATCGTGCGCTGCCGCACCAGCAGCGCCCGCGTGGTATGAACCGCCATCGTCGCTTGCTGCTCCACGCTCTTTACCGCCACGAACCGCATCGTCGGCCGGCCCACCGCCTCGCAGATCGCCTCCGCGTCGCGGCCATCGTTCTTGTTGCGCTTCAGGTAGGGTTTCACATAGGCCGGCGGCATCAGCCGCACCTCGTGGCCATAACGGCCGATCACCCGCGCCCAATGGTGCGCGCTGCCGCAGGCCTCCATCCCCACCAGGCACGGCGGCAGTTGCGCAAAAAACTTCTCCACCGCACCACGCCGAAGCTGACGCCGCACCACCACCCCTCCCGACGCGTCAATCCCGTGAACCTGGAACACGTTCTTCGCCAAATCCAAACCAATCATGCTAATCTCGCCCATGGACGGCTCCCTTGTCTGGTGGCATCGATATCACCAGTCTGGCACACTGATGCCGTCGGGGGCCGTCCACACCATCATTCCGGGGCGATGCCAACGGCATCGAACCCTGGAATCTCGAGATTCCGGGTTCGCGCCGACGCGCGCCCCGGAACGACGGCGGCCTGGCCGCTTCGCCGCGTCGCCCTCGATGACGATCACGCCGAAGCGCCCTTGGCTTTCGGCCGCCGCAGATGCTCATCGAGCCTCGGCATGATCTCGACGAAGTTGCAGGGCCGGGTGCGGTAGTCGAGCTGGGCCGCCAAGATGCCGTCCCAGCCGTCGCGGCAGGCGCCCGGCGATCCCGGCAGGCAGAAGATGAAGGTGGCACCGGCAACGCCCGCGGTGGCGCGGCTCTGCACCGTCGAGGTGCCGATCTTGGCATGGCTCAGCATGTGAAAGGCGATCGAGAAGCCATCCATCCGCTTCTCGAACAACGGCTCGATCGCCTCCGGGGTCACGTCGCGGCCGGTGAACCCGGTGCCGCCGGTGGTGATGATGACGTCGACGCCCTGATCCGCGATCCAACGCTTGACGATGATACGGATCGCTTCGACATCGTCGACGATGATCTCGCGCGCCGCCAGATGGTGGCCGGCAGCGGTCAGGCGCTCCGCCAGCGAGGTGCCGGATTTGTCATCCTCCAGCGCGCGGGTATCGGAAATCGTCAGCACCGCGATGTTGAGCGGCACGAAGGTCCGGGTTGTATCGGAGGAAGACATCGCGAACCCTCCCCGTCACATCGCCCCGCCGAACGTATTGCAGGCCTGCACGGTGCCCTGCTGGTAGCCGGTCATGAACCACTGCTTGCGCTGCGCGGCGGAGCCGTGCGTGAACGAATCCGGCACCACCCGTCCGGTGGCCTGCCGCTGCAGCGTATCGTCGCCGATCGCCGAGGCCGTCGTCAGCGCCGCGTCGATGTCGCCCGCTTCCAGGAAGCCCGGACGCTTCTTTTCCTCGCGATTGACCCAGACCCCCGACAGGCAATCCGCCTGCAGCTCGACCTTCACCTGCAGCGCGTTGGCCTGGGCCTTGCTGCCGGCCTGCTGCTGCAGCCGCGTCACCTTGGGCAGAATACCGAGCAGGTTCTGGATGTGATGGCCGGCTTCGTGGGCAATGATATAGGCCGCGGTGAATTTGCAGGCATTGCCCGAACAGCCGTGAAACCGGGTCTCGACCTCGCGGAAAAATCCGGTATCGAGAAAGATCTGCCTGTCCGGCGGACAGTAGAACGGCCCCATCGCCGACTGCGCCATGCCGCAGCGGCCGCCATTGGTGGCGTTGCGGAACAGTACGATGCGCGGACCCGTATAGGACTGTCCGGCGGCCTTGAAAATTTCGCTCCAGCGATCGTCGATCTCGCCGAGGATGCCGGCGATCATGCTGCCCATCTCGTCGGTCGGCGCGCCGGTCTTGCTGCCGGGGAAGACCTGCGATCGGTCTGATAGGTCGGCGCCTGGCCGCCGCCGTTGAGCACCTGAGCGCCGCCGATCAAAATGCGCGGATCGATGCCGAAGGCGTAACCGATAAGACCGAGCACGATGATGGTGCCGATGCCGAGCCCGCCCCCGCCGCCCATCGGAAGACCGAAGCCGCCGCCGCCCATGCCGCCGCCACCCACGCCGCCGCCACTGTCGTCGCGACGGTCGTCGATATCGTCGCTGCGACGGAAATCATCGTAACGCATGGCGCATTTCCCTCATTGCATCTCGCTGCCGCGGGTTCGCTGCACCCGACACCGCGATCAACGTAAAATTTCCATTCCGTTAATCAATAACCTGCCCGGCAAAAATTGCCTAGCGTGAAAGAATTGCCCGGTTAAGTCGATTTTTACTTTGCTTCGCCAATGTGTCGCCAGTCGGTTGTTTAGTCCCGCGTCGCCGACAGCGTCGCCTGAGTCAGAGTATTTGAGTCATGGTTGTGTCGCGTCGCGGGGCGTCTGCAAAGGCGCCCCGCACTAAATTTGAGTCCCATTGCAGTGCTCGTATCATCGTAGGCGATTGCGTCGCCGAGATGTCGAAACTCCCGGCCGGTTCGGTCGACCTGGTGTTCGCCGACCCGCCCTACAATCTGCAGCTCAAGGGCGACCTCAAGCGCCCCGACGAATCCCATGTCGACGCCGTCAACAACGACTGGGACAAGTTTTCATCCTTCGCCGCTTACGATGATTTCAGCCGCGCCTGGCTGCTGGCCTGCCGCCGCGTCATGAAGCCGTCGGCGACGCTGTGGGTGATCGGCTCCTATCACAACATTTTTCGCGTCGGCGCCATCATGCAGGACCTCGGCTTCTGGGTTCTCAACGATATCGTCTGGCGCAAGACCAACCCGATGCCGAACTTTCGCGGCCGTCGCTTCACCAACGCCCATGAGACCATGATCTGGGCGGCGCGCGACGAGAAGGCCAAGGGCTATACCTTCAACTACGAAGCCCTCAAGGCCGCCAATGAGGACGTGCAGGCGCGTTCCGACTGGCTGATCCCGCTGTGCACCGGCGACGAACGTCTCAAGGGCAAGGACGGCAAGAAGGTCCACCCAACCCAGAAGCCCGAAGGCCTGCTGGCGCGCGTGCTGCTGTCGTCGTCGAAGCCGGGCGATCTCGTGATCGATCCGTTCAACGGCACCGGCACCACCGGCGCCGTCGCCAAGCGGCTCGGCCGCCGCTACATCGGCTTCGAGCGCGACCCCGGCTACGCGGCCGCCGCCGAAGCCCGCATCGCCGCGATCGAGCCGCTGCCGGAGCCGACGCTGGCGCCGTTCATGACGGCGCGCGAGGCGCCGCGGGTGGCCTTCTCCGAACTGATCGAGCGCGGCATGATTTCGCCCGGCACCAGGCTGGTCGATTCCAAGAAGCGCCACGGCGCCCTGGTGCGCGCCGACGGCGCCATCATGCTCGGCGACAAGGTCGGCTCGATCCACCGCATCGGCGCGGTGGCGCAGGGTGCCGGGGCCTGCAACGGCTGGACCTTCTGGCACGTCGAGACCAACAAGGGCCTGCGGCTGATCGACGAGCTGCGCGCCGAAATCCGCTCGGCAATGGCCGCCCTCCCGTAGCCCGGATGGAGCGCAGCGCAATCCGGGGAGCGGCCTCACCCGCCATGCGATTCCCGGATTGCGCTGCGCTCCATCCGGGCTACGCGTCCTCACGAACTCGTCGGTTGCGCTGCTTGCAAAAATTTGCGCAAGGACAGGCCGCCTGCGGTATCATCGCCGCGTCCTGATTGTACGACAAGACGCAAGGGAGAGTTTTGATGCTCAAATTTTACTTCAACGGCGCGCCCAACCCGGCCAAGGTCGCGCTTTTCCTGGAGGAGTCCGGCCTGCCTTACGACGTCGTGCCGGTGGACACCCGCAAGGGCGATCAGTTCAAGCCGGAATTCCTCAAGGTCAACCCGAACGGCAAGGTGCCGGCGATCGACGATGACGGCGTGTTCGTGTTCGACAGCAACGCCATCCTGCTCTATCTCGGCGAGAAGACCGGCAAATTCCTGCCCCCCAACACGCCCGCCAATCGCGCGAAGCTGCTGTCATGGCTGATGTTCGTCGCCACCGGCCTCGGCCCGTATTCGGGGCAGGCCGTGCATTTCAAGCACTTCGCGCCGAAGGAGCTGGAATACGCGCATAATCGCTACCAGTTCGAGGCGCATCGCCATTACAAGATCCTGGACGATCACCTCGCCAACAGCCGCTACATGATCGGCGATACCTACACCATCGTGGACATGGCGTTCTGGGGCTGGGCCCGCATGGCGCCGTTCGTGCTCGGCGATGACGCGTTTGCCAGATATCCCCGCGTGAAACGCCTGCTCGACGAGGTCTCGGCGCGGCCGGCCGCGGCCCGCGCGCTCGCGCTGAAGGACAAATTCGTGTTCAAGGCCGAAATGGACGACGAGGCGCGCCACATCATGTTCGGCCATCTCAAGACCAAGGCGGCCTGACCGCATCGCGGCGACTTCGTCTCGGGCTGCGCCTCCCGGCGCAGACCCGGGTCCGAAACGATCGGTGGCGTGGATTTCCGGGTTCGCGCTGACCTGATGTGCAAGGCCGCTTTGGGGAGTTGCCCCGTCCGAGCGCCCATGTCATCACCGCCCAAGCCATGAGGGGTGGACCATGACCGTTCTGATCGCCGGTGGCGGCATCGGGGGATTGACGCTGGCGCTCAGCCTGCACCAGATCGGCGTCGCCGCCAAAGTGTTCGAGAGCGTCCCCGAATTGAAGCCGCTCGGCGTCGGCATCAACGTGCTGCCGCATGCGGTGCGCGAGCTCACCGAACTCGGCCTGCTCGACCGGCTTGACGCGGCCGGCGTGCGCACCCGGGAACTGGCGTATTTTTCCAAGCGCGGCAAGCCGATCTGGAGCGAGCCGCGCGGCCTCGAGGCCGACTACAAATGGCCGCAATTCTCGATCCATCGCGGCACGCTGCAGCAGATTCTGCTCGACGCCGCGACCGAACGGCTGGGCGCCGAAAATATCCTCACCAGCCATCATCTGACGGACTGGTCGGAGACCTCGAGCGGCGTACGCGCCAATTTCATTGACAGGGCAACGGGCAGGTCCGCCGGCAGCCATGACGGCGCACTGCTGATCGCCGCCGACGGCATTCACTCCGCGATCCGCGAAAGGCTTTATCCGCAAGAGGGCCCGCCGATCTGGAACGGGCGCATTCTCTGGCGCGGCATCACCCGCAGCGACGCTTTTCTCTCCGGCCGCACCATGATCATGGCCGGCCATGAGATGCTGAAGTTCGTCTGCTATCCGATCTCGAAGCAAGCCGACGGTTCGGGCAAATTCGCGATCAACTGGATCGCCGAGCGGCACATGCCGCCGACCTACCAGTGGCGACGGGAGGATTACAACCGCACCGCCCGGTCGGACGAGTTTCTGCCCTGGTTTGAAGACTGGAAATTCGACTGGCTCGATGTGCCGGGCCTGATCCGCAACTGCCCGCACGCCTACGAATATCCGCTGGTCGACCGCGATCCGATTCCGCAATGGACCTTCGGCCGCATCACCCTGATGGGAGACGCCGCGCATCCGATGTATCCGATCGGCTCCAACGGCGCCTCGCAGGCGATCCTCGACGCGCGCGTGCTGACCCGCGAAATCCTGGCGCATGGCGCGGTCCCCGCCGCGCTGGCCGCCTATGAGGCCGAACGCCGCCCCGCCACAGCGGATCTGGTCATGCTGAACCGGCGCAACGGTCCGGAGCAGGTGATGCAACTGGTGGAGGAACGCGCGCCCGAGGGCTATGAGGTCGTCACCGACGTGCTGTCGCTCAAGGAGCTGGAGGACATCGCCGCCAATTACAAGCGCGTCGCCGGCTTCCAGGTCGAGGGCCTCAACGCCAGGCCGCCGATCGTGACGATGCCCGCCTCAAGCCGCGGGTAGCTGGTCGCCAAGGCCGTGCGCGATCACCTTGCGCATGACATTCGGCAACGCTTCTTCCATCACGGTTGAAAGCGGCACCCAGCGCATTCCCCGGGGTGCCGGCGTGCGCGGGTCAACCGTTGCGGTGTAGACCACGAGCTCGAGCGGAAAATGTGTGAAGACATGGGTAACGATCCCGACCTTGCGCTGCCAGCGCAGCGCCCGTCTCGGCATCGGCGCCTGCTGCAATGCCGCCGCGTCTTGCTGGTCCGCGAGCCATGCTGAACCCGGCACTTCGGTCATACCGCCCAGCAGACCCTTGTCGGGGCGGGTGCGGACCAACAGCTCGCTGCCGCGCGTGATCACGAACGCGGCACCCCGGCGCAACTCGCCGGGCTTCTTCGGCGCCTTCCGCGGATAGGTCTGCTGATCTCCGCGCGCCTGGCTGACGCAATCTTCGCACAGCGGGCACAGCGCACAGGCCGGTCGTTTCGGCGTGCAGATCGAGGAGCCGAGGTCCATCAGCGCCTGCGCGCTGTCGCCGGCGCGCGAGGTGAACTCGCCGGCGTCGAGCAGCGCCGCCGCGCGCTCGCGGATCCGCGGCTTGGCCTGCGGCAGCGGCTCCTCGACGGCAAACAGCCGCGACACCACGCGTTCGATATTGCCGTCGACCGGCATGGTCCGCCGACCGAATGCAATCGCAGCGATGGCGGCCGCGGTGTAAGGCCCGACGCCCGGCAGCGACCGCAGGCCTTGCTCGGTGTCCGGGAACGCGCCGCCATGGTCGCGCAGCACCGCCACCGCGCAGGCATGCAGGTTGCGGGCGCGCGAATAATAGCCGAGCCCGGCCCACATTCGCAGCACGTCGTCCAGCGACGCACGACCGAGAGCATCGACATCAGGCCATCGCCCGACAAACTTCTCGAAATAGGGTCCCACCGTCTTCACGCCGGTCTGCTGCAGCATGATTTCCGACAACCACACCCGGTAGGGATCGGCGGGTTCGCCCGGCAACGGCCGCCACGGCAGCCGGCGGCGGTGCCGGTCGTACCACTCAAGCAGCCGGGCGGCAGGACCGATTACCTTGGGGTCGGATTCTTGCCGTTTGGGCTTCGCGATCACAGAGACATTCATAACGCAGCTTAGTTCCGGCGGTCTCATTTCTCTACGTCTTGCCCGCGCTTGTCGCGGGCATCCACGTCTTTCTTTGTCGGCCAAGGCAAGACGAGGATGCCACCGGGACAACGCCGGCCACGACGATCAAGTCAGTTCTCACCGCAAATGGCGAGGTGCTATAGTAACCCATGGCCAGACCCGGTCCGATCAGCGCCAAGCCGCTTTCCGTCCTGCTCAGCGACGTGTTTTCCGACGCCTATGCCAAGCAGGGTTTCGCCGCACGCGAACTGGTCACGCGCTGGGCCGAAATCGCCGGCCCCGAGATCGCTCGGCATTCCGAGCCGCTGAAAATCCAGTGGCCGCGGCCGGTGGAGGGCCAACCGCAGCAACCGGCCACCCTGGTGCTGCGGGTGGAGGGCCCGATGGCGCTGGAAATCCAGCACGCCTCCGACGCCATTCTGGAGCGCGTCAACCGCTTTTTCGGCTGGAGCGCGGTGGGACGGCTGGCGCTCCGGCAGGCGCCGCTGTCGCGCCGCGACCGCGCCCCGCCCTCTCGCGCACCGGACGCGCAGTCGGTCGCGGAAGTCGCAAGCACGCTGGCGTCCGTCGAAGACGAGGAACTGCGGGCTGCGCTGGCGCGGCTCGGCGCATCGATCAAGCGAAATTGAGCCGGCCGCCACGACCGCCAGCGACGGCCGACCATTGCCACAATTGTGGTTTCAAGCTAGCGAACAGGGCTCTTCTTGAGGTCCATCGGGCGTGAACGCGCCAATCCGGAGCAAACCGTTGATCATCACGCGCCGCGCCTTCACCACCGCCCTGTCATTGACCGGGCTTGCCGCTCTCGCCGGTCTTCCGCCGCTGCGCCTGATCACGGGTGCCATGGCGCAAAGCGCGGCTGACGTTGCGAAGCCGGTCTCGCTGCCGGACATGGCGCTCGGACCCGCCAACGCCCCGGTGACCATCACCGAATACGCCTCGATGACCTGTCCGCATTGCGCGGCCTTCAACGCCGAAGTGTTCCCCAAGATCAAGTCGACCTATATCGACACCGGCAAGATCCGCTACGTGTTCCGCGAATTCCCGCTCGACATCAAGGCGGCCGCGGGCTCGATGCTGGCGCGCTGCATCGCCAAGGACGATGCCGGGAAGTATTTCGCGGTGGTCGATATGCTGTTCAAGCAACAGAGCGACTGGGTGATGAAGAACACCACCGAAACGCTGACCCGGATCGGCAAGCAGGCCGGGCTGAGCGAGAAAGCGGTCGAGGATTGCCTCAAGGATCAGGCGTTGCTCGACAAGATCGCGGCCGATCAGAAATACGCCGCCGAGGTGCTGAAGGTCAATTCGACGCCGACCTTTTTCATCAACGGCGACGTCATCAAGGGCGAAGCCTCGTTCGACGAATTCGACAAGAAGATCAAGTCGCTGCTGAAGAGCTGATGGGGTTTCTCTTTAACCTGCGCGGTTGAGGCAGCCCGCCTAACTCCCTGCAAAAGCCTTGGGAAAAGCCCCGGCGGCGGTTGCCCTCCGGGCCCCGCCTCGCCATTGTCGCCGCCCAAGAGCCGCCGCAAGCGACTCACCCCCACACCGACATTGCCTTCTATGGTATTGTCCCGGCAGAGAGATTCGCGCCCTGCCAACTGAGCATCGTGTCCATGAAACTTACGCGCCTGCGCCTCCACGGATTCAAGTCGTTCGTCGAACCCACCGACTTCATGATCGAGCCCGGATTGACCGGCGTCGTCGGACCGAACGGCTGCGGCAAATCCAACCTGGTCGAGGCGCTGCGCTGGGCAATGGGCGAGACCTCGCACAAATCGCTGCGCGCCGCCGACATGGACGCGGTGATCTTCGCGGGTTCCGGCAACCGTCCGTCGCGCAATCATGCCGAAGTGGTGATGACGATCGACAATGCCGATCGCTCGGCGCCGGCGGCGCTCAACGACCGGGAAACCCTGGAAATCTCGCGCCGGATCGAGCGCGAGGCGGGCTCGGTCTATCGCATCAACGGCCACGACGTGCGCGCCCGCGACGTGCAGATCCTGTTCGCCGACGCCGCCACCGGCGCGCGCTCGCCGGCGCTGGTTCACCAGGGCAAGATCGGCGAGATCATTCAAGCCAAGCCGGAACAGCGCCGCCGCGTGCTGGAGGATGCGGCCGGCGTCGCCGGCCTCCATGCCCGGCGCCATGAAGCCGAGTTGCGGCTCAGGGCTGCGGAAACCAACCTCACCCGCGTCGAGGATGTGATCGGGCAATTGGCCGGACAGATCGACGGCCTGAAGAAACAGGCGCGGCAGGCGATCCGCTACCGCGAAGTCGCAGCCAAGGTGCGCAAGGCCGAGGCCACGCTGTTTCATCTGCGCTGGCTGGAGGCCAACGCCGACGTCGCTGAAGCCGGCCGCGTCCATGATCTCAGCGTGCGCGAGATGGCCGAGCGTACCCGGCAGCAGGCGGAAGCCGCCCGCATCCAGGCGGTGCGCGCCTCCGAACTGCCGGCGCTGCGCGAGGCTGAGGTCCGTGCCGCCGCCGGACTGCAACGCCTGACCAATGCGCGCGAGACGCTCGACCGCGAGGAGGAGCGCGCCCGGGAGCGCGTGGCCGAGCTCGACCGCCGGCTGACGCAGTTTGCAGCCGACATCGGCCGCGAGCAGCAGCAGACCTCCGACGCGGAAGTGGCGCTGCAGCGGCTCGATCGCGAGAACACCGAACTCAAGGACGAAATCAGGTCGCGCGTCGACAAGCGCAGTGGTGTCGACAGCCGCGTCTCCGAGGCCGAGGCGACGCTGGCGGCCGCCGAACGCCTGTTCGCCGAGCTGACCACGGTGCTCGCCGACCTCACCGCCAGGCGCCGTCAGTTCGAGGGCAATTTGCGCAGCCATCGGGATCGGCTGGCGCGGCTCGAGCAGGAAATCGCCAGCGTCCACAGCGAGGAGCAGAAGCTCGCCGAAGAAACCAGCGCGCTGGGCGACCTCGCGCGCGTTCGCCGATGCCCTGCAGGCCGCGCAGCACGGCCTGGCGCAGTCCGAAATCGCAGCCCAGGCCAGCGAAGCCGGCCACGTCGCGGCGCGCGCCAGGCTGGAAGCCGCCCGGGCGCCGCTCAACGAGGCCGACAAGCGCGTGCAGCGGCTCGAGACCGAGGCGCGCACGATCGCCAAACTCGTCAACGGTGAAACCAAGAACCTGTGGCCGCCGATCATCGACGGCGTCACCGTCGCCAAGGGATATGAAAAGGCGCTTGGCGCTGCGCTGGGGGACGACCTCGACGCGCCGGTCGACCCGTCGGCGCCGCTGCGCTGGACCAACGCCGGCGTCAGCGAAGGCGACCCTGCATTGCCCGAAGCGGCCGAAGCGCTCGCACTCCATGTCGAGGCGCCGCCGGAGCTGGCGCGCCGCCTCGCCCAGATCGGCGTCGTCGCCAAAGAGCGCGGCGCGGAACTGGTGTCGCAGTTGAAGACCGGGCAGCGGCTGGTGTCGCTGGAAGGCGACGTCTGGCGCTGGGATGGATTTGTCGCCGCCGCCCATGCGCCGACCGGCGCGGCACGGCGCCTCGCCGAGCGTGCCCGGCTGGTCGAGATCGAAAATGAGCTGGAGCAGGCCCGGAACGACGCCGGCAACAAGCGGCAGGCGCTGGAAGCGGCCGAGGCCGAACTGCGGACGCGCGTCCGCGGCGGAGACCGCCGCACGCGATGCCTGGCGCGCCGCGCAGCGCGACGCCGACGCCGCGCGCCAGCGCCACGCCGATACCGAGCGCGAGATCAATCGCCACGCCGCGCGGAAGTCGGCGCTGACCGAAGCCCATAGCCGGCTCAATGCCGACCGCACTGAGGCCCAGGCCGCGCATGAGAGCGCCGACGCGGCGCTGGCGGAACTGCCCCCGAGCCTCGATACCGAAACCAGGCTCGCCGCGGTTCGCAGTGACATCGACGGCCATCGCAGGCTTGCCGCCGAGGTGCGGGCCGAAGCGCAGGCGCTGGCGCGCGAGGCGGAGCTGGCGGACCGCCGCTTGCAGGCGATCGTCGCCGAGCAGAGCCAATGGCAGAGCCGCCGCGAGAGCGCGGCCTCGCAGATCGCCACCATCGAAGCCCGCATCGCCGAGGTCCGAGCCGAGCGCGCCGAACTCGACAACGCGCCGGCGGTGTTCGCCGAGAAGCGCCGCGCCCTGATCGGCGAAATCGAGTCCGCCGAAACCGCCCGCCGGGTTGCCGCCGACGCGCTGGCCTCCGCCGAGAACGTGATGGCGGAAACCGACCGCGCCGCCAAGGCTTCGCTGGAGGCGCTGTCGAGCGCGCGCGAGGCGACCGCACGCGCCGAGGAACGCATGGACGGCGCCAGGCGCCGGCTCGCGGATGTCGAGCGTGAAATCCACGACATGCTGGAGATCGAACCGCAGGGCGTGGCCGGGCTTGCCGAGATCACGCCGGAGACGGTGTTGCCGCCGCTTTCCGAGATCGAGGAAAACCTTGAAAAGCTGCGCCGCGACCGCGAGCGGCTCGGCGCCGTCAATCTGCGCGCCGAAGAAGAGTTGCGCGAGGTCGAAGCCCAGCACACCGC
Source organism: uncultured Alphaproteobacteria bacterium (assembly GCA_963748165.1). Classification (GTDB taxonomy): domain Bacteria; phylum Pseudomonadota; class Alphaproteobacteria; order Rhizobiales; family Xanthobacteraceae; genus Bradyrhizobium. The sequence goes on from CAVVIM010000046.1 coordinate 267,990, forward strand.
GCTCACCACCGAGCGCGACGATCTGGTGGAGGCGATCAAGCGGCTGCGCCAGGGCATCCAGAGCCTCAACCGCGAGGCGCGCGAGCGGCTGTTGACCTCGTTCGAGATCGTCAACGGCCATTTCAAGCGGCTGTTCGTCGGAATTGTTCGGCGGCGGCGAAGCGGCCCTGCATCTGATCGAGAGCGACGATCCGCTGGAAGCCGGGCTCGAAATCATCGCCAAGCCCCCCGGCAAGAAGCCGCAGACCCTGTCGCTGCTGTCCGGCGGCGAGCAGGCGCTGACCGCACTGGCGCTGATCTTCGCGGTGTTCCTCACCAACCCGTCGCCGATCTGCGTGCTCGACGAAGTCGACGCGCCGCTCGACGATCACAATGTCGAGCGGTTCTGCACCCTGCTGCATGAAATGACCGCGGAGACCGAGACGCGCTTCATCATCATCACCCACAACCCGATCACGATGGCGCGCATGAACCGGCTGTTCGGCGTCACCATGGCCGAACGCGGCGTATCGCAACTGGTCTCGGTCGACCTCGAAAGCGCGGTCAAGATTCTCGATCAGAACGTGGCGTGACAGGCTATTCGGCCTTTGCCGTGTCGACGACCGGTCTCCGGCCGCGTTGACGTCATCATCCGCGGAGGCGGATGATCCAGTACGCCGCGCCGTTCTTGTGGCTCACAGCCGTGACGGAATATCGGATGCCCGGCTTCCGCAGGGCATGACAAAGACAGATGATCGCCCCCGACCTTCCCGCCGAACTGAAGGCCGCCCTCGACGCCAGGCTGCACGGGCTGTCGCGCACCGCCGCGGCCGGGCGGGCCGCCGCGATCTCGCAGACCTATCGCGCCGGCGGCGGCTCCGCCGCGATCAGGTCCGAGAGCGATGCGCTGGCCTATGCGCTGGCGCGGATGCCGGCAACCTATGCCGCGGTGACGGCAAGCCTGAATGCGCTGGGCGAAAGCCGGCCGGGTTTTGCGCCGGCGAGCCTGCTCGATGTCGGCGCCGGGCCGGGAACTGCAAGCTGGGCCGCGGCTGAAGCCTTTCCCTCGCTGCAGGCTTTTACCTTGCTCGACAGCAATGCCGCATTGCGGGCGCTGGCGCTGGAGCTCTGCGGCACCAGTTCACGCCTGCGCGCGCTGACGTACCGGCACGGCGACGCCCGTGCCGCGCTGGCTGAGACCGGGCCCGCCGATCTGGTGGTGGCAAGCTACATGATCGGCGAGACCCGCGAGGCGGAGCGACGCGCACTTGCCGAGCTGATGTGGGCCAGGACCAGGAACACGCTGCTGATCGTCGAGCCCGGCACACCGGCCGGCTACGCCGCAATGATCGCGCTGCGGCAACAATTGATTGCCGCGGGCGCGCATGTCGCCGCGCCCTGCCCGCATGAACGCAACTGTCCGCTGGCCGCGCCCGACTGGTGCCATTTCACCCAGCGCCTGCCGCGCTCGCGCGCGCACCGGCAAGTCAAGGCCGCCGAGCTTGCCTATGAGGACGAGAAATTCACCTATGTTGCGCTGAGCCGCGCGGCGGTCGAACCGCGTCGTGCCCGCGTGCTGGCGCAGCCGGATATCGGCAAGGTGGAAGTGACCGCGAAGCTCTGTACGCCAACCGGTCTTGCCACGATCAAGGTGCCGCGCCGGGCCAGGGCCGATTACGCCCGCGCCAGGCGCTGGCGATGGGGCGACGCGGTGATGGAGGAAAGTTAACCTCGTCGGCGAGAACGGCCGCCTGAACTAAACCCGCCTTGCGCCCGACCAGGCGGATGCCCACCTCGTGGCGACCACGTCGTGCTTTTTCGAGATCATGCCTTGCGCGAGTTCCTGCCACAAAATCGGTATCCGGTGTTGCGCTGGGCACGCTAGGTTACCGACCTTTCCGTCGCCTCATCAGGAGTTTTTGCCATGTCCACCGGCTGGATCATCATCGGGGTCATCGTCATTCTCGCGCTGTTTGCGTTCGCGGCCTACAACCGTCTCGTCGCACTCGGCCAACGGGTCGGACAGGCCTACGCCGATATCGACGTGCAGCTCAAGCAGCGTCACGACCTGATTCCGAATCTGGTGGAAACCGTCAAGGGCTATGCCGCCCACGAGCGTGGCACGCTCGACGACGTGGTCAAGGCCCGCAGTGCCGCCATGTCCGCGCAGGGACCGGGCCAGGTCGCCGCTGCCGAGAACCAGTTGAGCGGCGCGCTGGGCCGGCTGATCGCCTTGTCCGAGGCCTATCCCGACCTCAAGGCCAACGCCAACTTCCAGCAACTGGCCAGCGAGCTGGCCGACCTCGAGAACAAGATCGCCGCCAGCCGTCGCTTCTTCAACAACGCCGTTCAGGAATACAACACCGGCATCCAGCAGATGCCCGCCGCCCTGTTCGCCGGCATGTTCGGTTTCACCCGCAAGGATTTCTTCGACCTCGGCGCCAGCCGCGCCGACGTCGAGCAGGTGCCGACGGTAAAATTCTGAACGCCCGGGGCCTTGTCCAGCATGATACCCGGCCATTTCAGTCATTGCGGGGCGCCGCGAAGCGACGAACCCGGAATCTCGCCTGATCCAGCAATCTCCGGATTCCGGGTTGGCGCCGTCGGCGTGCCCCGGAATGACGGTGACTAGCGGAAGCCCATCATGGCCGCCTACGGTCTTTACACGCACATCGCCTCGAACAGATTTCGTTCGGTGCTGCTGCTCGCAGGGCTGTTCGTGCTGGTCTATGTCATGGTCTATGCCGGCGCGCTGATCATCGAGGTGATCAACGACAGCGGCCGGCCGGCCGGCTATTATTTGACGGTGGCGCTGAACGATGTCATCCGCACCCTTCCCTATTCGACCGGGGCGGCCGCGCTGTGGATCGTGATCGCCTACTTCTTCCATCAATCGATCGTCGATGCCGTCACCGGTGGCGAAGGCGTGACCCGGCAGCAGCAGCCGCGGCTGTATAATCTGCTGGAAAATCTCTGCATCTCGCGCGGCATCCCGATGCCGAGGCTGGAGATCGTGGAAAGCGAGGCGCTGAACGCCTACGCCACCGGACTCAACCGGCGGCAATATGCGGTCACCGTCACCACCGGCCTGTTGAACGCGCTCAACGACCAGGAAATCGAGGCGGTGCTCGGCCATGAGCTGACGCACATCCGCAACGGCGACGTGCAGATGATGGTGATCGCGGTGATCATCGCCGGCGTGGTCGGCTTCTTTGCCGAGCTGTTCTTCCGCAGTTTCTTCAACTTCAGCTATGGCTGGGGCTACGGCCGCCGCGGTTCGTGGTCGTCTTCTTCTTCCTCGTCCTCCTCCTCGGACAACGGCGACCGCAAGGGCTCGGGCGGCGCCGCGATCGTCATTATCATTGTCGCGGTCGCGCTGATCGCGCTGGCCTGGCTGCTGTCGCAACTGGTCCGGCTGGCGCTGTCGCGATCGCGCGAACTGCTTGCCGATGCCGGTTCGGTCGAGCTGACCAAGAATCCCGACGCCATGATCTCGGCCTTGCGCAAGATCGAGAACCGCGGCGAATTGCCCGGCGCGACCTCCGCCGTGATGGAACTATGCGTCGACAACCCGCGCGAAGGCTTTTCCGACCTGTTTGCAACCCATCCCTCGGTGGACCAGCGGGTACAGGCGCTGGTGCAATATGCCGGCGGTCACGATCCCGGACCCCTGGCGCTGCCGTCGGATCGGCCGGACGGTTCGCCGCAGGAACCAGCCAATGGCCAGCTCCCGCCGCCGTCACGGCCCGGCCCATGGGGGACGTCCGGAATCCCGCCGACGCCGCGCCCGGCCCGTCGCCGGGGCCACCGCAGGGGCCACCGCAGGGGTCTTGGGGCGGCCGGAACGGCCCGTGGGGCCCGCACTAACCCGTAGCCACGGTGTGGTCCAAAGCCGCCGCGGTATTAACGACATCGGCAGGGATTATCCGCGCCGGCTGTCTAAAGAATTGAATTCTCCCTTGTTTCTGCCATGTTCGCGCCCAAAGCAGGGACAGGTACATGAGGTCGCCGCGGCGACCCGGGGCGCGTAAGGGAAGTCCATGGCGAAGCCAGTAGTGATCGTGGTAGGCGCTGATAAGGGCGGGGTCGGCAAGACCACGGTCTCGCGAACCGTGCTGGACTATTTCAGTGCCAACAACGTGCCCACCCGTGCCTTCGATACCGAGTCGCCGCGCGGCACCCTGAAGCGCTTCCATCCCGAGATCACCGAAATCGTCGACATGACGTCGACCTCGGATCAGATGAGGATCTTCGATACCCTCAACGCCGTCGCACCCTCGGTCACCGTGATCGACGTCCGCGCCGGCCTGTTGTCGCCGGCGCTGGCCTCACTGCGCGACATCGGCTTCCTCGACGCGGCGAAGGGCGGCCAAATCACCTTTGCCGTGTTCCACATCCTCGGCCCGTCGATCGCCTCGCTCGACGAGATCGCCGAGACCGCGAATTTCATGCAGGGTGCGAAATACTTCCTGGTGAAGAACTTCATCAACAATACGAGCTTCTTCGAGTGGGACCAGGCCACCTACAACTCCTATTTCCACCGCATCAAGGACGCCACCGAGATCACCATCCCCAAACTGAACGAGATGGCCTACGAACAGGTCGAGATCGCCTCGGTTCCGTTCCTGAAATTTGTCGCCAACAAGGGCATCAATGAGGACGCCGCGAATTATTCATTTGTGCTGCGCGGCTATGTCCGGCATTGGCTCGCCAATGTCTGGAGCGAATTCGACCGCATCAAGCTGACCGACCTGGCCGGTTCCAAATCGAGCGCGCGCGGCGGCGAAAAATAATCGCGCCCAAATGGGATTTGGCTGGATTGGACGCCGAATTCGCCCGATATAGCGCGTGATGAGCCGCACGCCCGTCTATATCATCTGCTCGCCTCGCCCGCTGGTCGGCAAGACGCTGGTCGCGCGGCTGCTCGGCGAGTTCCTGCTGCTGAAGAACGGCGCGGTGAATGCGTTCGACGTCAATCTGAAAGAGCCGGCGCTGCTCGACTATCTTCCCGGGATCACCGAGACCGCCGAAGTCGACGACACCTATGGCAAGATGGCGCTGATGGACCGCCTGATCGTCCATGACGGCATCGCCAAGGTGATCGATCTCGGCTTCCATGCCTACGACGAGTTCTTCAAGATGTCCGACGAGATCGGCTTCATGAAGGAGGCGGCACGGCGCAGCGTGGCGCCGGTTGTCCTGTTCCTGGCCGATACCGACCGCGTCTCGGTGCGCAGCCACGCCACGCTGCGCCAACAGGTCCCCGCGACCGCGCTGGTCACCATCGACAATGAATATGTGGTACGCGGCGAGCTGCCCGAGACCTTTTCACACGGTGCGGTGCTGCGCATTGCCGCGCTGCCCGTATTCCTGAAGACCTATATCGACCGCCTGAACTTCTCGTTCACCGACTATCTGCGTCACGAGAAGGATCAATCGACCGAACTGCATCAATGGATTCGCAGGAATTACCTCAGCTTTCGCGAGCTCGAGCTGAGCTTGATCCTGCACAATCCGTGATCACGACGTCGTGCCTGCGAACGCTCAATGGCCCTCGAACGTCATCAGCGTTCGCACCGGCACGTCCATCGCCCGTAGCTTTGCCGCCCCGCCAAGATCCGGCAGATCGATGATGAAGCAGGCCGCGACCACGTCGGCGCCGATCTGACGCAGCAGTTTCACGGCGCCCTCGGCGGTGCCGCCGGTAGCGATCAAATCGTCGACCACGATCACGCGCTCGCCAGGATGAATGGCGTCGGCGTGCATCTCCATTTCATCGAGGCCGTATTCCAGCGAATAGGCGATCCGCACGGTGGTGTGCGGCAGCTTGCCCTTCTTGCGGATCGGCACGAAGCCGGCGGAGACCTGATGCGCCACCGCGCCGCCCAGGATGAAGCCGCGCGCCTCGATGCCGGCCACCTTGTCGATCTTCGAGCCGGCCCACGGATGCACCAGCTCGTCGACCGCGCGGCGGAAGGCGCGGGCATCACCGAGCAGCGTGGTGATGTCGCGAAACAGGATTCCCGGCTTGGGATAGTCCGGAATGGTGCGGACGGCGGCCTTCAAATCATATTCAAAAGTCATTGCTGTCTCTGTCTAGTCGTCATTGCTGCGCCACGGCGAGAATTTGTAGCCCGGATAGAGCGCAGCGAAATCCGGGGCCTTCGCACCGGGCGATATCCCGGATTGCGCTGCGCTCCATCCGGGCTACAGCCCGTCATTAGTTTACCGGCACATTCAGCCGGAATGCGTTCTCGACGATACGCAGCCCGACTTCGCTACCCAGCGACATCAGCGATTCCGGGTGAAACTGGACGCCGCCGACCGGCAAGGTCTTGTGCTCGATCGCCATGGCGACGCCGTCCTCGGTGCTGGCCGTGACACTCAGCACATCGGGCATGCCGTCGCGCTCGACGTAGAGCGAATGATAGCGGCCGATCACGATCTCATCGGGCAAATTCCGCATCAGCCGCCCGCCGCGCACCTGGACGCGCGACGGCCGCCCGTGCGCGGGCTGCCCGAGCTGGCCGAGCTGGCCGCCGAAATACTCGCCGATCGCCTGGACCCCGAGGCAGACCCCGAAAATCGGCAGCTTCTTGCCAAGCGCGGTATCGATGGTCCTGGCGATCCCGAAATCTTCCGGCCGCCCCGGCCCCGGCGACAGCACCAGCAGATCGTAACTCTGCGTGCTCAGCATGTGCTGGGCATGGACATGTCTCACCACCGTGACCGCGGCGCCGACCTGGCGGAAATAGTCTGCCAGCATATGGACAAAACTGTCATCATGGTCGATCAGCAGCACCCGTTTGCCCGAACCGGTGGCATCGGGCGCCACCGCCGACAGCCGCTTCGGCGGATCACCGCGCAGCGCCTGGAACAGCGCCGCCGCCTTGACCTGGCATTCGCGATCCTCGGCGGCGGGATCCGAATCGAACAGGCAGGTGGCGCCGACCCGTACCTCGGCAAGACCGTCCTTCATGCGGATGGTGCGGATGGTCAGCCCGGTGTTGATGCTGCCGTCGAAATTCACCGCGCCGATCGCGCCGGCATACCAGCGCCGCGACGAACGCTCATTGTCCTCGACAAACTGCATCGCCCACAGCTTGGGCGCGCCGGTCACCGTCACCGCCCAGGCATGGGTGAGAAACGCATCGAGCGAGTCGAAGCCCGGCCGCAGCATGCCTTCGACATGATCGACGGTATGAAACAGCTTGGAGTAGGTCTCGATCTGGCGCCGCGCCAACACCTTGATGCTGCCGGGCACGCAAACGCGCGCCTTGTCGTTGCGGTCGACGTCGGTGCACATGTTGAGCTCGAATTCGTCCTTCTCCGAATTCAGCAATTGCCGGATCTGCTCGGCGTCGCCGATGGCGTCGACCCCGCGCGCGATGGTGCCCGAGATCGGGCAGGTTTCGACCCGCCTGCCGTCGCAGCGCACGAACATCTCCGGTGAGGCCGAGACCAGGAACTCGCCGTCGCCGAGATTTATCAGGGCGCCGTAGGGCGACGGATTGATCCGGCACAGCCGCTGGAACACTTCCGCCGGCGAGCGCTCGCAGGGCTCGGCAAACAACTGGCCGGGCACCGCCTCGAACAGGTCGCCGCGCGCGAAGGCCGCGCGTGCCGTCTCGACAGTCGCCTGATACTCGCCGGGCGCGTGATCGGAAAATCCCTGCCGCGGCGTGTTGGCGTAGGCGCTTTCAGCGGTCTCCCGCGGCAGACCGGCGCTGGACTTGCCCTTCCAGGCAAAATCATAGCTCAACACCACGCCGCGCCCGGTAGCCCGGTCATAGGCCAGCAGGCGATCGGGCACGTACAGCACGATGTCGCGCTGGTCGCTCTCGCGCGCGCGCTTCTGCACGAGGTCCTCGATCTGGAACACCAGATCATAGGCGAAGGCGCCGAACAGGCCGAGCAGCGGATCGTCCTGGGCGCCGAACGCCGCCACCAGATCGCGCACCAGCGACATCACGCTGGCGCGCCGGGTGCGCTGGTCCTCCTCGACCGGCGCTGCGCCACGCACGATATGACCGGCCAGCCGCGCCGCGCTCCGCTCGGTGATCACGGCGCAGGGCTCGCTCAGGACGTCGCCGAGGAATGCGATCAGAACCTCGCCGCGCGAATTCAGCGCCTGCAGCGAAAAGCGCGGTCCCGGCTGGTCTCCAGCCGCAGCGGCGGATCGGAAAAGCCGAGATCGAAGCTCTCGTAGCGGCCCGGCACGGTGGTGCCCGACGACAGCACCACGCCGCGGCGGCGGTCGAGCAGATCGATCAAATCATCCAGCCGGTCGGCACCCCCGCTGAATTGCTCCACCGCCCGCGCGACCTCGAGGCCGCGACGGGTGCGATATTCGCTGTGGGCGGGAAGCGAGAAAGCCGTCCTGTTCATGTGATCCTCTTACGAAACTTGCCGAGGGAACGCCACACAGGACAGACGAAAAGGCCGCCATACTGCGATGGCGGCCTCCGACGATGGGAAAAAAGCAATCGCACCGGCCACCTTTAGAAGGCGGCCCACCAGAGACGGGTTTGGCGAACGAGGGTGCTCATGAGCCACGTAGACACCATTGGCGGTGGACGATGTCAAGCTGCGCGCCCCCATCTCACCGTTCCCTCCCCCCTTGTGGGGGAGGGCCAGGCAGGGGTAAGCACAGACGCCGGAGCCCGCGCTACCCCCCTCTCCACCTCTCCCCCACAAGGGGGAAAGAGCAGAGAGCGCGTGTGGCACGAGGGAGTCCGATCGCTCGCCTAATCCGGAAAACATGCTTAGGATTTCATCGAGCGCGAACAAGCGCTCGAGATCGAAAGCAGCGGAGGCGCGCGATGGCGGTGCAGGCGCTCGGATATGTCGGATTCGGCGCGACCGATCTGGACGATTGGCGACAATTCGGGACCGGGCTGGTCGGGTTGCAGGCGGTCGAGCGCAGCCCGTCGCTGCTGGCGTTCCGGATGGACGACCGCAAACAGCGCATCGTCATCGATCGCGCGATGCCGGACGGCGCCCGTTTCTTCGGCTGGGAGGTCGCGGACGCCGCCGCGCTGGCGGCGCTGGCAGCAAAGCTGGAAAAGGCAGAGGTCGACGTGGTCGCCGAACCGCAGTCGCTCGCCGATAACAGGCGCGTTCGCAGCCTGATTTCGTTTCGCGATCCGGCCGGCAACCGCCTCGAGGCGTTTTACGGGGCCGCGATCGACGAGACGCCGTTTGTCCCTGGCCGTTCGATTTCCGGCTTCCGCACCGGCCCGCTCGGCCTCGGCCACGCCGTGCTTACGGTCGAGCATATCGACGCGGTGATGCCATTCTACGTCGATGTACTGGGGTTCGGCCTCAGCGACTACATGCAAAAGCCGTTTCGCGCCTACTTCTTTCATGTCAACGCCCGCCATCACAGCCTCGCTCTGATCGAGACCGGCCGCAATGGCATGCATCATCTGATGGTCGAACTGTTTTCACTCGACGATGTCGGCCAGTCCTATGATGTCGCCCTGAGCCAGCAGAACCGCGTCGGCGTCACGCTCGGCCGCCACACCAACGACCTCATGACATCGTTCTATGCCAAGACCCCTTCGGCGTTCATGGTCGAGTGCGGCTGGGGCGGCCGCGAGATCGATCCGCCGAACTGGCGGCCGTTCGAACTCACCGATGGCCCGAGCCTGTGGGGACATGAGCGCGTCTGGCTGCCGCCGGCCGACCGCGAAGTCGCGCGCGAGATGCGGATGCGCGCTGCGGCCGCCGGCCTGCGCGCCCCGGTTCAGGTCATCGACGGTAATTATAAGCTATTGTCCGGCACCTGCCCGTGGTGGGATGGCGTGAGTGGCAGGGAGTGATCGCCGTCATTCCGGGGCGCGCGTCAGCGCGAACCCGGAATGACGGTGGGTATTGGGCGCACATTCGCGCGACCTGTTTCGCACAGCAATGACGGAAAGCCGTCACCCCAGATGCTTCCTGAAAAACTCGGTGGCGCGGCCCCAGGCGAGTTCGGCGGCCTTGCGGTCGTGCACCGATTGGCGCTGCTCGTTGACGAAGGCGTGCTCGGCGTCATAGCGGAACAGTTCGATCGACTTGCCGGCGGCCTTCATGCCGTTTTCGAAGGCGTCGACCACCTGCGGCGTGCACCAGTCGTCCTTGCTGGCGAAATGCGCCTGCAGCGGAATCTTGATGTCGGCCGGCTTGGCCGCCTGCTCCGGCGGAATGCCGTAGAACACCACGCCCGCGGTCAGCTCCGGAACCCTGGCCGCGCCGATGATGGTCACGGCACCCCCGAGACAGAAGCCGGTCAGGCCGACCTTGGCGCCGTTCCTGGACAAATACTGCACGGCGCCGCGCACCGTCTGGGTCGTGGCGTCGATGAAATCCAGCGAGTTCATCTCTTTGCCGGCGGCGTCGGTGTCGTGATACGGCACCACCTTGCCCTTGTAGAGATCGGGCGCCAGCGCGTCGAAGCCGGCCACCGCGAAGCGGTCGCACAGCCCCTTGATCTGGTCCTGCAGTCCCCACCATTCCTGGATCACCACCACGCCCGGCGCGTTGCCGCGCGCGGCGTTGGCGAGGTAGCCGTTGGCGTCCTTGCCGTCGGGACGCTTGAACGAGATGCTGGTACCCATGGGTTCCTCCGGTGATTTTCTTCGCAGGGTCGGCCAATCGACCGCCATTTTGTCCGCTGCCCGGCCGGGATGCAATCGGGTACGCCGCGATTGGCGCCGGGCAAAACAAAGCGGCAACTCCGGCCTGGCCCCGTTTGCACCAACAAAAAAGCCCCCGCTGGGTCCTTTTCAAATTCGCGTCATCGGCGCCGAACTCAGTGCGCGTTGGCCCAAACCTTCTTCTTGGTGAAGTACAGAAGGAAACTGAACAGGATCAGAAAGACAAACGCCTGCAGCCCGATCCGCTTGCGCGCCTCCATGTGCGGCTCCGCGGCCCACATCAGGAACGTGGTGACGTCATGGGCGTATTGCGCGACGGTGGCCGGCGAGCCGTCGTCAAAGGTGACCTGACCGTCGCTCAGCGGCTTCGGCATCTTGATGGCGTGGCCGGGGAAATATCTGTTGTAATAGGAGCCGTCCGGAATCGTCACGCCGGCCGGCGGCTTGTCTTCAAAACCCTGCAGGATGGCGTCGACGTAGTTCGGGCCCTGCTCCTGGAACTGGGTGAAGAAGTCGAAGATGAATTGCGGGAAGCCGCGTTCATAGGAGCGCGCCTTGGTGATCAAAGAGAGATCCGGAGGCAACCCGCCGCCGTTGGCCGCGCGCGCCGCCTGCTCGTTGGGAAACGGCGGGGGAAAGTAATCGGCCAGCCGGCCGGGCCGCTCGAACATTTCGCCCTGGTCGTTCGGACCGTCCTTGATCTTGTAATCGGAAGCAAAGGCCGCGGCCTGCGCTTCCGAATAGCCCGGACCGCCGGGATCGGCGAGATTGCGGAACGCGATGTAATTCAGGCTGTGACAGTTGGAGCAGACTTCCTTGTAGACCTTGAGCCCGCGCTGCAAGGCGCCGCGATCGTATTTGCCAAACGGGCCGGAGAACGACCATTTCAATGACGGCGGGGTCGTGTCCTCGGCGGCGCGCGCGTTCTGCGCGCTGCCGGCAAACAGCGCCCCGGCAACCATCAGCGCGATCACCGTGGAAACCATTGGCGTCGACCTGGTGCCGGTTTTCGCCAGCACGTCGTCGGCAATTGAATTCGGCACCGGGCGCGGGGTTTCGATCCGGCTCAACAGCGGCAGCAGGATCAGGAAGTAGGCGAAGTAGCAGAAGGTGAGGATGCGCCCGGCGATGACATAGATACCTTCCGGCGGCTGCGCACCGAGATAGCCGAGCAGCACGCAGACGATGACGAACAGCCAGAAGAACTGCTTCGCCAGGGGACGGTATCTCGACGAGCGCGTTCTCGCCGTATCGAGCCAGGGCAGGAAAGCCAGCACGATGATCGCCGAGAACATCGCGGTGACGCCCGCAAGCTTGTTCGGGATGCTGCGCAGGATGGCGTAGAACGGCAGGTAATACCATTCCGGCACGATATGCGCCGGCGTCACGCCGGGATTGGCGGGAATGTAGTTGTCGGCGTCGCCGAGATAGTTCGGCATGTAGAAGATGAACCAGGCGAAGAAGATCAGGAAGCAGGAGACGCCGAACATGTCCTTGATGGTCGCATAGGGCGTGAACGGCACGGTGTCCTTTTCGGTCTTGGCTTCGACGCCGGCCGGGTTGTTCTGGCCCGCGACATGCAGCGCCCAGACATGGAGAACCACCACGCCGGCGATCACGAATGGCAGCAGATAGTGCAGCGAGAAGAACCGGTTCAGGGTCGGATTGCCGACCGAATAGCCGCCCCACAGCAAGGTCACGATGCTCTCGCCGAAATACGGAATGGCCGAGAACAGGTTGGTGATGACGGTGGCGCCCCAGAAGCTCATCTGACCCCACGGCAGCACGTAGCCCATGAAGCCGGTCGCCATCATCAACAGGTAGATGATGACGCCGAGAATCCACAGCACTTCGCGCGGCTCCTTGAACGATCCGTAATACACGCCGCGGAACATGTGGATGTAGACCGCAAGAAAGAACATCGACGCGCCGGCGGCATGCATGTTGCGCAGCAGCCAGCCATAATTGACGTCGCGGACGAGGCCTTCGACCGACTTGAAGGCGAGATCGGCGTTCGGCGTGTAGTGCATCGCCAGGATTACGCCGGTCAGGATCTGTACCGCGAGCATCATCGAGAGGATGGCGCCGAACGTCCACCAGTAGTTCAGGTTGCGCGGCGTCGGATAGGCCACGAACGAGGAGTGGACGAGACCCATAATCGGGAGGCGCCGCTCAATCCACTTCAAGGCGGGATTGTTCGGCTGGTAGTCGGATGGTCCGCTCATGATGCGATCCTGAGGAAGTAAGACGACGTGACGGGCCAAGGTCTCGGATCAAGGATCCGGGGCTCAGCCAATCTGGATTTTGCTGTCGGAGACGAATTGATAGGGCGGTACCACCAGGTTGGCCGGCGCGGGGCCCTGACGAATGCGGCCCGAGGAGTCGTATTGCGAGCCATGGCAGGGGCAGAAAAAGCCGTCGTAATTGCCCTCATGCGCGATCGGGATGCAGCCGAGGTGGGTGCAGATGCCGATCACGACCAGCCACTGGTCGTGGCCGTCCTTGACCCGGGACTGGTCGGTGGCTGGATCGGGAAGGCTCGAGACCGGGACCGCGCGGGCCTCTTCAACCTGCTTCTTGGTGCGGTTCATGATGTAGATCGGCTTGCCGCGCCAGAACACCTTGATGTCCTGGCCCGAGGCGATCGGGGTCAGGTCGACTTCGATCGGCGCGCCGGCGGCAATCGTGGAGGCATCCGGGTTCATCTGGCTTACCAGCGGCCAGACCGTGGCCAATCCACCCACCGCGGCAGCGGCACCCGTGGCGACAAAGAGGAAATCACGGCGTGTCGAGCCCGCTGAAGACGCTGTCGTCACGATTCCAAACCCTTTCTCATCTGCAGCCGGTGGAACCGCCCCTGGCAACGCCCCCACGAAGCCCGGAACAGGCTGCCGGCGCCCGCGACCCCCGCGGCGGCAGAAAGACCGCCTCGTCCCGGCCAAACAGGCGAAACAGGCAGTCCAGAATCGTTCTATTGGCACCCTTGCCGGAAGAGCGCAAGCCCGCTATCGGCTCATCTGCGTGCAATGCACTAAATCCGCGCCGAGCGGCGATTTATCCAGACATTTCATGGCGACCCCTAGGCCCTTTGTCGAATGCAGATCGCACTTTTCCAGCCCGACATTCCCCAGAACACCGGGACGATACTTCGCCTCTGCGCCTGCCTCGATGTGGCCGCTCACATCATCGAGCCCGCCGGATTTCCGGTCTCGGACCGGCACTTCCGCCGCGCCGGCATGGATTATCTCGACCAGGTGACGATCACCCGTCACAACTCGTGGTCAGCGTTCGAACAATGGCGTAACCGCGGGGCTCATCGGCTGATCCTGTTTACCACCAAGGCGAGCGGCTGCTATCTTGATTATCGCTACGGCGAGACCGACATCCTGCTGTTCGGGCGCGAATCCGCGGGCGTCCCCGACGACGTCGCCGCCACTGCCGATGCACGTCTGGTGATCCCGATCAGGCACGGGCTGCGCTCGCTCAATGTCGCAATGGCCGCGGCGATGGCGCTGGGTGAGGCGCTGCGGCAAACCAGACCCGCCATTTGAGGAGACGACGCGGTGAGTTACGCGGTCAAGGAGATCTTTCTGACCTTGCAGGGCGAAGGCGCCCATGCCGGCCGCGCCGCGGTATTCTGCCGGTTCTCCGGCTGCAATCTCTGGAGCGGCCGTGAGCAGGACCGCGCGACCGCGACCTGCCGGTTCTGCGACACCGATTTTGTCGGAACCGACGGCACGCTGGGTGGCCGCTATGCCACCGCCGCGGAGCTTGCAGATGTCATCGCCGGGCAATGGACCGGCGCCGCCGCCAACCGCTACGTGGTGCTGACCGGCGGCGAACCGCTGCTGCAGGTGGATACCGCCCTGATCGAGGCGCTGCATGCCCGCGGCTTTTGCATCGGCGTCGAGACCAACGGCACCATCGATCCGCCCGAAGGCATGGACTGGGTCTGCGTCAGCCCGAAAGCCGGCGCCGAGCTGCGGGTGCGGCAAGGTCACGAGCTCAAGCTGGTTTACCCGCAGGCGGATGCGGCGCCGGAGGCCTTTGTCGAACTGGCCTTCGAGCGTTTTTCGCTGCAGCCGATGGATGGGCCGGAACTGGTCGAGAACACCGCGCGCGCGATCGACTATTGTCTGCGCCATCCGCAATGGCGGCTCAGCCTGCAGACGCACAAGACCCTTGGTATCAGGTAGAATGTGGATTTGCCGATGTGGGAATTGACGAAATCGTTCCGGTTCGAGGCGGCGCATGCGCTGCCGGGAACGACCTTTGGGGCGGCCAGCGAAGAAATTCACGGCCACTCGTTTCGTGCCGAGGTGACGCTGCGCGGCGTGCCCGATCCCGCGACCGGGATGGTGCTCGACCTCGGCCTGCTCGAGCGCCGCATGGCGGAGGTGCAGAAAATGCTCGACCACAAGCTGCTCAACAAGGTCGAGGCGCTGGGGCCGCCGACGCTGGAGAATCTTTCGCGCTTCATCTGGGAGCGGCTGACGCCGGCCGGCCCGATCGCGCGGGTCAGCGTCCACCGCGATAGCTGCAACGAGAGCTGCAGCTATTTCGGCCCGCGGGACTAGGCGGCGAGATTCGCAGCCCGGATGCTTTCAAGAGGAATTCTCCATGAACACAGACGTCATCGAGGATCGCAAGGCGCGCGCGCGGGGTTGGTTCGAGACGCTGCGCGACGACATCTGCGTGGCGTTCGAGCGATTGGAGGACGACGCGGCCGCAGCACTTTATCCCGGCCGCGCGGGGCGCTTCGAGCGCACGCCCTGGCAGCGCACCGATCACAGCGGCAACCCCGGCGGCGGCGGCGCGATGGCGGTGATGCGGGGCCGGCTGTTCGAAAAAGTCGGCGTGCACTGCTCGACGGTCCACGGCGAATTCGCACCGGAATTTCGCGCCCAGATACCCGGCGCCGCCGACGATCCCGCGTTCTGGGCGTCGGGCATTTCGCTGATCGCGCATCTGCGCAATCCGAACATTCCGGCGGTGCACATGAACACCCGCTTCGTCGTCACCACCAAGGCGTGGTTCGGCGGCGGTGCCGATCTGACGCCGCTGCTCGAGCGTCGGCGGAACCGGCAGGATGCCGACGCGCGCGCGTTCCATGCCGCGATGCGGGCGGCCTGCGACGCCCATGCCACAGTGGCAAGCTATGAAAAATACAGCAAATGGTGTGACGAATACTTCTACCTGCCGCATCGCCAGGAGGCGCGCGGCATCGGCGGCATTTTCTATGATTGGCACGACAGCGGCGACTGGGACGCCGACCTCGCCTTCACCCAGGACGTCGGCCGCGGCTTGCTGAGAATCTATCCCGAACTCGTGCGCAGCAATTTCAACACGCCCTGGACGTCCGACGATCGCGAGGAGCAACTCGTACGCCGCGGGCGCTATGTCGAATTCAACCTGCTCTACGACCGCGGCACCATCTTCGGGCTGAAAACCGGTGGCAATGTGGATTCCATCCTGTCGTCGATGCCGCCGGAGGTGAAGTGGCCCTGACGTTACGCTTTATCCCGGATATAGATGTCGCGCCGCCGACGAGATCATCACGGCGCCGCCGGCGATCACTGCGACGTCGAGGATCGCGCTGTGGATATGGACCGGCATGCGTTCGACGAACGCCCTGGCAAGAAAGGCCCCGGGCAACGCCACCAGACCGATCAGCAGCGCGAATGCCAGCACCTGCGGGGTGACGACCCCGGCCAGTCCGAACACGGAAATCTTGATGACGCTGGTCGCGAGCGAGATCACCGCGTCGGTGGCGATCACCGCGGCGCCCTCCAGGCCCGCGGCCATCAGCAGCGACAGCAGGATGACGCCGGAGCCGGAGGTGCCGCCGACCACGACGCCGTAACCGACCGAGCCGAGGCCGAGCCCGGCATCGCCGATCCGGACCTCGTGGCGCTTGAGCAGGCGCCGCAGCGGCACGCTCAGGATCAGCATGGCGCCGATCACCAGCGCCGCGCCGGCATTGGTGAGCCTGGTGTAGCCGAACGCACCGAGCGCGGTGGTCAGCGCCGCCGCCAGGATCACGATCAGGGCGCGGCGGCGGTCGGTATAACGGAGATAGGCGGCGAAGCGGCTGAAATTGGTGAAGATCGAGGAGATCGCGATGATCGGCACCACCGGCCCGGCGCCGATCAGCGGCACCAGCACCAGCGGCATCAGCGCGCCGGTGCCGTAGCCTGCGAGCCCGCCGAGCACCGAGGCAAACAGCGACACACCGGCGACCAGCAGCAGTTGCGGCAGCGAGACATCGGCAAAGCCGGAGACGATGCTCACGGCCGGTGATCCCGATTGAGGCGGTTGACGGCCTGGTCGGCGATCGCGCTCACGGCGGTTCGATCCAGCGGGAAATCCGCCGCCAGCCAGGCATCCTCCGCAAGCGTCAGCACCTGGCCGAGCGCCGGCCCTTCGGCAATTCCGCGCGCGGTGAAATCGGCCGCCCGCAGCGGAAATTTCGGCGCGCGCCAGCGATCCGGCAAGGTGGCAAGCTCGCGCCAGGACGCGGCGTCGGCGGCGTCGCCGGCCCGCGCCCACGCCAGCATCAGCCGATCGCGATAGCGCTCGGCGCCGAGCCGATACAGCCGCCGCCGCGCCCGCGCCGCATCCATGCCGGCGAGCCGCCACCAGCGATGGCCCATCGAAATCCAGCGCCTTCGCTTCGGCGTTGGCGAGCCGCAGGCGGGTCGCAAGGCGCCGCGCATCCTCGGTGACCGCGACCCCGAGCGCGCCGAGCCGGCGAACCGCACTGGGTTGCAGTCCAAGCGCGTGCTCGGCGGCGATCATGGCGGCGAACGGCCCGGTATAGGCGACCCCACCCAGAATCGGCAGCAGCAATCCGCCCTCCGCCATCGCCGTGACCGAAGCAGCCGCGCCCTTGGCAATCATCAGCTTCAGTATCTCCATGCGCACGCGTTCGGCGGACAGCCCGGCGAGCCCGCCGCGCGCGGCGATGCAGGCGAGATACCCGGCGCGATCGGGTTCGCCTTCGCCATAGGCGGCGTGAATGCGGAAGAACCGCAGCACGCGCAGGTAATCCTCGGCGATCCGGCGGTCGGGGTCGCCGATGAAGCGCACCCGCCTTGCCGCGATATCGCCAAGCCCGCCGACGTGGTCATGCACGACCGCCTCGGCGTCGACCGACAGCCCATTGATGGTGAAATCGCGCCGCTCGGCGTCGCGAACCCAGTCGCGGCCGAATACGACCTTGGCCTTGCGCCCGAAGGTCTCGACGTCCTCGCGCAAGGTCGTGACCTCGAACGGCTGTGCGCCGATGACGAGCGTGACGGTGCCGTGTTCGATGCCGGTCGGCACGCTCTTGATGCCGGCGAGCCTGGCGCGGCGAACCACCTCGCCCGGCAACGCGGTGGTGGCGATGTCGATATCGCCGATCGGAAGCTTCAACAGCGCATTGCGGACCGCGCCGCCGACCACGCGCGCCTCCTCGCCGTCGCCGTTCAGCAAGGCAAGCGCGCGCGCAGCCGGTCCGGAGGTGAGCCAGGGCGCGCCGTCGAGCACGCGCACATCGCTCATTTTTCCACTCCGGGAATGAACCTGCCGTTGTCGAGATGGGCGGGAACGTAGGTCGAGCTCGGCTTCGCCCTGAAATGCGCAAGCATGACAAGGCTGAGCACCACCAGCAGCAGCGATCCCAGCATCAGCTTGGCAATGACATGCAGCGGCCAGGACGACTGCACCAACGCGCCGGAGCGGGTGGCGAACAGGAACAGCGCATAGACCGCGAACGGGATCAGGAAAATTCCGACTTCGGTGAAAGCCGGACGGATCATGGCAGATAGATCCGCTCATACATCACGCGCAGGATTCCGGCGGTCGCGCCCCAGATATAGTGTTCGGCAAACGGCATCGCGTAATACGACCGCGCCATGCCGCGAAATTCCTTGCTGTGCAACTGATGGTTGTCCGGATCCATCAGGAACGCCAGCGGCACCTCGAAGGCATCGTCGACCTCGGCCGCGTTGATCCGCAGCCGGAAGCCGGGCTTGATCCGGGCGACCGTCGGCAGGATGCGGAATCCGAAACTGGTGGCGTAGAGGTCGAGATAGCCGATCGGATCGATGAATTCGCGCGCGAGGCCGACTTCTTCAAATGCCTCGCGCAGCGCGGCGTCGAGCGGCGAGGCGTCGGTCGCATCGATCTTGCCGCCCGGAAACGAAATCTGGCCGGCGTGATCGTTGAGATGCGCCGAACGCTGCGTCAACAGCACGGTCGGCTGCGGGCGATCGACCACCGGAATCAATACCGCCGCGGGCCGGATCGGCCGTTCGCGCGCAATAATCTCCAGCATCCGGTCGGTGCCGGGATCGCCGCCGGGCGGAACGATGTCGGGGTCGACCAGGCCGGGCGGAATGTCGAAGCCGAGCCGCGCACGGGCCCGATCGAAGAACTCCGCGGAGCTGGTCGCGTGACCGGCCTTGAGCATCGGTTCGTTCAAGTTGCTTCCCTCGCCTGCTCGGCATCCGCCATCGCGAAGAACTCGCCCGACGAAGCGACGCCGAACATGGCTCGGCCATCGACCACTTGCTCCTCGCCCATGTCAACCAGATCGTAATAGAGCGCCCGCGTCACCTTGGCCCACAGGTCGGCGCGGACGTGAAGATAGGGCGTGAGGCCGCCATCGACGGCAGCCTCGAACCTGAGCCGGTGCGCCGCATCGCAGGCCACCCAGTCGTCGACATTGGTACGGAAGCGCAGCAACGGTCCGCCGTGGTGGCTTTCCTTGCGCATCTCGACCGCCAGGAACGGCGCATCGTCGACGCGAATGCCGACCTTCTCGACCGGGGTCACGAGAAAGTGCTTGCCGTCCTCGCGCTTGAGGATCGTCGAGAACAGCCGCACCAGCGCCGGCCGTCCGATCGGCGTCCCCATGTAGAACCACGTACCATCGCCCGCGATTCGCATGTCGAGATCGCCGCAGAAGGGCGGATTCCACAGATGCACGGGCGGCAGCCCCTTGCCGCCGGCGCTGGCGTGCGCCGCTTCGGTGGCCGCATTGGTCAGCCCTTCAAGGCCCTGTTGGGTGGCCTGCCCTTGCTTCGCCATGGTTTGCCCTGAGTTTGACCGCCTCGATCTGGCACGATTGGTGCACGTCCTCGCGGTGCATGAAGTAGACCGCGAGTTCCGCGTGAGGTCGCCACATCGTGATGCCGTTCATACCCCGAAATGCCGATAATGTGGGGATAGTTTAATTCAACGAATACATGGCCTTCACATGAGTTTACCATGGCGTTCATGGCATGACGACGCGATCGGCGGCGTTTTGGGCAAGGAGAACTAGATGGCTGGCGCAGACAGCGTGGAAAAACTGGAGGACGTGATCGTCCGCTCGGCCGAACAGGTCGCCGGCCAAATTCGCACCGCCAAGGAAGCGATTTCCACCGTCATTTTCGGACAAGAGCGGGTGATCGACAACACCCTGGTGACAATCCTGTCCGGCGGTCACGCGCTCCTGATCGGCGTGCCGGGCCTCGCCAAGACCAAGCTGGTCGAAACCCTGGGCGTCACGCTCGGGCTCGACGCCAAGCGCATCCAGTTCACGCCGGACCTGATGCCGTCGGATATCCTGGGCGCCGAGGTGCTGGACGAAAGCAGTTCGGGCAAGCGCTCGTTCCGTTTCATCGCGGGGCCGGTGTTCGCGCAGTTGCTGATGGCCGACGAAATCAACCGCGCCAGCCCGCGGACGCAGTCGGCGCTGCTGCAGGCGATGCAGGAACAGCACATCACGGTGGCCGGCGTACGTCACGATCTACCGAAGCCGTTTCACGTGCTGGCGACGCAAAATCCGCTGGAGCAGGAAGGCACCTACCCGCTGCCGGAAGCGCAGCTCGACCGCTTCCTGATGGAGATCGATGTCGACTATCCGGATCGCGAGGCCGAGCGGCGGATCCTGTTCGAGACAACCGGCGCGGAAGAGACGCTGGCCAAGGCGGCGATGAACGCCGACATCCTGGTCACGGCGCAGCGGCTGGTGCGGCGCCTGCCGGTCGGCGATTCCGTGGTCGAGGCGATCCTCTCTTTGGTCCGCTCCGCGCGGCCTGGCCCCGAAGGCGGCGAGGGCGGCAAACTGATCGCCTGGGGCCCGGGGCCGCGCGCCAGCCAGTCGCTGATGCTCGCGGTGCGCGCCCACGCGCTGCTCGACGGCCGTCTCGCCCCCTCGATCGACGACGTGCTGGACCTCGCCGAGCCGGTTCTCAAGCACCGCATGGCGCTGACGTTTTCCGCCCGCGCCGAAGGCCGCACGATTCCCGATGTGATCCGGCAATTGAAGACGCGGATCGGTTGATGGCGGCGGACGACAAGCACGCAATCAGGGAGACCACCGCAATCCGACGTGCCGATGGCGAAAGCCGAACGCTCGCCGCATCGCTGCCGCGTCTCGTGCTTGAAGCCCGCCGCGTCGCCGCCAATGTGATCCACGGCCTGCACGGCCGGCGGCGCGCCGGCGCCGGTGAAAGCTTTTGGCAATACCGCCGCTTCGTGTCCGGCGAGCCGTCGCAAAGCGTCGACTGGCGACGCTCGGCGCGCGACGATCATCTCTATGTCCGCGAGCAGGAATGGGAGGCCGCGCATACGGTGTGGCTGTGGCCGGACCGTTCGCCCTCGATGGCCTTCGCCTCGGCGCGAGCCCGCGACAGCAAGCTCGAGCGCGGCTTGATCGTGACGTTCGCGCTGGCCGAACTGCTGGTCGCAGGCGGCGAACGCGTCGGAATCCCGGGCCTGCTCACCCCGACCTCGAGTCGCAACGTGATCGACAAGATGGCGCAGGCGATGCTGCATGACGACGCGGCGCGGTTGAGCCTGCCGCCATCCTTCGTGCCGTCGGCGCTGGCCGAGATCGTGGTGCTGTCGGATTTCTGGTCCCCGATCGAGGAGATCAGGACCATGCTGGCCGGCCTGTCGGCGTCCGGCGCCCACGGCGCGCTGATCCAGATTGTCGATCCGGCCGAGGAAAGCTTTCCCTATTCCGGTCGTATCGAGTTCGTCGAGCCGGAAGGCGGCGGCGTCATCACCGCGGGCCGCGCCGAACGATGGACCCATGATTACGTCGCCCGGGTGGCGTTGCATCGCGACCAGATTCGCAGCGAGGCCGGCAAGCTCGACTGGCTGTTCTCGACCCACACCACCGACCGCTCCGCCGCCGAGCTGCTGCTGTTCCTGCATGGCGGCATGATGGTCAGCAAGGGCAGCGCGCGCATCGCAACCGTCAAGGCGGGGCGCAGCGCATGATCGCCTCGCTGCCGCTTTCCTTTGCCGAACCGCTACTGCTGCTGGGGCTGCTCAGCCTGCCCCTGCTGTGGTGGCTGTTGCGGGTGATGCCGCCGCGGCCGCGGCGCATCGAGTTCCCGCCGACGCGGCTGTTGTTCGACATCGCGCCGAAGGAGGAGACCCCTTCGCGCACGCCGTGGTGGCTGACCGCCCTGCGCCTGCTGGCCGCCACGCTGATCATTTTGGCCGCCGCGGGCCCGATCTGGAATCCGAAGACCGGAATTGCCGGCGGCCGCACGCCGCTGCTGATCCTGCTCGACGACGGCTGGAGCGCGGCCGCAAGCTGGGACATCAGGGTCAAGGCGGCGGACGAGTTGATCGCCAACGCCGACAGCGACCGCCGCGGCGTGGCCCTCGTTCCGCTGTCGGAGCCGACCCGTGACATCACCATCATGCCGGCCGGCACCGCCCGCGTCGCGTTGCGCCAGCTCGCGCCAAAACCCTATTCGATCGGGCGGGTCGAAACCCTGCCTGCGATCGGGCGTTTCCTGAAAGCGACCGGCGACTGCGAAATCGCCTGGCTGTCGGATGGCGTCGATAGCGGGCGCGGCGCGGAATTCCTTGACGGCCTCGCCACAACGATCGGGGATCGTGCATTGACGATTTTTGAAGGCGGCGCCCCGCCCACGCTGGCGCTGGCTGCGGCCGAAAACGCCGCGGCAAAGATGACCGTGAAGGTGCTGCGCACCGGCGGCGGCGCGGCCGCCGGCGTCGTGCGCGCGATCGACCTCAAGGGCTCGCCGATCGGCGAAGCCCGCTACAGCTTCGCGCCACAGGAGCGCGAGACCGAGGCCGCGTTCGATCTTCCGGTCGAATTGCGCAACGACATCGCCCGGCTTGAAATTGCCGGCGAGCGGTCCGCCGGCGCGGTCCAGTTGCTGGACAAGCGATGGCGGCGGCGCGCGATCGGCGTCGTCAGCGGATCGAGCACCGATACCGCGCAGCCGCTCCTGGCGTCGACCTTCTATCTGACGCGGGCGCTGGCGCCGTTCGCCGACGTACGACTCGGCGGCCGCGGCGCGCCGCAACAGGCGATCACGCAATTCCTCGATCAGAAACTGCCGATGATCATCCTTGCCGATGTCGGCACGCTGTCGCCTGAAATCCGCGAACGCCTTACGGCCTGGATCGAGCAAGGCGGCGTGCTGGTGCGCTTTGCCGGCCCGCGGCTGGCGCAAGCCGACGACGACCTGGTCCCGGTGAAGCTGCGCAGCGGTGGGCGCACCCTCGGCGGCAGCCTCTCCTGGGAGAAGCCGCAGCACCTTGCGTCGTTCTCCGCCGACGGACCTTTCGCCGGGCTCGCGGTGCCGAAGGACGTCACCGTCAACCGGCAGGTGCTCGCCGAGCCGGATGCCGTGCTGGCGACGAAGAGCTGGGCCTCGCTGGAGGATGGCACGCCGCTGGTGACCGGCGAACGCCGCGGCAAGGGCGTGGTCAGCCTGTTTCATGTCAGCGCCGACATGCGTTGGTCCGATCTGCCGCTGTCCGGTACCTTCGTCGAGATGCTGCGGCGGATCGTCGACATGTCCGGCTATACGTCGAATCCGGGCCCGGGCGTTGCCGGCGAGGCGAAGGTCGAAACCGTGGCGCCGCTGCGCACGCTCGACGGTTTCGGCGCGTTCGGACCGCCGCCCTCGACCGCAAAGCCGATCCCCGCCGACTTTCGCGATCGCGCCAGCATCGATCATCCGCCCGGCTTCTATGGCCCGGCGGACGGCCCGCTGGCAGTGAACGCGCTGGCCGCCAGCGATCGCATCTCGCCGCTCGATACTTCGGCGTTGCGGGCGCGGCGGGCCAGCTACACCAACTCCGAACCGCGCGACCTGCGCGGAATCCTGCTGTCGTCCTCTTTGGCGCTGTTCCTGATCGATGCGATCATCGTCGCCCTGCTCGGCGCCGGCTTTGCCGCGTTGCTGAGGCGGCGTGCGGTGCCGGCGGTGCTGGCTTTCACCCTGATCTTGTCGGCGCTGCTGGCGCCGACGGCCTCCCGTGCCGACGACAAGGATGATTTTGCCCTCAGGGCGGTCTCGCAGACCCGGCTTGCCTATGTCGTCACCGGCAATGCGGATGTGGATTCGATCGTCAAGGCAGGCATGGCCGGCCTGACCCTGTTTCTGGCGCAGCGCACCGCCCTGGAAGCCGGCGATCCCATTGGCGTCGATCCCGCACGGGACGAACTGGCGTTTTTTCCGCTGATCTACTGGCCGGTGGTACCGGGCGCGCCGAAGCCGCCGCAGGACGCCATCAACCGTATCGACGCCTACATGAAAAATGGCGGTACCGTGCTGTTCGACACCCGCGATGCCATCGAGGCGCCCCCGGGAGAAGGCGGCGCCTCGCAGACGCCGGCCATGCAGGCCCTGCGCGACATCCTTTCCTCGCTCGATATTCCCGAGCTTGAACCGGTGCCGCGCGATCACGTCCTGACCAAGACGTTCTACCTGCTGCGCGACTTTCCCGGACGCTTCGATTCCGGGCAGACCTGGGTCGAGGCGCTGCCGCGCGAGGACGACGAGGAGGCCGCGTCGCGGCCGGCCCGCGGCGGTGACGGCGTCTCGCCGATCATCATCACCTCCAATGACCTCGCCGGCGCCTGGGCGCTGCGCCCGGACGGCCAGCCGATGCTGCCGCTGACGCCAGGCGAACCGCGGCAGCGCGAGTTTGCCTTCCGCGCCGGCGTCAACATCGTGATGTACACCCTGACCGGCAATTACAAGGCCGACCAGGTGCACGCGCCGGCGCTGATCGAGCGGCTGGACAGTGATGCGTGTTTTACAGTACGCCGTCATGCCGGCTGTCCGCTGTCTTCTACGGGTCACGACGAATGTGGATAGGTATGCGTCATGAACTACGGTATCGCCTTTACGCCGCTCGTGCCGTCGCTGGTGCTGTGGCTCGCGGTCGCCGCCGTCGCCGTGGTCGCGGTCCTGCTGCTGCTGGGCCGGGCCCGCGGCGCCGCTATGCGGGTGACGGCGCTTGCCCTGATCGTGCTGGCACTGGCCAATCCGTCCTTTACCCGCGAGGACCGTGAGCCGCTGTCATCGGTGGCCGTAGTCGTGGTCGACAAGAGTCCCAGCCAGAGTTTTGGCACCCGCACCCGCGAAACCGCCGAGGCCCAGCAGGCACTGGTCGACAGCCTGAAAAAGATCAAGGGGCTGGACGTACGGGTGGTCGAAGCGGGCCAGGCCGATGGCGAGACCGACGGCACCAAATTGTTCGGCGCGCTGTCCTCGGCGCTGTCCGACGTTCCGGTCGATCGCGTCGCCGGCGCCTTCCTGATCACCGACGGTCGGGTGCACGACATCCCCGCCAATGCGTCCGCGCTCGGATTCCAGGCTCCGGTGCACGCCCTGATCACCGGGCGCAAGGACGAGCGCGACCGGCGCATCGCGATTTCCGCAGCTCCGCGGTTCGGCATCGTCGGACAGACCCAGACCATCACCTACCGGCTGGACGACCAGGGCGTCAGCGGCGAGCGCGCCAAGGTCGTGGTGCGCCGCGACGGCGATGTGATCAACGAGCGCACCGTGCAGAGCGGTCAGACCGTCAATGTCGACATCGATATCAAGCACCCCGGGGCCAACATTGTCGAGATCGAGGCCTCGCCGCTCGAAAACGAGCTGACGCTGGTGAACAACCGCGCCGTGGTTTCGATCGACGGGGTGCGCGACAAATTGCGGGTGCTGCTGGTCTCGGGCGAGCCGCATTCCGGCGAACGCACCTGGCGCAACCTGCTCAAGTCCGACCCCAGCGTCGATCTGGTGCATTTCACCATCCTGCGGCCGCCGGAAAAGCAGGATGGGACGCCGATCAACGAATTGTCGCTGATCGCATTTCCGACCCGCGAATTGTTCCAGCAGAAGATCAACGAATTCCAGTTGATCATCTTCGACCGCTACGCGCGGCAGGGCGTGCTGCCGATCGCGTATTTCGACAACATCGCGCGCTACGTGCGCGGCGGCGGCGCGGTGCTGGTGTCGGCGGGTCCCGACTACGCGTCGACCACCAGCATCTGGCGCACGCCGCTCGATGCGGTGCTGCCGGCCGAGCCGGTCGGCGTCACCGAGAAGCCGTTCTACGCCCATCTCAGCGACGCCGGCAAGCGCCATCCGGTGACGCGCGGGCTGGAAGGCTCCAGCTCCGAGCCGCCGCATTGGGGTCGGTTCTTTCGCACCGTCGACACCCGCAACGCCACCGTGCCGCCGCTGATGACCGGGGCCGATGGCAAGCCGCTGCTGCTGCTGTCCCGCTATGGCGAGGGCCGCGCCGCGCTGCTGTTGTCGGACCAGATCTGGCTGTGGGCACGCGGCTATGAGGGCGGTGGACCGCATCTCGACCTGCTGCGGCGAATGTCGCACTGGCTGATGAAGCAGCCGGAACTCGACGAGGAGGCGCTGCGTCTGCAAGTCCATGGCCACGATCTCGAGGTGCTGCGTCAGACCATGGCGGACAGTGTCGCGCCGGTGACGGTGACCTCGCCATCCGGCGCCACCCACCAGTTGACGCTGAGTGCCGGCGAACCCGGTATCTGGACCTCGACCGTTCCCGCCAACGAACTCGGTCTGTGGCAGGCCACCGACGGCACGCTGAAAGCCCTGACCAATGTCGGCCCGACCAACCCCAAGGAGTTTTCCGAGGTGACTTCCACGCCCGATACGCTGAAGCCGCTGGCGCAAGCCACCGGCGGCGACGCGCGGCGGGTGGTCGACGGCTCGAACGTCGAGCTTCCCCGCATCGTGCCGGTGCGCGCATCCAGCGTGTTTCACGGCGATGGCTGGATGGGTGTCAGGATGCGGGATGCCAGTGTCGTCAAGGGCGTCGGCGTGCTGCCGCTGTTCGCCGGCCTGATCGGCCTGCTGCTGCTGCTTGGCGCCTTCGCCGCCACCTGGCTGCGTGAAGGCCGCTGATCCGGTTGGCAAGCCGCTGGCGTTGCCCGAACTACACAGCCCCGGCAATTTCGACGGAGCGGGCGGGACGATGGTTGACATCCACAGGGCTTCCCTGATGTTATATTATAACATCAGCGCGGACCGGGATCGCCGGGTCTCCGTCGATGCGGGGTGCCTGTCGGCATGAAGTGGTTCCGGTCGAACATCAGACATGGCGCGCGGCTGGCGCTTTTGGCGCTGGCGATCCAGTTCGTGCTGGCGTTCGGACATTTCCACGGCGTCGCCGCCCAGGCAGCGCCGGCGATGCAATCCGGTGCATCCCACGGCACCACGGCTGCCGCACCGCAAGCGCTGAAGCGGTCCGCTCAGCAGCCCGGATCCGACCGCACTTCCGACCGGCAGCACCCGGACGATGCCTGCGCGATCTGCGCCGTCATCGCGATGGCCAATGCCGTGTTGTTTGCGACCCCGCCGGTGCTGCGGCTGCCGCAAGCCGTCGAATTCCTGTACCGCACCACCGATGCCGAGTTCGTCCATTTGAAGTCGGCCCGCGTCGCTTTTCAGCCTCGCGCTCCCCCCGTCTCCTGATTCCGATGGATTGAATGTTTCTGCCGGATCGCCGCGTCTTGCGCGACCGATTCGCCGGGACTGGCTGAAATCGGTCCGTCTGACATCGACGGGCGGCGCGTGCGGAATTCGTCGACGACGAATCCGGTCGCGCTTGATGGGATTGGGATCAATGTCGCTATTTGCAAGGCCAGTGCTGGCCGCCTCCGGAGCCGCCTCGTTGCTGCTTTGCGGCCTCGGCGGCCCGGTACACGCGCAAACCCCGCCCGCGGCGGCGACCGCGCTGCCGGAGATCGACGTCGCCGCGCCAAAGCAAGTGCAGCATCCGCGCCGGCCCCCGACACATGTCGTATCCAAGAGACGTCTCGAAACCCCGGCAGCGCCGCCGCAGACCGAGGCCCAGACGATCGCCGGCAAGAACGCGACCTTCGACGAAGCCCGCCGCAATATCGTGGCGGCGACCGGTGCCGGCTCCTACGAATTGAGCCAGCAGGCCCTTGAGGCGCTGCCGCAGGGTACCAACACCCCGCTCGACAAGGCGCTGCTGCAGGTTCCCGGCGTATCGCAGGACTCCGCGGCAAGCGGCGAACTGCATGTGCGCAACGAACACGCGAACCTGCAATACCGCATCGACGGCATCATGCTGCCCGACGGCGTCGGCGCGTTCGGACAGATCATCGATACCGGGATCGTCGGCAGCCTCGCCCTGATCACCGGGGCGTTGCCGGCGCAGTATGGCCTGCGCACCGCGGGTGTCCTCGACATCCAGACCAAGGCCGACGCCTTCAACAACAGCGGCAGCATCAGTGTCTATGGCGGCAGCCACGGCACCATCACGACGTCGCTGGAATACGGCGGCACCGTCGGACAGACCCAGTATTTCGTCTCCGGGCGCTATTTCGGCAGCAATCTCGGAATCGAGAATCCGACCCCGGCGTATAACGCCATTCACGACAACACTTCGCAGGAAAAGGGCTTTCTCTATCTGTCGACAGTGCTCGATCCGACCAGCCGGCTGACCTTCATGAGCGGCGTCTCGAACGGCAGCTATCAGATCCCCAACAATCCCGGACAGACGCCGGCCTTTACCGCCTTCGGAGTGTCGAGCTTCGACTCCGCGCTGCTCAACGAGCGGCAGAGCGAGTTCAACCAGTTCAACGTCCTTGCCTACCAGAAGTCCGGCGACGGCATCGACTACCAGTTCTCTTACTTCAACCGCTACAGCCAGTTGCACTTCCTGCCCGATACGATCGGCGATCTGGTCTTCAACGGCGTGGCGTCCGACGTCTACCGGCAGAGTGTCATCAACGGCATTCAGGAGGATACCTCCTATCGCGTCGGTTTTGCCCATACGCTCAAATTCGGCTTTTCCGCCAGTGCCGAACGTTCGCTGGTAAACAACGGCTCCACGGTGCTGCCGCTCGACCCCATGGGCAATCCGGTCGACGCACCGTTCTCGGTGTTCGATTCCAGCGCCAAGACCGGCGTGCTGTTCAGCACCTATCTCGCGGACGAATGGAAGGTCACCAACAATCTGACCGTGAATGCCGGCCTGCGCTTCGACCAGATGTGGCAATATGTCGACGCCAACCAGCTCAGCCCGCGCCTCAGCATGACCTGGAAGCCGACCGACGGCACCACGTTCCATGCCGGCTACTCCCGCAATTTCACGCCGCCTGAGCAGGTGCTGGCAGCGCCGACCAACCTGGCGCTTGTGCAGAACACCACGGCGCAGGCCCCCGCAGGATCAGCGAATGATCCGGTGCTGCCGGAACGCTCCAACGTGTTCGATGTCGGCGTCGTTCAGAAGATGTATGCGATTCCGGGCCTCGAAGTCGGGCTCGACGCCTACTACAAGACCGCGACCGACCTGCTCGACGACGGGCAGTTCGGCCAGGCCTATGTGTTGACGGCCTTCAACTACGCACGGGGCACCAACGAGGGCGTCGAACTCAAGGCCTCTTACACCAACGGCAACCTGCATGTTTACGGAAACCTGGCCTGGGCCAGACAGATCGCGACCGACGTGGTGTCGAACCAATACCTGTTTGATCCGGCCGAACTGAACTATATCGCCAACAATTACGTCTATACCGACCACGCCCAGTTCCTGACCGCATCGGCCGGCGCCTCCTATCTGTGGAAGGGCACCAAGTTCAGCGCGTCGATGATTTACGGCAGTGGCTTGCGTGACGGTTTCGCCAACACCGGCACCGTTCCATCCTATACCCAGGTCAATCTCGGGGTTTCACACGATTTCAACATCGTGTCGCCGACCAAGCCGACCACGCTGCGCTTCGACATCGTCAACCTGTTCGACACCATCTACCAGATCAGGGATGGCTCCGGCATCGGTGTCTTCGCGCCGCAATACGGACCGCGCCGCGGATTCTTTTTCGGCGTTTCGCAGAAGCTGTGAGTGCGGGCAGGGTCCGAGACGCGTGGCACGGCCGCGCTCAGCGCGCAAAGCTCCAGTCCGGGCGGATCGCGCCGGAAACGCCGGTGAACGCGCCGTCGACCAGTTCGGCCACCAGCAGGCGGTCGTAGTCGACCGGTCCCGGCATGATCGCCCGTCCCTTCGGAACCGCCTTGAAGCCGACGCGGCTGTAATAGGGCTCGTCGCCCACCAGCAGCACCAGACGATGGCCGCGCGCCTTGGCATCCTTCAGCGCGCGATCGAGCAGCGCACGGCCGACGCCGCGGCCGCGAAACGGCGGCTCGACCGTCAACGGTCCAAGCAGCAGCGCCCCGGTCTCGCCGACACAGATCGGCAACTGGCGCACCGAGCCCACCAGCAACGTGCCGATCCGGGCGGTGAAGGACAGTTCGAGCAGATGGTCGACATGCTCGCGGATCCGGTAAGCGCTCAACACAAAGCGACCGGGCCCGAAGGTGCGCGCGTGCAGCCGCTCGATTGCCTGCGCATCGTTGGCGGTTTCGGCCAAAATCGTCAGCGAGAGATCATTCATGGTCTGGCGCGAGATAGCATCATGCGGCGGCGCGGTCCATCGCCCGGACCCGGCAAACTTGGCGGCCTGTCAGGCCCCGCCGATCGGTGCCTGCGACAGATAGG
Organism: uncultured Alphaproteobacteria bacterium; assembly: GCA_963748165.1. GTDB lineage: Bacteria > Pseudomonadota > Alphaproteobacteria > Rhizobiales > Xanthobacteraceae > Bradyrhizobium. Next base: position 298,436 of record CAVVIM010000046.1, read on the forward strand.
CGAGCAGCTTCATCTCGCGGCGCCCGCGCGTCACCGTATCGAGCACCAGGCCCGAAGACATCGACAGCACGGCCAGGATCATCAGCCCCATCGACAGTACCGCTGTCGGCAGCCGGGGCACGACGCCCTGTTCGAGATAGGTGACAAGGACCGGAATCGCGAGACCGATCGAAACCAGGATCAGGAAAATTCCGATGGCCCCGAAGAATCGCAACGGCTTCTCCGACCGGTAGAGCTTCAGGATGGTGCCGAGGATGCGAAAGCCGTCTCGCCAGGTATTGAGCTTGCTGAACGATCCGGCCGGGCGGGCGTAATAGGGCGTTTCGATCTCGGTGACCGGCAGCGCCAGTTCGAGCGCGTGAACGCTGAGCTCGGTTTCGATCTCGAAACCGTCCGACAGCACCGGAAAGGATTTGACGAAACGCCGCGACAACACCCGGTAGCCGGACAGAATATCCCTGAAAGCCTGGCCGAACACCGACGAAAGAAAGCCGGTCAGCATCCAGTTGCCGGCGCGGTGGCCGCGCCGATAGGCGGTCTCGACCTGATCGACGCGAAAGCCCACCACCATATCGAGACGATCCGACACCAGCGCGTCGATCATGCGGGGGGCGCTGGCGGCGTCGTAAGTGGCATCGCCATCGACCAGAACGTAGATATCGGCATCGATGTCGGCGAACATGCGCCGGACCACGTGGCCCTTGCCCTGGCGGCGTTCGCGGCGCACCTCGGCGCCGGCTTCGCGCGCCACCGCGACGGTGCGATCCGACGAGTTGTTGTCGTAGACGAATATCCGGGCCGATGGCAGCGCTTTGCGAAAATCGGCGATGACGGTGGCGACGGCAGCTTCCTCGTTGAAGCACGGCACCAGAACGGCAATCCGCATGGTGGATAGTGTCATTGCTGGAACGCCTGCCTGATCAGTCCTGCCGACTCAGACTTCCATACCACGATCGAGCTTTTGCCGCCTGTTCAAGCGAGTGATCTTCCACTGGTTCTGCCGCACGCGCGGCCGCCTAGCGCCAGGTCGCGCTCGGCATCTTGCCGCGCAGCACTTCGGATATCCGCAGCCTTGTGCCTTCGGTGGTATCGGCCGGCAGCGCGTCGGCGCCAAAGAAGCCGCAGGCGGCAATTTCGCGGTTGGGCGCCGGCAAGCCATCCTGGCGAAAATCCCTGACCACATAGACCGCGACGTGATCGCGGCGGGAGGCATGGCTGTTGAAGAAAATGCCGTGCAGAAGCGGCTCGGCCAGCAGTTCAATCCGCCCCTCTTCGGCCAGTTCGCGATGCAGTGCATCGCGCAAGGTCTCGCCGACTTCGACGCCGCCGCCCGGCAGGTGCCAGCCGGAGACGTAGCCGTGCCTGACCAGGAACACCCTGCCCTCGCCGTCCAGCACCACGGCGCGGACCCCTAGCGTCATGCCGCGGGCGAAACGCCAATAGAGGTGGAACAGCCGCCGCAGCGCCGGCTCCAGTCTCAGCCGCAGCCCGTCGCCGTTCATCGCAGCCGACCCCCCGGACATCCGCCCATGCTGTTTGATCCTTGCGCCGCGGCCGTCAACTTGCCATTACATGACGGGGTTTTCACAGGATATCACGAGATGATCGTGCTGGCCTTTCTCGCCGGAAGCCCGGTCGGATGCCGCTGATGGCGGCATTCACGCTGGCGCATTTGTCGGATCCGCACCTTCCGCCGCTGCCGCCGCCGCGGTTTGGCGATCTCGCCGGCAAGCGCGCGCTCGGCTACCTCAACTGGACGCGCAACCGCCACAAATTCCACCGCCGCGACGTGCTCGACGCGCTGCTGGCGGACGTGCAGGCTCACGCGCCGGATCAGATCGCGGTCACCGGCGACCTGGTCAATCTGGCGCTCGCCGCCGAATTCGAACCGGCCCGGGCCTGGCTGGAGAGCGTCGGCTCACCCGAGCGCGTCGCGGTCGTGCCCGGCAATCATGACGCCTATGTCCGCATCACCCGGCACCGCTTTGCCGAGACGTTCGACGATTATTTGCGTGGCGATGCGCCCGGCGGCGGCAGGCCGTTTCCATTCCTGCGCCGGCGCGGGCCGCTGGCGCTGATCGGCGTCACGTCCGCGGTGCCGACGCCGCCCTTGATGGCGACGGGACGGCTCGGACCCAGCCAGCTCGATGCGCTCGATCGCATCCTGAACGAGCTGTCCGCCGCGCCGGTCTTTCGCGTGCTGCTGATCCATCACCCGCTGCGCTCGAATTCGCGCGTCAAGCGGCTGACCGATTCGAAGCCGTTGCTCGCACTGCTGGCAAAACACGGCGTGGACCTGATTTTGCACGGGCACGATCATGTCCATTCGACGATATGGGTCGACGGCCCGGGCGGCGCGATCCCCGCGGTCGGCGTGCCCTCGGCGTCCGCGGTCGCCCACGGCCGCTACCCCGCCGCGGCCTACAATTTGTTTTCGATCGCACGCGACGGCGCCGCCTGGCGCTGCGAGCAGACCGTGCGGGGGATCGACGATGGATTGCGCGTCCGGCAACTGCGTCAGACGCGGCTGATATAGCGCCCGTTATGGCGGCGCGCCATCGCTGTCAGAAATCGCGCAGGCTCGCGAACAGCGCGAGGCCAAACAGCGCGAGCGCACCCAGCACGAATCCGAGCGCGAAGCTCCAGAACCTGCTGCGCCGCGGCTTCTTGATTGCCGCGGGCTCAACCATCGGCGTCGCCACCAGCGCATGCTCGCGCTCGATCATGCGGCGGGCGACATAGCCGGTGACGGCGTCGACGATGTCGGCGACGTCGTGGGATTCGGCGATCACGATCCGGCCGAAACGGGTGTCCTGCACGAAGCGGTAGATGCGCTTGTCGCGCCCCATCAGCACATGGGCAACCACGTCGATCCACAGTCGCGGCGTTTCGCCCTGGCTCAAGCCGCGATCGAACAGATCGACCTGAGCGGGAATCTGCGCGAACAGCGGATCGAGCGCTTCATTGAGGATCTCGAGCCGGGCGACCTCGGCGTCGCGCAGATCGACGACGACGCCGGTGCGATCCGCAGCCTCGATCCGCGCCTGGCGCAACGCGTCGCGCAGCCGGACCGGGCGCGGCTCGCCCGCGGCACTGCTCCCGGTGTTTTGCGCCTCTGACATCGTGTTCGGCCCTTGCTGGCTAAGTCCCGAGCCCCGTTAACCTATCAGTAACCCCCGCCACCGGCAAAGGCCGTTTATTCCCAAAGGCTTGTGGCTTTCGCCGGGCGCGGACGCGAGGCGGCCCCACCCGGATCTCCGGATGGGGCCGCGGTCGTCCCTGGGCGTTTTTTGAACGTTGCCTTGGGTTTTTGCGGGCCGTCAGGCGGTGGCGCGATTGGGCTCTTCCACGATCGAAAAGCGCACGCCGGCCTTGTGGCGGTTCTCCTCCGAGACCACCCGCCAGGCATCCTCGGCTTCCTTGCGGGTCTTGAACGGACCCTGGACCTGGGCCGAACCTTCCACCAGCTTGTGGAAGTTCATCGAACCGAACTCGCCGCCAATCACCCAGAAATTGCTGCCTTTGGTCATCATCGTCTCCCGTTATTCAGCCGCCTGAACCTTGATTTCCGAACCGTGCGATTTGAACTGCGCGGCTTCGGTCGAGTCGTGAAGCGCTGTTGTCGACGAGGTGCCGCCGGTGATGGTGGTGGACACCAGATCGAAATAGCCGGTACCGACTTCGCGCTGATGGCGCGTCGCCGAATAGCCGTGCTTCTCCGAGGCGAACTCGGCCTGCTGCAGGCGGGAATACGCCGCCATGCCTTCGGCCTTGTAGCCGCGCGCAAGTTCGAACATGCCGTGGTTGAGCGAGTGGAAGCCCGCCAGCGTCACGAACTGGAACTTGTACCCCATCGCGCCGATCTCGCGCTGGAATTTGGCGATTGTCGCCTTGTCGATATTGGCTTCCCAGTTGAACGACGGCGAGCAGTTGTAGGCCAGCATCTTGCCGGGATAGACCTTCTGTACCGCCTCGGCGAATTCCTTCGCTTCCTTGAGATTCGGCGTCGAGGTCTCCCACCACAACAGGTCGGCATATTTCGCGAACGCGATGCCGCGCTTGATGCAGTGCGCAAGCCCGGTGCCGGGCTTGAGCCTGAAAAAGCCTTCCGCGGTGCGCTCGCCGGTGATGAACTCACGGTCGCGCTCGTCGACATCGGCGGTGATCAGCTTGGCGCTTTCGGCGTCGGTGCGCGCCAGCACGAAGGTCGGCGTGCCGCAGACGTCGGCGGCCAGGCGCGCCGCGATCAGGTTGCGCTCATGCGCGGCGGTCGGGATCAGCACCTTGCCGCCCATGTGGCCGCATTTCTTTTCCGACGCGAGCTGGTCCTCGAAATGGACGCCGGCCGCGCCGGCCTCGATATAGGCCTTCATGATCTCGAACGAGTTCAGCGGACCGCCGAAGCCGGCTTCCGCATCGGCCACGATCGGCACGAACCAGTCGATCTTGGCGCCGCCTTCGGAATGCTCGATCTGGTCGGCCCGCTGGAAGGTGCGGTTGATGCGGCGGCACAGTTCGGGGCCGGCATTGGCCGGATAGAGGCTCTGGTCCGGATACATCGCGCCGGCGGTGTTGGCATCGGCGGCGACCTGCCAGCCCGACAGGTAGATCGCGGGCAGACCGGCGCGCGCCTGCTGCATCGCCTGATTGCCGGTGACCGCGCCCAGCGAATTGACATAGGGCTCGCTCTTCAGCGACTGCCAAAGCCGGTTGGCGCCCTTCTCGGCCAGGGTGTAGGCGATCGGCACCGAGCCGCGCAGCTTCTCCACCTCGGCCGGGCTGTAGGGACGGCTGATGCCATCAAAACGCCCGGCGGCCGCGGGAACCAGCTCTTCAAAGGTCTTGGCCATCATAGTCTCCAATCGACATTCGTGACAGTGCATTGCGAAATGCGTGGCAGGAGCTAAACGCCAAACTCCTCAACTCGTACAGATACCTTGCGCTCGAATGGTGATGTCATGTAACATATAAACATGTCATAGATGTTATATTGTCAATTTTGTCACAAGAAGCGACGAGGACGGCGATGGCAGGCAATTCCGGCAAGAAGCTGTTCGTCGGACCAAGGTTCCGGCGCATCCGCCAGCAATTGGGGCTGTCGCAGACCCAGATCGCCGAGGGTCTCGGCATTTCTCCGAGCTATATCAACCTGATCGAGCGCAACCAGCGTCCGGTGACGGCGCAGATCCTGCTGCGGCTGGCGGAAGCCTACGACCTCGATCTGCGCGATCTCGCCACCGCCGACGAGGACCGGTTTTTCGCCGAACTGAACGAGATCTTCTCCGATCCGCTGTTTCGCCAGATCGATCTGCCGAAACAGGAATTGCGCGATCTCGCCGAATTGTGTCCCGGCGTGACGCATTCGCTGCAACGGCTCTACGCCGCCTATACCGAAGCGCGCCGCGGCGAGACGCTGGTCGCCGCCCAGATGGCCGACCGCGACGAGGGCACCCGCTTCGAGGCCAATCCGATCGAGCGGGTCCGCGACCTGATCGAGGCCAACCGCAATTATTTTCCGGAACTTGAACAGGCCGCGGAAAGCCTGCGCGATGAATTGAGCGTGGCATCCGAGGAGCTGTTCGCCGCGCTGGCCACCCGGCTGCGCGAAAAGCATTCGATCGTCACCCGCATCATGCCGGTCGATGTCATGCGCGAGACGCTGCGACGGTTCGATCGCCACCGCCGGCAACTGCTGATTTCCGAACTGATCGACGGTCCCGGCCGTGCGTTCCAGCTCGCGTTCCAGATCGGCCTTGCCGAAGGCGCCGGCCATTTCGAGGCCATCGTCAACCGCGCCGGTCCGCTCGACGATACGCCGCGCCGGCTCTATCGCATCACGCTCGCAAACTATTTTGCCGCCGCCGCCATGATGCCCTACCAGGCCTTTCACGCCGCCGCCGAGCAGCTCAGCTACGACGTCCATGTGCTGGCGCAGCGCTTCAACGCCGGCTTCGAACAGGTCTGCCATCGCCTGACCACGCTGCAGCGACCCAATGCGCGCGGCATTCCGTTCTTCATGCTGCGCGTCGACAATGCCGGCAACGTCTCCAAGCGGTTTTCCTCCGGCACCTTCCCGTTCTCGAAATTCGGCGGCACCTGCCCGCTGTGGAACGTGCACTCGACCTTCGACACCCCGGACCGGCTGCTCAAGCAGGTGATCGAACTTCCCGACGGCAACCGCTACTTCTCGATTGCGCAGATGGTGCGCCGGCCGGTGGCGCCGCATCCGCAGCCGCAGCCGCGCTTTGCGATCGGGCTCGGCTGCGAAATCCGCCACGCCGCCAGGCTGATCTACGCCAACGGCATCGACCTCGAGAAGACCGAAGGCACGCCGATCGGCGTCAACTGCCGGCTCTGCGAGCGCGAAAACTGCAGCCAGCGCGCCGAACCGCCGATCACCCGCACCCTGATCCTCGACGAGAACACCCGACGGGTGTCCTCTTTCGCGTTCTCCAATGCAAGAGAGCTCTGATTCTTCCCGTCATTGCGAGCGCGAGCGAAGCAATCCATGGCGCGGCAGGCGGAGGCATGGATTGCTTCGTCGCTACGCTCCTCGCAATGACGGCTCGCTGTCACTCCGGGGCGCGCGTCAGCGCGAACCCGGAATCTCGAGATTCCGGGTTCGATGCTTTCGCATCGCCCCGGAATGACAGCGGCGTGGATGCGCCGTCGCCTGCTTGTGCAGGGTCGGCGGCGCCGTCTACAGTGCCGGCCACGAGAACAGCGATCGCCGCCGCCCTGGCGGCAGCAAACGATCTGCGTGATGGGAGAGTTGGACATGAAACACGCCTATGTGCCGAGAACGACGACCTACGGGCTCAATCCGGGCGATGAGCTGAACGATCTGCGCATGTCGGACGAGGTCCGGCCGCTGTACGAGCATGTCAAGAAATTCATCCGGGAAACCGTCGATCCGATGTCGGCAGAGTTTTATCGGCTCGGCGAGAACAAGCCGGACCGCTGGAGTTTTACGGACGCCCAGATCGAGGTGCTGGAGAAGGCCAAGGCAAAGGCCAAGGAAGAAGGCCTGTGGAATTTCTTCCTGCCCGACGCCGAGACCGGCGACGGCCTGAAGAACCTCGACTACGCCTATATCGCGGTCGAGCTCGCAAAAAATCCGCTGGCCTCGGAGACCATGAACTGCTCGGCGCCGGACACCGGCAACATGGAGGTGCTGGAGCGTGTCGGCACCCGCGAGCAGAAGGAGAAGTGGCTGAAGCCGCTGCTGGCCGGTGAAATCCGTTCCGCCTACGCCATGACCGAACCCAATGTCGCCTCGTCAGATGCCAAGAACATCTCGACCACGGCCAGGCTGGTCGGCGACCAATGGGTGATCAACGGCGAGAAATACTACATCTCCGGCCTCGGCGATCCCCGCTGCAAGATCATGATCGTGATGGTGAAGACCAATCCGGATGCGCCGCCGAGCAAGCAGCAATCGCAGATCCTGGTGCCCAAGGACACCCCCGGTGTCGAGATCATCGGGCCGATGCATGTGTTCGGGCATGACCATGCGCCGCGCGGCCACATGCATCTGCGCTTTGACAATGTCAGGGTGCCGAGGGAGAACATCCTGCTCGGCGAAGGCCGCGGCTTCGAGATCTCGCAGGTACGGCTCGGGCCGGGCCGTATCCATCACTGCATGCGCACGATCGGCAAGGCGGAAAAGGCGCTCGACCTGATGGTTTCACGCGGCCTGACACGCCAGGCGTTCGGCAACAAGATCGCCCATCTCGGCGGCAATCTGCAGATCATCGCGCAGGCGCGCTGCGAGATCGAGGCGATGCGGCTGATGGTGCTGAAGGCCGCCAAGGCGATGGACGTGCTCGGTAACAAGGAAGCGCGCATCTGGGTCAGCATGGTCAAGGCCATGGTGCCCGAGCGCACCTGCCGGATCATCGACCAGGCGATCCAGATGCACGGCGCCACCGGCGTTTCGCAATGGACTCCGCTGGCCGAAATGTACACCGACGTGCGGCACCTCCGCTTCGCCGACGGCCCCGATGAAGTGCACTGGATGGTGGTCGGCCGCCACGAGCTGAGCATGCCGTAGCGGACAATAGGGTAGAAAGCGTAGGGTAGACCGCGTGACGAGGAGCACGCCAGGTCAACTCGCCGGCGCCGGCTCGCCGATCTTGTCCTGCGTCCTGGTCTCGAAATCGCTGGCGTCGTGGCGTTCGTGCAGTTGGCTGCAGGGATCGCCCCAGGTGCGGTTGACCATGCGGCCGCGCCGCGCTGCCGGGCGTTTGGCGATCGCCGCGGTCCAGCGCCGAACGTTGCCATAGGCCTGCACGTCGAGGAATTCGCCGGCGCCGTACAACAGGCCCTGCGCCAGGCCGCCATACCAGGGCCACACCGCGATATCGGCAATGGTGTACTGCTCGCCTGCCAGATATTCATGGTCGGCGAGGCGGCGGTCGAGCACGTCGAGCTGGCGCTTGACCTCCATCGCGAAGCGGTCGATGGCGTATTCGATCTTGGTCGGCGCATAGGCATAGAAGTGACCAAAGCCGCCGCCGAGATAAGGCGCGCTGCCCATCTGCCAGAACAGCCACGACAGGCATTCCGCCCGTGTCGCACCATCGCTCGGCAGCAACGCCCCGAATTTCTCGGCAAGGTGCAGCAGGATCGCGCCGGATTCGAACACCCGGATCGGCTTCGGCCCGCTATAGTCCATCAGCGCCGGGATCTTGGAGTTCGGATTGACCGCGACAAAGCCGCTGCCGAACTGATTGCCATCGATCCGGATCAGCCACGCATCGTACTCGGCGCCGCGATGGCCGAGCGCGAGCAGTTCCTCCAGCATCACCGTGACCTTGACGCCGTTCGGCGTCGCCAGCGAATAAAGCTGCAGCGGATGGCGGCCGACCGGCAATTCCCTGTCATGGGTCGGCCCGGCGATCGGGCGGTTGATATTGGCGAACCGGCCGCCGCTTTCCTTGTTCCAGTGCCAGACCTTGGGCGGCGTGTAGGTGGTTTGGTCGGTCATCGCGTGGGCTCCGGGCCGTCTCACATGGCGCCAATGGGCAACAAAATCGGGCGGATGGCAAATCCTGGCCGGGCATGGCTGCTGCCGAAACAATGGCGGGCTGGTCCCGCGCGCACTCCGTCACCGCCGTGCCCGGTGGCTAATCCGCGGCGCGGCCTGTAATATCGAATCCCGCCCTCCCCTTCATCATGAGCCAGCCACATCGATGCCCACCCCTTTGCCTGGAATACGCGTTGCGATCGCAACCATCGCGGCATGGCTGGCGTTTTCATCCGCGCTATCGGCGCAGGTTCTCAAGCCGGCTGCGGCGCCAACCAGGGCTGTGGCAGCGCCATCCTCGCGCGCCGCCTCGTGCCACAACGGCCTGTCGTTCGACCGCTTCCTCGCCGAGCTCAAGCGCCAGGCCATCGCCGCCGGCGTGTCGCAGCAGACGATCGCCGAAGCCTCGCCGCATCTTGTCTATGATCAGGCCATCGTCAATCGCGACCGTGGCCAGCGCGTGTTCGGCCAGATCTTCACCGAATTCGCCGGCCGCATGGCCGCCCCCTACCGGATGCAACAGGGGCAGGCCCGGATCAAGACCTATGCCGCCGCGTTCGCGCGCGCCGAGAAGGAATATGGCGTACCGCCGGCGGTGATAGCAGCGTTCTGGGGGCTGGAAAGCGACTTCGGCGCCAACATGGGCAATCTGCCGACACTGCGTTCGCTGGTTTCGCTGGCCTATGACTGCCGGCGCTCGGAGATGTTCCGGAACGAGACCGTCGCCGCGCTGAAGATCATCGATCGCGGCGACCTCACGCCGGACGAGATGGTCGGCTCCTGGGCCGGCGAACTCGGACAGACGCAATTCCTGCCCACCCATTATTTCACCTACGCCGTCGACTATGATGGCGACGGGCGCCGCGATCTCCTGCACAGCCCGGCCGATGTGATCGGCTCGACCGCGAACTACATCGCGAATGGCCTGAAATGGCGGCGCGGCGAGCCGTGGCTGCAGGAAGTGCGCGTGCCGCCAAACCTGCCCTGGGAACAGGCCGACCTGACCATCCAGTTGCCGCGCTCGAAATGGGCGCAGCTCGGCGTGACCTATCCGGACGGGCGCGCGCTACCGAATGACGACATGCCGGCATCGGTGCTGCTGCCGATGGGCCGGACCGGGCCGGCCTTCCTCGCCTATGCCAATTTCGCCGCCTATACCGAGTGGAATAACTCGCTGATCTACTCGACCACCGCCGGCTATCTGGCCAGCCGTATCGCCGGCAGTCCGCCGATGCGCCGGCCGGTGGCACCGGTCGTGCAATTGCCGCATAGCGAGATCCACGAATTGCAGCAGCTTCTGGTGCGCGCCGGCTTCAATGTCGGCAAGGTCGATGGCGTGCTCGGCCAGCAGAGCCGTACCGCCATCAAGGCGATGCAGATCAAATACGGACTGCCCGCGGATTCCTGGCCGACCCCCGAGCTGCTGGCGCGGATGCGCGGCGCCCCGCGCCCGCAGGAATCGGCGACCGTTCACTGAGCATGCCGAGCGGAATCCTGAGAGGATGACCGAACAACACAGCCCCGTTTGCAGACTCTCCCTAACTCGCCCGCGAAATCCGAATGGCAGGCGGCATTGCCGCAGTGAAAAAAGTACCCACCTGTCTGCCACCCGCCAATTCCTGGAACAGCCAACATGAGCCAATCGACCAGACTCTTCGAGCCCTACAAGCTTGGACCGATCACCCTGCCAAACCGCCTCGTCATGGCGCCCCTGACCCGCAACCGGGCCGTGCCGGGCATGGTGCCGAGCCCGCTCGCCGTCGAGTATTACGGCCAACGCGCCTCCGCAGGGCTGTTGATCACCGAAGCCAGCCAGGTCTCGCAACAGGGCCAGGGTTATCAGGACACCCCCGGCATCTATTCCAAGGAGCAGGTCGCAGGCTGGCGCAAGGTCACCGACCGCGTGCATGAGCGCGGCGGCCGCATCTTCATCCAGGCCTGGCATGTCGGGCGCATTTCCCACATCTCGTTGCAGCCCGACAACGGCGCACCGGTCGCGCCCTCGGCGATCCGGGCCAAGGGCAAGACCTTTGTCAATGGCACCTTCACCGAAATCTCCGAACCGCGCGCGCTCGCGCTGGAGGAGATCCCCGGCATCATCGACCGTTTCAAGCGCGCCACGGCGAACGCGATCGCGGCCGGCTTCGACGGCGTCGAGATTCACGGCGCCAACGGCTATCTGCTCGATCAGTTCGCCAAGGATGGCACT
>CAVVIM010000047.1:0-8240 GCA_963748165.1 uncultured Alphaproteobacteria bacterium
ATTCTACGATCTCCTGAGCGACGATCAGAAGGCCCGACTGAACGCGCTCGGCCAGGACCAGCGTCAAGGCAAGGCCGCGCAAAATACCGGCACGCTGGCGGAAAGCTGCGGCGCTGCGCAATCCGGCGCCCTCACGTGGCCGACCTCCGAAATCGACGCCAAACTTCATCCGACCGACGCCCAACGAACCAGCCTTGCCGCACTGCAGGACGCCACGGCAAAGGCCGCGGATATGCTCAAGGCATCATGCCAGCCAAGCGACGCCATCACGCCGCCGGCGCGGCTCGAGGCCGTCGGCAAACGGCTGAACTCCATGCTGGAGGCGGTCAAGACCGTGCGCACCGCACTGGATGACTTCTACGGCAAGCTCAGTGACGAACAGAAGGCGCAGTTCGAAGCGATCGGGCCGCACCGAGCCGCATTGTCCGATCAATCGGGTGCCACGCGGTCCCACAATCGCCGCCACCATGCCAGCATCGGCGGCATTGTCCGCCATTTGATGTGGCTGGCCCGGTAACCTGAAATGGCGGCGACCGGCGCTACGCCGGCTCGCCCAGGCGGCGCAATAGCGCGCCGGCGTTTACACACGCGCGCCGCCACCTGTACATTCAGCGCAAGTTGATCGGCCGGCCTCACGCCTCCGGCTGCGTCCAGCGGGAGTTGAAGCATTGGCGCTACCAAAACATGTACTGCCGACCACGGTCGTTGGAAGCTATCCGCAGCCTGACTGGCTGGTAGACCGGCAGATGCTGTCGAAATCCGTTCCGCGCACCCGAATGACGCAGATGTGGCGCATTCCCGACGATCATCTCGAACAGGCACAGGACGATGCGACCATCGTTGCCATCCGCGACATGGAGCGCGCCGGAATCGATATCGTGACCGATGGCGAAATCAGGCGGGAGAGCTACTCCAACTGCTTCGCAACGGCGCTGCAAGGGATCGACACCGATCATCCCGCTATCATTACCGCGCGGTCGGGCCAGGCGACCCCCGTCCCTCGCGTGGTCGGGCACATCCGCCGCCTCGGTCCGGTCGAGCTGAGGGACATGGAATTTTTGCGCCGCAATACCGACCATGCGGCGAAGATCACGCTGCCCGGGCCGTTCACCATGAGCCAGCAGGCGAAGAACGAATTCTACAAGGACGATGAAGAACTCGCGATGGCGATGGCAGCGGCCGTCAACGCGGAAGCGCTGGAGCTGCAGAAGGCCGGCGCCGACGTCATCCAGCTCGACGAGCCGTGGGTGCGGAACGATCCGGCGGCCGCCAAGCGCTACGCCGTGAAGGCGATCAACCGGGCGCTGCAAGGCATCACGGTGCCCACGGTCGTTCACATCTGTTTCGGCTATGCCGCCGTGGTGCCCGGCGATACCAAGCCGTCAGGTTATTCCTTCCTGGCCGAACTCGCCGATTCCACCGCGGAGCAGATCTCGATCGAGGCAGCGCAGCCCAAGCTCGATCTCGGCGTGCTTGCCGATCTGTCGTCCAAGAAAATCCTGCTTGGGGTGATCGATCTCGGCGATCCCGAGATCGAGACCGCAGCCGTGATCGCGGACCGCATCCGCAACGGCCTCAAACACGTCTCCGCGGATCGGCTGATCCCGGCACCGGATTGCGGCATGAAGTACATGCCGCGCCACATCGCGTTCGGCAAGCTCAAGGCCATGAGCGATGCCGCCGCGACGGTCCGCAGGGAAATCAGCTAACCGCAGCCGTCTCAGGAATTTGCCTCAGGAATTTGCCGGCCGCAGCGCGGCGGCGGGAATCTCGCGTGCCATCATGCCGGCACCGGCGCGCGTTCCGGTCTGCCAGACCGCGGCCCGCCGCTCGACCAGCCTGAGCAGGGCATTGAACGCCACCGCCAGCGCCAGCACCAGAAGCACGCCAGCAAACACATGCGCGCTTTCCAGAATGGTGCGGTAACGGGAAATCAGGTAGCCGATGCCGGCCGATGAGATCAGCATTTCCGATACCACCACGCCGACGATCACCAGCGCGCCACCGATGCGCAAGCCCGAAAGCACGGTTGGAATCGCGGCCGGAATGATCACCCGGGTGACGCGCTGGCCGAGCGTCGCGCCCATGCTGCGGGCGGCGAGCAGAAGTTGCGGATCGATGGTCTGAATGCCCGCGGCGGTCGCCAGCATGGTCGGCAGGAAGCCGTAGATCGAAGCAAAGGCAATCTTGGATTCCGAACCGATCCCAAGCCAGACCGTGAAAACCGGATAGAGGATCACGAGCGGGACCGCGTAGAGGCTGGAGACCATCGGCATGATCAGCACGCGCGGCCGCGGCAGGCTGCCGACGATCGCGCCGGCGAGAATTCCGCCGCCGCATGCAAACACCATGGCGACGGCGACCTCGTACAGCGTCACCAGCAGCGCCCGTCCGTACTCGGCGGCATCGGTCCAGCCGGCCGCCAAGGTCGAGGACAGCGACGGCAGGAACAGTTCGGGAATGATTCCGAGGCGCGGCAGCAGTTCCCACAGCACGATGACGGCGATGACGATCAGGCGGCGCAGCGCGGTCGACGACATCGTGTTTCTCCTATGCCGACTTGCGGATGTGGCGCCAGATGCGGTCGCGCAGGCTTCCAAAGGTGTCGCCGCTCAGCATTTCGAAGGTTCGCGGGCGCGGCAGCGCGACGTCGAGCCGGTCGACGATCGAACCCGGACGCGCCGACATCACGATGACTTCGTCGGCGAGGTAGACCGCTTCGGTCAGGCTATGGGTGACGAAAACGATGATCTTGCCGGTTGCCGCCCAGATCCGCAGCAATTCGTCGCCCATCGTCATTCGCGTTTGCTCATCGAGCGCTGCGAACGGTTCGTCCATCAGCAGCACCGGGGGGTCCTGGACCAGCCCGCGCGCGATCGACACCCGCTGCTTCATGCCGCCGGACAGTTCATGCGGATGCCGCCGGCCGAAACCCTCGAGGCCGACCAGTTGCAGCGCCTCCTGCGCCCTGGCGCGGCGCTGCTTCCTGTCGGCGCCGCGCAGCGTCAGCGGGAATTCGACATTCTCCTCCGCCGTCAGCCACGGAAACAGGCTGGGCTCCTGGAAAACCACACCGACGCGGTTCGGGTCCGGAACATCGATCGGCGTGCCGCTGATCATGATCGCCCCCGACGTCGGTCGACGCAGCCCGGCCATCATCATCAGAAGCGACGATTTTCCACAGCCGCTGGGGCCGACCAGCACGACAAAGCGGCCCGGCTTCACCTCAAACGAGACCTCGGAAACGGCGACGACGTCCTGACCCGAGGTCCGGTAGATCAGGCCGACGCCGCCGAGTTGAACCGCGCCGGCGCGCGATGCCGCCTTGAGCGGGGTTATGTTCGCCAATGGCTGCATCGCGTTTCCACCGATCTGACGAGTTCGTTGAAGGTCATGGCGATGGCGGCGATCATCAGCACGCCGGCCAGCAATTGCTCCATCTGGAAGTTCTCTCCCCAGGTTGCGATCAGGTGGCCGATGCCGTCGCGCGAGGCATACATTTCCGCGAGAATGACGCCGGTCAGATTGAAGATCATCGAAATCCGCAGCGCCTCCAGCAGGACCGGAAGCATGCTCGGCAGGTAGACGCGAAAAGCGATCTGCGCGGCCGTCGCGCCGTAGGAACGCGCCACCGTGAGGTGCTCGACCTTGACCGATTCGACCGCCGTCGTCGTCGACATGATGACGATGAAGATGGTGGAAAAGAATCCGAAGCCGACCTTCTCGGCGAAGCCGACCCCGAATACCAGGATGAACATCGGCAGGAAAATCGACTTCGGGATACTGAACGCGAAGAACAGCAGCGGCTTCACCACGTCGGCAAAGTAGCGGTTCTCCGCAATCATGAACCCGATCAGGGTGCCGACGGGCACCGCGAGGACAAAGGCGGTCGCGACTTCGCCCGCCGTCACCGCAAGATCGGTACGCACGCTTGCGCGTTGCAGCAGCGCGGCCAGCATCGCCAGGGTATCGGACGCGGAAGGAAGCAAGCGGGGATTGACGGCTCCGGTCCGCGACAATGACTCCCACAGCGCAAATGTCGCCAACACGATCGCGAGGCGCGCCGTCTTCACTCCAAGCGTGCCGGCCATCGCATTGGCCTCAGGGTTTGGTCGCCACCGGCTTGAACTGGGTCGAGATGATCTCGGATGCCGGGACGAGATCCTTCATGCCGCCGAGTTTGGCCATGTCGAGCGAAAGCTGCATCGCCTCGATTGTATGAGGTGCGCTCATGTCGCCATTGGTCTCGAGCTTCAGGATCGTGTTGTCGTATTCGGCGGCGGCGATATCGGCCGGCATCTCGTACAAACCCGCGATCAGCTTGATCGCCGCTTCGCGGTTGTTGCGCATGTACATCAGGCCGCCATAGAGCGCGTTGAGCGCCTTTTGCAGGACCTGCGGCTTCTCCTGCGCGTATTTGTCGGTGGCGATCCAGCCCGAGGTCAGGTTCGGCGGAACGTCCCTGGCGTAATCGAGGATGGTACGGGCCTCGCCGGACTTCGCGATCTGGAAACTCAGGGGCGAATACACCACGGCGGCGTCGATATTGCCGGCCAGCAGGTTTGGCACCAATCCGCCGCCGCCGACCGGCACGCGGGTGAAATCGATCTTCTTTTCCTGGACGGTCCACAGCGCCAGCAGGTCCGATCCCGAGCCCGCCGAGGTGATGCCGACCTTCTTGCCGTTGAGATCCTTGACCTCAAGCGGTGACTTCGCCAGCACCATCAACTGCCAGCCGAAATTGCCCATCGAACCATTGGCGACGACCTTCGACATCACGCCCTTCTTGCGGCCCGCGGCCGGCAGCGACGGCGCGTCGAGAATGAGATCGGCGGCGCCGGCCGCCATCGCCTCGAACGCCTCCGCGCCGCCGCGATAGATGGTAAGCTCGGCCGTAACGCCTTCCTTCTCGAACAGCTTTTGCGACTTTGCCGCGGGGGCGAGAGAATGCGTGAGGGCTTGTTTTGGCTGAACGACAGGCAATGGGCGCGCATAGAACCTCATCTGCCGACGGGACTGACGGGGCCGGAGCGGGATGACGATCGGCGCATCATCAGCGGCATTGTCCACATGCTGCAATCGGGTGCGCGATGGCGCGATTGTCCGCGTGAATACGGCCCTTACACCACCATCTACAATCGTTTCAATCGTTGGGCCAAACGCGGACGATGGTGCGCAATCTTTGAAGCGCTGGCCAAACTTGGCAAAGATTTCCGTCGCGCTGTCGCTCGACTCGACCTCGGTCAAAGCTCATCGTTGTGCCTCCGGCGGAAAAGGGGGGAGCATAATCAGGCGATCGGCCGATCGCGCGGTGGTCGCACGACAAAAATCCATGCGCTGAGCGATCCGCTCTGCCGACCAGTCGTCCTTCATCTGACCCCAGGCCAAGATGCCGATATCGCTGCTGCACCCGATGTTCTGGCGCTCGCCCCACCCATGCGCGCGCTCATCGCCGACAAGGGCTATGATGGCGACGGCTTTCGCGCTGAAATCGTTAGTCGCGGCGCCAAGCCCGTAATCCCCAATAAATCCAACCGTATCGTCATACATCGCTTCAACAAACGTGCCTACAAAGGCCGAAACGTCATCGAGCGCAGCTTCTGCAGGCTCAAGGACTTCCGGCGCATCGCCACCCGATATGATAAGCTCGCTCGGAATTTCCTGGCCGCTGTTCATCTCGCCGCTCTCGTCGCATATTGGCTCAATTGAGTTTGGACCCTAGCATTACAGTTGCTTTTTCGGAAGGCTTCTGAATCAATGGGCAGACCATGATTCGAAGATCGTGGGCGCGGGCAGCGTCGATTGAAGAGACGCTTGCGTTGTGGGCGGCGTCGCTTCGAGAGGTCAAGAAGCGGATACGTCCGTTGTTCACGCAAGAGCGTGTTGCGACCAATGCAGGCTTGTTCCTGGAAGGTCTGCTTGGAGATGAACAACGCAAGACCGGTTGGATGCGCGCGGAGGCGGCTGGCGATCCCGGCCCTTGGCGGCAGCAGGCGATCCTGGGTCGCAGG
Source organism: uncultured Alphaproteobacteria bacterium (assembly GCA_963748165.1). GTDB lineage: Bacteria > Pseudomonadota > Alphaproteobacteria > Rhizobiales > Xanthobacteraceae > Bradyrhizobium. The sequence continues at coordinate 6,012 of CAVVIM010000047.1, forward strand.
GATTGGGACGCCGATGCCCTGCGCGATATCGTCCGGGGCTATGTCATCGAGCATTTGGCGGATGATGATGCGGTGCTGGTGATCGACGAGACCGGCTTTCTCAAACAGGGCAAAGCGTCATGCGGCGTGGCGCGGCAATACACTGGTTCCGCGGGCAAGATCACGAACTGCCAGATCGGGGTGTTCGCAGCCTACGTTTCGCGCCACGGCCATGCGTTTATCGACCGTACGCTGTATCTTCCGAAGGAATGGACCGACGATCCAGATCGTCTGGAAGCCGCATATGTGCCTGCCGATGTCGGCTTTGCGACCAAACCAAAGCTTGCGACGAGAATGATCGCCCGCGCGATAGCCGCGTCTGTACCATTCAAGTGGGTTGCCGGTGATACCGTCTACGGTGTTGGCGACATCGAACAGCAACTACGCCGCGCCGGCAAAGGCTACGTGCTTGGGGTCAGCAGCGCTCATGTGTTCCGATCCTGGGGCAAGCGGTCGCCGGTCGCCGGTACGGCCGCAGACCTCGCCCGGACCCGGCGCCCGTCCGACTGGAAGCGCCTGTCGGCGGGAGCCGGAACCAAAGGACCGCGGCTGCACGATTGGTGTTATCTCGAATTGGCCGATCTCGAGGTCGGGCAATTCAACCGTGCAAATGATGGTTTGTGGACGCGCGGTCTACTGATCCGTCGTCGCATCGCCGACGGTGACCTCGCCTTCTTCACCACCTGGTGCCCGGCGGGAACATCCATTGAAACGCTGGTCGCGGTCGAAGGCCATCGATGGGCGATCGAGGACAGCTTTGAGACCGCGAAAAACGAGTTCGGGCTCGATCACAACGAGAGCCGATCCTGGCATGGCTGGCACCGTCACGTGTCCCTGGCGATGCTCGCCTTCGCCATGATGGCCGCGATCCGCCATCGCGCCAACCCGCCACCGCCCAAAAAAACCAAACGCCGAACTCCGAAAAAAGGCAAAACCTCACCACCCCGCCGCTGATCCGCTGGTCAATCCAGGAAATCCGCCGCATCGCCGTCAGACTCGCTCGAAACCGTATTCAACCCGCGCATGTCATCGCATGGTCATTCTGGCGAAGGGCTCACCAGGCTGCCGCTCAACGCGCTCACCTCAAAGCAAAAAGACAACTGTAATGCTAAGTCACGGCGGAAAGGGACCGCCTCTCCTTCTGATGCATGGCAACCCGTTCACCCATGTTTGCTGGCACAAGGTTGCGCCGCGGTTGGCGGAGGAGTTTACGGTCGTCCTTCCCGATCTGCGCGGCTACGGCGACAGTTCCAAACCCGAAGGCGGCAGCGACCACTCGGCTTACTCGTTCCGTTCGATGGCACAGGATCAGATCGAGATCATGCGCCATCTCGGGTTTGAAAAATTCCATGCCGGTGGCCACGACCGTGGCGCCCGCGTGCTCCACCGGCTGTGTCTCGATCATCCGGAGGCGGTGACAAGGGCGGCGTTTATCGACATGCTCCCCCAGCATCATCTGCTGAACAACGTAACCAAAAGCTGGGGCATCTTCTCCTGGCACTGGTTCTTCATGGTGCAGCCCAGTCCAGTGCCCGAGACAATGATCAGCGCGGATCCTGAATTTTTCATCCGCCGCAAGCTTTCGAAGACCGCGCAAGGCACCGGTTTCTTCGATCCGCGCGCGATGGCCGAATATGTCCGATGCATCAAGAACCCCAAGACCGTCTACGGTATGTGCGAGGATTACCGGGCTACGTTCGGCGTCGACCTCGACATGGATACCGCGGACTTCGAGAGCCAACGAAAGGTCACCTGCCCAGCCATGATCCTGTGGGGGGAAAAAGGCGGTGTCGGGCGCAACCATGACGCCGCCGCCGTCTGGTCGCGCTATGCCACGCGGATCGAGCGCACGGCAACGGTTCCCTCCGGACACTACCTTCAGGAAGAATGTCCGGACGAGACGTATCACGAGCTGCGAAGATTTTTCACGGCGGCATAGGCACCACAAGGGAGGTCTCATCGCATGGGCAATCCATCACGCCGATTGGGAAGTCGCATCGGTCGACTTTCGGACCGAGGGCCTGCTGATGGCCCCCGCCTTACGCCATCCCCGGCCTGCCGCCTGACGGTGACCGCAGAATGCTTCCGGTGCGGAACCGCAGCTTGATTAGATGACTGCCGGGATCGATAGGTTCATTCGCGTTGAATTGTTGGATTAGTGCCGCAGTCTGCCCTATGTTTGCTCGGTCA
>CAVVIM010000048.1:0-16862 GCA_963748165.1 uncultured Alphaproteobacteria bacterium
CCCGTAGGAGTTACCCTAATGAACACCGCTCGCCAGTCATTCCACTGCGGATGCATCGACGTCCATACTCATGTCGTTCCTCACGATTTCCCGGCCTACGTGGGCCGCCATCTAGACTCGCCGTGGCCCTCGATGCGCGAGGCCAAGCCTTGTCACCGGCACGTCGTCATCTCATCCAAGGTCTATCGAACGGTATCGAATCAGGCATGGGACATTGACGTTCGAGGCGGTGACATGGACCGGCTCGACGTCGGACGGCAAGTGCTTTCCCCCATGCCGGAACTGCTGTCGTATTGGCTCGAGCCTGCAGACGGCGCAACGCTCGCGCGCTACCTGAACGAAACGCTGGCGAACATGGTGGCTCGAGCGCCCGACCGCTTCAGCGCCCTCGGCGCCGCGCCGCTGCAGGACATCGACGCCGCGATCCGCGAACTCGAATTCGCCGTCGGCACGCTAGGGCTGGCCGGAATAGAGGTCGGCAGCAACGTGGGCGGCGTCCGATCGGCGATCCACGTTTTTTGCCGTTCTTCGAGGCCGCCGAGGCGTGCAACGCGGCGATCTTCGTGCACCCGTTGCGCCCGGCCGGTATGGACCGGCTGGTGGGACCGCCATCGCTGGAGCAGATCGTCGCATTTCCGGGTGAGATCGGTCTCGCGGCAGCGTCGCTGATCACCGGAGGACTGCTGAAGCGGGTTCCCGCGCTTGCGTATCGCGCTAAGCCACGGTGGCGGCGCGATCCAGACCTTGCTGCCGCGCATGCAGTTTTCGTGGGAATCCCAGGAGGCATTCCGGGAGGCCATCCCGGTAGCGCCGGTCGACGCAGCCCGGACGCAGGCCGAATTCGGCGTATTGCTTGATCAGGGTGGTGACCTGATTGCCGGCGAGATTGGAACAGCCCACGTCCGGCTTGGACTGGCGGATTTTCAGCGAATCGGGGCTGAAGTCGGTGACGTCGGTGGCGACCAATTCGTCGCCGATCAGCTTGCCGCCATTGGCGTCGAAGAACGATTTGGCGGCGCGGGCGAGGTCGTGGCCGAAAATATAATCGGCGGTGAGGGTATAGAACTTCTTGTCCTTCATCATGTTGTCGCGCACCAGCGCCTTGCCGACCGCGTTGACCATCACCGTGCTCGGGATGTCGACGTGGAAGGTGTAGCGGTTGCAGTTCTTGCCGCGCAGCGCATCCGAGCGGGCGCCTATCTGCATGAACAACCGCTTGTTGCGGTCGGCGACCTGCATGATGGTGAGCGCGGAGGCCGAGTTGATTTCGCCCATCAGCACCGCCACGCCGTCCTGGTCCAGCATGCGCTGGGCCTTGGTCGCGGCGGTCGCGGGGTTGACCGAAATCTTCCGAGGTGATGTCGAGCTGGCGGCCCATCACCCCACCGGCCAGGTTGATTTCCTCTTCGGCGAGCCGAATGCCGAGCTGCGCGTAGGCGCCGAGCGCGCCGAGAAAACCGGTCAATGGCGTTAGATGGCCAATTTTGATCTTTTCGGTCTGGCCGCGGACGATGGACGGAAATCCGATCGTCGAAGCGCCGGCGAACGCAGCGCTCGCCTTCAGCAGGGTTCGTCGGCTGGTGCGGATCATCGAGGGTCTCCTCCCGGGGTCGGTCGCGCTGTCCCGCTTCGATCTCGCTTCATGCGAGAATGTGAGAGACGTTTTTCTATTGTTAAATGATATTTCCGGAGCCGACCGCCGCTGTCAACGCCAAATGCGACTTCGGACATCGCGCTTTAGGAGGATTTCGCCAGGCTGCGGGCGCCGAATTCCGCCGACAGCCGATTGGCGGCCGCCCTCACGATCCGGGCGTGGCCCTGCAGCGCCTGATCGGAAAGCCGCCAGATCGGGCCGGAAATGCCGAGCGCCCCGACGGTCTGGCCGGTAAAATCCATCACCGGAACGGCGATGCAGCGCACCTCCGGATTGAATTCGCCGTCGTCGAAAGCAATGCCGCTGTGCTTGACCTCGGCAATTTCGCTCAGCAATGCCGCGACGCCGGTGATCGATTTGTCGGTCGATGGCTTCATGTCGACGCGTTCGAGGAAGCGCTTCAGTTGATCGGGCCGGAGCGAGGCGAGGATGATCTTGCCAAGCGCGGTGCAGTGGGCGGGCGCACCACGCCGACCCGGTCGGTCAGTTGGAAGGCGCCGGGGCCGCTGGTGCGGGCGATCACGACGACCGCGTCGCCCATGCGTACCGCGAAATGGCCGCTTTCGCCGGTTTCCCGCGACAGATCCTCCAGCACGGGAGTCGCGAGATTGACCATCTCGATCTCGTCCAGCGCGCTGGCGGCAAGCGCAAATAGCGGACGGCCGACGCGGTAACGCTTGAAATCCCGTGCCTGGCGCAGATAGCCCAGCGACACCATGGTCTTGGCGAGGTGAAACGTGGTGGAATTGTGCAGGCCGACCAGCTTGCTCAATTCCGCAAGCCCGACGCCCTCGCGGTGACGCGCAACCTCCTCGAGGATCGCAAAGGCGCGGCCGAGCGACTGCACGCCGACGCGCTGACGGTCGTCGGCGTCGTCGTCGATATCGGCGTGCGGTGGTTGCACCAGCCTCGCGACGGCGGTCTTGCGCGCAGCGGCAGGCTTTTCGTTGAGCTTCGGTTTGGTACGCGATCTCACGCCTCGAGCCTCCGTGCGACGCTACCGAACTGTATCAGGCGAGCCGCATCCACCAACAGCGCTGGTCGTCCAGCGAGCATACCACAATATCAATTGACGTACAGTATTATGAGAAATAGGGTGCCGCGCGCTGGACAGCGATGGGAACGGCGGCGCGCGTATGGCCGTTCCTCCAGTGCTGCGTAACTGGGAGAGTGATCCGATGTCACCGCGCAACGCGCTCAATGGGGCTCAAGTCATTGTCGACTATCTGATCCAGGAAAAAGTGCCGCAGGTGTTTGGTCTGTGCGGCCACGGCAACATCCAGTTCATCGACGCGCTGTACGAACGCTCGCACGACATCAAGACCATTTCGGTACGTCATGAGAGCGTCGCCGGCTTCATGGCGGACGTCTATTACCGGGTCTCCGGGCGGCCGACCGCCACCTTCACCTCCTGCGGGCCGGGTTCGGCCAACCTGCCGATTTCGCTCGGCAACGCATTTCTGGATTCGGTGCCGTTCATGGCGGTCACCGGCAACGTGCCGACCAGCCAGTTCAACCGCGGCGCGTTTCAGGAACTATATCGGCATTACAGGCGGACTTTCCCTCGACCGTACGCTCCTACTGCAAGAAGGTGTTCCAGCCGACCCGCGGCGAGATGGTGCCGCTCGCGGTCCGCCAGGCCTGGAAGACCATGACGACAGGCCGTCCGGGTCCGGTGGTGCTGGATGTTCCCTTTGACGTCTTCATGGAATCGGCCGCCGAGGAGGCGCCGAACGCGAAGAGCTGGAACGGCAACATCTCCAGCCGCTGCGGGGCCGATCCCGACGGTGTTGCCACAGCGGTCGACATGCTGCTCGGCGCCGAGCGTCCGGTGATGCTGGTCGGGCAGGGCGTGCGCTATGGCGGGGCCGCCGGGGAACTGTTGAAGCTCGCCGAGCGCCTGCAGATTCCGGTGGCGGCGTCGGCCAGCGGTCTGGGCGCGCTCGACTGCCATCATCCGCTCGCGCTGGGTCTGGTGGCGCGGGCCGGTCATTATCAGGCCAATCACGCGACGCGCCAGGCCGACGTGCTGCTGGCGTTGGGCGTACGCTTTGACGATCGCACCTCGAGTTCGTGGATCCCCGGCTATTCCTTCACCATTCCGCCGACCCGGCTCATTCACGTCGACATCGACCCCGAGGAAATCGGTCGCAATTATCCGGTGGCGCTCGGCCTGATGGCCGACGTGCGCACGTTCCTGCGCCAAATTCATGCCGAACTCGATCGCCGCGCCGATCTCAGCCAGCGCGCCGACGCCCGCCGCAAATGGCTGGCGCAGATCGACACCTACCGCAAGGAGTGGGACAAGTTCGTGGCGCCCGGTTTTTCCGACGACACCACGCCGATCAATCCGCAGCGCGCCGCGCACGAGATCGACAAGGCGCTGCCCGAGGATGCTATCCTGGTCAGCGATATCGGCGTGCACCACAATTGGCTGTTGAGCTTCTGCAAGCCGAAGCGGCCGGACTCGCTGATCGGCTCGATGGGTTTTGGCCCGATGGGTTTCGGGGTTGCCGGGGTGATGGGCGCGAAGTTCGCGGCGCCCGACCGGCCCTGCGTCTCGGTGTGCGGCGACGGCGCGTTCTTCATGCATGCCAATGTGCTGGGCACGGCGGTCGAATATAATTTGCCCGTGGTCTGGGTGGTCTGGAACAACTATGCCTACGCCTCGATCCGCGGCCTGCAGCGCGGCTATCTCGGCGGCCGGGAGCTCGCGACCGATTTCCACGATCCGAACACCGGCGAGCGCTACAATCCGGATTTTGCCGCGATGGCGCGCGCCTGCGGCGTGGAGGGCGTGCGGGTCGATCGCGCCGGCGATCTTGGCGAGGCCATCCGCAAGGGGATCGCCGCCAACAAGCCGTATCTGATCGACGTCGACATCGCCGCCGATATCAATCCGAGCGGCGCCGGCGTCTGGGAGCTGCCGGGGCTCGGGCAAAGCAAGGCCGGCATCGGAGTCAGATACCAACCGACCTGACGGCCGTTCGGCTCGATGCGGCCTTCCAACGAAAAACTCGATCGGGGAAAATGATGTTGCTTGCAGGCAAGAAGGTGGTGGTGGTCGGCGGCTCTTCCGGCATCGGTCTGGCGACCGCGGAACTGGCCAAGCGCGAGGGGGCGAATGTCATCATCGCTTCGCGCAACGTCGATCGGCTGGATGCGGTGGCGGAAAAGCTCGACGCGATCGCGATCCCGGCCGACGTCACCAGCGACGACAGCATCGCCCATCTGTTCCGGAGCTGCGGCCCGGTCGATCATGTCGTGCTCACCGCCGCGCAGCTCCGCACCGGCCCGTTCAAGACCGTGGCGATGGCAGACGTTCGCGCCACCATGGAAAGCAAGTTCTGGGGCGCCTGGCGCGTGGCGCGATCGGCGGAGATCCGTCCGGGCGGATCGCTCACCCTTGTCTCCGGCTATCTCAGCGTTCGTCCGCGGCCGAACGCCGCGATCGTCAGCGCCGCCAATGGCGCGCTGGAATCGCTGGCGCGCAGCCTTGCGCTCGAACTTGCGCCGGTGCGCGTCAACGCCGTCTCGCCCGGCATCATCGACACCCCGATCCGCGCCGCGATGCCGGAATCCGCACGCCGCGATATGCTCGCCAGCACCGCTGCCGCGTTGCCGGTCGGCCGCGTTGGCCTTGGCGAGGACATTGCGCGGCAGATTCTCGCCTTCATGACCATCGGCTTTGCGACGGGATCGATCGTCTATATCGATGGGGGTGCCCTGATTACCTGATGGTCGGGGTTCGAGCCGCGAGTTCTCAATGACGGGAAACGTCGCAAGACTGGTTGTGGTTGGCCATGGCGCGGCCGGACTCGCGGCCGCGCTCTCGGCCGCCGAACAGGCGCGCCAACGCCAATTGCCGCTCGATATCACCCTGCTGGAAAAATCCGGCGAGGCCGACGCCGGCGGAAACACCCGCTGGAGCCCGTCCTACATGCGGATGGCGGCCCCGGACCGGCTCGGCTCGGGGTTTGAAGAGGACATGCAACAGGCGTCAGGCGGATTGGCCGATCAAGACTATGTTCGGACGCTGGCGAAACACGCCGTGGGGACGATCGGATGGTTGCAGGGTCACGGCGTCGAGTTCGTCACGCCGGTGTACTACCTCAGCGCTGGACCGGCGCGGATCCAGCCGGTCGGCGGCGGCCGGACGATTGTCGAGCGGCTGGCGGTGGCGGCGAAACAGGCGGGAGTGAACCTCGCCTACCAATCCGCTGCGGAGCGGCTGGTGACAAAGCAAGGCCGCATCCGCGGCGTCGAGATCGGGTCCGGCGCCGGTGACGCGACGACCGTCGATGCCGACGCCGTCGTGCTCGCCTCGGGTGGATTCCAGGGCAATCCTGCGATGATGCGGACGCATTTCGGGCCGGGCGCGGAAAACCTCAGGCTGATCTCGCCGGGAACTCGGTTCGACAGCGGCGATGGCATCCGCATGGCGACGGCCGAAGGCGCAAGCGTGTCCGGCGCGTGGGACGGCATGCATATCGAACCGGTCGATCCGCGCAGCCGGCACTCTGCACCGGTGGTGCTGGTCTATCCTTACGGGATCGTGGTCGATCAGGACGGGCGCCGCTTCTTCGACGAAGCCAGCGGGCTGGTGCACGAGACCTGGGAGGTGTTCGCTCGGGACATCCATTTCGAACGCAAGGGCCATGTCGCCTATGCGATCCTCGACAGCCGGCTGTTCGAGATCGAAGGTTTTGAGCGCGCGATCCGCTCCGAGGTACCGCCCTATCAATCGCCGTCGATCGAGGGCCTCGCGGCGCAGATCGCGATTCCCGCAAGCTCTCTGCGCCAGACCATTGAGACGTTCAACGCCGCCGCGACCGGCGATGGCGCCCGGTTCGACCCGACGCGCTGCGACGGATTGGCGGCGGCCGAGACGTTGCAGCCGCCGAAATCGAACTGGGCGCGGCCGCTGACCAGGCCGCCTTATCTCGCTTATCCGCTGGTCGGCGCCATCGCCTACACCTTTGGCGGCCTTGCGACCAATGAGAGGGCGGAAGTGCTCGGCGCGCGCGGCCCGCGGCCCGGGCTTTACGCGGCGGGAGAAACCACCGGCCATTTCTATCGTACCGCGCCCAACGCCGTGTCGGTGCTGCGCGCGCTGGTGTTTGGAAAAATTGCGGGACGGCAAGCGGTCGACTTCCTCGCCAGGCGATAGCATGCCGGGCTTCGGACGCGACATTGTGCAGAAGGGAAACGACAATGGCCTTTGAGAGTAACGGCGCCTTCATCCGCAACATCGCCGAAGTGCCGTGGCGCGAATTTCCCAACCATTTCGGCGGCGCTCTGTCGAAGCCGCTGGTGATGCCGGGGACGGCCGGCGCGCGTCATCTCGATTACCGGATCTCGATGTATCAGCCGATGGCCCACGTCGCCCGCCACCAGCACCGGATTCAGGAGCAGATCTACCACGTGCTGGAAGGCGAGGGGCTGATGGAGATCGCCGGCAAGAACCATGTCGTGCGCAAGCATGATGTGATCTTCCTGCCGCCGGGCGTCGAACACGCCATCTCGAACTCCGGTCTAGTCGATCTGGTGTTCCTGGTGATCACCTCGCCGGTCAGCGACGATGCCGCCGCATAGCTCAGGCGCTGGCGCCGAGTCCGAGGCTGGCGTAGATCCGCCTTGAATAGGCGCCGAACTCGTCCGTGGTCTTGATCGGCAGCGCGCGCGGAAACGGCAGCTCGATCGGGAAATACTCGGCCATGCGCGCCGGGCTCGTCGTGAGCACCGCGCAATGCGAGCCGAGAAACACCGCCTCCTGGATGCTGTGCGTGACAAAGATGATGGTCTTGCCGCTCTCGCGCCAGATCCGCAGCATCTCGAGGTTCATCTGCTCCCGGGTCAGGGCGTCGAGCGCCCCGAACGGTTCATCCATCAGGATCAGCTTCGGATCGTGGATGAAAGCGCGCGCGATCGCCGTGCGCTGCTGCATGCCGCCGGACAATTGCTGCGGATATTTTTCCTCGTAGCCGGCAAGCCCGACCAGGGCGAGAAGCTCGCGCGCCCGGCCGCGGGCGGCCTTGATCGGCAGGCCGACGATCTCCGCCGGCAGCAGCACGTTGTCGAGAACCGTCCGCCATTTCAACAGCAGCGCCTGCTGGAACACCATGCCGACGTCGCGCGCGGGATCGAACGGCGTGCGCGCATTGCCGATCTGGACGCTGCCGCCGCTCGCCTCGTGAAGTCCCGCCAGGATCTTCAGGATGGTGGTCTTGCCGCAGCCGGAAGGGCCGACCAGCGAGACCAGCTCGCCTTCCCGCACATCCATGGTGACGTCGGAGACCGCGAGAAATTCCTCGCTGCCGGTGCGATAGACCTTGCGGACGTTGCGCAGGCGGATGAAGGGGCTTTCCGGCTCGCTCATGCCAGCCATTTCTGCAAATGGGTGGCGACGAAAGCGTCGTCACTGAGGTCGGCGTGTTCGCGGCAGACGCGGTCGATCTCGCGCATCTGGCCGGGGCTGAGGCCTTCGGCGGGATCGAGGCACCAGATGCCCTGCATCAATCCCTGCCGCCGCAGGATTTCATGGCAGCCTGCGATGCAGCCGTGAAAATTGTTGGCGACGTCGAAGAACGCGCTGTTGCAGTCGGTGACGCGGGCATCGAGCGCCAGCAGATCGGCCGGCAGCGCGTCCTTGCCGCGCGCGGCGCGGCACATCTCGAACTGCCGGATCGCGGTTGCGGTCCACACCGACCAGTGGCCGAGCAGGCCGCCGCGGAAATAGGCGCGAGTGGTGACGCCGTGGTCGCGCAGATCGAACGGCAGCAGCAGGTCGAGCAGGATATGATCGTCATTGCCGGTATAGAGCGCGACGCGGTCGAGCGCGCCGGCGGCGCTGACGCCGCGCAGGACGTCGAGCGTGCGGTAGCGGTTGAAAGGCGCGATCTTGATGGCGATGACGTTGTCGATCGCGGGGAAGCGGCGCCAGAACTCCGCGCTCAGGATCACGCCGCCGACCGCGGGCTGCAGATAGAAGCCGACCAGCGGAATTTCGCGCGCCACCGCTTCGCAATGCGCGATGATGTCGTCTTCGGAGGCGGCCTGCATTGCCGCCAGGCTGAGCAGCCCAGCATGATAGCCGATGCCGCGCGCGATCCTGGCTTCGGCGACGGCCTGTGCGGTCGGCCCGACCAGGCCGGCGACCAGGGCCAGCGGGCGGCGGGTCCAGTTCGCCGCGGTTTCCGCCACCAGTTCCAGCACCGGCCGGTACAGCCCGGCCTCGCGGATGGCGAACTGGGTGGTATGGACGCCGACCGCCAGCCCGCCGGCGCCGGCGTCGATGTAATAACGCGTCAGCGCACGCTGATGCACGGTATCGAGGCCACGGTCGGCGTCGAGCGCCAGCGGATGGGCCGGCAGCACCGTGCCGTCGGCGATCAGCCGCCGCACCTCGGACTTCATCTGGCTATGATGCATGTCGGCCCTCCTCATCCATATTCGGGGCCGGCGACCGCGAACGGCGGTTCCGCGGCATCCGTCGCGGCGCCGCCGAACCGCATGCGCTGAAATGGCCGCTCGATGCGCCAGCCGCGCTCCGTCAGGCCCTCGAGAAACCCGCATTGGGTGCTGACCGCGTCGATCAGCACCGCGCCGGTCTCGGAGCGAACGATCGCGTCGACCAGTGCCAGCGCCTGCTCCGGATGGTCTGCAAACAGCGGACCGATGTGGCGGGCGGCGCGGCCATCGCGAACCAGCGCCGCGGCGCTGCCGCTGGAAACCAGCCGCGCGTTCGGCCGTCGGCAAAACTCCGCCAGCAGGGTGCTGCGATCAAACCCCATGGCGCGCCGATCGCGCGCCACGAAATCGTCGGCGTTGCCGGCCTGCAATTGCAGCGCGCCGGCCTCGGTTCGGTCCGAAATCTGCAGCCGCAACCGCCGCAACTGCAGCGTCGGCGTGAAACCCAGCGGGCCATAGACGCCGGCGCCCGCCGGCGTCGCGTCGAGCCAGGAAGTAAGGCGCTGCCGGGCCGCCGCGGCGAGGCCGGCGTCAAGCAGTCTTGTCGCAAGGCCTCGGCGGCGCCACAGCGCGGTCACCAGCACCATGCTGATCCAGGCATTACCGGATGCATAGGGCAGCAGCGCGGCGGTGGCGATCAGGCGATGCTCCGGGTCGCGCAGGCCGAACACCGTTCCCGCGCCGAGAAAAAATCGCCAATCGGCCTCGTTCTGGTTCCAGTGTGCCTCGGTCGACAGCGCAAGAGCGCCGGGCATGTCGTCCGGGCCCAGCTCGACGATGGCGAGGTGGTCAGTAGCGACCATCGCGCACCTCGTATTTGGTGGGCTTGCCGAGGCTCGGCATCGCGCGTGCGACCCAGTCCGCGGTCCAGCCGATCAGCCGCTCGGTATCGACGATCGGCAGGCCGAACAATTCGACCGCCCGCGAGGCATCGGTGATCCAGGCGGTCGGCTCTTCGCTGCCGACCAGGATCGGATCGCGGCCAAGCCGTGCGCCGAGCCGGGCCGCGAGATCGCGCACCGCGAGGATCCGGTGGCCGCTGACATTGATCGGCGAGGTCGGCGTGTCGCAATGCGCGAGGCAGCGCAGCGCCTGCGCCGAGGCGTCGCCCTGCCAGATGAAGTTGACATGGCCGAGGCTGAGGTCGATCGGCTCGCCCAGAGCGATCCTGGTCGCGATGTCGTGCAGCACGCCATATCGCATGTCGATCGCATAATTCAGCCGCAACAGGCGGCCGGGCGTGGAAAATTTGCGCGAGAAATACTCGAACATGCGTTCGCGCCCGACGCAGGACTGGGCGTATTCGCCGGGCGGATCGGGCGGCACGCGCTCGTCGGCGCCCTTGCCGGTAACCGGCACGAACGGATAGACGCAGCCGGTCGAGAACGCCACGATCCGCGAGCCGGCAAAGGCCTGCGCGACCAGCGCCGGGACATGGGCGTTCATCGCCCAGGTCAGCGACAGGTCGCCCTCGGCGCCGAACTTGCGTCCGGCCATGAAGACGATGTTCGGAGATTTCGGCAGCGCCTCGATCGCGGCTTGATCGAGCAGGTCGCAGTTGACGGTCTCGATGCCGCGGGCCTGCAGCCAGGTCCTTACGTTTGGGTCGCTGAAGCGCGCGACGCCGATGACGCGGCGGTCGGGTAGCGCGGCCTTGGCAAGGCCGGCGAGCGTCGGGCCCATCTTGCCGGCGACGCCGAGAATCATGAGATCGCCTTCGACATTGCGGAGATCGTCGATCAGCGCCTGGCTCGGCCGGCACAACAGCTCGTCAAGCGCCGCCACGTCGGCAATGGTTTGCGGCAGATTGTCGCGCGTCAGCAGCATGGGTTGCCCTTCGATCTCTATTGCAGCCGCACGTCCCTGACCACGAACAGCCGTTCGAGGCCGAGCACGAGGCCGTAAAGCGCGACGCCGAGGATGGTCAGGAGCACCACCGCCATCACCATCGCCGGGGTGTCGAGCGAGGACTGCACCTGGATCATCAGGTAGCCGAGCCCGCGATCCGAGGCGATGAACTCGCCGACGATGGCGCCGGCGACCGCGAGAATGGCGCCGACCTTCATGCCGGAGAACACGTAGGGCAGCGCGCCGGGTAGCTGGATCTTGCGAAACAGCGTCCAGCGCGAGCCGCGCAGCGATTTCACGAGATCGAGCAGATCGGGCTCGACCTCGTTCAGTCCGCGCGCCGTCGTCAGCAGGATCGGGAAAAAGCAGATGCTGAAGGCGATCAGGATGTTCGGAAAGATGCCGTAGCTGAACCAGACGATCACCAGCGGCCCGAGCGCCACTTTCGGGATCATGTTCAACGTGACGAACAGCGGCAGCAGCAGCAGGCTCGATAGCGGCGACCAGCAGAACAGCACGGCCAGCGTGACGCCGACGGCGGCGCCGAGCGCGAAGCCGCCGAGGATTTCCGCGGCCGTGACCGCGAGGTTGGACAGCCAGGCATATTTCGCCGAACTCAGCGTCGCCATCGCGGCGAGCGGCGAGGGCAGGATGAATTTGGGGACATCGAAGGCGTCGACCAGAACCTGCCACAGCACGATCACCGCGAGATGCACCATCAGGATGATCGCCAGCGATCGAGCCGAACGCGTCCCGTCATCAAGCACTGGTCAACCTCCCGTTCGAGGCCCGCGGCCTGCCGGCGCCGATCCGGCCAATCTATCGCGGCGCCATCGATCTTTCAACCATCCGGTTGATTAACGCTTCACGGCCGCAGCGCCTGCATCACCAGGTCGACCACGTGCCTGCGGCGGGCGCGCCGCGCGGCAGGGCGGCTCAGATCGGTGCCGAAGATCGCCGACAGGGTCGGCGTGTTGGAGAAGAAGAAATAGCTCAAGCCCGCGATCGAGATATAGAGATGCACCGGATTGACGCCCTTGCGAAAGCATCCGGCGCGGACGCCCTCGCGCAGGATCTTCGAGACCAGGCTGACCAGCGGCGAATGCATGTCCTCGAGCTTGAGCGAGGCGCGCACATGCGCTGCTCCGTTGCGGTTTTCGTCATTGAGCAGCAGAATGAAATCCGGGTGCCGCGCCAGGTGATCGAACGAGCTCTCGATCAGTTTCCGGATCGCCCGTTCCGGCGGCAGTCCCTCGAGGTTGAGCTTGCGTTCCTGGGTGCGGATTTCCTCATACACCCATTCCAGGACCGCCAGATAGAGCGCGTCCTTGTCGCCGAAATAATGGTAGACCAGTTGCTTGTTGACGCCGGCGCGCGCCGCGATTTCGTCGACCCTGGCGCCGGCGAGCCCGCTGCGCGCGAATTCACGCCGCGCCGCCGTCAGCAGCTTGCCGCGGGTGGCGACCGGATCGCGCCGCCGCCGCTTGATACTATCGGATCGTCCTGCAGCCATTTCCAACCAGACAGTTGACAATTCGCCGCGTCCCTTGTTGCATTGGTAGCGTTACCGACCTGCAACGACAAGGCCATCGGTCGCAAACCAGGGAGAGCTGCCATGAAAGCCTTGAGGATTGCCGGACTGGCGCTCGCGGCGTCGACGCTGGCCTGGTCGGCGCTTGGCCGGCCGGCCGCTGCCGCCGAGTCCGTCAACCTGATCCTGAACTGGACGCCGACCGCCGATCATTCGCCGTTCTATTACGCCAAGGCGCAAGGCTGGTACGAAAAGGCCGGCATCGATCTCAATATCGAGGTCGGCAAGGGGTCGGGTGTATCCGCGCTTAAGGTCGGCTCCGGCGGCTCGCCGTTCGGGATCGCCGACCTCGCGACCATGCTGGTGGCGCGCAGCAAGGGCGCCGATGCCGTGGCGGTAATGAGCATCTACGCCAATACCGGGCAGACCTTCTACTGGCTGAAAAGCTACGGCGTGAACGGCGTCAAGGACTTTCCCGGCCACAAGATCGGCAATCCGCCGGGCGACGCCTCGCGGGTGATGTGGCCGGCCTTCGCCAAGGCGGCCGGGATCGCGCCGGACGCGGTAAGCTTTGTCAACGTCGGACCGACCGCCAAGATCGCGGCGCTGAAGAGCCACAGCGTCGATATCATCAGCGATTTCTACAATGAGCATGATTTGAAGGTGATCGAGTTCGGCAGCGATCTCGGCTTCCTGAACTGGAAGGACATCGGCCTCAACCCGTATGGCAACTCGCTGATCGTCAACGGCGCGTTCATGCAGAAGAACCCGAAGCTGGTCGAGGATTTCGTGCGCATCAGCCAGAGGGCGTTCGCCGCCTGCGTCGCCGATGTCACCCCGTGCCTGAAGGCGCTGCTCGACCAGGTGTCCGGTCTCGACAGGGAGAACCAGCAGCGCCAGTGGGAGCGTATCAAGTTCCTGATGACCGACGGGTTCACCACCACCAGGGCGCTCGGCTGGATCGATGACGCGCGCATGAAGCAGGATTACGAGCTGGTGCAGACCTATCTCGGGATGGAGAAGCCGTTCGCGGTGGAAAGCGCGTTCACGACCGGGCTGCTCGACACCTCGATCAAGATGGACGCGAGCAAGGTCAGGCAGTGAGATCGATCGGCGGCGCTGCGAGCGGCGATCGCCGCATCATTGCGGCGTGATGCCGGAGGCTTTGACCACCGCCGTCAGCTTGTCGTGGTCGGCCTTCATCAGGCCGGCGAGGTCGTGCAGCGGCGTCGGCTTGCCCGGAATGTCGGCGACGGAAAGCTCGCGCTGGACGTCGGGATTGCGCAACGCCTTGTCGACCGCGGCGTGGATCTTGTCGACCAGCGCCTGCGGCGTCGCCGAGGGCACGTAGATGCCATACCAGGGCAGGTAAGCCGCCTCGGCATATCCGGCTTCCGCGATGGTCGGCACGTCGGGCAGATCGGCAACCCGCTTTTCGGTGAAGACCGCCAGCGGCTTGACCGAGCCGTCCTTGATATGCGGCAGCGCCAGCGCCAGTGAAACGATCTCGAAATGCATCAGATTGGTCATCAGGTCGACCAGCGCCTGAGGCTGGCCCTTGTAGCCGACATTGGTCAGTTTGATACCGGCAACCTGGAATAATTTCTGCGCGGTGAGGTCGATCGAGGAACCGGTACCGGGATTGCCGAAATTGAGTTGGCCGGGCTTGCTGCGCGCATAGGCCACGAATTCAGCCATCGTCTTCGCCGGCATCGCCGGATTGACCACGGCGACACTTTGATTCCAGACCGCGACGCCGACGCATGTGAAGCTCCCCGCGTCCCAGCCGGCGCTCTTGTAGAGGCTGGGATTGACCAGCACCGCGGGTCCGGTCACCAGCCAGGTGTAGCCGTCGGGATTGCTGCGGGCGGCCGCGGCGGTACCGATATTGCTGTTGGCGCCGGGCCTTGCTTCCACCACGACCGGTTGCTTCCAGTCGCGGCCAACCTGCTCGGTGACTGCACGCGCGACGATGTCGACAATGCCGCCGGGGGGATAGGGCACGATAATGTGGAGCGGGCGGTTCGGATAATCGCTCTCGGCCCGCGCGCACGGCGCCGCGCCGAGCAGCGCGACGGCCGCGCCCGCCGCCAGCGTCAAGCCTCGAATTCCCCTCATGCTTTCCTCCCGTGCTGCGCGCCGTTGGCGGCGTGCGTTATTTTGTAGGCCGATCGTGCATCGCGATGGTGTTCTTCAACTGCTCTCGACCAAAGACCGAATGCTGCGGGCGAGGCCGAGAATCCGCGGCCCGCATTCGCGCTCGATCTGCTCGGCGCTGAAGCGAAACGACGGAATGCCGCAATTGACGGAAAGGCAGTCGCCGGACGGCGTCCGATAGAGCGGCGCGGCGACACCGAAAATCTCCCGCCGCCATTCGCCGAGCGAGACCGCGAAGCCGCGCTGCCGGCACAGATCGATGTCGGGCAGCGTGCGGGTCTGCACATAGTTCGACTCTTCGGGGCGTTCCGCCCTGACGGTCTTGAGGTAGAGCTGCAATTCGTCGCTGGAAAACAGCGACAGCAGCGCGCGGCCGACCGCCGTGGTCGCGAGCGTGCCGGTAAAGCCGACATCGGGCACATGCGGTACGGCATCGGTGGTGCGCAGGGTTTCCACATAGATGAAATCGAGACCAAGCGGCATGGCGATCGATACGGTGCCGCCGGCATAGGCCGCGAAGTCGCGCATCAGCGGGCGCGCCATCTGCCGGACTTTCAGCGCCGACAGCACCGGATACGCGGCGGCCAGCACGCCGAGCCCGAGTTCGAAGCGTCCCCTGGCGTCGCGCTTGAGATAGCCGAGCCGCGCCAGCGTGTAAGTCAGCCGCGACACCGTCGGTCTCGACAGGCCGGTATGCAAGGCGAGATCGGCGTTGGACAGCAAGCCACCATGGTTGCGGAATGCGGCCAGCACGTCGAGCCCGTGCGCGAGCGTCGTCGCGAATGCCGGATCGGCTGGCTCGGCGGCCGTTCTGGCCGCGCCAGGGGTCGGAGAACGTCGAGGTGAAGCGGGTGTCATGCTAAATAATGGACAGAAGTAAAAATTTTGTCAATATGCCGGAACGAATTTGCAATCTGGTTCGTTATACGTTTATATACCGCCCGAAAAGCGAGGCAGCATGGATTTCGATCTTTCCGCGCGGTCGGAGCAGTGGCGGCAGCGGCTGCAGGCCTTCTTCGACCAGGAGGTGCTGCCGCGCCACCGAGCCTGGGTCGAACACACCGCGCACAGCCGCGACACCGCGCCCTTCATGCGCGAACTGCAGCAGAAGGCGCGGACCGCGGGGCTGTGGAATCTCGGGCTGCCAGAGCTGGCCGCCGACGAGCCCGGTACCCGTCTCTCAAATCTCGACTACGCGCCGCTGGCCGAGATCATGGGCCGGCTGTTCTGGGCCTCCGAAGTCTTCAACTGCCAGGCGCCGGATGTGCCCAACATGATCGCGCTGCAGAACTGCGCGACGGCGGAGCAAAAGCAGCGCTGGCTGCGGCCGTTGCTGAACGCCGAGACCCGCTCGGCGTTCGGCATGACGGAGCCGGAGGTGGCCTCCTCGGATGCGACCAATATCGCCACCAGCACGATCCGCGACGGCGATGACTACCTCATCAACGGGCGCAAATGGTTCATTACCGGCGCCGCACATCCGCGCTGCAGTTTTCTGATCGTGCTCGGCGTCAGCAATGCGGACGCCGACCGAACCCACCGCCATTCCTGCGTGATCGTGCCGATGGATGCGCGCGGCGTGCGCCTGGTCCGGCCGCTGCGCTGGATGGGATGCGAGGACCAGGTGGCACCGATCGGCGAACTGGCCTTCGACAATGTCCGGGTGCCGCGGTCGCACCTGCTCGGCGCGGAAGGCGAGGGGTTCAAGGTCGCCCAGATCCGGCTCGGGCCGGCGCGGATCCATCATTGCATGCGCTCGATCGGGCTCTGTGAAACGCTGATCGAGCTGATGATGGTGCGGTCGGCGGAACGTTCCGCGTTTGGACGCGCCATCGCCCACTACGACACGGTGCAGCGCTGGATCGCCGAATCCCGTGTCGAGCTGGAGCAGGCGCGCCTGCTCGCCTATCGCTGCGCGTGGCGGCTCGATCAGGCCGGCCATCACGGCGCCTGGCGCGACGTATCGCTGATCAAGGTGGCGGTTCCCGCGATGCTGCAGCAGATCGCCGACCGCGCCATGCAGGTGTTTGGCGCGATGGGCGGCTCGGACGATACGCCGATCCACCAGGCGCTGGCCTGGGGGCGGCTGCTGCGGATCGGCGACGGTCCGGACGAGGTGCATCTGCGGCAGATCTTCCGCATGGAGGCAATGCCGCCGTGGTCGATCGCCGACTCGCCGTATCTTGCGGCGCACCCGTCGTG